>NZ_BLAF01000001.1 GCF_009687885.1 Acrocarpospora pleiomorpha
TCCGGCGGGGGTGGATGTCCGGCGGGAGTTCCGTGAGCTGGGTTTCGACTCGCTGACCGCGCTTGAGTTGCGTAACCGGCTCAATACCGTCACCGGTCTTCGGCTGTCTTCCACGCTCATCTTCGATTATCCGACTCCGGTCGTGCTGGCCAGGTTTCTGCTTGATGAGTTGATGGGGACGTGGGAGGAGGTCCTGGATCCGGCGTCGGGGGCGTTGTCGCCGGTGGCTGACGATCCGGTTGTGATCGTGTCCATGGCGTGCCGTTTCCCGGGTGGGGTGGCTTCGCCGGAGGATCTGTGGCGGCTGGTGGCCGAGGGCGGGGACGGGATCAGCGGGTTCCCGACGACGCGTGGCTGGGATCTGGCGGCGGTCTATGACCCGGATCGGGAGAGGCACGGGACCAGTTATGTGCGTGAGGGCGGCTTCCTCTATGACGCGGGCGAATTCGACGCCGCGTTCTTCGGGATTTCGCCGCGTGAGGCGTTGGCGATGGATCCGCAGCAGCGGTTGTTGCTGGAGACGTCGTGGGAGGCGATCGAGCGGGCCGGGATGGACCCGGGTTCGTTGCGGGGCAGTCGTACCGGTGTGTTCGCCGGGGTGATCTACCACGACTACGGTCCGAGTGTTGAGTTCCCGCTGGACGCGCGGAGTTTCGTCAGCACCGGTACCGCGGGGAGTATCGCGACCGGTCGGATCTCGTACACGCTGGGGTTGGAGGGTCCGGCGGTGACGGTGGACACCGCGTGTTCGTCGTCGCTGGTGGCGATGCACATGGCGGCGCAGGCGCTGCGGTCGGGTGAGTGCTCTTTGGCGCTGGCCGGTGGTGTGACGGTGATGGCCACGCCGAGTTCCTTCATTGATTTCAGTGCTCAGGGCGGTCTGGCGGCCGATGGCCGGTGCAAGGCGTTCGCCGACGCGGCCGATGGCACGATCTGGTCCGAGGGCGCCGGC
>NZ_BLAF01000002.1 GCF_009687885.1 Acrocarpospora pleiomorpha
ATGGTGGTGCTGGAACGGCTGTCGGACGCTCGCCGTAACGGCCATGAGGTGCTGGCGGTGATACGTGGTTCAGCGATCAACCAGGACGGTGCGTCGAACGGGTTGACCGCGCCGAACGGTCCCTCTCAGCAGTGGGTGATCCGCCAGGCGCTGGCCGACGCCGGCCTGTCCCCGTCCGAGGTGGACGCGGTCGAGGCGCACGGCACCGGCACCCGGCTGGGCGACCCGATCGAGGCCCAGGCCCTGCTGGCCGCCTATGGTCAGGATCGTGATCGGCCGCTGCTGCTGGGGTCGATCAAGTCGAACATCGGTCACTCTCAGGCTGCCGCGGGTGTGGCGGGTGTGATCAAGATGGTTATGGCGATGCGCGAGGGTGTGGCGCCGCGCACGTTGCATGTGGATGCGCCGTCCTCGCATGTGGACTGGGGCACGGGTGTGGTTGAGCTGCTGACCGAGCCGGTGGAGTGGGTGCGAAACGGCCACCCTCGCCGGGCGGGTGTGTCGTCGTTCGGGTTCAGCGGCACCAACGCTCACCTGATCCTCGAACAAGGCCCGGAAGCCTCGGAAGGAGAAGACCGTTCGCAGGGCCGGGTCCCTGCCGCTGGT
>NZ_BLAF01000003.1 GCF_009687885.1 Acrocarpospora pleiomorpha
CTTAGTGGTCGACTTCGGAAGTCCTTCGGGGGTTGACGTGAGAGCCGATCGTGTGGGCAGTTGGCTTCAACGGTCGGCATTGATCACGTATAGATCGCAGGCGAAATCGAGGGATTCTTCCGGGCTGCCGGTGAACCAGATCTGGTCTTCGTAACCGTCCTTGCCGGCCGAGTAGACGGCCAAGCCCCAGCGGCTGGCTGAACCGCCATAGCGCAGGCGCATCAACGGCAGGATCTCGCCGTCGGTCAACTCCCCGTCGATGTAGCCGAACGACGTGCGAAAGCGCACGTGAACCGTGGCCAACTGGGGCCAGTTCTTTCTGGCGTGCTCGCGGAGCCGCTGGGCCAGGGAAGTCTTGGTGGAGGCGGGGATGACGGGCATGGCCGCCATCTTGCCGGTCTGGCGTGTCACACGCCTACCACCAGCACAGATCAGGGCATTGTCGGCAGGTCCCGATAAAGATCACTGATCGAGAGTCCGCCGGTGCCCGCCCCCCAAGCTCGCCAGATCACCCCGACCACCGCCGAACGACGACGGCTGGAGGCCCTTGCCTACTCCCGCACTGCCCCCTACCAGCAGGTGATCCGGGTTCGGATCGTGCTGGACGCGGTCCGCGGCCACTCCAACAATGAGATCTCGCACCGCCGCGGCGTGAGTGTGGACACCGTCCGGACCTGGCGCGGCCGATACGCCGAGCTCGGCCTGAACGGGCTGGCCGATCGGCGCCGGTCGGGGCGGCCGCCACGCCTCACCCCGATCCAGGTGGCCGAGGTCAAGGCGCTGGCCTGCCAACTACCGGCCGAGACAGGAGTACCGCTATCACGCTGGAGCTGCCCGGACCTGGCCGGCGAGGTCGTCGGCCGCGGCATCGCAGCGGCGATCTCGGCCTCCACCGTCCGCAGGATCCTGGCCGCCGACGCGCTCAAACCCTGGCAACACCAGTCGTGGGTCTTCATCCGCGACCCCGACTTCGCCGCCAAGGCCACCCGAGTGCTGGAGTTATACGCCCGCACCTGGGATGGCGTCCCGCTCGGCGCCGGCGAGTAGGTGATCTCCTGCGATGAGAAGACCTCCATCCAGGCCCGCTGCCGTTGCCACCCCACCCTGCCACCGGGGACCGCCCGGATGATGCGCGTCAACCACGAGTACACCCGTGGCGGCGCACTGGCCTACTTGGCCGCCTACGACGTCCACCGCGCCCACGTGATCGGGCACTGCGCCGCCAAAACCGGGATCGCACCGTTCATGACCTTGGTGGAGAAAGTCATGACGGCCGAGCCCTACGCCTCGGCCAAACGAGTGTTCTGGGTCGTCGACAACGGTTCCTCCCACCGTGGCCAGGCCGCCATCGACCGGCTGGAAAAACGGTTCCCGAACGCGGTGATGGTGCACACGCCCGTGCACGCCTCGTGGTTGAACCAGGTGGAAATCTTTTTCTCCGTTGTGCAGCGCAAGGTCGTGACACCCAACGACTTCACCAGTCTTGACCAGGTCGAAGACCGGCTCATCGCCTTCGAACGGCGCTACAACGTGACCGCCCGGCCCTTCAGATGGAAGTTCACCCCAGCCGACCTCGAGGACCTACTGGCCCGGATCGAGCGACACGAACAGAAAGAGTCCAACCTCCAGCAGCACGATCACTGCGACCATCAGCCTGCCGTACCGAACCCCGCCGCATAATCCCCGAAGGATTTACGACGCAGACCACTTAG
>NZ_BLAF01000004.1:0-68385 GCF_009687885.1 Acrocarpospora pleiomorpha
GCGACGGTCCCGATGAGCGTGCTTGTCGCTACCCAGAGCACGGGTCCTCCTGGAGAGCGTAGTGAGCATCTGAATAACATTCAGCAGTTGGTTCGTCACCGATGCGCGAGGCGCATGTGGACCTAACGGGCGGACCTCAGCTAAACACGCTGCTGGAAGCATGGTCAACAGAAGGCACTGCATCCAGCGGCCCTGTTGCGCCAATGTGACGCCGCTGTGTCCGTTGACGCACATCTTGCGTCCGTGTTAGACAGGGGCTGAATGAGATTCAGTTACAGGATCTGATTCCAGGTTCGGTAGAGGCACAGGAGGTGCCGTTGTGCTCACGTTGCTCACTGACGAGCAGCAGATGCTCCACGAGGTGGCCGGTAAGATCGCAGGCTCGTCAGGTTTGGCGAACCCCAGCGATCTGACCAGCCGAGATCGGGCCGCGGCCTGGCAGTCCCTGGCCCAGGCGGGCCTGCTGGCGCTGCGGACGCGGGACGAGGACGGAAGCCCGGTCGGATCCGGAGTCGAGGTCGCGGTGGTCGCCGAGGCCCTGGGCGCCGGCCTCGTGCCCGTTCCCTATCTCGGTTCCGCTGTTCTCGCGACGGAGCTGCTGGCCCTGGCGGGCGCCCATGACGACGCCGACAGGCTGGCCACGGGAGCCGCACGGGCCGGGGTGCTGCTCAACCGCGACCTGTCCGGGCTGGCCAGGTTCCCGTCGGACGGTCTGGCGTACGGCTGGGACGTCGACGGGGCGGAGGAGGCCCTGGCCCTGGCCGACTCCGCCGAAGGGCTCCGGCTGGTCCGGGTGTCGCTGGACGCCGGTTTCCTCCCGCTGGCCGGCGCCGATCTCACCCGCGGCCTGGTCCGCTCCGACGGACCGGTCGACCCAGGACGCCTGACCACGGTGGGACGCCCGCTGGGGCCCGAGGACCTCCTCCGATGGGAGGCGCTCGCGCTCGCCGCGGTCTGCGCCGACGTGGTGGGTGTCATGCGCTCGGCGGTGGCACGAGCCGTCGACTATGCCAAGGAACGGGTGCAGTACGGCGTCCCCATCGGTTCCTTCCAGGCGGTCCAGCACATGTGCGCGGAGGCGTACGTGAGCGCGGAGGCGGCCGCGAGCGCCACCGGCTACGCCGCGTGGGCGGTGGACGCGCTCGAACCCGCCGAGGCGCTGCTGGCCGCGTGGACCGCGAAGTCGCAGTGCGCCGCCGTCGCGCGTGAGGTGACCGAGACGGTCATGCAGGTGTTCGGCGGCATCGGCCAGACCTATGAGCACATCGCCCACGTGCACACCCGCCGCGCGCTGATGGACCGCCAGGTCTTCGGCGACGAGAGCACCCAACTGCTGCGGATCGCCGACGTCCGGCTGACGGGAGAGTGACCATGGACTATCGCGACACCCCCGAAGAGGCGGAGTTCCGCGCGGACCTGCGCCAGTGGCTGGCCGAGCGCATACCAGCCGGCTGGGACAAGATCGAGGACCCGGAGGAGGCGGTCCGGCTCCGCAAGGCCTGGCACCGCACCCTCTACCAGGCCGGGTACGTCGGCATGAGCTGGCCCGAGGAGTACGGCGGTCGCGGGCTGAGCCCGGTCTACGACGCGATCCTCAACGAGGAAGCGGGCAACCTGAACGCGCCGCCCCTGCCCTCGGTCGGCTACATCGGCAGAGCCATCTTCACCTACGCCTCAGAGGAGCAGAAGAAACGCTTCCTGCCTCCCCTGCTCTCCGGCGACGCGCAGTGGTGCCAGGGCTTCAGCGAGCCGGAGGCGGGCTCCGACCTCGCCTCGCTGCGCACCGCCGCCCGGCTCGACGGCGATCACTACGTGGTGAACGGCCAGAAGATGTGGACCAGCGGCGGCCAGTACGCCGACTGGTGCTTGCTGCTGGCTCGCACCGACCCTGACGTTCCCAAGCACAAGGGCATCTCGGCCTTCCTGGTCTCGATGACCGAACCGGGTGTCACGGTTCGCCCCATCATGATCGCCAGCGGGGAGGCGGAAACCGCCGAGGTCTTCTGGGACGACGTCCGGATCCCGGCGGAGCAGCGGCTCGGCGCGCCCGGTGAGGGCTGGCGCATCGCGATGACGACGGTCGCCTACGAGCGCGGACCGGCCGACATCGGCTTCATCGCCGCCTACCGGCGCACGCTACGTAAGGTGGAACGCCTCGCGGCCGAGCGCGGACTGCTCGCCGAGCCGGAGACGCGCAAGCGGCTGGCCCGCGCGTACGTGCGCGGCGAGGTGCTACGCCTCAACTGCATGGAACAGCTGTCGCTACGGGTCTCCGGGCGACCGCCCGGTCCGGAGGGTTCGGTGGCCAAGCTGCTCTGGGCCGAAGCCGAACAGTCCCTGCAGCATCTGGCCATGGACATCCTCGGCGCCGACGAGCTGACCGGTGCCGCCGAGGGATGGCTCAGCTCGTACTTCACCTCCCGCCCGGTCAGCGTGTACGGCGGGTCCGCGCAGATCCAGAAGAACATCATCGCCCGCATGCTCGACCTGCCGCGCTGAGCGCGGATTCCAGCAGACGACACCCGGTCACAGACCGTTTCGCGGTCATCGCGCCCCTCTCACGTCGGCGCGTCCGCACCCCCCACAAAACCTCCTAAACCACATTCAGTCGCAGGGTCACCCCCGGCTGAGGAGGCTGCAATGCGTTCACGTCCCATCCGTCTCGCCATGATCAGCGCCCTTCTGGTCCTTCCCCTCGCCGCCTGCGGGGCAGCCGAGGAAACCGCTTCCGGCTCCTCGTTCATCGTCTACTTCACCGGCGACTACTCCGGTGCGGTCTCGGCCAACAACGCGAGCATCGACGCGGGCATCAAGCTCGCCGCCGAGGAACTCAACGCCGCCGGCGGCATCGAAGGCCGGAAGATCGTGGTCGAGACCGCCAACGACCAGAACGATCCGACCAAGGCGGTGAGCCTTCTCCAGCAGCGCCTGTCGCAGGGGGTCAAGCCCGACCTGGTCTACCCGGGCAGTTCCAGCGCGGTCTCGCTGTCGCTGCTGCCGATCCTGACCAGGCAGAAGATCATTTCGATCGGCGGCACGGTGAGCAACCTGCTGAACGACCCGGTCAAGTTCCCCTACCACTTCGGCATCTCCTCGCCGGGCAAGGACTACGCCCCGGCGCTGATCCGGCTCGCGCAGGCCAAGGGATACAAGAAGATCGGCATGCTCTACGCCAACGACGCGACCGGCCAGAGCTCGGCGCAGATCTACAAGGGCGCGATCGAGGCCGCGGGGATGGAGTTCGTCGAGGCGCGGTACGAGGCCACCGCGCTCGACATGACCTCCCAGCTCAACCAGCTCAGGGCGCAGAGCCCGGACGCGCTGGTGGTCAACGGGTACGGCACCGCCGCGCTGTACGCCATGCGCAGCCGGGCGCAGATCGGGTGGGACGTGCCGACCTACTGCGACCAGCTCTCCTCGGGTTTCCCGTACCTCAAGAACCTGAAGGAGGAGGAGCTCAAGAACGTCGAAGTGGTCGTCTCCACGGTGACGCTGGCCACCAGCGAGCGGCACCCCGGTCTTGACGCCTTCATCGCGAAGATCAAGGCGGGCCCGGCGGCCGCCGGGATCACCACGACAGGCTGGGGCCTGTTCGCCACCGGTCACGATTCGCTCGCCCTCGCCGCGTACGCGGCCCAGCAGGCCAAGTCCATCGACCCCGACAAGATCAAGGCGGCGATGGAAAGCCTGCCCAAGCCGACCGGTACGCCCCCGTGGTTCTACGCCGGCCCCAAGGGGGACCTGGTGACCTTCAGCTACTCCTCGACGAACCACTTCCCGACCACCAGCGACGCCACCTTCCAGTACGTGCCGCCCGGCGGCTACAGCGGCGAGGGCTTCTACACCTCCGGCAAGGCGTGAGACGGCGATGACGACGGTATGGGCCGGGCTGGCGACGGGAGCCATCTACTCCCTGGTCGCCATCGGATACAACGTGGTGCTCCTCGCCTCCGGCACGTTCAACTTCGCGCACGCGCAGCTGGTGATGGTCGGAACCTTCCTGGCCTACGCGGGCGCGGTCACCTTCGGCCTTCCGGTCGTGCCCACCATCCTGCTGGCCGCGGTGGGCGTGGCGGCGGTCGCGCTGCTGGAGGAGCGGATCGCGATCCGGCCGCTGCTGGGCCGTTCCGATGCGCACGGGGCCCTGATCACGACGGTCGGCGCGGCGACGATCCTGGACGGGCTGGCGGCGGCCATCTGGGGCCGCCAGCCGCTGACGGTGCCGTCCGGCCTGCCGGATCGCCCGCTGGAACTTCTCGGCGGCACGGTCCGGCCGGTCGATCTGGTGCTGATCGCGTTCACCTTGCTGATCGGCGTCGGGCTGCACCTGTGGTCGCGCCACTCGCTGGTCGGCCTGGCCTCGCTGGCGTCGGCTGAGGACCGGGACGCCGCGTCGGCGCGGGGCATCAACGTCCGGCTGCTCGGTGTCGGGGCGTTCGTCGTGGCCGGTCTGATCGCCGGAGCGTTCGGGCTGCTGGTCGGGGCCCGAACCTACGCGGTGTTCAACCTGGGCCACGCGCTGGCGCTGTTCGGCTTCGTGGCGATCGCGATCGGCGGCGCCGGCAGCCAGCTCGGCGGGCTGATCGGCGGGTTCGCCACCGGGCTCATCTACGCCTTCGCCGCGCGCTACGTCGGTGAGGCGTACCCGCAGCTGGTGGTCTTCGGGGTATTCCTGCTGATCCTGTTCCTGCGACCGCGCGGGCTCTTCGGCACCGCGCTCGAACGGCGGGTGTGACCATGACCGCCCTTTTCTTCCGGTTCCGCCCGCTGGGCGCCCTGCTGGCCGTGGCGCTGCTCATGGCCGCCCCGGGGCTGGGCCTGATCAACTCCTACTGGTCCCGCACGGTCATGCTGATCGCGATCCTGAGCCTGCTGGTCAGCGGCCTGAACGTGGTGCTCGGCTACGCCGGGGAGCTGGCGATGGGGCAGGTCGCGCTGTACGCGGTGGGCGCGTACGTGGCCGGTTACCTCGGGGTCCGGTTCGGGGCGACCAACGTGCTGCTGGCGCTGGCGGCGGCCACCCTCGCCGCCGTCGTGGTCGGGCTGGTGACCGGGATACCCGGGCTGCGGCTGGGCGGCTGGTCGCTGGCGATGGTGACGTTCTTCCTGGTCATCCTGGTCCCGAACACGATCGACGTGCTGCACGTGTTCACCGGCGGCACGCTCGGCCTGGCGGCCGCGATCCCGACGCTGTTCGGGATGGAGATCACCGGCACCCGGTTGTACGTGTTCATCCTCGCGGTCACCGCGGTGTGGTTCGCGATCGCCCGCAACCTGCTGCTGTCGCGGCACGGCAACGTGTTCCTCGTCCTGCGGCAGAGCCCGATCCTGGCCTCCACGCTCGGCGTGTCGGTGTACCGGCTGAAACTGCTCGCCTATGTGATCGGCGCGATCCCGGCGGCCGTCGCCGGGGCGCTGTTCTCGATGATCGACGGGTTCATCGCCCCGGAGACCTTCACCTTCGCGCTGGCGCTGAGCGTGCTCGCCGCCTCGGTGGTGGGCGGCGCGACCTCCGTGTACGGCGCCATCGTCGGCGCGGCGGTGCTGCAGATCGGCCAGCAGACCTTCACCCAGTTCCAGGACTGGCAGCTGGTCATCTACGGAGCGTTCCTGCTGGTGGCCGGCGTGCTGTTCAACCGGGGCCTGGCCGGGCTCGCCCACGACGCGCTGGCCGCGGCCCGCCGGCGGGGACTGATCCCCACCCGGCCGGCCGCGGCGGCCTTGGCTGAACCTGGCGAGGCCGGACCGGAACTTGACCGGCTGAACGGCGCGGTGCTCCGTACCGAGAAGCTGAGCAAGTCCTTCGGCGGGAACGCGGCGCTGCGGGAGGTGTCGATCGAGGCCAGGCCCGGCGAGGTGACCGCGCTGATCGGGCCCAACGGCTCCGGCAAGACCACCCTGCTCAACCTGATCTGCGGCTTCTACAAGCCGTCGGGCGGCTCGCTCCGGCTGGACGAGGACCACATCGCCGGGCGCGCGCCGTACCGGATCGCCCGGCTCGGCGTCACCCGCACCTTCCAGACCCCGCTGATCCCCAAGGACATGACCACCCTGGCGTTCGTCGCCACCGGCCGCTACACCAGCCACCGCGTGGGCATCCCGGCCGCGGTGCTCCGGCTGCCCGCGTTCCGGCGCGGGTACGCGGCCGACAACGCCGAGGCGCTGCGGCTGCTGCGCTGGCTGGGCATCCAGGACCTGGCCGGCCAGCAGGTCGACTCGCTGGCGCTGGGCACTCGGCGGCTGGTCGAGGTGGCGCGGGCGCTCGCGTCCGGGCCGAGGGTCTTCCTGTTCGACGAGGTGGGATCGGGGCTCGACGAGAGCGACCTGATGGTGCTGGAAAGCGCGATCGGCGCGATCCGGCGGGCCGGCGGCACCGTGATCCTGGTCGAGCACAACTTCCCCCTGGTACTCAAGCTGGCCGACCGCATCCACGTGCTGAGCCAGGGACAGCTCATCGCCTCCGGCACCCCGGCGCAGATCCAGGCCGACCGCCGGGTGCTCGCCGAGTACACCGGCGCGACCGACGAGCAACCCGAGCAGGAGACCGCCACCACGAGGGGAGCGCAGTGATGCTGAGAGTCTCCGGGATCATCGGTGGTTATGGAGACCTGCGCGTGTTGTGGGGCGTGGATGTGCGGGTCGGCGCCGGGAAGATCACTGTGGTGCTCGGCCGCAACGGAGCGGGGAAGACCTCGCTGCTCAGCGCGATCGCCGGGCTGCTGCCCACGGTCAGCGAGGGCCGGGTGGAGCTGGCCGGGCAGGACCTCACCGGGACCCGCGCGCACCGGCGGATCCGCGCCGGGCTCGGGCTGGTCCAGGAGAACAAGCGGGTCTTCCGTGCCAGGTCGGTGGAGGAGAACCTGCTGCTGGGCGGGTACACGCTGCCGGGCCGCGGGCTGCGCGCCGCAGCTCGACGCGAGGCACTGGAACAGGCCTACCGGCGGTTTCCGATGCTGGGGGAGCGCCGCCGCGTCCCGGCCGGGAGCCTGTCGGGCGGACAGCAGCAGATGCTCGCGATCGGCCAGGCGTTGATGCCCGGCCCCAAGCTGCTCATGCTCGACGAGCCGTCAGCCGGTCTGGCGCCCTCCATCGTCAACGAAGTCCTCGGGATGGTGGCCGCGCTACGGGCGGAAGGGCTGTCCATCCTCCTGGTCGAGCAGCGCGTGGAGCACGCGCTGGCGATAGCCGACGACGTCGCGGTGATGGAGAACGGGCGGATCGTCGCCGCCGGCCCCAAGGCCGAATTCGACGACGGCTCGCTGATCCGCGAGGTCTACCTGGGCCGGACGGGCGAGCAGATGAACACGGGCAACCGGTGAAAGGAAATACAGGAATGCTGTTGAAGGACAAGGTTGCCGTGGTCACCGGGGCCGCGCAGGGCATCGGCCGGGCGATCGCCGAGGCCTACGCCCGGGAGGGCGCGCGGGTCGCCGTGGTGGACGTGTGGGCGGAGGCCGCCGAGGAGGTGGCCGCCGGGATTCGCGACGCCGGCCGGGAAGCGCTCGCCGTGCCCTGCGACGTGTCGAGCCGCCCGGAGGTGAACCAGGCGGCGGAGCGCGTCAAGGAGGTCTACGGGACGGTTGACGTGCTGGTGAACAACGCGGGCATCATCCGCCCGGCGATGCTGCACAAGATGACCGACGAGGAGTGGGATCGGGTCATCGCGGTCCACCTCTCCGGATCGTTCTACTGGTTGCAGGCGGTGGTCCGCGACATGATCGAGCAGGAGAGCGGGCGGATCATCTTCACCTCCTCCTCGACCGCCCAGAACGGGTCCATCGGGCAGATCAACTACGCCGCGGCCAAATCCGGGATGCTCGGCATGGTCCGCAGCGCGGCACGCGAGCTCGGCCGTTACAACATCCTGGTCAACGCGGTGGCCCCGGCCGCCGCGACCGGCATGACGTTGAAGGTCCGCACCGACCCGCGCTTCGCCGACGCGGTCAAGCGCCTTCCGCTGCGCAGACACGCGGAGCCCGAGGAGATCGCGCCGACCTTCGTCTATCTCGCCTCGGAGGCGTCCAGCTACGTCACCGGACAGGTGATCTCGGTGGACGGCGGCGGAATGATGGTGCGCTGAGGTGACGGCGAGCCTGGGGCGGCGTCCACTCGACGGTGTACGCGTGGTGACGTTCGCCCAGATGTACCAGGGCCCGTACGCGACGATGCTGCTCGCCGACCTCGGCGCGGACGTGATCATCGTCGAGCGGCCCCGGACCGGGGACCTGGCCCGCGCCCAGGGCGCCATCTTCGACGCGCTGAACCGCGGCAAACGTTCCGTGACCCTGGATCTCAAACAACCGGCCGACCAGGAGCGGGCGCGCCGGCTCGCGGGCACCGCGGACGTGCTGTTCGAGGCGTACCGGCCGGGCACGATGGCGCGGTTCGGTCTCGGGTACGCGGAGTTGAGCGCCGTCCACCCCCGGCTGGTTTACGTGTCGGTCTCCGGCTTCGGGCAGGACGGTCCGTACCGCGACAGAGCAGGGCACGACCTGATGTACCAGGCGGCGGCCGGCCTGCTCAGCCGGCTCTGCGACCGGCCGGAAGCGGTGCTCCCTGCCCCTGACCTGGAGGTGGGCGCGATCGTCGGCGCCCTCTACGCGGCGCTGGGGGCACTGGTCGGCCTGGTCGGCCGGACCGCCACCGGGCACGGCACCCACGTCGACCTGTCCACCCACGAGGCGTTGGTGGCCATCATGGCCATCCACGTTGAGCAGGTGCTCAACGAGCCGGGCGGATCCGCCGCGCCACCGGGCCGGGAACCCGGATACGGGGTCTACCGCTGCGCGGACGGACTGCTGATCGCGCTGGGCATCGGCTTCGAGGACCATTTCTGGGAGCTGCTGTGCCAGGAGACCGGACTGGCGGGGCACACGCGGCTGCGCCAGCGGGAACGCCTGGCCCGCGGCGATGCCCTGACCGGAGAACTGGCCCGGGTGCTGGCCACCCGCACCCGCGCCGAGTGGCAGGAAAGGTTCGACCGGGCCGGGGTGCCGGCGGGGCCGGTGCACCGACTCGACGAGGCACTCGGCGATCCGCACCTCGCGGCACGTGAGGTGATCCGGCCGCTCGCGGGCCCCTCGCCGCGGCGGTACGTGCGGCAGCCCCTGCGCCTGAGCGCCTACCCCGCGCCCGATCCCGATCCCGCTCCGCTCCTGGGCGAGCACACCGCTTCGATCCTGCACGAGTTGGACGCGCCGTCCGCATCCCGAGGAGGCAACTGACATGACCGCATCCCGGCCACCACTCGATCGGCTCCTCACGCCCCGTTCGATCGCGATGGTGGGCGCGTCCAACAGCCCGACCCGCATCGGCGGCACCGTCTTCGCCAATCTGCTCCGCGCCTTCCCCGGCGACGTCCACCCCGTCCACCCCAAGGACCAGGTGGTCCAGGGCCGTCCGGCCTTCCGCACCGTCGGCGAGCTCCCGGAACCGGTGGACCTGGCGGTGATCGCGGTACCCGCGGCCGCCGTGGTCGACGTGGTCGCCGAGTGCGCGGCCAGGGGCGTCGGCGGCGCGACGATCATCACCTCGGGGTTCGCCGAGGCCGGGCCGGAAGGCCGCGCCCTGCAGGACCGGCTCACCCAGGTGTCGCGGGAGACGGGCATCCGCGTCATCGGACCCAACTGCATCGGATACATGAACGCCCACGACGGGGTGATGGCCAACTTCATGGTCACGGTGGATGAGCCGCTGCCGCGGCCAGGGCCGGTCGCGCTCGTCTCCCAGAGCGGCGGATTCGGCTCCTACATCACCAACAAGGCGGTGCTGGCCGGGCTGCGGCTGGGCTGGTTCGTCTCCACCGGCAACGAGGCCGACGTGAACGTAACCGGCGTGCTACGCCATCTGGTGGAGCGTCCGGAGGTGGGGGTGCTTCTGTCGTTCATGGAGACCCTGCGCGACCCCGAGGTCTTCATCGACACCGCACGCCGCGCCGCCGAACTGGACAAGCCGCTGATCCTCCTGAAGGCCGGCCGTTCCGAGGAGGCGGCGCGGGCGGCGCTCAGTCACACCGCCTCGATCGTGGGTTCCGCCCAGGTTCTGGATGCGGTCTGCCGTCAGTACGGCGTCTTCGTCGCCTCGACCATGGAGGAACTGCTCGACCTCGGCACGATCTTCCAGAACGGCCGGCGTGCCCGCGGGAACCGGGTGATCGTGATGACCTCCTCCGGAGGCGCCGGAGTGCTGCTCGCCGACGAGGCGGGGCAGGCGGGGCTTTCGGTGCCCGTGCTCCCCGAGGAGGAGCAGCAGGCGCTGATCGCCGACATGCCCGTGCCGTTCTACGGCAGCGCCGCCAACCCGGTGGACACCACCGCCCAGACCACCGCGATGCCCGGCGCCTACCGGAAGGTGCTCTTCTCGGTCGCCCGCAGCGCGTCCGCCGACCTGGTGAGCGCGGTCACCTGGGCGCGGCCGGGGCCGGCCAACGACGCCATTGTGGAGATGTACCAGAGTACGGACAAGCCGGTGGCGATCCTGTCCACCGCGTGGAGCGAGCAGTTCCAGCAGGCCGGAGTGCCCACCTACACCGATCCCCGGCGGGCGATGATCGCGCTGGCCGCGCTCGTCCGGCAGTCCGGCCGCCGCCCGCCCGGCTCCGCGCGATTCACCGCCGACGCGGAACGAGCGCGGGCGGCGCGGGAGCTGATCGCCGCCGCCGACGGTCAGACCACGCTGCTGGAGTCGACCGGAAAGAGCATCCTGGCCCGGTACGGCGTGCCGGTGACCCGCGAGGAGATGGCGGCCGACGTGGACGGCGCCGTCGCGGCGGCCGAGCGCATCGGCGGGCCGGTGGTGCTGAAGGTGATGTCCTACCAGCTGCCGCACAAGTCCGACGCGGGCGCGATCCGGCTCGGCCTGCACGGACAGGACGCGGTCCGGGAGGCGTACCAGGACATGCTCGCCGAGGTCTCCGTCCGGGCGCCGGAGGCAGTGGTGGAGGGCGTGCTGGTCCAGCGGATGGCGCCCGCGCGGCTGGAGCTGACCTGTGGGATGCGGCGCGACCCTGTCTTCGGGCCGATGGTCGCGGTCGGGCTCGGCGGCGTGCTGGTGGAGGTGCTCAGCGAGGCCGTCCTGCTGCGCCCGCCGTTCGACGCCGGCACCGCCACGGAGGCGCTGGGCGAGCTGCTCGGCGGGCGCCTGGTGACGGGACGGCGTGGCCTGGCCGAGGACGAGCGTGCGGTCACGGCCCGGGTGATGGTCGCCCTCGGTGAACTGGCGCTGGAACTGGACGAGGTGAGCGAGGTCGACGTGAACCCGCTGCGCGTCGCCGGCGGCGCCGTGCTCGCCGCCGACGCGTTGATCGTGGTGCGGCATGGCTGACCGCCGCGACCTGATCGGCCACACCTACCCGCCGTACACGCTGCCGGTGGAGCACGGCAAGGTGCGCGAGTTCGCCCTCGCCGTCAAGGACGCCGACCCGGCCTACCGCGACCTGGAAGAGGCGCACGCCGCCGGATACCGGAGCCTTCCCGTGCCGCCGACCTTCTCCGCCGTGACCTCCCACTGGGCCGCCCGGCAGGACGTGCTCGGCCTGGACCTGCGCCGGGTCCTGGCGGGCGGGGCCGAGTGGGAGTACCTGGGCGAAATCGTCGCCGGTGACGTACTGACCGTGCGGTCGCGCGTCGCCGACGTCCAGGAGAAGAACGGAAGCCGCGGCCCGATGACGCTGATCGTCACCGAGCACGACTTCGTCAATCAGCAGGCGGAGACCGTGTTGCGGCTCCGAAGCACAGCAATCGAACTGGGGGAGACATGACCAAGCCGGAGACCGCGGCGCGGATGGCGCCGGGTCACCCCGTGCCGCCCGCCTCGGTCCACCGTGTCGGCCCGCTGACGCGCACCGACTTCGTGCGCTACGCCGGTGCCGGGGGGGACTTCAATCCGATCCACCACGACGAGACCTTCGCGCGGGCCGCCGGATACCCTGCGGTGTTCGGGCACGGGCTGCTCACGGCGGGAATCCTCGGCGGCTACGCCGCGTCCTGGCTGGGGCGGCGGAACCTGCGCCGTTTCAGCGTGCGCTACGTGGATCAGGTCTGGCCGGGCGACACCCTCGTGCTCAGCGGCGAGGTACTCGGCTGCCAGAGCGCCCCGGACGGCGGCACCGAGGTCGAGGTGGGGCTCCTGGTGCACAGCGAAGCCGAAGGACGCCAGCCGAGGCTGGTGCTCCGCGGCGGCGCGACCGCCGTCTATGCCTCCGCACCGGCGGGAGCGCGGCCATGACCGCGATCGCCCCGCACCGCGAGTACATCGACCGCCTCGCCGCGGGCGAGGTGCCCTTCCAGCGGTGTACGGCGTGCCAGGCCGCGGTGTTCTTCCCTCGCATCCTCTGCCCCCAGTGCGGCTCCACGCGGCTGAACTGGTGCCCCAGCGCCGGACTCGGCACGGTCTACTCGGTCAGCGTCCTGTCCCCGCGTGACGCCCTGCCCTACCCGGTCGCGCTGGTGGACCTGGACGAGGGGTTCCGCATGATGAGCACGGTCGTGGGGATTCCCGCCGAGGACGTCCGAATCGGGATGCGGGTGCGCGCCAGGGTCGACCAGACCGGCCCTCGAGTCGAGTTCACCGTCCTGGAGGGACGTTCATGAGCGGGCCCGATCTGCGCGGCGCCGCCGCGATCGTGGGAGTCGCCGAATCCGACCTCGGGGAGGTCGGTCAGGACAGATACGCCATCGAACTCGCCGCTCAGGCGGCGAGCGCGGCGCTCGCCGAGGCGGGACTGTCCGTCCGGGACGTGGACGGGCTGTTCTGCGCCATCGCCGGGCGGGGAATGGCGCCGCTCGACGTCGCCGAATACCTGGGCGTGCGGCCCCGGTACACCGACGGCACGATGGTGGGCGGCAGTTCGTTCGTCTCCCACCTGCACCACGCCGCCCTGGCCATCGCGACGGGCGCGTGCGAGATCGCCCTGATCGTCTACGGCAGCACCGCCCGCTCCGACAGCGGGCGCGGCCGGCTGCCCGGCGGGCCGCCGGAGCTGCCCTCCTACGAGGCGCCCTACCGGCCGCGCATGCCGATCACCGGGTACGCCCTGGCCGCGGCCCGCCACATGCACCAGTACGGCACCACCCGCGCCCAGCTCGCCGAGGTCGCGGTCGCCGCCCGCCGATGGGCCATGCTCAACCCGAAGGCGTTCGCCCGCGACCCGCTCACCATCGAGGACGTGCTCACCAGCCGCGTCATCTCCAGCCCGCTGTCGGCGCTGGACTGCTGTCTGGTCACCGACGGCGGCGGGGCGGTCGTGGTGACCAGGGCCGACCGCGCCAGGGACCTGCCCCGCCCGCCGGTCTACCTGCTCGGCGCGGGGGAGGCGCACTGGCATCGCACCATCGCGCAGATGCCCGACCTCACCGTCACCGCGGCCACCGAATCCGCGTCCCGCGCCTACGCGATGGCCAAGCTCGGACCGGGCGACGTGGATGTGGTGCAGCTGTACGACGCCTTCACCATCAACACCATCCTGTTCCTGGAGGACCTGGGCTTCTGCGCGAAGGGGGAGGGCGGCGACTTCGTCTCCGGCGGACGGATCGCGCCCGGCGGGGCGCTTCCCGTCAACACCAACGGCGGCGGCCTCTCCTACTGCCATCCCGGCATGTACGGCATCTTCACCATCATCGAGGCGACCCGCCAGATCCGCGGCGAGGCGGGCGAGCGGCAGCAACCCGGGGCGACGATCGCCATCGCCCACGGCAACGGCGGCCAGCTCTCCAACCAGGCGACCGCGATCCTCGGATCGGAGGAGAGCCTGTGACCACCGTCCTGACGGAGCGGGACGGCGCCGTGCTGATCGTGACGTTGAACCGCCCGGAGAAGCTCAACGCGCTGGACGCGGACACCTTGTACGCGCTCGCCGACGCCTGGCACGAGGCGGCCGACCCAGAGGTCGAGGCGGTCGTCGTCACCGGCAACGGCCGTGGTTTCTGCGCGGGCGCCGACCTGCGCGCGGCACAGGCGCCCGCGCGGCCGGGGAGCAGCGGCCTGCGGCACACCTATCACCCGCACGTGCTCGCCATGGCGGCGCTGGAGAAACCCGTGATCGCGGCGGTGAACGGACCGGCCGCGGGCGCGGGACTGTCCCTCGCCGCCGCGGCCGACCTGCGAATCGCCGCCGACACGGCCACATTCGTCCCGGCCTTCACCGCGGTGGGCCTGGTGCCCGACGCGGGCGGCGCCTACTTCCTGCCGCGTCTGCTCGGGTACGCCCGCGCCTACCAGTGGCTGGTCACCGGCCGGCCGCTCACCGCCGCGCAGGCGCTCGACTGGGGACTCGTCTCCGAAGTGGTGCCCGCCGACGACCTACTGCCGCACACCCTGCGGCTCGCCCACCAGATGACCGAGACCCCGGGCGTCGCGGTGGGCCTCACCAAGCGGCTGCTCGACTACGGCCTCAACCACGGGCTGGCCGAACTGCTGGACGAAGAAGCGCGCCTGCAGGCGCTGGCCGTCGCGGCGCCCGGGCGGCAGCAGGCCCGCGCCCAGGTGGTACGCCGACTTTCCGGTACCGAGGAGGACCAATGAGCGATTACAAGACCCTGCTGGTGAACGTCGATGACGGTCTGGCCACCATCGCGTTGAACCGGCCCGAGCGGCTGAACGCGATCGGCGGTGGGCTGGAGGCCGAGCTGGGCCGCGCGCTGGCCGAGGTGGCGGCGGATTCGTCGGTGCGGGCGGTGCTGCTGCGGGGCGAAGGGCGGGCCTTCTGCGCCGGGGGCGACGTCAAGGACATGGCCGGGCGCGCCGCCGACGAGGTCGGGCCGAGCGCGGGCCAGCAGGTGTACCAACTCCTGCACGGCCGCGACATCCTGGAGGCCATCCTCTCGGTGCCCCAGCCCATCGTCGCGGCCGTGCACGGGTACGCGATGGGGCTGGGCGCGACGATCGCGCTGTTCTGCGACGTGGTGATCGCGGCCAGGGACGCCCAGTTCGCCGACACCCACGTCTCGGTCGGCCTGGTGGCGGGCGACGGCGGAGCGGTGGCGTGGCCGCTGGCGATGCCGCTCGGGGCGGCACGGTACTACCTGATGACCGGTGACCGGCTCAGCGGGACCGAGGCCGCCCGGCTGGGGCTGGCGCTGCGCGCGGTGCCGGCCGCCGACCTGCTGGCCGAGGCGACCACGGTCGCGCGGCGGCTGGCCGACGCCGCCCCGCTGGCCGTTCAGGGCACCAAGGCGACCGTCAACAAGATCGTAAGGGAGCGCCTGAACCTGCTGCTCGACCTCGGGCTCGTGCTGGAGGGCGGCACCTTCGTCAGCGAGGACCACAAGGAGGCGGCCGCCGCGTTCGTGGAGAAGCGCGAGCCCGTCTTCCGGGGCCGGTGACCCATGAAGATCGTTGTGTGCGTCAAGTACGTTCCCGACCCCGTCTCCCAGCCCCGGTTCACCGCCGGGCACACGGTCGACCGCGAAGGCGTTCCCGGCCGCCTCTCCGAACTGGACGAGTACGCGGTCGAGCAGGCGCTCCGGGTCGCGGACGCGGCGCCGGACACCCACGTCACCCATCTGACCGTCGGGCCGGCCCCGGCGGCGGAGGCGCTCCGCAAGGCGCTGGCGATGGGCGGGCACGCGGCGGTGCACGTCAGCGACGACGCGATCGCCGGGTCGGACGCGGCGGCCACCGCCCTGGTCCTCGCCACGGCGCTGCGCCGCCTGGAGCCGGATCTCGTGCTGTGCGCGATGGCCTCCACCGACGGCGGCACCTCGCTGGTGCCGGCCATGCTCGCCGAGCACCTGGAACTGCCGCAGCTCACCTTCGCCAACGAGGTGACCGTGACGCCGGACACCGTGAGCATCCGGCGTGAGGGCGCGAAGGCGACCGAACACCTGGAGGCGGCCCTGCCCGCGCTGGTCTCGGTGACCGACCGCATCGGCGATCCTCGGTATCCGTCCTTCAAAGGGATCATGGCGGCGAAGAAGAAGTCCCTGGAGACATGGACCCTCGCCGACCTCGGGATGCCCGCCGACCAGGTCGGGGCGGGCGCCGCTCGCACGGTGGTGGACGAGATCACGCCCCGCCCGCCCCGGGTCGCCGGGACCGCCGTGCCGGACGAGGGCGAGGGCGGGCGGTACCTCGCCGAGTTCCTGGCCGCGAAGAAGTTCATCTGAGGAAGGGATCGTTGTGGCAGGGGTTTTCGTGCTGGTCGGGCCCGTCGCGGGACAGGTCGGGAAGCCAAGTCTGGAACTGCTCACGCTCGCCCGCCGGCTCGGCCCGCCGATCGCCGTGTGCGCCGGCGCGGGCGACGCCGAGACGCTGGAGACACTTGGTCGGTACGGCGCCGAACGGGTGCACCTGATCGAGTCGGAGAACATCGAGGAGTATCCGATCGGCTGGGTGCAGGCCCTCGCCGAACTCGCCGCGGACACGCCACCGCGGGCCGTACTGACGGAGTCCACACCCGACGGCAGGGAGATCGCCGCCCGGCTAGCGGTACGCCTGGGCGGCGGCGTGCTCACCGACGCCGGGGACGTGCGACCGGGTCCGGACGGACCCGTCGTCACCCAGTGGGCCTTCGCCGCCGGTTTCACCGTCACCTCCCGGGTGGCCCGGGGGGTGCCGATCATCGCGGTCAAACCCAACGCCGTCGCACCCGAGCCCGCCCCGGCCGAGCCGTCCCTCACCCGGGCGCGCCTGGTGCCGGACGAGGCGTCCCGGCGCACCAGGATCGTGTCGCGTACGGTCCGGGAGAGCACGGGCCGGCCCGGGCTGACCGAGGCCGAGATCGTGGTGTCGGGCGGCCGGGGGCTGGCCGCAGCCGAGCACTTCACGCTGATCGAACGCCTCGCCGACGCCCTCGGCGGCGCGGTCGGCGCGTCCCGGGCGGCCGTGGACGCGGGCTGGTACTCGCACGCCCACCAGGTGGGGCAGACAGGCGCCACCGTGTCACCCCAGCTCTACCTGGCCGTCGGCATTTCGGGCGCGATCCAGCACCGCGCGGGGATGCAGACCAGCAAGACGATCGTGGCGGTGAACAAGGACGGCGAGGCGCCCATCTTCGAACTGGCCGACTACGGCGTGGTCGGCGACCTGTTCCAGGTGGTGCCGCAACTCCTGGATGAGATCGCCAGGCGGCGGGTTTAGTGTCCGGTTTCCGGGAGCTGCCGCGAGAGGTCAAGATCCTGGCCGTCGTCGCGTTCACCGTCGCGGTGGGGTTCGGCATCCAGTCTCCGGCGATCCCGGTCTTCGCCAGCGAGTTCGGCGTCGGCAGCGCGGCGGTCGGCGCGGTGGTGTCGGCCTTCGCGATCATGCGCCTGGCCACCGGGCTGCCCGGCGGCAGGCTGGTCGACCGCTTCGGAGAGCGTACGGTGCTCACCACCGGCATGGCGCTGCTCGCGGTCACCAGCATCCTCGCCGGGCTGTCCTGGAACTACCCGCTGCTGCTGTTCTTCCGTGGCGCGTGCGGGGTCGGTTCGGCGCTGTACACCGTGTCGGCGATGAACCTGCTCCTGCGCGTGACTCCCGACTCGCACCGCGGGCGGGCGACCGGCTACTTCCAAGGGGGCTACTACCTCGGCACCGTGACCGGGCCGGTGCTGGGCGGGGGACTGCTCGGGTTCTCGGCCCGGCTGCCGTTCTTCGTGTACGGCGCCGCCGTCGCCATCGCGGGCACGATCGCCACCGTGGCGCTGGCCCGCGCCGCCCTGCTCCGCGACTCCGAAAAACCCGCGGCCGCCCCGGACGGGCGCCTGACGGTGATCGCGGCGCTCCGGGACCAGTCCTACCGGGCGGTGCTGACCACGAACTTCGGCCTCGGCTGGGCGGTCTTCGGGGTCCGCGTCTCCGTGCTGCCGCTGTTCCTGCTGTTCGTGGTCAAGGCGAGCGCGGTGTGGGTCGGGGTGGGCTTGGCCGTGGGCGCGGTGCTGCAGGCCATCGCGTTGCCCCTCGCCGGGATGGCAGCCGACATGTGGGGCCGCCGGTCCTCGCTGCTCCTGGGCCAGACTCTGGTGTTCGGCAGCTTCGTCATGGTCATCACCTGGCAGACGCTGGCGGGCTATCTGACGGCCTTCGCCCTGATGGGCTTGGGCACCGCCTTCTGCACCACCGGCGGAGCGGCCACCGTGGGCGATGTCAGCCAGGGGCGTGGCGGCACCGTCGTGGCCGCCTACCAGATGACCGCTGATCTCGGTATGGCCGTCGGCCCGCTGGTGGCCGGGCAGCTGGCGTCCTCGTTCTCCTATGAGACGGCTTTCGCCGCGACGGCCGCCGTGGTGTTGTCCGGCCTGGTGATGGCGGTGGCGATGCCGTCACGCTGACTCTTCGGCGGCCTGCTGGTACCGCGGTACCAGGGGTCGCCCCCGGATGGTGGCGACCCCTTGGTGGTGACGTACCATCGAGGCGCTATTGGGGCCCACCAGGAGGGACCACGCAGACCCTGTGGGGGATGATGTTCCGTACGCTGATGAAGTCGAAGATCCACCGCGCCACCGTCACGCACGCGGAACTGCACTACGTCGGGTCGGTGACGATCAGCGCGGACCTGATGGCCGCGGCTGACCTGGTCGAGGGCGAGAAGGTCGACATCGTCGACATCGACAACGGCAACCGCCTGTCCACGTACGTGATCGAGGGCCCGGCGGGCTCCGGAGTGATCGGGATCAACGGGGCCGCGGCCCGGCTCATCGACGTGGGCGACCTCGTGATCATCATCGCGTACGCGCTGGTGGCCGAGGAAGAGATCGGTGCGCTGAAGCCGAGCGTCGTCTTCGTCGACCAGGACAACCGGCCGGTCCACCTCGGCAGCGATCCGGCGGCCGTGCCGGAGGGCGCGGGCCTGGTCCGGGGCGACCTGGCTCCCGGGACGCGCTGAATCAGCTCACGGGATCTGGCGCGTCACCAGGATGCCGTCGTCATCGCTGAACAGTTCCGCCCCGGGGTGGAAGGTGACGCCGCCGAAGCTGACCGGGACGTCGCGCTGGCCGGTGCCCTGCTTGCCGCTCTTGCGCGGGTTGGAGCCCAGTGCCTTGATGCCCAGGTTCAGCTCGCGCAGGGCGGAGACGTCGCGTACCGCGCCATTGATCACCACGCCGGCCCAGCCGCTGGCGATCGCCAGGTCGGCGATGACGTCACCCATCAGGGCGGTGTGCAGGGAGCCGCCGCCGTCCACCACGAGCACGCGGCCCTGGCCGGGCTCGGACAGGATGGACTTCAGCAGGGCGTTGTCCTGGTGGCAGCGGACGGTCGCGATCGAGCCGGCGAAGGAGTGGCAGCCGCCGTACTGGCGCAGCTGCAGGTCGCAGGAGTCGAGTTGGTCGCCGCGCTCGTCGTACAGATCAGCGGTGACAATGGTCATGGCGGAACCTTTCAGGGGTCGACGGGAAGCCGTCGTGCGGCCACGCCGGCCCAGCCGAGGCTGAGCGCGGTCACGAACAGGACGCCGCCGGCGCCGAGGCCGGCCGCCATGAGGCCGGCGGCGCCGGGGATGAGGACCTGGCCGGTGCGGTTGCCGACCAGGCGCAGCGACATGGCCCTGCCGCGCATCCCCGCGGGGGCGGACTCGGCGAGCCAGGACATGGTCAGCGGCTGGCCGACGCCGAGGCCGAAGCCGACGATCAGGAGCAGGGCGGCCAGCAGCCACAGCGGCATGGGCACGGGGGTGAGCAGCATGGCCAGGGACGCGGCCAGGGTGCTGGCGACCAGCAGCCTGCGCCGGCCGGCCGCGCGCGCGAGGCGGCCGAGGAAGAAGCGCGAGGCCATGGAGGCCAGGCCCCGGATGGTCAGCAGGAGGCCCACGGCGCTCGCGGTCAGGCCGTACTCGGTGCCGAGCGCGGGCAGGTAGACCAGGGTGATGTCGATGGCCGCCAGCACCACGCAGCTGGTCAGCAGCGCGTGCGCCAGACCGGGCAGGCGCAGCAGCGTCCGCAGATCGCCGCCGTCGGCGTGGGTGCGTGCCGAGGGGCGCCGGGGCGGGAGCAGCGCCGACAGAACGAGCAGGACGAGGGCCAGCACGCACGACCAGGCGAAGATGCGGCCGGTGTCGGGGATGGCGCCCTCACCGCCGAACGCGGCGATCAGTAGCGGGCCCGCGGCTTGGCCGAGCGAGGCGGCGAAGGTGTAGTGGCCGAAGGCGGTGTCGTGGCGGCCGCGCTCGGTGGTGTTGGCGACCAGGGCCTGCTGGGCGATGACGCTGCCCAGATGGCCGGTGCCGAGCAGGATCCCCGCCAGCACCAGCCCGGCGACCGTGTCGCTGAGCGCGACGAAGGCGACCGCGGCCGCGGTGAGCAGGAGCGCCCCCGCTACGGCGACGCGGCGTTCGCCGTAGCGGTCGGTGGCGTGCCCGGCGGGCAGGGCGAGCAGGAGCGGCGCGACGGCGAAGCTGGCGCCGAGCACGCCGAGCCAGGCCGCCGGCACGTCGAGCTCGATGGCGCGGTAGGACAGGCTGGGTCGCAGCACGAAGGTGATCATCTGGGTGCCGACCGCGTGGGCCAGCAGGGCGGCGAGCCGATGCCGGCGCTCAGGCATCTCCCTCGCCCTGGTCGGGCTGGTACTTACGCAGGCGCCAGGCCGCCTGGGCGCCGAGACTGGTGTCGATGTGCTCGCGCATGACGGCGGCGGCGGACTCGGCGTCGCCCGCGATCACGTATTCCACCAGGGCCTCGTGTTCGGCGGCCTTGCGGTCGCGGGCCTCCTGGCTGCGCTCGACCTGCAGGGCGAATCGGCGGTAGCGGTCGGCTTTGTCCCACAGGCTGTCGAGCACCTGGATGAGCAGATCGTTGTGCGAGGCGAAGTAGAGGGCGGCGTGGAACTTGCGGTGGGCGACGAGCTGCTCGTAGGCGGGGTTGCCGGGTAGTGGCTTGAGGCCCTCGACGGTGGCGCGTATCTCGGCGATGTCGGATTTGGTGCGGCGTTCCGCGGCCAGCGCGACGGCCAGCGGGTCCAGGGAGCGGCGCATTTCGAGCAGGTCGCGGGCTTCCTCCGCGGCCAGGGGCGCGACGCGGGCGTCGCGGTGGGCGTCGAGTTCCACCAGTCCTTCGCTCTTGAGCCGGCGCAGGGCCTCGCGCAGGGGGGTGGTGCTGATGCCGATCCCGCGCGCCAGCTGGGCCTGGGCGATGACCGAGCCTGGAATCAGCTCCCCGGAAAGGATCAGCTCCTTGACCCGGACGTAGGCGTAGTCCGCCTTGGTCGTGTAGGGCTCGGCCGCTGGTTCGCTCATCGCAGTCCTGTCTCATGAGGGGCGGTTATAACCTACACCGATGGCCCGCCCTGTCGGCAAGTGCCTGCCATTAGCGCTGGATGTCCGGTAGGGCTGGCCAGCGTCCCTATAAGGCATCCAGGATGTTCATCGCGTTACATTCTGGAAACGAAGGGTTGACGTCATAGGTTATAACGAAGCAGAGTGTGCGCCATCGCAGGCGACGGCGGCCAGCCTCGCCTGGTCTAGGAGGACAGCACATGACCACACTTCGCCTCGGCACCGCCGTACTCGCGCTCTGCCTGATCACATCCTGCGGCGAGGCGGCGCCGGAACCGCCGGCCGACCCGATCGCCACCGGGCAGGCGCCGTCGTACTACCCGGGTGACTACCCGCGGCTGATCGAGGCCTCCGAGCAGGAAGGCGGCACGCTCACCATCTACTCCAACACCGACCAGGAGAACTGGGCGCCGATCTTCCGGGACTTCCAGAAGAAGTACCCCTGGGTGACGAAGATCGCGGCCAACAACCTCGACAGCGACGAAGTGTTCCAGCGCGTGCTGAGCGAGCAGGCCACGGGCAACTCTCCGGCCGACCTGATCGTGTCGAACGCCGCTCAGGCGTGGGCCGACTTCGCCGCCAGGCCGGGCACGCTCATGGCGTACGCCTCCCCGGAGAAGGACAAGCTGCCGGACTTCGCCGAACTGCTGCCGAACGTGTACGCGATGTCGATCGACCCGATGTCCATCGCGTACAACACCTCGCTGCTCCCGGAGAAGCCGACCGGATTGAAGAGCCTGGCGGCGATCCTGGCCAAGGACCCCGCCCAGTACCAGAGCAAGATCACCACACGGGATGTCAGCGGCGCGTTCGGCTTCACCGTCTCCCACGCCTTCGCCGCCGCCCGCCCGGAGTCCTGGACGTCGCTGCAGTCGGTTCTGCCCCTGGCCAGGCCGGAGACCTCGTCCGGCACCCAGTTGGAGAAGATCACCTCGGGGGAGTACGTGGCCGGGTTCTTCGTCAGCGCCGCCCCGGCCTACCCGGCGGTGGCCAAGAGCGGCGGCCTGCTGGAGATCTCCTTCATCGACGACGGCACCGTCGCGCTGCCGCGCGGCATCGGCCTGGCCGCCAAGGCTCCGCATCCGGCCACCTCGAAGTTGTTCGTCGACTTCGTCCTGTCGCAGGAGGGCCAGGCGGCGGTGGCCGAGGGCGGGCTCACCTCCTACCGCGAGGGAATCGCGGCCGAGGGCGGACGGCACACCTACCAGGAACTCGTCACATCCGTGGGCGAGGCCAACATCATCCTCGCGAAGTACGCCAAGGTCCCCGACGACGAGGTCAAATCCTTCACCGACAAGTGGAACGGCCTGCTTGGTCGCTGACCGAGCAGCGAAAGGATCGAGATGACCACCGTGTCCCCGCCCCGTCCGGCGGTGCATCCCCCGCCGCGCTATCGCCGGCCCCTCGGGCTTTCCCGGGAGAGTTGGCTGCAGTACAGCGTGCTGCTCCTGCTGGCCGTCCTGGTGCTGGCGCCGGTCGTCCCGACGTTGTACCAGTCCTTCCTCGACCGCCCGCTGTACGAGGCGGGCGGCGTCCTGGGCGTGGACAACTACGTGCGGCTGTTCACCGAGGCGGGTTTCGGCCGCGTCGTGCTCAACACCGCGCTGTTCGCCGGGCTCACCACCGTCCTCAGCCTGCTCATCGCAGTCCCCATGGCCATGGTCGTGGTGCGCACCAAGCTGCCCGGCGGCCGCGTCTTCGCCGCCGCCATGCAGTGGCCGTTCTTCATCTCCTCGCTCATCCTCGGCTTCGGCTGGATCACCATGTACGGCCCGGCCGGCTTCGTCAGCGTCGAGGTGCGCCAGATCCTCGGCTTCCTCCCGTGGAACCTGTACTCCATTCCCGGCATGGCGGTCACGGAGGCCGTGGCGCTGTCCCCGATCGTCTACACCTTCTGCGCCAACGCGCTGCGCCAGAGCGACGCCTCCCTGGAGGCCGCCGCGCAGGTGTGCGGGGCGGGCCCGATGCGCATCCTGGGCTCGGTGATCCTGCCGATGCTGCGCCCGCCCATCGTCTACAGCTCGATCCTGGTGATCAGCATGTCGGTCGAGACGCTGAGCGTGCCGCTGCTGTTCGGACAGCCGGTCGGCATCGACGTGTTCTCCACGTTCCTGTATCGCAACGGGCTGCAGTCCATCAATCCGGACTACGGCGTGCTGGGCGCGGCGTCGGCGATCATCCTGCTGGTCACGGTCAGCCTGGTCGCGCTGCAGGCCAAGCTGCTGAAGAACGCCCAGCGGTTCGTGTCCGTGCGGGGCAAGGCCACCCGGCCGCGACGCCTGGACCTGGGCTGGCTGAAGTGGCTGAGCGCCGTCCTCATCGCCGGCTACGTGGTGATGGGCGCCCTGGTGCCCATCGGCGGGCTCGTGTTCCGCTCCTTCACGCTGGTGTTCACCCCCCTGCAGTCGCCGTTCAAAACCCTGACCGGCGCGAACTATGAGCGGATCTTCACCTATCCGGTGTACGTGCAGTCCATCGTCAACAGCCTCCTGGTGGCCGCCATCGGCGCCGTGCTGGTCAGCGGGCTGTCGTTGCTGGCGGTGATGGTGGCCAGGCGGTCGAGTTTCCGCTTCGCCCGCGCGGTGGAGTACCTGGCGCTCGCCCCGCAGGCGATGCCCGGCATCATCGTCGGCATCGGCCTGTTCTGGGCGCTGGCCTTCGCCCCCTTCGGGCTGGGCACCCTGATCCAGGGCACGCTGTGGGCGTTGATCATCGGCTTCGGGCTGCGCGCGCTGCCCAGCGGGTTCGGCTCCATCTCGCCGTCGATCATGCAGATCGGCGCGGAACTCGACAACGCGGCCCGGGTCTCGGGCGCGGACTGGGTCCGCACGTTCACCCGGCTCCTGGCGGCGCTGCTCCGGCCCGCCTTCGCCGGCGCGCTGATTCTGACCTTCGTGACGCTGCTCAAGGAGTACTCGCCGGCGGTGTTCCTGGGTTCGGCGGACTCCAACATCATCGGCACCACGATGCTCGAACTGTGGGTCCAGGGCAACACGGGCTCGGTGGCCGCGCTGGCCAGCCTGCAGATCGCCATCACGGCCGCCTTCGTCGGACTCGCCGGACTACTTCTCAAGGGACGCAACGATGCCTGAGGTCAAGGTTTCCCGCCTGTCCAAGCGGTTCGGCGGCAACGCCGTACTGCATGACATCACCTTCACCATCGCCGACGGCGAGTTCTTCACCCTGCTGGGCCCCAGCGGCTGCGGCAAGTCCACCACACTGGCGTGCATCGCCGGGCTGGAGCGGCCGACCAGCGGAAGCATCGCGGTCGGCCCGGCCACCTTCGTCGACTCCGGCACGTTCGTGCCGCCGGAGGGCCGCAACCTCGGCATGGTGTTCCAGTCGTACGCGCTGTGGCCGCACATGACGGTCGCCCAGAACCTCGCCATGCCGCTCAAGATCCGCAAAGTCGAGCGGCGCCGGCAGGACGAGCTCATCGCCGAGGCGCTGGGCAAGGTGGGCCTGGCCGAGCTGAAGGACCGCTACCCCCACCAGCTGTCCGGCGGCCAGCAGCAGCGCGTCGCGCTCGCCCGCGCGCTGGTCTACTCGCCCAGCGTCCTGCTGCTGGACGAGCCGCTGTCCAACCTGGACGCGCAGCTGCGCGAGCAGGCCCGGGCCTGGCTCAAGCGGCTGCAGGCGGAACTCGGCATCACCACCGTGTACGTCACCCACGACCAGGAGGAGGCGCTGGCCCTGAGCGACCGCATCGCGGTGATGTCCGAGGGCGACATGGTGCAGATCGGCACCCCGAAGGAGATCTACGAGACGCCCGCGACCGCGCGGGTGGCCGCCTTCGTCGGCCGGTGCAACTTCCTCACCGGCACGATGACCGGCCAGGCGGAGGTGCGGCTGGACTGCACCGGTCAGACCTGGGCCGTTCTTCCCGGAACGGCCGACATCGGCCGGCGGGTCAGCGTCGCCATCCGCCCCGAACGGCTGGAGATCCTTTCGGCCGACCGCGCCGCCCCCTCCGGCGTGAACGTGCTGACCGCCCAGGTGCTCACCAGTTCCTACATCGGCTCCCGCTACGAGTACGACCTCCGCCTGGGCGACCACGTCATCCAGGTGGAGAGCGGCCGGGCCGGCCTGGCGGGGGAGGTCACCCTGCTCGCCGACCCGGCCGCCTGCCTCGTCTATCCCACCACCGACGTCCTGCCGAAGGACGCCGAAGCGCTCATCACCGTCTCTCACTAAGGACCCCCGTGACTTCCTACCGTCTTGGCGTACTCGAAGGTGACGGCATCGGCCCCGAGATCGTCCCCGCGGCCGTACTGGTCCTGGACGCCGCGCTCGCCGCGGCGGGCGCGCCACCAGTGGACTGGGTGGAGCTGCCGCTGGGCGCCTCGGCCATCGACACCCACGGCGACGCGGTGCCCGCGTCGACCCTTGCCGCGCTCGCCGAGCTGGACGCCTGGCTGCTCGGACCGCACGACAGCGCCGCTTACCCCGAGCCGCACCGCGGCAAGCTCAACCCCAGCGGCACCATCCGCAAGCACTTCGACCTGTTCGCCAACATCCGGCCGGCCAAGTCCCTCGAGGGCGCGTACGCGATCGTCCCGCGCACCGACCTGGTCATCGTCCGGGAGAACACCCAGGGCTTCTACGCCGACCGCAGCACCTATCGGGGCAGCGGCGAGTTCATGCCCAGCCCGGACGTGGCCATCGCCATGGGCATCATCACCCGCCCCGCGGTCGAGCGGATCGCCGTGGAGGCGTTCGAGCTGGCCTCCCGCCGGCGCGGAAAGCTCACCATCGTGCACAAGGCGAACGTGCTGAAGCTGACCACCGGCATGTTCCGCGACGTCTGCCGCGAGGTCGCCGCCCGCTACCCGGACGTGGCCGTGGACGACTTCCACATCGACGCCATGACCGTGCACCTGGTGCGGCGGGCGAACGACTTCGACGTGATCGTCACCGAGAACATGTTCGGCGACATCCTGTCCGACCTGGCGGGCGAGATCGCCGGGTCGCTCGGCATCGCCCCGTCCATCAACGCCTCCCACGAGCGCGCGATGGCCCAGGCCGCGCACGGCTCCGCCCCGGACATCGCCGGGCAGGACGTGGCCAACCCCATCGCGATGATCCTCTCCAGCGCCATGCTGCTCGACTGGCTCGGCACCCGCCGCCAGGACCCCGCCCTGACCCAGGCCGCCGCGCTGATCGACGCGGCGGTCGCCACCACGGTCGGCGCCGGCACCCGCACCAGGGACATGGGCGGCACGACGGGGACCCGCGCGTTCGCCGAGGCCGTGGCGGCCGGCGTCAAGAAGGCGCGATGAGGCCCACGGTCGCGTTGATCAATGCCACGCCGGCCTCCCTCCAGCCCGCCGCCGACGGGCTCGGCGAGGCGTTCCCGGAGGCCGCGGCCTGGCACCTGCTGGACGACCGCCTGGTGACGGAGGCCGACGCCGCGGGCGGCATGACCCCCGCCCTGCGGCGACGGATGCTCGCCCTCGTCGACTACGCGGTGCGCGGCGGCGCCGACGCCGTGCTGCTGACCTGCTCGATGTACGGCCCGGTGGCCGGGATCGCCCGCCGGCTGCACGACGTGCCGGTCACCGGCTCGGACGAGGCGATGTTCGCCGAGGTCGCCCGGCGCCGTCCCGGCCGGGTTCTCCTGGTCGGCTCGCTCGAGTCCGCGGCGGAGGACTCCGCCCGGCGGCTGAAGGATGTGGTGGACGTCGAGGTGAGCGCGGTCGCGGCGACGGGGGCCGCCGCCGCGGCGTCCGCCCGCGACTGGCCGGAGCTGACCGACGCGCTGGCGCGGGCCGCCGGGCCTCGCCTCGGCGGCGTGGACCTGGTCCTGCTCGCGCAGTACTCGATCAGTCCCGGGCACGCCGCGCTCGCCGAGCGGCTCGGCGTGCCGGTCCTCAGCCCGCCGCACATGGCGGCGCGGGCGCTGCGTGAGGCGCTGGCATGAGCGCCTGGCTCGGCTGCGTCGCCGACGACTACACCGGCGGCACCGACGTGGCGGCCGCCCTGCGCCGTTCGGGACTGCGCACGGTGCTGCTGTTCGGCACTGGGGCGGACATACCGGACTGCGACGCCGTCGTCGTCGCGCTCAAGACCCGCTCGATACCCGCGCCGGAGGCCGTGGCCGCGTCGCTGGCGGCGCGAGAGCGGCTCGCCGAGCTGGGCGTCCGGCGGATCTATTTCAAGTACTGTTCCACCTTCGACTCCACCGGCGAGGGCAATATCGGCCCGGTCGCCGACGCGCTGACCGACGCGGCCGGGGGGCGGCTGACCGTCGTCTGCCCGGCCTCGCCGGAACACGGCAGGACCGTCTACCAGGGCCACCTGTTCGTCGGCGACCGGCTGCTGTCGGAGTCCCCGATGCGGCATCACCCGCTCACGCCCATGACCGATTCCGATCTGGTCCGCGTGCTCGGCGCGCAGACCCCGCACGGCGTCGCGCTGGTCGCGCACCAGACGATCCAGCGTGGCCCGGACGCGGTGCGGGCCGCCCTGGAAGCACTGGAGGCGCGGGGCGTCCGTTACGCCGTGACCGACGCCGTCGGCGACAGCGATCTCGACACTGTCGCCCGCGCCGCCGCGCACCTTCCCGTCATCACCGGAGCGGCGGGGCTGGCCCGCGCGGCCGGGGCTCTGGAGGGAAGCCGCTGGGATACGTCCGGCGGCGACGGCCTGCCCGTTCTCCCGCCGGGGCCGGGGGTGGTGCTCGCCGGCAGCTGTTCGGCCGCCACGCTGGAACAGGTGGCGCTGGCCAGGGAACGCATGCCCGCGCACCGGCTCGACCCCGGCGGCGGCGACCTGATCGGGACGGCCACGAGCTGGCTGGAGGAGCACCTCGCCGGGGGCGGCCCGGTCATGGTCTATTCGTCGGCTCCGCCGGAAGAACGCGCGCCCGGCTCGGCCGCGCTGCTGGAGCGGGCGCTGGCCGCCGTCGCCGCCCGCGCCGCTCAGCTCGGCGCCCGCCGCATCGTCGTCGCCGGCGGTGAGACCTCCGGCGCCGTGGTCAACGCGCTCGGGGTGACCGGGGCGGTGGTGGGCGGCGAGGCGGACCGGGGCGTGCCCTGGCTGCTCACCACCGGCCGCCCGCCGCTCGCGCTGCTGCTGAAGTCCGGCAACTTCGGCCGCCCCGACCTGCTCGTCCAAGCCGTGGAAGCACCATGACCGAGATATCCCAGCAGATCGCGGACCTGGGGGCGTCCCTGTTCCACCGGCGGCTGACGCACGGCCGTACGGGCAACATCAGCGCCCGCTCCGGGGACGGCCTCCTGATCACACCCACCGGCGGGTCGCTAGGTGACCTGTCGCCCGATGGGCTGTCGTTCGTCAGCCTGGCGGGGGAGCACCTGAGCGGGCCGCGCCCGTCCAAGGAGGCGTTCCTGCACGCCGCCCTCTACCGGGCCCGCCCTGCCGCGGGCGCGGTGGTCCACCTGCACAGCACCTACTCGGTCGCCGTGTCCTGCCACGACGGACTGGACCCGGACGACGCGCTGCCGCCGCTGACCGCCTACTACGTGATGCGCGTCGGGCGGCTGCCGCTGCTTCCCTATCACGCGCCGGGCGACCCGGCACTGGGTCCGATCGCCGAGCGAGCCGCCCGTACGGCACACGCCCTGCTGCTGGCCAACCACGGGCCGATCGTCGCGGGCGGTGACCTGGGCTCCGCCGCCGACGCGGTGGAGGAGCTCGAGGAGACGGCGCGCCTGTGGCTGCTCCTGCGCGAGCGTCCCATCCGTCCACTCACGCCAGAACAGGTCAGGAGCCTCACATGATCCATCCGCCCGAGCTGATCGCTTTCGGGACCGCGGTCCTGACCTCGCTCGGTGTCCCGGAGCAGGACGCGGGACTCGTGGCCGACAGCCTGGTCACGGCCGACATGTGGGGACATCCCTCGCATGGCATGCTGCGCCTTGAGTGGTACGCCGCCCGGCTGCGCTCCGGCGCCATGCGCGCGGTGACCGACGTGGCCACCGTGATCGACGGCGGCGCGGTCGCCGTACTGGACGGCCAGGACGGCGTCGGCCAGGTCGTGACCGCGCACGCGGCCCGCGACGCCGTACGGCGGGCGGGAGAGCACGGCGTCGGCGTGGTGGCGGTCCGCAACAGCAACCACTTCGGGACCGCCGCCTACTTCACCCGCATGATCGCCGCACAGGGGTGCGTCGCCGTCCTGACCACCAACGGCAGTCCCGCCATGGCTCCCTGGGGCGGCCGGGAGAAGGCCGTGGGCGCCAACCCGTGGTCCGTCGCGGTCCCCGGCGGCCGGCGCGGCCCGGTCGTGCTGGACATCGCCAACACCACGGTGGCCCGCGGCAAGATCTACGCCGCGCTGGAGCGGGAGCAGCCGATTCCCGAAGGCTGGGCACAGGCGGCGGACGGCGCCTCCACCACCGACCCGCGGCAGGCGATCGACGGGCTCATCCTGCCCATGGCCGGACACAAGGGATACGGCATATCCCTCATGATGGACATGCTGTCCGGGGTGCTCACCGGCAGCTCCTACGCCACCGACGTGGCCGGTCCGTACGTGCCCGACCGCCGCAGCGGCTGCGGCCATCTGCTGCTCGCCCTCCGCCTCGACGCCGTGGCCGACCCCGGCGGCTACACGCGGCGGCTCGACGACCTCATCGACCGCGTCAAAGCCGTGCCACTCGCGCCGGGCTTCGACGAGATCTTCTACCCCGGGGAGATCGAGGACCGCAACGCGGCCACTGCGGCCGCCGCCGGGGTGCGGCTGCCCGACCGGACCCTGCGCGCCCTCGAACGACTGGCCGACGGGTGCGGAGTCGCCCGGCCCGAGTGGACGGGGGCCGCATGTTCGTCGTGATCGTCAACCTCCAGGTGCGGCCCGACCGGCTGGATGCCTTCCTCGACGGCATCCAGGCCAACGCCCGGGCCAGCCGCCAGGAGCCCGGCTGCCTGCGCTTCGACGTGCTGCGCAGCGACGAAGACCCGCACCGGTTCCTGCTGTACGAGATCTACCGGGACGAAGCGGCCTTCTACACCGAGCACCGCTCCACACCGCACTACGCCGGCTGGCGCCGGGTGGCCGAGGCATGCGTCGAGGATCATCGCAACACCTTCTGCCGTCCCGTCTCGCTGCAAGGGCAGATCACATGACCGATTTCCTCACGGTGGGATCCCGCCGCTACCGCATCCATCGTGTTGACCACCGCGTTGATTCTGTGGCCCGGCTGCCCTACAGCCTGCGCATCATGCTGGAGAACCTGCTGCGCCACGGCGCGCCCGCCGAGCAGGTGCGGGCCGTGGCCGGATGGGAGCCGCGCGCCGAACGAACCGCCGCCGTCGACCTGCACCCCGCCCGGGTGTTCCTGCACGACACCAACGGCGTGCCCGCGCTCGCCGACCTGGCCGCCATGCGGGACGCCATGGCCGCGCTCGGCGGCGACCCCGGCCGCGTCAACCCCGCCATCCCCGCCGAGCTGGTCGTCGACCATTCCATCATCGCCGACGTCTTCGGCCGCCCTGACGCCCTGGCCCGCAACGCCGAGCTCGAGCACGAGCGCAACGCCGAACGCTACCGCTTCCTGCGCTGGGGGCAGGCGTCCATGCGCGGCTTCACCGTGGTGCCGCCGGGCAAGGGCATCATGCACCAGATCAACGTCGAGCACCTGGCCCGCGTGGTCATGCGGCACGGCGACGAGGCGTACCCGGACCTGTGCCTGGGCACCGACTCCCACACCACCATGGTCAACGGTCTGGGCACGCTCGGCTGGGGCATCGGCGGCATCGAGGCCGAGGCGGTGATGCTCGGCCAGTCGGTCTCCATCCCCGTGCCCGACGTCGTGGGGGTTCGCCTGCACGGCGAACTGCCCGTCGCCGCGACGGCGACCGACCTGGTGCTGACCCTGACCGAGCTGCTGCGCCGGCACGGCGTGGTCGGCATGATCGTGGAGTTCCACGGGCCCGGCGTCACCGCGCTTCCGGTCACCGATCGGGTCACGATCGCCAACATGAGCCCCGAGTTCGGCTCCACCGCCGCGCTGTTTCCCATCGACGCGGAAACCATCCGATACCTGCGCTTCACCGGCCGCGAGACGCACCATGCCGACCTGGTCGAGGCCTACGCCAAAGAGCAAGGTCTCTGGCATGATCCCGAGCGGTCGCCCGCCTACACCGCCGACCTCGACCTCGACCTGGCCGGCGTCGTCCCGTCCATCGCCGGCCCTCGCAGGCCGCAGGACCGCATCCCCCTCGACGCCGCCAAGTCAGCCTTCCGCGCCCAGGCCCACCCGCCCGCGCGGGCGCGGCTCGCGGACAGCGGCCAGGAGATCGGGCACGGCGCCGTCGCCATCGCCGCCATCACCTCCTGCACCAACACCTCCAACCCCTCCGTCATGATCGCGGCCGGGCTGCTCGCCAAAAAGGCAGCCGAACGCGGGCTACGTGCCAAACCATGGGTGAAGACGACCCTGTCACCCGGCTCGCGGGTCGTCATGGACTACTACACCGAAGCGGGCCTCACCCCCTACCTGGAGCGGCTCGGCTTCACCCTGGCCGGCTTCGGCTGCATGACCTGCATCGGAGCCTCCGGACCGCTCATCGACGAGGTGTCGCGGGCCGTAGGCGAACACGATCTCGACGTCGCCGCGGTCCTGTCCGGCAACCGCAACTTCGAGGGCCGCATCCAGCCCGAAGTCCGCTCCAACTACCTGGCCTCGCCCCCGCTCGTCGTCGCGTACGCCATCGCCGGCACGATGGACATCGACCTCACCACCGAGCCCCTCGGCACCGACACCACCGGCCGGCCCGTCTATCTGCGCGATCTGTGGCCCGCGGCGGAGGAGGTGCGCGACGTCATCGAGAAGGTGATCCGGCCGCGGATGTTCACCCGCGCGTACGCCGACGTCCTCGACGGAGACGAACGATGGCAGGGCCTGGACGTCGCCAGCTCGGCCACCTACCCCTGGGATCCCGGCTCCGCCTACGTGCGCAGGCCCCCCTATCTCGACGGCATCTCGCCGCACCTTTCGCCCCCTGCCGACATCACCGGCGCCCGCGTGCTGGTCAAGCTGGGCGACTTCATCACTACCGACCACATATCACCGGCCGGGGCCATCCTGCCGGGCAGTCCCGCCGGCCGTTACCTCACCGAGCTCGGCGTGCCACGCCCCCAGCTGAACACCTACGCCTCCCGGCGCGGCAACCACGAGGTCATGATGCGCGGAACCTTCGCCAACGTCCGCCTGCGCAACCAGCTCGCCCCGGGAACCGAGGGCGGCCTCACCCCGAACTTCCTCGACGGCGGCAGGCTCACGAGCGTCTACGACGCCGCTCGCGCCTATCACGCCGCCTCGGTCCCGGCCATGGTGATCGCCGGAGAAGGCTACGGCGCCGGGTCCTCCCGTGACTGGGCCGCCAAGGGACCCGCGCTGCTGGGGGTGAAGGCCATCATCGCGAAGTCGTTCGAACGTATCCACCGCTCGAACCTGGTCGGCATGGGCATCCTTCCGCTGCAGTTCCTGCCCGGTCAGGGTCCCGACGAGCTCGGCCTCACCGGCCGGGAAGTCTTCGCCGTCCGCGGCCTCGCCTCGCACGCGGGCAGGCGGCTTCCGCCGACGCTCGCGGTCACCGCCGACGACATCACGTTCCAGGCCCGCGTCCGCCTCGACACCCAGCGCGAGGCGGACTACTACCGGCACGGCGGCATCCTGCCCTATGTCCTGCGCGACCTGCTGACGCCATCGCCGGTGGCCGACCAGGCCACCGGCTGAGGCCCTCGCTAGCCGATGCGCTCCGGCACGGGTGCGGCCGACACGGCGAGGTGGTGGGTGAGCTTCTCACCCTCGACGTCGAGGTCGGGCAGCACCCGGTCCAGGACCTTCGGCAACCACCAGGCCGCCCTGCCGAGCATCGCCATCACGGCCGGGACCAGCGTCATGCGCACCACGAACGCGTCGACCAGCACGCCGAGCGCCAGCGCGAAGCCCATCGACTTGATGATCGGGTCGTCCATGAAGACGAAGCCGCCGAACACCGAGGTCATGATGAGCGCGGCGGCGGTGACCACCCGGGCGTTGTGCCCCATGCCGTTGATCGTGGCCTGCCGGGCGGTGTCGCCATGCACGAAGTCCTCGCGCATGCGCGACACGAGGAACACCTCGTAGTCCATGGCCAGGCCGAACAGGATGCCGATGAGCAGGATCGGCAGGAAACTGACCAGCGGCCCCGGCACCTCGACGCCGAACAACCCGGCCAGGTGCCCCTGCTGGAAGATCGCCACGGTGATGCCGAACGTCGACCCGATGGTCAGCAGGAAGCCGAGCGCCGCCTTCAACGGCACCAGGATCGACCGGAAGACCAGCATCAGCAGCAACACCGAAAGCCCGACGACGAGCAGCAGGTAGACGGGCATCGCCTCGGCCAGCTTGTCCGACACGTCGATGCCGACGGCGGTCGCGCCGGTGACGGAGATCTCCGCGCCCGCGATGGTGGCGACCTTGTCCCGGATGGCCTGCACCGCGGCCTCGGTCGAGGCGGCGGTCGGCCCCTCCTTGGGGATGATCGCCAGCAGCGCGGTCGTGCCGGTGGCGTTGGGCTGCGGCGGCGCGACCGCCAGCACGCCCGGCACCTGCTGGATCAGCCCGGCCGCCTGCCCGGCGGCGGCGTTCACGGCGGCGGCGTCCTCGGCCGAGACGACGGCGATCAGCCGCGCGTTGAAGCCCTCGCCGAAGCCCTCGCTGGTGAGGTCGTAGGCGGCGCGCGCCGGGGTGCCGGGCGCGGCCGTGCCCGCGTCGGGCAGCGCCAGCCGCAGATCCTGTACGGGCAGCGCGAGCACCCCGAGGCCGACGATGCCGACCAGCAGGATCGGCACCCGCAGCCGGCTGACCAGCCGCCCCCACGTGTAACCGAAGCCCTCCTTGGCGACGCCCTGCCCGACGCGCTGCTTGCGGGGCAGGACCCGCGGCCCGGCGTACGCGAGGATCGCCGGCAGCAGCGTCACCGCCACGAGCACCGCGACGGCGACGGTCCCGGCGGCGGCCAGGCCCATGACGGTCAGGAACGGGATGCCGGCGACGAACAACCCGGCCAGCGCGATCACCACGGTCGCCCCGGCGAACACCACGGCGGACCCGGCGGTCCCGGTGGCCCGCCCGGCGGCCTCCTCCCGCTCCAGCCCTTCGGCCAGGAACTGGCGGTAGCGCGAGGTGATGAACAACGAGTAGTCGATGCCCACGGCCAGGCCCAGCATCAGCGCGAGCACCGGGGTCACCGAGGTCAGCTCGACGACGCCGCTGAGCGCGTACAGACCGGCCATGCCGACCCCGACGCCGACCAGCGCGTTGAGCAGCGTCATCCCGGCCGCGACCAGCGACCCGAAGGTGACGATCAGCACGATCGCGGCGATCAGCACGCCGATCGCCTCGGACCCGCCGACCTCCGGCGCGGCTCGCAGCACCTCACCGCCGTGCTCCACCTGGATGCCGGTGGCGGCGGCCCCGGCCTTCAGGTACGCCTCGCGCTGCGCGTCGGTGATGTCGTCGACGTTGTCCTTGAACTGGACCTGGACCAGCGCGTACCGGCCGTCGGGGGAGAGGGCGCGGGCCTGGAAGGGGTCGATCGCGGCCACCACGCCGGGCACGGCGGCGGCTTCCTTCACCACCGGCGCGACGACCGCCGGGTCCAGCTTCCCGCCTTCGGGGGCGGCGATCACGATGGTGCCGACGGCGCCGCTGGCCTGCGGGAACTCCCGCGCGAGCGAGTCGAGGGCACGTTGGGACTCGGTGCCGGGCATGGAGAACTTGTCACTGGACGGGCCGAGGAACATGACGGCGGCCACGCCCACGAGCGCGAGCAGTAACAACCAGACGGCGGCGACTCGCCCCCGGTTGCGGAAGGAGAACCGGCCGAGCCGGTACAGCAGGGTCGCCATGAGTAGGGGTCTCTCCCAGTGATCAGTCGGTTGGGCGGCCGAGGGTGCGCAGCGCGCCACGGGTCAGTTCCACGCGCATGACCTCGTCGGGGAGGTCGATGCCGCGGGCGCAGGTCAGGAAGATGCCGACCAGGGTCATCCAGCCGGCCACCCGGCACTCCTGTCCGGGGGCACGGCCGACCAGGGCGTCCACCAGGCTCTCGGTGGCGGTTTCGACGTCGGGCAGTTCGGGGTGGCAGAGCAGGTCGTCGACGTCCACGATGAGGATCTTGACCTGGCGGCGGAAACGCAGCGCGAGTTCCACCAGCCCGGCGACGGCCTCCCGCGCGGCCTGTTCCCCGTCGAGTGGGGCGAGTTTCTCCTGGATGGCCTCCAGGTCCCGCCCGACCGGCGCGAACAGCTCACTCAGGATCGCGTCTTTGCTGGTGAAGTGGTAGAGCAGTGATGCTTTGGAGCAGCCGACGTCGGACGCGATGTCCTGGAGGGACGTGCCACGGAAGCCGTGGGCGGCGAACAGGCGGCCCGCCGACTCCAGGATCTCCGCTCGCATCGAGGTCATGGCCCCAACGTAACTGACCGATCGGACAGACTCTGTCCGATCGGTCAGAAGGTAACCGAAATCACACGTTACGTTCAGCCGCTGTAGCGCAGCCGAGGATAAGTAAAGGTGATTGACTAAGCTCAGGCCGATCTATAAAGTTTCTTTACAAATATCTGGAGCCGGCATGGGTACGAGCGTCCCCGTACACCACCGATTTGAGACGCACGTCCGCGAAGTGCGCCCCTCACGCACGGAAGGTGCCCATGAAGAAGAAGCGTCATGTCCCCGCGACGATGTCCAGCGCTACCACGGGACGCGGCTCACGAGAGCGGCGCCGTCCGATGCCGCGCGCCCGCCGGATCGCCGGAGCCGCCGTCCTCGCCATCGCCCTCAGCGCCGGGCCCGCGCTGACCACTGCCGAACCCGCTGACGCGGGCACGGCGAAGCAGTCCGTGGCCCTCGGCCGTACCACCCTGGGTGGCGCCGACCCCAGCGTCATCCGGGTCGGCAACCTCTACGTCGCGGCCAAGTCGGTGAACGGCGGCATCGCGGTACGGACGGCGACCACTCTCGAGGGCATCGCCGCCGCGCCCCGGCGCCAGGTGTGGAACGACACCGGCAACCTCGGTGAGGTGTGGGCGCCCGAGATCGTGTACCACAACGGCCGCTACCGCATTTACTTCGCGGCGGGCACCGGCGCCGCCCACCGGATGTACCACATCAGCTCCACCACCGCCGACTCCGGCTACTCCGCCGCGACGAAGGTCGCCCTGCCCGGCGACAAGTGGGCCATCGACGGCGTGCCGTTCACCTTCAACGGCCAGCGCTGGTTCGTGTGGTCCGGCTGGTCGGGCGACACCAACGTCGAGCAGAACCTCTACATCGCCCGGATGAGCAGCCCGACCACGACCACCGGCGGCCGTTACGTCATCTCCCAGCCGCGGGAGTCGTGGGAGCGGGTCGTCGGCAACCCGTTCATCAACGAGGCCCCCGAGCCGATCCTCGACCCGAACGGGCAGTTGCACATCGTGTACTCCGCGAACGGCAGCTGGAGCAGCAAGTACTGCCTCGCCGATCTGCGGCTGCGCTCCGGCGGCGACCCGACGTACGTGTGGGACTGGTACAAGAGCAACGGCTGCCTGTTCGGCTCGTACGCGGCGTACATGATGAACGGCTGGGACCCGACGCTGCACGTGGACGGCCCCGGCCACCACACGTTCGTGCTGGAGCGCGGCGACATCGCCACCAGCCCGCCGTCCGGCAACCGGTTCCCGACCATGTACCACGCGGTCGCCAAGGGCACGCCGTACTCATGGTCCAACCGGTACTGGTACACCGGCACGGCCGTCTGGTGGAGCAAGACCACCTACCAGCGCGCGAACGTCCCCGGCGCCAACACCAACGTCGGCTACAGCCTCAAGTTCTTCGAATAACACACCCGCGACACCTGACGGGGACCCATGCCGGGCCATGAGGACTTAGGCCTCTACAGCGAGCAAAGGAGGACGGTTCAGGCTCACAGGCACGGGAGGTGAACGATGAGCGCTGAAACCGTGCTGTCGACACGACACGATGCATGGGCGGAGCTGGATGTCACCACCGCCGCGACCCTGGACGTCGAGACGGTGCTGGCCCGGTTGGAGATCAGCAGTGCGGGCCTGAGCGAAGCCCAGGCGCGAGAACGGCTTCAGGCGGTTGGCCCGAACGCGATACGCACACATCGGACTCGGCGCCTTGCGGTGCTGGCGCGGCAGTTACGATCCCCGCTGCTGATCCTGCTGGCTCTGACGGCGATCGCGTCCTACTTTCTCGGCGAACCGACCGACGCCCTGATCATCGGAGCGATCCTGACGGCGTCGGTCGGCCTCGGGTTCTTCAACGAATACCGGGCGGAGAAATCCGCGCAGGCGCTGCACTCCCAGATCAGGCACACCTGCGTGGTCCGGCGGGACGGCCTGCCACGGCCGGTGAACGTGACCGACGTCGTACCCGGCGACATCGTCGAACTCGGGCTCGGCCAGGTAGTGCCCGCGGATCTGCGCCTGGTCTCCGCCGTAGGGCTGGAGTGCGAGGAATCTGTGCTCACCGGGGAGTCGATGCCGGTGGCCAAGTCGATCGCACCGGTCCGGCCGGGCGCCCCGCTGGCCGAACTGAGCAGTTGCGCGCTCATGGGCTCCGTCGTGCACGCCGGCTCCGGCACCGCGGTCGCGGTGGCCACCGGCGGACGCGCCGAATTCGGAAAGATCGCGCTCGGCCTGGGTCAACGTCACCCCGACACGGAGTTCCAGGTCGGGCTGAGCAGGTTCTCCATGCTGCTGGTCAGAGTCGCCGCTGTGCTGACCGTCACGATCTTCGTCATCAACCTGCTCCTGCACCGCCCGGTCATCGACGCCCTGCTGTTCTCGCTGGCGATCGCCGTGGGGATCTCCCCGCAACTGCTGCCCGCCGTCGTCTCCACCAGCCTGGCCGCGGGGACAAGGCGCCTGGCCCAGCGCAAAGTGCTGGTCAAACGCCTGGTCTGCATCGAGGACTTAGGCGATATCGAGGTGCTGTTCACCGACAAGACCGGCACCCTCACCGAGGGCAGCATCAGCCTGGTGCGTTCCCTCGGTCCGGACGGCACCCCTGCCGATGAACCCCTGAAGCTCGGCCTGCTCTGCAACGAAGCCGTGGTCGCCGCCGGGCGGGTGGCGGGCGGCAACCCGCTGGACGTCGCGCTCTGGCAGGCTCCGGCCGCAGCGGCTCTCGGCGCCGCGCTGACCCCCTATCGGCGGCTGGCCGTGCTTCCCTTCGACCATGAACGCCGGATCGTGTCGGTCGTGGTCGAACACGAGGGTCGCAGGACTCTCATCACCAAGGGCGCGCCGGAAGCCGTCCTTTCACGCTGCGTCGGTGTTCCGCCCGAGATGACCGCCACGCTGGCGGCCGAGTTCGCCGCAGGCAACCGCGTGGTCGCGGTGGCCGACCGTCCAGCCCCGGAATCGCTCCAGATCACGTTCGCCGACGAGTGCGACCTCGTCCTGCGCGGCCTGCTGGTCTTCCTGGACCCACCCAAGGCCAGCGCCTCCCACGCACTCGAACGACTCGCCGGTCTCGGCATCACCGTGAAGGTTCTCACCGGCGACAACCCCGCCGTCGCCGCGCGGCTCTGCGCCGACCTCGGACTGCCCGGTGGACGCGTCGCGACCGGTCAGGACGTCGCGGCCGCCGATGACGACGGCTTGGCCGCTCTCATCGACCGGTCCACCGTGTTCGCCCGGGTCACGCCAGAACAGAAGGCCCGCATCGTCCGAGTCCAGCGGGGCGGCGGACTGGACGTCGCCTTCCTCGGCGACGGCGTCAACGACGCCCTCGCGCTGCACGCCGCCGACGTGGGCGTCTCGGTCGAGACCGCGACCGACGTCGCCAAGGACGCCGCCGACGTGCTGCTGCTGGAGAAAGACCTCAACGTGCTCGCCGACGGGGTCATGGAGGGCCGCCGCATCTTCGCCAACACCATGAAATACGTCCTGATGGGCACCTCTAGCAACTTCGGCAACATGTTCAGCGCCGCCGGGGCCGCCCTGGTCCTGGGCTTCCTGCCCATGCTGCCCTCCCAGATCCTGCTCAACAACCTGCTGTACGACGCGAGCCAGCTCGCGATTCCCACCGACAACGTCGACCGCGAGCAGGTGGCCCGACCGGCCCGCTGGAGCATGAAGCTCATCCAGCGCTTCATGCTGTTCTTCGGGCCGCTCAGTTCCTTGTTCGACTTCGCCACCTTCGCCGTCATGCTGGGGATCTTCCACGCCGGCCCGCCCCTGTTCCGTACCGGCTGGTTCGTCGAATCCCTCGCCACCCAGACACTCGTGATCTTCGCGATCCGGACCCGGCGCAGCCCGTTCTTCCGCAGCCATCCCAGCCTTCCGCTGGTAGCCACCACCCTCGGGGTCGTTCTGATCGGGGTGGCGCTGCCGGCCACCCCCGTGGCGCGGATCCTGGGTTTCGTTCCGCTTCCCGGCCCGTACTTCCTCGCACTGGCCCTGATGGTGGTCTTCTATCTCGGTCTGATCGAGGTCGGCAAGCAATGGTTCTACCGCGCTCTCCCAGCCGTACCGGCGGGGCGCGAGCGCTCAGCCGGCCATCGCACCCACCGCAGGGCCGGACCGTTCACCACCGTCCATCGGATCCGCCGGCGATCACGGGCGAGTGATCCGGGCCACGGCTGACAGCGGCGGTGGCCAGGCTGGTCAGATGGGGCGCAGCCCGTCGAGAGCTTGTCCGCGGCGTCGGTGAACTGCTCTTTGCTCTGCGAGAAGACCTCGGGAGCCCTGGCCAGAGCGTCTTTCAGCATGGACGCGACACCGTGCTCTTCTTGCGCGAGATGCTCGCGCACCCAGCGCTCCAGTGCCTCGCGTGGAGCGTGTCGCCCGGCGAGATCGAGGGCGCAGTCGGCCAGGTCGGCGGCGTCGGTCCGGTAGACGGCCTCGATGAGCGCTTCACGGGTGGGGAAGTGCCGGTACAGGGTCGCGGACCCGACGTTGGCGCGCCGCGCGAGGACGTCCCAGGGGACGTCCGGGCCCAGCTCGGTGAACGCCTCGCGGGCGGTCGCGACGACGTGCTCGTAGTTGCGGCGCGCGTCGACACGCATCGTGCGCCCCTGTGACGGTGCGCCCACATGCCTTCTGGCCTAAACGGATGATCTCCCCGTTTCGCATTGCTACGTGGGGTTACGATGACGAGGTCGTCCCGCCCGGCACCGAGATCGGCCAGCTCCAGATGGGCTACCGCCCGTCCGCACTCACCGTGTCGCACCTGCGCCGACGCTCGACCGCCGCTTGACCCCCTCCCCGGGGGGTCGTGGGGACATCTTGCGCCAAAACGCCAAAACGCCCATCCGGATGGATGAGCGTTTTGACGTGGACGGCTACTTCAGGATCGGGTACTTGGCGACGATCGCGGTGCGGGACCACCAGGCGCCGATGCCGAGGGTGTTGCCGGCGGAGGCGAGGGCGAGGCCGATGAGGACGATGGCGTAGATGAGGTGTTCGTCCATGAAGGGGTTGTTGGGCAGGGGGAGTTCGGCCGCCCACATGAAGACCAGCAGCACGGTCCCGGCCGCCGCGGCGATCCGCAGGCCGGCGCCCAGGACGAGGGCGGCGCCGATGCCGAGCAGGCCGGCCATGAACAGCCAGTCGACCCAGGCCTGTCCGGCCAGGCTGGAGAAGAACCCGCCGAGCGCGTTCTCGCCGGTGCCCTTCAGGAACCCGGTGGTGGGGCTGCCGCCGTTGATCCAGGCCTTCGCCGACGGGGTCGCGAAGCCCCAGCCGAAGGTCTTGTCGAGGAAGGCCCACAGGAATGTCCAGCCGAGGGCGATACGCGCGACGGCCCAGATGTAGTCCACCGTGCGCGCCGCGGTCGACGGCGCCTGCGAGCTGAACACGTGGGGGGTGTGGACGCTGTGGCGTCGTTCGGTGGTGGCCATCGTCGGCCCCTTTCAAAGCGGGTTATCGTCTTTGTTCTCGCACCTCAATGACACTCCTTCGCCGGGTTCGCGCTTAGGGCTGGAGGGCTCGCGAGGCGAGCGCGCAAGGCCTGTTCTCTGTGTGACTTTCGGCCCTGGACTGCAACCACCCGCGAACGGAGGGGGTCACGAACCGGTCGTGACCGGTCGAGGGGTCTGGGCGCGTGGCGGGGCCGACAGTCGCAGGCCCAGCAGGATGAGGCCGGTCCCGCCGAGCGCGAGCACCACGAAGGCGGTCAGCGACCCGACGATGACGCCGCCGAGCGCGGGCACGCTCGCCGCCACGCGCAGGTCGGCGGTGACGCCGGGCGAGGCGTCGGCGTTCATGATCACGAGTGTCCAGTCACCGGGCGCGGCCTCCCAGGTCAGCGCGGAGTCCTGCGAGAGCGCCGCCCAGAAATGCTGCCCAAGCGGCGGCGCAGGGGGCTGGGAGCCTTCGTGCCGGGCGTAGTGCGCGCCCTGGCCGAACCGCGCCAGCTGGTCGTGGGCGACGTCTTTCAGGTACCGGTCGGCCGCGGCGGCGGGGGCGATGCCCACGAAGACCGGCGGGCCCGCGGAATCCGCCTCGACCCGGACCTGGCCGACGAAGTCGCGCAGCACCCGCACGCCGGGCGCGGTGAGCCGCACCTCGCCGGTGGTGATCGCGTACGTGCTCGTGCGCACCGGCACGGCCGCCGCCCCCACGAAGCCGTCCGCGTCGCGGTCCAGGGTGAGCGTGGCGGCGCCGATACCGGCGAAGGCCAGGCCCACCGACACCAGCACCGAACCGCAGGCGACAGCCGCGACCGCGCCGCTGGTCCAGCGGTGCGCGGGCGCGTGCGGCGACTCCGCCGGCGGGGCGCCCTCGGGGGACGGCTCGAGCCCACCAACCTCCAGGCGGAACGGAGGGTAGACGTCGGTCATGAGCGCGGCGTAGGCGGCCACCCGCAGCACCCAGCGGTTCATGCCGAGCACGATGTCGAAGATGCCGCGCGGGTAGCGGCCGGTGAACAGCAGCGCGACAGCGGCGATCAGTACCAGAACGCCGATGAGGCCGCCCAGGTTGAACTGCCAGAACCCCGCGTAGCGGTCACCGATCAGCAGGGCGCCGCTGGTGAACAACGCGACCAGGAGGTAGTGCGGGAGGGCCAGCAACCACCACTTGACCAGGACCAGCCCGCGCGAGAGGCGCTCGGGGTAGTCGACGTCGAACGCCGCCGGATATCCGGGATCAGGTCCGAGCGTGAACGGCGGGTATCGGTCGGTCCCCAGGGCGCCGTAGCTGTAGTAGGCGACCCGCCACGTCCAGCGCAGCACGCCGACGTTGAAGTCGAAGACGGCTCGCGGATAGCGGCCGGTGACCAGGATCGCGACGAAGGCGACCACGGTCAGCAGGGCGAAGGCCGACCACAGCGGGATGAGCAGGAGGTAGTGCGGCAGGGCCAGCAGCCACTTGACGAGCCAGAGCCCACGACTCAGCGGCGTGTCGAGCCGGCCCTCCACGTGCACGGGATAGCGATTCATGACCGGGAACCTCCTGGCGTCGGCGAAACCTGCCACCTTGCAGCGCATCACCGGCGGGCCGGGGCCGCGTAGGCGCGAAAGGCCCTGGGCCGGCCGCTGATGGACCCGTTCCGGTGACCGCGTGAGAGCAAGGACGAAGGTCCCGGCTCGGCGTGCCGGACGGCACTGCTCCGGCGCGCCGCCGGCATCGATCGTGAAGGAAGACCGAAGCAGGTGACATGTGAGAGGTACGTCATGGGAGCCGCGACCGACTGGGCCGTGAGGCGGGTGCGCCTCTACCGCCCCGACAGAAATCCGCTGCGCCGATCGTCGGATCGGTGGGAGGCGCTGGTCGTGGCGCTCGCGATCAGTTTCACACTGCTGTCGATCTGGCCGGCGACCCTGATCAGCGCCGCCGTCTACCGCGACGGCCTACGGGCGGAGCTGTCCGGGCCGGGAGCGCGCGCGGCGGCGGTCGTGACGCTGGTGCGGACCCCCGCGGGAGCCCAGGAGTGGCAGACCGGCGACGGAAGGCGCGTGACGGGCCGCGTGACCACCCTCCCGCAGGTGGTGGTCGGCGCCACGTACCAGGTGTGGATCGACGGCCGCAACGCGGTGACCACCCCGCCACGCACCCGCGCCGAGACGATCATGGCGACCGGGTTCGCCGCCTTGGGGCTGGAACTCGGCGTGGTCTTCCTGGCGTTCCTCGCCTGCGTAACCGCCCGCCACCTCCTCAATCGCGGCCGGTACGCTCAGTGGAGCGCGGCCTGGACCGTGGCGGAGGCGCGCTGGCGCAGGCCCCGCCAGACCTGAACCCAGGGGATCACCATGTGGACCGACACCGACGAACTCGGCGGCTACCTGGCCCAGATCGGCCGCATCACCCTGCTGACCGCCGACCAGGAGGTCGAACTCGCCAAGCGGATGGAGGCCGGGCTCTACGCCGGGCACCTCCTGGCCGAGCCTCCAGGCGTATCGGCTGTCCCCAGATCGGAGCTCCAGGCGATCGCCGGAGAAGGGCGCCAGGCCCGCACCCGCATGATCGAGGCCAATCTCCGGCTCGTGGTCACCGTCGCCCGCCGCTACACCCATCGCGGGATGGCCCTGATGGACCTCATCCAGGAGGGCGACATCGGCTTGATCAAAGCCGTCGACCGCTTCGACTACCGGCGGGGCGCCAAATTCTCGACGTACGCGACATGGTGGATCCGCAAAACGATCGCGCAGGCCCTCGCCGGGGAGCCCTGGCCGATTTCCGTACCGGCCGTCGAGGCGCCCGACCCGAGCGACCACCAGCCCGAAGCCGTCATGGAGAGCGCCGAACTGCTGGCCGGAGTGCGGGCCATGCTGGGCGACCTGGACGCTCGGGAGGCGCAGGTGCTGAGCCTCAAATACGGCCTGACCGATGGCCGGACCTACACCATCGGGCAGGTCGGGCGCCGGCTGGGCATGCCCGGCACCTGGGTACGGCTCCTGGAGAACCGATCCCTGGCGCGGTTGCGCGCCAGGAAGGATACGCGTGAACTGCTCACAATGCTCTGAGGAGGAACGCAGATGACCCACCAGACCTGGAACCAGCTGACGGACCGGCAGCGGACGGCCATCGCCGTGCTGGCCTCGATCGAACTGGCCCTCACGGCCACCGCGGCCGTGGATCTGTGGTTCCGGCCCAAGGAGGCCGTCCGAGGACCGAAGGCGCTGTGGTGGCCGGCCCTGTTCATCCAGCCTGTCGGGCCGATCGCCTACCTGTCGGCGGGACGGCGGCGCCCCCGCCACTGAGACGCGGGTCCTGCTCGCCGGTCCGACACACCATTGGGCGGCCCGCATTGCGTGATTATTCGGCATGCCATGTCTGCGGGAGCGTGTCCACGGTGATGTCCCTCCCATACGGCGGCTGGGGGACGCGACACAAATGATCACGCGGCGGCAGTTTCTTCAGGCCGGCACGGCTGGGGGTGTCCTGCTCGTCTCCGGCCGTGCCGGATGGGGTGGCGGGGTGGATCCGGCGGCGGTGCCCAAGTACGTCACTCCGTTGGCGGTACCGCCGGTGATGCCGCCCGTCTCCACGGCGAACGGCCTGGACCACTACGTGATCGGCGTGCGGCGGTTTCGGCAGCAGATCCTGCCTCCTGGCAGCCCGGCGACCACCGTGTGGGGGTACGGCCCGCAGCGGCATCCGCGCGGCTTCCAGACCCCGGGTCACACCATCGAAGCGCGAGTCGGCCGTCCGGTGCGGGTCACCTGGGTGAACGCGCTGATGGATGGAGACGGGGACTATCTGCCGCACCTGCTGCCGGTGGACCCGACGCTGCACTGGGCCAACCCGCCCGGCGGAGTCTTCGGGCGGGACTCGAGGCCGAGGTTCGCCTCGACGCCAGGGCGCTACCGGGGGCCGGTGCCGATCGTCACTCACTTGCACGGCGGGCGCAACGACCAGGACAGCGACGGGTATCCCGAGGCGTGGTACCTTCCGGCCGCGCGGAACCTGGGGGAGGGTTACGCGCGGGTGGGCTCCCAGTACGCGCCCTTCGGGGCGAGCTTCGCCGCCCGCGAGGGCATCTCGTGGGAGCCGGGGTCGGCGGTGTTCCAGTACACCAACGACCAACCGCCCAGCACCCTGTGGTATCACGATCACACGCTGGGACTCACCAGACTCAACGTCTATGCCGGCCTGGCCGCGTTCTATCTTCTGCGCGGGGGATCGGCCGACCTTCCCCCGGGTGTTCTCCCGGGGCCGGCTCCCGCGCTCGGCGACTCCGGGCGTCCGTCGTATCACGAGATTCCGCTGGCCATCCAGGACCGGTCGTTCGCCGCCGACGGCTCGCTGTTCTACCCGGGGAGCCGCACGTACTTCGACGGGTTCGCCGGGCCGTACATTCCCGGCAGCGACATGTCGCCTATCTGGAACCCGGAATTCTTCGGCGACACCATGGTGGTCAACGGCCGGACCTGGCCGGTCCTGGCGGTGCGGCCGCGCCGGTTCCGCTTCCGGATTCTCAACGGGTGCAATACCCGGGTCCTGATACTCAAGATCGTCACCAACCCGCGGGCGACGCGGCCGGCAGCCTCGGCGGTGCCCTTCTGGCAGATCGGGTCGGACGGGGGCTTCCTGCCCGCGCCGGTGGAACTCGCTGCCCTGCTGGTGGCCCCCGCCGAGCGGATGGACGTGATCGTCGACTTCACCGGCATTCCCGCCGGCACCGAGCTGTTCCTGATCAATGAAGGCCCTGACGGGCCGTTTCAGGGCGACGGCAAGTCGCCGCCGGCGAATCCCGAGACGACAGGGCAGGTGATGAAGTTCACGGTGGGGTCACTCGTGGGCCGCGACATCAGCGTTCCGCCGGCCCAGCTCACCCTGCCCTCGTTCGTCCCGCTGGGCCGGGCGTCGACGACACGCAAGGTCGGCCTGCTGGAACACACGTCCTCGGCCATTCCCGGAGCGGGACCTGCGGCGACCCTGCTCGGCACCGTCCCAGGGCGCAAGCCCTTGATGTGGTCCGATCCCATCACCGAGAACCCTCCGGTGGGGGCCACCGAGACATGGGAGATCCACAACTTCACCGTGGACGCGCACCCCATCCACATCCACGAGGTTCAGTTCCAGCTCGTCGGCCGGCAACCGTTCAAAGGCGCCGCCCGGGGCCCGGAACGCGGGGAGTCGGGGTACAAGGACACGGTGATCGCGTACCCGGGGGGGATCACCACGATCAAGGCGAGGTTCGAACACCCCGGGCTGTTCGTGTGGCACTGCCACATTCTCGAGCACGAGGACAACGAGATGATGCGTCCCTACCGCATCGGGCCGGCCTGACGGCTCAGACGCCGGGCTCCCGGTCGATGGAGCCGGGCCGGTCCTGGCTTGAGTCTGGCGAGCGGTGCTCCGCCGCGACACCACCGATAGGCCCGGCCCTGGGGGACCTTCGGCTCTGGGTGGCGAGGCCGCCGCGCGCTGTGATGGAGGGGAAGAAGGAGGAGCCATGAAGGATGTCATCGTCGTTGGCGTGGACGGTTCGCCCGCCTCGCTCGCGGCTGTCGAGTGGGCCGCTGATGACGCGGTCCGCACCCGCGCGGCGCTGCGCATCGTGTTCGTTCTGGACCGCTACCCGTACGAGATCACCATGTTCCCCAACCCCGACCTGGGCGACCAGCTGGCCCGCAGCGCCGCGCGCATCCTGGACAAGGCCGAGGAGACGGCCCGCGCCCGCCACCCGGACATCGCCGTCACCACGGAGGTCGTCGAGGGCAGGCCCGCCGAGGCGCTGCGCGAGCAGGCGGACGGCGCGGCCGAGCTGGTGGTCGGCACCCGTGGTATGGGCGGCTTCGCCGGGGCCGTCGTGGGCTCGGTCAGCATGCACGTGGCGGGTCACGCGCCCGGCCCGGTGGTCGTCGTACGACGGCTGAGCGAGCCGCCGCGGGGAGAGGTCGTGGTTGGGCTCGACGGTTCACCCGCCTGCCGGCCGGCACTGGCCTACGCCTTCGAGCAGGCCCGGCTCCGCGATGCCACGGTGCGCGCCCTGCACGCCTGGCAGCTGCCCGCGCACGACTTCGCGCCGGAGATCAGCTACGACATGGGCGAGATCCGGGCCGTCCAGCACGCCCTCGCGTCCCGCCAGCTCGAGGAGTGGCGGGAGCAATATCCCGACGTCAAGGTGATCGAGGACGTGCACTGCGCGCATCCGGTCCAGGTGCTCGTCGACGCCTCCGGCGGCGCGGACCTGCTCGTGGTGGGCTCCCACGGCCGCGGCGCCCTCGGATCGGCTGTGCTCGGGTCGGTCAGCCGCGGCGTGCTGCACCACGCTCACTGCCCGGTCGCCGTCGTCCGCCCGCGGGACTGAGACCGGTCTGAGAAGGAGGAGTTGAAGATGTCCATGGAAGTCAGGCAGGTCATGGGGCGCGTCGCGATCGCCGTCTCCCAGAATGCGGAATTCGCCGAGATCGTCTCCGCCATGCGGCGGTTCAAGGTGGGCGCCGTCACCGTCATCGACCAGGATCGCCGTCCGGTGGGCGTGGTGTCGGAGGACGACCTGCTGCTGAAGGAGAGCGAGCCGCCCCGCCACGGTCTGGGCTCGCTGAGCGCGGCCCGGCGCGCGGCCCAGGTCAAGGCGGCCGCCGTGACCGCGCACCGGCTGATGACCTCGCCGGCGATCGTCGTCACCCCCGGCACCCCGGTACGGGAGGCGGCGCGCCTGATGCACGAGAACCGCGTCAAGCAGCTCCCGGTCATCGACCCGATCACCGGCCGGGTGTGCGGCACGCTGCACCAGTCCGACCTGCTGCGCGTCTTCGAGCGGCCGGTCGGCGAACTACGCGAGGAGATCTCCGCCGTCGTCCGAGATGAGGTCGGGCTGGACCCGGCGGCGCTGACCTTCGACATCAGCGGCGGCGTGGTGACCATCGGGGGAAAGGCCCCGGCCGGCGCGGTGCGCAGGCTCCTGGAAGCGGTCCGGCAGGTGGACGGAATCGTGGCGGTCGACTCCGAGATCGACACTCAGGCGGCCGCCGTCGATCCGGTCTTCCCACCGGCGTACTGAACCGAAAAGCCAACCGGCCTGACGATCTCCGTCAGGCCGGTTGCCCACGCCAGTTCGCTGATCACATCGACCACGCCGTTGACCCGGCCCCTGAGGCGGGCACGCAGTCCGGCGAATTTACGACCAACGTCCCTTATCGCAGGGCCGAGATGCTCTGTCATTGGACCGTTGAGGGGCACAGCGTGGAGTTATGAGACCGAATGTGCGGCTGGGCACCATCGCCAAGGTTCCCATCGGGGTTCACTGGTCTGTCCTGCTGATACTCATCCTGCTGGTCGCCGTCTTGGGCACCTCGGTCCTGCCGGCCGCGGGCGGCGGGGACAGCGCGTTGGTTTACGGGAGCGTGGCCGTCCTGACGGCGCTGCTGTTCCTGGCCTCTCTGCTCGCCCACGAGATCGCGCATCTGCTGGTGGCGCGGCGCACCGGGGTGGGCGCGACCTCGGTCACCCTCTGGCTGCTGGGCGGAGTGACCGAGCTCAAAGGCGAGGCGCGCACGCCGCGCGCGGAACTGGCGATCGCGGTGGCGGGCCCGCTGGCCAGCTTCGCGGTTTCGGCCGTCGGTTTTCTGCTGGTCACGCCACTGCGGGGGGTGCCCGTCGCGCGGACGGCCATGATCTGGCTGGCCACCATGAACCTGCTGCTCGGGGCCTTCAACCTGCTGCCCGGCGCGCCGCTGGACGGCGGGCGCGTCCTGCACGCGCTCATCTGGCACCGTACGCGCGACCGGGCCCAGGCCGATCGCCGGGCCGCCGGAGCCGGCAAGATCCTCGGCGGGCTGCTGGTGTCCCTCGGCGCCGCGCAACTCCTCCTCTGGCCGGCCACGGGCGGCCTGTGGACGATCATCATCGGAGTGTTCCTGGCAGTTGCGGCCCACACCCAGCTGCTTCAGCAGCAAATGCGCGACGCCTTGGCCGGCATGCGGGTCCGGGATGTCATGACACCCGACCCCGCGGTGGCCCCAGGCTGGATCGACATCGATCGCTTCGTCTCCAGCGTGGCCAGTCGAAGCCACCAGACGGCGTTCCCCGTTGTCGACACCTCCGGCGCCCCCATCGGCTACCTGCGGCTGCAGGCGTTCCAAGACGTCCCGCCCGCCCGGCGTGGCGAGACCCGAGTGGACTCTCTCGCACGCCGGCTCCCGCCCGGCCGAGTCCTGTCGCCGGAACAGGAGGCGAGCGTCCTCCTGGATCCGCCCCTGACCGGGGACGCGCTCGCGGTGGTCGTCGAGGACGGCCGGATCGTGGGCACGGTGACCGGTGCCGATCTCGCCCGGATGATCCAGCTCATCGGCCTGCGCCGGCCGGGCGTTTCGGGCCCGCCGACAAAGTCATCCTGAACGGAACAAGATCATGAGGGCCTCCGGCCGTTCGTCCGCCGGCTGCCCCCTGAGATCCACACGGCCCTCGGCCGCAGGACCTTCGCCTCTGCTCCGGTCGTCGGCGAAGCCCTTCACTGGCCATGGAACCGATGAAAAGAGGGGAGCCAGCGATGAGAAAGCACCATCGGCCGACCGTCGCCGACGTCATGACCAAAGGCGTGCTCAGCATCACCGAGGACACCGGCTTCCGGGACATCGTGGCGGCTCTGGCCTCCCGAGGAGTGAGCGGCGCACCCGTCGTCGACGCCAAAGATCAGGTCATCGGCATCGTCACCGAGTCGGACCTCCTTCGCAAGGAGGAGTTCAAGACCGTCTACGAGGACCGGCGCCCATTTTTCGAGACCCCCCGCGACCGGCTGGCGCGGGTGAAGTCCGAAGGGGAGAAGGCCGTCCAGCTCATGACCACCCCGGTCACGACCGTGGATCCGGACATCTCGATTCCGGCCGCCGCCCGGCTGATGGCCGAGCGGTCCGTCAAACGGCTGCCGGTGGTCGACTCCTCGGGCCGCCTCGTGGGCATCGTCAGCCGATCCGACCTGCTGAAGGTCTTCCTGCGCCCGGACGAGACCATCCGAAGGGAGATCATCGACGATGTGATCGTCCGAGTCCTGTGGGAGGCCCCGTCCACCGTGTCGATCGAGGTCGAGAACGGCAGAGTGACCCTGACGGGTCAGATCGAACTCAAGAGCATGATCTCCTTCACCGGGCGTATCGTCGCCGCGGTCGACGGTGTCGTGGACGTCGACAACCGCCTCACCTATGCCCGGGACGATTCCATCCCCACGCCTGATCCGCTGTCGGCTCGCCCGGTGCGGCCACGTCGTTGATCGTCGCCGATGCCGCCTCACGTACGTCAAAGACGGCTCAGCGCCCACCCCGGGGACGGGGATGGGCGCTGAGTTGTTCTCCGGCCTTGAACGCGTGGTGGCGGCCGATGTCATGACCGCCGGGCGCGTCGGCGCACGATGGCGCGTACGGTGAGAAGCGCGACGACGGCCACGACCTGACCACCCAGGATGATCCGGTTGTAGTCGATCGCCGGGTGCCAGCGGACGTCACCGTCCCTGATGACGAATACGCCGGTCGGCGTGGCTCCCACCCCGAAGCCGCCGCCCGAGCCCTCGCCGGACTGCTCGCCCTCCGCGTGGCCGCTGCCGCCCCCGCCGCCCCCGCCGACGCGGGCCGCGGGAATGACCGTCACGCCGTCGCAGGTGATCGGCTCGCCGAAAGCACGCCGGACTGTGGCGGCATCCCGTGCTTTTTCGAGCATTTCCATGATATCCATGTCTGTCCTCCTACTACGACGTTTGCGTCACACGGCCACGACCGGATCATTTGTCGTCTTGACCGCGGGTTTGGGCATCGAACATCGGGGGCCACATATCAACTCCTTGGATGCCCATATGTAGAGCCTCGCACCTACCGTCTCCGGCTCCCAGGGCTGTTGGCTCGTCAGTGGAAGGCCGGAAGGCACACCTTCTACCGCTCGGCGTCCCCCGACATCACGTCCGGTCTACTGACTGGGAAGGTGTGGCCCGCACCGCGCCCGAGTATGGCCGACTGGCCCCGCACGGTGACTCTCAGATGCGCGGGGCCGTCGTCGGCGCGGGTGATCCGCGCCTGGCCGCGATCGACCTCGATGGACAGGGAGGCGCCGTGAACACGGATCGGCAGCGAGAGGGTGGCCAGCCGGTCGGGCAGGAGCGGGTTCAGATACAGGCTGCCGTGATGGACCTCGAGGCCGAGGTAGCAGCGCTGCATCAGGTCCAGGGTGCCGGCCATCGCACCCAGATGGATGCCCTCGGCGGTGGTGCCTCCCTGGACATCGTTAAGGTCGCTGCCCAGCGCCTCCGTACGGAAGCGCCATGATCTGGAGCGGTCGGATCTGGCGAGCACCCAGGCGTGCACGACGGCGCTCAGCGTGGAACCGTGGCATGTCCGCTCAAGGTAGTAGCGGATGGTGCGCTGGACCATGTCTGGTTTGACGGGGTAACCGAGGCGATCGAGGATCTCCCGCAACTCTTCCGCGGTGAGCAGGTAGAACAGCATCAGTACGTCGGCTTGTTTGGAGACCTGGTAGCGATTGGGGCTTTCGCCGTCGGCTTCCAGTGCCCGATCCAGCCGGCGCACGCCCTGGTAGCGGTCCCAGTCCAGTTCGAGCAGGTCGGTGTAACCGGTGAACTGGCTGATCACCCCGTCGTGGAAGTCCACCCGCATGCGATGCGTGATCTCCTCCCAGCGGTCGAGCTCCTCCTCGGTGAGCGCGAGGCGTACGGTCAGTTCGCCGCGCTCACGCCGGGGGAGGAGCCGAAGCGTCTCCCGCGCGCGAAGCAGCAGCCACACGGTCATGATGTTGGTGTAGGCGTTGTTGTCCAGGCCGGGGGAGTCCGCTCCGGGATAGGCCTCGTGGTACTCGTCCGGGCCCATGACGCCGCGAATCTCGTACCGGCCCGACGCGGGTTCGAACCTCGCCAGCGCGCCGAAGAATCTGGCGATCTCGATCAGCAGCTCCGCGCCGGAGCCGGCGAGGAATTCCACGTCGCCAGTGGCCGCGTAGTGTTGCCACACGTTGTACGCGATCGCGAGCCCGACATGTCGCTGCAGCCGGGAATTGTCCGGCAGCCAATGACCGGAGCGTGGATTGAGGTGCAGAAACGGGGTCTCCTCCTGCCCGTCGCTGCCGCTCTGCCAGGGGAACATCGCGCCGGGCAGGCCGAGGGCGCTCGCGGCGTTCCGCGCCTCGGGCAGCCGGCGATGGCGGTAGCGCAGCAGCGTGCGGGAGATCTCGGGGAACCGCACGTTCAGCCAGGGAATGACGAACAGTTCATCCCAGAACACGTGTCCCCGGTAGGCCTCCCCGTGGAGGCCTCGGGCAGGCATGCCGACGTCGAGGTCGGTGGTGTGCGGCGAGAGGGTCTGCAGCACGTGAAAGGTGTGCAGGCGGAGGTTCCTGGCATCCTCGGGATCGTCCAGGTCGAGCCGGGCGCGCGTCCACAGCCGATCCCAGGCGTGCCGGTGCCGCGACAGCAGGGTGTCGAAGCAGGGCGCGAGCCGTACCCATCTCAGCGCGGCCGAGCGTGCGTCGGCAACGGCGTGATCACGGGAGGTCGCCAGCGCGACGGTCTTGGTGACGGTCGCGGGAGATCCCTGCCTGAGGTCCAGGACGTGCTCCTCGGAGATCCACTCCGCCTCCTGGAGGAACTCGCTCCGGCCGTCGTCCGATTCCACCCGGGCGGCGAGCGCGATCGTGATCTCGGAGGAGCGGGTGCGGGCGCGAAGCCAGGTCAGATCGCCATCCTGCCCGGTGGAGTGATCGGTCAGGTGATCGCCGCGCAGGTCGCGATAGCGCTTGACACCTCGATTCGTCACCCGCCCGTCGAGGGCGGAACTCACGCGAAGCGGCCCCGACCAGTTCTCCGCCGTGAAGGTGGCCTCCAGCGCGGCGAGGTGGGGGTCGGACATGGAGACCAGGCGACGCTGACGGACCGAGGTGACCCGGCCGTGCCCGTCGCGGAACCGGAGCTTCCGATGAAGCACCCCATGGCGCATGTCGAGCTCCTGCCGATAGCCGAGCAGGTCGCTCTCCCGCGCGGAGAACCAGTCGGATTCCGGCGTGGCGAAGGCCAGCGGCAGCCAGTCCGGCGCGTTGACGAGTTCCTCGTTGGTGACGTCCAGGCCGGCGACCGTCGAGGTCAGGCGGTTGTAACAGCCGGCGATGTAGGTACCGGGATAGTGCACGCCGTCAGCTCTGGCTTCCGGCGCGGCGGCGCGGGTGGCGAAGTAACCGTTGCCCAGCGCGCACAGGGCCTCACGAAGTCCCTCTTGGGCCGGGTCGAACCCGTCGAAGACGAGCTCCCAGGAGTTCACCCCGCACCGACCGGGACTCGGCCGCTCACCGCGAGCTCGTCCAGGTCGGTGACGAGGATGTCCGCTCCGCGCTCCGCGAGGGCGGCGGCCTGCCCCGCGCGGTCGACCGCGATGATCAAACCGAACCCGCCGCGTCGCCCCGCCTCGACACCGGGCAGCGCGTCCTCGACGATCGCGGTCCTGCCCGGAGGAACACCGAGGCGTGCCGCCGCTTCCAGGAAGAGCGCCGGATCGGGCTTGCCGGGCAGACCGAGCCGAGCCATGTCGTTACCGTCGACCAGCACATCGAACAGGTGAACCAGGCCCGCCGCCAGCACCACCTTCCGGCAATGCCGGCTGGCCGACACCACCCCGGTACGGCATCCGCGACGCCGCAACTCGTGCAGCAGCGTCACGGTCGACGGGAACGCGGCCACGCCGTCCCGCTCCACCTGCAGGATGTAGAGCTGATCCTTGGCCATGCCCAGGCCGTGCACGGTCGGCGCGCCCGGCGTATCCGACGGTCCTCCCTCCGGCAGCGTGATCCCCCGGGAGGCGAGAAAGGTACGCACCCCGTCCAGCCGCGGCCTGCCATCAACGCAGGCCTGGTAGTCCGCGCGGATGTCGAACGGCTCCGAGCGGCCTTTCATGAAGGTGTCGAACACGTGTTTCCAAGCGGCCGCGTGCATTCTCGCGGTGTCGGTGACGACCCCATCGGTGTCGAATATGACCGTGTTGATCCTGGTCAAGTCAATGGTGGGCACGGACAGCACCCCCTCCTTCGTGAGGTTACGCCGAGGTCCGGCGTGGTCCGTCACGCTGGTTCCCGCTCCAACGGTTGCCGCGTCAGATGCGACACGTGTCGTCGCGTTCCCAGGCGAGCTCGTCGACCACGTCGACGACGCCGTTGACCTCCCTGGTCATCCACAGCGCGATCTGGGCGTCTCTCCGCAGGAGCATCCGCCCGCTCAGCGTCACCACCCCGTCCTTGACGGTGACCTGAACGCACGAGGTGTCCATCCACAACGATTCCACTAGAACATGTTCTCGAATATCACGTTGGATGTCGCGGTCCGAGCGGATGAACACCTTCATCAGGTCACAGCGGCTGACGATGCCCGCCAGGCGGCCGTGCTCGTCGATGACGGGGAGGCGTTTGACGCCACGGCTCTGCATCAGGCGGCAGGCGGAAATCACCGATACCTCCTCTCCAACGGTGACCGCGGGGGTGCTCATCAGCTGCCGAGCCACCACGCCCCGGGCCTTGCCCGTACCGAGATCCTGGCCGGACGGGGTCGGGGGCCGGTATCGCTCGCCGGGGAACCGCTCCCGGAATTCCTCCTTGCGCAACAGATCGGCCTCGGAGACGACACCCACGACATGGCCGTCGTCATCCAGGACCGGTAGGGCGCTCACCGCGTGAGTAAGGAGCATCCCGGCGATGTCCTTGAAACAGGTGTTCTCCACAACAGAGATCACCGGCCAGGTCATCACGTCCTTGACGGTGACATGACGCATCTTTGCCTCCTGATGCGCCCGTATACGGCACGAGCCGGCCGATATGGGCTTCCGTGCTGTGGTTCAGCGGCCCTTCCAGACAGGGATGTCGTTCACTTTCCAGGTGATGTGGTCGACCACGCCGACCACGCCGTTGACCCGTTCGGTCATGCAGACCGCGATCTGGGCGTAGCTGCGCCGTTCCATCGTCCCGGTCAGCGTCACCACGCCCTGCTCCGCGGCGGCCTGTACGTCGGAGGTCGCGGCCCACAGGGAATGCCCCAGGATGTCCTCGCGGACTTCCCGGGCGATGTCGGCGTCGGAGCGCAGGAACACTTTCAGCAGGTCACTGCGGCTGACGATGCCCATCAGGCAGCCTTCCTCGTCGACCACGGGCAGTCGCTTGACGCCGTGCGCGGCCATGAGCCGCATCGCCGCCGCCACCGAGGCGTGCGACCGAACCGTGACCGCAGGGGCCGTCATCAGTCCTGCCGCAGTGTCGCCATGGGCCCTTTCTTCGCCCCTGGCGCCCCCTTTGCTCAGGCGCCGCCGCAGCCGGGCGCGCAGCGGCGGCTGGTAGCCCTCGCCGTAGTACTGCTCCTTGAACTCCTCCCTGACCAGCAGGTCCGCCTCGGACACCACGCCGAGGACGTGGCCTTCGCCGTCGACCACGGGAACAGCGCTCACCCCGTGAGCGATCAGGACTTCGGCCACATCCTTGAACGGGACGCCGCCGTTCACCGACACCGCCTCCGGGGTCATGACGTCCTGAACCTTGACACGCATCACAATCTCCTTCAGCGCGTATGGTGCCCGCCTATCCTGAAACGGACCCGGCCTTGAACCTTCTTCTCCTCCGCCGCACACGATGGCGAACAGGTCGGGTGAGAGACCTGACGCCTGCCGACGTGACACTTCTATACGTCTTTAGGCTGTTCATACCCGTTTATCCCATCTCTCTCGCAGTCGCGAAGGCTTGACAGCGATTGGGCTAACCGTTAGGTATGGAGGCTAACGGTTATAGGGGGCCCAATGCAGCAGGAAGTCGTGCTGGCGATGCTGGCGAAGGAGCCCTCGTACGGCTACGAGCTGCGCGCGCGGCTGCGCGACGCGCTCGGCCCGCTCGGTGACGGGATGAACGCCGGGCAGGTCTACGTCACGCTGACCCGGCTGGAAAAGGCTGGCCTGCTAGCGGTCGAGACGTCTCCCGATGGCGCCGACCGGTCGGATCGCAAGGTGTACGCGCTCACCCCCGACGGCCAGCAGCGAGTCGCCGAGTGGATCGCCGAGGTGGGCTGGCCGAGGCCCGACCTGGCGGAGTTCCATCTCAAGCTGATCGCGGCCGCGGCGGCCGGGCTGGCCGACCCGCTCACGATCGTCGACACCCAGCGCCGGGAGCTGCTGCGCCGGCTGCGCGACGCCCAGCGCGCCGCCATGGCCGAGCCGGTCCGCTCGGACGCGGCGCTGTTGCTGGAGGGCGTCGTGCTCCGGCTTCAGGCGGACCTGCGCTGGCTCGAGGCATGTGAGAAGAACTGGACCCACCGAAGGAGTGGATCGTGAGCATGGCCGCCGACACATCCGTGCTTCGCGTCCGCGGGTTGCGAAAGGAGTACGGCAAGGGGGAAGGACTGGTGCGCGCCGTCGACGGTGTCGATCTGGACGTCGGCGCGGGGGAGACGGTGGCCGTGATGGGGCCCAGCGGCTGCGGGAAGTCCACGCTGCTGCACCTGCTCGGAGGGCTGGACCGGCCCTCGGGTGGAGAGGTGTCGCTGAACGGCCGTCGCATCGACGACATCAGCGAGAAGGCCCTGGCCCGGATGCGGCGGACCGCCGTCGGCTTCGTCTTCCAGGCCTTCCACCTGATGGAGGAGCTCACCGCCGTGGAGAACGTCGAGCTGTCGGCGCTGCTGGCCGGACGCTCGCCGCGGGCGGCCAGACGGCGAGCGGAGGAGTTGCTGGAGCAGGTCGGGCTCGCCGACCGGGCGCGTTTCCTGCCCTCCGCGCTGTCCGGCGGCCAGCGGCAGCGGGTCGCGGTCGCCCGGGCGTTGAGCAACGAACCGCTGGTCGTCCTCGCCGACGAACCGACCGGAAATCTGGACAGCGCCGCCACCCTGGACGTCCTCAAGCTCTTCGAGGGCCTGCACGAGTCCGGCCAGACGCTGGTCATCGTCACCCACGACGCGCGGATCGCGGCCACCGCGGACCGGCTGATCTCGATGCGCGACGGCGCGTTCGTGGATGAGACCAGGTTGTCCGGTGGCACCACCGGGCAGCTCGGCGCCCTTGTCGGGCTGGAGGACTGAGGGCGATGGGCCGCATCCTGCTCGTGGGCCGCCTCGCCGTACGTGACCTTCGGCGGCGCCGCGTCGAGACCGTGCTTCTGCTGCTCGCCATCATGGCGGCCACCACGACGTTGACGCTCGGGCTCGTCCTGCGCGACGCGGCCGGCGACCCGTACCAGAGCACCCGGGAGGCGACCAACGGACCCGACGTGGTCGCCAGCGTCAGCCGGCCCGGCGAGCTTTCCCGCCTCGAGGAACTGGCCAGTGCTCCCGGCGTCATCGACCGCAGCGGACCGTACCCGGTCGCCCCGGCGAAACTTCAGGCATCCGGTCGAACCTCGGATGTGCAGGCCGTGGGGCGCGACGCGGCGCCCGCGTCGGTCGACCAGCCCGAGCTGGTACAGGGCAGCTGGGTCCGCGATGGCGGCGTGGTGATCGAAGCCGCCTTCGCCAATGCGCTCGGTGTGCGCGTCGGTGATCCGGTCACCCTGGACGGCCGGTCGTACGAGGTCGTCGGCGTCGCGGTCACCGCCATCATGCCGCCCTATCCGGGGGTGTCCTGCCTTGTCGCCGGTTGCATGAGCGGCGACATTCCCGACGATCGGGCCGCCCCGGGGTTGTTGCACAATCCCGGACTGGTCTGGCTCACTCAGGCGGATGTGCGGAGCCTCACCCCAGACTCCCACGTGATGAACCTGAAGCTGGCCGACCCGGATGAGGCCCAGGCGTTCGTCGCAAACCACCCCGCGAGCCGGGACGCTCCACGCCTGGCGTACTGGGAGGAAATCCTCGAAGAGGCCACTGAGCTGGCCAGAGACTCCCAGATTCTGCTGCTGATTGGAGCCTGGCTGCTTGGCCTGCTCGCCGTGGCCAGTCTTTCGGTGCTGGTCGGCGGCCGGATGGCCGATCAGACCAGACGCGTCGGACTCCTCAAAGCGGTCGGCGGCACACCGAGCCTGGTCGCCGCCGTGCTGCTCGCGGAGTATGTCCTCGTGGCCATCGTCGCGGCCGCGGCCGGGTTGGCGGTCGGATCACTGACCGCTCCGTTGCTCACCGAGTCCAGCGCCGGCCTCGTCGGCAGCGCGGGCACCCCGTCGATGACCATGTCCACGGTCGGTACGGTCACCGCCGTGGCACTCGCGGTCGCGGTAGTCGCGACCGTTGTTCCGGCCGTGCGCGCCGCCCGCTCCAGCACCGTCAACGCGCTGGCCGACTCGCCACGCCCACCCCGCCGCGTCGGTTGGCTGATCGCGATCTCGGCGCGACTGCCCGTCCCGCTGCTTCTCGCCTTGCGGGTCGCCGCCCGCCGGCCGCGACGGGTCGTGCTGGGTGTGGTCAGCATCGCGATCACGGTCAGCGGGATCTACGTCGTGCTGATACTCAACGCCTTCCTCACCACCCAACCCCTCGCCGGCGGCTATGACGATGCTCAGGTGGAGCTGCTACGCCAGGTGCTCCTCGTCTGGATGGTCATCCTGCTCTGCCTGGCGGCGGTCAACGCCATCTTCATCACCTGGGCCACGGTGCTCGACAACCGGCATTCGTCGGCGCTGGCACGCGCCCTCGGCGCAACCCCTCGGGACGTGAGTACGGCAATGGCGGCCGCACAGGTCCTCCCCGCGCTCATCGGCGCTGTCTTGGGCGTTTTCCCGGGAGGCGTCGCCCTGTTCGCCGCCATAAACACGATCACCGGCGGCGACAGCGACAGGGCCACGCTTCCATCCCTCTGGCAGCTGCTCGCCGTGGTGCTGGCCACCGTACTCGTGGTGGCGGCGCTCACCGCTGTCCCCGCCCGCCTCGGCGGCCGCCGTCCCGTGACCGAGGCTCTCTAAACCGAGTTTCCTGATTCGAGCAGGTCCGCCGGAGCTTGCCACCGTTATGTCACTCGTGGCACCACACCCGGACCGCGTCGACGATCTTCTTGGCCTGCTCGGCGTCCACGTCGGTGAAGTACTTCTGGGCGTTCGCGATCGTCTTGGCGTCCGAGAGGCCCTTCTTGATGTCCTGGCAGGTCTTGTTCGCCGCCGCCATCGCCAGGTCCGGGTCCAGCAGCCACGGCGCGGCGACGGCCAGAGAGAACAGGAATTCCTTGCGCTGCTGTTCCGTCGGCACCGATCCGTTGCCCTCGAGGGTGGGTACGGCCGTCGGCAGGTTGCTCGCCAGGGTCGGCAGGGCCTGGGCCGCCGCGACCGGATCGTCCTTGCCGCAGGCCCCCGCCAGGAGCCCGGTCAGCACCAAAAGGCCCGCCATTAGCACCGTCGCCCGGCGTCCCGCCGAGATCGGCGACCATCCCTGCTGCGTCCGCTGTGGAGAATGCATTGAGGAACGCTATGCCGAAGATCCACCCCTTTTCTGATGAATCGGTGATGTTGCTCGTCAAGGGCGGGCGGGGTAGTCGTCGGCGAGCCGTCCAGTGACGGCAGGAGCAGCCGCAGGCGGGCGAGCACGGCACGCTGGCCCTCAGCTACGACCGAGTCCGCTGAGCCGGCTGGCAGAACAATGGGACTCGGTTTACCCATCGGGACTATTGGGAGCTTATGGGCCATTGAAGAATGAAGAGGTACGTCGGAAGGGCTTCTGGAATCTCCCCCCTCACGTGGAGGAGGCACCATGGATCCCACTTCTGCCCGGTGCCGCTCGGATCGGCTCAAGGTTTGAGCACCGTGCGCGGGGACCTGAATGAGGACGCCGTCCAGGCCTACATCTACGGCTATCCCCTGGTCCTGATGGAGACCTCCAAGAAGACCCTGACCAATGTGGAGAAGCCGGATCCGGTCACCTTCAGGGCGCCGATCAACCAGTTCGGGAAGGGCGAGAACGTCCCCGGGCCCGAGTTCAAAGGCGTGGTGTCGCCGAACGTCGACACCCTCTACACCTCCGCCTGGCTGGATCTGACCAAGGAACCCATCGTGCTGCACGTGCCGGACACCCACGGCCGCTACTACCTGATGCCCATGCTGGACGGCTGGACCAACGTGTTCGCCTCACCGGGCAAGAGGACCACCGGCACCGGGGAAGGCGTTTTCGCCATCACCGCCCCGGGCTGGCGCGGCGCTCTTCCGGAGGGGGTCAAGCAGCTCAAGTCACCCACCAGCACGGCGTGGATCCTGGGCCGCACCCAGCTCAACGGTCCTTCCGACCTGCCCGCCGTCCAAGAGCTCGTGGCCCAGTACACGCTTCAGCCGCTCAGCACGTACGGCAACGGCACGTACACGCCTCCGGTCGGGAAGGTCGATCCCGCCATCTCCGCCACCTCTCCACCAACTCAGGTCGAGAAGATGACCGCCCAGACCTTCTTCTCCCACCTGGCCACCGCCATGCGGACCAACCCCCCGGCCCCGGCGGACGCGCCCATGGTCGCCACGCTGGCCAAGCTCGGCATCCAGCCGGGCCGGCCGTTCAACGCCGACACCCTCGACGAGACCACGACACAGGCGCTCAACCAGGCGCCGGCCGAGGCACAGAAACGGATCAAGGCGGGCGTCGCCGCGCTGGGCAATGACGTCAACGGCTGGCGATACGCCACCAACCTGGGCAGCTACGGCACCGACTATCTCCGGCGCGCGGCCACCGCCTGGCAGGGCCTGGGCGCGAACCTGCCCCAGGACACCATCTATCCGCTGACCTTCGTCGACGGCAAGGAGCAGCAGCTGAACGGCGCCAGCAAGTACACCATCCACTTCGAACCCGGCCAGACCCCTCCGGCCAGCGCGTTCTGGTCGATCACCATGTACGACGCCCAAGGATTCCTGCTCGAAAACCCCATCGACCGGTACGAGATCGGGCACACCGTCAAGCCGGCCGCCAACGCGGACGGGTCAGTGGATCTGTCCATCCAGCACGACCCTCCCGCGGGCGGCCAGTCCAACTGGCTACCCGCCCCGACCGGCGACTTCAACCTCATGCTCCGCATGTACTGGCCCAAGCGGAGCGCCATCGACGGCACCTGGAAACCCCCCGCGATCACCAGGGCCTCGTGAATGGGCGTGGTCCGTTACGTGCTCTCGGTGACCCGAACCCGGGAATGCCTTCGAACGGTCTCAGGTCTGACCCCCGAAAACTGATCGACCCAGTGCGCGATCGCCTCGTTGGAGTTCCTGATGTGCTCCGTCATCAAGCGGCGGGCCAGGCCGGCGTCCTGCGCCAGGATGGCATTCGTGATGGCCTCGTGCTCCTGCAGGTTCTTCCTGATCAGCCGCGAGTTGCCCGCGTAGGCGCCAAACGAGAGATTGTGCGGGAGCCGGCGACGCAACTCGCGGATCGTCAAGGTGAGGTACTTGTTGCCGGCGGCCTCGAGAATCACTGAATGAAAGTGATCGTTCGATTTGGCCCAGCGTTCGGCTTGGACTGCGACGGGCTCGTCGAGGGAGGCACGGAACTCATCCCACGACCGCATCATGCGCAGAGTTTGCCGGTCGTCGATCCGATCGCAGGCCAGTGCGGCAGCCAGACCCTCCAGCTCAGCCCGCACCTGTCCGATCTCGCGGATGTCATGGCCCGACTGACCGTTGACCTGGGCGCCCCGGTTCGGAGCGATCGTCACGATGCCCTGCGACGCCAGGATCCGTAGCGCTTCACGGACCGGCGTTCTGCTGATCCCGAACTCCTCGGCCAGCGCGCTGTGGCGAAGCCATGTCCCTATCGGGATCTCCCCCGAGATGATGCGTCGCTGGAGCACGGCGACGAGCTGATCGCTCAGCGACGCGCCCTGGGGGGCGAGGTCATCATCGAGCACCACGTCTTCAGCCACCGCAGATGGTTTCCCTCACCCAGTCGGTCGCGCCGATCATCATGGACCCACTAATTCTAGCGCACTGCATCCAATCACTCGGCAATTGAGTTCATCGCCCCACCGCGTATCCCTGGGCGCCGCGTGGGTTGGCGGCGCCCTCGATCAGGCCACGGGATCGATCGACTCGCACCGAGGAAAGGCGGCCGAGCGCCCAGTCACCGGCTCGACGGATCACGTGACCCATCGCCTCGAGCTCGTCGATGACCGCCGGGCCGAACCGATCTTCCAGGACCAGCCCTCCCGGCTCCCAGGTGTGCGGCCAGAAACTCCCCGGGAAGCTGGTCGTATGGAACATCGGCGCCTCGATGGCCTCTTGCGCTCCGAAGCCGGCGATCAACGTTCGCATCAGATACACGAGTTGCCACTGGTCCTGCTGATCCCCGCCCGGACTGCCGAGCGCCGTGACGGTGTCCGCGGACGTGACGATCGTGGGCGTCAGCGTGGTACGTGGCCGCTTGCCGGGTCGCAACGCCGAAGGGCTCGCTGGGTCCAGATGGGTCATCTGAAGCCTTGTTCCCAAGCAGAATCCGAGCTCGGGAATCGCCGGCGACGACTGCAGCCACCCACCCGATGGCGTGGCGGACACGGCGTTGCCCCAGCGGTCGACGACGTCGAGGTGGCACGTGTCGCCGCGCACCTCGCCCGTCACCCGCACCGTTGGTTCACCGATCGCCACCGACTCGTCGTCGGCCGCGATCGTCAGTCGTGGCCGGTAAGGCTGAGGCAGCCCGACGAACGAGCCAGGACGAAGGTCATGGGAAGCTCGCCCGCCGATCAGCTCTCTCCGTTCCTTCGCGTACTCGGCCGAGAGCAACGTGGCCACCACGTCCGCATCGAGACCGTCGCCGTAGTAGGCCTCACGATCGGCGAGCGCCAGCTTCATCGCCTCGACCACACGATGCAGTCCCGCAGGGGTATCGACGTCAATCTGGTCGTCGGCGAAACCGTCCAGGATCGCGAGGGCCTGCAGCAGTGCGGGACCTTGGCTCCACGGACCGGCCTTGTGGATTCGGTGACCACGGAAGTTCAGGGCGACCGCGGGTTCCAGGTGCGCTCGGTATCCCGCCATGTCCCGCGCCGTGAGCACCCCGCGGTGCGACGTCCCGGAGGCGTGCCGGTGCGTGACATCGGCGACGAACCGCTCAATCGCCTCAGCGACGAAGCCGCTACCCCAGACCGCCCTCGCCGCGTCGATCGTGTCCCGCCGCCCACGGCCCTTCGCCGCGGCCGACGCTTCCGCGCGGAGACGGCGCAACGTGGCGGCGTACGCCGGGTTGGTGATGATCTGACCAGGCCGGGGTGACGCTCCGCCAGGAAGCCAAAGGTCGGCCGACGTACTCCAGTCTTGGACGAAGAGGTCGCGGACCATCACGATGACCTCACGGGCGCGCGCCACGATGGGATGCCCGTTCTCGGCATAGTCGATGGCGTACGCCAGCACCTCGTCAAGCTCCCAGGTGCCGTAGTCGCGCAGCAGCAGAAGCCAGGCGTCGACGGCACCGGGAATGGCCGCCGCCAATGCCCCGGCGCCCGGAACAGCGTCGAGGCCCTCGGCGTGAAAGTGCTCGATGGTCGCGCCTCGCGGCGCGGGTCCTTGGCCGCACAGCACCTGGACAGGCTGATCGACGGGTGCGATGAGCGCCACCAGGTCCCCGCCCGGCCCATTGAGATGAGGCTCAACAATGTGCAGCACGAAGGCGGCCGAGGCCGCCGCGTCAAAGGCGTTGCCGCCACGCTCCAGGACAGACTGCGCGACGCCCGAGGCGATCCAGTGAGTGGATGCGCAGACGCCGAAGCTTCCGACGACATTCGGCCGTGCCAGGAAGGCCGGGGCACGGAACCGCGAGGGCACACTCATCTACGACCGCCGTCCCGGGCCCAGGCGGCGAACAAGAACTCGATCGTGGGGTCCACGATCTCCGGTTCGGCGAACACGGGCGACGCGTGCTCCTGCCCGTCGACGACGACGAGCTCGCAGGATCCACCCCGCTCGGCGATGGCGTCTCGAAGCATCCGGCTCTGGGCGAGTGGCACCGTGCGGTCCGCGCTACCGTGCGCGAGGAGGAACGCCGGCAGCCGCTCCGCCCGCCGAGCCGCTGCCACGACTGACCCGTGCTCCAGGACCTCGGGCAGGTCAGCGTCGTCCAGCGTGCGCCCGTAGACGAGATCGATCGTGACAGCCAGCCTGTCTCGCAAGCTCGGGTCCGCCGCGGCCACGTCGAGCACGGCGCCGAGATCGACCGGTGCGTAGTGCAGTACCACAGCGTCGAGTTCGGCGCTGTGGTCAGCGAGTTCGGCGACCGGGCCGCCCCCGGTGTTCCCGCCGCTCAGCGCCGCTCGGCCCATCAGGTAACCGCCTGCGGAGCTGCCCCAGCCCGCGACCCGGCCAGGGTCGAGACCGAACTGATCCGCGCTCGAACGGACCCAGCGGATCGCGGTCACGATATCTTCGACCGGCTCTGGGTAGCGCGCCTCGCCGGCGAGGCGATACTCCACGGAGACGACGGCGATTCCGCGGCTCGGCAGGCCGGCCCACGGGCCCATCTCCTTCACGCCGGCGACGAACGCGCCGCCGTGGGCGTACACCACGACCGGGAACGGTGCGGGGTGGGTCGCCGGCACATGGAGGTCGACGCGAAGCGGCCGCCACCCGACGTGGCTACCGATCGCGACATTCAGGTACGAGGTCGCCCCGTCCAGGACGCTGACGGCAACGGGCTCAAGGAGCCGCTGATCCACGACGGTGTACGGAATGACCTCGATGGGCGGCAGTGCTGTGCCGAACTTCACGGGGTTCACGTTCTCCTCTCTGAGGCACGCCTGACTCGGGTGGGGCATGGAAGCCGTCACACCACGAATCCGGGAACGGAGTCGATGAGTGAGCGGGTGTAGGGGTGCTGGGGGTTGGTCAGGACGTCCTCGGTCGCCCCGTGCTCGATGACGTGCCCGGACTTCATGACGTACACGCGGTCGGCGATCTGCCGCACCACCGCGAGATCGTGGGTGATGAAGACGAGCGAGATCCCCAGCGAGCGCCGCAGGGAGTTGAGCAGGTTCAGCACGTGCGCCTGGACCGAGAGGTCGAGCGCGGAGACGACTTCGTCACAGAGCAGAACTCGCGGATCCCTGGCGAGAGCTCGGGCGATCGCCACCCGCTGCCGCTCCCCTCCAGAGAGCTGGCGAGGCCGCCGGCGAGCATAGGCGGCGTCGAGACCGACCATCTCAAGGAGCTCTTCGGCACGAGCTCGCGGGTCGGCCACGTCGGAGGCTCGGAGCACCTCGCGCACCGTGCCGCCGACCGATCGCGCCGGGTTCAGCGTCGAGGACGGGTCCTGGAACGCCATTTGCACCGTCGAGCGGACACGCCTCCAATCGGCGCGCGTGATCTTCGAAGCGGCGAGATCCACCCCGGCGACCTCGACGGATCCCGACGTGACCGGCTCAAGCCCGATCATCATGCGCGCGATGCTGGTCTTGCCCGACCCGGACTCGCCGACGATGCCGACGCTCTCGCCCGCGAAGACCTCGAGGTCGACAGCGTTGACGGCGAGTTTGTGCCCGTAGCGCCTGGACGCTTTGATGACGCGGATGATCGCTTCGCCGGAGGCGGGCCGGACCGGTGGCGCCGCGACGAGATCTTCCGCATGCGCGAGGTCGAGACGTTCGCCTGCCCGGGTACACCGGACGCGGTGTCCGGGCTCGAACTCGGTGAGCTCGATCGCGTGGGTCGCGCAGGCCGATGTCGACCATGAGCATCGAGGTTCGAAGCGGCAGCCGATCGGCCGGCTTCCCGTGGAAGGAACCGAACCGCCGATGCTGGGCAGGGTCTCGACCCGGCGATCCAGCGGGGGATCAGCGGTGGTGAGCTTGGCGGTGTACGGATGGCGCGCCTCGCGCAGCAGGCGCGAAGCCGACAACTCCTCCAGAACCTGGCCGGCGTACATGACGTAGACGCGGTCGCACACGCTGGCGGCCACCCGCAAGTCATGGGTGATGAGCAGCAGAGCCATCTGCCGGGACGTACGCAGCCGGTTCAGCAAGGCCAGGATCTCGGCTTGGGTGGTCACGTCCAGCGCCGTCGTCGGCTCGTCGGCGATCAGCAGCAGCGGTTCTTCGGCGATCGCGGCGGCGATGCCGACGCGCTGGCGCATCCCACCCGAGAGCTCGAACGGGTAGGCGTCGGCGACGGCGGGATCAACGATCCCCACCTCGGCGAGCCGCCGCACCGCCTCCTGGCGCCGGTTCGCGCGGCTCAGGCGCCGACCGCCGGCGTCGCGCAAGGTGGCGCAGATGATGTCTCGAACCCGATGCAGCGGGTTGAGTGTGGTGAAGGGATCCTGCATCACCATCGCCATCCGCGAGCCCCGCAGATCCCGCAGCTGCTGGGCGCTGAGGTCGGCCAGTGAGGTTCCGCCGACCCGGACCGAGCCGTCACCGCGCAGGCCTGGGGGCAGCAGACCGATGACAGCTCGTGCGGTCACCGACTTTCCACTTCCAGACTCACCGACCACCGCGACCGCTTCGCCGGGCGCGATGCGCAGGGCGATGTCATCCACGATGGGGACGGTTCGCCCGCCCCGCGGTCCATGGACTGTGAGGCCTTCGACAGCGAGGGCGGGTTGTGCCGAGCCGATCGTCATCGACATGGGGCTCATCGCGACCTTCCATGCGATTCGTAACGCGAGTAGATCCAGTCGCCGATGATGTTCGTGGAGACGGCGATCAGCACGAGAGCGATTGCGGGCGCCACGGTCGCCCATGCGTTCTGAAACAGGTTGGATCGGTTCTCGGCGATCATCCGGCCCCAGTCGGCGGCGCCTGGGGGCACTCCGAGCCCGAGGAACGACAGCGCCGAAAGGTCGACTATCCCGTACGTGAACGTCAGGAAGAACACGGCCACCACGAACGGCGTGATGGCCGGCAGCAGGTGGCACCCGATGATTCGAACTCCGGACAGCCCCGACGTGCGCGCCGCCTCCACGTACGGCAGCCTCGCCCGGACGATGACGGCGGCACGCGCGAGCCGCACATTCGCGGGGAGACCGAAGACCAGCAGCACCACGATGGCGGTCCACCAGCCGCCACCGGTGACGCCGACGACCACGATGGCCACGATGGTGGGGGGAACGGAATAGAGCACCTCGATGATCCGGCCGGTCATGGCGTCGACGCGCCCGCCGAGGTATCCGGCGACGAGCGCGATCACGGTCGACGCGGCCGTCGTGGCCGCGGCGAGGATCAAAGGTCCCAGCAAGCCTGTGCGCGCCCCGTCGATCACTCGCGAGAAGACATCACGGCCTAGCTGGTCAGTCCCGAGCCAGTGGCCGGAGTCGGGTCCGATCAACGACCGCGAGCCGTCGATCAGGTCGGCATCATGTGGGGCGATGGCCGGGAACAGCACCCAGATCACCGCGACCGCCAGCACGCTGCCGGCGGTGGCGACCATGAACGGGGTGCGCCACAGTGCCTTCCGCAACGCCTGACTCAGGGCGGCGAAGCTCATCCGGCGGCGGCCGGTGTGAACTGCCTCAGCCACGTCCCCACGCCCCCTTCCTGACCCGCGGATCCAGCCCGAAGACCGCCAGGTCCACGATGAAATTGATGGCGACGATCGCCGCGGCGATCGTCAGCGCGACGGCTTGGATCATGGGCACGTCCCGCGCCGCGATAGCGCTGGTGAGCAGGGTGCCGATGCCGTCGAGGCCGAAGACCGACTCCACCACCACCAGGCCGCCCGCCAAGGCGATCAGCATGCCGCCGGCCTGTGTCACCAAGGGCACGGCGGCATTGCGCAGGACGTCGTCCCACAGAACACGGCCTGGGCTCACGCCTCGCGACCTTGCGAACGTGACGTGTTCTTCGTCCAGCACCTCCAGCACCGCTGAGCGCGTCACCCGGGTAGCCGCCGCGAGCAGCACGACGATCATGGCCAGGGCTGGAAGTACCAGATGGCGCGCGGTGTCGAGCCCGCCGTCGCCGCTGCCCATGGTCGGAAACCAGCCGGCCTCGATGCCGAGGAGCCAGGTGAGGATGATCGCGGTGGCGAACAGCGGGGTGCTGGCCCCGATCACGACGGTCGTACTGACGAATCGATCGACCCGTCCACCTCGGCGCAGGGCCGACATGACCCCGAGCGCGGCGCCACCAGCCATGGCTACGCTCCACGCGGTGAGCATCAAGGGCACCGTCACCCCGGCTGCCCGCGCCAGGGAGACCATGACGGGTTCTCGCGTCAGGAACGAATCTCCGAAGTCGAGCACGAGCAGCGACCGCAGATAGTGCAGGTACTGGGTCAGCAGCTGATCATCCAGGCGGTACAGCTGGCGGATCGCCTCGCGCTGCTCGGCCGAGGCGTACGGGCCGGCGAGTGCCTGATCCGCACCTCCCGGGGCGAGGTAGATGAGGGAGAACAGAGCGAACGACACCACCAGCAGCACGAGCGCTCCACCGAGTACCCGCCCGCCGAGGAACCTTAGCGGCGG
>NZ_BLAF01000004.1:68878-246981 GCF_009687885.1 Acrocarpospora pleiomorpha
CGGCCCGCCGCTCTGGTGCCTTTTGACCTCGCTCACGCGCCGGCCAACGTCTCGGGCCACATGGTGAGCCACCAGAAGGTGTCCAGCGTCGAGACATCGAGACCTTGACGTGCGGCCATGTAGACCTCTGGGAAGGCGATCGGCACGTACGGGACGTCGGTTTGCGCGGTCTCAAGGGCCTCAAGCAGCTTGGCGCCGCGTGCGGGATCGTCGACGCCCAGAAGCCTGCTCTCGCCGAGAAGCGCGTCGACTCTCGTGTTGACGTAGTCGGAGATATTCGTGCCAGAACCGCCCCCAGTCAGGGCGTTGCCGCCGCTGATGATATAGGTCGGCAGGTTGGAGGCATCGGGCGTGGAGCCGCTGAACAGGTCGATCGAGACGCCTCCGGTCTTACGGCCGAAATACACCGAGGCGTAGTAGGTCTGGTCGTCCACCTCCCGCACCTTGAGGTCGATGCCGATCTTTGAGAGATCTTGGGCGGCGGTCTGGACGACGAGTGCCAGCGTCGGGTCGCTGCCCGTGACGAGTACTTCGGTCTGCAGGCCGCCAGGGACCGAGGACTTGGCCAGCTCGGCACGCGCGGTGTCCAGGTCGAACCTGATGCCGTCGCCGAGCGCGGCGAACGCGGCAGCCGTCGCGTCCTCGCCGGCGAGTTCGGCCATTGTCGTCTCGGGCACGATCGTCGGCGCGAGCACCGCTTTGCCGCGGAGGGCTCCCTTGATGATGGCCTCGCGGTTCACCGCCAGCTGGAAGGCGCGACGCAGGTGGATGTCGTCCCACGGCTTGGTCGCGACGTTCAGGTTGAACTTGTAGACCGAGAGATCGGGGCTGCTGGAGAGTCGCAGCGACTTGAGGGCGGCGACCGAATCGACCTGCGGCAGCGGGACACCGAACATGCCGTCGTACTCGCCGGATTGCAGAGCGTTCAGCCGGGCCGCCTCGTCCGTGACGACGCTCAGGGTCAGAGACGTGAAATGGGCATCACCCTGCCCCCAGTAGCCGGCTGCCGGCTCATAGACGAGCTCGCGGGCTGGCCGGAAGGATTTGAACTTGTAGGGGCCGGTGCCCAGGTTCAGCACATCCGCCGTGCCGACCTTGTCCCCATGCTCCCCGTAGAAGGCCTTCGAGACCATGCCGATCTGAGCGACGCCGGCCGCGAACTGCGGGTCCGGCTCGGACAGGGTGATCGTGACCCGATCCTTGGCCGTGACCTCGACGGCGGTAACCAGGCTGAAGAGTGAAGCGTTCACCGATCCGGAGTCGTCGCCGACGTGCAGGCCGATCGAGAACGCGGCGTCTTCGGCGGTGAAGGGCTTGCCGTCCCAGAAGGTCACGCCTGTACGGATGGTGAAGACGTAGGACGTGGGTTCGGGTACCTCCATCGCCGAGGCGAGCAGCGGCGTCAGCTCGCCGCCCTTGTAGCGAAGCAGCGGCTCCAGAGCGATCAGCAGGGCGCCGCTGGCGGGGCCGCTGGATTGCCGGGGATCGAGGACGCTCGACAGCGTTGGCGTGAGCATCTTTATCACTGTCAGGTCAGCGGACTGGCCGGCGCCGCCGGTGCACGCGGTGAGCGCGACGAGCGCCGAGGTCATCAGCGCGCAGATGCGAATACGGGTACGGCTCTGAGTGCCGCGCAAGCCTGTGGTTGTCATGGAACCTGCCTGAGCATGAGGCGCAATGCGGATGCCATCGACAATAGATTGCATCCCATTTCAAACATGGGTGCCCCGTGTTAACAGATTGATTACATCTACGGGCAGATGTCAGTTGTGCCGCGCCGCCAGCTCCCGCAGCAGCGCGTTACGGCGATCAAGAGCCTCCGCCGTATCCGGAACCATCATGAAGCCGTTGTCCTCGACGCTGGCCTGGGCCTTGTCGACCAGCGGTCGCTGCCGGCGCTCGAACGCCGCGAACGCCGCCCGCAGGTCGCCCGGTGCCGCGACGACCTCATGAGCGAGGTAATCCGCCGCCGTCATCGCCAAGCTCGTCCCCATGCCCGAGAGCAGAGAAGCACAGTGGGCGGCGTCGCCGATGAGCACGACCCGGCCCCGCGTCCACCGCGACATCCGCGTCTGGCTGAGAGAGTCGAAGTAGAAGCCCTCCGACCGGGGATCGGCGAAGGCTCCCCGGAGCCGGGGCAGTTCCCATACGTCGCCGCGATCGAGGAACGAGACGACCAGGCGACGTTGAAGGTCCAGATCGCGATAGTCATAGTCAATGGCCTCGCTGCGCACCAGGACATACCCCAGCGGGCCGTCGCCGACCTCGCGCACGGCGGCCATCAAGCCGGGGGAGCTGTACATCGCGTTGCGCCACGGCGTGGACGGATCGAGATCCACGAGCGCGACGTAGCAACCCTGGTGAACAAGGAACTGCGACTCCGGACCGAAGGCCAGGCGGCGCGTTGTGGAGTGCAGGCCGTCGGCGCCCACCACGAGATCGAACGCGCCACGTCGACCATCGGAGAACCGCACGTGGGCCGCGTCATCGTCGTCCGACAACCATGTCACGGTCGTGCCGAACCGAAAATCCACGCCCGAGCCGACCGCGGCGAAAAGGAGGTCGTTGAGCCGGTCTCGCGTGATCTCGACATCGTCGCTGGTCTCATTCGCGAACCAGGTGAGGTCGATGGTGGCCACCGCGGCGCCACGGGAATCGAGGACGGTGCCGGGCCCGATCATCGGCACGGCCTGCCGGCGAACCGCCTCCAGGAGGCCCATTCGCTCGACCGTGCCGAGCGCGTCTCCGCGAATGTCGATGGGCGCGCCACCGCGCCGCAAGCCTGAGCACTGTTCCACGACCGTGACATCAGCGCCGAGACGATCGAACCAGTACGCCGCCGACAACCCGGCCATGCTCGCCCCGGAGACCAGCACCTTCATCGGTGGAGACCTCCGTCGCGAGCGAGACGGGCACAGCGGACATGCCGTCGTGTGGTCATGTCAGATCCCTTGCTCCAGTAATAGCATCCTATTTTCAGCGTATTGGATGTACGATTTGCCGGCAACCGCACCCCGAAAGGACCCGCAGTGAGCACCGATACACCGGGGACCTACCCCTCCGATCCCGGCGACGAGCTGATCTTCGCCAACGACCGCATCCGGGTGTGGGCCATGAACCTCGGGCCGGGAGAGGCGATCTTCTTTCACCAGCATCAGCACGATCACCTCATCTTGTGGCCACAAGCCGGCCGAGCCGTCGCCCACGATGTCGACGAGGAGGACTGGATACACGTCCAGAACGCGGAAACGAACTTCGCGTTCTTCAAGACGGTCGGCCGTGGCAACTCGTTGAAGCCGCACCGGCTGAAGAACCTCGAAGACCACCCCATGACGCACTACATCATCGAACTGGTCAGCGAGGAGTCGCCGAGTGAAGTCGAGCTGCCCGCCGAATCGAACGGCCGGGGCTATCTCTCACGCCCGCATGTGATTGTCACGCCGGAGGACCACATGCGGCACTGACCCGGATACAGGACAGGGCGCTGCTGAGGTGCTCAGCAGCGCCCTCCTCGTACAGGTCCTACAGGGATTTGGCGATGACCTGTCTCATGATCTCGTTGGTGCCTCCGAAGATCTTGGTCGCGCGGGCGTCCGCGTAGAGCCTGGCGATCGGGTATTCCGTCATGTAGCCGTAGCCGCCGAACAACTGCAGGCACTGATCGACGACCTCGCACAGCACTTCGGTCAGCAACCATTTGCACTGCGCCGCCGTCGCGGCCGTCAGTTGCCCGGCGAGATGCCGGCCGATGCACCAGTCCAGGAAGACGCGCGCCGCGTCAGCCTTGGTTGCCGCCTCCGCGAGCACGAACTGGGTGTTCTGGTTGTCGAACACCGAGCGTCCGAAAGCTTGGCGCGACTTCGTGTAAGCGATCGTCTCCTCGAGCGCGAGTGCTGTCATCCCGGCCGCCTGGAGCCCGATCAGCAGACGCTCCTGCGGCAGTTGCTCCATGAGCTGGACGAAGCCACGTCCCTCCTCGCCGCCGAGCAGGTTCGTGGCGGGAACCCTGACGTCATCGAAGAAGAGTTCCGAGGTGTCCGCCGAGTGCGAGCCGAGTTTGCGAAGCATGCGGCCCCGCGAGAAGCCCGGGCAGCCCGCGGTCTCGACCACGATCAGTGAGATGCCCCGATGACCCGCAGCGGGATCGGTGCTCGCCACGACGATCACCAGGTCCGCGAGATACCCATTCGAGATGAATGTCTTGGCGCCATTGATGACGTACTCGGTTCCCTCGCGCTTTGCCCGCGTCGTGATCGCCTGGAGGTCCGAGCCGGTTCCCGGCTCCGTCATCGCGATCGCGGCGACGAGGTCACCAGCCACCATGCCGGGGAGCCACCGATGTTTCTGCTCCTCCGTGCCGAACGCCAGGATGTAGTGGGAGACGATCCCACTGTGCACCATGTTGCCCCAGGTCGCGTCCGCCATACGCGTGTGGGCCTCGAGAACGGCGAGGTCGTGGACGAGTTCGCCACCGGGCCCGCCGAACTCGATCGGGACCGCGCAGCACAGCAGGCCGTGCTCTCCCGCCGATCGCCACAACTCGCGATCGACGTGCTGCTGCTCCTCGAACCTCTCACGATGAGGCACGAACTCCTTCCTCATGAACGCGGTGGTCAGCGAAGCGAGTGCTTCGGTGTCCTCCCCGTGCCACGAGGGTCGATAAGTCCCGCCGGCGGTCATGCTTCGAAGCCACCGCCGCAGACGAGCATCTGTCCACTCACATAGTCCGACTCAGGGTAGGTCAGCATCGCCACCGAGCCTGCGGCTTCGTCGACGCTGCCCGGACGACCGAGAGGAATCATGGTTTTCGTCATTTCGAGCACCGCCGGGCTGACGCCGACCTTGATCTCTCTTCCCTGCACGTCGATCGTCGAACTGCCGTCGGCGCTGGCCTCCGTCAGACGGGTACGGATGAAGCCGAACGCCACGGCATTCACATTGACGTTGTAGCGGCCCCACTCCTTCGCCAAGGTACGCGTCAGGCCGAGAATCCCGGCCTTCGCGGCGGAGTAATTGGCCTGACCGGCGTTCCCGTAAAGGCCCGCGATGGACGAGATGTTCACGACCTTGCGGTGGGTGACCTGCCCGTTGGCCCGCTCCTGTTTCGCCGCGGCGCTGATGATCGGCTGGGCGGCGCGCAGGATGTCGAAGGGCGCCTTCAGGTGGAGGTCGACAATGGCGTACCACTGCTCGTCCGTGATCTTCTGGATGACGTTGTCCCACGTGTAGCCCGCATTGTTGACGATGATGTCGATCCCGCCGAACGACTCGACGGCCGTGTCCACGAACCGCTGCGCGAACCCGGTCTCGGTGACATTTCCCGCGCACATGACCGCTTGGCCACCTGCGTTGTTGATCTCGCTGACAACGTCCGCGGCTGGACCCGCGTCGAGATCGTTCACTACTACCTTGGCGCCCTCCGATGCGAGCTTCAGCGCGATCGAGCGCCCGATCCCGCGACCCGAACCTGTGACGAGGGCAGACTTGCCGTCAAGCTTTCCCATGATGATTCCTGTCATGTGAGTGAAGTCGCGCAAGGCTGGGGTCAGTTCACCGCGATGACGGCTTCACCCGTGAGCGTGATCGTGCCATCGGCCAGTGCGGCGACGAGGTCGACGGTCGCCCGGCGCTCGCCGTCGACCACGTCGACCTGACGCACCGTCGCGCTGCAGGTCGGCCGGCCGTGGACCGGTGTGATCGAGACGAACCGCGCGCCGAACGAGCGGATCCTCTCGGGGGGTGCGAGCGAGCAGACGAGCCGGCCGAGATAGGCCATCGACAGCATCCCGTGCGCGAAGACGTCGTCGAGGCCCGCCGAACGTGCGACGTCGAGGTCGACGTGAATGGGATTGTGGTCGCCGGACGCACCCGCGAACAGCGCCAGTGTGGTGCGTGAAATCGGATCGACCGTGAGAGCCGGCAGCTCGGCACCGGCATCAAGAACGGTCATGCCGCGTTCCGCACGATGTAGACATTCTCGAGCTCGGCCACCAATGTGCCCTCCTGGTCGTGGACAAGCGACCGCAGCACGATGAACTGGAGCAGGCCGGCCTTCTTCTCGTAGATATCCGCGATGCGCGCGGTCACCGTGAGGTCGTCGCCCGCGTGTGCGACCGCGTGGTAGGTGAACTTCTGCGAACCGTGGAGCACTGTCCGCAGGTCGACCCCGAGCTCCACCAGGAAGGCGAAGGAATCAGGTGACTCGAGCCCGACGCTGAACAGGAACGTCGGCGGGACAGGCAGGTCCCGATGCCCGGCCGCGGCGGCGGCCTCGGAGTCGATGAAGACCGGGTTGGTCTCACCGATCGCCTTGGCGAAGAAGCGCAGCCGGCCGGCGTCGACATGCAGGCTGGTCTTCTCGAGCTCCCGCCCGATGGCCGCCGTGTCGATGGCCATCACCCGTCGACCTTGGCGTACAGCGTGACGACGCATGCTCCGCCGAGACCGAGGTTGTGCTGGAGAGCGAAGCCGACGTCCTCGACCTGACGGTTGCCGGCCTCACCCCGGAGCTGCCACACCAGCTCGGCGCACTGCGCCAGACCGGTCGCCCCGAGCGGATGCCCCTTGGAAAGCAGTCCTCCTGAGGGGTTGGTCACTACTCGTCCGCCATAGGTGTTGTCGCCATCCATGACGAACCTCTCGGCCGTACCGACGGGCGTCAGTCCCAGCGACTCATAAGTCAGGAACTCGTTCGTGGTGAAGCAGTCGTGCAGTTCCACGACGCGGATGTCCTCCGGGCCCACGCCGGCGGCCTCGTAGACCCGCCCGGCGGCCTCAACCGCCATGTCGTAGCCGATGAGCTTGCGCATGTCCCCGGACTTGAACGTGGAATCGGTGTCCGTCGTCATCGCCTGCGCGGCGATGACGACATCCGATCGCAGGCCGTGGCGTTTCGCGAACTCAGGGCTGCAGACCACTGCCGCCGCCGCCCCGCACGTCGGGGGGCAGCACTGGAGACGCGTCAGGGGCCCGAAGATGTGCGGGGCGGAAAGGACCTCCTCGACGGTCACCTGGTCACGAAACACCGCGTACGGGTTGTTGGCCGCGTGCTTGCGCGACTTCACCGAGATCCGCGCGAACACCGCCGGGTCGATCCCGAACTCCTCGACGTACGCCGTTCCGGCGCCACCGAAGTACGTCGCCGCCATGGGCACACCGTCGCCCGGCATGCCCTGGACCTGATCACGAACGTCGGCGAACGCGCCTAGGACGTCCGGCCGGTCGGTGTACATCGCGGTGAGCGCTCCCGGGTTCATCTGCTCGAATCCCAGGGCGAGCACACAATCGGCCGCGCCGCTGGCGACGGCTTGGCGAGCCAGCCACAGTGCGGAGGATCCGGTGGAGCAGTTGTTGTTGACGTTCACGACGGGGATGCCCGTCTGGCCGAGATGGTAGAGGGCTTTCTGGCCTGAGGTTGAATCTCCGTACACATATCCAACGAAGGCCTGCTGCACTTGCTCGTACGAGATCCCTGCGTCCTCCAGGGCGCGACGGGCGGCACTTGCACCCATCAGGTCATAGCTGTCGCTTTTACCAGGCTTGGTGAAGGGGATCATTCCTACTCCCGCTACCACCACTTGTGCTGTCACGGTCGGCTCCCAGCATCCTGTCGAGGGGCTGTTTAGCCTTAATATTAATTCACTTAGATGGGCCTGGGCAATGGGCGGACCAGGTCGTGACGAGTGGCCCGGTCACGGTGGCCCATAAGGAGTTCCAGGCCGTCGGCCAGTGGGTGAAGCGGCGCGTCAGCGCTCAGGGGCCTGGAGCACCGCGCCCGCGATCGACGTGACGATCCCGGTGAAGTCCGAACGCCCGACGACCGATCGAGTCCGGCTGAAGTCGTTGACAACGGTGACCGCTGCTCGCACCAGCGCCCGGGCTACCGGCATCGACAGCCCGGGACGGGCTCGCCGCAGCAGGCCCACCCACTCCTGGAGGTATTCGCGCTGCCTGCTCTGGCTGTCGCCGCTCGCTCTGGCGCCCTCTGCCACGATGAATGCGATCACGTGCGGTTGTGACTGCCCGAGCCTCGCGTACGACTCCGCCACGACGATGAGTGCCCGCCATGGGTCATCTGTCGACCTGATCGCCGCGTGCAGGTCGATCCAGAGCGCATGCTCCGCGCGGTCGAGCACCTCTTGGAGGATCGCCGCCTTGTTCGTGAAATGGCTGTAGAGGCTGGGACCCGTCACGTCGGCCGCCGACCCGATGTCGTCCAGGCTCGTGGACTCATAGCCCATAGTCCCGAAGAGCCGCCCCGCGACGGACAGCAGCTTCTCCCGCTGGGAGGTGGGCTCGAGCGCTGTGTGCGTGGCGGCCGGTCTGGCGTCGACGTCCTCGAGGCGCGTGTCGGCGGCAGCCAGCGCTGCCGACTTCAGCACCCGGATGTGGTCGGCGCGGGACAGACCGTGGGCGTGTGGACTCGCGCTCGTGAGCACCGAGGTGACCGCGCCGGCGAGCAAGGACGACTCGTCCGGCGAGAGGTGTGGATGCCTCGCGCGGATCGCTCGTGCGTACTCCTGGTTCTCGGACGCGATCCGCGTGACGACCCGAGCCCGGTCATCGGGTTTGAGATGCCGCGACTCCCGGGACCACAGGATGCCGATGCCAGGAACGTCGAGGATCGCCGACGCCTTCCCTGCCAGCATCGTGGCGAGGTCTCCGGACGGCGCGGTCGACAGCCGCGACTTCTCGACGGCTTCGCCGAGGACCGCGTTGAGCAGCTCCGACTTGCCGGCGAAGTGGCGGTAGAGAGCACTCGCCGTGATGCCTACTTCCGCTGCGATGTCGGACATCTTGACGTTGGGAAACCCGCGTTCGACGAACAGGCGGGCCGCGGCGGACACGATCTGATCCCGCCGATCGTGCGGGCGGGTCGGCGTACGAACACCAGGAGCCGCACCTCGCCCGGCTGCCGGCATCGATCCCCCTCGTGTTCAAACACCTTCATGCTGACTCGACCCTAGCGCCATGCATTGGTCGGGCTCGCTTTCGGTCCGGCCGCTTGGTCACAGCTCGCGCTTGAGGATCTTGCCGGTGCTGGTCATCGGCAAGGCGTCCCTGAACTCGATGATCCGGGGGTATTTGTAGGCTGCGAGCAGAGTCCTCGACCACTCGATCAGATCGGACTCGCTCGTCGCGTCTCCGGCGTTCTTGACCACGACAGCCTTGATCTCCTCGCCGTGCGAGGGATGCGGAACCCCGATCACGGCGACCAGCGACACCGCCGGATGTTCCATGAGCACCTCTTCGACCTCGCGGGGGTAGACGTTGTACCCACCGCGGATGATCATGTCTTTGCTGCGGTCGACGATGTAGAAGTAACCGTCCTCGTCCTTGCGCCCGAGGTCGCCGCTGCGGAACCAACCGTCCCTCATGACCTCGGCCGTTTCCACCGGGCGCTTGTAGTACCCCTTCATCACGTTGTAGCCGCGGATGGCGATCTCGCCGATGGCCTGGGGGTCGTCCGGCACGTCCGACCAGTCGTCCTGGATCAGCTTCATGTCCACATCTGGAATGGGTTTGCCGATCGAGCCGACTCGTGGCTTGGTTCCCCAGGGCGAGAAGGCAGCGCCGGGCGACGTCTCCGACAACCCGTAACCCTCGATGATCGTCACGCCGAGGCGATCGGAGAACTCCCGGTGGATCTCTCCCGCCAGAGCGGATCCACCCGAGATCGCCACGCGGAGTCGTTCGGCGATGGCCCGCACGTCGACCGTGTCGTCAAGCGCCGCCAGCAACGCCCAATACATGGTCGGGACGCCGCCGAAGACGGTGATCCTCTCCTCGACCATGACGTCCAAGACGCGTCGCGGCTCAAACCGCGACATCAGTACAACGGTGCCACCGAACGCGATCGAGGCATTCTGGACGGCTGTCTGGCCGAACGAGTGAAAGAGCGGAAGCACGCACAGGTACGTATCAGGGGTTTCCTCATTGGCGAGATAGAGGTCGCGTGCGGCCAACGAGTTGATCCGCACGCTCGAGTGCCGGAGTTCCGCGCCCTTGGGTCTGCCGGTGGTGCCCGACGTGTAGAGGATCACCGCCGAGTCGTCGTCCGAGACCACGGCTGTCTCGAACGATCGTGGTTGCCGCTCAACGGCCGAGGCGAAATCATCCGCCTGATGGGGGGACGACCCGGGGCCGCGCCCGGCGGAAATCCGGAAGAAGTGAGTGCACCCCTCAGCCTCAGAGAAGCCATCCCGAGCCTCGCGCCCCGTGGGGACCTCAGCGGATCCTTCGAAGGCGAAAAGGACCTTCGCGTCGGAGTCCTGAAGGTGGTAGGCGAACTCCCGCCTCTTGAGAAGAAAATTGAGCGGCACGACGACGGCGCCCGACTTCAGGATCCCGAAGTAGATCGACGTGAACTCTGGGATGTTCGGACACGTGAGGGCCACCTTGTCGCCGGGCACGACACCGCACGACACGAGCAGGTTGGCGACCTGGTTGGCCGCCTCGTCGAGCTGACGGTAGGTCATCCGTCGTTCTCCCACGACGATGGCGATGCGGTCGGGATACGTCGATGCGGTCGTCTCCAGCAACGAGGCCAGGTTCGTCATGCTCTTCTCCGGGCTAGCCTTATTAAGTCACGGTACACTTGCTAGGGCAAATCCCCCGAAAATCGCTCGATACAGGCGCACCGATACATTAATCTCGATTCACTTAACCGTCAAGCTAGAACAACGGTCCCACGGGGACTCCGCTCGTCGCCGCGCGCTCGGCGGCGCGAGCAAGGACCTCGGACGAGATGTCGGCTGCGGTGACGTGCCAGCCGTGGGAGGCAAGCGGGCATGCCCGAGGCGACGTCGATCAGTCTTGCCGTTCGCCTAACACACGTTCGACGAAGACTCGCACGTTCGCGAGCAGTTGCGCCTCCGGCATCCCTTCAGTCCCGACTACGTGATCGAGCAGGTCCGCTCTCGTCATGGCGAGCAAGATGTGCGCCGCCCAACCCCGATCCACAACCGGCGACACCTGGCCCACGACATCGACGAGAATGCCGTGGATCCAGCGATAGGGCGTGGACTCGAAAAGGCTGCCGGTCGCGCGGCCGGTCGCGGAGTCCTCGAGCGCGAGCACCAGCTGCCTGTTCGCGAGTTTGGCCCGCACGATCGCCTCCATGATGGCGTGAATGCGTTCCCGTGGCGGCGTCCCCGGGCCCAATGGCTCCGGGCCGGACGCGACGGCCTCACGGAGGGCCTCGATACGAGCGTCAAAAACCGCCTGCACCAACCCGGCACGATCCCCGAAGCCGCGAAACAATGTGCCTTTGCCGACACCGGCCGCCTCCGCGACGTCGTCCATCGACACAACGCTGCCGCTGGCCGACTCGGAGAAGAGCCTGTCCGCGGCGGCCAGGACCGCCGCTCGGTTGCGGGTCGCGTCTGAGCGCATCTTACGTTCAACCATCAGAAACCCACCTTGCCAACCGGACCGCCGGTCCATATAGTTATGCGGACTCGCAGTCCGCATCTTACCGGAGGCCATCATGACCAACAACGAATCGCCACGAACCCCGGAAGGAGTGTTCCGCGAGGGGCTCGCTCGACTGTGGCGAGAGGACCTCGCTGGTTGGCTCGACCTGTTCCATGAAGACATCGTCTTCGAGTTCCCGTTCGCGCCCGCCGGCCGACCGCAGCGTCTCAACGGCAAGTCCGAGGTCGCCGAGTACATGAGCCACCTGCCCGGCGCCATTCAGGTCGAAGAGGCGCCCAGCGTGCTGATTCATGAGACGACCGACCCTGAGACGATCATCATCGAGATGAGCGTCAAGGGTCATGTGACAGCGACGGGCACACCGTATGCGCAGTCCTACGTCGTCGTCCTCGTGGTCAAGGACGGCCTGATCACCCTCTACCGCGACTACTGGAACCCCTTGGCCGCCCTTGACACGGCGGCGCTGGCATGACACTGACCCCCCGCGTGCTCGTGACCGGTGCCACCGGCAACACAGCCAGCCGTCTGATCCCCAAGCTCGTCGGCCTCGGCGTCTCAGTGACCACCGCAAGCCGCCACCCCTCAGACCTCGCCGGCACCACGCCGGTCAAGTTCGACTGGTACGACTCCGCCACGTTCGACTCAGCACTTCAGGGGGCCGATCGCGTCTACCTCGTGCCGCCGCCTCTCGATCCCGATCCCGCCTCGGTGATGGTCCCGTTCCTCGAACGAGCGCGGGAGCGAGGTGTGGGACGTGCGGTCTTGCTCAGCGCGTCGATCGTTCCCTCCGGTGGGCCGGCAGCCGGCCAGGTCCACCACGTGCTTCCTGACCTGTTCGAGCAGTGGGCGGCACTGCGCCCATCGTGGTTCATGCAGAACTTCACCGGCAGTCATCCGCACGCTCTCGGCATCCGCGAGACAGGCACGATCGTGACCGCGACCGGCGCGGGCCGCGTCGGATTCGTCGATGTCAACGACGTCGCGTCGGTGGCGGCGCACGCATTGACAGACGAAGTCCCGCCGGCCGACGACCTGATCCTCACGGGACCGGAAGCGCTGAGCTACGACGACGTCGCCGCGATCTTCAGCGACGTCTCCGGGCGCGAAATCGTCCACGAGGCGGTCAGCAGGCAGGCGCTGGAGCAGCGTCTCTCGGTCGCGATTCCGGCGGAGGCGGCGGCAATGCTCGCCCAGGTCGACACCCTCATCTCGACCGGGGCCGAGAATCGGACAACCGATACGGTCGAGCGCATCACGGGTCGTGCCCCTCGAGCCCTGCGTGACGTACTGAGCGAGGCTCTGGCCCGTCACTGACGCCTGGCAGGACTGCTTGCGCGCACCCTCACATTTCGTCGGTATGCCGGTTGGTCGACAGCTGAAACACTCTCCGGCCGTCGGCCGTCACACGCGCGTAACGGGCATTTCATACGTTCGGCGCGACCGGTCGTCGAGAGGGGATGCCCGTGGTCGCCCAGGACTCGCGGGCAGGGACCGCCCAGGTGCGTACGGTCTGCTCGTATTGCGGTGTCGGCTGCGGGATGGTCCTCGACGTCGCCACGGGGCCCGACGGCCGTCGAACGGTCCGCAAAGTGTCTGGTGACAAGGCCCACCCCGCCAACTTCGGCCGGCTGTGCACCAAGGGCGCGACGACGGCCGACATGCTCGCCGCCCCCGGACGGCTGACCGCCGCGCTGGTGCGACGCGAACGCGGCGCGGAGCCGACTCCCGTCGGAGTGGACGTGGCGATCACCGAGACGGCGCGGCGGCTGCGGGCCGTCATCGACGAGCACGGGCCGGACGCGGTCGCGCTGTACGTGTCCGGGCAGCTGAGCCTGGAGGCGCAGTACCTGGCGAACAAGCTGGCCAAGGGGTACATCGGCACCAACCAGATCGAGTCCAATTCGCGGCTGTGCATGGCCAGTGCGGGCAGTGGCTACAAGCTGTCGCTCGGCGCCGACGGGCCGCCCGGCTCATACGAGGACTTCGACAAGGCCGACGTCTTCTTCGTCATCGGCTCCAACATGGCCGACTGCCATCCGATCCTGTTCCTGCGCATGATGGAGCGGGTCAAGGCCGGCGCCAGGCTGATCGTCGTGGACCCGCGGCGCAGCGCCACCGCCGACAAGGCCGACCTGTTCCTGCAGATCAAGCCGGGAACGGATCTGGCGCTGCTCAACGGCCTGCTCCACCTGCTGGTCGAAGGCGGCCACACCGACCCCGGTTTCATCACCGGCCACACCGAGGGCTGGGAGGCGATGCCGGACCTGCTGGCCGCCTATTCGCCCGCGACGGTCGCCGAGATCACCGGCATCCCGGAGGCCGACATCCGTACGGCGGCGGAGTGGATCGGCACGGCCGGCGAGTGGATGAGCTGCTGGACCATGGGGCTCAACCAGAGCACCCACGGCACGTGGAACACCAACGCCCTGGTCAACCTGCATCTGGCCACCGGCGCGATCTGCCGTCCCGGCAGCGGCCCGTTCTCCCTCACCGGCCAGCCCAACGCCATGGGCGGCCGGGAGATGGGCTACATGGGACCCGGCCTGCCCGGACAGCGATCCGTGCTCGTCGAGGAGGATCGGGCCTTCGTCGAAGCGCTGTGGGGACTGGCTCCGGGCACGATCCGGCCGGACGGCGCCGGCAAGGGCACGGTCGAGATGTTCCAGCGGATGGCGGCGAGCGAGATCAAGGCCTGCTGGATCATCTGCACCAACCCGGTCGCCTCTGTCGCCAACCGGCGGACCGTCATCGAAGCTCTGGAGGCGGCCGAGTTCGTCGTCACCCAGGACGTCTTCGCCGAAACCGAGACCAACGCGTACGCCGACGTCGTCCTGCCGGGCGCGATGTGGGTCGAGACCGAGGGCGTTCTGATCAACAGCGAGCGCAACCTCACCCTCGCCCAGCAGGCGGTCGACCCGCCCGGCGAGGCGATGGCGGACTGGCGGATCATCGCCCGGGTCGCCTGCGCGATGGGCTACGAACACGGCTTCTCCTACGACAGCGCCGAGGAGATCTTCGAGGAGATCAAGAAAGCCTGGAACCCCACGACCGGGTACGACCTGAGAGGCGTCACCTACGAGCGGCTGCGCGCCACACCCGTGCAATGGCCGGCCGCCGTCGACGGCCCGGACCGCAACCCGATCCGGTACCGCGACGCCGGCGGCGGTCTCACGTTCCCGACACCGAGCGGCCGGGCGGTGTTCTACCCGCGCCCGCACATGCCGGCCGCGGAGATGCCCGACGACGACTTCCCGTTCGTCCTCAACACCGGGCGGTTGCAGCACCAGTGGCACACCCTCACCAAGACCGGCAAGGTCGGCAAGCTCAACAAGCTCAACCCGGCCCCGTTCCTGGAGATCCATCCACGTGACGCGCGGGCGCTGGGTATCGCCGACGGCGACTCGGTGGAGATCGGCTCACGGCGCGGCCGGGCGGTGCTGCCGGCCGTGGTGACGGATCGGGTGATGCCGGGATGCTGCTTCGCGCCGTTCCACTGGAACGACCTGTTCGGCGAATATCTCAGCGTCAACGCGGTGACCAGCGACGCGGTGGACCCGATCTCGTTCCAACCCGAGCTGAAGGTGTGCGCGGTGTCCCTGACCAAGATCGTCACTCCGGCGGCGCCCGCCAGCGAGGCGGATCTTGTCCCGGTGCCTGTTCCGTCCTCTCCCGCTCTGGCGGGTGTCTTCGGCCTGGCCGGCACGCCACCACCCGTCCTGGGCGAACAGGAACGCCGTTACCTGGCCGGATTCCTCACCGGGCTGGAATCCGGGACGCCCGGTGTGCCGGTACTGCCCCCGGGAGCGCCCTTCACCCCGCAGCAGGCTCAATGGGTGAACGGTGTCCTGGCCGGGATGTACTCGCGGATCCCGCAGACCGTCGGCGAACCGGTGAGCCCTGGGGGCGAGGTGGTCGTGCTCTGGGCGTCGCAGACCGGCAACGCGGAGGAGTTCGCCGCCGTCACCGCCGAGCGCCTCACCACGGCCGGGCACCGGGTCACCCTCATCGGCATGGACGACACCGACCCGGGCTCGTTCCCTCGGGCCGACGTGCTGCTGATCACCAGCACCTTCGGCGACGGCGACGCGCCCGACAACGGCACCGGCTTCTGGACCGCCCTGGCCTCCGCCGACGCCGCACGCCTGGACGGAACGCGCTACGCCGTCCTGGCCTTCGGCGACTCCTCCTACGACGACTTCTGCGGCCACGGCCGCCGCCTGGACCAGCGTTTGGAAGAGCTGGGAGCCGTACGCCTCACTGCTCGTACCGACTGTGAACCGGACTACGAGACCTCGGCCCAGGCCTGGCTGGATGAGATCCTCACCACTCTCGGCCCGCGGCCATCGCCGGTGCCCGTGTCCACACGCGCCTCCAAGCCGGGTCCCGTCGCCGCCCGCCTCACCGGCAACCGGCTGCTCAGCCGGCCCGGAGCGGCCAAGGAGGTCCGCCGGTTCACCTTCGACGTGCGTGACAGCGACAACCCGCTCACCTACCAGGTCGGGGACGCGCTGGGGGTGCACCCGGTCAACTGCCCCGACCTCGTGACCGAATGGCTGGCCATCACCGGACTCGACGGCACCGCGCAGATCGAGGTCGACGGCATCGGCCCGCTCCAGCTCGGCGAGGCACTGCACCGGCACCTGGACATCACCAAGATCAGCTCAGACCTGCTGCGCTTCGTCGCAGAACGCACCGGCGGCCGCGAGCTGAAGAAGCTGCTACGCCCCGACAACAAGGGCGAGCTCGCCCAGTGGTCGTGGGGGCGCCAGGCCGCCGATGTCATCGCCGAGCACCCCGTCCGGGCCACCCCCCAGGAGTGGGCCACCATTCTCAAACGGCTGCAACCCCGCCTGTACTCGATCTCCTCCAGCCCGCTGACCGACCGCCACGAAATCTCCCTGACGGTCTCGGTCGTCCGATACGACAACCTCCACGGCCGCCCCCGAAAAGGCGTCTGCTCGACCTTCCTCGCCGACGCCGAGCGCGACGCCCCGATCCCGGTCTTCGTCCGGCGTTCCCCGCACTTCCGTCCGCCCGCCGACCCCCGCACCCCGATGATCATGGTGGGTCCCGGCACCGGAGTGGCACCCTTCCTCGGCTTCCTGTACGAGCGCCGCGCCCTCGGCCACCACGCCCCCAACTGGCTCTTCTTCGGTGAACAGCACCGCGCCACCGGCTTCTACTACGAGGACGAACTGACCGCCCTCCACTCGGACGGCACCCTCGACCGCCTCGACACCGCCTTCTCCCGCGACCAGCGCGTCAAGATCTACGTCCAGGACCGCATGCGCGAACAGGGCCACCGCCTGTGGTCCTGGCTCCAGAACGGCGCCCACCTGTACGTATGCGGCGACGCCTCCCGCATGGCCCACGACGTCGACCAGGCGTTGCGCGACATCGTCGCCACCCACGGCGGCCTCGACCAGGAGGCGGCCGCCGGATACATCAAACGCTTGGCCACCGACAAACGCTATGTCCGCGACGTGTATTGACCGGCCCGCGCCGACGGACCGCTGAAAAGGGCAAGCGGATCGTGAACACGCCCAGTTCAAGCCGCGCTGGGGCGCCTTCTACCGCACCCGCTTGGACGAACTCCTGCGCGGCTGGGACACGGACACCCTGGTCGTGGCCGGCTGCAACTTCCCCCGGACTCCCGAACTCGTGAACGTGCATTGTCATCCAGGAAGGCCGGAATCTGGCGAGCGCGGTTCCCGCAACGGGTCGGCCTGGATGTACACCCAGGCGTCCAGACCTGAGCGCAGAATCACCTGGACCCGGGTGTAGTCATCCACCTCGTAATCGTCAGCTGCGGCCAGTTCGGCGGCGGAGATGCTGAACACAGTGCCCTCGACCCCATCGTCGGGATTGCCGGTGGGGCGCACAATCGGATGCACGGCCGCTCCGCTGACGGTGACCACTTCCGGATCGATGATCTCCACCATGGTCAGTTCATAGCCGGGAAGGACATCGGGCTGCCCGTCCAGACGACGGCCGAAGTTGGCCATCTGCACCTTGGGCTCCCGAAGGGTCCCATATGAGAAAAGCCGCAGTGGATATGCGGCTTCAGCGTTTGCCATACCATCATGATCCCGGCATCCGCGGGTGTGTGGTCCCGATCGCCAGGCCGAGATGTTCCTCGAGCCTGTGCTCCGCAAGTCGCAATCGTCGTAAGGGCGCCTTCAACCCGCGTTCCCTCGCGCCTGGGCAAGTGCCCGGTCGGTGCCGAGGGGCTCCTCGGAGGTCTTGTTTCGGATCAGGTAGAAGTAGGCCAGCGCGCCGAGGAACAGGGCCACCGATGTCCACTGGTTGAGGCGCATGCCCAGGATCTCGTTGACCGGATCGACGCGGAGGCCCTCGATCCAGAACCGGCCCGCTGTGTAGCCGGCCACGTACAGGGCGAAGAGGCGGCCGTGACGCAGGGTGAAGTGCCGGCCGGCCCAGATCAGCGCCAGTGCCAGGGCGAGGCTCCAGAGTGACTCGTACAGGAATGTGGGGTGATAGGTGGTGATGCCGGGTACGGTTCCCGGGCGGCCGGGGTCGATCTCCAAGCCCCACGGCAGGTCGGTCGGGCCGCCGAACAGTTCCTGGTTGAAGTAGTTGCACCACCGGCCGATGGCCTGACCGATGGCGACGGCCGGCGCCACGGTGTCGGCGACGGCGGTCAGCGCGATGCCGCGGCGGCGGCAGGCGATCCACACGCCCACTCCGCCCAGGGCGATGGCGCCCCAGACGCCCAGGCCGCGCCAGCCCGGTCCGGACCCGCTCCAGATCAGGATCGTGTCGATCGGCCGGTTGGGGGCGTCAGGCCCGAAGTACAGCTGCCAGTCGGTGATGACGTGATACAGCCGCGCGCCCACGATGCCGAACGGGACCCCCCATGTCGCCAGTTCCATCATGGTTCCCGGCGCCCCGCCACGATCCCGCCAGCGGCGCTCGGCGATGGCGACGGCCACCACGACACCGAGCAGGATGCAGATCGTGTAGCCGCGGATGGGCACCGGCCCCAGGTACCAGACTCCTTCGGATGGACTGGGAATCACAGCAAGCGACATGGCAGGCAGCCTAATCATGAAACCTGAAGCCGAAGAAGACCCGGGGCTGGCGGATTCACCGCGCCGACGCGTCGCGAGGGGGAGAACCCGCGTCCTGGGCCAGTCGCACCACGGTCGCCGGAGCGAGATCCGCCCAGTTCCTGCTCGTAACGGGGGAGCGGGGCACCAGACCTAGGGTGGAGATATGGGTGCTTTCACACCAAGTGAGACTGTGTTGATCACCGATGGCGGTTTGGCGACTGAGCTTGAGGCGCGTGGGCACGATCTTTCGGACCCGTTGTGGTCGGCGCGGTTGCTGGTGGACGCGCCGGAGGAGATCAAAGCGGCTCACCTGGCGTTCTTTCGCGCGGGTGCCGTGATCGCCACGACGGCGAGTTATCAAGCATCGTTCGACGGCTTCGCGGCGCGGGGGATTGGGCGGCAGGACGCCGTGCGGTTGGTGCGACGGAGTGTCGAGCTGGCGCAGGCTGCCCGTGCCGAGATGGCCGGTGACGGGCGGGAGCGGTGGGTCGCGGCCTCTGTCGGGCCGTACGGGGCGGCTTTGGCGGATGGGTCGGAGTATCGGGGGCGCTACGGGCTGAGCGTGGGGGAGTTGGTGGCGTGGCACCGGCCTCGGGTGGAGGTGCTGGTCGATGCAAGGCCGGATGTGCTGGCGCTGGAGACGGTGCCGGACATCGATGAGGCGGAGGCGCTGATGACGGTGGTTTCCGGGATGGGGGTGCCGGCGTGGTTGACGTACAGCATTGAGGGGGATCGCACTCGTGCTGGGCAACCCCTGGCCGAGGCGTTCGCGGTGGCCGGGGATGTGCCGGAGGTGGTGGCCGTGGGCGTCAACTGCTGCGCGCCGTCCGATGTGCCGCGGGCCATCGCCGCCGCGCTCGAGGCCACCGGAAAACCGGTGATCGTCTATCCGAACAGCGGCGAGGGCTGGGACGCGCGGCGGCGGACGTGGGTGGGGGCATCGCGGTATTCCGCTGGGCAGGCCCGGGAGTGGGTGGCCGCCGGGGCGCGGATCGTGGGCGGGTGTTGCCGGGTGCGGCCCATCGATATCGCGGAAATCGCTCAAGCTGTGGTCACGCCTGGTGGGCGGGCTCGTTCAGCTTCGTGAGAAGGGTCCGGGCCTGCTCGTGGAACTCCGCCACCCGGGCGAGCTTGATGTCCTCGTATCCGCGGATCGCCTCTGGCAGCGCCGCCATCTCCGCCACCACATCGGCGGTGCCGGGAGTGAGGCGTTCGAGGGCCTGGCGCATCAGGTCACGGTATTCGGAGATCAGAGCGCGTTCGACGCGCCGCACCTTCGCGTAGCCGAACACGTCCAGCGCGGTGCCCCGCAGCACGCGTGCGGCGCGCAGCCCCCGGAACACCATTCCCGCGGTACGGCGCAGCTTGATCTTGCGCCGCATGCCCATCGCCCGCAGCAGCGGCGGGTGCAGCAGCACCGACACGACGGCGTCCGGGCCGAACTCGCGCTCGCGCCGCGCCCGCTCCACCGGGTCCAGGTGCAGCCGGGCGACCTCGTACTCGTCCTTGTAGGCCATCAGCCTGTGCAACCCGCGCGCGTACGCGAGGTGGATGCGCGCGCCCGCCTCCGCTCCGGCGCGCTCGGCCGCGAGCGTGGCCACCCGGCTCACCTCCTCGGTGTACGAGCGGGCGTAGGCCGCGTTCTGGTAGCCGGTCAGGTCGGCGATCCGCAGGGCCAGCACCTCCTCCAGCGGCCCGGAGGCGGCTATGGCGAGCGGGGGGAGAGCGATTCGGAACACCGCCTCGCGGTCCAGCACGGCGGCCCGGCCCCAGCGGAAGGCCGCCAGGTTCCGCTCGACCGCCGCGCCGTTGAGCCGGATCGCCCGCTCGATCGCCTCCGCCGACACCGGAACGCAGCCATGCTGGTAGGCCGCGCCCACGAGCAGCAGGTTGGCGGGCATGTGGTCGCCGAACAGCGCCTCCGACAGGGCGTTGGCGTCGAGGTAGACGTTGCCCGACCCCTCGGTGGCCGACTCGACGCGCGCGACCGCGTCGGCGTCCGACGCGGGCAGCGGGTCGCGGCCGGTCACCATGGCGGCGGTGGGCACGACGGCGGTGTTCACCACGGCGACCGTGTGCCCGGGCGAGACGACCGCGAGATTGCCGTCCGCCGCGACTCCGAGCAGGTCGAAGCCGATCAGCACGTCGGCCGTGCCGCGCGACGCGCGGATCGAGCCGGCGATCGGCCGCGGGGAGACGCGGACATCGCTGACGACGGGGCCGCCCTTCTGCGCGAGCCCGGTCTGCTCCAGCCCGGCGGCGTGCAGGCCGTCGAGGTGGGCCGCCATCTGCAGGATCTGCGAGACCGTGACAACGCCGGTGCCGCCGATGCCGGGCATGCGCAGCAGAACCGTCCGGTCCGGGAATCTCGGCACCGGCTCGGTGAGCACCACCGGTAGCGCGGGCGCCTCACGCTTACGGCGGGCGCGTGGCTCGACGAGCAGGAACGACGGGCAGTCGCCCGCCAGACAGCTCAGGTCGGTGTTGCAGGACGCCTGGTGGATGCGGGTCTTACGCCCGAATTCGGTCTCCACCGGCTGCACCGACAGGCAGGTGGACACCTGTCCGCAGTCGCCGCACCCCTCGCACACCCGCTCGTTGATCACGACCTTCGCCGTCGGCGCCGGGATGGTGCCCCGCTTGCGCAGCCGCCGCTCCTCGGCCGCGCACCGATCGTCGTGGATCAGCACGGTCACCCCGTCGACCACGGCCAGTTCCTTCTCCACGACCGGCAACGCGTCGCGGTGCCGTACGGACGCGATCGGCGCGAGGCGCACCCCGCGGTAGCCCTCCGGCTCGGGCGTGGTGATCACGATCCGGCGGACTCCTTCGGCGGCCAGCGACCGGGTCAGCGCGGGAACGTCGAGGCGGCCTTCCGCGCGCTGCCCCCCGGTCATCGCCACCGCGTCGTTGTAGAGCAGCTTGTACGTCACCCGCACCCCGGCGGCGACGGACGCGCGGATCGCCAGCGACCCGGAGTGGTGGAAGGTGCCGTCGCCGAGGTTCTGCACGAAGTGCCGGTCTTCGGTGAAGGGGGCGAGGCCGATCCACTGGGCGCCCTCGCCGCCCATCTGGGTCAGCCCCACCTGCCGGCCGCGCCCGTCCCCGTCCAGGGCGATCATGGCGTGGCAGCCGATCCCCACGCCGACCAGCGTCTCGTCGGAGGTGCGGGTGGAGATGTTGTGCGGACAGCCCGAGCAGAAGTACGGCGTGCGCGCGGCGACCAGCGGAAGCATGCGCCGCGGCGCGGGGGACAACACGGCCGTTCTCCTGGGAAGCCTGTCCTGGCCGGCACAGGTGGCCAGCGCCTTGGCCACGTCCTCGGCGCCGAGGGTGCCGCGCGCGGTCAGCAGCTCACGGCCGATCACGTCGGGCGACGGCCCTCCGTACAGCGCCTGCTTGAGATGGCCTTCCAGGAAGGGCACCTTGTCCTCCACCACGAGCACCGTGCCCAGGTCCGAGGTCATGGCCGCCAGGTCCTCGTATGCGAGGGGGAACGGCATGGCGAGTTTGATGAGCCGGAGCCCGAGGGCGTCCATGGCGGCCTCGTCCAGGCCGAGGTCGGCCAGCGCGCGCCGGACCACGGCGTAGGCGGTGCCGGAGGCCAGGACCCCCAACGTGGCCCGCTTCGCCCCGAAGACCACCCGGTTCAGCCCGTTCGCGCGGGCGTACTCTCGCGCCAGCCCGAGCCGGCGGGTGAGCATGTCGTGCTCGGCGTCGAGGGAAGCCGGGCCGACCAGGGTCGGCGGAGCACCACCGGCCCGGTCCGGCATCGGGACGTTCTGGCGCAGCGGTCCGAGGTCGACCGTGGCCGAGGCGTCGGCGACGTCCGCGACGATCTTCAGGCCGGTCCACAGGCCGGTGGCGCGCGACAGCGCCACCGCGTGCAGCCCGAATTCGACGATCTCCGCCACCGAGCCGGGCGCGAGCAGCGGCATGGACAGGCTCTGGCACATCGGCTCGCACGAACTGGGCACGGTCGAGGACTTGCAGTCCGGGTCGTCGCCGATCAAGGCCACCGCTCCGCCAAGCGGCGCGGTGCCCGCCAGGGTCCCGTGCCTGATCGCGTCCGCGGCCCGGTCCAGGCCGGGGTTCTTGCCGTACCAGAAGCCGGTCACTCCGTCGTGCCGGCGGCCGGGCACCTGGCCCAGCAGCTGCGTCCCCGCGACGGAGGTTGCCGCGAGTTCCTCGTTGACCCCCGGCCGGAACACCACGCCCGCCTCCTCCAGGAATCGCCCGGCGCGTCCCATCTCCAGGTCGAGACCGCCGAGCGGCGAGCCTTGATAGCCCGAGACGAAGACCCTGGTGTTCAGGCCGCGCTCCGCGTCGAGGCGGCGCTGTTCCAGCGTCAGGCGGACCAGGGCCTGGATGCCCGAGATGAGGACGGTGCCGTCCGTGGCCGCGTATTTGTCCTCGAGCGACACGCTCACGCGAACCTCCTGGTAGTACGTGGGGGAGACCCAAGCACAGCAACCCGACGCGAGCTGCGCAAGTATCGCTAGACAAAACATCGGAAACACGCAAAAGTTCTCATGATTTTCGGAGAACGGCTGATGTTCTTTGCGTACGGAGGAATGCTGTGGCGGACATTGACGACATCGATCACCGCCTGTTGCGCCTGCTGCGCGAGGACGGGCGCCGGACCTTCTCGGAGATGGCGGTCGAGGTCGACCTGTCGGTGGCCGCCGTCAAACGGCGGGTGGACCGCCTGCGGGAGATCGGCGTGATAACGGGCTTCACCGTGCGGATCGACTACGCCAAGCTCGGATGGGGCATCGAGGCGTTCACCGAGCTGCGCTACGCCGGTACGACACCGGTCTCCAGGATCGTGCACACGGCCACGGAGGTGCCCGAGGTGCAGGCGGTGTTCACGATCGCCGGCGACCCGGACGCCCTCGTCCACGTCCGCGCCCGCGACCTCGGCCACCTCCAGCAGGTCATCGACCGCCTGCGCCGCACCGGCGACGTGACCGGCACGAAGACGCTGATCGCCCTCGGCTCCTGGACCCGCGACTCCCTCAGGCCCCCGCTACCGGGCGCGCCGTGACTCAGCTGACGGCTGTGCCGAACCACTTGGGCAGCCGGCTGAGCAGCTAAGGGCGACGGAGTCCGTCGATGAGGACGTCGAGCATCTTGTCGTAGGTGTCGGCGGGCTCGAAGCCGTGACGCTTCAAGGTGACGTTCAAGCTTGCCAGCTCGAGGGTGACGGCGCCGTGGATGGCGTTCCAAACCATCTGGGCGGCTTCGACGGGTTCCGCCGCGTGCAGGATCCCCTGCCGGGTGGCGGAGTCGATGGTGTCCACCAGCACCTGCAATACCGCGGTGCCGTGCTTGGCGGCCGGCGAGGGCGAGGCCAGCGAGCTCACGCCGCTGAACATCAAGTGGTACTGCTCAGGGTGCCGCAGGGCGAAGGTGCGATACGCGCGGCACGACTGGCGCAGCCGCTGCAGCGGATCCCCCGGCGCTTCGCCGGAGTGTTCGACGTCCACCGCCGCGTGCAGGGCGTCGAAGGCGCGCACAGCCAGGGCGACGAGGAGGCCGTCCTTGTTCTGAAAGCGGTTGTAGACCCCCATGGGTGCCACGCCGGCCTCGATGGCCACCGCTCGCACGGACACCGCCGCCAGGCCCTCGCGGTCCAGGACGGCCTGGGCGGCGTCCAGCAATGCCGCACCGACCTGCTCGCTGGCGGTGCGGTGGCGAGAAGCGGGGGTCGCGGGCGGCGGCCTCACTTTGTCGCGTCCTCCTCTAGAGCGCGCTGGTGCTGAGCTGGTCGATGTCGATGTCGGTCTCCTTCAAGATATAGCTTCGCAGGACTATGATCACGCCGGTCAGCACGAGGGCGGAGACCGCTCCGACGCCGACCACGACGCCCAGTTGTGCGGTCGCGCTCTGGGTGACCTGATCGCCCTCGCTGGAGACGAAGCCGGTGAGGGAGAGCACCGCCGCGTACACCCCGGCACCGATGCTGCCGGCGATGGTCTCGGCGGCGTTGGAGGCGCCGGTCAGCAGCCCGATGCGGCGCTTCCCGGAGGTGCCGGCCTCGAGGGCGACGGCGTCGGAGAACATGGCCGGAGGCAACATGGAGGTGCCGGCGAAGCCGGTGCCCAGGATGCTGACGGCGATCAGGGCGGCGGGCAACTGGATCCCGCTGGGCACAAAAGGCAAGGCGATCAGCGAGACGGCGCCGGTGGCGAAGATGGCCGCGGCTCCTCGCAGCGCCGCGCGCTTGCCGCGGCGCACCGCGGCTCGCCGCCACAGAGGCATGGTCAGCATCAACGGACCGACCAGGCAGATGAAGAGCGGGATGAGGGCGGTTTCGGAACCGATGACGTGGTCGGCGATGTAGGGGGCGCCGGCCAGCGCGGTGGCCGCGGCCACCTCGCACAAGACGATGACCGCGAACATGGTGCGCAGTGGCCGGCTGGCGCGCACCGCGCGCAGGGCCTCGCGCAGGGTGCCGGTGCCGGCGATGGTGACGTTGGTGCGGGTCGAGCGTCGCGCGCCGATGAGGATGGCGACGCTCATGGCGATGAGCATCAGCGGGGCCATGCTCAAGGCCATGGCCCGATAGCCGGAGGCGCCGCCGCCGAAGATTTCGACCAGGGCCGGTGCCAGGCCGCCGGAGAGCAGGATGGCCAGGGCGATGAAGGCGATGCGCCAGGACATCATGCTGGTGCGGGTGGTGGTGTCAGGGCCGATCTCGGCGGGCAGAGAGGACCAGGGCACCACGAACATGGAGAAGGCCGTCCCGGCCAGGGCGAAAGTGAGCGCGACCCACAGCGCGGCGGCGTTTCCGGTGAAGGGGGACCAGAAGATCGAGACGAAGGCCGTCGGCAGCAGCAGCCCACCCGCGACCATCCAGGGGCGGCGGTGGCCCCAACGGCTGACGGTGCGATCGGACAGGCGCCCGGCCAGGGGGTTGAAAACCAGGTCGAGCAATTTGGGGATCGTGACGACCAGGCCGGCCAGACCGGCGGCCACCCCCAAGGTGTCGGTCAGGTAATACAGCAGGACGAGGCCGGGCACGGTGGTGAAGATGCCGGTGGCCAGCCCTCCTATCCCGAAGCTCGCCTGTTCGCCTCGCGACAGCGCTCGAGGCGGCGCCGCGCCGCCGGTCGCGGGCTGAGATGCGGCGGGGGTCGTGCCGATCATCGTTCCTCCTGGGGGTTTCTGTACTGGCTGGTGGGTGTACGTGAACTCAATAGATGGCGTGTTCGATGACGCCGACGCCGTCCATCTCCAGGCGCAGCTGGTCGCCGGGCTGCAGCCAGCGGCCGATCTCCATGCCGCAGCCACCGGTGATGGTGCCGGTGGCGAAGAGCTCACCGGGGTAGAGCTGTTCGCCGGCCGAGACGTGGGCCAGGGCCTGCCCCAGGCTCCAGCGGGCCTTGCGCGCGTCCGGCCGGGCGATGACCTCGCCGTTGATCATCACGCGCGACTGCAGGGTGGGCCAGATCGGCAGCAGGTCGGCGGCGCTGACGGCGGTGCCGGCCAGCGAGGTCAGGAAGTGTTTGGACTTCTGCGGGCCGAAGCCGCTGTTCATCTCGGGGATTTGCACGTCGCGGGCGCTGAAGTCGCACAGCAGCACGAACGCGCCGATGGCTTCCTCGGCTTCGGCCGGTGAGGCGTTCAGCAACGGCGCGTTCAGCGCGAAGCCGAGTTCCAGCTCGTAGTCCAGGGCCTGGGTGTAAGGCGGGGCGGTGACCGGGGTGCCGCTGGGCACGATGGTGGCGGCGTTGCCCATGTAGTAGGTCGGCTGGCGGTACCACAGCCGGTTGGGCCGGAAGGGCGGGAAGGTGGTGCGGGTGAGGGTTTCGAAGCCCTTGGCCACCTTGGCCAGGTGCGGGCGGAAGCGTGTGACGTAGCCGCGCGCGGCGGCGATGTTGTGTTCCTCGTAGAACATGAAGTCACGGAAGGACAGCGGCTGGAAGGGCAGCACCTCGCCGTCCTCGCCGATGCGGTGCGCTGCTGCCTGTTCGGCCTCCCACGTCGGGGAGAACGCCGGCTCGTAGCCCAGCGCGTTCTTCGGGTCGCTGGGATTCCATGGGCTGTCCTGGTGGGCACGGGTCTCGACCACGAGGGTGCCCTCAGTCGTCAGACGGCGACGGATCTCCATGAGTTGGTCCTTTGAGTGATGGGCGGTTCGCTATAGAACGACGTTCTATAGAACAGCGTACTATAGATCGCGCTCACGTCAAGAGGCCGGAAAGCTCCGCAAACCCGATGGCAACCGGCCGATTGCCAAGACTGGATCGGAGCATGACCCAACGTTTATACAGAGAGTAATCGGATATCTACTTTGCGTAAGCATCGCAGGTCAGGTACCGGGCCTTGACCGTCCGCCGGCCTTCGGCCTGATGGACACGATGCAAGCGAAGGGAGAAATCCTCATGGGAAAACGAATCGCTCTCTCACTGATCGTGTGTGCCGCGGGCTGGCTCACGATCGCCAGCCTGCCGGCCGCGGCCAGCGCCCACCCGCACCCCAAGGTGCCCCGTGCCGCCCTTGCGTGCGTGTACAAGGTCGGACATGTGCGGCCGAGCAGCTACCTCAATGTCCGGCTCCGCCCGACGTTGCGTTCGCACGCCATCGGCAAGCTCAAGGTGTCCGACCGGTACTTCGCCGGGGCGTGCCAGCCCGTCAGGAACTGGGTGGCGGTCAAGTCCTCCTGCGGCAAGCCCGGATGGGCGTCGGCGAAGTACCTGCGCAAGGTGAGCTGACCTGACTGTCCCCGGCCGCCGCCCCAGCGCGGCGGCCGGGGGCTCACCATCTCCTGACTCGACCTGCGAGGACGATGTAGACCAAGGGGAGACTCCGTGACAATCACCAGGCGAATCGCCTTCCTGTCAATCGCATGTGCCACCGGTGGGCTCATCAGCGCGCAGATCGCCATGCGAATCTCCGATGCCCGACACCCGTCTGCCGCCCCGAGCGCTTCCCCGACGGCCGATAGCGCGACATATCCCGCTCCCCGGGTACACGCGGGCGCGAATCCTCTGCACAATCCGAACGGGACCAAGCCAGGACTGGCTCCCATCACCTCACCCGCCGACAGGGCGGCCGCCACCGAATTGATCAAGACGTTGCGGGTCGGAGACGGATACTCCCTATGGGGGTACACACGTGCCTGGTTCGGTGAGAATTGGGCGGATACCGCGACAGGCGTTCCGTATGCGCGGAACGGGTGTCGTACTCGTGATGACCTGCTCGCTCGAGACGGAGAACAGCTGATATACGGCACCGGATCACCGTGCGCCGTCGTCGCGATGAAACTCTCGGATCCCTACACCGGGAGGACGATCGGCTGGCGGAAACAAGAGTCGGGCCGGGTGCAGGTCGATCACGTGGTGCCGCTGTCGTACGAATGGCGGATGGGCGCCTGGGAGTGGCCGGAGGGCAAACGGGTGCGGATCGCCAACGACCCGCTCAACCTGCTGGCCGTTTCCGGCCCCGTCAACGAGGCCAAGGGCGGTGCGGGTCCGGCCTCCTGGCTCCCTCCGGACCGGAAGATGCGCTGTGCCTACGTCACCCGCTTCGCCCAGGTGGCCATCAAATACGACTTCTACGTCACCGAGACCGACAAGGCGGCCATGCTCGCTCAATGCTCGGCGCGTAGCTCCAGGTAGGAGATGCCGGGCATCGGAAGGGGGAAGGTGAGGGTCACCGTTCCCCCTTCGACGGTCCGCGGCGGGGTGAACTCGTCGAGCGTGTTGGCCTCGTGGAGGGCCGCCCACTGGTGGGTGTCCGGCCAGGGCGTGCCGTCCGGCCAGGCGGACTGGATGTTGGAGTGCGTCAGGTCGATCCGGTGATGGGTGAGGGTGTAGGAAGCCTCGGGCAGGTTGGTCAGGGTCAGCGTGATATCCCGGGTGAGGGCGGGGTCGCCGCCCGCCTGGGACTGGTTGAGGGTGCCGTTCCAGATCAGTAGCCCGATGGCGCCGTCGGCGGCGAGCGCGGGCCAGACCTCGACGCCGCCCAGGTCGCCGGTGAGCGTGTGCGCTAGTTCGTGCTCGCCCAGCCGGTTGGCCAGGGACAGCGCGAAGAAGCGGGGTTTGCGCAGGTTGCCGACCGTGAGCAGGCCGAAGCCGCCGTGGAAGAGGGAGGGAGGGCGGCCGAGCTCCTCGAAGTGGTCGGAGGCCACCCAGTGGGCCAGCGCGTCCAGCCGCCCCGCCGCCGAGCGCATGCCGTGCAGCAGGAAGGTCGCGCCGAAAGGGCCGTCGCCGATGCCGTGGAAATGGGTGGGGGTGGGGCCCCACTCGGTCCACCAGATGGGGGTGCCCGCCCTGCCGTACCGGGCCAGCGCGGGCCGCCAGTCCAGCGGCGCGTTGCCGTAGGTGTGGGTGGAGAGGAAGTCAAGGGCCGCGCCCGAGCCGTGCACGTGGTCGAGGAGTTCCTGGACCCAGCCGTCGGCGGCCGAGGACGGGCCGCCGACGCGGAGCTCCGGGTGCACGTCCTTCACGGCGGCGGCGGAGACGTCGTACAGGCGGAAGAACTCCTCCGGGGTGCCGCTCCAGAAGACCTCCAGGTTGGGTTCGTTCCATACCTCGAACGCCCAGTTGTCGATGAGCTCCTGGAGACCGTATCGGTCGGCGAGGTGGCCGACGAGGGCGCGGACCAGGTCGCCCCAGCGGTCGTAGTCCTTCGGCGGGGAGATGATCGCCTGGTAGCCGAAGACGGTCTTGTCCGGATCGACGGCCAGGTCGCGGGGCATGAAGGAGAGCTCGACGATCGGCCGCAGCCCGATGGCCATGATGCGGTCGTAGACCTCGTCCACCTTCCGGAAGTCGTGGACGGGTTCGCCGTCGACCTCCCGGTAGACGCCGAGATCGTCGCAGAGGATGGCGTGCGCGCGGACCGTGCGCACGCCCAGTTCCTCCCGCATGACCCGCAGCGCCGCGAGCAGCTCCGCGCCGATCGGCCGCCCGCCGACCGTCTCGTCCGACAGCAGATGGGACAGGTGCTCCGACCCGATCATGTACGCCCAGGGGCGCCCGACCGGGCCGATCACCCGCGACGCGTCCACCTGCACCGACACCTCCCCGGTGTCCGCCCCCGATGAGACGGACGCCGGGGAGCTGAACGGCCCGGCCGCGTCCACCGTCGCGACCGCCGCCACCCGGTACCAGGCGTCAGCGAAGGTGTCCACGAACCGGGTCCCCGGCACGGCCGGCACATCCACGTCCGGCTGCTCGACCGGCAGGTACGGCCCCGCCGCCTCGGCCGCCCGCTCGACCAGGTAGCCGATCGCCCCCGGCACCGGATCCCAGCTCACCGTGACGTGCCCGCGCCCGGACCTGGCCCGCACCCCCGAGGGGGCGGCGAGGTCCGGCGAAGAGGGCCCCGCCACCTCCCCGGACGGCCGGTAGATGCGGCTGCGCCAGTCGCGTCGTGCGGACTCGGCCGTGCTCATGTGCTCTCCCCGATATAGGTGAATTAGTGGGACACGTTCCAGGATTCCTCGGCGAGCAGCGGCGCCAGGACGGCCTTGACCTGCGGCGTGGCGAAGTACCCGCGCAGCGCGTCCCGGCTCAGCGCGTTGCCGAGCGCAATCATGATCATCCCCTGGTCGAGCGCCAGGTACTGCTTGGCCACCTGCCCGCTGCGCACCGCGACCGCGTCGTAGAAGCCGCCGGGGCCGTACGCGTCGAAGTCGGCCTTGATCTTGGCGAGGTTGTCCAGCGCCTGCGCGGGCGCGTAGCGCAAGGCCAGGAAGGAGGCGTGCGGGGTGACCACGCCGTCGCCGTAGGAGGCGGGTTCCGGTTTGCCGGGGCGGCAGTCGCCGAAGCCGTAGTCGACGGAGGTGCGTTCCTGGTCGGAGGTGTAGCCGTCGGTGTCCATGCCGATGGCGTCCACGCCGTACTCGCGGTAGCCGCCGGCCGGGTTGTTGCTGGGGGAGAAGCCCCAGTAGCCGTACTTGGCGTCGTCGAGGCCGTGCGCGCGCTGGGCGGCCACGTAGATCGGGTGGTTGCGGCCCCAGCTGCCGGCGCCCCAGGTGTCCTCGGGCACGAGTTGCGGGACCATGAGCGCCTCGAACATGCTGCCGCCCCAGGTGGGGACCAGGCGCATGCCGCGGTAGCCGTACGTGCCCTCGAAGACGTTCACGCCCTGGTGGGTCTCCCAGACCCCGACCGGTTTCTGCTCCGGCCACGACCACTCACATGTGTCCGGGAATGTCCGCCACATGCCGAAATAGTGGTTCTTGGGGAGCTGGCCGAGGGCGATGCCGACGTAGGAGGTGATCCGGGTCTCGGTGAGCGCGCCGTAGTGGTGGCAGGTGGAGTAGACCGTGGTGCCGGAGCCGTTGTAGTCGCTCGCCACCGAGCAGCCCGACGGCTGCGCGGGCCAGAAGCCGCCGCGCAGCAGGCCGGTGTCCGGCTGGGCGGCCGGGTCGTAGTAGGAGCGGAAGTCCATGCCGGTGACCAGCGTGTTCGCCCGCGCGGCGACCTCGGGCACGGCCCTGCGGAGCATCATCAGCGCCGCCGCGAGCCAGCCGTTGTCGACGCTGGAGGCGAACGGCTCGACCACCGCGCCGCTCTCCGGCCAGGTGCGGACCAGGGCGAGGGTGTGCGGGTCGTACCAGTTGTAGAACTGGCCGGTGGGCGCGTGCCGCTCCAGCCGTTCGACCGCGCGGATCACCCGGGTCACCCGGGTGAGCGCCTCGGACCCGCGGATCAGCCCGATGTCGCGGGCGGCGACAGTGCTCCACAGGTAGGTGGCGATGTTGGTGGGCGAGGTGACCTTGGCCCTGGTCCCGGGGGCGAGGGTGCCCTCGATCTTGTCGGTCGGGATGCCGGTGGCGGGATCCACCATCGCGGTCATCGAGCGCCAGGTGTCCCGTGCGTACTTTTCGAGGGTCTTTTTCGCGGAGGAGGAGGCGGCGGCGGGGGCGGTGGGGAGCAGGATGAGGCAGGCCGCGAGAGCGGCCGATAAACGAGTTCGCATGGAAACTTCCCGTCACTTCAGACCGGTGAATGTGGTGCCCTGCACGAAGTAGCGCTGCAGGAAGAGGAAGATCACGAGGATGGGGAGGACGACCACGACGGCGCCCGCGATGAGCAGGCCGTACTGGGTGGCCTGGGCGCTGTTGAAGATCGCCAGGGCGACCGGCAGCGTGTACATGTCCTCGCTCTGCGCCACCACGGCCGGCCAGATGAACGCGTTCCACGAGGTGAAGAAGGTGATCAGGCCGAGCGTGGCGAGCGCGGGCTTGCAGAGCGGCAGGACGATCTGGAAGAAGATCCGGAACTCCCTGGCGCCGTCCACTCGGGCGGCGTGCACAAGTTCGTCCGGGATGTCGGCGATGAACTGCCGCATCAGGAAGATCCCGAGCGGCGTCACGACAGTCGGCAGGATGATCCCCAGGAATGTGTTGACCATCCCGAACCTGGCGATCAGCACGAACTGCGGGATCATCACTACGATCGCCGGAACCATCATCTGCACCAGCACCAGGCCGAACAGCACGTTCCTGCCCCGGAACGGCAACTTGGCGAAGGCGTACCCGACCATCGAGCAGAAGAGCAGGTTGCCCGCCACGGACGCCAGCGCGACCACGGTGCTGTTGAAGAACGCCTGATCCATCTGGGTACGCTCGAAGAGCCCCGCGTAGTTGCCGAACGTCCACTGCTCGGGCAGGAACGTCGGCGGGTCGCGGCGGATCTCGCTCTCCGGCTTGAAGGAGGCGAGCAGCGTCCACCCGAACGGGAAGGCGACCAGCACCAGGCCGACGGCCAGGCCCGCGTAGGTCCACACCCGGCGCGTCATCGCGACCTCCCCAGCCGGAACTGGAGGAACGCCAGCGCTGCGATCACGGTGAACAGCACGGTGGCCGCCGCCCCCGCATAACCGAAATTCCCGGACCCGAACTGGTTGTAGATGGCCAGCGAGGCCGACGTGGTCGCCCCCGCCGGGCCGCCCCGGGTCATCACCAGCGGCTCCTCCATGAACTGGGTGAACCCGATCGAGCTGTACACGGTGCAGAACAGCAACGCCGGCCGCAGCATCGGCACGGTGACCCACCGGAACCGCTCCCAGCGCCCCGCGCCGTCCACCTCGGCGGCCTCGTACAGCTCCTTCGGAATGCCCTGCAGGGCGGCCAGCAGGATGACCATGTCGAACCCGAAGCTCCGCCAGGCCGTCATCACGATGATCACCGGCAGCGCCAGCGTCTCGTCGGCCAGCCACGAGGGCCCGTCCACGCCGACCGCCGCCAGCAGCTGGTTGACCGGCCCCGCCTCGGGATCGAGCAGGAACCGCCAGGCCACCGCGATGCCGATGATGCTGGTGATGTAGGGCAGGTAGTACCCCAGCCGGAAGAACACCGCGGGCAGCCGCGCGATCCCGGAGTTCAGCGCCACCGCCGCCGCCAGGCCGAGGCCCAGCGTCAGCGGCAGCGCGGTGACCACGAACACCAGCGTGTTGACCGCCGCCTTGCGCATCAGCTCGTCGTCGAACAGCCGCAGGTAGTTCCGCAGGCCGACCAGGTCCACGCCCAGCGGATCCCGCACGTCGGTGCTGCGCATGTCGGTGAAGCTCATCCCGAGCCCCACCAGGAGCGGCCCCGCCCAGAACACCGCGAAGACCACCACGAACGGCGCCACGAACAACCAGGCGATCCCGGTGCGGCGAAGCGGGCGCGACGGGGCCACCGCCGCCCGCGCCGCCCTGGTCTCCACGGTGGCCACCATGATCAGGCCCCGGTGCCGATCGTCTCCGCCTGCGCCTGCATCGCCTTGGCCGCCTCCGCGGCCGACTGCTTGCCCAGCGCGAGCTTCTCGATCTCGGTCTCCATCACCTTCGCGACCTGCTCCCACGTCGGCACGGCCGGAGCCGACTTGGCGTTCTTGAGCTGCTCGCCGAAAACCCCCACCCGCTGGTCCGCGGTCAGCGCGGGCTCCTGCCAGGCGGCCTGCACGCTGGGCAGCGCGGCCACCTTGCCGAACCAGCTCGCCTGCACCTTCGGATCGGTCAGCCACTGGAGGAACTTCCAGGCTGCCTCCCGGTTCTTGGCGCTCTTGAAGACCACCATGTTGCTGCCGCCGATGACGCTGGTCCCCCCGGCGCTGCCCTTCGGGTACGGCGCGACGGCGAACTTGTCGGCGAAGCCGTCGCCGCCCTCCTTCTCCATCCCGGCGATCATCCACGGCCCGGAGTAGAACGCTCCGACCTCGCCCTTCACGAACGTCTGCGGGAACGCGCCGGTCGGCTGGTCGGTGGCGGACAGGCCGTCCTTGAAGAAGGAGGAGTAGTGGGTGAGCGCGGTGACCATCTCGGGCGTGTCCAGCGTCCACTTGCCGCCGGCGGAGATGTCGCCGCCCGCCTGCCAGACCAGCGGGACCACCTCCTGCCAGGAGCCCTGCTTGAAGTTCTGCTCCACGCCGAGCTCGGCGCCCGCCTTGTCCTTCAGCGCCTTGACGAAGGCCGTGGTCTCCTCCCACGTGGCGGGAGGCTGGACCCCGGCCTTCTCGGCCAGGTCGGTGCGGTAGTAGAAGGCGCGGGTCTCCACGTACCAGGGCACGCCGTACGCGGTGCCGCCGACCTCGCCGGTGCCCCAGGCGCCGGGGAAGAACACGGACTTGTCGATGAGGTTGCCGGGGGTCGGTTCCAGGGCGCCGGTCTTGGCCATCTCGCCCATCCAGGTGCTGCCCAGCATCGAGACGTCGGGGGTGGCGTTTCCGGCGATGGCGGCGGTGATCTTGTCGTGGGCGACGTCCCAGCCGAGCGGGGTCACCTTGATCGTGATGCCGGGGTTGGCCGCCTCGAACTCCTTGGCGAACGCGCCGAGCGCCTCCCCCTCGGCACCCATCGCCCACACGGTGACCTCGCCGGTGGCTGTCTTGACGTCGACGTCCTTGGCCTGTTCCGCCGGGCCGCCGGCGCTCCGGCCGCACGCGGTGGCGAGCAGGCCCACGGCGGCCACTCCGATGACGAACCTCTTCACGCTTCCTCCAGGGGGTGCGAACCGCAGCTCGCTCTGATGACGAGCTCGGTGGGGATGACTTGCGCGCTTGGGGTGTCCCGGACCCCGGTGATCAGCTCGTCCAGGGCGCGGGCGGCGCGGGCGCCGAGATCGCGCATCGGCTGCCGGACGGTGGTGAGCGCGGGGCGGGCGTGCCGGGCGGCCATGATGTCGTCCCATCCGGTGACCGCGACGTCATCGGGCACGGACAGGCCGAGCTCCTCGGCGGCCAGGATCACGCCGAGGGCCACCTGGTCGTCGGCGCAGACGATCGCCTCGGGCCGGGGGCCGGACAGCAGGTAGCGGCCGAGGGCGTGCCCGCCCTCGACGGTGAACTCGCAGGGGGACGGCTCGGGCGGGGTGAGACCGTGCTCGCTGAGCACCTGGCCGACGGACGTCCACCGCTGGGTGATGTCGCCGTTGTCATGGCCGCCGGCCAGCGCGATGCGCCGGTAGCCGTGGCCGAGCAGGTGGCTCGCCAGCCGGGCCGCCGACACGGTGTTCTCGCTGGCCACCACGTCGGCGCCGGTGACCGCGTCACGGGCGATCATCACCAGCGGCAGGCCGGAGGCGACGATCTCGGCGACCATGTCGTCCCGTACCGTCTGGCCGAAGATGACCATGCCGTCCACCCGGCGGGACAGGTCGCGGACCAGGTCGGGCACGGCGGCCCTGCCCCGGGTGGAGAGGATGATCACCGACCGGCCCAGCTCGGAGGCGACCTCCTCGTAGCCGAGAAGCACCTCCGCGAAGTACGGCCCCGACAGGTCGGGGAAGACGATGCCGTTGGCGGCGTGGCGGCCGGAGGCCAGCGAGACGCCCAGGCGGCTGGGGGTGAAGCGCAGCTCCTCGACGGCGCGCAACACCCGCTCCCGCGTCTTGGCGGCGACCGGCCCCGTGCCGCGCAACGCCCGGGACACGGTGGCGATGGACACGCCCGCCCGCTGCGCGACCTGGTAGATCGTCGCGCTCTCGTCAGTGTTCGCCACGCGGGGACCTCGCAACTGTAAGCGCTTACACTCATGCTCGCCACGATGTGGAAGCGCTTACACCGTGGGATTCCCCGAAAGCTATACCTCAGCCGTGTCGCTGTAAAGACCCCTTCACGACGCATCTACGCCCGCTGTGAGCCGCCAAAGGCCCGGCGCTGGCTGCGCCGGGCCTTTCCTTCAAGGTGACCCGCCGGTCATGAGCCGTCCGGTGCGGACGTGACACCGTCGGCCAGCAGGTCGAGGATCGCCTGCTCGGAGTAGCCCAGTTCCGTCAGTATTTCCCGGGAGTGGGCGCCCGCGGGCATGGGTGGCCGACTCGGCAGGAGCGGGTCCGCGCCGAGCATGAAGCCGAGCAGTGGCAGGCCCAGCGGGCCGTCGATTCCGGGGATCCGTGTGGGTGCGAAGGCGCCGCGTCCGGCGTACTGGGTGTCGTAGAGGGCGTCGGCGAGGGTCTCGCGGACCCGGGCGGCGGGGATGTGGTGGTCCTGGAGGTGGTCCTCCCACTCCTGGGCGGTGCGGGTGAGCATGATCGCTGACAGGACGGCGTGTTCTTGCTCGAAGTCGGCGACGGGGGAGTCGAACGGGTCCGGTTTGATCAGGTCGGGCCGTTCCAGCAGCGTCCACAGCCGTTCCATCTGCGCGGTGTTGCAGGTGCCGAGCATGATCGACCCCTCTTTGGTGGCGTACATCGAGGTGGTGGCGAGGGCCATCGTGTTGCCGGTCGGCACGGGCTCGAAGCCGTCGCGCAGGTGCGAGGTGACGTGGCAGGCCATCAGGGCCGCCGCGACGTCGATCATGCCGACGTCGATCGACATGCCCTCGCCGGTGCGCAGCAGGTGGACGAGGCCGCCGGCGACGGCGAACGCGGCGGTCAGCCCGGTGGCGTAGTCGATGGCCGGGGAACCCTGCCGCAGCGGATACAGTTGACGGTCCCCGTTGGCGGACATGTAACCCGAGGTCGCCTGGACGACGTTCTCGTACCCGGTGTGCTCACGCTTGGGCCCGCGGGCGCCGAACGCCGAGACGGCGCAGTGGACCAGCCGGGGATTGATCGCCGCCAGATCCCGGTATCCGAGGCCGAGCCGCTCGAAGGCGCCGGGGCGCGCGTTGGTCACGAATACGTCGCTGCCCCGTACGAGGTCCTTGAGCGCGGTACGGCCGCGTTCGTCCTTGAGGTCGAGGGTGAGGAACCGCTTGCCGGCGTTCTGCGTCAGGAACTGGGTCCCCATGCTCCGGTCGTTCAGGGCGGGGTCGGTGCCGACCTGGCGTACGAAATCGGGCGAGGAGGGGTTCTCGACCTTGATGACGTCGGCGCCCAGCAGGGCCAGTTGGTACGACGCGTACGGCGCGGCGAGCACCTGGGAGGTGTCGATCACACGGATGCCGTCGAAGGGGAGGGGGATGGCCATGGAGTGCACCTCGATGGGTTTTGCGATGTGAAATGTCACGCTCCGTCCTCGGCACTGTGGTTGCCATGAGGCCGGGACATCCATATTATTCGATTAAGTGAACGTCGGGGGAGGAGACCGCACAAAAGCGGCAAGGAGGCAACGGTGCACCAGAAGTTGGGTTCGGCCATCGCGAGCGTCACAGTGGGCGCGCTCGCGTTTGCGCTCGCCGCGTGCGGGTCCGGTTCCACCGGCACAGGCTCAGACGCAGGCTCAGGCGAAGGCTCAGGCTCCGGCGAGGTGACGGTTCTCAGCTGGCGCCTCGCCGACCCGGGAGCTCTGGGCAAGCTCCACCAGAGCTGGATCGACGCGTTCAACAAGAGCCAGGACAAGATCACGGTCAAGGGCGAGCCGGTTCCGTTCGCCGACAAGGGCACCAAGCTGGTGAACACCGCCCTGAGCGGCTCGGCCCCGGACATCGTGGCCATCACCACCTCGGAGATCGCCGACTACGCGAAGTACCTCCAGCCGGTGGACAAGTACTGGGAGGGCGAAGGAGCCGCCTTCTCGGGGGCGTTCACCGACTCGGCCAAAGCCCTGGCCACCTGGGACGGCCAGCTGTGGGGCATCCCCATCGAGGATGGAACCAGCGACGCCGTCTACTACAACAAGAAGGTCCTCGCCAAGGCCGGGGTCGACGTCGAGAACGCCGTGAGCTCCTGGGACAACTTCCGGGCGGCGCTCAAGGCCATCAAGACGAGCGGCAGCACCCCGATGGTCTTCCAGGGCAAGGACGCGTCGAGCTTCGAGCGGCACTGGGCCTGGTACGTGGCCGGCGGCGTCAACCTGAACGATCCGAACCAGTACGTCAAGGAGATGTGCGGCCCGGCGGCGGAGAAGACCTTCACCTGGCTGACCGGCCTCTACAGCGACGGCGGGCTGGTCCCCAACCCGTCGGGCATCGGCTATGACGAGCTGACCCGCCAGTTCGCCGCGGGAGACGTGGGCTTCGTCACCGACGGCCCGTGGGGCCTGGGCATCTACGAAGGCAACAACGCCGGCATCAAGGACGACCTGGGCGTGACCCACATGCCGCCCATGGACCAGGGCGGGGCCACGGGGGCCAACGAGGACGCGCTGATCTTCGTCGTGCCCAAGGAGGCCAAGAACCCCGTCGGCGCGTGGGAGTTCATGAAGTACATGAGCACCGACGCCGCGCAGCAGGCCAGCGCCGAGGCGGGTGGCTTCGTCCCCACCAGGACCGCCGTGTTCGACTCGCCCGCCGTCACCGGCAACGAGTTGCTCTCGACGTACAGCACCCTGATCAAGCAGAGCGGGTTCACCCGCCCGCGGGGTCCGAAGATGGCCGAGATGCGGCAGATTCTGATCACCGCCTACCAGGCCGCGGCCACCGGGCAGCAGCCGGCCGCCGAGGCGTTCCAGTCCGCGTGCGGGCAGCTCAAGGGACTGTGACTCAAGGGATCGCGAATAGCAGACCCTTCAGGGAGATAACCAGTATGAACAGCCGCGCGCTCAAAGAGCGGATGATCTTCTTCGGCCCGCTGCTCGCGGTGCTGGTGGGACTGCTCGGCTTCCCCATCGTGTTCGCGCTGTACGCGAGCTTCGCCAACGTCGACGACCTGTTCTCGATGGCGTTCGCCGGGCTGCGGAACTACGAGTCGCTGCTGTCGCGGCCCGAGACGCTGGTGCGGCCGTTCGTCAACACGATGCGGTTCGCGCTGGCGTCGGTGGCGATCTCGCTCACCATCGGCTTCGCCGCCGCGTTGCTGCTCAACAGCAAGCTGCGGGGGCGCCGCGTCTTCCGCAGCGCGCTGATGTTCCCGTGGGTGATCCCCACCGTGCTCACCGCGCTCATGTGGCGCTGGGTCATGGACTCCAACGCCGGCGCGTTCAACGGGCTGCTGCTCCAGCTCGGACTGATCGATGAGCCGGTGAGCTGGCTCGGCGACCCGGGCCTGGCACCGTGGATCATCATCCTGGCCCAGGTCTGGCGCGGCTTCCCGTTCATCATGGTGATGCTGCTGGCCGCGCTCCAGGCCATCCCCGAGGAACTGCACGAGGCCGCCGCGGTCGACGGGGCGGGCCGGCTGCGGCGGCTGCGCTCGATCATCTGGCCGGGCGTGCGGCCGATCTTCATCCTGGTCGGCACCCTGGAGGGCCTGTACGCCTTCCGCGAGTTCGCGATGATCGACGTCCTGACCGGCGGCGGCCCCGCCGGAGCCACCGAGGTCCTCGCCACGCAGGTGTACCGGCTGTTCTTCCAGTACCAGCGCTTCGGCGACGCCATGGCGCTGGCGGCGCTCATGTTCGTGCTGGCCCTGGTCGCCACGGTGCTCCTGATGCGCCTGTCGGCACGCGACGAGGAGGACTGACCCCATGGCCCGACCCAAGAACCTCCACCTTGTCTCCCGCACGGCGGGCGCCGCGGGCAGGTACGCGCTGATCGTGGCACTGCTGCTGTTCGCGCTGCTGCCGTTCGCCTGGATGCTCTCGACGTCGCTCAAACCGGCCAACGAGATCTACACCACGCCGGTGACCTGGTGGCCGTCGACCCCCACCCTCGACAACTTCATCGCGGTCGTCACCCGCGCCGACTTCGGGGTGATCATGGGCAACACGCTCGTGGTCGCCGGGGTGTCGGCCACGGTGAGCACGCTGGTCGCGCTGTTCGCCGCGTACGGGCTGTCGCGGCTGGCCGGCCGGCGCGGGGAGACCCTCGTGCTGGTCCTGCTCTTCGCGCAGATGATCCCGACCATCCTGTTCGTGATCCCGTACTTCCTCATCTTCCGCACGCTCAGCCTGCTCGACACCCTGACCGCGCTCGTCGTCACGAACATCTCGCTGACCGTCCCGATCGCGACCTGGCTGCTGCGGCGCTTCATCGCGAAGGTCCCGCGGGCGCTCGACGAGGCCGCGCTCATCGACGGGTGCGGGCGGGTGGGCGCGTTGCTGCGGGTCGTCGCCCCGGCGGCGCGGGCGGGCGTGGGCGCCGTCTTCTTCTACGCGTTCCTGGTCTCCTGGCACGAGTACCTGTTCGCGCTGTCGCTGACGTCGTCGCCGTCGAACCGGGTCATCACGCTGGGGATCACCTCGCTGGTGGGCCAGTACCAGGTGTCGTGGGGCGAGCTGATGGCGCTGGGCCTGCTGGCCGTGGTGCCGCTCATCGTGGTTTTCCTGCTGGTGGAGCGCAACCTGGTCGAAGGGCTGGCCGGGGGAGTGAAGGGATGACCGGGCGACCGCCCGGCGAGAAGAGTGAGCACGAGAAGAGAGATACGGAATATGGGCATGCTGGACGGACGGGTGGCCATCGTCACCGGAGGGCGGCGGGGACTCGGCGAGGGCGTCGTGCGGCGCTTCGCGGCGGAGGGCGCGACGGTCGTCGTCGCCGACCTCGCACCGGCCGAGTCGCTGCTGGACGAGCTGACCCCGAGCGGCGGCGAGCATCGGTCGGTGGCCGTTGACGTGCGCTCGGCCGAGCAGATGGACGGGCTCGTCCAGGACACCCTCTCCTGGTACGGCCGGCTGGACATCGTCGTCAACAACGCGGGCGTCATGGACTCCGGGGCGGAGGTGGCCGACCTGACCGACGCCGAGTACGACCTCGTGCTCGACGTCAACGTCCGCGGCGTGTTCAACGGGTGCCGCGCCGCCGCCCGCGTGTTCCGCGGCCAGCCGCGCGGGCGGATCATCAACACCGCCTCCTACATCGGCAAGAAGGCGATCGCCGGGCACGCGCTGTACTCCGCGTCGAAGGCCGCCGTCATCTCGCTCACCCAGGCGCTGGCGCTGGAACTCGGCCGGTACGGGACCACCGTCAACAGCATCTGCCCCGGAACGATGTACACGCCCATGTGGGTGGAGAAGCTGCCGACGTTCGTCGGGGAGGAGAACCCCGACGTGGAGCAGTGGCGTCACCGGGCGGCGGCGGGCATCCCCGCCGGCCGGATGGGCACCGGCGCCGACGTCGGCGCGATGGCGGCCTGGCTGGCCGGTGACGACGCCGACTTCGTCACGGGCGCGGCGCTCAACCTGACCGGCGGCGAGGCGGTGTTCTTCTGAGCGAGGTCAGGGCGGTCACGCCGCCCGTCGACATCCTGGGGGAGTCCCCGGTCTGGCTCGGCGACGACGGGCTGGTCTGGGTGGACAGCCTGCGCGGCCGGGTGAGCACCCTCGCCGGCACCACGTTCGACCTCGGCGAGAAGGTGGGCTCGGTGGCCCCGCTGGCGGGCGGCGGCTTCGTGGCGGCGCTGGAACACCGGGTCGTCGCCACGGACGCGCGGGGCACGCTCACCGCCGAACTGACCGCCCTCGACCTGCCCGCGCACCATCGGCTCAACGACGGCGCCGTCGACCCGTACGGCCGGTTCGTCTTCGGCAGCATGAACGAGCACCGCGACGCCGCCGACGCCGCGCTCTTCCGGCTGGACGGGACCCGGCTGGACGTGCTGCGCGCCGGCCTGACGCTCAGCAACGGCATCGACTGGTCGCCGGACGGGCGGACGATCTACTTCACCGACTCCGTGGCCAAACGCGTCTTCGCCGCCGACTACACCGAGCACGGCCCCCTCCGAAACGAGCGGATCTTCGCCGAATGGCCGGGCCCCGGCATGCCCGACGGCCTGGCCGTCGACGCCGAAGGCCAGGTCTGGTCGGCCATCTGGGACGGCGCCTGCCTGGTCAGGTACGCGCCGGACGGGAACGTGGCGGCCCGCGTCGACCTCCCGGCGCCCCGGCCGACCAGCCTGGCCTTCGGCGGGCCGCGGCTGGACACGCTGTACGTCACCTCGGCGCGGGTGGGCCTGGACGAGCCGACCCTGGCGCGCTTCCCCTGTTCCGGCGCCGTGCTGGTGTCCCGCCCCGGCGTGACCGGACTGATCACCAGGCGGGTCCACCCCAGCGGAGAGGAAAACTGATGTCCCCCTTGGACGGCAAGATCGCAGTGGTCACGGGCGCGCGGCAGGGCCTCGGCGAGGCCACCGCGCGACGGCTCGCCCGCGACGGCGCCACCGTGGTCGTGACCGACGTTCAGGACACCCGCGAACTGGCGGAGGCACTCGGGCAGCTGACCGGGCGTCCGCATCACGCCGAGTTCCTCGACGTCACGGACGGGGACCGCTTCGCCGCCCTGCTCGACGAGGTGGCCGAACGTCACGGCGCGCTCGACGTGCTGGTGAACAACGCCGGAGTGAGCCAGCCGCAGCTCCCGCTGACCGAGACCACCGACGCCACCTACGAGCGCGTCATGGCGGTCAACGCCCGGGGCGTGTTCAACGGCGTACGCGCGGCCGGCCGGATCATGGCCGCCGCGGGCGGCGGCCGGATCGTGAACATCGCCTCCTATCTCGGCAAGCGCGGGCTGGCCACGTTCGGCGTGTACAGCGCCAGCAAGGGCGCGGTCATCTCGCTCACCCAGGTCGCCGCGGAGGAACTCGGCCCGTCCGGGGTCACCGTCAACGCCGTCTGCCCCGGGACCATGGTCACCCAGCTCATGCTGGACACCCTGCCCGCGACGACCGGCGAGGAGAACCCGGACGCCGAGGCCTGGATGCGGCAGTACGCGCGGGACCGCGTGCCCGTCGGGCGAATGGGCAGGCCGGTCGACGTCGCGGCGCTGGTGAGCTGGCTGGCGAGTGACGACAGCGCCTTCATGACCGGCGCAGCTCTGAACCTCACGGGAGGCGAAGCCCTGTACTTTTGATCTAGCCTGTTCCGTCATCCAGGGATTTGAGGGGCGCCAGGGTGAGTGGTGGAACGTCGAAGCGGGTTACGCAGCGAGATGTGGCACGCGCGGTCGGGGTCACTCCCGCGACGGTCTCCTACGCCCTGAACGGCCTGCCCGGCGTCAGCGAGGAGCTGCGCGACCAGATCAAGGCCGTGGCGGACGAGATGGGGTTCCGGCCCAGCCGGCTGGCGGTCGGCCTGCGCCTGGGCCGGACGAACACGCTCGGGCTGCTGCTGCCGGACGTGGCCAACCCGTTCTACCCGGAGCTGGCGTCCGGCGTCATCGAGGGCGCGTCCGCCGAGGGCATGCAGGTCTTCGTGGCGCAGGTCGGGCTGGACGGCCGCGACCACGCGTCCGCCGTGTCGGCCCTGGTCGACAGCCACTGCGAAGGGCTGCTGTTCACGGCCGTCCTGCCGCACGACATCCCCATGCTGACCGACCTGCGGGCCCGGGGCGTGCCGTTCGGACTCATCAACCGCCGGATCGAGGGGCTCGACGCCGACTGGGTCGGCATCGACGATTTCGCCGCGGCCAGGGAGCTCACCTCGCTGGTGCTGGAGGGCCGCCAGAGCGTGGCGGTCTTCGGTGGTCCCGAGCGCTCCTCGGTGAGTGCCGGGCGGGCCGCCGGAGCGCGGGCCGCCCTCGCCGCCGCCGGCCGGACGCCGCTGCCGGACGGCATGGTCGGCGACCTGACCCGGGAGAGCGGGGTGGAGCGTGCCCGTGCTCTGTTCGACGCGCGCGGCCCGGTCGATCTGGTCGTCTGCGGCAACGACGTCATCGCGCTCGGCGTCATGGACGTCTGCCACGAGCGCGGCCTCGCCGTACCGGACGACGTCGCGGTCACCGGCTTCGACGACATGAGCTTCGCCAGCGCGGGTCCGCTGCGGCTCACCACGGTCGAGGTTCCCCGCCACGAGATGGGCCGGCAGGCCGTGGCCGGCCTGCGCCGCCGGATGCTCGGCTTCACCGGCGAACCGCAGGTCGTGGAGTTGCCCTACACGGTCCGCCGGCGAAACACGGCGTAGCGGCGTCAGTCCGGCAGGCGGTGGGTCCGGGCCAGCTCGGCGTACCACAGGGCGCTGTCCTTCTTCGTGCGGGCGAAGGTCTGGTAGTCGACGTGCACGACCCCGAAGCGCTTGTCGTAGCCGTACGCCCATTCGAAGTTGTCCAGCAGCGACCAGACGAAGTAGCCGCGCAGATCCACACCCGACTCCAGCAGCCGGTGCACGGCGGTGAGGTGCCGGCGCAGGTAGTCCACCCGCTCGGCGTCGTGCACCCGACCGTCGGCCACGACGTCGTCGAAGGCCGCGCCGTTCTCGGTGATCATCAGCGGCAGTCCGGGGTACGCGGCCGCCACCGAGCCGACCAGCTCGACCAGGCCGGCCGGCTCGATGTTCCACCCCATGGACGTGTACGGCCCCGGCTGCGGGAGGAACTCGACGTCGCCCGCTCCCGGCCAGGCGTCGCCGTCGACGATCGCGTTGCCGCTGGTGACCCGCTGCCCGGACTCCGGGTCGCGCAGCCGGACCAGTTTCGTCGAGTAGTAGTTGACGCCGAGCACGTCCAGCGGCTGGTGGATCGCCGCCAGGTCGCCGTCCAGGACGAAGGACCAGTCGGTGATGCCGGCGGTGTCGGCGAGCAGGTCCTCGGGGTAGGCGCCGCTCAGCATGGGCCCGGTCCAGATCCGGTTCCCGACGGCGTCGATCTTCCGCACCGCCTCGGCGCCGGTGGGCCCGGACGGCCGCAGCGCGTGCAGGTTGAGCGTCACTGAGAAGTCGGGGTCGTTGCGTACCACTTCGCGGAGCGCCGAGACGGCGAGCCCGTGCGCGAGGTTCAGGTGGTGGGCGGCGCGCAGCACCGCCGCCGGGTCCTGCCGCCCGGGGGCGTGGACCCCCGCGCCGTAGCCGAGATGGGAGGCGCACCACGGTTCGTTCAGCGTCGTCCACATCGCGACCCGGTCGCCGTAGCGCTCGCCCATCCGCCGGGCGTACTCGGCGAACGCCAGCGCGGTGTCGCGGGCCGGCCAGCCGCCCTTGTCCTCCAGGGCCTGCGGAAGATCCCAGTGGTAGAGGGTCAGCGTCGGGGTGATGCCGCGCTCCAGCAGCCCGTCGACGACCCGGTCGTAGAAGTCGAGGCCGGCCTTGTTGACCGCGCCGGTGCCGTCCGGGATGACACGCGACCAGGAGATCGAGAAGCGGTACGACTCCAGGTTCAGCGACTCCATCAGGTCGAGGTCGGCGTCGAGCCGGTGGTAGTGGTCGCAGGCGTCGTCGCCGGTGTCGCCGTTGGCGACCTTGCCGGGGACGCGGCTGAAGGTGTCCCAGACGGAGGGCCCGCGCCCGTCCTCCCGGGCCGCGCCTTCGATCTGGTAGGCCGCCGTCGCCGACCCGAAGACGAATTCGGGCGGGAACTCCAGGCCGCTGTCGCGGAAGTCGGGTGATCCCTTGACCATGGTTGTCACTCCTCCTCGATCTGGAAGACGCGCCGGGCGTTGCCGGCGAAGAGCTCGCGCTTCACGTTGTCGTCGAGCTGGGCGTTGGCGACCAGCGGGATGTCGAGCGTCGTCTCGTAGTAGGGGTTGCTGCTGGCCCACAGGACACGGTCGGCGCCGAGCCGCTCGACCGCGTGCTCGATCGGGTAGAGCTGGGTGTGCGAGACCGCCGTGTCGAAGACGATGTTGGGATGCCGTTCGCCCAGGTCGAGGCTGGCGGCCTCGTGGGTGGTGTCCATGAACGGGTGCGCGTTGAGGAAGGTTACCGTGGGAAACGCCTTGGCGAGCCGGCCCAGCTGGAACGGAGCCTCAAGAACCGAGTGCTGCGCCGTGTGCACCTGCGCGACGGCGTTCCGATAGGCGGCGAGCCGCTCGACGATGGCGAACATCGACGGGTGGTCCAGCGGCAGGCCGTTGAAGTCGTTGTGGAACATCAGGCCCGACAGGCCCAGCTCGTCCATCACCCGGTCGACCTCGCCGAGCGCGGCCGCTCCGTGCCGCGGCTCCACCACGCCCAGGCCGCGGACCAGCACGCCGGGGTGATCCCGCAGGGCGGCCGCGATGCCGTCGTTCTGCGCCCGCGAGTCGGCGACGCCGTTCGGGTCCTCGTATCCCGGGATGGGGGAGATGACGGACTGGTGAATGCCGTTCAGCTCCATCTTGCGGATGATCTCGCTAGTCGAGCCGGCCACTGACAGCACTGAGCTGATGCCCAGGTGGACGTGGACATCAATCTTATAGAAGTCGGTCACTTCCCCTTCTTCCCTGTGGCCGAGGATCTGGCCAAATGCCTGGTCAGGCCCACCGGGTCGCTTTACTTATTCGATTAATGTAGCATGGTCGCATCTCCGGCCGGCCACGGCCGGCGGCACACACGAAAGGTTGCGCAGACGATGTCGGTGTCGACGCGGACAGATCCGGTGACGGGGGAGCCCCTCGCGTACCAGGGTGAGCAGCCGCACGGGAAGCTGGACGACCTCGTGATCGCCGGCGCGCTCGACCCGGACTGTGACGAGCGCCTGTGGGTGCCGCAGTCCGAGTCGGTGTCGTTCCGGCCGCTGCTGCTCTCGGTCAGCCAGGGGTACTTCGTGAACATCCTGCGGGTGCGCAAGACCGGCATCCTGTCCCGGCACCGGCACGCCGGCCCGGTTCACGCGCTAACCCTCCGCGGCCGCTGGCACTATCTCGAACATGACTGGTGGGCCGAGCAGGGCGCCTACAGCTTCGAGCCGCCCGGCGACATCCACACCCTGGAGGTCCCGGACGACGTGCCGGAGATGATGACCCTGTTCCACGTCACCGGGGCCTACATCTACGTGGATCCGCACGGCGGGCCCACCGGGGTGGAGGACGTCTTCAGCAAGCTCGACAACGCTCGCCGGCACTACGCCGCGAACGGGATCGGGCTGTCCTACCTCGACTCCCTCGTGCGTTGACCATGGAAACGGCCAAGGAAACGACCATGGAAACGCCTGCCATGCCGGCCCTGGTCAAGCGCAGCCACCGCCCGCGCGACGTCGCCGTCGTCGAACGGAGCCGTCCCGTCCCGGCCGCCGGAGAGCTGCTCGTCCGCACCGAGGCGAACGGACTGTGCGGCAGCGACGTCCACGCCTGGAAACAGGACGCCGGCTACGAATGGCTCCCGGACTCCGTCGTGCTCGGCCATGAGGCGGTCGGCGTCGTCGACGGGCTCGGCGACGGCGTCGAGGAGTCGTGGCTCGGCCGGCGGGTCGTGCCGATCTCCATCGACGGTTGCGGCGAGTGCGCCGTCTGCCGGACCGCCCCCCACCTCTGCCCCCGGCGCGACGTTGTGGGCCTGTCGTTCGACGGCGCGGCCGCCGCGTGGTTCACCATCGCCGCCGGCCGGGTCGTGGCCGTCCCCGACGACGTGCCGGTGCGGGCGCTCGTCCTCACCGAGCCGCTCGCGATCGCCGCGCACGCGGTCGACCAGCTGCGCATGCCCGCCGACGGGAGGCCTTGCGACATCGTGGTCACCGGGCCCGGGCCCATCGGCATCATGGCGGCGATGCTCCTGCACGGACAGGGGCATCGCGTCACCCTGGTGGGCATCGCCCGGGACCAGCCGGTCCGGCTGGCCATCGCGTCCGAGCTGGGCCTGCGCACGTCTCTGGGGGAGGATCTGCCGGACAGCCCGCCCTGCTGGCTGGAGACCTCCGGCGCGGAGGAGGCGCTCGCCCAGGCGGTCGGCCGGGTCGCGATGGCCGGAACGGTCGTCGTGCTCGCGATGTTCTCCCGTCCTCCGGTGGTGGACGTCAACATCGTGACCCGCCGCGAGCTGACCCTCCTGGGCAGTTACGGCGCCACCAGGAAGGACTACGAGCTGGCGGTGGACACCCTGCGGCGGGACCCCGGCCGGTGGGCCCGGCTGGCGACGCCTTTCGCGCTGGGTCAAGGGGTGGAGGCGCTCCGCGCCGTGGAGGAAGGCGCCGTCGTCAAAGCGGTGCTCGTTCCGTAGCCCGTACGTACACAGGAAGAAGAGGTTGATCGCGGTGCGAGCGATCGAGATCGTCCATTACGGCGGCCCCGAGGCGCTGGTGTGGAACGAGGTGCCCGACCCGGTGCCGGGTCCCGGCGAGGTCCTGGTGGAGGTGACCGCGACGGCCGTCAACCGGGCCGACGTGCTCCAGCGCCAGGGATCCTACGACCCGCCGCCCGGCGCGCCGGCGTATCCGGGACTGGAGTGCTCGGGTCGCGTCCTGGCCCTCGGCCCCGAGACCTCGGGCTGGTCGGTGGGCCAGCCGGTGTGCGCGCTGCTCGCGGGCGGCGGCTACGCCGAGCGTGTCGCCGTTCCCGTGGGACAGCTGCTGCCCGTTCCCGCGGGCGTCGACCCGCGGACCGCGGCCGCCCTGCCCGAGGTCGCCTGCACCGTCGAGTCCAACCTGTTCCAGGTGGCCGGGCTGAGGCCGGGCGAGACCCTGCTCGTGCACGGGGGCGCGTCGGGCATCGGCACCTTCGCGATCCAGCGGGCGGTCGCCGCGGGTGTACGGGTGATCGTCACCGCCGGCACTCCGGAGAAGCTCAAGCGCTGCCGCGAGCTCGGCGCCGACGTGGCGATCTCCTACCGCACCGAGGACTTCGCCGCCCGGGTCCTGGAGGAGACCGGTGGACGGGGGGCCGACGTCGTGCTGGACATGATCGGCGGCGCCTATCTGGGCCGCAATGTCGAGGTGCTGGCGACAGGGGGCCGCCTCGTGATCATCGGCCTGCAAGGGGGCAGCCGGGCCGAGCTCGACCTCGGGCTGCTACAGCGCAGGCGGGCCACCGTCACCGCGACGACCCTGCGGGCCCGGCCACTCGCGGAGAAGGCCGAGATCGTCGCCCGGGTCCGTGCGCAGGTCTGGCCGCTGATCGAGTCCGGCCGGATCCGCCCGGTGGTGGACCAGGTGCTGCCCATCACCGAGGCGGCGGCGGCGCACCACGCCCTTGAGGCCGGCGACCACGTCGGAAAGATCATCCTCACCGTGCACTAGGACGGAGCCATGACGAGCTGCTGCGCCGCGGTGGCCGCTACGCCGATTTCTGGAACATCTGCACGTGAGGTCACCGGATCCGCAGCGGCAGGGTTCCCCGATGCAGGCGGAAGCCGTTCAGTTCGTCGGGATCCACCGCGAGCCGGAGCTGGGGAAGTTCGCGGGCGATGCGGTCGAACATGATGCGAGCCTCGAGACGGCCCAGGGACGCGCCCAGGCAGAAGTGGATCCCGTGGCCGAAGGCGATGTGCCGATGGACGTCTGAGCGGTGGATGTCGAACATGTCCGGATCGGAGAAGACCGCGGGGTCCCTGTTCGCGCCCCACAGGGACAGGCCGACGCGCTCGAACGCCGGGATCGTGCTCCCGGCGATGGCGATCTCGCGGAAGGTGAAGCGCGGCGGGACGATCTCGACCGGTCCGCGGAACCGCAGCGTCTCCTCGACGGCCGCGCTCGCCAAGGACGGGTCGGCGAGGAGATTCTGCCACTGCTCAGAATGCGTGAGCAGGAGCCGGATGCCGTTGACGATGACGTCGACAGTGGTCTCCTGACCCGCGATGAGCAGGAGCTGCACCATCGCGACGAGCTCGTCGCGATCGAGAGCGTCGCCTTCCGCCTCCAAGGCGACGAGCTCGGAGAGCAGGTCGTCCTCCGGGACCGCTCGCCGGCGCTCGGCCAGCTCGTCGATGTAGGCGGCGAACGCCAGCGTGGCCGAGGCATCGTGGTCGGCCGCGGAGACGATGGTCGCCGACCACGCGCGAAACCGTACGCGGTCCTCCTCGGGGATCCCCACGAGCTGGGCGATGACGTTGACCGGCAACGGATCGGCCAGGTCGGCCACCGCGTCGAACGTGCCCAGCTCGAGAGCGCGGGCGACCAATCGGTCGGCGACGTCGGCGATCCACGGCTCCAGCTTCGCGACCGTCCGGGCCGTGAAGGCCTTGCCGACGAGCCCGCGCAGCCGGGTGTGGTCGGGTGGATCCAAGGAAATGAGCTGGCGCGCCGCGATTCGCTCAGCCTCGCTCCGCCGGTGCGCCTGGGCCTGATGTTCGAGCACCTCGTGACCGATCGCCGGGTGCTGCAGGCCATCGAGGACGTCGGCATGGCGCGCCACGATCCAGAGCCGGTTACCGGCGGGGTCGACCTGCGGGACGGGCCGGCCGGCGACCCGCACGCGGGCATAGAACGCGTGCGGGTCGCGGCGTGTGTCAGGCTCCCACAGCTCCGACGGCCTGAACTCGACAGTCATGTGCCACCTTCGGTGAGTTCATCTCTGGTCGTGGATCCGCGGAGCCCTCCGGGCCGTCCGGGGACGGCCCGGCCGGGCGATCAGCCGCAGGCCGCGGCCGCGTACTGCTTGACTACCTCGGACGTCACGCTTGTCCCGTCGATGGTTCCGGTGACGCGGATCGTGACCTCACCCGCGGCGACCTGCCGCGCGCGGACCGCGAAGGACTGGTACGCGTACTTGCCCGGGGCGACGTCGGCGAAGGTGCGTGAGCCGTAGGGCGTCTCCATCACGACGTCCACGGGCCCGTCGTGATCGTTCGTCACGCGTACGGCCACGTAGGTCGAATTGCCGACGCAGCGCCCCTCGGCGGTGACCGTGACCGGCACCTCCGCGCCGGGCGCCAGCTCGCTCCGCGCGCTTGCGGCGGCCGCCACCACCGCGTCCTTCTGCGCGCTGGTCAGGTTCCCCGCCGCCACGAACGCCTCGGCCGTCTGGGTGACCTTGGCGACGAACGCCGCGTGGGTCGCGAACGGCGCGCTGTCCCAGACCACGTCCAGGAACGTCAGACCGTCCGTGCCGGGCGAGGTGACGCCGGTGACCGGGACGTCGTAGTTGGGCAGCCCGTCGTTGCGTTTCACGTTGGGAACGCCGGAGTCGATGCTCCCGAAGACGATCCGTGGCTCCACCCGGCGGAAGTACGCGGAGTGGGCCTGGGTGTCCCCGACGTACCACGGGCGCAGGTTGAACCCGTGCGTCGTGAAGAGCGGGTCTCCCGCCGCGCTCGTCCCGGCCGCCGTGATCGCCGCCCGCGAGTAGTCGCCGTCCCGCTTGAGGTACCGGTAGAGCGTCAGCTCACGGTAGGTGCCGCCGCCGGGGTTGCCGAGGATCGGCATGAGCAGCGGTCCCCACATGATGGACTGGGTGTCCGGCCGGTCGATGGCGCGCTCGATCCGGATGCTGAACGGCATCGAGACGTCGATGACGTCCCCGGGACTCCAGGTGCGGCTCAGTGTCACATAGGTGTCCGGCGCCGGGGTTTGCATCGGCGCCACGGCTCCGTTGATCCGCACGGTGAAGCCGTTCCGGACCCAACCGGGAACCCGTAGCTTGATGTCGAGGCTGCCGCTGCCGTTGACGGTGAGCCTCGTGCCGGCCTGGCGGGGGAAGCTCGTCTCCTGGGTCACGGTGAAGTTCTTCTCCGCCCAGGTCACGGTCGACGGCACGAAGAGGTTGACCCAGAGGGTCGAGCCGTCGGCGGACTTGGAGTAGACGGCGTCCTGGTACTTCGTGTGGATCTCCAGCCCGGTTCCCCCGCAGCAGGTGCCGGTGTTGCCATAGGACTTGCTCGCGCCCGGCGTCAGGGGCTGGAAATAGGTGACCTGCGGGTTGCTCGTGGTGGTCGCGTCGGCTCGCGATCCGGCGAGCTGGTTGAACAGGGCGCGCTCGTAGTAGTCCATGTACTTCGGGTCCTGCGTGTGGAAGAACAGGTTGCGCGCCAGCTTGGACACGTTGTAGATGGAGCAGGTCTCCGCGCCGCCCTGGGCGATCGCGTTGGCGATGTTGTCCCGGTTCTGGAACATCTCGATGTTGTTGTTGGACCCCGGGTAGTTTCCGCCGGTGCCGCCGTGCGAGAACATGCGGTGCGGGACGATCATGCCGAAGAAGTTCTTCGCCGCCTGGAGGTATTCCTGATCGCCGGTCTGCTCGAAGATCCGCATGTAGCCGGAGAAGCCGGGCACGTGCTGGTTGACGTGCAGCCGGGCCGGACGACGCCGGCCGATGGGGGCAGGGTCTCTCACCACGAGGATGTCCCGGTTCTCGACGCAGGCGCCGAAGAGAGACTCCCGGTTGTCGAAGAGCTTCGCCGTCTGGAGGTGCTTGGCGTCACCGGTCAGTGCGTAGATCTCCGGGAACACCTCGTTGGCGCCGCCGAGCTCACCGGCGATGTAGGTGTCCCACATGTAGTTGAGGTTGTCCCTGGTGATGGGTCCCTGGTATTGCGGGTGGTTCTTGTCGCCGGTGGTCAGGGCGAGATGCGCCCAGTCCGCCATCTTGACGACGACTTCGCGGGCCTTCATGTTGCCGGTCAGGTAGTACGCGTCCAGCAGACCCCGCATGATCTTGTGCTGGGTGTACCAGGGCGCCCAGACGTTCGTGCTCTGGTTGCTGCCGTAGACAGCGAACCGAGGCGGCCCCATCCGGATCACGGCGTCCTCCGGGATGGCCCCGAGATAGCCGGGATAGACAGGTGTCCAAAGACCCGGGTTGGCCGAAGGGATGGCGACGATGCCGGCGTCGCGGTGATTGGGTGAGGCGTCGAGCGCGGTCGCTCCGCTTTCCTCGTCGAAGCGGTACCAGGCGATGTTCCCGCCTCCCGTGGATCCCGCGGCGGAACTCTGGAGGGACTGGATCTCCGCCTGGCTGAGGGCTCGGTCGAAGATGTGGAACTCGTCGATGGTCGCGTTGAGCATCGCGTCGCCGTACTGGGATCGGCCGATCCAGACGTTGCCCGGGACGCCGAGGTTGGTCGGGTTGAGCGTCATGCTGGTGTTCGTGCCGACGGGTGAGCCGTTGACGTACAGGGTCCCGACATTGCCCGCGAGGGTGACCGCGAAGTGGACCCACTGCCCGGTCGGCACCGCCGAGGTGCCGTTGATCTGCTGCTCCTGGCCGCTGCCGCCGACGGTGATGGCGAACCGGGGCGGGTTTCCCGTCACCCCCGAGCGGGCGGTCAGGAACATGTTGACCGTGGTGTTCTGACCGAAGTCGAAGACCCTGCTCCAGTTCTGCGCCGCGGCGAGGTTGACCCAGGTCGCGATCGTGAAGTTGGTGAGCTGGGACACCGCCTCCTGGGGGAGACGGATGTGCTCGGCGTTGCTGCCGCCGTTGAGGCGCAGACCGTTGCCGAAGCGGCCCGCGACCCGGCCGATGGGGAGCTCCTCGGCACTTCCGCCGCCGCCGGTAGAACCCATCCGCGCGGTGATGGCGGCCTGGCACGCGGCGAGTTCGTCGACCATCCAGTCGAGTTTGGTCTTGAAGACCTGCTGGCCCTGGTCCGCGTACGCCTGGGCGAGGGCGCTCATGTAGTGGCCGGCCCAGTGCCCGCTCAGCAGCCCGCCGTCCTCCCAGCCTCCGGGCACCGATATGCCCGAGGGGTTCGGCCGACCGGCCTGGTTGTTGAAGAGCATGAGGAAGCGGCGTTCGTCGAACGTCTGCAGGAACGCCTTCATCCGGTCGCGCTTCTCCTGCAACAGACCGGACTGCAGGCTGACCTCGTGCAGCCAGAACGGCCTGATCGCCGTGTTGCTTCCGGCACCGACGTACGGGATCCCGGCCAAGGACTCAGTAACGGTTGAGGTTGAGGCTGTGGTCTCCGCTGCGGCCGCTGGAACAGTCTTGTCCGCCACGGCTAATGCCACCCCGATAGCCGATGCGCGCACGAATGTGCGGCGGCTCACTCCTGGCTTCTCGGAAGCTGTCATGGCCCGTCTTCCCTTCGCTTGCAAGCTTGACCCTCGGGTGAACGCGTGATCTTGTGTCGTCGGTGGAATGTTTGCGTTAACATCACCAGCTGTGCCGCTCCCTTCCTAGGCGTGACAGGCTGAGCATTCCAACAACGAGCTTCGAACAGGGCAGTGCTGAAGCGTGGATCATGTGCCGCGTAGTCCCGACGCAGCGCATGGAGCCGCGCGAAGCCGCTCACTCGAGGGGACATCTGATGAGATTGTTAGCGTTCACATGGCATCGCCGACCAGAGTGACCCCTCGAACTGTTACAAATATGTTACGAACCAAGATCCGGGCTCCGCACCAGACGTCTTGCACCCTGCCAGAGCGACGTCTCTCGCTGATCTTCCCGTCGAGTGGAAAGCGCGCGATCCATCCGGCGTCGTGAGCGACACGCGGCGGTTCACGAGTTGCTGGCCAAGGGCGTGCGTATCTCCGCGATCTCCGAGGCGCTCGGCCTGGACCGCAAGACCGTGCGCCGCTACGCCCGAGGACTTGGTGCCCGCTCGTGGCGGCAGGCGCGGCTCCCGGATCGATCCCTTCCTGCCCTACCTGCATGAGCGATGAAACCAGGGCTGCACCGATGCCGCCCGTCTGTTCGCCGAGATCCGCGAACGCGGGTACACCGGGAGCCGTCACCGTAGGCCGTCGGCGCCTGCGGAAAACCCGCTCCGGCCATTGCCAGACAACTCAGCGTGCGCCGCGCCATCCACCTGATCACTAGCCGCTCCGACCACCTGGACATGATGTGCGGGAAGGAGGGCTATGGGGTCGGGGGGGGCAATCCTCGAACGTGCCGCCCGGTACGTCGTCCACAGAATCGATGTAGAGGGTGCGGAAAACGCATGGTTGTGTTGGCTGTGCGTGCTCTCAAGCTGTGCTTGCAGTCGTGCACACGGATCACGGATGCCGCACATCCTTTTAGCGATCTTCTCTTGTAGCCAGTCGGTGTCACTGGCCAGGCCAAGGAAGCGGTCTTCCTGTCGTCGAGTTCGGAAAGCTCGGTGGTCACCCGTTCGCGTAGCTCTTGGGCGGTCGCGTGACGTCCGACAGCGTGGCTTCCATGCCTGCGGTAACGCGTTCACGAAGAGTTGGGAGGATCACGATGGACGCATCGTGCGCTTCGATCGCCTTTTTTCGCGCGAATTAATCTACATCCTTGAAGCAGGTAACATCGTCTCGATATTCCTCTGTCTCGAATTCCGAGAAGTCGCCGCACGTACGCGGGTTCCATGGCCCACCTGGATAGATAAGGCTGTAATCCCGCAAGGCGTGTGGATAATCCTCGATATTCCACCGAGAGGCACTGATGCGAAACGGTTTTCCATTATTGTCTATGGGCTCTTCCTGGGTGATCCTATCCCTTAGGGTCTTCATCGCGAAACGATATTCGCAATAGTACTCGTCGGTCTTGACCTTGATCTCGAATACCTTCTGCTCGCCAGGCTCTAGAAGGACCGTATGGGTAGAAAAATACGCCTTTCCCCATCGGTCGCCCTCATCAATGCTGCGTGCCGCAGGTGCCGTTTCGTCCAAATCGAACCCGAGTGTGGTGCTGAGCTGATCGCCCTGTGGGATTGAGAAAAAGATAGTTCCGGAAAGGGGTGGTCCGCACTCCTTGACCACTCGAATTCCCATGATGCGGACCTTGGTAGTTCCGATATTCTCCAGGACTATTTGCGTACCAAGAACGTCAACATCGACCGCCCCAAGGGATCGCATATATTCTGCTAGCGCATCGGGATCATCACTTTTTGCCAGCGAATTGATCTTCTTGAGGGTATCCCTGTCTGGGCGATATTTGCCAGCAAAGACATATGTATTATCTACTGGTTTTACATCTTTAAGAATCAGAGATGAAACGATACTTGCTGGGCTGGGCGAGGGAGCAGAACTGGCTGTTGAAGCTGGGGATGGTGGCGAACTCGCTGACAAAGAGGAGGGGGAAGGGCTCGGAGTTGGAGATGTTCCCGGCTTGGTGATTTCTTTGGCCACTTCAGAGGTGACAGCGACGACTGTTCCCGTGAGTATCGTTAAAACGGCGCCACCGATAATGACAGCTGACTTCTTAAACCACCGCAGCCGTGTTGGCCGTGACTCATGCTGCCGTTTTCTTGATGCTCGACTAGCAGACATGCATCCTCATAATAGATCGGCCGGTGGCTACGATATGTAAATAGCATGTTTCAAGATCGATCACAAGACGGGGTGGCAGCTGCTATTCGGCTTATGCTATGTCGGAGCCTATCGCCATCAGGATCATGCTGGTTGAGGCGAGTCCAGAAATAGATATCCCGCCACTCCACGTGGAAGATTAGTCCAGCCACAGCAGCAGGAGCAATGCGTTCGAGTATGCAACCGCTAGCTCCACCCAGGGCCGTTCTTGAGACGGCTGGTTTGGAGTTGACGGATCCCCGTCTGATCTTGGTGATCGGGCGGGATCTTGTCGTTTCGGAGGCTTCCAAGCCAGGTTCTGCCTCATTCGGGCCTGTCGAGGGGGTCGCGGAAGCTCTGGGTGGTGTCAGCCCGCTTGCGGAGCAGAGAAATCGTGCCGCTGGGCATGGCGAGGTCGGCGACCACGGGACGCTGCGACTCGGTGGTGTTTGGGCTTATTGGTCGGGTGGCGGTCTGGCCGGGCGGTGGCTCGGCGGTGACTGCCAACATCGAGCAGGTCATCGCCGCCGTCCGCACCATGCACCGCCTCTCCGACCACCCCGGCACCGAGACCGCCCGCCTGGCCTGCGCGCCCACAAACGCCGCCGCGCCCACAAACGCCGCCGCGCCGCCGACGGCGGCTGCGGCCCCCCGCCATGACCTCCAGTGAACCTAGTATCCGGAATTCCATGCCCCCGAAGGGTTCATAGCGCCGTCATGACGGTTCTATGAGTGGAAGTCCGACCATGGCGGAATGCGAACGACCACACGTCGCACTATCACCCGCCGCATGGCCGGTGTGCTCGTCCCGCTGTGCGTGCTCGCCCTCGGCGGCGCGGTCGTCATGCCGGTGGCCAAGCGGGCATCTCCGGCACTGGAAGCGGACTGGATGAACGAGATGGGCCGTACGATGGCCGCCGCCCACGGAGAGGTGGTGTCGATCGCCCGGCAGGATTTTGGCATCAACGTCAGGTTCGCTGACCCGATCTTCAACGGCGATTTCGAGGGAGAGGGAGTCTGCGGCGATCCGGAGACCATCCACGCCGTCATCACGGATAAGACGGCGGGTGAGAATCCAGGGGAACCAGTGTCACAGCAGTCCTTCCATCCGAAGATCTCCGGTTACCTGAACTACACCGGCACGCTCAACCGCGAACTCCGCAACTGGGGCCTCTGATCGGAGAAACCTGTGAAGATACACGCCAGAATCAATCTTCTGGTGCTGCTGGTCGTGTCACTGGCCGGCTACGCACTCATGATCCCGCCGCCGGCGCAGGCGCACATGCTCTTGAGTTCCGCCGGACCCATAGCCGTTGGTAGGGCTTATGACGACCCTTATAACGACTGTGTGATAGGAGGGCTGGTCCTGTTCGCCGTCACCACCGAAAACGTGGTGATGTACAAGCGGCAAGATGGATGCGTCGCCGGTGGGTGGAGCAGTTGGCAACTCCTGGGTTCGCCGCCGTTCTCCGCCCCGGTCACCGACATCGACGTCGCCCCGAACGGAGAGCACGTCGTCATCGCCGGTAACGACGGCAGCGTTGCTTACGCGGAACAGTGGTCCAGGGGCGACTGGGACGGCTGGTTCCCCCTCGGCGTGGCGGGAAACCTCGTCGAAATCGTGGAGAACTCCGACGGCAGGCTGGAGATCTTCGCCGGAGGGAATGGCCGCGGCTTATCCCATAGCTGGCAGCCCGATATCGACGGTTATTACGGTCCCTGGGAAAGGCTCAGCGACAGCACCATGCCCACCATCGAGAACCTCGCGGCAATGAGAGCCCCGGACGGCAAGATCCAGGTGTTCGTGGAACGTCCGGGGAGCGGGGTGTACACAATACGCCAGGCGTCCAGCGGCTGGGGTGGTTGGGTGAATCTCGGCAACCCGGGCAGTTCGCTGCAGTACGACACCCTGACGGTGGGGATGAATGCCGACGGACGGCTGGAGGTATTCGGAATCGTTTTTGTTTCAGATTGCGGCGCGAATTGTTACACCATGCATGTCATGCACAAGTGGCTGCAGTCCAACGGTTCCCGGAGCGGCTGGGCCAGTCTTGGCACGGGAGATTTCGGCGGGCTAAGTGTCGGGCGAACCTCTCCCAGCAAGAAGCTGGACGTTTATGCCTGCGTCTGGGAGAACGCCAAGAATTATGTCTGGCATCGGGCCCAGAGCGCGCCCAACAGCGGATATAACGGTTGGCAGGGCTTCGGGCACGTGGGCTGCGGGTCAGGCAAAGTAGTGGTCGGATACAACCCTGACGGCCGCCTGGAGCTCTTCACTCTCCACGACAACCGCCAGGTTTATCACAAATGGCAGACCGCTCCGGACGGGAGCTGGTCATCCGGCTGGGTGGGCATGTTCTGAACACATAGGGTGCCCCACGGCGAGTGTCGCGGGGCACCCTGGGCGGGATTCATCGGGGTGCCGGGTTTTCTCATGGTCGCCCGGCACCCCTGATCCGGGGCCGTGGCCCCGCCATGGTCAGCTCTCGGACGTGCCGCCGTTCTCGGCGATCAGCGCGTCGGCGTCACGCAGGAGCAGCGTCCTGACCTGAGCGTCCGAGACGATCTTCGGGTCGTTGACCGTCTCGGCGAAGCGCTCGATCTTCTTGACGATCTTCTTCTTGTCCCGTTCGCGGCCCTTGTCCTCCGACACCATGACCTTCGAGATCCGGTCCTGCAGCTTGGCGGCGCCGGTGGCGCCGATCTTCTGCTCAGCCTCGAAGCGGTCGATCAGCGCGGAGATGTCGTCCGTCGAGGTGCCGACGGAGAACTTCACCGTCTGCACGGTCTGGTTGCCGAGGTTGTCGACGGCAGTGACGGTGAGCGTGTGCTCACCCAGGGCCAGCTTGTACAGCGACTGAACCGTGCCGGACGTGAACGGCTGGCCGTCCAGCGTGCCGGTCACCGATTTCACCCCGGAACCGGAGTCGATGGCCTCCCAGGCGATCTCCAGGTCCAGGCTGTCACCATATTGCGTGCCGTCCGCGACACCGGTGACCAGCACGGTGGGAGCGACGCTGTCCTCGATCTTGACCGTCACGGCCTTGATCTCCTCGACGTTCCCCGCCTTGTCGGTCGAGCGATACCGCAACTCGTGCTCGCCCTCACCCGAAATGGTGACCGTCTCGGTGTACGGCGTCCACGCACCACCGTCCAGCGAGTACTCGGTACCCGCCACACCGGACGTCGCGTCCGTCGCGGCGAGAACCACCTGCACACCGTTCCCCGCCGGAGTCTCCGCGGTGGTCACCGGTGCCGTCGCGTCCACCTTGACCGCGAGGGTCTTGGCGGCCTCGACGTTGCCCGCCTTGTCGGTGGAACGGTAGGCCAGTGTGTGCGGGCCGTCGCCGGTGATGACGACCGGCTCGGCGTAACGAGTCCAGGCACCGCCGTCGACCTGGTACTCGGTGCGGTCGACCCCGCTGCCCTGCGCGTCATCGGCAGCCGACAGCGTGACCAGGATCGCACCGGTGAACCAGCCGCTCGCCGGCTGCGCCGGGGTGGTCGTCGCGCTCGTCACCGGCGCGATCCCGTCGAAGGAAAGGGTCAGCACGGCCGGGTTGTGGTCGGCCACCTTGTGCCCGTCGGCGTTGGCGCCGCCACCGGTGAACCGGTCAGCGTAGTCGGTGCTGATCGGCGCATAGCGGAAGTCCGCCACCGCGCCGTCCAACCTGTCGGTGATCAACACGTGGTCGAGCGTCTGCAGCACGCCCTGGTAGTGCGAGCTGTAGCGGAACTCGGCCGGAGCGCTGCTCCAGAGATTGGTCAGGCTGGAGCCGGTCTGCAGCGCGGCCAGCGGCGCCTCGGTCTCGAACTGGTTGAGGTCACCCAGCACGATCACCTGACGGCCGGCCGCCTCCAGCGACGCCACCTGGTCGCGCAGCCGGTTGGCCTGCTGCAGCTGGCAGGCGCCGGACGCGCCGCTGCCGCCCTTGGACTTGAAGTGGTTGTTCACGACGGTGAGCTCCCGGCCGCGCACCGTGACGTCGAGAGCCAGCGGCGGCCGGTCGTAGGCGCGGCCCGAATCGTCGCACCCCGCGGTCGTACGATCGAACTGGCGCAGGTTCGACACCGGCACCCCGTCCTTCACCAGGTAGCCGACGTCGATGCTGCGGGAGTCGTTGCCCTCCAGCAGGTACGCGGTGTAGCCACCGAGCGTGGCGGCCAGATCCCTGAGCACCTCCAGGTTGTAGACCTCCTGCACGGCCACGATGTCGGGACGCTTCAGCAGGCGGTCGATCGCGTCGGCCAGGCGAGCCTTCTTCTCGTCGTACTCGGCCTGGCTGACCGGGGACAGGTCCAGCTCCACGCCGACCGGGAAGTAGTTCAGCACGTTGAACGACACCACCCGGACCTGACCCGGGGTGGCCTGCGCGACACCCGTGTACGGGTAGGCCACCGGACCGTCCACGACGGACGGCAGCGCGCCCGGCTGGGGCATCAGCTTGTAGTGGCTGTAGGAGAAGGAGAGCGGACCCGTCGCGTCCCGTACCTCGTCGAAGAGGTCAGCCGTGACGTAGGTGGTGGACGGAGCCGCCGGCTTGTGCGGGTTGGCCGGGTTGCCGGCGCCCGCGTCGGCGTCCAGCGCGAGGAGCGACGCCGGCAGCGGCTCGCCCTCCAGGATCCGGTCGCGGGTGGTCCCCGGCGTGAGGAAGAGCTCGCCGAACTTGTTGGTGCCACCCGAGTTGGCCGTACCCACGGGCAGCTTCACCAGCATGTTCTCCAGCGACTCGTAGTAGGCCTTGCCGGCGCCCTGCGACTCGGCCCGCGCCTGGTCGATGACGACCGGGGCCGGTACGGCGGCGGTGCCGACCTTCGTCGGCTCCTGGCCGATCTGCTCGGCGATCTCGGTGAGGCCGAACTTCTCCTTGACCTGGCCGGTCACCCGGACGACGTCACCGGGGCGGAACGAGGAGGCCGTGTCCACGTACCCGACGAAGATGCCCTCGGACGTGGCCGGGTTGCCGTCGTCGTCGGACGGCAACGACTGCAGGAAGATGCCGCGGTCCTCCGGGTAGGTGCGGTCGTAGTCCGCGCCCACCTCGTCGTCGATGCCGGTCACCACACCCTGCACGGTGACGGTGCTGTTGACGCACGGCGACGCGGCGCCGGTGCCCTGGATGCCGTTGATTTTCGAACAGTCCCCAGTGGGCGGGTTGCCCGGATCCTCCTCATTTACCCCGCCCTTGGTCAGCTCCACGTCATCCCAGTACATGGTCATGTTGGGGAACGGGGAGACGGCCTTGCGGTCCTGCAGGTTGCCGACCCGCACCGAGGTCACGGTGAAGTCGGTGATCCCGAACTTGGTCGCGATGTCGGCGTCGAGATCCCGGGAGTTGGCGACCCAGTCGCCGTTGCCGGTGAACCGCTCGCCGATGATGTACTTGGTCGTGGCCGAGTCCTGCGGCGAGCCGGTGTAGTCGGTGCGCGAGTTGGGGTGGAAGTAGCGCAAGCTGTTGACCTGGCCGCCCGAGGTGAACTGCACCTCGGCCATCGCGCCGGCCCAGTTCGCGGAACGTGAGTCCGGGTAGAAGGTCTGCGCGGCGTCATAGCTGAAGAACAGGTCGTTCGCGCCCGGCACGTTGACGTTCTGCTGGGCGGCGATGCCCTGGACGCCAAGGCTCGAACCGATCTGCCAGAACATCTCAAGCGCGAACTGCCCATCCGGGACCGGGCTGGGCGGCGGAAACTGCCCGGAGGCGTTGAAGGTCTGGACGACCCACCGGAACGGAGCGGTCTCATTCCCTAACAGCACCGGCGTCCACCCGGTAGGGGCGGCCGCGTTGGCGCCAGGCTGCTCGAAGCTCGGGTTCTGCAGGTACTCGGTCGCGGCCTCGGCCTGAGCGACCGCGCCCGACAGGGGTGCGGCGACCAGCGCGCCCACGATCACGGCAGCGATCCGCCAGCCGAGTCCTCTTTGGAGGGATCTCATGGCTTAGCTTTCCTCCTCGATGTACGCGGATTCATGATCCAGACCCGTAGCCAAGCGATCAGGAATGGCGAAGCGCTGAATTCGAGTCGGCCACCAACCGTCGATTTGGCACGATCTACGACCTATGCCGAGGCGCTCAGCGCCCCACGAGGCCGCGAGCCCGACACGTCCCGCGGACGGCTGTCCGGTCTTCTCCTCGATGCCGGCGTAGCGGGGCCGGCGGACAGCAGCGGGAAGAACATCTCGCGTACGCTGCCGTACCGGCAGATGACGATCTCGACGGCCGCACCCGGGCGCGTCCTGGTACGGCGATCACAAAGGTCTCAGGAGGGCGGCCAGTCGCGTAGGGCGGCGTCGGCCAGCTCCTGGAGTTCATCGCGGCAGACACCGCTCGCGGCTTGCACGGCGATGCCGGATGCCAAGGTCATGACGTAGCGGGCCAGTAGCCCCGGATCGCTCTCCGGAGGCAGGTCGCCGTCGTCGACGGCTCGCTGGAACCGCTCTCGGACGCTGGAGTAGCCGTTGTTGCGCCAGGCGACGAGAAGGTCACGGACTTCACGCCCGGAGTCGCTGGCGGCCAGCGCGCCCTGGACGCCCATGCACCCGTGAGGATGGGCCGGGCGGGTGGTGGTTCGAACGGTGCCGGCCAGGATCGCGGTGGCGACGCTGAGGGCGGTCGGCTCCTCCAGGGCCTGGGCCAGGTATGCGCCCGGGCCTTCGGTGTAGCGCTCCAGGGCCTTGCGGAACAGCTCCTCCTTGTTGCCGAAGGCCGCGTACATGCTGGTGGTGGAGATGCCCATCGCGTCCGTCAGGTTGGCCAGGCTGGCCCCCTCGTAGCCGTGCTCCCAGAAGACCAGCACGGCGCGCTCGAGAGCTTCGTCGGCGTCGAATCCTCGCGGTCGACCGATTGGGCCGCTCTGTTTCTTCTCCACTCCCGCAGCCTACCCCTTCTGTAGCGATCGATGCTAAAGTGCTACCGTTCCACTTCTGCAGCGATCGCTACAGAAGTCGAAGGCGATCCAGGGCTGCCATACAGAGGGGTCATCTGATGTCTGACAGTGATCTGCGCGCGTTCTACCTGCGCTACATCGAGGAGCTCAACGCCCACAAGTTCGACGGTATGGACGAGTTCATCAACGACCGGACCACGTTGAACGGTGAGCCGGCCACCCGGGACGACCTCATCGCGGTTCAGAAGGCTGACGTGGACGCGGTTCCAGACCTCCACTGGGAGCTCCAGGAACTGCTCTTCGACGGTGACCGTCTGGCTGCGCGTCTGGTCAACACGGGTACTCCGGTGAAGGAGTGGCTCGGTGTGGCTCCCACCGGCGCCTCGTTCGAGATCGTCGAGTACGCCATCTATCAGGTCCGCAACGGGCGGTTCGTGCATATGACGGCCCTGCACGACGCCGGCGAACTGCTCCGGCAGCTGAAAGGAAACGCATGACCATCACACTGATCACTGGGGCCAACAAGGGCATCGGCTTCGAGACGGCCAAACAGCTTCTGGAGTTGGGGCACGTTGTCTACATCGGCGCGCGTGACGTCGAGCGAGGTGAGAAGGCCGCGGCGGCACTTGGCGCACGGTTCGTGCGGCTCGATGTGACCGATGACGCATCGGTGAGCAGCGCGCTGGCGACGATCGATTCGGCCGAGGGTCGGCTCGACGTTCTGGTGCACAACGCGGGCGTCTTGGAGTACGGAGTCACCGACGGTCCCACAGCTCTCCGAGTTTTCAACACCAACGCGGTGGGAATCGTGCGTGTCACGGAGGCGGCACTTCCCCTGCTGCGCAGATCATCGAACCCTAACGTGGTTACGGTTTCGAGCAGCGCCGGGTCATTCTGGGCAGTGAACAACCCCGACCGGCCGGAGTTCCACTTGACGACCGCGCTTTACTCCGCGTCCAAGTCAGCGGCCACCATGCTCACGGTCCAGTACGCCAAGTCCCAGCCGGGCATCAAGTTCAACGCACTCGAGCCCGGCTTCACCGCCACCGACATGACCGCGGCCTTCGGAGGCGGAAGATCACCGGAAGAGAGCGCCAGAACTGTCGTGCGTCTGGCAACTCTCGACGAGGACGGTCCGACAGGAACCTTCCAAGACGAAACCGGGGAGTTGCGCTGGTAGGCGGCCCTAATCTCGGCCGCGCGCCGCAGGATATTGATCCCGGCGCCCCCGGGTCAGTCAACCGTGATGACGAGCTTTCCGGGCGCGTTGCCGGCCGCCAGGTCACCCACCGCGGTGGAGGCCTCCGCCAGGGAGTACGTGCGCCCGACGGCCGGTCGCACGGCCCCGGCCTCGATGAGGTCGCGCAGCGCGTCCAGGTCGGCGGTGCGGGTCAGCGCGATCAGCGCGTCCAGGCGCTGGCGCGTGAACGGGGTGATCAGCCGGGCGGCCAGCAGCCGACCGAGCCCACCGAACCACCGACCGCCGCCCTCGCCGCCGACGATGACGAGCCGGCCGCGCTCGGCGAGCAGCCCGCGCAGCAGGGCCAGCGGCCGGATGCCCGCGATGTCGATGATCAGATCGTACGTCCCGGTGAGCGGCTCGCGTGTGTAGTCGATGACGGCCTGGGCGCCCAGCGACCGGACGAGGTCGGCCTTGGCCGTGCTGCACACGCCGGTGACGTGGGCGCCGCCGGCGACCGCGAGTTGCGTCGCGAAGCTGCCCACTCCGCCGCCGGCGCCTATGACCAGCACCTTCTCGCCGGCGGTGACCTGGCCGACGGCCCGCGACGCGGTCACCCCTGACACGGGTACGGCCGCCGCTTCGGTGAAGCTCAGGTTGGCGGGCTTGCGGGCGAGCTTGCCCGGGCGGGCGAGCGCGAACTCCGCGTACGCGCCGGTCGCCTCGCCGTACACCTCGTCGCCGGGGCGAAACGCGGTCACGTTGGCGCCGACGGACTCCACGACGCCGGCCACGTCCATGCCCGGCACGCGGTTGCGGGGCCGGCGCAGGCCGAAGCCGAGGCGGGCGATGAGCGGCAGCCCGGTCATGAGGTGCCACACGCCGTAGTCGACGCCGGCCGCGTGCACCCGGATCAGCACATCGCCGGCGCCGGGCGTCGGGATCGGGACCTCGCCGAGGCTCAGCATGTGCGGCGGGCCGTACTCGTCCTGGACGATCGCCCTCATGAGGGGTCTCCTTCGGTGTCGGGATAGTGGAAGACGTCGTCGAGTCCGACCCGGAACACCCGGGCGATGCGGAACGCCATCTCCAGCGAGGGGGAGTAGCGGCCCTGTTCGATCGCGATGATGGTCTGGCGGGTGACGCCGACCCGGTCGGCCAGCTCGGCCTGGGTCATCTCGTCGTGCGCGAACCGCAGGGCCCGGATCGTATTGGTGACCTGCGTCGGCTTCACCACGCCTGGAAGCCGCCCTTGCGGTGCGCCATGATCTTGGCAACCGAGCTGAGCACCGAGGACAGCACGAACGCCAGGTAGACGGCGTTGGCGATCCAGAAGTGGCGCAGCTCGGCGATGGCCATGACCAGCGCGGCGAGCGCTCCGATGACGACGATCGACTGCCCGATGCGTTCACTGACCTGGTTGATCTCACGGTCGCGCTCGTCAGTGCGGTCGGCGCCGTGGCCGCCCGCGACAGCCATCGCGATGTGGGCCACGATCCCGGCGACGATGGCGCCACCGATGGTCCACAGCAGAGCTCCCGCGTAGGCGACGTCGGCGAGCGGGCTGTCGCCTACGCGGCCCAGGACGGTCGCCACGTAGATCGTGTACGCGCCGATGGAGACCACGATCATCACCCAGGCGCCCTTTTCCTCGAAGGCCACTGCCGCTCCTCATGTAAAACAAAGCTGACATCAACCAATGTAAAGCGCCGCGGACACCATGTCAAAGTTTATTTACACCTGTGGACGGCGTGGAGCACATCACCCCCTGACAGACCTCGGTGGGCGCCGCGCCCGGTTTGGGTGCGGCGCCTCACCGGGTTCTGTTGTCAGTTGGTGCTGCCGGTCACTGTGGTGCCGGACTTGGTGATGTAGTACGTGAGCTGCTTTCCGCTCCAGAAGTGGAAGGTGAGAGTGACGCGTCCGTCGTTGACTTCGGCGAAGAACTCGGGCTTCAAGATGATGGTGTTGGCGTTGTAGTCGGGCTGGAAGTGCTGCCAGAACTCCTTGAACGGGGTCCAGTTGGCCGGGCCGGCGGCGCTGCCGTCGGCGTACTTGGCTTCCATCGTGGCGAGTTGGTCGCCACGGAACTGGGTGGGGATCGCGAACGAGGTGGTCGTGCCCGTGGCGGCGGCCTGGGTCGGCGGGTCGGAGCTGATGATGCTGATCGGCCACGGCACGCCCTGGGAGAAGCGGGCCTCGATGGCGGAGTTCACGCCGTAGGCGCGGTTTCCGGCCAGCCGGGTGAGCGCCGACGCGGTCAGAGTCAGCGTGTTGCCCGACAGGGTGTAGTCGGCGCCCTGGGTGAGGTTGGCGCTGCCCTGGCGCAGGCCTTGGAACGTCGTGCCGTTGAGATTGAGCGTGAGCGACTGGCTGGCGATCGTGCCGGTGCGGGGCACGTACACCTGATCGGAGGAGGCCGTGCCTGAGCGGGTGGTCCAGCTCGCCTTGAGCATTTCGTGCACGCCCTGGTCCCGCCATCTCAGCTCGTTGCGGTTGAGGAACTGACCGGCGTCCCAGATCATGGTGGTGAGGTTCCGGGTACGGGCGTGGTAGCCGACGGCTTCGAGGAACTTCAGGAACTCGCCTCGTTCGATGACGCCGGGCCGGTTGTGGTCCCAGTTGAGCAGGGCCCATTCTCCGATGATCACGGGGATTCCCCGGGACACGAACGTGTTGCGCACCCGGTCGAACGTGCCGATCAGGTCTTGTTCCACGTTGCTGTCGTACCGGGTGCCGCCGGCGATGTTGACGCTGAACGGCCACCATCCGTAGAAGTGGACCGTCGCGGCCAGGTTGGGATCATTCAGCGCGTTGAGGGTGGCCGTCAGCGCGTCCAGCCGGCCTTGGTCGGCGTTGGTGAACAGGGTGGGCAGGACGAGGAGCCTGGTGGCGTTGCCTCCGCCAGACTGGCGTACGAGGTGGACGAACTCCGTGTTGAGCGTGTTCAGCACCTGGTAGTTCTGATCGTCTCCGGAGGTGCCGGCGAACTGCGGTTCGTTGATGCTTTCGAACATCAGCTTCGGAGAGTGGTTGCGGAAGGCGCCGGCGATCTGCCGCCACAGTGCCTTGTACCGGTTCATCACGGTTGTGGGATCGGCGGGGTACGCGTTGATCCACTGCCAGGAGTCGTGGTGAAGGTTGATCATCACGTAGAAGTCCTCGGCCAGGGACCAGTCGACGACTTGGCGGACGCGGTTCAACCAGGCGGTGTCGATGACGTAGTCCGGCGCTGGGCCGTGGTGGTTGCTCCAGGTGATCGGAATCCGGATGCTTCGGTAACCCTGGGACCGTACGTGATGGAGCAGGGTTTGCGTCGTCAGCGGGTTGCCCCACGCCGTTTCGTCGGGAATGGCGTCGAAGGTGTTGCCCAGGTTCCAGCCGGGCTGCATCGCTGCCACCGTGGCCATCGCGTCGCTCGGCTGTGGAGAGGGTGACGGCGAGGGTGACGGCGATGGTGACGCCGAAGGGGACGGAGACGTGCCGACGCTTCCGGTGCACGTGACGCCGTTGAGGGTGAAGGCGGTCGGCGCGGTGTTGCTCCCCGACCATGACCCGTTGAAGCCGAAGGAGACCGTGGCGTTGGTCGCGATGGCCGCGTTCCAGCTCACGTTCGCCGCAGTGACCTGCGCCCCGGACGAGGTGATCGTCGTGTTCCACGCCTGGGTGACCTGCTGGCCCGACGGGAAGGTCCAGGCGAGTCTCCAGTTGCTGACCGGATCGCCGAGATTGGTGAGGTTCACATTGGCGGTGAACCCGCCCGGCCATTGAGCCGAGACCGTGTACGCCACGCGGCAACCGGCGGCCGCATGCGCGTTGACGGTCGTCATCATTCCCGCTGCCAGTAGCGCGACCAAGGCGCAGAAAACCGCGCCGATCCGCAGGCGGGTTCTTCGTAAGCTGTGCAGTTTCATGGTTGTTCCCCTTCAGGCGTGTCAGCCTTTGACGGCGCCGATCAGCACTCCCTTGATGAAGTGGCGTTGAACGAACGGGTAGACGGCGACGATTGGCGCGACGGTGAGAACCACCACGGCCATCTTGATCGCTTCGGTGGGCGGCATGGTCGCGCCGACGGCGGCGCCCGAGGTGTGGGGCGCCTGTCCGGCCAGCAGGTAGCTCTGCAGCACCCGTTGAATGGGGTACATGTCGTTGCGGTCGATGAACAGCAGGGCGTCGAACCAGACGTTCCAGTAGCCGACAGCGTAGAAAAGGCCGATCACGGCGATGACGGCTTTGGAGAGCGGAAGCACGATGCGGGCGAGGATGCGGAAGTCGCCGGCGCCGTCGATACGGGCGCTGTCGAGCAGTTCACGTGGGATGCCCTGGAAGAAGCCGCGGATCACCACCAGGTTGAACACGCTGACAGCGGGTGGCAGGACCAGCGCCCAGACGGTGTCCTTGAGGCCGAGGCCGGTCACGACCAGATACTTGGGCACCAGCGGCGGGTAGATCAGGAATGGCAGCAGGAAGTAGGCGAGCAGCCACCGGCTCGCGAACGATCCCGGCCGGGACAGCCCGTAGGCGGCGAGCACGGTCACCGTCAGCGCCACGGCGGTTCCGATGACCGTGACCAGGGTGCTGATCCACAGAGCCCGGGTGATCGCGCCGCCGGCGAAGACCGTCTGGTACGCGGACGTGTCGATCTGCCGGGGGATGACGACGAATCCGCCGGCCTCGGCGATCGTCTCGCTGGAAGACATGCTCGTCACTGTGATCACCCACAGCGGGAACAGCACGCTGAGCACCAGCAGGGCGAGCATGACGGCCTTGATCGCCTGACCGGCCGGGGTCGGCCTCTCATCCCAGCTCGGATGGTGATCGTGTTTCAGGGCAGCGGTCATGACTTCGAGTGGATCCCTTGCTCGCCGAGCCGGTGCGCCACCTTGTTGGCGGCCAGGATCAGGCAGAGCCCGACCGCGGCCTTGAACAGGCCGGCCGCGGCGCCGTAGCCGTAGTTGCCGGTCGCGATGGAGAAGTAGTAGACGAAGGTGTCGAGCACCTCCGCCGCCTGCCGGCCGACCGCGTCACGTTGCAGCAGGAACTGCTCGAAGCCGACCGAGAGCGCGTCACCCAGCCGCAGGATGAGCAGCAGGACGATGACCGGCCGCAAGCCGGGAAGAGTGATGTGCCAGAAGCGCCGCCACCGGCCCGCACCGTCTACAGCGGACGCTTCGTAGAGGCTCTGGTCGATGGTGGACAGGGCGGCGAGGAAGATGATGGTGCCCCACCCGACGTCCTTCCACACGGCCTCCGCGGTGACCAGGATGATGAACGTGCCGGGGTTCGTCATGATGTCCCATGGCTCCAGCCCGGCGTCGCGCATGGCCTGGGCGAGCAGGCCGGCGCCGCCCAGCATCTGCACGAAGAACGTGACCACCAGCACCCAGCTGAAGAAGTGGGGGAGGTACACGATCGTTTGGATGAAGCCGCGCAGCCTGCTGGAGAGCAGGTTGTGCAGGGTGATCGCCAGGAGGATCGGCAGCGGGAAGAAGAAGACCAGCTGAAACGCGGTGATGGTCAGGGTGTTGCGGAGGGCGTGCCAGAAGGCCGGATCCTCGAACAGGAGCTGGAACTGGCCGAACCCGATCCACTCGCTGCGCAGGAACGCCTCCAGCGGGCCGCCGGCATACGGGTTGTAGTCCTGGAAGGCGATGACGTTGCCGAGAATCGGCAGGTAGCTGAAGATGAGCAGGATCAGGAAACCGGGCACCATCATCACCAGCAGTTGCCAGTCGCGCCGCAGGCGTGCCCGAAGCGGCACCCGGCGTCGGCCGGCCTTCCCTCGCGGTGGCACGGCCCTACAGCGCCTTCGCCAGGAGTTCCCGCGCCTCGTCGCCGCCGGCGGCCCGCCACTCCTTGACGATGGCGTCCGCGTCGGACAGCGGACGCCGGCCGCGCAACACGTCGGTGAACTGCTCCTCGGCGGGAGCGGCATTGGCCTTGTAACCGGCCGGCATCTCCACCTTCAGCCCGTCCCAGGGGTCTGGCTCCAGATACCTGACCGTCTCGTTGGAGTACGCCAGCGCGTCCCGCACGTACTCAGGGGTCTCGGGGTACGGCCCGATGATGGGCCGGCGGCCGCTGATGAAGAAGTACTGGTTGGCGATTTCCTTGAACGCGAGGTCGGTCTTGACCGGGCCGTCCGGAGTGCTGGTGTGATGCCTGCCCGCCACTCCGAAGTCGCGGAGCTGTGCCTCCTGGGTGCCGAGCGGCGCGGAGCACCAGTTGATGATCCGCAGGAGCTCCTGGATCCGCTCCCTGCCGACGCCCTTCCTGACGAAGGTGTAGGAGATCGGGGCGTCAGCGCGCCACATCAGCGGATCGCCACCGGCTGCGGAGAAGAGCGGCACCGGCTGGATGTCGAGCGTCCGGTTGATCTTCTGATATTCGGCCTGGGCGCCCTGCCAGAAACCCATGCCCGCCTGCATGAAGACGATGGCGCCATTCCGCGCGAACAGCTGGTTCTGATCGGCGCCCCTGCTGGCAACCAGATCCGGATGGACGAGGCCGTCTTTGTAGATCTTGGCCATGTCCTCCAGCGCCTGCCGGTATTCCGGCGTCTCGTACTTGAACTCGGGCGTTCTGTCGGCCCGCAGCCGCCAGCCGCCCTTCGACCCTGGCACCTTCCGGTACATCTGGATCATGGCGAAGATGTCGCCGAACGCCCATACCTTCCTGGCCGGGTCGGTGACCTCCTTGCCTGCGGCCAGCAGTTCATCGAGACTCCCGGGGACGCCCAGCCGGCGCTCGTCGAGCAGGTCCTTGCGGGTGAACAGCCCGTACGGGAACAGCCCGTCGTTGGGATTGGGCACCGCGACGAGCCGCTTGTTCCAGATGGCGTTGCGCCACGCGGCCGTCGGAAACGTCGCGAGCATCGGGTAGGCGTTGACGGCGTCGCCCGCCAGGTGGTCGGTGAGGTCCTCGAAGAGCGCCTTGACGGCCTCGGCGAAGCGCGGGATCTTCTCCACCTCCCAGCCCGGCACGCACAACAACTCGGGCACGTCCCGCGCGCCGAACATCGCGTTGAGCTTGTCTCCGTAGGTGTTGCCGTCCTGGACAGTGAAGTCGACCGGCGTGCCGAGCTCGGCGTTGACGGCCTGCAGGTAGGCGTTGTCGCCGATCCCGGGCGGGGCAGGGCCCCACACGGGGGTCATCGCGGTGATCGTCTTGCTGCTTGTTCCCGGCTTCTCGGTGATCGCGTCGACCAGCGCGCCGGGATACCTGACGTAGCCGTCAGGTACCGGAGGGACGCCGGTGATGTCCGGCGTGATGTTGAGCGCCAGGTCCTTGTGAACAGGGAGGAGACCCGTGACATCGTCCAGCTTCTGCGCGGTGCCCGAACCGGTCGGTTTCCGCCCGCACCCGGTCAGCAGCGGATCGACGGCCGCCGCGGCTACTCCCGCGCCGATGATCGTGAGAAAGCCTCGTCGCGAGGTCGTCATCGTTCCTCCTCCGTCGATCGATAACAGCTGCCCACTTTGCTGGAAAGTTTCTGTTGTTCGGCTCGGAAACATAAAGTAGGGAGACGTTGAGTCGCTGTCCATCCCATGCCTGCTGGATCGATGTCCATTCGGACTCAAAGCGAGGTGTCCCACTCTGTTCTCCTTGTTAGGAGCGAGGTCAGCAGCGGTTACTTCCCATGATCAGATTCTGCTCCAAGGAGCCGGTGCAGAGAAAATTTCTTCGCCATGGCGCTGAATGTTTCAAAGCCGATGATCGTCCGATGAGGGAGAGCAACACAGTGAAGACACCTGCGGCGGATGGCTGGATCGATGGCACCTTCGTCAACCCCGTGATCCCCGGCATGCACCCGGACCCGAGCGTCTGCCGCGTCGGCGACGACTACTATCTGGCCTGTTCCAGCTTCGAGTACTTCCCAGGCGTACCGATCTTCCATAGCCGGGATCTGGTGCACTGGAGGCAAATCGGCAATTCCCTGGACCGGCCGAGCCAGCTGTCCCTGCCGCCGGGGACCCCGTCGTCGGGCGGCGTCTACGCGCCGACGCTGCGCCACCACGACGGCCGCTTCTGGTTGATCACCACGAATGTCGGGCCCGGCGGCGGCGCCATGCTGTTCTCCAGCGCCGACCCGGCGGGCCCCTGGTCGGAACCTGTCCATGTGCCCGGCGTCGGCATCGACCCCGACCTCGCCTGGGATGAGCAAGGCCGGTGCTGGTGCACCTTCGCCGGGATCTATCAGGTACGCATCGACCCCGGCACCGGCCGGTCTTTCGGCTCGCCGCGCCCGCTGTGGTCCGGCACGCCCGGTGCCCAGGCGCCGGAGGCTCCACATCTGTACCGGATCGGGGACTACTGGTACCTGCTGATCGCGGAAGGCGGCACGGAGCGAGGCCACGCCGTGGCGATCGCGCGCGGACCCGCGCCGGACGGGCCGTTCGAGCCGTGTCCCGCCAATCCCGTCCTCACCCACCGCGGCACCGGCCTGCCGATCCAGAACACCGGGCACGCCGACCTCGTCCAGGCGCCCGACAGCTCATGGTGGATGGTGCTGCTCGGCGCGCGGCCGCGCGGCGGGACGCCCGGCTGGCACGTGCTCGGCCGGGAGACCTTCCTGGTCCCCGTGACGTGGGCCGACGGATGGCCGGTGATCGGCGAGCTCGCACCCGTCATGGCGGCGCCCCCATGGCCCCCGCACCCGGTCGCCGTATCCCGCCGGGACGACTTCGACAGCGACTGCTTGGACCCACGCTGGATCTCGGTGCGTTCCCGGCCGGCCGGCAGCTGGTCGACGACGGACCGTCCGGGCTGGCTCACCCTGCACGCTCGCGGCGCGTCGCTCGACGACCCCGGCGTCACGTTCGCCGGCCGCCGCCAAGAGCATCTGTCCTGCCGGACACGTACGGTGATCGACCCTGCGGAGGGCCGTGGCGGGCTCGCCGTCCGCCTCGACGAGCGGCACCACTACGAGATCGAGGCGGGCGACGGGGAAGTGCGCGTCATGGCGCGGATCGGCTCCCTGCGGACGACCGTGGCCACCCGGCCCACGCCGGCCGGGCCGGTCCGGCTCCGGATCGATGTCCTCGCCACCCGGCCGGAGGAACAGCATCCGTGCAGGGAGCCGGACAAGCTACGCCTAGGTGTCGAAGACACGGACGCCGCGTTCGAGGTGCTGGCCGAGTTCGACGGCAGATACCTGTCGACGGAGGTCGCCGGCGGCTTCACCGGGCGGGTGATCGGCGTCTACGCCGCCGCGGGCACCGTCCGATTCGACTGGTTCGACTACGAGCCCCTCGACGAGGATGTACGGCGACAATCGAGCGAGGCCCGACGGGTTATCCTTGCGCCGTGAAACGCCGGGACGGCGAAGAAGGGGGACACATTGTCGTACGCCGAATCGGGCGGACCGGTCGCCGACCGGGAGCACCCGGGAGGCGATCCCGCACGCCCGGTGACCATCTCCTACATCGCGGAGACCGCCGGAGTGTCCATCCCGACGGTGTCCAAGGTCATCAATGGCCGCTCCGGCGTGGCCGCGGACACCCGCGCCCGAGTCGAGGCGCTGATCAGCGAGTACGGCTATCGCAAGACCAACCGCAGGAACATGATGGAACTCGTCTTCGGCGAGCTGGAGGACATGTGGGGGCTCGAGATCATCCGCGGGGTCGAGCGGGTGGCCCGCGAGCACCGCGTCGGGGTCGTGCTGACGGAGTTCGGTCCGCGCCACGACCCGATGGAGCATCCGATCGACGAGACTCTGGCCCGCCGCCCGGCCTGTGTCGTGACGGTGGCCCAACTGTCGGAGGAGCAGCGAAATCAGCTGCGCGCTAAGGACATCCCGTTCGTGGTCTTCGATCCCACCACCGAACTGCCGGACGGGGTCCCCTTCGTCGGCGCCACCAATTGGGCGGGCGGCCGCTCGGCCACCCGCCACCTGATCGAACTGGGCCACCGCCGCATCGCGATGATCGCAGGCCCGGACCGGATCCTCTGCTGTCGCGCCAGGTTGGACGGCTATCGCTCCGCCCTGGAGGCTACGGGCCTGTCGATGGACGACAGCCTCGTCGTGCGTACCGACCTCACCAGAGACGGCGGCAGGGCAGCCGCACTCGGCCTGCTGAGCGGCCCGGCACGGCCCACGGCGATCTTCGCTTGCAACGACCTGCAGGCGCTCGGCGTCTACCAGGCCGCCCGGGAGCTGGAATTGCGGATCCCGGGAGACCTGAGCGTGGTCGGCTTCGACGACCTGCCTGTCGCCGCCTTCGTTGATCCCCCGCTGACCAGCGTCCATCAGCCGCTCACCGAGATGGCCGCCGCGGCCACCGAACTGGCGCTCGCCCTGGGGCGCGGCGAGGAGACACCGCAGCTCGGCCTCGAACTGGCCACCACCCTCACGGTCCGGGAGAGCACCTCCCGGCCGGCGGATCAGTGACGCAGACCAGGATGCCGGAGGACGAGCAGTCCTCCGATGCCGGGAATCATGGCTGTCGCTCGGATCCGGGTGGTGGCCGCTTCCTGTCGGTACGTGAGGATGATGACGAGCAGGTAGGCGCACCCGTGCGTGGGCCCGGCCAGAGAGGACACCCCCGGCCAGTGCACGGTGACAAGGTTGACCAGCAGGACCGCGAGGGACGCGAGTTCCACCCCCGCCGCGACCCGCAGCGTTCGCGAGTTCACCGTCACGCTCCTGTCGTCGAGCCGGGCCGGACGATCATCAGCACGGTGACCACGGCCCACAGCATGTTGAACATCCCCGTGTACATGGCCAGCCGTGCGGACACTTTCCGATCCGGTACGGAACGAGTGGACGAGGCGAGGCCAGCGAGAATGCCCTCCTGACGGGGAAGGACCAGGAGCGCCAGCACTCCGGCGGCGGCCGCGGTCAACACCATCGACACGATCAGCCACGCGTCCCCCAGGACACCGAGGCTGCTCGCGGTCGCGAACCCGAACACCGGCACGACGACGCCGACCACGGCGTAGACGCGGCAGATGCGGCTCAGGGCACGAAGAACCGCCAGATCAGGTCCGGCCACCGCCTGGTCCGCGCGGGCCGAGTCCTGGGCGCCGGGGGATTGGCTTGCTCGGGCCGAACTCTGGGCGCGGCGGGTTACGGCGGGGAACATGCTGGCCGCGACGGTTACCGGGCCGATCGTGATGATCGCGGCCAGGACGTGGATCGAGAGCAGGAATTTCGTCATGAGCCCGCTCCCGGCGAACCGGGTGCGGCTCGGTGCCCGGTGACATTCGAGGCGGACGCACCGTCCTGGATGGACAGTTCGAGGACGGCTCGCTGCTCGCCGATCGGGGTGTCCATGACGAGATGCCAGGTTCCCTCGGCGGATATCTCGGTCATGTCAGGCTGCCTCGATCGGTCGCGTCCCCGTGCCGCGCCAGACGGTGCCGCGTCTTTCGTGGGCGATGAGCTTCTCGACGGCGAGGGCGACGCGTGGGCCCAGTTCGCGTTCCAGCAGGTACAGGCCCAGGTCCAGGCCCGAGGTCACGCTGGCCGCGGTCACCAGGTCCCCGTCGTCGACGACACGGGCGTCGATCGGGATCGTGCCGGTCGCTTCCAGCAGGTCGAGTCCCATGCGGTGGGTCGTCGCGGGACGGCCTTCGATCAGCCCGGCCATGGCCAGCACCATCGAGCCGCCGCACACGGTGGCCACGGTCACTCCGGGACGATCGAGGCATTCCTTGAGCAGGACGGGGAGCGCGGTGTCGAGCGTCCGGCTGAGAATGACCGGAATGCTGTCCTCGGTGGGCTCCTTTCCGTCGGGCATGCGGCCGAGCGCTCCCGGCACGATGACCAGGTCCGTACGCTCCGGGTCCAGCGAAGTCGTCGCACGCAGGGTCAGCGAGCCGAGCCCGCTCGGCACCTCCCGCGCGCCTTCGGCCGAGACGAGCTCCACCTCCAGCGAACCGCCGGTGATCATGCGGCCCGCCTCCAGCACCTCGTACGGCGCGATGGCGTCCAGCGGGTCGAACCCGTCGAACAACACGATCTGCACATGCACTGCCGATCAGTCCTCTCGTTTCGGTCACGTCGACGCTAGCGACGATCAACGAAGCCGAGAACTGGCTGAATTGCCAATCTCCAACGGATTCTCGCCAACACGCTGAATAGGCAATACACCGATATTTCCTGTTAGGAAGCTTGGCTGGATTCAGCAGAATGTCTACGGTATTGCCATGCACACCGTGGCCGTCCTCGCCCTGGACAAGGTCGTCCCCTTCGACCTGTCCACGCCGATCGAGGTGTTCAACCGCACCCGGCTGCCCGACGGCCGCGCCGCCTACCGGGTCAGGGTCTGCGGCGCCACCCCGACCGTCGACGCCGGCGCGTTCACCCTGCGACCACCGTGCGGCCTCGGCGCTCTGGCCAGCGCGGACACCATCATTCTGCCCGGCTGCGCGCACCCCGCCGAGGTTCCCGCCAAGGTCCTCGAAGCCCTGCGGCAGGCCGCCGCCAACGGCACCCGCATCGCCTCGATCTGCTCGGGGGCGTTCATCTTCGCCGCCACCGGTCTGCTCGACGGGCACCGCGCGACCACGCACTGGCTCGCCGCGCCCGAACTCGCGGCGCGCCACCCTGAAATCAAGGTGGACCCGGACGTTCTCTACGTCGACAACGGCCAGTTCCTCACCTCGGCCGGCGCCGCGGCGGGACTCGACCTGTGCCTGCACCTGATCAGGCGCGACTACGGCTCCGCCGTCGCCGCCGACGCCGCCCGCCTGTCCGTCATGCCGCTGGAACGCGAGGGCGGCCAGGCCCAGTTCATCGTCCACGACCAGCCGCTCACCCCTCGGGGTTCCGTGCTGGAACCCGTACTGCGCTGGATGGAGGACAACTCGGCGGAAGATCTCACCCTGGAGGGCATCGCCGCGTACGCCGGAATGAGCACCCGTACCCTCAACCGCCGCTTCCGTGAGCAGACCGGCACCACACCGCTGCAATGGCTGCACCGGACCCGGATCCGCCGGGCACAGCACCTACTCGAAGCCACCGACCACCCCGTCGACCGAATCGCCGCCCAGGTCGGGTTCGGCTCGCCGACGGCATTCCGCGACCGCTTCAAACGCGTCGCCGGCACCAGCCCCAACGCCTACCGCGCGGCGTTCCACGCACCGGAGGGCGAGCAGAAGACCTGACGAAGAGCACGGAAACAGAGCCGACGGCGGCCTGGCCGGCGCGGCCCAGGGCGCGCAGGTCGTGCTCGCCGACGACAACGGCTCCGGAAACAACCTCTGGAGGTTCCTGTGAAGCGCCCATGGCTCCTCGTCAGGGTGGCGAGGGGCCATGGGCGGTGGGCTTACGGCTTGGTCTGGCTCAGCAGCCACTGGAGAATGGAGCTGTCCTCATAGGTCGGGCCGAACGCCGCGTGGTAGTCCGGGAGCGAGAACGCCGCGTCCTCGTATTCGGTGTACTTCAGCAGGGTTTCGAGCTGTTCGGGTGTCTTGCCCCGCGCGGCGTACGCGTCCTGCAGCAGTTGCCGCGTGGTGCGGGCCAGGTTGATGTTCAGCAGGTGGTCGTGCACACCGTGGGTGATCCAGAGTGGGATCTCCGCGGCCGCGATAGCCGCCGCCTGCTCGGCGTTGGCCGCGAAGCCGCCGGTCACCAGGCCGCCCGCGAACAGGTCCGGCCGCTTGGCGAACGCGTTCCACAGCAGCTGCGAGCCGTACGAGACGGTGGTGGCGTAGATCCGCCGCTTGTCGACGGCGAAGTCCTTGACGAACTGGTCCAGCATCTTGACCAGCAGGTCGGCCTCGGCCGGGCCGCCCACGCGCTGGTTCTGCGGCGCGAGCACGATGACGTCCTCCGTGCCGCCGGTCCAGTTCGGCTGCAGCCACGCGGTCGCGGGGATGTCGGCCGCCACCTGGACCTGCGTATTGTCGCCGTCCCAGCCCATGCCGTGCCCGGGCAGCACCACCATCAGCGGGTACTTCTTCGCCGGGTCGTAGTTCTTCGGCAGGCGGTAGTGGTACGGCAGCACCATCCCGCTGGACAGGTAGGAGCCGTATCTGAACTCGTCGACCAGGAGGTTGACGGCCTTCTCTGTCACCTTTCTGGAGGTGTTCGGGGCCGCCTTGGCCAGCACCTGGCCCTTGCCGATGCCCAGGGCGGGCTGGGCGTGCACGTTCTTGCGCTGCACCACCCGGGTGGGCAGGTCGGGGTTCACCTTCACCGTGCACAGGAAGGTCGGGCACTTGGAGACGATGACCGTCCAGCCCGCGTTCTGGTCGGGGTCGAGCTCGACGATGACGTACCGGCCGGGCGCCGAGCGGTGGTCGGCGCGCGTGGTGGCGGCGTTGTTGGTGTACGTGCGGGTGATCTTGCGGTCGGTCAGCTTGGGCAGGTCCTCGATGGGGTTGAACCGGAAGTTGTAGGTGGTGTCCTGCACCGAGAAGGTGGCGTTGTCCAGCTCGCGCGGGTTGACGTTGTCGCCGTACTCGACGGCTACCGCGGAGACTTTCTGGCCGTAGGTGTAGACCGTCGTGATCGGGGTGATGCTCTGGATCCCGGCGTCCTGGCCACCGCCGCCGCCAGGGTGCGCGTACGCCAGGCCCGATGTCGTCAGCGCCGCGGTCGAGGCGATCGCCGCGACCCACTTACGAGTTCGCATCCAGCTTTTCCTTCCAGGCCATGATCCCACTGGCCGCTAAATTGATTTAGCAAGACGGCGTCGTACGCCGCCGGTGTGGAAGCACCGCCGGACCCGGCGCTGTTACCTGTGAGCTAAATCGGATTAGCCGTACTATTACGGCCGCCCCCGTTCATGTCAAGAGTCGGGTTTCGGCCGCTACGACAGGCGCAAATGTGCGCCCGCCCGCCGGTTGTTTCGGCGGGCGGGCGCGGATCATCAGGTGATCAGGTGGCGCTGCAGGTCACCGCGGGCGCGGTGCCGGGCGTGCCGGAGCCGAGGAAGCCGAACGTCGTCGCGGCCCCGGCGCTGAGCGAGCCGTTGTACGCGACGTTGCGGGCCGTAACGGCGGATCCGCTGCTCGTCACCGTCGCACTCCACACCGAGCTGACCGTCTGCCCGCCGGTGTACGTCCAGTTGACCGTCCAGCCGGAGATCGCGGCCGAGCCGGCGACGATGCGGACCTCGGCCTGGAAGCCACCGCCCCACGAGTTCACGACCTGGTATGTGGCCGAGCAGCCCCGGCCAGGGCTGGGAGAGGGCGTGGGACTCGGTGTGGGGGTTGGGGTAGGAGTGGGCGTCGGGGTGGGCGTAGGCGTCGGGGTGGGAGTCGGCGTGGGCGTGGGTGAAGGGTTCGAGCCCGTGAAGTTCACATCGCTGCAGAAGTAGTACGCCTGGTCCGAGTGGCTGGCCTGCCAGATCGTGTACACGATGTGGTGACCGGAGCGGCCCGGGGCGTTCACCTCGACGGGGGTCACGGCGCCCGTGGGGATGCGGCCGGTCTGGCCGACCAGTTCCAGATCGCTCCAGCGCAGGCGCTGCGTCTTGGGGTCGAAGCCCTGCTTGCTCGCGTACACGCGAATGTAGTCCGCGCCGTGAATGGCCTGGTCGAGGAGGTTCAGCGTGAAGCGGGCGGGCTTGTCGACCGTCTTCCACGCCCCGGGGACGTCCATCGCCGCGTAGCGGCCGTCCCAGGTGTTGCCGCCGCTGCAGAGCTGGCCGTCGGGGACGGCCGCCTGGTGGTTGCCGCCCACACCGTCGCGGTACAGGCCGTTCCAGTTCCACATGGCCTGCGGGTCGGCCTGCCAGGCCTGCCAGCACATGGGGTCCAGGGTGGCCATCTGCGGGTTCTGGAAGTCGCTGCCCCAGCGCTGCCAGCAGCCGTAGTTGCGGGTCGGGGGGTCGCTCACCGAGCCGTGCGCCGACGCGGGCACGACCAGCGCGGTCGTGAGCAGCAGCATGGCGCCCACGGCCGCGAGCAAACCTCGGAGCAATGTACGGGGGAGCGTATGCACGGGTCTCCTCCTGGAGGTCAGGGTGCATTCGAGGGCTCACCATCTCCTAACTGGCAGTCAGGAACAACGGTGATGTGCGGCCCAGGGAGGACGAACTGGGCGTTTGCCGTCAGGAGGGGTGAAAGGTTCAATCCCGCCATGCGGGCGAGACCTCGGATGTCTACGAGGAGTCGCCCTAGCGGGCGGGTGTCATTCGATGGTCGTGGTCAGACCGTCCAGGCGTAGCCGCAGGATCGGGGCGAGGGTGCCGCCGAAGCCGTGCTCCGGGCGGTAGTTGAGGAAGCTCACGGCTCGCAGGTCGTCCAACACCATCCACGCGTACGCCTGGTCGGGTTGGCCGGTCGGGTTGCCGATGACCAGGCCGCTGCCGTTGAGGGGTTCGTACGGGCCGGTCAGGGTGGGGGCGGCGAAGCCGTACAGGCCGGTGGGGGCCTTGCCCGGCGGGTGGAAGGACTGGGCGTGGGTGCAGAAGAACAGGTAGTAGAGGCCGTCGCGCCAGATCACGTGCGGGCGTTCGATCTCGCGGTTGACGCCGTCGGCGACCAGCAGTGGGGGGCGCAGGGTCCAGCCGTCGCTCGCCAGGGCGATGGCGCCCACCCGGCTGCCGCGTCGGGAGACGGAGGCGGCGATCAGCAGGTGCGCGCGGCCGTCGGCGGGGTCGCGGAACCACGCCGGATCGCGGAAGGCGCGGATGCGGCCGGGGCCGCCCTCGGTCTCCTCGGCCTTCAGGTAGGTCAGGCCGTCGTTGCGGACGATCTCCCGGTGGCCGGGGGCCTCGACGACCCGCTGCACGAAGGTCGGCCGCGGCTCTCCCCGATGGCCGGCCGCGGTGTAGAAGACCCTGATCGTCCCGTCGGCGGCGCGGATGGCCGTGCCCGACCATTCGCGGCTGCCGGGGGAGACCCCGTCGGGGAACACGTCACCGAGGTCGGTCCAGGTGGTTCCGTCATGGGAGAGCAGGCGGATGCGGGCCACGTCATGGCGGGCTTCCGGGTCGGCGAGGATGGGCGCGGTCAGGCCCATCCAGTGCTCGTGGCCGTTGAACAGGGCGGTCGTGCCGTCTTCCTGCTGGATCGGCCACATGTCCCAGATGTCCAGGTCGGGGAGGAGTCGGGGGACCGCCCCGAGGATCAGCGGCGCGGTCGTCGCGGGATCCTCGGTGATCAGGTCCAGGTGGCTCCGGGTCCAGAGGGTGGTCATGTCGTTCCGCCGTACACGATCATCCCTTCAGCGAACCCTGGAGAAGCGCCGTCACGAAACGCCGCTGAAAAATCAGGAAGATCATCAATGTCGGCGCGAGGATGAGCAGCGAGCCGGCGCACAACAACGGGATGTCGGTGCCCCACTGGCCCTGGAAGGCCCCGAGCGCGCCGGACATCGTGCGGTTCAAGGGGTTGTCGACCAGGACGATGGCCAGCAGGAACTGGTTCCACGTCCACAGGAACAGCAGGATCGCCAGTGACGAGGTCGCCGGCGCGGCCAGCGGCACGTGCACCCGCCAGAACAGCTGCCACGTCCCGGCTCCGTCGATGCGGGCGCTCTCCGACAGCTCCTCGGGCATGTTCACGAAGTGGGCCCGCATCCAGAACACCGAGAACGGCATGAACAGGCCGATCAACGGCAGGATGATCGCCCACCGGGTGTTGAGGATCCCCATGTCACGCACCAGGTAGTACAGCGGCGTGATGATGCCCTCGAACGGCAACGTCAGGCCCAGCACGAACGCGGCGAACACGAACTGCCGGCCGGGGACGCGCAGGTGCCCGATCGCGAACCCGGCCATGGTCGCCACGATCAGCGAGATCGGCACCACCCCGGCCACGATCAGCGCGCTCGACCAGAGCAACTCGCCCATCCGGGCGGCGGTGAAGGCGGCGGCGAAGTTGCCCCACTGCGGGTCGTCGGGCCAGTCCAGGCCCAGCGGGTACGACCCCGACGGGTGCAGAGCGGTGACGAACAGGCTGATGAACGGCATGAGCGTGACCGCCATCAGCAGAATCAGGAGGACCCGGCCGGTCCAGGCCTCGCGACGAGCGAAGATCATGCTTTCCGGTCCCTGGTGAGCCACTGGATGGGCAGCGCGCACGCGATCACGAGCACGGTCAGGATGACGGCCAGCGCCGAGGCCAGGCCGACCTGCCGCTCGGAGAAGGCCAGGTAGTAGATCTCCAGGCCGGGCACCATGGTCGAGTTGCCTGGGCCGCCCTGGGTGGCGATGTAGACGATGTCGAAACTGGCCAGCGCGGCGATCACGGTGACGGTCACGCAGACGCCGATCTCCTGGCGCAGGCTCGGCAACGTGATCGAGAGGAACTCCCGGAACGCGCCCGCGCCGTCGAGGCGGGCGGCTTCGTACAGAGCTGGGTCGATCTTGCTCATCCCGGCCAGCAGCAGGAGGGTGCACAGGCCCAGCAGCACCCACGCGCCGATGACGCCGACCGCCGGGAGCGCGGTGGAGAAGTCGCCGAGCCAGGCCCGGGTCACCTTCTCCAGGCCGACGGCCGACAGGAACTGGTTCACCAGGCCGGTGGAGGACAACAACCAGCTCCACGTGATCCCGGCCGCCACCAGCGGGATGACCTGCGGCAGGAAGATCACCGTCCGGGCGACCACGGCCAGCCGGCTGGCCGCGATGCGCCGGATCGTGGCCGCGATGGCCAGGCCCAGCACGACCGGGATGGCGCTGAAGAACACGATCAGCTGCACCGCGTGCACGATCGAGGCGAACAGGTCGGGGTCGGTGAAGACCCGCAGGTAGTTCTGGAGGCCGTTCCAGGTGGCCACGCCGATGCCGTCCCACTTGTAGAGCGAGTACTGCACCGTCATGGCCAGCGGCTGGATCACGAACACCAGGTAGAAGGCGGCCGCGGGCAGCACGAACAACCAGCCGATCCAGCCTCCGCGTCGCTTCGTGGCCGCCATCGGGTCAGCCTCCCTGGATCTGGCTCTGGTAGTCGGTCTGGACGGTCTTCAGCAGGCCCTCGGGGGTCTGCTCGCCCGCGACCATCTTCTGGAGCTGCGGGGTCCAGCTCTTGGCGTAGATCGCGCCGGTGGCGTTGGCGATGAAGTCCATCGCGCCGTTGTCACCGGCGATCTGCGCCCCGGCGGCCAGCGTGCTCTCCGTCACCGTGCCCGCCTGGACCGGCGGCATCGGGCCGTCGGCCGGGCCCATCGGGTGCGAACCGCCGACCTGCACGCCGATCGTACGGGCCTGCGTGTCGGTGGCCACCCAGTCGAGGAACGCGGCGGCGCAGTCGGCGTTCTTGGCGTTCGCGCCGATGCCGAAGGTCAGGGGGGCCGACATGGCGGCCCGCTTGCCGCCCGCCTGGGCCGGGGGCATCAGGAAGAAGCCGATGTTTCCGGCCATCTGCTTGTCGAGGTTGCCCGACTCCCAGTCGCCGTTGAACATGAACAGGCCGTCGCCCTTGATGAAGCGGCTCATCATGGTGGCGTAGTCGACGGCGTTGACGTCGTCCCAGAAGTACTTGGCCTTGATCCACTTCTCCAGGTGCCGCACGGCCTGGAGGTTGGCCGGGCTGTCGATGCTCGCGCCGGGCTTCTGGAAGATCCAGTCGTTGATCGGCGCGGGCGGGCCGTACGAGGCCATCAGGTCCTGAAGCGGGAAGGCCAGACCGCCCGTCGCGCCGCCGTTGAACTGGGCGATCGGGGCCAGGCCCGCCTTCTTGGCCTTGGCCAGGGCGTCGTCGAGTTCGGCCAGGGTGGCCGGGGGAGCGGTCATGCCGATCTGCTCGGCGAGCTTCTTGTTGTAGAAGACGCCGGTCATGCTGAAGTTCAGGCCCATGGCGTACAGGGAGCCCTCGCCCCGGGTCGCGCCGCCGGGGGCCAGCCGCATCTGCTCCAGCTGGGAGGCCGGCCACTGGTCCCAGCCGAAGAGCTTGGCGTAGTCGTCGAGGTTCTTGAGCAGGTTGTTCTTGACCAGCTCGGAGACCTGGGGCAGGCGCATCAGGTCCGGCGGGTCGTCGGCCAGCACGCGCGGGGCGTTCTGGGTGATCACCGCGAACTGGTCCTCGCGGATGTCCCAGGTGACGTTCGGATGTTGCTTGGTGAACTCGGTGGTGAGCGCCTTCGGCAGCGGGAACCCGGTTTCGAAGTAGCCCTTCAGCGTCACCGGGGTTGTGCCGCAGGTCGGCGCGGCCGACAACGACGACGAAGCCGCCGCCGTCGGTTGCGGGTTGCCGCTTCCCGGCGCGCCGCAGGCGGCGGCCAACGTCCCCCCCAGGACGACCACCAGCGCCGCGCGCCGGCGGGACGGAACTCGACGAGACATGGTACGTCTCCCTTTTGTTGCTAAATCGGATTAGCGATGCGATAGTCTCACCGTACGTATGCGGCCGTGTCAAGGCCCCGTAACTCGGATGGAACGAAAGAGGTCTCCCCGGTGAGTCGACGTCGGGTCACGTTGGCAGATCTGGCTGAAGCAGCCGGCGTCTCCCGCACGACCGCCTCGCTCGTGATGACGGGCAGGGGTCGTGAGCTGCGCATTTCCCACGATGTGGAGCAAAGGGTACTTCGTGCCGCCGCGGAGTTGGGCTACCGTCCCAACGCCGTCTCGGTCGGCCTGCGCACCGGCACGAGCCGTACGATCGGCTTCGTCTCCGACACCGTCGCGACCTCCCGGCTGGCCGGAGACATGATCAAAGGCGCGCTGGAGGCGGCCAGGGAACGCGGCGTGATGTTGTTCATCGGTGAGACCGAGGGCGACCCCGAGCTGGAGCGCGGCCTGCTGCACGCCATGCAGGACCGACAGGTCGACGGCCTCATCCTCGCCGCGATGTACACCCGGACGATCAAGGTGCCCAAGGACGTCGGCCCCGCCGTCCTGCTCAACGCGCTGCCCAGACAGGCGTCGGATCTGCCGTCGATCGTGCCCGACGAGGTGGAGGCCGGGCGTTCGGCGGCCCGGGTGCTGCTGGAGGCGGGTCACCACGACGGCGTGCACCTGATCGGGGCGGGGCCGGGCCTGCGGAACGTGCCACCGCAGAGTGTGGCGGCGGTGGAGCGCCTGATGGGCATCCGCGAGGTGCTCGGGGCGGCCGGCGTGAAGATCGCCAGTGGCCGGGTGTGCGCCGACTGGCTGCCAGAGCACGGCCTGGCGGCGACCGAAGAACTGCTGGAACGGCATCTCCCCAAGGCGCTGATCTGCCTCAACGACCGGCTCGCCCTGGGGGCCTACCAGGCGCTGAACGACGCCGGCCTGAGCGTGCCGGGGGACGTGTCGGTCGTCTCCTTCGACGATCACCCTCTCGCGTCCTGGATGCGCCCCAAGCTGACGAGCGTGGCACTGCCGCACTACGAGCTGGGACGCAGGGCGGTGGAGGTGCTGTTCGCCCAGATGGGCGACAAGGCGAAACCAGGCGAGGTGCACCGGGTGCCCATGCCGGTCCGCCACCGAGAGTCCGTCGGCCCACCCCGGCCCTAGACGGTGCTCGCGGCCCTTATGTGATCAGATGAGTCGGGTCGAGGGTGGCCAGTTCGTCGACTCGCGCCCGGGTGTCGCGGAGCCGTTCGGCCGCGCAGTGGACGAGTGCGTAGTGGATCGCGTAGCAGATGGCGGTCATGGCGACCAGCACCCCGTGCCGGGCGCGGTCTCGCGGTATGGCGATGACCTGCTGCGGGAGGTCGCTCGACATCAGGGAGTCCTCGTCGGTCAGCAGGACCACCTTGGCGCCGTCCTTGGCGACGGTGCGGAGCTGCGCGGCCATGGTCTCGAACTCGTCGTTGAGGGCGAAGACGACGACGGTGTCCCGCGGACGCACCGCGGCCAGTGCGGTGGCGCGGTCGACGTTGTGGCCGGTGACGGTCACCGCCGGGATGCCGATGCGGGCCAGTTTGTTGGTCATGAAGTCGACCAGCGGCAGGACGAGTCCGCGGCCGAGGACGAAGACCCGGTCGGCGGACAGGATGGCCTCGGCGCATGCGTCGATCCGTTCCTGCGAGATCTTCTCCGGTAGCCGCCGGAGCACGTCCACCTGGGATGTCACGACCATCGCCAGGGAGAAGGCCTCGCCCCCGTCGCGCATGGCGATGGTGTGGTCGGTGGCGAAGACGCTGTCCTCGCGGAGCGCGTCCTTCATCTCGACGTAGCCGGCGTAGCCGAGCTTTTGCGCGAACCTGATCACCGTCGATTCGTGGACGTCGGCCAGCTTCGCCAGGTCGGCGGCGCGCAGGAACGGGGCGCCGCGGGGGTCGGCGAGCAGTAGGGCGCCGATGCGGCGTTCGGCGGCGGTGAGGGTCTTGGTGCTGCGCTCGAGTTCTGCGTAGAAGCCCATGAGGGCGCTCATGCTACCAAGCCGACCTCCACGCCTGCAACGAACGTGCAGGTTTTCTTGCAGGAGTCCCGGGAGGGCGGTCTCGCCGCCTTGCAAGTAAACCTGCATGACCGTTGACTCGATGCAGCTTTGGCTCTAGTGTTGCCCGTCACATGCCGGAAACATCCCGTTCCACCAGCCGAAACGCCCCGAGGAACCCGAGTTGATCATCGATAGTCATGTGCACTACACCACGGCCCCGCCCGAGCTCGACGCCTGGCGAGCACGACAGCTCGGGTCCCTGAACCGTCCGACCCCCGGCACCCTCAAACTCACCGATGCTCAGCTCCTCGACTCACTGGCCGGGCATGTGGAGCGCATGGACCGCTACGGCATCGCCAAGATGATCTTCTCTCCGCGTGCGTCGGGCATGGGCCACGAGATCGGGGACGCCCGGGCGAGCCTGTACTGGACCCAGCTCAACAACGACCTCATCGCGCGGGCCTGCTCGCTGCTGCCGGACCGGCTGGTGCCGGCCGGGCAGCTTCCGCAGTCACCCGGCGTCACCCCGGACAACTGCCTGGCCGAGTTGACACGGTGCGTCACCGAACTCGGCTTCGCCGGATTCACCATCAATCCCGACGTCGCGGCCGGCGGCCACCCGTTCACCCCGGCGATCGGCGACGCCTGGTGGTACCCGCTGTACGAGGCGATGGTGGAGTACGACGTGCCCGGCCTCATCCACGCCTCGGCCACGCTCGACCCCGCGCTGCACCTGAACGGCTCGCACTACACCAGCGCCGACGCGGCGGCCGTGTTCGACCTGTGCTGGAGCGACCTGTACGACCGCTTCCCCACCCTGAAGCTGATCGTCCCGCACGGCGGCGGGTCGACGCCGTTCAACTGGAACCGCCACCGGGCCCTGCACACCCTGCACGGCAAGACGCCGTTCGAGGAGCGGGTCAAGAACGTGTACTTCGACACCGCGGTCTACGACCGCGACTCGATGGAGATGCTGATCCGCAAGGTCGGGCCGGATAACGTGCTCTACGCGTCCGAGCCCTTCGGCACCGCCAAGGCGACCGACCCGGCCACCGGCCGTCTCTTCGACGACACCGTCTCCTTCGTCCGCGACATCGAGTGGCTGACCGAGGACGACCTCCACAAGATCTTTTTTGGCAACGCGCAGCGGCTGTACAGCCGGGCGAAGTTCTGACCGAGGAGCACCATGTCCATCGGATTCCAGGTCCGGGAGCGTCTTGTCGCCGCCACCCCGCAACAGGCGGAGATGTTCCGCGACCTGCCGGTCTCGACCATCAGCGACAGCATGCACCGGATGCACGCGGGCTGCGCGCGGCTGGCGATGCTCAATGTAGACCTCACCACCAAGCTCACCGGCGTGGCACTCACCGTCCGCACCCGCCCCGGCGACAACCTGCTGGTGCACAAGGCCCTCACCATGATCTCGCCCGGCGACGTGCTCGTGATCGACGCCGGCGGCGACACCACCAACGCCGTCATCGGCGAGATCATGCTGCGGGCCGCCGTCCGGGCCGGCCTGGCCGGCCTGGTGGTGGACGGGGCCATCCGTGACTCGGCCAGCCTGCGCACCGGAACCGTCCCGGTCTTCGCGCGCGGCGTCACCCACCGCGGTCCCTACAAGGACGGCCCGGGGGAGATCAACGTGCCGGTCCAGGTGGGCGGGCTGCTGGTGCACCCCGGTGACGTGGTGGTCGGCGACGCCGACGGGCTCATCGCGGTACCGCTCGACCATCTCGACGAGATCCACGCGGTCGCGGCGGGGCGGGCGTCGGCCGAGGAGATCGCGCTGGAGCGGGCGGCCACCGGCGACCGGGACACGACCTGGATCGACCGTCGGCTCACCGCGCAGGGATACCAGGCCGCGGGGAGTCTCGGATGAGCGCGCCGCCGCCGGACACCGGCCCGAGTCGGCGCCTGCTTCGGGACACGATCGGTAGCGCGGTCTGCATGCTCGTCGCCGTCGTGATCATGCTGGCGTCGCTCTCGTACGGCCTGCGCGGACGCACGCAGGTGGTCGGCCCCGGGCTGTTCCCCATGATCGTCGCCTCGTTCCTGCTGCTGCTCGGTGCGCTCTGGGCGTACCAGGCCTGGACCGGCCGGGTCGCGACTTCCGATGAGCCGGTCGAGATACCCGATCGCGCCGGCGTGCGGAGCATCGTCGTCACGTCGCTCGTCGTGCTCGCCTGCGCGGTGCTGTTCGACCGTCTCGACTTCCGGCTGACCATGTTCGGCGTCCCGTTCGTCGTCCTCCGGTACGTGTTCGGCCAGCCACTGGCGCGTTCCGTCGGCGCCGGCCTCGCGATCACGATCGTCAGCTACCTGGTCCTGGCCGAGGGCCTGGGGCTCGCCGTACCTGTCTTCCGTCTCTGATAGCACGCCCCGAGGAAGTGAAGACAGGTGAACTCCTTCACCGACTTGCTTGCCGGTCTCCAGAACGTCCTGGCGCCCGACATGCTCCTCTACGCATTCATCGGCTGTCTGCTCGGCATGGTGGTCGGCGTCCTCCCCGGTTTCGGGCCGGCGGCCGCGACCGCCCTGCTCTTCCCGCTCACCTTCGCCATCGGGCCCGTGCCGTCGCTGATCATGATGGCCGCGGTGCTCTACGGAGCCAGCTACGGCGGTTCGATCACCGCGATCCTGCTCAAGGTGCCGGGCGAGGCGTCGTCGGTCGCCACCACCCTCGACGGCCACGCGATGGCACGCACCGGCAGGGCCGGACCGGCACTGGTGATCTCGGCGGTGGGAGGATTCATCGCCTGCATCGTCGCCGTGGTCGGCTTCGCCGTCGCCGCCCCGCTGAGCCGTTGGGCCGTGTCCTTCGGCCCGGTGGAGATGTTCGCGCTGACCGTCTTCGCTCTGCTGATCTCGGCGGGTCTGGTCGGCAAGTCGGTGACCAAGGGTCTCGTCGCCGTCGCGATCGGCCTGCTCCTGGCCACCGTCGGACGCGATCCCCTGTCCGGAGTCGAGCGGCTGACCGGCGGTGTTCCCGGCCTCGTCGACGGGCTCGACCTCGTCCCGGTCATCATGGGGCTGTTCGGCCTGACCGAACTTTTCGCCACGGTCGAGCGGCGCCACGCCGAGCGCAAGGCGATCAAGGTCGAGCGGATCGCGCCGACCCGGCAGGAGTTCGCCGAGTCGGCCGGACCGATCGCGCGCGGCACCATCCTCGGCTTCTTCTTCGGTCTGCTTCCCGGATCGCCCGGCGCCACCACGGCCTTCGCGTCGTACGCCCTGGAGAAGCGTCTCGCGAAGAACCCGGAGCAGTTCGGCAAGGGCGCGATCCAGGGCGTGGCCGGCCCGGAGGCCGCGAACAACTCGCTGAGCGTCTCCACCATGATCCCGCTGTTCGCGCTGGGCATTCCCTCGTCGGCCACGATGGCCATCATGTTCGGCGTCTTCACGTCGAACGGCCTGATCCCCGGGCCGCGGCTGTTCTCGGACCACCCGCAGGTCGCCTGGACCATCATCGCCAGCATCGTGGTGGGCAACCTGATGCTCCTGGTGCTCAACGTGCCCCTCGTCCGGCTCTGGGTGCTCGTCCTGCGTACCCCGTACCCGATCCTGTACGCGATCGTCGTCGTCTTCCTCGTGGTCGGCGCCTACAGTCTCCGCAACAGCAGCTTCGACATCCTGGTGCTGCTCGGGTCCGGCCTGCTCGGCTACGCCCTCACGAAGATCGACGTACCGGCCGCACCCATCGCGTTGACGCTGGTCCTGGGCGACCTCATGGAGAAGTCCATGCGCCAGACGCTCGCACTCTCGCACGGCAGTCCATCGGGGTTCTTCTCCAGTACGACGGCGGTCGTGCTCTACACGCTGACGGTGGCGGCCCTCGTGGCCCTGCCGATCTCCCACCGGCTCCGGCAGCGCCGGGCCGCCCGGCCGGAGCCGGCCCCGAGCCTCCGCTGAGGCGACACACCCCCCACCCCCTGAAAGTAGGATTCGCGATGAGAAAGCGTTCCGTCCTCATTTGCGCCGCCATCCTGGCCCTGGCCCTCCAAGGCTGCGCTTCCACCGGGAACGACGGAGGCGACGGCAGCACGTTCCCCGAATCCGTCGACTCCATCCAGCTGCTCATCCCGTTCAGCGCCGGCGGCAGCACCGACACCATCGCGCGGCTCGTCGCCCCGCTGCTCTCGGCGCAGCTCGACACACCGGTCCAGGTGGTCAACAAGCCGGAAGGAAACGGACAGGTCGGCCTCGCCGAGATCGCCGAAGGCCCCACCGACGGCAGCCTGCTCGGCGCCACCAACCTCCCGTCGGCGATGATCAGCTACCTCGATCCGAACACGTCCGTCCGGTACAACCGCGGCACGTTCGTCCCGGTGGGCTCCGTGGCCGGCTACGGCGAACTCGTCGTCGTGAGCGCGTCGAGCCCGTACCGGACGCTGGACGACCTCATCAAGGCCGGTCAGTCCGAATCGCTCAACCTCGCCGCCGGCGCGGTCGACGACCTGCTGTCGATCACCAAGGTCGAGACGGCGATCAAGACGACCTTCAACAAGGTCCCGTTCGAGGGCGGCAGCGCCGACAAGGTCACCGCCCTGCTCGGCCGCAAGGTCGACGTCATCACGGCCGCGCCGAGCGCGGTACTGCCCAACGTCGAGTCCGGCGAGTTCCGCCCGCTGGCGACCCTGGGCGCGCAGCGGCTGCCCAGCTTCCCCGACGTGCCGACGCTCGCCGAGCTCGGCTTCGACGTCAGGGAGGACGTCGTCGCCGGTTACTCCCTGCCCAAGGGGACGCAGGCGGCGATCGTCAAGCGGTACGAGCAGGCGCTCAAGGCGGTAACCGACGACCCCGGCTTCGCCGAGAAGATCAAGGGCATCGGCTTCGGCGTCGGCTACCTGGGCACGGCGGAGTTCGCCGACCTGTGGAACACCAAGGAGTCGCAGGCCAAGCCCATCCTCGACACCCTTCACTAACCGACATTCTGGAGGCGTCCATGTTGACCTGCGTTGACCACATCGACATCCGTACCCCTGACCTGGACGGGGCCGTCGACTTCTTCGCCCGCCTCGGGTTCGCCGAGGTGCGCCGTACGGACCCCGAGCGCGGCTCAGTCGAGTTGGCGCTGCCCGGCCCCGACCAGGTCGTGCTGGAAATCAGGCTCGAACGCGACGCGCGGCGCACCTACGTCCACCACGTCGCGTTCCGGGTCGACGACCATCCCGCGGCCGTCGAGCAGCTCACCGGGCGGGGGGTCGAGTTCAGCAAGAACCTCGCCTTCATCCACCACACCGGCCGCACCATCAGCAACGCGCACGACCCGGGCGGCGCGACGTGGCAGCTCACCGACTGAACGCCGCCACCACGAAGGACTACCACATGAAGCTGGGCATTGAAGGCAAGGTCGCGCTCGTCCTGGGCGCCGCCGGCGGGCTCGGAAGCGCGATCGCCGCGGAGCTGGCCGCCGAGGGCGTGCGTGTCGCCGCAGCCGCCCGGACCGCGGACCGCGCCGAGGCCGTCGCGGATCGTCTCCGCGCCTCCGGGACACCCGCCCTGGGGCTCGGCTGGGACCTGGCGGACCTCGGGGTCGCCGACGACCGCATCGGCCGGATCGAAGCCGAGTTGGGCACCGTCGACATCCTGGTCAACAACACCGGCGGACCACCGCCCGGTCCGGCGGCGGGGCAGACCCTCGAAACCTGGCGCCGGTACGTGGACGCCATGGTGCTGCCGGTGATCGCGGTGACCGACCGGGTGCTGCCCGCAATGCGCGCCCAGGGCTGGGGCCGGGTCATCACGAGCACCAGTTCGGGCGTCGTGGCGCCGATCCCCAACCTCGGGCTGTCGAACGCGTTGCGCGCGTCCCTCCTCGGCTGGTCGAAGACGCTCGCCCGCGAGGTCGGACCCGACGGCGTCACCTGCAACATCGTCGTCCCGGGCCGGATCGCGACGGCCAGGGTACGCGCGCTCGACGAGGCCAAGGCCGCCCGCGAGGGCAGGCCGGTGGAGTCGGTCGTGCGGGAGAGCGTGGCCTCGATACCCGTCGGGCGCTACGGCGATCCACGCGAGTACGCCCAGGTGGTGACCTTCCTCGCAAGCATGTGCAGCGCCTTCGTCAACGGCTCGGTCATCCGGGTCGACGGCGGCATGATTCCAAGCATCTAAAGGGATCTCATGACAATCACCCGCGCCACCTCCGGCGTGTACGCCATCGCACCCACCCCCTTCGACGAGCAGGGCCGCGTGGACCTGGTTTCCATCGACCGCATGGTCGACTTCTACGCACAGGCGGGGGTCAACGGCCTCACGGTGCTCGGACAGTTGGGAGAGGCGCCCAAGCTCGAGGCGTCGGAGTCCGCGGCGGTGGCGGAACGGTTCATCAGCAGGGCGCGGTTCCCCGTCGTCGTCGGGGTGTCCGCGCCCGGGTACGCGGCCATGCGGACGCTGGCGTCGCATGCCATGGACGCCGGGGCGGCGGGCGTCATGATCGCACCGCCGAACACGCTCAGGACCGACGAGCAGATCGTCCAGTACTACGACGGGTGCGTCGACGCGATCGGCGCCGAGACACCCTTCGTCATCCAGGACTATCCGCTCACCTTCACGGTGCAGATGACACCATCGGTCATCGCCAGGATCGCGGGTGCCCACCCGTCCTGCGTGATGCTCAAGCACGAGGACTGGCCGGGCCTGGAGAAGATCACGACACTGCGGGCCATGGAGGCCGCCGGCACCGCCCCGCGACTGTCGATCCTGTGCGGGAACGGCGGCCTCTTCCTCGACTTCGAACTCGAACGCGGCGCGGACGGCGCGATGACCGGCTACTGCTTCCCCGAACTGCTGGTCGACCTCGTCGAACTGATGGGCAAGGGACGCCGTGACGAAGCCCACGACCTGTTCGACGCGCACCTGCCGCTGGTCCGCTACGAGCAGCAGCCCGGAGCCGGGCTGGCCGTCCGCAAGTACGTGATGACGCGCCGCGGCATCATCGCCCACGACGCCCAGCGCACACCGGCCCGCGCACTGTCCGCCGCCGCACGCGCCGAAGTCGACTACCTGTTGGCGCGGCTGGCCACCCGGGACGAACGCGCCCGCCTGGGCTGACGACACATTTCGCGAAGTGACATCGGATGGAGCTGCTCACCATCAACGCTTTTGCCGGAACCTCGGCAGGATCTCCCGCCCGACCAGATCGCACCGTTCGAGCCACTGGCCGGGCGGGCAGACCAGGGTGATGTGCGCCCCGGCGCACCCCCAGTCCCGCAGTTGCGCGAGGCGGGCCGCGCAGTCGTCGGCGGTGCCGGCGATGACGAGCTCCCCGAAGGTCTCGGGGTTCTGCCGGTACATGTGGCCCACCCACGCCGCGGCGTCGGCGCGGGCGCGGTCGCCGCTGTCGTCCACGTGCAGGAAGACGTAGGGCATGATCGGCACCCGCTGCTCGATCACGCCGATGTGCTCCCTGAGGCGGTGCGGGCGCAGCAGGTACGGCATGTACACGTCGCCGGCGTGGATCGCCCGGCGTACGGCGGCGGGGGACCGGCCGGCCACCCAAATCCGGGGCGGCGACGGAGGCTCGGGCCGAAGGCGGCCCTTCACCTGCCAGAACCGGCCGTCATGGTCGACCTCCTGGCCTGTCCACAGCGCACGCATCACGTCGATGGCCTCGTCCGTGCGCGCGCCCCGGGTGCGCACGTCCACGCCACACGCCGCGAACTCCGCCGGATACTCCCCGCCGACGCCGACGCCGAGCTCGAACCGGCCGCCGGCCAGGATCGCCAGCGACGCCGCCATCTTCGCGAGCAGGGGGGCCGGGTAGAGGGGCACCAGCGTGATCGCGCTCAGCAGGCGGATCCGGGAGGTCACCCCGGCCAGGAACGCCAGGTTCACCAGCGCGCTGGACGTCGGGTTGTGGAACATGACGTGCTCACCGTTGCCGAACCACGCGAAGCCGAGGTCCTCGGCCCGCGTCGCGGCCTCGGCGAGCTGTCTCCCGTCGCGCGTCCCGCCCGACGGGCCGCCGATGCCCAGTTCGAAGGCCGGCGCCACGCCGTCACCCTTCACGTCGTCATCCTTCGTCGGCACGGAGAATCGCCGCCGCCGAGTTGAAGAAGAAGCCGCCCGAGGTCACCAGCGCGGTGGCCGCGCCCGGCACCTGACGGCCGTTCGACGCCTCCCCCCTGAGCTGGAGCACCGCCTCCCGGAAGTGCCCGGAGCCCTGAGTTCCGCCGTCGGCCAGGCTGCCGCCGTGGGGGTTGACGAGCACCCTGCCGTCGATTTCGACGCGCCCGCGCTCGGTGTTCCAGTGGTGCTTCATGAAGTCGTGCGCCTCGCCCGGCCCGCAGTATCCGATGACCTCGAACCAGCGGGCCTCGATGATCGAGAATCCGTCGTACGGGAGGAACACGTCGACGTCGCGCAGGGTGGCGTCGCTACGTGACCACATGCCCGCCGCCGCGATCTGCTGGCCCGTGTGATCGAGGTCGACGAGCTGCTCCTCGTTGTTCACCCGCGCCTGGCCCATCGAGGCGGCGTGGATGGTCACCGGCCGCCGGGGGAGGTCGCGGGCGCGTTCCGTGGTCGTCACCACGAAGGCGTCGGCGCCGTCGACCGGCAGGTCCATGTCGAGCATGGTCAGCGGTTCGCGCAACATCGGGGCGGCGAGATAGTCGTCCATGGTGAGCGGCCTGCGCATCGCCGCGTGGTCGTTGAGCAGGGCGTTCGAGCGGCCGTTGACGGCGACCATGCCGAAGGTCGTGCGGTCGAGGCCGAAGTCGTGGAGGTAACGGCCGGCCCAGGTCGCGTAGCCGACGGCGTTGACGGCGGCGTCGGGGTTCTTGTTCGGCACGTTCGTGCCCAGGCCGAACCGCCGCCGGTACGGGTCCGCGGCGGCCGACCGGGAGACCCCCGGCGCGCGGTAGGTGACGTGGTAGACCAGCACGGTCGTGGCGGCGCCGGACCAGACCGCGTACATCGCCTCGAAGAGCTGGTGGTAGACCGGGATCCGCTGGTTGCACCACCACGTGATGCCGGGGATGCCGAGCGCCGACTGGAGCTCGTTCGAGTGCACGAGTTGCGACCCGGACAGGCCGTCGACGTCGCCGGGGCCGAGCCCGGCGTCGCGCAACGCCCCGACGCACGCCTCGGTGACCATCGCCAGCGGCGTCATGCCGCGCGAACGGGTGTACGGCGCGGAGTGCACCCCGGCGATCGCGATCTGATCGCTGATCGGCTGAGCCATGTGTCAGACCTCCTGGGCGCTCGGGGCGAAGCCGGGGACAGGCCCGTCCGCACGGTCGATCCACACGAGCTCGACCGGCTCGTCGAGGCGGGCGTCGCGCCCGTCCGGCGCGACGAACTGGCCGGAGAGCCGTAGCCCTGGTTGTTCCCGCAGTTCCACGACGGCGATGGGGTGCCCCGCCCTGTAGTCGATCCCGAACCCGGCCGGGCCGGTGTGCACACGGCTGAAGAGGGCCACCGTGCCCGCGCCGCTGACCGGCGCCGCCGCCACGTCGCCGGAGAGGCAGTCGGGGCAGAAGGACCGGGGCGGCTCGTGGTAGCGGTCGCAGGCCCGGCACCGCTTGACGAGGAGCCTGCGCTCCATGCGGCCTCGATAGACGTCGATGTTGTCGTGGGTGATCGGCGCGTTGGGGAACACGTCGAAGACCTCATCGATGACCTCATCGACCTCGTCGATCGAACGGGTGTGATCTGGCACGTCCCGATGTCCTTCCTGGTCTTCGACCGGTTCCAGAGGGCTTGCATTACCGCGACAGAAGTATACTATTCAGTCAGTGAACTTATGGGCAAGGTCCGCTACCGGCCCATTCCCGGCCCGGGGCGGACCGGGCGGATCCCTGGGGAGTGCATGTCGAAGTCATCGAACGAGCAGGCCGGGTTTCTCGCCGGGATCCGTGTGGTCGAGCTGGCCGACGAACTCGGGGAGTACTGCGGCCGGGTGCTGGCGGGCCTGGGGGCCGACGTCGTCAAGGTCGAGCCGGTCGGCGGCGAGAGCACCCGGTCGATCGGGCCGTTCTACCAGGACGTGGAGGGCCCTGACCGCAGTCTTCATTTCTGGCACTACAACCTGGGCAAACGCTCCGTCGTACTGGACCTGGACACCGGCGCGGGGCGGGCCGACCTGGCCCGGCTGCTCGCATCGAGCGACGTGCTCCTGGAGACACGGCCCCGCGGCTACCTCGCGGGCGTCGGGTTCGACGCGCGGCGCCTGGCGGAATTGAACCCTGGTCTGGTGCACGCGCGTATCACCGCGTTCGGCGACGACGGGCCGTGGGCTCACTACTCCGGCAGCGACCTGATCCACCTGGCGCTCGGCGGGGTGATGATGAACTGCGGGTACGACCCCGAGCCCGACGGGCACTACGACCTGCCGCCGGTGGCCCCGCAGATGTGGCAGGCCTACCACATCACCGGCGAGATGATGGCCACCTCCGTCATGGCGGCGTTGTGGCACCGCGACCGCACGGGGGAGGGCCAGCGGGTCGAGACGTCCGTGCACGAGTCGGTCAGCAAGAACACCGAGACCGACCTGCCCAACTGGATCTTCCAGCGGCAGACGCACCGGCGTCAGACCTGCCGCCACTCCCTGCCCACGCCCGGAGCCCCCGTGCTGGCGGCCACCAAGGACGGCCGGTGGATGTTGCCGTACAACACCTACCTGCCCGGCCGCTCGACCACGTGGCGGGCGACCGTCGACATGCTGGAACGCCACGGTATGGCCGACGACCTGGCCGACGAGAAGTACGAGGACGGCGCTTACCGCAACTCGCTGCCCGCCCGCAAACACATCGCGGCCGTCTTCGGCGCCTTCGTCGGAAGGTTCCTGAACGATCGGGAGATCTGGCGCGAGGGGCAGCGGGCCGGTCTGCCGTGGGCGCCCATCCGGCGGCCCGAGGAGAACCTCGCCGACGAACACTGGGCGCGGCGCGGCACGTTCGTCGAGATCGACCACCCCGAGCATGGGCGCGGCTTCACGTACGTGGGGGCGAAGTGGGTCTGCGACGAGGTGCCGTGGAACCTCGGCAGGCGCCCGCCGCTCCTCGGGGAGCACACCGAGGAGGTCCTCGGCTCGGCGCTCGAACCCCAGGTCCGGCCGGAGACCCGCGCCGAGACCGGTGAGCCGTTCGCGCTGCGGGGTGTCCGGGTGCTCGACCTCGCCTGGTTGCTGGCCAGCGCCGGGGCCGGGCGGTTCTTCACCGCCCTGGGCGCCGAGGTGATCAAGGTCGAGCACTCGTCCCGCTACGACGGCATGCGCTTCGGCACCGCCTTTCCCCCGCTCGGGGGACGCGCGGAACGGGACGCGGCCACCGGTCCCATCCCCAACCCCCAGGCCCCTGGCCCGAACCGGTCGGGCTCCTTCATGGAGATCAACTCCGGCAAGCTCGGCCTGAGCCTCAACCTGAAGACGCCACGCGGGATGGAGATCCTCAAACAGCTCATCGCCCGCGCGGACGTCGTGATCGAGGGGTTCTCGCCCGGCACCATGGAGCGGATGGGCCTCGGCTACGCCCAGCTCCGGAAGATCAATCCGTCGATCGTCTACGTGCAGCAGTCGGGCATGGGGGAGCGGGGCTCCTACAGCACCATGCGCAGTTACGGGCCCACCGCGCAGGCGTTCTCCGGTCTCAGCGACATGTCGGGGCTGCCCGAGCCGTTCGCGCCCGCCGGGATCGGCTACTCCTATCTCGACTGGTTCGGCGCGTACAACATGAGCACCGCCATGATGGCCGGCCTCTATCGCAGGCAGCGCACGGGTGAGGGCTGCTACATCGACGCCTCCCAGGTCGAGACCGGGCTCTACCTGACCGGCACCGCGATCCTGGACCACAGCGCCAACGGCCGCCGCTGGTCCCGGTACGGCAACCGCTCGCCGTACAAACCGGCCGCGCCGCACGGGGCCTACCCGGCGGCCGGTGATGACCGGTGGATCGCGATCGGGTGTTTCACCCAGGCCCAGTGGGAGTCCCTCGCCAAGGTGATCGGCGTGCTGGAGGACGCGCGGTTCGCGGACCTGCCCGGCCGCCTGAAGCACCAGGACCTGCTCGACCGGCTGGTCGGCGAGGCCACCGCCGGCTGGGACGCGTTCGAGCTCATGGAGACCCTCCAGCAGAACGGCGTCCCGGCCGGCGTCTGCCAGACCGCCCAGGACCGATACGAGACCGACCCCCAGCTCCGGCATCTGAACTGGCTGGTCGAGCTGGACCAGACGGAACTCGGCCGGTGGCCGGTCAAGGAGCTGCCCGTGCGCTTCGAGAAGACCCCGTCCCACATCGGCGGTCTGATCAACCGCTCCGGCCCGAACTACGGAGAGGACACCGACCACGTGCTCGGCACCCTGCTGGGGCTGGACACCGCCGAGATCGCCGCGCTGCGCGCGGACGGTGTGGCCTGAGCCAGGCCACCCGAGCGACCACACCACCATTCCGCTGCGAACGAGAGAAGACCCATGACCGAAATGCTGAACTACAGCGGCCGCACCCCCGAGTCGATCAAGGGCATCAAGGTGATCGACGCCGACACGCACCTGACGGAGCCCGCCGACCTGTGGACCCGCCTGGCGCCGGAGAAATACAAGGACCAGGTGCCCCGGGTGGTGTCCTCGGCCGGACGGGAGATCTACAACCCCCACAAGGGCCGGATGGAGTCGGCCGACATGTGGATCTGGGTCGTCGGCGACAACGTGATGGGCCGCGCCGGAGGCGGGTCGGTCATCAACCACCAGAACGTGAAACACAAGGGCCCCGGCTTCACCCACTGGCCGCTCACCGAGGTCTCCCCGGCGGCCTCCTTCCTGGAGCCCCGTCTCGACCTGATGGACGAGGTCGGCATCTGGGGCCAGATCATCTACCCCAACGTGGTCGGTTTCGGCGGCCAGGCGTTCAAGGCGATCGAGGACCGCCGGCTCCGGCTGCTCTGCGCCCAGATCTGGAACGACACGATGATCGAGCTCTACGAGAACTCGAACGGCCGCCTGCACGGCATGGCGATGATCCCCTGGTGGGACATCGAAGCCGCGGTCAAGGAGACCCAGCGGGTGCACGCCCAGGGCCTCAAGGGCGTCAACATCACCTCCGACCCGCAGCACCAGGGCCTGCCCGACCTGAGCGACCTGCACTGGGAGCCGCTGTGGGAGGTGTGCGAGTCGCTCGGCATGCCGATCAACTTCCACGTGGGCGCCAGCGACACGGGCGTCCAGTGGTACGGCGACTCGCCGTGGCCCAGCTTCGAGGAGTCCAAGCGCCTGGCCATCGGCTCGGCGATGCTCTACCTCGGCAACGCCCGGGTCGTCGCCAACCTGATCTTCTCCGGGATCCTGGAGCGGCACCCGAACCTCAGGTTCGTCTCGGTCGAGAGCGGCATCGGGTGGATGCCCTTCCTGCTGGAGGCGCTCGACTATCAGGCCGACGAGGCCAACGTGCGGTTGTCGATGAAGCCCTCGGAGTACTTCCACCGGCAGATCTACTCGTGCTTCTGGTTCGAGAACCAGACGTTGCTGCGCGACATCGACTTCGTCGGCTGGGACAAGGTCATGTTCGAGACCGACTTCCCGCACCCCACGTGCCTCTACCCCGAGCCGCTCAAGCAGATCGGGGTGACCCTGGAGAACGTGGACTTCGCCAAGCGTGAGGCGGTGCTCAGCGGCAATGCCGCGAGGCTCTACAACATCGACACTTCCCGGGACTGACCCCCGGGAAGGAGACGGCGGGCCATGCCCACGCATGGCCCGCCGTCTCGTGTCCGTCAGCAGGCATAGACGCGGACATCGGCCCGTTCCGCGCAGGAGAGGACGCCGCGGGAGACGAGCACGTCGAGGTGGGCGAGGGTCTCCGATACGGCGAGCATCTGGTTGAACGGATCGAGTTCCTGGAAACGCCGGCCCCGGCTCGTCCAGGCCAGCGCCCTGGCGACGTCGTAGCCCGTCGTACCGGAGGGACGCACCTCGGTCCGGCACAGCGCCAGCCTGTTCTCGTGGTGCGCCAGCAGTTCGGCGGCCCGCTGGTGAACGCTTGGTCCCGGCGCCCCGTGGGCCGGGAGCATCGCCATGTCGGGCAGTTCGCGGACCCGTTCGAGGGAGTCGAGGAAGTCCCGCAGGGGCAGATGGGCCTGGACGCCCTCGAATCCGATCGACGGTGTGATGTGGGGGAGCACGTGGTCGCCGGTGAAGAGCAGGCCGCGGTGGCGGTCGGCGAAGACGAGGTGCCCCCGCGTGTGGCCCGGCGTGTGGATCGCTTCGAGGTGGCGCTTCTCGTCGACCGGGATGCGCTCGCCGCCGGTCAGCCACTCGTCCGGCGGTTCCCAGGCGTGCGGCTCCATGGCACGGCCGAATCCGGCCGCCAGCAGGTCCTCGGCCAGCTCGCCGGCGTCGGCCCGGCGCAGCAGGGCCAGCATCGACCTGCCGTCCGGCCCGGCCATCGCACGCTCCAGCGATTCACGTTCGAGCGCGCCGAGGGCCACCCTGCTCCCGTATTCGCGCCGGATCGTCACGGCCTGCGTGTAGTGGTCGCGGTGGACGTGGGTGACGACGAACCGCGAGATGTCGGAGAGGCTGTGGCCGAGCGACCGCACCGCCTTCTCCAGCGCCTCTCGTGCCGCCTGCAGCGCCCAGCCGCCGTCGACCAGCAGCAGCCCGTCGGCCGCTTCGAGCGCGTAGACGTTGACGGCTCGCAAGCCGTCCTGAGGCAGCGGGAGGGGAATGCGGTGGACACCGTCGCTGACCTCATGGGCGCCGGGCACCGTCCAGTCGTCGCAGGGGTGCGCCATCCTTCACCCTTCATGTTTCACGATAGAAATTTGTATACTAATCATACAGTAGCAATCATTTCTCCGGCCGGTGGACACTTGCCGACCGGCCGCGTGCTAAGTAGTCTGACCGATCAGTGCACCAATCGTCCAAGCAGGGAGTGCCCGATGAGTGTCGCGCAGGAAGCCCGGCGAACCGGCGTGGACGCGGAGATCGTCGAGGCGGTACGACGCTATGTCCGCGCGGAGGTCGCTCCGGTCGCGACGCGCTTGGAACGGGAGGGCGCCCACCCGTTGGTCTTCGGCCCGGCACTCGCGGAGATGGGCCTCTTCGGCGCCGGGATCGACGAGAGGTACGGCGGTCTGAGCCTCAACGAGGCGACCCGGGTCCGGATCGTGGAGGAGCTGGCGTACGCGTGGGCGTCCCTGGCCGGCACCGTCACCACGATCTGGGTCGCCGGAGGACTGATCCAGACCTTCGGGACCGAGGAGCAGAAGGAGCACTGGCTGCCGAAGCTGGCAGCGGGGGAGGTGATCGCGTCCATCTCGCTGTCCGAGCCGCACGCCGGCAGCGACACCAGCGCGCTGCTGTGCCGGGCCGTACTCGACGGTGACGAGTACGTCATCGACGGGTCGAAGACATGGGTCACCAACGGATCCAAGGCGAACCTGATCGTGCTGGCCGCCCGCACCGGTGACCGCCTCTCCGCGTTCCTCGTCGAACGGGATCCGGCCACGCCCGCCGCGACGCTGTCGGTCTCGCGGCCCTTCGACAAGCTCGGGCACCGCGCGTCGGACACGGTGGAGATGGCCTACAGCGGTCACCGGATCCCGGCCTCCAGCCTGCTCGGCGGGCCGGACCTGCTCGGCCGTGGCCAGCACGCCTTCCTCAACCGCATCGACGTCGGCCGGATGCACGTCGGGGCGATCGCCCTCGGGCTGGCCAGGGCCGCCCTCGACCATTCGATCTCCTATGCCGCCCAGCGGGAGGCGTTCGGCAAGCCGATCGACCAGCACCAGGCGATCGCGTTCAAGCTGGCCGACATGGCGGTGCGCGTCCGGTCGGCCGAGCTGATGCTGGACCACGCCGCCGCGCGATACGACGCGGGCGAGGACATCCAGCTCGCCTGCTCCATGGCCAAGCTCGTCTGCTCGGAGGCCGGCCTCTTCGTCACCAAGGAGGCGCTGCGCATCCACGGCGGCATCGGCTACGTCAGTGACCTGCCGATCGAGCGGTACTACCGCGATGTGCCCCTGGAGGCCATCGGCGAGGGGACCAACGAGATCCAGCACATCGTCATCTCGCGCTGGCTGAAGAAGCACGGGGGTCTGCCGCGCTGACCACCACCGACCAGAACGACAGGCAGGAACAATGACCGAACCGCCGAGTGGCATCGAAATCGTCCAGGCGTTCATGAAGCACATCAACATCGGCGACCTCGACAGCGCGCTCGCCTACGTGCACGCCGACGTCCACATATCCGAACCGCCGTCCATGCCCTATGGCGGGGAGTACCGGGGCCACGAACAGTTCGCCGAGCTGATGCGGAAGATCGGTCAGACCTGGGCGTCGTGGCGGGAGACCCCCAACCGTTTCGCGGAGTCGGGAAGCCTCGTCTTCCGGGAGTGCACCGTCCGGGGCCGGCTGCGCGGCAACGGGGTGGTCGTCGAGATGCCGTTCGTCGAGCTGTTCGAGATCGAGCGGGAAACCATCGTCGCGATGCGACCGCACTACTGGGACCCGGGTCTGCTGCGTCAGGAGCCTGGATAGGCCGGAAAGGAGCCACCATGCAGACCGCGCTCCTCAGTGGGCTCGTCATCGGATCGATCTACGTCATCGTCGCCCTCGGCTACAACCTGACGCTCGTCGGCTCAGGAGCGTTCAACTTCGCGCAGGGCGCGATCGTGATGCTCGGGACCATGCTGGCCTACCAGTTCGGCGTCACCGGTGACCTGCCACTGGCGGTCGTCATCCTGCTCGGCGCCGGGTTCGGCCTCCTGGTGGGCCTCCTGGTCGACCTGCTGGCGATCCGGCCCGTCCAGGGCCGGGGTTCACACGGCGAGCTCGTCACCACGGTCGGCGTCTCGATCGTCATCGAAGGCGTCGCCATCCTCATCTGGGGTGACCAGCCGTTCCAGGTGCGGGACCTGGTCTCGCCGACGGTCGTCGGCCTCATGGGCGGACGCGTCACGGTCGACGGGCTGGCCCTGATCGCCGTGGCCGTCCTGGTCTTCCTCGGACTGTGGGGCTGGTCGCGGTTCACCCTCTCCGGCCTGTCCTGCCTCGCGATGTCCGAGGACCGCGTCGCCGCCGCGCTGCGGGGCTTCAACGTGCGCCGCATGTCGCTGGCCACCACGGCGGCGGCCGGCGCGATCGGCGCCGCCGTCGGGCCGGCCGTCGGACCCACCACCTACGCCGTCGTCACGCTCGGCACCGCCATCACGCTCAAGTCATTCCTCGCGCTGGCGATCGGCGGGTTCGGGTCGTTCCCCGGCGCTCTCGTCGGTGGCTTCTCGGTGGGCATCGTCGAGTCGGTCTCGGCCCTGTACCTCGGCGCCAGTTTCTCCGCCGTGGCCCTGTTCGTGGCCCTCCTGTTGGTACTGCTCCTGAAACCGACCGGATTGTTCGGCAGCCGACAGCAAAGGGTGGTGTGATGAAGATCCGCGGAGTGGACGTGACGCTGACCCGTTACATGTGGATCGCCCCCCTTGTCGTCGGCCTGTTCGTGATGGCCGGGCCATACTGGGGAGCCGGTCACAGCTTCATGCGCCAGGTGTTGCTGATCTCGATCATGGCCCTGGTGGTCAGCGGGCTCAACCTGGCCTGGGGATTCGGCGGCGAGCTGGCCATCGGCCAGGTCGCGATGTACGCCGCCGGAGCGTACCTGACCGGCTGGATGTCGATCCAGGGCTACGACATGGCGATCTCGCTGGTCGCCTCGCTGGTCTTCGTCGCGGCCCTGGGCCTGATCACCGCGCTGCCCGGCCTCCGGATCACCGGCTGGGGCCTGGCCATGTGCTCCTTCTTCCTGGTCGCGCTGATCCCGGAGACCACCGACCTGCTTGACGAGTACACCGGCGGCACCTCGGGCCTGCTGGGCATCGCCGGCCCGGTGCTGTTCGGACAGCCGCTCGGCGCCGACGGGTTCTACGTGCTGACGGTCGGCTGCCTGATCCTGTGGCTCGCGCTGATGCGCAACCTGGTCCTCGGCCGGCACGGCTCGGCGCTGCGGGTGATGCGGGAGAGCCCGGTCCTCGCCAAGTCGCTCGGCTACAGCGTCACCCGGCTCAAGGCCACGGCCTACGTCGTGGGCGCGTTGCCGGCCGGTGTGGCCGGCTGGCTCTACGCCTACCTCGACCGGTTCGTGACCCCCGACTACTTCAACTTCATGTTCGCGATCACCGTTCTCGCCGCCGCCGTGCTGGGCGGCGCCGAGACGGTGTACGGCGTCATCGCCGGCGTGGCGATCCTCCAGCTCGGTCCCAACCAGATCGAAGCGTTCGAGGAGTACACCTTCGTGGTCTACGGCGCATTCCTGATCGCCGGTGGCGTCCTGCTCACCAGTGACCGGTACCGCCGGCTGGTGCGTACGGTCAAGCGGCGCCTGGGCCTGATCCAGTCGACCGTCATCGCCAAGTCCATCGCGGAGGTCGGCGACGTGCCGCCGGTTCCCGGCAAACGGGTGCTGGTCGAGGACATCGTCATGTCGTTCGGCGGGGTGCGGGCGCTCGACGGCGTCACGATCGAGGCCGCCCCCGGCCAGATCACCGGGCTGATCGGCGCGAACGGGTCCGGAAAGACGACAATGCTCAACATCGTCTCCGGCTACTACGGCGCCGACTCCGGCCGGGTCGTCCTCGGTGACGACGCGCTACCGCCGCGCCGTCCGGAGGCGGCCGCGCTCATGGGCGTGGCGCGCACCTTCCAGACCCCGGTCGTGCCCCGGTCGATGACCGTCGCCGAGGTCGTGTCGTCGGCCCGGTACCGGCGCCACTACACCGGTGTCCTGCCCGCGATGCTGCGGCTGCCGAACTACCGAAGGTCCGTCATCGAGGACAACGAGGCCACCACCCGCTGGCTGAGCGCGGTCGGGCTGCTGCCCGTGGCCGACGCCGACGCGAGCGGCGTACCGCTGGGTACCCGGCGCCTCATCGAGGTCGCTCGCGCGTTGTGCACCGACGCCTCCGTCCTGCTGCTGGACGAACCCGCCTCGGGGCTGGGCGCCGCCGAGGTCGACGAGCTGAGCGACCTGCTGCGCGCGCTGCGCGACGCCGGCGCGACGATCATCCTGGTGGAGCACAACTTCGAGATGATCTGCGCCGTCGCCGACCGCATCTACGTGCTCGAACGCGGCCGGCTGATCGCCGACGGCACAGCCCACGAGATTCGCGACGACGAAGCGGTCGCACGCAGCTACCTGGGGTCGGTGGACCCCACCGAGGTGGTGCAGGCCCTGGCGGCTCCGCGCGCCGCCGCCACGACAGGGGAGAGGACCGACTGACATGACTGAGCTGTACCTGCGCGTCGAGAACCTCGTGTCCGGCTACGGCGACCTCACCGTCCTGCGTGACGTCGCCCTGTCCGCCTCGCCGGGCAAGATCACCGTAGTCCTGGGCGCCAACGGCGCCGGGAAGACGACCCTGCTGTCCACCATCACCGGCGTGGTCAAGGCCCAGGCCGGCACGATCGAACTCCTCGGCCAGGACGTGACGCGGACCCCGACCCACCTTCGGGTACGGCAGGGCCTCGCGCTCGTCCAGGAGGGCAAACGGGTCTTCCGCCAGCGGACCGTCGAGGAGAACCTGGCACTGGGCGGCCGGCACCTGGGCCGGCGCGACCGCGCCGCCGCCATCGAGGTGGCCTACCGCCGGTTCCCCGTGCTCAAGGACAAGTCACGGCAGAAGGCCGCGCTGCTGTCCGGCGGCCAGCAGCAGATGCTGGCGATAGCCCAGGCGCTCGTGCCGGAGCCGGAGGTCCTCATGCTCGACGAGCCGTCGGCCGGCCTCGCCCCGGTCATCGTCAAGGAGTTGCTGGCCACCGTCCGGACACTGCGGGACGAGGGCAAAGCGGTCGTGCTCGTCGAACAACTCGTCGGCGAGGCGCTCTCCGTGGCCGATCAGGTGCTCGTACTCAACCGGGGCCACGTCGTCATCGACGAACCGGCCAGCGCCGTCACCGAGGACGACGTACGGGCCATTTATCTCGGCGTCGGAGCGATGACGACCTAGCCGGGGCCGCCGTGGAAATCGCCGATCGCGGCGGTGCCGTGCTGCCCGTGAAGCAGTCAGGAGGGCTGAACTTCGTCGAAGAGGGCGAGGGCTTGGGCGGGGTCCGGGCTCACGAGGCGTTCCAGACCGGCCGCCGTGATCTTCGCCCACCTGCCGGCTCGTGCCCACATCTGTTCCTCGAAGGCGCGGACGCCCTCGTCCAGATCGCCGGGGCCGGCGACGGACTCGGCGAGTTCGGCGCCGTCCACCATGGCGAGGTTCGCGCCCACCCCCAATGGGGGCATCAGGTGGGCGGCGTCGCCCAGGAGCGTCACCCCGGGCACGTGGGCCCAGGTGTGGGACACGGGCAGGACGTGGAGGGGGCGGCGGACGAAAGCGGTGCCGCGGCGGAGGAGGTCGAGGACGGGTGCGGCCCAGCCGTCGAACAGGGCCGGCACGCTTGATCGCACAGCCTCGGCGTCGGCCAGGTCCAGGCCGTCCAGGTGCGTATGCCAGTCCAGCGGCGCGCGGAACTGGGCGTACACCTTGACGTGGCCGCCGCTGTTGCGCTGGGCGACGAGGGCGCGGTTCACGCCGTACACGGCCATGGAACCGTCGCCGATCAGCCGGGCGAGGCCGGGGTGCCGGGTGTCGACGTCATCCAGAGAGGTCTCCACCAAGGTGACGCCGGTGTACTGCGGCGTCGCGGACGAGACCGCCGGGCGGACCCGGGACCAGGCGCCGTCCGCGCCGACCACGAGGTCGAACGTCTCCTGCCGCCCGTCCGCGAAATTGACCAGCACGCCATCCCGGGTCACCGGCACCACCTCCGTCACCTTCCGCCCCCACTGAACGTCGAGAGGGCCGAGCAGCAGGTCACGGAGTTGCCCGCGGTCGATCTCGGGATTGGCCCGGTCATCCGGACGGGGTTTCCAGTCGCGGAGCACGGTCCCGTCCGTGTCCAGGATGCGCATGGCCTGCCCCTCGGGACGGGACAGCGCCTGGAACTCCGCCAGCAGTCCCGCCTTGCCCAGCGCGCGCTGGCCCAGGTTCTCGTGCAGGTCCAGCGTGCCGCCCGGGGGACGGGCGTCCGGGGCGGGATCGCGTTCGAAAACGGTGACGGGGTGATCGTGGCGGTGCAGGACGCGGGCGAAGGTCAGGCCGGCGGGACCGCCTCCGATCACGGCGATACGATGTCTCATATCGATACAGTGTATTTTTCTGAGACGGTGTATTGCAACAGTACGATGTATCCATGACTGTGTGGGACCGGCCGGAGCCGCCGACTCGCCCCGCGCCGCTCGACCGGGAGCGAATCGTCGCCACCGCCATCGCGCTAGCCGACGAGGGCGGACTGGAGGCGGTGTCGTTGCGCAAGGTCGCCGCCCGGCTCGACGTCGGTCCGATGCGGCTGTACGGCTACATCTCCACCAAGGAGGAGCTGTTCGACCTCATGGTCGACGAGATCCACGCCGAGATCCTCCCCGAGGAGCAGCCCGGCGACTGGCGGGAGGTGCTGCGCCTCCACGCCGACCTCACCAGGCAGGCCACCCTCCGTCACGAATGGCTGGCCGACCTGCTCGGCGGCCGTCCGGCCCTGGGCCCGAACGCCCTCGCCGTGACCGAGGCCACGCTGGCCGCCCTCGACGGCCTCGCCGACCTCGGCACCGTCACGCGCGCCGTGGAGACCGTCAGCGCCTACTTCACCGGCGCGATCAGGCGCGAGATCGCCGACCTGCGGGCCGAACGCGCCACGGGCCTGTCCAAGCACGACTGGCAGCGCGCCTCCGGCCCGCATGTGACGCGGATGCTGGCCACGGGCCGCTTCCCGGCGCTGGCCAGGTTCGTGCACGACGGCACGGAGGTGGACGCCGAGACGTCCTTCGCGACCGGCCTGGACTGGGTCCTCGACGCCGTGGCCGCCAAACTCGCCCGACCGCCGGCCTGACGCTTGGACGGACGCAAGAAGAAGGTCACCGAGGCACCGGCAACCTCGACCGCCCGCTGCCGATCTCCCGCTGAATCACCGTCAACACGTTGGTCCGCGACCCGGCACTATGGCGGGATCAGGCGATGAGCAGGCGCAGGCCGAGCTCCGCCGCGTCGAGGCCGGAGAGGTCGCGGTTGCGCGCGGCCCACCGGCCGGATGCGAGGTCATCACGGAGGCTGTGCACCGCCCGCTGCTCGGCATCCGGGCCGACCCTGGCCCAGATCGACATGCCGCGGCGGACATGCTCGTCCAGGTACGCCTCGGGCCGGCGCCAGAAGGCGTGGTAGAAGCCGTCAGCGCAGTCCCACGGAACGAGCACCGGCTCGGTCCGGGCTCCGATCGCACCGACCAACTCGGTCAGCGAAGGCCGGCCAGCCCAGAGGCCGGCGAACTCCGGCAGGTAGTCACGGTTCAGCCAGAAGAGATCGGCGTCACTGGCGTCGCAGGTGAACACGACCACGCGGCGAGCGACACGCCGCATCTCGCGCAGGCCCGCGATCGGGTCCTGCCAGTGATCGATGGTAGCGAAAGCCATCGCGGCGTCGAAAGACTGGTCCTCGAACGGGAGACTCTCCGCGGTGGCATCGACGCACGGCGCTGCGCCTGCGGGCCGCTGCACCCGCATGACCGCCGATGGCTCTACCGCAGTCACGTCGAGGCCGGGAGGCTCGTAGGACCCGGTGCCGGCCCCAACGTTCAGCACGGTCCGCGCATCGCCGAGCGCGGTCCAGATCTGCTCGGCGATCCGCGGCTCGGTGCGCCGCGTCACGGTGTAGGTAGCGCCGATGGCGTCATACAACTGCGCCCTGGACATCAGACTGCCTCCATCTCCGTCAGCAGATCATGCGGCACGCCGGATTCGCTCTGCAACCGCACGGGCCCGTGCGGAGTCGTGATCACGTGGCTGGAAAAGGATTGGACGGGGTGATGCTCGGGCTTGTAGCTTGCCGGTGACCGTGACACCGCCCGAGGAGGTGAGACCCATGAACGCTGTATCGATGTGGGTGCTCCCCCTTCCCATCACGGCCGGCGATTGACGTAGGTGTCGCCGGGAGCGCCTCTCCAATTAGGCACTCCCGAAAGGCAACAACCTATGGACTCTCCGCAGTTCACCGCCGAGCCGTCGTCGAACGATACGGTCGAGCGCGACTTCACCGTTGGCGACGTCCCCGGACTCAGGTCGCCAGCCTCCGGTGCCGAGCGTGCGCCCCTCATGTTCGACGTGATCATTGCCGGGTGCGGGCCGACCGGCGCGATGCTGGCCGCCGAACTGCGGCTGCACGACGTGCGGGTACTCGTTCTGGAGAAGGAAACCGAGCCCAAGTCGTTCGTCCGCATAGTCGGTCTGCATATTCGCAGTCTCGAGCTGATGGCGATGCGCGGGCTGCTGGATCGCATTCTCGGACACGGAAGACAGCGTCCGGCCAGCGGTTTCTTCGCCGCCATCGCCAAACCCGCGCCCAAGGGCCTGGATTCCGCGCACGCCTATCTGCTGGGCATCCCGCAGCCGGTCATCGAACGCCTGCTCGAAGAGCATGCGATCGAACTGGGTGCCCAGGTCCGGCACGGTTGTGCGGTGGCCGGTTTCGAGCAGGACGACGAGGGTGTGACCGTCGAGCTGGCCGACGGGGAACAGCTGCGTGCGCGCTATCTCGTCGGCTGTGACGGCGCGCGCAGTACGGTGCGCAAACTGCTCGGCGTCGGCTTCCCCGGCGAGCCCTCGCGGACCGAGACGCTGATGGGCGAGATGGAAGTGGGCGTGCCGCAGGAGGAGATCACCGCCAAGGTGACCGAAATCCACGAGACCCATAGGCGATTCTGGCTCAGGCCCTTCGGCGAAGGGGTTTACAGCGTCGTCGTCCCCGCCGGGGGAGTCAGCGATCGCGCGGAACCGCCCACCCTCGAGGATTTCCAACAACAGTTGCGCACCATCGCCGGAACCGATTTCGGCGTGCACTCCCCGCGCTGGATGTCCCGCTTCGGGGATGCCACCCGGCTGGCCGAACGTTATCGGGTCGGGCGGGTGCTGCTGGCCGGCGATGCGGCACACATCCATCCACCCATCGGCGGGCAGGGCCTCAACCTGGGTGTTCAGGACGCGTTCAACCTCGGCTGGAAGCTGGCCGCGCAGATCCGCGGCTGGGCGCCGGAAACACTGCTGGACACCTACCAGGCCGAACGTCATCCGGTCGCCGCGGACGTGCTGGACAACACCCGCGCCCAGATGGAACTGCTGTCCGCCGAACCGGGCCCGCAGGCCGCGCGCAGGCTGCTCACCGAACTGATGGACTTCGACGAGGTGAACCGCTATCTGATCGAGAAGATCACCGCGATCGGCATCCGCTACGACTTCGGCGCAGGCCCCGACCTGCTCGGCCGCCGCCTGCGCGACATCGACGTGAAACAGGGCCGCCTCTACGATCTGCTGCATCGCGGCCGCGGCCTGCTGCTGGACCGCACCGAACGCCTGACCGTCGGCGGCTGGTCAGACCGAGTCGATCACCTCGCGGATCCCACTGCGGTACTGGATGTTCCGAGCGTCCTGCTACGCCCCGACGGCCACGTCGCCTGGATCGGCGACGATCAGCAGGACCTGGACGGCCACCTCGCCCGCTGGTTCGGCAAGCCCGCCAACTGATAGCGTTCACGGCTCGGCCGCCCGCCCTTCACCGGCATCAGTGGCCGGTGAAGGGCGGGCGGCCCGGCGACGGCAGAGGCTGGTACTCTGGGCGGCGCAGCGACGACTGGGTCTGCTGCGGAGATCGAAGGAGGTGAGTCGATGACTGTCGTGGAGACCGCTGCCATGTGCAGCGCCCGGATCATCCTCACTTCCCGGGCCTCGTCCTGACCCGCACCTGCCTTCCTCTCTCCTAGCGGGAGTTCTTGGTCGCGCGTGCCGTCCGGAGGGGCCCCTTCCCAAGGTCTCCGCATTGTTTCAGCAACCTGATTCTCAGCAACCTGCCTTCTTCTCTCCTGCGCGCGTCCTGACTCCGGCCGACTACGGCTGGGACGAGGAACGCGACCATTCCTTCCGCTCCACCGCCTCGCGCACCTCCCACGGTCAGGTCCTGGCCGCGATCGCGCGCCTGCGACGCGCCATCAACCCCTCCTCCCACCACAGGGCATGACGGAAAGGAATTTGGTCATGGACCTTCCCCGCATCTTCACCATCCGCGAGAGCAGCCACCGCATCCACAACCCGCTGACTGCCGACAAGTTGGCCGCCCTGGGCCAGGCACTCCACCTGGCCCCCGGGACACGAGTGCTCGACCTGGCCAGCGGCTCGGGCGAGATGCTGTGCACCTGGGCACGTGACCTGGGCTTCACGGGCACGGGCGTGGACATCAGCACGGTCTTCACCGAGCAGGCCCAGGCACGTGCCATCGAGCTCGGCGTCGCCGACCGGGTCGAGTTCGTCCACGGCGACGCCTCCGGTCATGTCGCGGACGAGCCGGTCGATCTCGCCGCCTGCGTCGGCGCCACCTGGATCGGGAACGGCGTCGCCGGAACGGCCGAGCTGCTCGGTCGCAGCCTCCGCCCCGGAGGTCTGATGCTGATCGGCGAGCCCTACTGGCGCCGGACTCCGCCGGACCAGGAGGCCGCGGAGGCCTGCCACGCCACCAGCCTGGCCGACTTCCTGCCGCTGCCCGAGCTGATCGAGCAGTTCGGCGACCTCGGGTACGACGTCGTGGAAATGATGCTGGCCGACCAGGACAGCTGGGACCGGTATTGCGCGGCACAGTGGCTCAACCTCCGCCGCTGGCTCGACCGGAACCCGGACGACGAACTGGCGCCCGAGGTACGGGCCGAGCTCACCACCGAGCCCGCACGCTACGCGCGCTACATGCGTGAGTATCTCGGCTGGGGAGTCTTCGCCCTGATGAAGCGCTGATCGTCAGATCCGCGCGGGGCCGGGCGGCACGCCGTGAGCGTCATTCCCTGCCGCCCGGCCACCTTCAACCGCCGCTGGTCGTGCGATGTGATTCTCCGCCTGGGTTTGGTTGCGGCTTGATGAACACGGCCGTTCGGCAGGGCTGGAAATTCTTCAAAGAAGTCCGGGAGGAAGTGTCGGGTCGGGGCGGTGGTGTTCGTAGCAGGGGTGAGGCCGCCCGCAAGGGGCGGCGCCAAGGCAAAGGAACCGCGATCATGAAGCTGACGACCGTGACTCAGGTCACCATCGATGGAGTGACGCAGGGAAACGGCGGTGCGTCGGATGAGGACCGCAGGAACGGATTCGAGCGCGGCGGATGGGCACTGGGGGCGGGTGACGACGAGACCAGGACGTTCATCACGCAGACCTACCAGCGCGCCGAGGCGTTCCTGTTCGGCCGGCGCACCTACGAGCTGTTCGCCGGCTCCTGGGGATCAATCGACCAGATGCGCGCCCATCCCATCGGCGTGGCCTTGAACGAGGCCCCCAAGTACGTTGCCTCGACCTCGCTCACCGCGCCGCGTTGGGAGGACACGACCGTTCTCCGCGGTGACCTCGCGGCGGCCATCAGTGAGCTGAAGGCCAAGCCCGGGGGAGAGCTGCAGGTGCACGGCAGTGGCATCCTGACCCGGTGGCTGCTGGAGAACGACCTGGTCGACGAGATGATTCTGATCGTGATCCCGGTGATCCTCGGCCAGGGCGCGAGACTGTTCCCGGAGACCGGTCCGGATCTTGCGCTCGACCTGGTCGAGTCGCGGGTCGACTCGAAGGGCGTGACGATCCAGGTCTGCCGGCCGGCCGGGCGCCCGCGGTATGCAAGGGCCTGAAGTCCCTGCCACCGAACCACGCTGTCTTGACACCACAGGAGATGATCTTCAGATGCAGTACCTGGTTTCCGTGATCGATGACAAAAGTAATCCCGGCAGCACGGACAGGCGGCCTGCCATCAGCGCGTTCAACGAACGACTGATCGCCGAGGGCTACTGGGTTTTCGCGGGCGGACTCGCGGACACCGACGCGGCCACGGTCATCGACAACCGGGGCGAGCAGGCGGTGTTCAGCGACGGGCCTTTCGTGGAGTCGAAGGAGTACCTCGCCGGCGTCTGGGTGTGGGAGGCCCCCGATCTGGATGTGGCGCTCAAGCTAGCCGCCGAGGCGTCGAAGGTCTGCGATCGGAAGATTGAGGTGCGGCCGTTCCAGTGAGCGACGTCGAGAAGGCGATCACTCGGGCCCACCACGACGGGTGGCTGACCACCACCGCCAACCGCAAGGCCATCGACCGGATCCGGCGCGAGAACAAACGCGATGACAAGCTCAAGGAGGCTCAGATGCTGCAGGACAACACCCCACCCGAGCCGCTGGGCGTCATCGACGACGACCGGCTCCGGCTGATCTTCACCTGCTGTCATCCGGCGCTGGCGGTGGAAGCGCGCGCGGCGTTGACGCCGCGCATGGTCGGCGGTCTGACCGTGCCCGAGATCGCCCGTGCCTTCCTGGTGCGGGGGACCACCATGGAGCAGCGCATCACCCGCGCGAAGGCCAAGATCAGGGCGGCTCGCATCCCCTATCGGATGCCGTCCGCCGACGATCTGCCGGTTCGTGTCTCCGGCCTGCTTTATTGATCTACTTTGTAAAGCAAGGCGCTTGGTTATCGAATCAATTCTCGAAACCCAAACCAAAACGCTCAGCGACGCCGGGTCGGAACGCCTCCACGAACAACGCTTAGCTGCGTCGGCGCTGGTGAGCGGTAGGTACTCGCGGATCTTGCGGCGCGCGTCCGGCCGCTGGTCGCCGAGCGACATGCCCAGCGTGGGAACTGCTTGGCGATCTCCAGCGCGGTGAGAGGGCCCGGCGCTGTCCGGAACGCGAGGACTACCTGCGGACGCAGATCGCGCACCGATTAGGTTTCCGCGCCGTGCCCGTCTGTACGTGTGAGATCGACTCACGAGAGGCTGGCACGATGCGGAAACTGATCTTCGGCATGAACCTGAGCTTGGACGGCTACATCGCCGCGCCTGGCGACGACCTCGGCTGGAGCGTACCGAGCGACGAGCTGTTCCAGTGGTGGTCCGACCGGGTGGGGGCGACCGGCCTGGCGCTGTACGGGCGCAAACTGTGGGAGACGATGAGCTCCCACTGGCCGACCGCCGACCAGCAGCCCGGCGCCACACCGGCGGAGATCGAGTACGCCCGCCGCTGGCGGGACATGCCGAAGGTGGTGTTCTCCTCGACGATCGACAAGGTCGACTGGAACACCCGCCTGGTCACCGGCGACGCGGTCGCCGAGATCACCCGGCTCAAGGCCGAGGACGGCGGCCCGATGGACATCTGCGGCGCCACGCTCGCCGGGGCGGCCATGCGGGCCGGGCTGATCGACGAGTACGTGCTGGTCACCCACCCGGTCCTGGTGGGCGGCGGCACGCCGTTCTTTACGGCCCTGGACAGCTGGGTGAACCTGAACCTGGTGGAGACGCGGACGTTTCCCGGCGGCTTGGTGCTGACCCGATACGAGACGAGGCGATGAGCACGGGCCAAATGCTCGGCTCGTGAGGCCAGGTCGAAATCCTTCCTGGCGTGCTCACCGTGACCCTCGGCGATGAGGCAACCCTTCCCCGGGCCCCTCGTTGCATTCCGAGTGAGCTGCTGACCGACTCGCTGGAGATGAGGGCGACGGCGTCGTTGATCGTGACGATGGTCTTCGGGCACGAAGATGCCCCGCCGGCAACGCCGGCGGGGCGGTGGTGTTCGCGTTGTCGCGTTGGTGTTCAGCTGGTCGGGGTGCTCATTCGGCGGTGACTTCGGTGACGGCGGCCCGTGCGCTGGACTCCTCGACGATGGGGACTTCGTCTGATCACAGTGTCGGGGGCAGGCCCAGCCATGGTTTGTCGGTGGCGTCGAATCCGGTGAGCTCGGCGATCTTCCCGTCGACGATGTGCAGGACCGCGATGGCAAATAGCCGGTACTCCGGGTCGTCGGGGGTGCGGAGGTACAGCACGGCGGCAGGCATGCGGTTGACCGTCGTGGTGATACCGCGCCAGTCGTCGTGGCCGCGCTGGAAGAGCCCACCGGAGACCCAGCCGTCCACCGCGTCCTTGGCCGTCGTGGTCACGGTGCCCGAATCGGGCAGCATCGCGAAGCGCAGGTCGTCGCGCAGCAGGGACATCAGCCCGTCGAGGTCGTTGCGCTCATGGGCGTCGATATACGACCTCACCGCGCCGCGCTCATCGCTCGACAGCTCGTGCGTGGCGGGGCTCCGCCAGTCGAGGCGGCGGTCGGGCAGCTGATCGCGCATCGTCACGCGCGCCCGCTGCAGTGCGCTGGTCACCGATGCGACGGTCAGCTCGAGGGCGTCGGCGGCCTTCGACGCCGGCCAGCCGAGGACGTCGCGCAGGATGAACACCGCCCGCTGCCGCGGCGGCAGGTGCTGGACGGCGACGATGAACGCCAGCTCGATCGTCTCCCGCGCCACCACCGATTCCTGCGGGTCCTCGGGGAGCATCCGGTCGGGGTACGGCTGCAGGTACAGCACCTCGGAGCCGGGGTCCGGCAGCTCGGACGGCACGGGTGTGCGGTCGTTGCGCTTCTCCAGGAAGTCGAGGCAGGCGTTCGTCGCGATCCGGTACAGCCAGGTCCGCAGCGCAGCGTGGCCCTTGAACGACTCCCGCTTGTTCCACGCCCGCAGGAACGTCTCCTGCGTCATGTCCTGGGCGTCCTCGTAGTTCGCGAGCATCCGGTAGCAGTGCACCTGCAGCTCACGCCGGTAGCGCTCCGTGATGAGCGCGAACTGTGCCGCGTCATTTGAGCGGGCCGCCGCGATGAACGCGGCCTCGTCGTCGCCTAGCAGTCTGGCGTTGGTCATGGTCGTCAATCCTTCCGCAGGTGGCGAGGGGCTACCAGAACTGACGACGTGGCGGAGGATTTCTGAGCGGTGAAGCCGCTGACACCGGGCCGTTCGCCAGGCCGGATGGGTCGGGTCGATCCAAAGGAAGGCTGCAGTGGGTCGCGTTCCCCTGCCGCGATCGCACGGGGTCGTCGGCGGTGCGTATCAGGATTGCGCGGGTTCCTCGTGTGGCGCGTTGAGGGCGGCGGTGAAGAGGTTGGCGAGTTTGAACGGTGTCTGGTCGCCGAGGAAGAGGTCGACGGTCTCGTTTGCATCGGCGTATGCGGCGTCGCTGCGCGGGAAGAGACCTTGTTCGTAGGCGGTGAGTGCCGCTTCGATGTCGCCGGGGTTGGCGGCGATCGCCTTGGCGAGTTCGGCGCCGTCGAGCATCGCCAGGTTCGCGCCCTCGCCGGACGGCGGCATCAGGTGTGCGGCGTCGCCGAGGAGCGTCACGCCGGGGGTGCGGTCCCATCGGTGCCCGTCGGGGAGGGTGTAGATCGAGCGCGGGATTGGTGCGGTGTCGCTGTCGGTGATCAGAGCGGTGAGCTCCGGCGCCCATCCCTGGAGCTCGGCCGCGACCTGGGCGGTCGCGGCGGCGGCGTCGGTGAAGTCGATGCCGGCCACCCACTCCTCAGGGCAGTGCAGCTCGAAGTACGTGTGCAGGATATTGCCCGCCTCGCGGTGCGCGATGATCCCCTTTCCGGGAGACAGGGCGTACATCGCGCCGCCGCCGACCGCCTTGGCCGCCGCGGGGTGCCGCTCGTCGGCGTCGTGCAGGAAGGTCTCGATGGAGGAGGTGCCGGTGTAGCGGGGCTTGGCATCGGACAGCAGCGGCCTGATCCTCGACCAGGCGCCGTCGGCGCCGACCAGGAGGCCGGTGGTCACGGCCGGTCCCTGGGCGAAGGTCACCTCATGCAGGCCGTCGCCCAGGGACCGGGCACCGGTGACCTTGCGTCCCCACTGGATAGTCTCGGCAGGCAAGGAGTCGAGCAGGATCCGGCGCAGGTCGCCGCGGAGCACCTCTGGACGCCCGTGCGTGCCGTCGTCGGGCATTTCGGCCAGCACCGTTCCGCGGGAGTCGAGCACGCGTGAAGCCGCGCCGCCCTCATGGATGATCGCGCGGAACTCCTCCATCAGGCCGGCCGCCTCGAGCGCGAGCTGCCCGTTGTAGTCGTGGATGTCGAGCTGGCCGCCCTGCGTGCGGGCCCCCGCAGAGGAATCGGCCTCATAGACCATCGCGGGGATGCCGTTGACATGCAGAACGCGGGCGAGGGTGAGGCCACCAAGGCCCGCACCGATGATCGTGACTGGTGTCGTCATCATGTTCCTCTCAAACTCGGTTGGAGCACTGCTCCAATATATACCCCGTTTGGAGCAGTGCTCCAAACGGTGGCATGATGGAGCTCATGGCGACCAGGACGAAACGAGGGGAACGGCGCGCGGACGCGCTGTCGAGGGAGCGGATCGTCGAAGCGGCCATCGAGATCCTCGACGCCGGTGGTGAGAGCGCCCTGACCATCCGGGCGCTCACGGCCCGCCTGGCGACAGGGACCGGGGCGATCTATCACCACGTCGCCAACATGAACGAACTGTTCGCGGCGGCCACCGGCGACGTCATCGCCAGTGCCATGACCGACGTAGTCAGCGTCGCCGACCCGCGGGAGGCGATCCGGGCCACCGCCCTCGCAGTGTTCGACGCGACCGACTCCCACCCCTGGGCGGGCTCCCAGCTCTCGCGCGAGCCGTGGCAGCCCGCGTTCCTGCAGATCGCGGAAAGCCTCGGCAGGCACCTCCAGGTGCTTGGTGTCCCCCAGCGAGCACAGTTCGACTGCGGATCCGCGCTCGGGAACTACATCCTCGGCGTCGCCGGACAGAACGCCGCCCGTACCCGCCTCCACCCGCACGACCGGTCGGCCGTACTCGAAGACATCGCCGCACGGTGGGCGCAACTCGACCCCGACAAGTACCCGATCATGCGCCAGGTGGCGACACAACTGCCCGAGCACGACGACCGCGCGCAGTTCCTGGTCGGCATCGACCTCATCCTGGCCGGCATCACAACCGTCCTCACCCGGGAGTCGTAGGCGCGGCGGGTGTCGCCGTCCAGCGGGGCCCGCTTCAGCGCTGCGGCGTGGGCGGTATCAGAAGCTCTGATGGGAGGGCGGCGTCGGCGCGTTGATCTGGCCCAAAGTCCCGAGGCCACGCTCAGGCCAAGTCCGTTCGGGGGTCGGCCAAGATACGACGGAAACCGGCAACCAGTGATCTTGAGTTGAACTTGCCGCAGGTGAGGTGCTGGGGCGGATCGGCATTCGCTGCCCGACCAGGGACAGCGATGCGCAAACGCAGCCGGAGGCCCGATCTTGTGTCACCGTTCGCAGTGGACTTTCTTCGCGTACCCGCTCAGATCGGTCAACGGCGCACTCGATAGCGCAGGTGAAGCACCCGGTTGCCCTGAATCACCACGTCAGGATCCTCCAACAGGTGCTGCGCGTGGACCGACCCGAAGTAGCGCTTGCCGGACCCGAAGACGACGGGTACGACGTCCATGCGCACCTCGTCGATCAGGCCCGCGGCAAGCACCTGGCCGCCGACGTCGCCGGCGGCGACCTCGACCATGCGGTCACCGGCAAGCTCCTGCGCCTTGGCCACGGCTGCCTCGACGCCGTCGACGAAGTGGAACGGCGCCTCGGGGTCCCAGCCCTCGGGCATCGGCCGGTGCGACACGACGACCACGTGGTCGATGCCGCCCGGCGGCTTCCCGTCCCAGCCGTCCGTCAGGTCGAAGACGTGGCGGCCGACGATCGTGACTCCGATCTGGTCCCAGTACGGCCGGGTGTAGTCGTAGGACGTCTGCGACACCTTCAGCTCGCCGCTCTCGTCCAACGGGACGTCACCGCTGGACAACCAGTCGAACAGCGGTCCGGGCTGGTCGTTCTCGTCCGCGACGAAGCCGTCCACCGACACCGAGCTGTACATGACCACCTTGCCCACGGGGCTCTCCTCTGCTTTGGGGTGCCCCCAAATTAGCGTGTCGTGAGCTGTCGCTCTTGTAAGAAATCAATCGGCCGGCAGCGGCCAGCCGTCCAGCGCGTGGCCGGGATGTTCGCGCAGGAACCGCCGCCGGACCTCGACGTACCGGGTCGGCGTGAGCCCGGTGAACGCCCGGAACTCGTGGCCGAAGTGGGCCTGGTCGAAGTAGCCTGCGCCACCGGCGAGGTCGCTCCAGTCGATCGGTCCGGCGGGGTCGATCGCGAACACGGTGGCGGTGAAGCGGTAGGTGCGGGCCAGCCGCTTCGGCGTGACGCCGATGAGCTCCTTGAACCGCTGTGCCAGATGAGTGCTGCTGACACCGGCTGCCACGCTCAGGTCGCCGATCGCCACCGCCCCGCTGGTCGCCGCGATGACGCTGCTGGTATGGCGGACCAGCCCCAGACCGGCGGTCTCGCGCAGCCGTCGCATCAGCTCCTCCTCGAGCAGCGTCAGCATCTCGTGCGGTCCGTCCGCCGTGGCCAGCCGGTCCCGCAGCTCGGCAATGGCGGGCCGGCCCCAAACCTGCTCCACCGTCACCGGCCGGTCGCACAGCTCGGCCGCGGGCATCGGCAGGAACGGCGCCAGCCCCCACGGCTTGACGTGCACGCCGACGGACCGGGTCCCCGGCGGATAGCCGAACTCGAAGGCGCGGGTGGGCATGGTGACCACGCAGCCGTCGGCGTACTCGGCCGTCTCGATGTCGGTGCCGGCGCGGATGCGGAACGGCGCCCCGAGGTTGACGATGAGCAACGCCGACGGGCTCGGCGGCAGCGTCAGCCGGGCGTACGGCGGCGCGCCCTCCAGGTAGTAGAGGTCGTCGATCAGCCCGTCCAGCGGCGGTCGCGGCACTCTGGACACGTACTCCACGCCCACAGTATCGCCGACGCCCCGCCGGCATCGCGCGCCGGGAAGTCCAGCCGCGCTGCCGCCGGCATCGAGCCGGCGCCGATCCCGGACGAGCGCCCGGCCGCGGACATTTGACATGCTCAAGCGCGCGCTGGAAGATCCCGCTGGCCGGCCGGACGGGGAAGGCGGGAAACCCTGGGGCCGAATGCAGCACCGCGCCGCTGGCCAGGTCCTGATGGCTGGTCCGGACGATCGCGTGACGGTAGGTCATGCGGTGTGGCCGCGACGCTGGCGGGCGGCCTCGTACAACACCACGGTCGCCGCGCTGGCGGCGTTCAGGGAGCTGGCTGAGCCGGCCATTGGGATGCGCGCCATCGTGTCGCACGCCTGTCGCCATCCCGCGCTCAGTCCGGTGGTCTCGTTGCCGATGACCAGCAGGGTGGGGCCGGTCAGGTCCAGTTCGGCGACGTCGCAGGTGCCGTTCTCGTCCGTGCCTACCACCCTCAGCGGCTGCCCCTGGGCGCGCAGCCGCTCTACCCATGCCAGCACCTCCCGGTGTGAGGGGGACCGCACCACCGGCAGCGTCAGCAGCGACCCGGTGGAGGCCCGCACCGATCGGGGATCGTAGGGGTCGGCGGCGTGTCCGGTGACGATCAGGCCCGCGCCGCCGAACGCGTCCAGTGAGCGCGCCATCGTCCCGATGTTTCCGGGGTTGTTTGGCCGGTCGAACACCACGCCCAGGAAGGACGGGCCCACCTGGATGCGGGACAGCTCATCGTCTGGCAGCCCGGTCACCGCCACCAGTTCGGGTATGTCCTCGTCTTTGCCGCCCAGCTCTCGCAACAGGTCGGGGGCCATGGCCACCCGCTCGCCGCCAGCCGTCTTCAGCATCTGCTCGGCCCAGTTCGACAGCGGCCGCTCGGCGTCGTAGATCAGCGTATGCACCGGCCAGCCGAACTCGACCACCAGGCTGATCGGGCGCACTCCCTGGACCAGGAACTCCCCGGCTCGCTGCCGCTTGGTCCGGTTGCCCAGCAGCGCCTGCCACTGCTGGAACCGCGCGTTCGCACGCGTGATGCGCACGTTGCCCTCGATTCACTACGCGTTACAGAATAGGGGGATCTCCACGTTCCTGCGCGTCCGCCGCACTCCACGCCGATGCGCGGCACCGGCGCGCCGTGCTGCAGAAACGGGCATTCCGCCGAACCCACCCGGCAGTTCCCGCCCACAGCCAAGGCCCAGCTCGCTCAAGATCACTCGATGTCTTCGGATGACGGTGTTCGGTCTCTTCGCGTGATCTTGTCCGGCATGTCGTCGTGAGGCTGGTGTGTTGTCGACGGCACTCGCCCGATGGTCGATAACGGCTGGCGCGGCGCTGCCGGACGTGCCGCTGCCCAGGCACGTGTTCTCCGCCCGGTTCTCGGAACGGATGAAGCATGTCTATCCGGCGCTGCCGCCGGTGCCGTCCCCGTCCGGACCGGGGGTGTCCTGTCCCAGGCCCCGACGGATTGCGATCTCCACGGGTGAGTACGCGCCGTCGGCCCGCTCCAGCTCGTAGGGCGCGGCCGGCATCAGCGGCGGCTGGGCCATGAAGCGCGGCCGCACCCCATGGTGCGGTTGCGCCGCGTGCACCAGGAATGGGTGGCACAGGAAGACGTCGCCCGGGGACCCGGTGGCGAGGGCGAGTGGCCGGTGGTCGGACGCCGCCACCAGATCGGGCGCGAGGGCCAGCCCGCTCGCCCCCTCCTCCCCGTACTTCTCCAGCACCTTCGGCACGTCGAGGTGCGAGCCGACCCGGATCCGGGTCGGGGCGTCCTCCTCACCGACCTCGCTGAACAGGAACAGCATCAGCAGCGCCCGGCCCCGGGAGCGCAGATTTGTGAAGTACCAGCTCTCGCCCTCCGGCAGATAGCTACCCTCGATGTGCCAGCCCGCGTCGTCCGGCTCCTGCTCGTGCGGGAAGCGCAGCGGGAACGTGCCCAGCGAGTAGCGCGGCTCCCAGCGTCCCGCGCCGACGAGCAGGTCGTACGCGTGCTGCAGGAACGGGGAGTTGGGTGCGGCGGCGAACGGCCCCTGCGCCATGCCGGCCACCCAGTGCACGGGCTGCCTCCACGTCGCTGGATCGTCCGGGTCGCAGCCCGTCTCTCGCCACAGCAGCCGCGCGCAGTCCGCGGCGACGCGCGGCGCGACGGCGCCCTCCAACTTCACGAAGCCATCGCGGAGGAAGCGGGATACCAAGGTCGTGTCATCCATGCCCCCATCGTGCGCCGACATCGGTCCCGATCACCCGACATTTCCCGCGCCACCTTTGTCGGGTGTGCGGCCTTGCTTTATTGATCTACTTTGTAAAGCGGGGCGCTTGATTGTCGAATTAATCCCCACAACCCCAAACCAAAACACTCAGCAACACCAGGTCGGAACGCCTCTACGAACACATCGGCCCCGCTGCCGTGTCCCGTACCCGCTCGCGCCCTTGAGGACGAGCGTCAGTCGGCGCTTGCCGCTGAGGCGTCCAGGGGAAGTGGTGTTCATTCTGGGACGGAGAGGGTCTGCTCCGCGAGGCGTTCCGCCGCGAGGTCGACCAGTCCTCGTCTGCGGAACTTGCCGGACGCGGAGACCGGCACGGCCGCTTCGGCGATCAGGAACGCGTACTTGGGCACCTTGTAGCGGGCCAGGCGCGACTGGCAGTGCGCGATGACGGTGTCGGGATCGGGGTGGGCGCCGGGCGCGGGGACGATCCAGGCGCAGCCGACCTGTCCCCAGCGGCGGTCCGGCACGCCTACCACGAAGGTGGCCCCGACCTCCGGCAGGCTGGCGATCAGAGCCTCGACTTCACGCGGGGAGACCAGTTCGCCTCCGGACCGGTAGACGTCGGAGTTGCGGCCGGTGAAGACGAACGCGCCGTCCTCGCGGACTCGCCCGAGGTCGCCGGAGCGAAACCAGCCGTCGGCCCGGGAGGTGTCGGTCTCCGGGTCCACGCGCCAGTAGCCGGGGGAGACGCTCGGTCCGCGATACTGGAGCTCGCCGATCTCACCGGGCGCGACCATCTGTCCGCTGTCAGGGTCGACCAGCCGCCACTCGTGCTCGGCGCCGTCGCGGGCGGCGATTCCCGCGCAGCCGGCCGTCGACTCCCAGCCGACCGTGTTGGCCAGGACCTCGTTCGACGAACCGGGCGGGACCATGAACGCCGTGCCCTGGAGTTCGGTCATGCCGAAGCCGGAGGTCACCTCGTCCACGCCGAAGGCGTCGCGGACCTTCTGCCAGTCGGCCTCGGGCATCGCGTCGCCGCCGATGAAGACCGAGCGCAACGCCCAGCCGGGGTGGGCGGTGCGGTCGAAGGTGGCGAGCTCGTCGATCAGCCGGTGGGCCATCGCCGCCACGACGACGATGTCGCTTGCCGCACCGGCCGCGATCGTCTCCAGCTGCTCCTTGGGGTCGAACCGCTGCCGCAGGATCACCCGGCCTCCGGCGAAGGTGGCCGGCAGGATGCACTGCGCCAGGCCGAACAGGTGGAACGAGGGCAGCGCCGTCAGGCTGCTCCACCCGGTGTCGTAGCCGCGGGTGAGGGCCGTCCCGTACGCCTCCCGGAGCATCGCGTCGCTGTGCAGGAGCGCGCCCTTGGGGGTGCCGGACGACCCTGCGGTGTACATGATGGCGCACGGCGCGGTGGGGGACTCGGCGTCCGGTGCGGAGGCGTCCTCGCTGAACAGGTCGTCCCAGGCCGTCCACGGTTCGAACCGGGGCAAGCCGGATCGGACGACGAGCCGCGGGCCGTCGCTCTCGAAGGCGCCGGTGCTCCGCACCACGGTGGCGACGTCCCGGCCGGCGATCTCGCAGTCGAGTACGACGATCGACGGAGCGGAGTGGTCCAGGACGTAACGCATCTCCTCAGGACCGAGGAGGTAGTTCATCGGTACGGCGATGGCCCCGATGCGGGTCAGGCCGGCGTACATGGCGACGAACTCGGCGGAGTTGCCCATGAGCAGGGCCACCCGGTCGCCGACGCCGATTCCGGCCCGGTGGAACGCGCCCGCCGCGCGCCTGCTGTAGGCCGCCATGTCGCGGTAGGTCCAGGACTGCCCGGTGCTTTCGATGTAGATGTTGTCCGGCCATCGTTCGGCGCAGTGGTCGAGGTGCTGGGCGAAGGTCCGTGGTGTCCAGGCCGGCCAGCTCAGCTCGAGATCGGCCCTCCGCTGGGCGAGGCCGGCGTTCGTGGCGTCGAGGGAGCGCTCCAAGGCGACCTCACCTCGTCCTTCGACTCGCAGCGAGGATGCTCCGGTCGGGGCCTTCGTATTCCGACTGGATGATAGCGGTCAAGGTCACTCCTAGCCTGCAGCCTTGCGGGACTTCAGTATACTGTCCAGTCAGAATATCTCATAGAGTCGTTCCGGTCGCCGCCTCGGGATGGCGGACCTACCGGACGGTCACCCCGGCGGCGAGGCCGTGGAACAGGAGCTGGGAGAACAGCTGTGCCAGTGCGTCCGGGCGCAGCCGGCCGCGTGGGTTGTACCAGCGCGCCGCCGAGTTGAACATGCCCACCAGGGCCCGGGCGAGGAAGCTCGGGCTCACCCCGACGATCTCCCCGTTGGCCTCCGCGCGGTCCAGCACCGCACGGAAGATCGCCAGCCAGTCGTTGCGGAGCCGGTCGATCCGGCGGTACGACTTCGTGTCGAGGTAGCGCATGTTGTCGTTGATCACCGCGATGGCGTCGCGATTCGCGGCGACGAACCGCATGTACACGGTGATGAGCCGGTGCAGCGAGTCGAGGGCGGGCGTCGAGTCGTCGTCGTTGGCCAGTTCCTCGTGCAGCAGGCTCAGGCTCTCCTGGAAGGTCGAGCGGTGGATCTGCTCCAGGAGGTCGTTCTTGTAGCCGGCGTGGTACATCACCGCGCCCTTGGTGACGTCGGCCACGTCGGCCAGGTCGCGCATCGAGGTCGCGTGGTATCCGTGCTCGGCGAAGCTCTTGACGGCCGCCAGCCGGACCCGCTCGCGGTGGTCCTGGCTGTTGCCGGCCGCCGGTGTGGAGATCGGCCGCGCCGTGGCGCGGGTGGTGACCAGGGCGCGGCCGGCCGCCGCGCCGTGCAGGAACAGGTCGCCGTACTGGTCGGCGAGCTCGGCCGGGGACAGCGGGCCGTCCGGGTGGTACCAGCGGTACATCTCCGTGACCGTGCCCAGGACGGTCTGCGCCACCGTACGGGCCGGGAGGTCGGCGAACGCGCCCGCGTCGATGCCTGCCTGGACCACCGAGGCCGCGTACGCCTCGTAGGCGTCGCGGCGTTCCTCGATCAGCCGGGCCTGGGCCGGGCCCAGGTGCTTGCGCTCTTCGAAGAAGACGCCGATCTCGGTCGGGTGGTCGGCCACCATCTGGGCGGTCTGGCGGACCACGCGGCGGAACTCGCCGGTGGGGTCGGTTATGTCCTGCCGGTCGCTGGGCACGAGGGCGTGCCCGGAGAAGGTGTCGTGGATCTCGAAGAGGAGGTCTTCCTTCGAGGGCACGTAACGGTAGAGCGTCCGCTTGGTGATGTTGGCCGCCTCGGCGACATCGTCCATCGTGGTCGGAACGAAACCACGCGCGGCGAACAGCTCGGCGGCGCAGCGAAGGATCTCCGCTCGACGCTGATCCGCCGGAATGCGGTTGGAACCCGTGCGCGTTCGTCTCATGCGCGTCCACTCTCGCTCGCCGACTCGAAGTCGATGCCGCCCGTCAACGACCGTCATCTCTGCCTGGCGACCAGGGGCGCACCGCAGAATCGGCCCCCCGTCCGGTCGTCTACTGACCTTTAAGTATAGGTGGATCGCCCGCCCCCGGACCGCTCCGCCCGGCCGCGAGCAGCCGGTCCACCGTCTCGCGGGCGATCTCGTTCAGCAGGGACGGCGGCTGACCGGACACCAGGCCGGCGAAGAGACCGACGTCCTTGTTCAGCAGGTTCACGTAGTCCATCCGTGGCTCGGGCCGATAGAACCGCGTCAGACCGACCATCACGCTCCCGCCGCTGGTGTGCCGCAGCGCGGCCAGCATCTCCTCGGGATCCAGCCCGGCCGCCTCGCCGACGCGCAGCGCGTCGAAGATCAACGCCAGGTTCGACACGGCGAGCGTGTTGTTGATGATCTTCATGTGCTGACCGCTGCCGAGCGGCCCGAGATGGAAGACGAAGTCGGCATAGGCGCGCAGGACCGGACGGGCCCGCTCCACAACGTCCGCCTCACCCCCGACGAGCAGGCTGACGCGCGACTCGTCGTGCGAGGCGCCGTCGCGGGTGACCGGTGCGTCGATCACGTGGACGCCCTGCGGGGCGGCCCGCTCCGCGAGAGCCGCGCAGGTCCGCGGCGCGACCGTACTGTGGATCACGAGCGTCGTTCCCGGCCGCATCGCCTCCAGCAGCCCGCCGCCGACCACCACGTCCACCACGTCGGCGTCGGCCGTCACGCAGACCCCGACGACGTCGCACCGCTCGCCCAGCTCGGCCGGGGACGCGGCGAGCGCGGCCCGGGTGCCGGCGAACGGCTCCAGGGACTGCTCGCGGCGGGCCCACAGGACGACGTCGTACGGCGACGCCAGCAGCCGGCGGACGAGCGGGACGCCCTGGTCGCCGAGGCCGATCCAGCCGATCCGGGCCGCCGTCACCGCTGCCCTCCGGGCGTGCGCGGGGCCACCCGAACCGGGAGCCCGCTCAGGGTCGGCATGCCTGTCAGCGGGTCGATGCCCGTTCTGGTGCTGGTCAGCCGGTTCACGTTGGTCCTTTCGAAGCCGTGCGGAACGCTCACCGCGCCGCGAGGCAGCCGCCGGTCGAGCCGGGCCGGCGCGTCGAGCGCGCCGAACTCGCTGGTGACGGTGACGGGATCGCCGTCGCCGACGCTGAGATCGGCGGCGTCGAGCGGGTTGAGGTACACCGCGTCCGACGCGTCGTTGGCCGGGCCGGTGGCGAGCTGGGAGTTGAAGTGCCGTAGCTGGCGGCGCGGCAGGAGCACCAGTCCGCCGGCCGTGGCGGGCAGGTACATCGCCGCGCGGAGTTCGGCGGGGGCGAGGTTCCACCCGCCGCGCTCGCGGACGCCCGCCCGCACCCAGCCCGTGGCCGGCTCGGGGTCCACGACGACCCGCGCGGCGCGCAGCGTTTCGAGGTCGCAGCGGGCCGTGCGCAGCGCGTCGGCGAACAGCGTGTCGGCCGTCGCCTCGGCGACGGGGACGCCGCCGGGCAGGATCGATCGGCCGAGCCGCTCGCCGAGATCGGCCAGGATCCGCCACAGCTCCCTGCGGTCGGCCCCCGGAGGTACGACCGCGTCGGTGTACTGCGCCGAGATCTCCGGCGCGTACTGGTCGGTCAGGAACGTGATGTCGGCCCGCTCCAGCTGGCCGGCGCAGGGCAGCAGGTGGGTGGCCGGCCGGGTCGTCCCGTTGTGGACGACGTCGGCGACCGCGACGACCTCGGCCGTCCGCAGGGCCCGCCGCGCGCGGTCCGTGTCCGGCAGGCACGAGGTCAGGTTTCCGCCCAGCACCAGGAGCGCGCGGACGTTCCCCTCCTCGATCTCGTCGAGCAGGGCGACAGCCGGCTGCTCGCCGAACTGGCGGGGGAGCTCGGGCCGGCTCGGCGGCCCAGGACGTGGCCGGTGGTGGCCCGCGCGCCAGGGGCGCCGGTCCAGGGACCGGATGAAGCCGGGGTTGAACCAGGTGCCCCCGGGCGCGTCCGCCGACCCGGTGACGATCTGGAGGACGAGCATCAGCCACTGGGTGAGCGTGCCGGACCGGGACATCGTCACTCCGGTGCCGGTCAGGCCCGCGAACCGGCCGTGCCGCCGCAGCGCGTCGCGCAGCGCCACCAGGTCCTCCGGCGCGACCCCGCACACCCGGCCGGCCAGCGCCAGATCGTAGGGGGCCAGGCAATCCGCGAGCTCGGCCAACCCGGTTGTCTCGCGGGCCAGCGCGTCGTGGTCGGCGACGGCCAGCATCTCGTTGACGAGGGCGGCCAGCCAGACGTGGTCGGTTCCGGGGCGCGGCGCCAGGTGCCGGGTCGCCATCTCGGCTGTCTCGGTGCGCCGTGGGTCGACGACCCAGACCTCGCCGCGGGCGGTCAGTTCGCGCAGCCGGGCGCGCGGATTCGGGGCGCCGCTGGAGTGGCCGTGGGAGACGACCGGGTTGGAGCCGACCACGACGGTCAGCGTGGCGCCGGGCGCCACCCCGGCGGCGAAGAGGCCCGGCTGGCCGGCGACCAGCGCGCCGACGAGGGGTTTGGCCGGCGCGTCGATGGTGAGCGGGCTGTAGACGCTCGTGGTCGCGAGCGCCCTGGCGAGCCGTCGTGAGGCGAGCGCGCCGGCGGCGTCCATCCCGCCGCCTGAGCCGTTGAAGACGGCGATCGCGTCAGGGCCGCTGTCCCGGCTGATCGCGGTCAGCCGGGTGGCGAGGTCATCGAGCACGGTGTCCCAGGTGGCCGGTCGCCGATCCGGCCCGGCCCGGCCGGTCATCGGCGTGTCGAGCCGGTCCGGGTCGTGGTGGAAGCCCGGGAGCGCACGCCCCTTGGCGCAGGTGTACCCGGCGGACAGCGGGTGTCCGGCGTCCCCGGCGGCTCTGACGACCCGCCCGTCGTCAACGTCGATGAGCAGACCGCAGTGCGCGACGCAGAACCGGCAGTAGCTGCGAACGGTTACCGTCACTTGGGGTCCTTGTGGCGGCCGCCGGCGAGTCTGGCGGCGGCCGCGCCGAGGTCCGGGCGGAACCGGTTGGCGTACTGGAACTGCATCAACACGTGCTCGGCCGCCGACTGGTCCCGGCCGGCCACGAGCATGCGCTTGGTCGCCTGGACCGCCGCAGGATCGCCGCCGGCGATCTCCCTGGCCAGTTCGGCGGTGACCGCGCGCAGCGACTCGTCGGGGACCACCCGGCTGACCAGGCCGACGGCCCCGGCCTCCGGGCCGGAGAGCACCCTGCCGGTGAACAGGAGTTCGGCTGCCAGCGCGTATCCGACCTGGCGGGGGAGCAGCCACGTCGCCGCGCCGGTGTCGGAGACCCCGCCCATCCTCGCGTACGGGAAGCCGAACCGGGCCGACTCGCCGGCGATCCGGATGTCGGCCTGAAGGGCGAGCTCGTACCCGTAGCCGAACGCGGGACCGTTGACCATCGCGATCACGGGCTGGCGCACGGCGCTGAGGTTCCAGAGTCCGTCCCGGGAGTCGAGCAGCGAGCCGCTGGCCGGCGGGAACATCGGGGCCGTCCGCAGCGTCTCGTCCCGGAGGTCGGCGCCGGAGCAGAATCCCCGGCCGGCGCCGGTCACGACGATCACCCGGACGTCGGGCCTGGGGGACAGGCCGGCGACGACGTCCTGGATCCGCGCGATGCGGGCGAGGGTGACGGGGTTGAGCCGGCGTGGCTCGTTGAGCGTCACCCAGGCGATCCCGTCCTCGACCTCGGCCCGCACGTAGTCCTCGTCGCTCATGGTGTCCCTTCCTCGTGGCCCTGGTCAGGCTTCTCCCACTTTGTATACTAAGCGTACAGTGAATCCAACACCTGGAGATCGGCATCATGCACGACCCCGACCCGACGTTCATGCACGACAACTACGACGACATCCGTGACTTCCCGCTGGCCGACGGCGACGTCGTCATCTCCGGCTTCCCGAAGTCGGGCACCAACTGGATGCAGGTCATGCTGAGCGGGCTGTGGGACGGCTGGGGCACGCTGTCCGGCGGGTCTCGTCAGGTTCCCAACCTCTCCGGCAAGGACCGGCCCGGCTACCGCGGCTACCTGGCCTGTGTCGCGTCCCCCTCGCCGCGGCTGATCAAGACCCATCTTCCGGTCGAGTTGATGCCGAGGTCCTGGCCGGAGGCGGGCAAGGTCGTCCACATCACCCGTAACCCCAAGGATGTCTGCGTCTCGTACTTCTACGAGGTCAAGGGACTCCGGACACACGCGGCCGGGTCCCGCTACGAGACGGGCGACGACTTCTCGATCCACGACTTCGCCGAGCAGTTCGCGCGGGGCGAGGTGCCCTACGGCCCGTACACCGACAATGTCATCGGCTGGCGGCAGACCGAGCACCCGAGCCTGCTGAAGATCACCTACGAGCAGGCCCGCGCCGACGTGCGCGCCACCCTGGCCCAGGTGATCGAGTTCGTCGGCCGGCCGGTGTCGCGGGAACGGCTCGAGGAGGTCATCGCCAAGACCGAGTTCAACGCGATGCGCGACAACGACCTCCGCTTCGAGATCAACCACGCCGACCTGCGGGAAGGCCGCGAGGACGCGACGCCGTTCATGCGCAAGGGCATCGTGGGCGACTGGAAGCGCGAACTGTCCACCTACGACAGCGAACTCATCGACGACACCGTCGTGGCCCGGCTGGAGTCGGCCGGCGTCCACCTGACGTACGCGCCCGGCAGGACCTGATGTCCGGAGACGACACCGAGGCGCTACGGCGGGCCTGGGAGGGCTTCTGCGCCGGCCTCGGCGCGAAGCTCGCCTGGGCCGGAGCCGAGATCCTCGATCGCGGCGGTCCCGAGCTCGACCGGGTCGAGGGCCTCCGTGTTCTGCTGCGCGACATGCGCATGTCGGTGGAGCGCGCGGTGGAGCACCTGGATCGGGACTTCCCGTTCTTCGGCGACGGCTTCAACGACACCTATCACCTCATCGGCGACGCGCCCGACTACACGCTCCAGATCGCCTACGTGGACGGCGACGCCGAGTACGTGATCAGGGGCCAGACCGGCACCGCCGACTGCTTCACCTTCACCAGCCAGGGCCCGGCTCCCGGGTCGCCGGATCCGGGCGTCCTGATGAAGCTGGTCGACCCGGCGGCCAGCGCGGCGATCACCGGCACCCTCGACAGCGACGCCATCGCCATGGACCCGGACGGTCGCTTCGAGGTGATCGTGTCGCGGAAGCGTCCGGCCGCCGGCGCCTGGCTTCCGCTGGCGCCGAACTCGACGATGATCCTGGTCCGCAACGAGTTCCACGGCCGGTTCACCGACCACCGGCGCCACCGGCCGGCGAAGCTCACGATCTCCAGACGGTCCTCGCCGGAGCGTCCGGCCCCCTTACGAGCGGCCGACCTGCGTAGGGGGCTGGACCAGATCGTCCGCGAGACCGGCACCGCGACGGTGTCCCGGGGGCGGATGTTCGCGGAGTTCCAGCGGCAGGGCGTGGGGTTCGACGCCGCCCAGGACCGGTGGCAGGCCGGTGGCGGGAACCCCCGTACCGTCTTCCTGAGCGGGTTCTGGGAGCTGTCGCCCGGCCAGGCGCTCGTCGTGGACGTGGACGATCCGCCGAAGGCGAGCTTCTGGCTGCTCGGGCTGACCAACGCGTGGCTGGAGTCGCTCGACTTCCGCTTCCACCAGATGTATCTCAACAGCACGACGGCGACGTTCAGCCCGGACGGCGGGCTGCGGTTCGTCGTGGCCGCCGAGGATCCCGGCGTGCCCAACTGGCTGGACACCGCCGGTCACGAACGCGGGGTCCTGATGTGGCGATGGACCTACCCCGAGCGCCCGCCACCCGTCCCACGGATACGGCCGGTACGGCTGAGCGATCTTGTAGCGGGGAGGCGGTTCAGCGGTCCGTGACCCGGGCCGCGATGGTGAAGAGCACCGCCGCGAGCGTCGTCACCGCGCCGGACACGAACCAGGCGGCCTGGAACGAGCCGACCTCGACCACCCAGCCGAATCCCATCGGGCCGGCGATGCAGCCTGCGAAGATCACTGAAACGATGATCCGCAGTGGCCGGTCGGGGTCTGGGGCGAACGCGCTCACGGACGCCAGCTGATAGACGGGTGACCAGCCCCAGATGGTCACGAAGGCGATCACGATCGCCACCGCGAACGTCGTGGTGCTCCCGATCCCCAGGACGACGAACGTCGCCGCGGAGGCGAGGAGGATGTTCCGCGCGATGAGCAACGGGCGACGTCGTGCCCGGTCAGCCCGGACGCCGATGTAGATCCGGCTGACCACGCCGACGACGCCACCGAGCGCGACCAGCAGCCCGGCCGTCGACTCGGGGATCCCGTTGGCGCCGGCCGAGCTCACGATGAACGCCGAGAAGCTGTTCGCCGTGGCGAAGGCCATGGCCGCGCCGATCCCGAGCAGGAGGACCAGGGCGACGTTGACCGGCGCGCGGCCAGTGGCCGGCCGGGCTGCCCGGGGCCGGACGGTCGGTGTCACGAGCACGGTCGGCAGCATCAGCGCGGCTGCCGCGATGAAGGCCGCGCGCCAGCCCAGGGGCGCCGCGACCAGGGGCACGGCGATCCCGCAGAGTAGAGATGAGAGGGGGAGCGCGGCGAGCTTGACGCCGAAGGCGAAGCCTTGGCGCCGGCGGTCGACGGTCGTGCCGATGTAGGCGCCCGCGGCCGGTTCCACCAGGCTCTGGGCCAGGCCGGCGACGGCGACGGCCGGCACCAGGCCGGCCCACGAGCGGACGGCCAAGGCGATGGAGAGCAGGCTCCCTGCGGCCAGGAGAATGCCGGCCTGGATCATCCGCGTGTAGCCGATGCGCGGAGTGAGCCATCCGCCGGGTATCGACGCGACCGCCCCGGCCGCGAAGTACGCGCCTGTCACGACTCCGAGGCGGCCGGCGTCCAGGTTCAGTTCGCGCCCCATGCTGAACGCGAGTGACGCCGTCAGGTAGAGCGGGAGGAAGCACGCCAGCGGGCCCGCCACCGGGAGCAGCAGGTCGCGCCCTCGTGGCCGCACCGACGGCGGCGACCCGCATTCATCGACCGGCATGGAAGTCCGACGTCCGGCCGCATCCCGGCACCCCACCGTCGATCGTTGACAAGAACCGCGACCCGGTCTTCAGCATGACCACAGACTAAATGATACTGACCAGTCAGGGAACATCGAGGCGTCGGTCGCGACGAAACCCTTGACGCGATCGCCGCCCCTATGGACACTGACCATTCAGTAACACTAACTCGCTAGCTCTTGTACCTCCTGGGCCGTGCCCGGCGATGGCTACATGAAGCGGGAGGACCTGGTGGGGACACCCAAACACACATTCCGCCGACGGCCCTTCGCCGTTATCGCGAGCCTGCTCATCACCGTGCTGACGGTTGCCGCGTGCGGCGCCGACGGTGAGAGCGGCTCACCGTCAGCGACCGAGCCGATCCGAATTCTCGCTCTTCTCGCCACCTCCGGCCTCGCCGCACCCGCGGGTGCGCCGCTTCTCGCCGGAGTGAACGCCGCCGCCGACGTCGTGAACGCCAACGGCGGAGTGAACGGCAGGAAGGTCGAGGTCAAGACCCTGAACACGCAAAGCGACCCAACCCGGGCCGTATCGCTCTTCCAGAGCGAGGTGGCCTCCAGCAAGCCCGACCTGGTCTTCGCGGGCACCTCCAGCAGTGAGATCGTCGCCCTCGCGGCGGCCACCACGGCGGCGAAGGTCCCTGTCGTCTGTCCCAACCAGGCTTCGGCCGCGGGCGACGCCGCGCAGAACCCCTACATCTTCTCCGGCGCCGGAGCGAGCGACGTCCAGTCGCGGTTCTTCGCGAAGCAGTTCAAGGATGCGGGTTACACCGACGCCGGGCTGCTGCTCCCCAACAGCGCGGTCGGTGAGGCCCAGGAGGCGCCCTACGCCAAGGCGTTCAAAGATCTCGGGCTCAACCTGCGCATCGAGAAGTACGGCGCCGCGGACCTCGACATGTCCGCACCGCTCACCCGGCTGCGGGACGCGGGTAGCCAGGCAGTCGTGTTCTTCTCGGTCGGGCCCGCCGGCGGCTACATCATCAAGTCCCGGGCGAAGATCGGATTCGACGTCCCCTTCTACGGAGACTCGGCGGTCGCCACCGGCAACATCTCCGGTCTGTTCACGGCCGAGGAAGCCGAGGGCGTCGTGCTCAACGCCTATCAGGTCAGCGTCGCGCAGACGGAAGCCGAGACGTTGCCGGGCAAGAAGAAGCTCGTCGCGACGCTCGCCGAGGAGAAGATCACCTACACCACCCCGCTGCTGACCTACGCTCTCTCCTACGACACGGTCCTCGCGGCGATGAACGCCTTCATCACCGCGGGCGGCAAGACCGACGACCCGGACGGTTGGCGGGCCGCCATGGAGAACAATCCCACCGCCCCCTTCGAACCCGCGATGAGCAGCAAGTTCGACTGGACGAAGGACAGCCACTTCCGGGGTGACCCCGGACCTTATGTCCTGATCCCGGCGAACACACCGCTCGTCAACGGCCAGTACGACGTGCTGTAACACCCTCCGAGCCGGACGTCCCCGATAGTTGCCGGGGACGTCCGGCTCATGGAGTCAGTCGGCGGTGGTCAGGCCGTCCCACGCCAGCATGCGCCAGCCGCCGTCCATGGAGCCGTCGAGGATGACGTACGCGGTGTTGGGCAACGTCCGTTCCCGGATGAATCCGCCACCGATCGCACGCGCGGCGACCCACGTACGGATCATGGCCCCGTGACTGACCACCAGTGCGGTGTCGACGCCGTCCCAGCAGATGAGCTCGACGGCGGCGTCGAACCGAGCGAGAACCCGGTGCCCGGTGCCCGATCCGGGCATGACGACGCCCAGATCCCCCGTGGCCCAGGCGAAGGTGACTTCCCGGTAGGCCAGGATGGCCTCCTCGTCGGAGCGCAGGTCGAGGCTGCCCGCGGAGATTTCGTGCAGCCCGTCGCGGACCACCACGGAAAGCCCGCGGGCGTCGGCGACGATCGAGGCCGTCTGGCAGGCCCGCGTCATCGCCGACGAGCTGACCTGCTGGATGTCCTCGGGCCTCAGGTCACGGGACAGCCGTCGCGCCTGCGCCAGCCCGACGCTGTTGAGACCAGGGCCGGGCGGGCTGGTGTCGAGCGTGCGAGCGACATTGGTGGGGATCTCGCCGTGGCGAGCCAGGATCAGCCGCACGGGTACTCTCCGCCACCAATGCCGTTTTCCCGGGCCGTCACGCGGATGGAGCGCTGCCGGCGCGGTAGATGGTCTTGATACGCAGGTAGCTGTCGACCGACTCCGGCCCGAGCTCCCGGCCCAGACCGCTCTCCTTGTAGCCGCCGAAGGGTGCCTCCAGCGCGATCGAGAACTGGTCGACGCCGACCGTGCCGGTCTGCAACCGCCGCGCCACGTCGGTGGCGTGGTCGACGTCGCGGCTGAACACCGCTCCGCTGAGGCCGTACGCCGAGTCGTTGGCGATCGCGATCGCCTCCTCCTCACCGTCGTAGGGAATGATCGACAGGACCGGCCCGAAGATCTCCTCGCGCGCGATCCGCATGTCGTTGGAGACATCCCGGAACACGGTCGGCTCGACGTAGCAGCCGCCTTCGAGCCCCGCCGGTCGGCCGCCGCCGGTGGTCAGGCGGGCGCCCTCCTGCAACCCCGCCGCGATGTACGACTCCACCCGGGCGCGCTGCCGCGCGGACACCAGTGGTCCGAACACCGACTTCGGGTCAGCCGGATCACCGACCGGCACGCGGGCCAGTACCTCGGTGGCGAGCTCGACGACCTGGTCGTACTTGTCGCGAGGAGCCAGGACCCGGGTGCACGCCGTGCACTGCTGGCCGGTGTTGGGCAGGCACACCTCAAGGATCCGGGCGCCGAAGTCGTCGAGGTCGGCGTCGTCGAGCAGGATGGCCGCCGACTTGCCGCCGAGTTCCAGGGTGACCGGCTTGAGCTGGGCTCCGGCCCGGGCGGCGATGATCTTTCCGGTGGTCGACGAGCCGGTGAAGGCGATCTTGGCGATCAGCGGGTGATCGACCACGGCCTGGCCGGTCTCGGGGCCGCCGCTGACGATGTTGATCAGTCCAGGCGGGAAGCCGGCCTGCTCGATCGCCTCGCTGAGCAGGAACGCGTCGAGCGTGGTCTCCGGTGACGGCTTGATGACCACGGCGCATCCGGCGGCGAGGGCCGGCCCGAGCTTCCACGCGATGAGCCCCTGCGGGCCGTTCCACGGAATGATGAGCCCGGCGACGCCGATCGGCTCCTTGCGCACGATCGCGTAACCGGTGCTGGTCGGCCGGGTGCGTTCCAGCTCCAGGGTGTCCGCGACGCCGGCGAAGTACCGGTAGTAGCGGGCCGGGCGTTCCTCGTGGACGAGCCGGGAGAAGGAGATCGGCATGCCGTTCTCCGAACTCACCAGCCTCGCCATCTCCGCGCCGCGCTCCACATACGCGTCCGCCAGGCGGCGAATGTACCCGGCCCGATCCTTCGGCGTCAGCTCCGCCCAGCCGGACGTCCGGAACGCCCGGTCCGCCGCTTCGGCTGCCCGCGCGACGTCGGTCGCGTCACCGTCCACGATCGATCCGATGCGCTGCCCGTTGGCCGGGTTCACCACGTCGATGCGGTCGGCCGAGTGCGGCTCGACGTACTCTCCGCCGATGTAAAGATGCTTGATGTCGTGTTCCATAACCCTCGTCACCACTCCCGTTCCAGCACCACGACCGGAATGATTCGGTCGGTGCGTGTCGCGTACACGTCGTACTCCCAGAGCTGGACCATCCGCGTCCACAGGCGGTCGCGCTCTTCGCCCTCGGCCGTCCGGGCACGGGCGGTGAAACGGTCGGCCATGACCTGCAGGGTCACGACGGGATCCGCGAGGATGTTGAGGTACCAGTTGGGGTGGCGAGGGGCACCGCCCTGGGACGCGATCAGGATGTAACGGCCGTCGTCCTCGCCGAAGATCAGGGCGACCGTGCGCTCCTGCCCGGAGCGCCGCCCGCGGGTGGTCAGCAGGAGGGTCGGCGTCTCCGACCAGAGGTAGCCGTCCTTGCCGCCCGTCGCGATATACCGGGCGATGTGGTCTGCCTTGTCGGCGAACTGCGTGTCCCAGCCGGTGCGGCGCTTTCCTTCTCCGGTCACGCCATCGCCTCCATCACGTCGAGGTCGATCGCGGCGACCCCGAATTTGTAGACCGTCGCGGTCACGCGGAGCTCCGTCTGCATGTCCGGAGGGGTGACGAGCCAGATCCACAGACCGAAGACGGCGTGCCTGCGGTAGCTGTCCCAGGCCTCGTCCCAGTCCGGCGCGGGAGCGCCGTGCCCCGCCAGGGTCTCCAGGTAGCGTCGCAGCAGGTCCTTCTCCGAGCTGCGCCGGTCTTCCGGGTCGAGCGCCGACATCATCGTCTTGGCGACGTCGAGACTCCAGTGGCCGGCGCGTGCGCACTGCCAGTCCAGCAGGCCAGGACGGCCCTCGCCGTCGATGAACAGGTTGCCGGTGTGGGCGTCGCCGTGGACGAGGCAGGGAGTCGCTCTGCCGTCCAGGTCCAGCAGCCGGTAGAGGGTCTCCCGGAGGAACTGCGGGTCGCGGAACCGTTTCGGCAGCGCCCCGCCCCGGGGCATCTCGAGGAACTCGGGAATGCGCGCGGTGTAGAGGTCGTAGAACGGATCACGCTGGCCGAGCGGAATGCCGTGGTGCAGCCAGCGCCTGTCGTGGAGCCACGGTGCGTCCCACGTCATGGCGTGCATGGCGGCCTGTTGGGAGAGCACGTCATCGACCTGCTCCACGGTGAGGGACCGGTCCGCCGAACAGAACGTTCCGTCGCGGAGCGTCAGGTCCTCAAGCATGATGTACGCCGACTTGGTGTCGTCGTCGGAGCCGCAGGAGAAGCAGCGGGGCACGTTGAGCGGCAGGTCCGGCAACATGCGCCCGTACATGTACGCCTCCTTGGCGTACAGCCCTCCGTCGAGCATGACCGGGCTGTGCGGCGAGCCGAAGCAGCATTTCACGCACACCGACCGAGGGTAGGCCGGCGAGTCGTTCTCGTAGGTGAGATGGATTCGGGCCGTCATCGCGACCCCGGTGTTGATGGTTTCGACGGTGGCGGAGCTCACGATCAGCCCGGGAAACGACGGTGACAGCACCGTCGTCAACCATTCCGGGGTGAAGTCCGCCATCGCTCTCGGGATCGCCGAGCTCGTGGGTATTCCGGCAGTGTGCATGGAGCCTCCCAGGGATGTCACCGCCGTGTTACGAACATTTGGCGAAGTCTACCGAACGTATCGTATACATGCTAGAAGTGCTCTATGAGCAGAGCTGGTACTGGCACCGGGGCGTCGACGGTCATCGCCGAGGCGGCGGTGTTCACCGAACCCGGTCGCCCGCTCGACCTTCTCGACCTGGCTGTTCGTGCACCACTCGCCCACGAGGTGCGGGTACGACTCGCCGCCACGGGCGTCTGTCACACCGACCAGTCGATCTTCACGGGCGCCATTCCCTTCAAGCCGCCACTCGTACTCGGCCACGAGGGCGCCGGTGTGGTCGACGTGGTCGGATCCGCCGTGACCGGGTTGTCCCCAGGCGATCCCGTGATCCTGACCTGGCTGACGCAGTGCGGCTCGTGCTTCTACTGCGTGCGGTCGCAGCCCGAGCTGTGCGAGACCAAGCCGGCCACCGATCCGTCCGCCCCGCCGCGCCTCACCCGCGACGGCGATCCGGTCGCCCAGCTCGCGGGTGTCGGCACGTTCTCCTCCGTCGTGGTCGTCGACGCCGCCGCGGTCGTACGGCTTCCCGGCGACATGCCGATGACGAGCGCGTGTCTCGTCGGTTGCGGGGTGCTCACCGGCATCGGCGCCGCCCTCAACACCGCGAACGTCCGGCCGGGCGACGTCGTGGTCGTCCTCGGCTGCGGCGGCGTGGGCCTCAACGTGGTCCAGGGCGCGCGGATCGCCGGCAGCTCCCGCATCGTCGCCGTCGACCTGATGCCGGAGAAGCTCGAGCTCGCCCGCCGGTTCGGCGCGTCCACCGTGATCCAGGGGACGGACCCGGCCGCGACGATCGAGTCGGTCAGGGAGCTGACCGGCGGACGCGGCGCGGACGTGGTGTTCGAGGTGGTGGGCCTGCCGTCGACAGCCCGGCAGGCACTCGAGCTGACGCGGCCGGGTGGCCGGATGTGCCTGGTGGGGGCGGCGCCGCTGGGCGCCGCCATGGACGTGCCGATGTACCTGCCATTCGTCAGCCAGCAGAAGTCGATCATCGGCTGCCGCTGCGGCTCGACCAATATCGCGCGCGACGTGTCGTTCATCGTCGAGCGGTACCGGCGCGGAGATCTTCTTCTGGACGAACTCGTGGGGAACACCGTCCCGCTCACGAAGATCAACGACGTGATGGACAACCTCGACAGCGCGGCCGTGGCCCGCACAGTGATCGACTTCGCGGTCTAGACGCGTGATGTGCCCGAAGGAGAAGTTCCATGAATCTGGCTGACATCGACGTCCTCAACCCGGAGATCTACCAGCAAGGACTGCCCCACGATCAGTTCGCCTACCTGCGGCGGAACGCGCCGTGCTTCCTCCAGTCGAACCGCGAACCCGGCATGATCGAGTCCGGGTGGATCCTCACCCGGCACAGCGACGTCAGGAATGTCAACCGCGACGCGGTGAACTTCCTCAACTACAAGGGTGTCAGCCCGAAGAAGTCGGGCCCGACGCTCAAGAGCAACGGGAAACCGGCCATGACCAGCCTCGACGGGCCGGAGCACCACCGGAATCGCCTGCTGGTGAGCCAGGCCTTCACGCGCCGGTCGATCAAGATGTTCGAAAACTCCTTCCGCGATCTGGCCGCGTCGATCGTCACCAAGGCGCTGGAGAAGAAGTCCTTCGACTTCGTGCGGGACGTCGCCGTCGAATTGCCCATGCAGGTGATCTGCAACCTGATGGGCGTCCCGGAGGAGGACCGCTACCGGGTTCTGGCCTGGTCCAACACGATCGCCGCGCCGATGGACCCGGAATACTCGCCATCCCCTGAAGCCCAGCTGGAGGCGATGCACGGCCTCTGGGACTACGGCCTCTACCTCGCGGATCTCCGCCGGGACGATCCCGGTGACGACATCATGTCGAAGCTCACCAGGGCCGTCGACGGGGATCGGCTGACCAACGAGGAGCTGATGGGCTTCACGCTCCTGCTGATCGGCGCCGGTAACGAGACGACACGCAACGCCCTGTCGCACGGTATGCACGCACTGGTCCACAACCCCCTCCAGATGGCGTGGCTCCGCCGGCACCTCGACCGCGTTCCCGACCCGGCGGTGGAGGAGATCCTGCGCTGGGCCACGCCGGTGGTGTTCATGCGCCGCACGGCGGCTCGGGACATCGAGATGCACGGCTCGACCATCAAGGAGGGGGACGCCGTGATCATGATGTACGCCTCCGCCAACTTCGACCCCGACGAGTTCAAGGACCCCATGTCGTTCGACCTGACGCGGAGCCCCAACTCGCATCTCACCTTCGGCTTCGGGAACCACTTCTGCCTCGGCGCCTTCGTCGCGCGTCTGGAGATCCGCATCCTCCTCGAAGAGTTCCTGCGGCGGACGGGCGACGTGCGTCTCGACGACGAACCGACCTACGGGCGTGACTGCTACTTCCGGCCCGTGAAGCGGATGCCGGTGACCGTCTCGCCGGCGTAGGGCTGGAAGGAGCCAACGGTGTTGATCTCGGTTGACCGCGAGGTCTGCCAAGGCCATGGCCAGTGCGCGATGGTCGACCAGTCGCTGTTCCCCCTCGACGGTGCGGGGTACAGCGCGGTGGGGGACGGGGTGACCGTCGATCCGGGCAAGGAGGACGACGCCGAACTCGGGGTGAACGTCTGCCCGGTGCAGGCGTTGCGGCTGGATTAGCCGCTGTCGCGCGGCCCCACCCCCGGCCGGGGGTGGGGCTTTCCAGGCCGGCCGCTACGAGGCGGCCGCACGCCGCACGGCGTCGGTCATCACGGCCGGGTCGCCGTCGGCCCAGACCTGGTTGAACACGATCTGGGTGAGCTTCCAGACGCCGTCGACCTCGACCATGCGGTCGTCGTACCATCCGGCGATGAGATAGAGGCGGTCCGGCTGGTCGGCGGTGCGCAGCACGTGCTGGGCCGTGACGTACGAACGCACCGCCAGCTCGCGGGGCTCCGGATCGACCACCAGGTTGCACACTGCGTGGTGCGAGGCGTCCAGGCCGTCCATCAGCTTGCGCACCTGAGCGATCCAGCCGTCGGCGCTCAGCGTCATGGCGGACTTGTAGCCGAGGCTGCGGAAGTCGACGAGGAGCTCGTCGGCCAAGGAGGCCCGGTAGCCGGCCCAGTCCCGGCAATCAAGGGCCCAGACGTAGCGATGCTTGGCCTCGCGAGCCTGCTCGTAGAGCGAGCCGGTGCCGGCCGTCACGAGCCGATCGCCTTCAAGAAGCCGGGCACGTCCTGGTAGAAGATGGTGATCCGGCTGATCTTCCCGTCGGTGAAGGTGAAGAACTCGGCGAGCGGCGTGGTGTACTCCTGGCCGGTGGCCCGGCTGACCGCCGTGATCACATTCAGCTTGACCACGGTGCCCTCGTTCTCGGCGTACCACATCGGGCCGTCGCTCCACCGGCGCCAGGTCGCCGCGAAGATCCGGCGGAACTCGTCGAAGCCGGCCAGGCCGGTGAACGTGCCACCGTACGGGATCGCGTCCGGTTCCTCGATCCGCACGTCCTCGGCGACCATCTCGCGCGCGGTGTCGAACCGGCCGGAGTTCATGAGGCCTACGAAGGTCTTGAGCCGTTCGGTGTCGGTGGTCATCGGTCCGCCTCTCGTTACATATGTAGTCGGAACGTTCAGTATACTATGATGGCTCGTGGGTTCGATCGACGGAGGGAAATGACATGGACGATCGGGAAGCGGTCATCGTCTCGGCCCGGAGGACGCCGTTCGGCCGGCGCCGGGGCGGGCTGTCCACCGTCCACCCGGCGGAGCTCCTGGCCGGCGTGCACGCCGCCGCTCTGGAGAGTGCCGGCCTCACCTCCACGGACGTGGATCTGGTGCTCACCGGCGCGGTGACGAAGATCGGCGAACAGGCGTACAACATCGGCAGGATCGCCGTACTGACCGGAGGCATGCCGGTCGAGGTCCCGGCCGTGACCCTGGACGCGCAGTGCGGATCGAGCCAGCAGGCGGTCAACATGGCGGCCTCGTCGATCGCAGCGGGCACCGCCGACATCGTCCTGGCCTCCGGAGTCGAGTCGATGTCCCGGGTGCCGCTGGGCAGCGACCGGGAACTGGGCGCGGGTGACCCCCTCACGGACCGCTACCGCGAGCAGTACCCGGTCGTGTCGGCCGGGGAATCCGCCGAGATGATCGCCGAGAAGTGGGGCATCAGCCGGGCCGAGTGCGACGAGTTCGCCTGGAACTCCCACCAGCGGGCGCTGCGGGCGCGGGCGGCCGGCGCCTTCGACGCGGAGATCGCCCCGGTCGTCGCCGAGGACGGCGTCCGCGTGACGGCCGACGAGCCGGTCCGCGACAGCAGCCTCGACGACCTGCGCGCGCTCAAGCCGGCCTTCCGCGCGGACGGCTTCCACACGGCGGCGAGCTCCTCCCCGATCACCGACGGCGCCGCCGCGGTCGTGGTCATGAGCGCGGCCGCCGCGCGGGCCCGGGGACTGCGGCCGCTCGCGCGGATCGCCGGGCAGTCGATCGTCGGCGTCGACCCCACACTGCGGCTCACCGGGCCGATCCCGGTCACCCGCGCCCTGCTGGACTCCACCGGCCTCACCCTCGACGACATCGACCTGTTCGAGGTCAACGAGGCGTTCGCGAGCGTCGTCCTGGCCTGGCTGCGTGAGTACGACGTCGACCCGGCCCGGGTCAACCGCAACGGGGGCGCCATCGCCCTGGGCCACCCCGTCGGCGCCACCGGAGCGCGCCTGGTGACGACCGCCGTCCACGACCTCGTCCGTACCGGGGCCCGCCGCGCGCTGGTGGCCATGTGCACCGGCGGCGGCCTGGGCACCGGCACCGTGCTGGAGCGGATCGCGCGCTGACTGCGGGGTCAGCTCCGAGGGGGTGATCCAGAGTCACGGCGCGCGAAGAACTCGGTGATCTTGGCCTGGGCGGTCTCGGAGTCCATGGCGATGATCTGGGCCGTGTTCTCCATCCGCACCGCGTCCTCCAGGCTGATGCCGCCGGAGGCGTTCAGGGCCCGTTTGGTCATCCAGATCGCCAGCATGTCGTGGGCGGCGATCTGGTCGGCGAGGTCGAGCGCCGTGGCGAGCAGCCGGTCGGCGGGCGCGACCCGGTTGACCAGTCCCAGCCGCAGGGCCTCGTCGGCGTCCACCACCCGGCCGGTCAGCATCAACTCGGCCGCCACGCCCGAGCCCACCAGCCGGGGCAGGGTCCAGGAGAGCCCGGCGTCGCCGGAGGAGATCCCGATGTTGACGAAGGCCACGCCGAAGGTGGCCGCGGTGCTGGCCACCCGCATGTCGCAGGCGACGGCGATCGACATGCCACCGCCCCGCGCCGGGCCGTTGACCGCCGCGATCGTCGGTGTCGTCAGCGAGTGGACCAGCAGCAGGCAGCGCACCTCGTCGTCGATGCCGATGAGCCGCTCGCCGATCGACTGGCTCCGGCCGGCCTGCACCTCCGTCAGGTCGTGCCCGGCGCAGAACCCACGGCCCGCCCCGGTGAGCACGATCACCTTCACCTCGCGGTCGCGGTCCAGCTCCTGGAGCCGGTCCGCGAGCGTCACGAACAGCTCGTTGTTCAGGGAGTTCAGGCTCTCCGGACGGTTCAGGGTCACCATGGCGACGCCAGGTCGCGGCCGGTCGACCAGGATCGTGTCAGTCATGTTCAACGCCTCTCATTCGTTGTTCTCCTTCCCGCTGGCACGCCGTCGAGGTGAGGTGGGGGACCTCACCGGGCGAACTGAACACCAGTCCCCGGTAGCCGTCCCCGGCCACCTCGTCCAGCTCGCGCCGGTACCGGGGCGCGCCGCCGGTATAGATGAGGTAGCGCGTGCGGTCGTGGCCGGGGATGTTCGGGTTGTACCCGGTGAACCAGGACTTGGCCTTGCGCAGTAACTGCCGCTGGTAGAGGTCCTGGATGTGCTGCGTCCACTCCTTCTCGGCCCCGGGTTCGCACTCGAGCCGGTTACAGCCGAGGTCGGTGACGTGGGCGAACAGGTGGGCGGCCCAGTCGACGGACGTCTCGATGGCACGCGGGAAGTTGGTGGCGACCGAGGCCGAGTGGGGCCCGCCGAGCATGACGAGGTTGGGGAAGCCCGCGATGAGCGCGCCGAGATAGGTCGTCGGGCCGTCGGCCCACCTCTCCCGGAGCTTCACCCCGTCCCGTCCCCGGAAGTCGATGCGGTCGTACGATCCGGTGATCGCGTCGAAGCCGGTGGCGTACACGATGACGTCGAGGTCGAACTGGCCCGCGCTGGTGGCGACGCCCGTCTCGTTGATCTCGACGATCGGCGTTTCCTCCAGGTCGACGAGACGCACGGACTCGTGGTTGTACGCCTCGTAGTAGCCGGTCTCCAGCGGGACCCGGTGCACGCCGAAGCCGTGGTCCCTGGGAATCAGCTTCTCCGCCGTGACGGGGTCGTGCACCCGCTCGCGGATCTTGCCCGCGACGAAGTCGGAGAACTCCCGGTTGGCGTCCTCGTCGAGCAGGATGTCGCGGAAGTTGCCCAGCCAGATGCCGAAGCCGGGGGAGGCGTACAACCTCTCCCACAGGGCGAGCCGCTCCTCCCGCGACACCTCGTGGAACGGCCGCCGGTCGGGGCCGTGGATGAATCCCCCGGGGGTCTCGGCGCACCGGGCGAAGATCTCGTCGTAGCTGGCCTTGATGTGCGCCATCTCCTCGGCGCCGATGGGGCTGTTGTTCAGCGGCGCGCACCAGTTCGGCTTGAGCTGGAAGACGTCGAGGCCGGCGACCCGGCCCGCCAGCTCGGCGATGATCTGCACGCCGGTCGACCCGGTTCCGATGACCCCGACCCGTTTCCCGGTGAGGTCCAGGCCCTCCGGCCAGTCGTAGGTGTGGAACGAGACGCCGCGGAAGCTCTGGATCCCGGGGATGCGCGGTTTCATGGGTGCCGACAGCAGGCCGAGGGCCGTCAGGAGGAACCGGCAGGTGAGGCGCTGGCCGTCGCCGAGTTCGAGGGTCCAGGTGCTGGTGTGGTCGTCGAAGACGGCGGATCGGACCACGCTGTCGAACCGGATGTGCCGGCGCAGGTGGAACCGGTCGGCCACGTGGTTCAGGTAACGCAGCGTCTCGGGCTGGGCCGCGAAGTGCTCGCTCCAGTCCCACTCCTGGAGGAGGTCGGCGGAGAAGGAGTATCCGTAGGTGTAGCTTTCGGAGTCGAACCGGCAGCCGGGGTAGCGGTTCTTGTACCAGGTGCCCCCCAGCCCGGGGTGGGCTTCCAGGGCGATGACGTCGCGGCCCGTCTCCAGGAGACGGTGCAGGGCGTACAAGCCACACAGCCCGGCCCCGATGACGATGAACTCGTGATCTGGCCCTCGGTCAGATGCTCCTGCCACGTTGCTCACCGTGCGGCTCCCCTTCTTCGACGTTGGCACTCGCTCACAGCAAAGTATACTGACCGGTCAGAGGCTGAATGTCAAAACTGTGTCGTTCGGGCCAGGGGCTTTTCCTGCTGGTAGAGCACGACACGCTGGACCGAGCCGGCGAACCGCCGCCGCAGGTCCTCGCGGAGCCGCGCGGGTGTGGTGACGGTCGCGACGGCCTCGATCACCTCGTCGGGAACCCGCCCGGCCATGTCGCTCCAGGCGCCCCGGCGGGACAGCGTGTGCAGTTCCTCGCCCAGGTCCGTCCAGCCGTGCAGGTCGAGGAGGGGCCGGTAGGCCGGGGTGCTGGCATAGAAGGCCACCTGGGCCCGGATGGCGTCGAGCTGCCCGGCCTCCTCGGCCGGATCGTCCGAGGCCGCCACGAACGGGGGGTACACCACCTGGAACTCGCCCCGGAGCGGGCGCAGCCGGTTGGCGAGCCCCTTCCTGAGGTTGGGGAGGGTCACCTCGTGCAGGAACCGCTCCGACATGAACCGGTGGATCACCAGCCCGTCGGCCACCTGGCCCGCCAGTTCGGTCATCGCCGGTCCAAGGGCGCCGAGATACACCGGCGGGCGGCCGTACGGACAAGCGCCCGGAGAGAACGCCGCCGTCATCAGCGTGTGCGTGTAGAACTCCCCGGCGAAGTCGAGCGGGGCGCCCTTCTCCCAGGAGTCCCAGATGGCGTGCAGGGCGAGCACCATCTCGCGCATCCGCCCGACGGGCCTGCCCCACGGCATGGAGAAACGGCGCTCGATGTGCGCGCGTACCTGGGTGCCAAGACCGAGCACGAACCGTCCCCGCGTGGTGAGCTGCAGGTCGTTGGCGAGCTGGGCGAGGGTCATCGGGCTGCGGGCGAAGCCCACGGCGACGGCGGTGCCGAGCCGGAGGCCGGTGTCGCCCGCGGCGGCGGTGTTCACCAGGAGAAAGGGGTCATGGCGGGTCTCGATCACCCAGCCGCCGTCGAAGCCTTCGGCCTTGGCGGCGGCGACCGATTCGGCGATACCCACCGGTGTGGGGTCGAGCATGCGATCGAATTGCATCAGGGGTCCTCCTGGGGCCGGAGACACGGTTGCGTGTGTATACTAATCGTTTAGTGCGGTTATGGAAGCAGGTGAGGGGCATGGCTGGCAGTGGCGAGGCCGTCGCGGCGGTCGTGGGCATCGGGCGAACGGCCTACACCAGGAACCTGGCCGGTCCGCGGTCGCCGTTGTCGCTGGCCGCCGAGGCGAGCCGCGCGGCGATCGCCGACGCCGGGCTCGACGTCGCCGACATCGACGGGGTCGCGTCGTACAGCATGAACGACAGCGCCACCTTCGGGCAGGTGCCGTACGCGATCGGCGCCGGCGAGCTGACCTGGAACCTCGACGTCTACGCGGGCGGCACCGGCTCCTTCACCTCGGTGCACGCGGCGGCCATGGCGGTCACCTCCGGCGTGTGCCGCTACGCGCTGGTGTACCGCTCCCTCTGCGGCCGGTCGGGCCTGCGCTACAGCCAGAGCTCCGGCATGGCGAGCCTGCTCAACCACCCCGACCAGCCGTTCGACTTCGCCTCCGGCTACGCCGTACCCCCGCAATGGTTCGCGATGTGGGCCCGGCGGCACCAGGCGAGATACGGCACCACGTCGGAGGACCTCGGCGCCCTGGCCATCACCGAGCGCGCGCACGCGGGGCGTAATCCGCACGCGGTGATGCGCGACCCGCTCACCCTCGACAGGTACCTCGGCTCCCGGCTGGTCTCCGACCCCCTGCGGGTCTACGACTGCTCGCTGGAGGTGGACGGCGCCTGCGCCCTGGTCGTCACCACGCCGGAGCGGGCCGCGGACCTGGCCCAGCCGGTCGTGCTCATCAGGGGCGGCGAGTTCACCTGGAACACCGGAGGGTCGTGGAACAACTGGCCCGACTTCACCGAGATGTACACCGCCAGGATCGCGGACCGGTTCTGGGGCCGTTTCGGACTGCGCCCCGCCGACGTCGACGTGGCCTGCGTCTACGACTGCTTCACCTACACCCTGCTCGTCTCGCTCGAAGGGCTGGGTTTCTTCAAGCCCGGCGAAGGGGGCGACTACTTCCGCGACGGCCGGGCCACCTATGGGGGCGACGTCGTGGTGAACCCCCACGGCGGCCTTCTCTCCGAGGGATACATCCATGGTTTCAACCATCACTACGAGGCCGTCGCGCAACTGCGCGGGCAGGCGGGCGAACGCCAGGTCGACGGTGCGAGGACGGCTGTGGTGACCGCGGGCGGCGGCCCCTACGGCGGCGCGCTCCTGTTCGAGGCCGCCCGATGAGTGACGTGAGCGCCTTCCAGCCGGTCCCCGACCCGCTGACCGCCCCGTTCTGGGACGGCGCCCGCGACGGGCGGCTGATCCTGGCCCGTTGCCCCCGCTGCCTCGCCTGGCAACACCCACCCCTGGAGATGTGCCGGGCCTGCGCCGTCCGGCTCCGGCCGGAGGCCGCGCCGTTGTGGGGTGTGGTCTACAGCGGCACGGTGATGCGCCACCCGGCCGTCCCGCTCTACGCCACTCCCTACACCGTGGTGATCGTCGAGGTCGGGGGAGCCGGCGGGCCGAGGATCGTGGCCCGGGTGGCGGACGCCGAAGGCGACGTCGCCCCGGGGACGCGGGTGGACATCGCCATGCGGCCCCTGCCGGGCGGGGACTTCATGGTCCCGGTCGCCCTCGTGGGGACCCCAGAAACGGGAGCGCCGAGGTCATGAGCCAGTCGCGACTCAACGAGGAGCAGGCCCGTTCGCTGGCTCTGGGCCTGGTCGCCGACCTGCCGCCCGCCCGGACGCCGGCGCGGGACTTCCTGGCCGCCCAGTTCGACCGGGGCCTGGCCTGGATCAACCATCCCGTGGGCGCCGGCGGGCTCGGCGCCGACGTGCGCTTGCAGGCCGCCGTCAACCACGTGATCGCGGCGGCCGGCGGCCCGGACGCCGCCGCGGTCAACCCCATCGGCCACGGGATGTGCGCGCCCACCCTGGTGGTGTGGGGCACGGAAGAACAGCGCCGCCGCCACCTGCGCCCGCTGTTCTCCGGCGAGGAGATCTGGTGCCAGCTGTTCAGCGAACCCGGCGCGGGCAGCGACGTGGCGGGCCTGGCGACCCGCGCCCGCCGCGACGGCGACGAGTGGGTGGCCGACGGCCAGAAGGTGTGGACCACCATGGCCCACCAGTCGTCGTGGGGCCTGCTCATCGCCAGGACCGACCCGGACGTGGTCAAACACCAGGGGCTGACCGCGTTCGTCCTGGACATGTCGGCGCCCGGGGTGGACGTGCGCCCGCTGCACCAGCTCACCGGGGAGGCCGAGTTCAACGAGGTCTTCCTCGACCGGGTGCGTATCCCCGACCTGGCGCGGCTGGGTGAAGTGGGTGACGGCTGGAAGGTCGTGCTCACCACGCTGATGAACGAGCGGGTGTCGATCGGCGGTGTCATCCCGCCGCGCGGCTCGGGCCCGATCGCACGGCTCGTCGACCGGTACCGCGAACTCGTCCGGGCCGACCCCGCGACCGCCCGCCTCCACACCGACACCGTCGCCGGGCTCTGGGTCCGGGCCGAGGTGCTGCGCCTGGCCAACATCCGGCTGAGCCAGCTGCGCACCGGCGAGACCCCCGGCCCCGAGGGCTCGATCTCCAAGATCATGGCGGCCGACCTGGCCAAGGACGTCTACTCCGAGCTGGTGACCCTGATGGGCGCCGAGGGCCTGTTGTACGGGACATACGAGAAGGTGCGGCCCGTGGTGGCGATGGAGTACTCCACGCCGCAGAAGGCGTTCCTGCGCAGCCGGGCCAACTCGATCGAGGGCGGCACCAGCGAGGTCATGAAGAACGTGCTGGCCGAGCGGCTCCTCGGTCTCCCCGGCGACCCGAGGGCCGACAAGGACGTGCCCTGGCGCGTCATCCCGAGAAGCTGAAAGCGAGGAACCGAATGACCCCCAAGCCGGAGAGCGCCGCCAAGGACGCCGTGCTGATCGACACGCACCCCCTCGGGGAGACGGGCGCGTACGCCGCGCTGCTCACCCTGAACCGGCCCCACGAGCTGAACCCGCTGGACCTGCCCATGCTGCTGCGGCTGCGGGAACTGCTGGCGGAGTGCGACGCCGACGACAGCGTGCGTGTCATCCTCATCACCGGCGCCGGGACCGCCTTCTCCGCCGGCGGAGACCTCAAGAAGTACATCGCGATGCAGAAGGACCCGGTCGGCTGGTCGCACTTCCTGGAGGAGGCGCACCTGACCTTCCTCGCCATGCGCCTGCACCGCAAGCCGGTCGTCTCCCTGGTCAACGGGGTCGCGGTCGCCGGCGGCCTGGAGGTCATCGTCTGCTCCGACTTCGCCTACGCCGCCGAGTCGGCGCGGATCGGCGACGCCCACCTCCGGTACGGCCAGATGGGCGGCGGCGGCGCGCTCTCCCTGATCCCCCGGGCGATCGGCGCCCAGCGCGCGCGGGAACTGATCTTCTCGGGCCGGATCCTCCCGGCCGCGGAGGCGCTGGAGTGGAACATCGTCAGCCGGGTGGTGCCGGACGACCAGCTCCTGCCGGCCGGCCTCGAGTTCGCCGAGCACGTGGCCCGCATGAGCCCGCTCGCGGTCGCCAACGCCAAGTTCGTCATCAACGAGAGCATCGAGACCGGGCTCGGCGTAGCGGCCCAGATGCGGCTGGAACTGGAGCGGGCGGCCCGCTACAACCTGACCTCCCACGACGCCGCCGAGGGTCTCATCGCCTTCTCGGAGAAGCGCGTCCCGAAATTTCTCGGAAAGTGAGCACGGCGGACATGTCAGATCTCAGCTTCGAGGGCCGCGTCGCCCTCGTCACCGGCGCGGGCGGCGGGCTCGGCCGCGAGTACGGCCTGCTGCTGGCCGCGCGCGGCGCGCACGTCGTGGTGAACGACCTGGGGGGCGACGTCGGCGGTCACGGCGCGGGCGGGGGAGCCGCCCAGCGGGTCGTCGAGGAGATCCGCGCCCTCGGCGGATCGGCCGTGGCGAACACCGGTTCCGTCGCGTCGTTCGATGGCGCGGCGGCCATGGTCGCCCAGGCGGTCGAGACGTTCGGCCGGATCGACATCCTGATCAACAACGCCGGGATCCTGCGCGACAAGGCTTTCCACAACATGTCGGCGTCGGAGATCGACGTGGTCCTCGACGTGCACCTGCGGGGGACGTTCTACGTCACGCGGCACGCCTGGCCGCACATGCGGGCCGCGTCGTACGGGCGGGTCGTCAACACCTCCTCGAACTCCGGCCTGATCGGGAACTTCGGGCAGTCGAACTACGGCGCCGCGAAGATGGGGATCGTCGGCCTCACCCGGGTCCTGGCGAAGGAGGGGGCACGCCGGGGAATCCACGTCAACGCCGTCGCGCCCGCCGCCCGGACCCGGATGACCGAGTCGGTGCTGTCCCCCCAGGCCGCTGAGGCCCTGGAACCCTCCCGAGTGGCCCCGGTCGTGGCCTGGCTCGCACACGAGAGCTGCCCGGCGACCGGCGAGGTCATCTCGGCGGGCGCGGGCCGGGTCGCCCGCTACTTCGTCGGTCTCACCCCGGGGTTCCTGTCGCGTGACCTCACGGTGGAGAAGGTCCGCGACCACTGGGACGAGGCCCGCGACACCGGTGGCTTCATCGTCCCCGACGATCCGGCCGAGGAGATGGCCCTCCTCATGAAGCAGTGGACGTGACATGGGGGAGAACCGTTTCGGAGAGGTACGGATCGGCGTCGCCGACCGGGTCGCGACCCTGACCCTGGCGGCGCCCGAGCGCCGCAACGCGCTGACGCCCGGCTTCGTCGACGACATCGTGGCCGCGGTCGGCCACGCGGAATCACGTGACGACGTGGGCGCGCTGGTGGTAGCCGCGGAGGGCGCCGCCTTCTGCGCCGGAGCCGACCTCGGGGAGCTCGACGGCGCGGACGAGAGTGTGCTGCGCCGTATCTACGCCGCCTTCCTCCGGGTCCGCGCCACCCCGCTGCCGACGGTGGCGGCCGTCGCGGGCCCGGCCGTCGGCGCCGGGCTGAACCTGGCCCTCGCCTGCGACCTGCGGATCGCCGGGCGTTCCGCGGTCTTCGACGCCCGGTTCGCCGCCATCGGGCTCCACCCGGGCGGCGGGGTGTCCTGGTTGCTGCGCGAGGCGGCGGGGCCGTCGGCGGCGGCCGCGATGTTGCTGTTCGATCAGCGGGTCGACGGCACGACCGCGGCGCGGATCGGCTTGGCCTGGGCGTGTTTCGACGACGACCAGGCGCTCGCCGAGGCACAGCGGCTGGCCGCCCGGGCGGCCCGGGTGCCGGCCGGCCTGTCGACGCTGATCAAGTCCACGCTGGCCGACACCCGGGGCCTGGACCACACCGGGAGCCTGGAGCTGGAGCTGGAGCGGCAGGTGTGGTCGACGACCCAGCCGTGGTACCGGGAGCGGCGCGCCGCGCGCCCCCGTTCGAAAGGATGAGGACCACCGTGGACTTCACATACACCGACGAGCAACTCGAACTGCGTGCGGTGCTGCGCAAGTACCTCACGACGCACTCGCCGGAGAGCGTGGTGCGCGAACTGATGGAGGATCCCCGGGGATACGACCGGGCTCAGTGGAAGGACCTGGCCGACCAACTCGGCCTCCAGGGCCTGATGGTGCCGGAGGAGTACGGCGGCCTCGGCCTGGGCGCCGTCGAGCTGGGCGCGGTGATGGAGGAACTCGGCGCCCACCTGGCGTGCCTGCCGTTCCTGTCCACCTCGGTGCTCGCGACGACGGCGCTGCTCTCGGCCGGGGGCCAGGCGGCCGCCGCGTGGTTGCCGGGCATCGTCGCCGGGGAGGTGACCGCCACCGTGGCGGTCACCGAGGGGCGGGGCGCCTGGGACACGGCCGCCGTCGCCACCAAGGCCGTGGCCGTGGCCGGCGGCCGTCACCGGCTCACCGGGGTCAAGACCTTCGTGCTCGACGGGCACACCGCCGACCTGATCCTGGTCGCGGCCCGGCTCGACGGCGAGCTGCGGCTCTTCGCCGTGGAGGCGGACGCGCCCGGCCTCAGCCGCCACCCCTGCTCGACCATGGACCAGACCCGCAGGTTCGCCACGCTGGAGTTCGGCGGCGCCACCGCCACGCCGATCGGCGGCGACGCGGAGGCGGTGCTGGACCGGGTGCACCACGTCGCCCTGGCCGCCCTGTCGGCCGAGCAGGTCGGCGGCGCGCAGCGTTGCCTGGACATGGCCGTCGAGTACGCGAAGACTCGTTTCCAGTTCGGCCGCCCGATCGGCTCCTTCCAGGCGATCAAGCACAAGTGCGCCGACCTGCTCATCCTGATCGAGGCCGCCAGGGCCGCGTCGGCCTTCTCCCTCTGGTCGGCCGACGCCGACCCCGACGGGCTGCCGCTCGCCGCCGCGATGGCGAAGATCACCTGCTCGGAGGCGTTCTTCCGCGCGGCGGCCGACACCATCCAGATCCACGGCGGGATCGGGTTCACCTGGGAGCACCCGGCCCACCTCTACTTCAAACGCGCGAAGTCCAGCGAACTGCTGTGGGGGGACCCGGCGCTGCACCGAGAGCGGATCAGCCGCCTCCTGGAGCTCACCGTGTGAGCGGGGCGGCGGAGATACCGGAGAAGAACAGCCGGACGAAGACGGTGGCGAGCTGCTCGGGGGTCAGCGGCCCGGCGGGCCGGTACCATCGCGCCGCCGAGTTCAGCATGCCGACGAGCGTACGCGTGAGGAAACCGACGTCGAAGGCGGCCAGCTCGCCGTTGGCTATACCTTTGGAGAGCAAGTCGGAGTAGTGGCCCAGCCACTGGTCGCGAAGCCGGTCGACCCGCCGGAAGGCCTCGCCGTCCAGATACCGCATGTTGTCGTTGACCACGGCGATTGCGTCGACGTGGGTGCTGAGGAAGCCCAGGTGCGCGCAGACCAGGCGGTGCATCGACGTGATCGCCCGCTCACTCGGCCGGGGCGCGGACGCCAGCACGTCGATCCCGCCGCGGAAGGTGGCGCCGATGACCTCTTCGAGCAGGTCGTTCTTGTAGCCGGCGTGGTACATCACCGCGCCCTTGGTGACGTTGGCGACCTCGGCCAGGTCGCGCATCGAGGTCGCGTGGAAGCCGCGGCTGGCGAAGCTCGTGGTGGCCGCGCGCCGCACCCGCTCCCTGGCTCCCTGCGGCTCGGCGTCCTCCGTACGGGCCGGGGGCGGGCCGCACGGGCGCAGGTCGATGTCGCGGTCGGCGGCGGCGCCGTACAGGAACAGGCGGGTGTTGGCGGCGGCGAGCCGGTCGACGCTCATCGTGCCGCCGGGGGAGTACCAGCGGTACATCTCGGTCATCGCGCCGAGGATCGCCTGCGCGACCGCGCGGGCCGGCAGGTCGTGGAACGCGCCCGAGGTCACCCCCCGCTCGATGATGCCGACGGCCCGCCGTTCGTAGGCGTCGCGGCGCTCCTCGATCCGGCGCGCGTGGGCGCCGTCGAGGTGCTTGCGCTCCTCGAAGAAGACGCTGATCTCCGTGGTGTGGTCGGCGACCATCGCGACGTGCAGCCGGATCAGCTCGGTGAGTTCGACGGCCGGGTCGCCGGAGTCCGGCGGGAGGTTGTCGAGCACCGAGGCGTACCCCGCGAAGCTGTCGTGGATCTCGAAGAGCAGTTCGTCCTTGGTGCTCATGTAGCGGTAGAGCGTGCGCTTTGTGATCTTCGCGGCCCTGGCGACGTCGTCCATCGTCGTGGCGTCGAAGCCGTGGTCGGCGAACAGCCGCGTGGCGCAGCGTAGGATCTCCGCGCGGCGCTCGTCGGCCGGCTTGCGGTTGGACGCCATGGGTGGTCTCCCGTCACGGCGCACGCCGCGGGTCCGTGCGGTCATCTGGACGCCGGGAGCACGCCGAGTTCCGCCAGCAGATCGGCTGACCTGGCGGTGCGGCCGGTCAGCGCCCGCGGCGGGCCCGAGCAGAGCAGCAGCGCCGCGGCCGGCATGACGCCCGGATCCTCCACGTCGTCCCCGCGGTCGTCGACGAGCCCGTGGAAGACCGTGCCGGGTGTGGGCACGACCTGGTTGGGCGCCAGGGAGTTGACCGCGATGTTGTGCCGGTAGAGCTCGGCGGCGGCGCCGGTGCTGGCCCGCTCGAGGGCCGCCTTGCACATCCCGTAGACAGTGCCGGGCAGCTCGTCGGTCCAGGTGCGCGGCGGCACGGAGGGATGTTCGGAGGCGAGGGAGGAGATGTTCAGGATCCAGCCCTGCCGCTGCTCCTTCATGTGGGGGATCGCCAGCCGCATCAGGTGGTAGGGCGCCTTGACCTGCACCTCGAACATCAGGTCGTACCGTTTGAGCGGCATCTCGTCGATCGCGCCGAAGAAGGTGACGGCGGCGTTGTTGACCAGGATGTCCAGGCGGCCGAACTCGGCGACCGTGGTGGCCACGAGCCGTTCCCGGCCGGCCGCGTCGGTGAGGTCGGTGACCAGGGCCAGGGCCCGGCCGCCGGACTCCTGGATCTCGGCGGCGGCGTCGTCGATCCCGCCTTCGAACGCGCCTGACCCCGAGTCCTTCGTACGGGCGGCGAGAACCACGGTGGCGCCATGCTCGGCGAGGATCTTCGCGATGGACCGGCCGATGCCCCGGCTGGCGCCGGTGACGACGGCGACCCTGCCGGTCAGGTCGGCTGGAGTGACGGACATGCTGACTCCTTGATCAGAAACTGAGGTCGGCCGGGCGCCGGATCCTGCCGCGGGCGTCCCACTCGTAGAAGCCGTGGCCCGACTTCGTGCCCAGCCGGCCCGCCACGACGAGGCGGCGCAGCAGGTCCGGGGGCCGGAACCGCTCGCCGAGTTCCGCGTGCAGGCGCTCGGCGATGGCCAGGCGCACGTCCAAGCCGACCATGTCGCCGAGGGCCAGCGGCCCGATGGGGAAGCGGTAGCCCTTCACCATGCCGGCGTCGATGTCCTCCACCGAAGCGACCCGCTCCTCCACCATGCGGATCGCCTCCAGGCCGATCGCGATGCCCAGGCGGCTGGTGGCGAACCCCGGCGAGTCCCTGACCTCGATCGATTCCTTGCCGATCCGCCGGACGACCTCATGGCAGGCGGCCGTCACCCGGTCGCCGGTCTGCTCGCCGCGGACGATCTCGACCAGCGCCGACCGGGGGACCGGGTTGAAGAAGTGCAGCCCGACGAAACGTTCCGCGTCCGGCAGGCGCCTGGCGAGCGCGTCGATGGACAGCGCGCTGGTGTTGGTGGCGATGACGGCCGCCGGGTAGGCCGTCGCCAGCTCGCTCAGCACGGTGGCCTTCAGGTCCTCGTTCTCGGGTACGGACTCGATGGCGAGCGTGACATCCGTGCGGTCGGGGAACCGGGCGCCGACGTCGAGCATCTCCACGAGCGTCGCCACGTCGGCGGGGAGTTCGTTCCTGGCCGCCCGGCGTTCCAGGCCGCTGACGATCCGCTCCCGGGCGGCGAGGGCCGCGGCGGCGTCGACTTCCTTCAGGGAGACCGCGAAGCCGTTCTCGAGGAAGGTCTGCGCGATTCCGGCACCCATGGTGCCACCCCCGACCACGAGGACACGTTCCGTGTCCGGCAGTGCGTCACTGTTCACCCGCTAAGTATACCAAACGATCGGTACACTTTGTTTTCCCTGGGCAGTTTGAGCATGCGTTCGGCGATGATGTTCCGCAGCACCTCGCTGGTGCCGCCCATGATCGTGTAGCTGGGGGAGTAGGCCAGGCCACGCCCGAGGCCGTCCCAGGCCAGGGCAGGCAGGCCCAGGGTGTGGGAGACGAAGGCGGCCACCCGCTGTTCGTGTGACGTGCAGAACGCCTTGGTGACGGCCGAGAAGCCGGCCGGGCCCTGGCGTGCGGTCTCCCTGAGCACCAGGAGCCGTCCGACCCGGTAGCCGGTCTCCAGCCGGGCGATCTCCTGCCTGACCTCGGCCTTGGAGACGTCGGCGTGGGGGAGTGCGGCGTCGTACAGCAGGCGGTTGGAGAGCAGCCGGTCGACGCCGCCGCGCTCGTGTTCGAGCTGCCGCATCGTCTGCCCGAAGGCGGCGCCCTCGGCGCCGACGAGATTGTCGGCCGGGACCTCGACCCCGTCGAAGAAGACCTCGCAGAAATGCCGCCCGCCGGCCATGTCGACGATGGGGCGCACGGTGACACCGGGCGTGTCCATCGGCACGATCAGCTCGCTGATGCCCCGGTGTCCCGTGCCGTCCCCGGTGCGGCAGATCAGGTAGCAGAAGTCGGCGCCGGCGGCGAAGCTGGTCCAGGTCTTCTGGCCGTCCACCACCCAGCCGCCGCCGGTCCGGCGGGCGCGGGTGCGCAGGGAGGCCACGTCACTGCCCGCGCCGGGCTCGCTCATGCCGATGCACCAGGTCGTCTCCCCGGCCAGGATGCCCGGCAGGAACCGCCGTCGTTGCTCCTCGGTGCCGAAGGCGATGAGGGACGGGCCGATCTGGCGGTCCGCGAACCAGGTCGCCGCGATGGGCGCGCCCGCGGTCAGCATCGCCTCGCTCACGATGAACCGGTCGAGGGGCGGGCGGCCGCCGCCGCCGTGTTCCACGGGCCAGCCCATGCCGATCCAGCCGCGCCCGGCGAGTTCCTTCGAGAAGGCGCGGGAGTACCCGGTCATCCAGGCGTCGCAGTGGGCGCCGAACCGGGTGACGGCGTCCCCGGCGACCTCCGCCGCTTCGGCCGCCAGGCGGCGTTGCTCAGGTGTCCAGTCGAAATCCATCGTTCACCATCCATCGTTCACCTTCCGTGGCCCGCGGGTACGGGGCCGTGGCGCACTCGACGCGCCCGTGGGACTGTCCAAGGTGGTATCGCCTGAGGTCGGTCTCGGCGGTCAGGCCGTAGAACGTACGGCCATCGGGGCCGCCGAGCACGCACGCGACCGCCCAGCGGCCAGGGGTCGGCACGGTGTGGGTGACCCGGCCGTCCGCGTCGATCCGGACGAACTCGCCGGTGAACGGTGAGCCGAACCACACGCCGCCCGCCGCGTCGAGGCAGAGGCCGTCGGCCTGGCGGTGCCCGAGGTCGGCGTGGACCGTGCGGTCGCGCAACGCCCCGTCGCCGGCGATCCGGAACCGGGTGATGAGCCGTCGCGGCGTCTCGGCGACCAGTAACTCGTCCCGCTCGGTGACCGCCATGCCGTTGGCGAAGGTGACGTCCGGGCAGGCCACCGAGACCTCGCCCGAGGGGCCGACGCACAGGAGGGGACCCGGCCGGGGCCATTCGCGGAGGGCCAGGTCGTAGCCGAAACAACCGACGAACAGATTGCCGTGCCGGTCGGCCGTCATGTCGTTGAGCAGCCCGACGGCCACCCCGTTCAGGTCGGCCCAGGTCCGGGTCGCGCCGTCGGGGCCCACCCGCAGCACCCGCCCGGTCCGCATCGACGCGACCAGGAGCACCTGACCGGCGAAGGCCAGCCCGGACGGGGTGCCGGAAACCGGCAGGCGGCCCGTCACCCGTTCGCCGGTGACGGTCAGGACCTCCCCGTGGTCGAAGTCGGAGAGCCAGAGCCGGTCGTCATGCCAGCGTGGCGACTCCACGTATCCGAGACCGCCGACGAGCACCTCCAGCTTCACGCCACCTCCTGTAGTCGGTACGTTCAGTATACCAACTAGCCCCGCCGAGGTGTGACGGTATTGCGGGCGTAACAGGCATGACATATACTAAGCGTCCAGTATCTATTATGCAATGCGACCATGCCCCGCCGCCGTGGGTATGGGGTACGTGCTCGAAGGAAGTGAGATGAGCTTCATGACGCGGGTTGGGACACAGTCGGCGGCGGATCTGGCGGCACGGCGTGACCGTCTGGAGGAACGTGCCGGGACATGGACGCCGCGCACGCTCGACGGTCACCTCGACGCCTGCGCGGCCGAGTTCGGCGAGCGGCCCTTCCTGATCTCCGACCGCGGTGTGGCGACGTACGCCGACGTGGCCCGCAGGTCGCGCGAGCACGCGGCGGCGCTGGCCGCGGCCGGTGTCGGGCCGGGCACCCACGTGGGCCTGCTGATGGGCAACTCAACCGAGTTTTTCGCGATCACGTTCGCCGTCTCGCGCCTCGGCGGCACCGTCGTGCCGGTCAACTACCAGCTGGCGCCGCGCGAGCTGGCGTTCGTCCTGCGCCACTCCGCGTGCGGCGTCGTGCTGGCCGACCCCCGCCTGCCCGGGGGCGCCCACTCGGTCGACCTGCTGAAGGCGATCTTCGAGCACGCGGGCCGGGACCACTTCCCCGACCTCGCGTCCATCCTGCTGACCGACCCCGGGGACGGCCCGGAGGCCGGCTTCGACTGGAGCCCGTACGCCCCGACAGCCGCGCGCTACGAGGGCGCCGGTCAGTCGGACCCGGACGGGACCTCCCATCTCTTCTACACGTCGGGGTCGACCGCGTTCCCCAAGGGCGTGGTCATCCGGCACGACGCGCTGCTCAGGGAGTCGTACGGCACGGCCTACAGCCGCGCCTACGACGACGGCTGGCGAATGATCATGTCGCTGCCGCCGTTCCACATCTTCGGCGTCATGCAGGGGGTCGTCGGCCCGACATGGGCGGGCGGCAGCACGGTCGTCGAGGCCGCGTTCGACCCGGAGCGTCATCTGGAGCTCATCGAGCGCCACCGGGTGACCGACATGATCTCGGTCCCCGCGATGAGCCGGCGCCTGGTCGCCGCCGCCCGGGCCGGGCGTCACGACCTGTCGTCGATGCGCGCGATCTTCAGCGCGGGCAACGCCGTCCCGGCGGCGTCCTGGCGGGAGATGCGGGACTGCCTGGGCGTCACGGAGCTCTCGACCGGCTACGGCATGACGGAGGCGCCGGGCATCCTCTTCATCGTCAAGCCGGACGACCCGTTCGAGACGCTCAGCGAGACCGTGGGCGCGCCCAAGCCCGCCGGCGTCGCGGGCATCCCCGACCTGGGCGGACGCCAGCACCGGTGCCGGATCGTCGACCTCGACGACGGCACGGACGTGCCGGAGGGCGTCAGCGGGGAGATCCTCATCGCCGGGCCCACGGTGGCCAGGGAGTACTGGAACAGCGGCGACGACACACGCGCCGCGTTCGACGGCGAGTACCTGCGCACCGGTGACGTCGGACGCCTGCGGCCCGACGGTTTCCTCGTGCTCACCGGCCGAGTCAAGGAGATGTTCAAGAGCGGCGGCGAGAACGTCACGCCCAAGGAGGTCGAGTTGGCCGTCTACGAGCACGACCAGGTGCAGCAGGTCATCGTGGTCGGCATCCCCGACGAGAAGTGGGGCGAGACGGGCTGCGCGTGGATCGTCCCCAAGCCGGGCGCGACGGTGACCGCCGAGGAGATCGTCGACCACTGCCGGTCGCGGCTGGCACGCTACAAGATCCCCCGGGTGGTGTACTTCATCACCGAGTCGGAGCTGCCGCTGACGGGTATCGGCAAGCTCAACCGCAAGGGCCTGGTGGACATGGCGGTCGAGCGGCGCGGGATGAGCTGACGCGGGAAGAACTGACGAGGTCGCGCGACCACCGGTCGCGCCCTTGTCACCACTAAAAGATACTGACCGATCAGGAAACTTACAGGAAGGCACCGGGATCCATGACAGCGTCGCTGCCCACCCGATTCACCCAGCTCCTCGGCATCGAGCACCCCGTGATGCAGGACGGGATGGGGTCGGGCTCGTTCACGACCGGGGATATCGCGGCGGCCGTCTCGGCCGCCGGGGGCCTGGGCTCCGTCAGCACCGCCGACCTGTGGGCGGAACCGGCGAAGGCGGAACGGGTCTTCCGCGGCCAGATGGAACTGGTCGCCTCCCGGACCGACAAGCCCTTCGCCGCGAACATCCCCATCGGGGTCGACCACTCGGGGGACGTGATCGGGGCGTCCACGAACCACCTCAACTACGTCATCCAGGCCCGCCGGGAAGACCCGGCCCTGGAACGCCAGCTTCGGGTCGTGACGACGTCCGGCGGGCCGCCGGACCAGTTCCGCGCGGTGATCAGGGACGCCGGGCTGCTGCACTTCCACAAGGTCGGCTCGACCCGGCAGGCCCTGAGGGCCGAGCGGGCCGGTGTCGACCTCATCATCGCCTCCGGGTTCGAGATGGGCGGACACACCCACTCCAAGCCGGTGCACACCTTCGTGCTCGGCCCCAACGTGACCGAGGCGGTCGAGGTGCCCGTACTGATCAGCGGCGGCGTCCGGGACGCGCGCGGGCTGGCCGCCGCGTTGTGCTTCGGGGCGGACGGCGTCGCGATGGGCACCCGGTTCATCGCCACCGAGGAGAGCAACTGGCACCCGGCCATCGTCGCCAGGGTCCTGGAGGCGAAGGAGGGGGACGACACCCTCTTCCCCGGGATCTACGGGCCCATCCGGGGGTTGCGCAACGAGGCCGTACGCCTGCTCCAGAAGCTGATCGACGAGGGTGCGACGCCCGAGGAGATCACGGAGTGGAAGGCGGCGGCCTTCCGCCGGGTCCAGGACGAAGGAGACGTCCACCTTGGCCTGTTCCCCACGGGACAGGTCGCCAGCGGGATCACGGAGGTCGTGCGCATCCCCGACCTGGTGTCCGGCATGGTCTCGGGCGCGGCCGCCATCCTGGCCCGGCTCGCCGGACCTCGACCGGTCTCCTGACCGACACCGCCCAGGTCTTCGAACACGTAGTGAATGAGGAGTCGCCTTGCCCGAAGCCGTCATCGTCAGCGCCACCCGCTCGCCCATCGGAAGGGCGCACAAAGGAAGCCTGACCACCATCCGCCCGGACGAACTCGCCGCCCAGGTGACGCGGGCCGCGCTCGACCGGGTCCCCGGCCTTGACTCCGGCACCGTCGACGACTTGATCCTGGGCTGCGGGCTCCCCGGCGGGGAGCAGGGCTTCAACCTGGGCCGCGTGGTGGCCGTCGGGCTCGGGCTCGACCGGCTGCCCGGTGTCACCGTGAACCGGTTCTGCTCCTCCTCCCTCCAGACCACCCGCATGGCGATGCACACCATCCGGGCCGGCGAGGGCGACGTCTTCCTCTCCGTAGGCGTCGAGACCGTCTCCCGGCTCGGCCCGACCCCGCCCGACTCGGACGCCTCCACCCACAACCCCCGGTACGACACGGCGCAACGTCGAACTGCGGCACAGGCCGCGGCCAACGCGGCATGGTCCGACCCCCGCGACGACGGCGAGGTCCCCGACGTCTACATCGCGATGGGCCAGACGGCCGAGAACGTCGCCACCCGCTACTCCGTCTCCCGGGAGGATCAGGACCGCTTCGCCGCCCGCTCGCAGAACCTGGCGGAAGCGGCGCTCGACAGCGGGTTCTGGGACCGCGAGATCACCCCGGTGACCCTGCCGGACGGAACCGTGGTCGCACGCGACGACGGGCCCCGGCGCGGTACCACCCTTGCGGGCCTGGCCCGGCTGGAGCCGGTGTTCCGGCCGAAGGGCACGGTGACCGCGGGGAACGCGTGCCCGCTCAACGACGGCGCGGCGGCACTGGTGATCATGAGCGACGTCCGGGCCCGGGAACTCGGCCTGACCCCGCTGGCCAGGATCGTGGCCACCGGCGTCTCCGGGCTCTCGCCGGAGATCATGGGCATGGGCCCCGTCGAGGCGACCCGCGACGCCCTGAAGCGGGCCGGGATGTCCCTGGCCGACGTCGACCTGTTCGAGATCAACGAGGCGTTCGCGTCCCAGGTGCTGGCCAGCGTCGACGAACTCGGCCTGGACCTCGCCAAGGTGAACGTCCACGGCGGCGCCATCGCCATCGGCCACCCCTTCGGGATGACGGGCGCGCGGATCACCACGACGCTCCTCAACGGCCTGGCGAGCCGCGACGCCACCATCGGGCTGGAGACCATGTGCGTCGGCGGCGGCCAGGGCATGGCGATGGTCCTCGAGCGGCTGAGCTGAGGATCGGGAAGGAACGGCGAAATGGACGTCGACCTGAGCATGCTGCTCATCCGGCTGGCACTGGGACCCATGCTGGTGGCGCACGGATGGAACAAGCTGGCCGGCCCCGGCGGAATCGGCGGCACGGAGCAGTGGTTCGAGGCGCTGGGAGTTCGCCCGGCCCGCCTGCACGCGCGGCTGGCGGCGGGTACGGAGATCCTGGCCGGGACGGCCATCACGCTGGGCGCGCTCACCTGGGCCGCGGGTACGGCGTATGTGGGCCTCATGCTGGTGGCGGCGCTGACCGACCATCGCGGCAAGGGGTTCTTCGTCTTCAAGGGCGGCTGGGAGTACACCATGGTGGTGGCGCTGACCTCGGTGGCCCTCGTGGCGGTGGGACCGGGACGATGGTCGGTCGACCACCTCATGGGCTGGGAGATGGCCGGTCCGGTCTGGTCCCTGGCGGCCGCCGTGCTGGGGGCGGGCGCGGGCGGATTGTTGCTCGCAGTCTCCTACCGGCCCTCCGCGACTGCGGGTGACGAGTCGTAACAGAACTCGACTCGTACACTTACCGAGAAGTTTACTTTACCGAAACCTTGCGACCCTTTTGCGGCCAAGTCTACACTCACCGGCAAGTATACATCGACTGGCCGGGAACCCTGAAAGTCGCTCCCCCGATGTGGAGCAGTAAGGAATGACCGATGTTGGATTCCGTTAGGCGTGCGGCGCTCGCCGGTTTCGCCGGTGTCCTGGCGCTGGGTGTGCTGGGAGCGTGCGGGTCGAGCGACTCGGACGCGCCGAAGATCACCGCCGCCCAGGCGACCGACAGCTCGGATCGCCTGGCCCCCAGGCCGCTGTCCCAGCGGACCACGGTGACCATGGCGCAGGTGGGGGCGATCATCTCCAACCTCCCCGTGTACGTCGCGGACGCCAAGGGCGAGCTGGAGAAGGAGAACATCGAGCTCAAGCTCGAAACCATCGGGATCCCCGACAACCTTCTGGTCGTCGAGCGGGGCGACGCCGACTTCACCAACGGCACCGTGTCGGCCGGCATCCTGAACTTCCAGGCGACCGGCAAGAACGTGCGCTTGGCGTTTCCCGGCGGCACGACCCGGCCGGAGTCCAAGTTCGGTCTGTGGGTGTCGAAGAAGATCGCCGGCGACGACGGCGTCGTCCAGCCCGGGGAGCTCAAGGGCCTGAAGATCTACGCCCCCTCGGGGCCGAACGTCAGCCTCTACTACTACCTGGAGCCGATCAACGCGACGTCGGCCGACGGCACCAAGGTCAGCCCCGACGATGTCACCCTGGAGACACTCGCGGCGGCCGACATCGCGACCGCGCTCGCCAACGGCTCGGTCGACGCCGGTCTCCTGCTCGACCCCTTCTGGCTGAGCCTGCAGGGCAAGGACTGCTGCGTCTGGGTGTCGGGCAAACCCGACTACCCGGTCTCCGCCTACCTGTACGGCCCATCGCTGCTGGAGAAGGAACCGGAGGTCGGCCTCGCGCTGACCAGGGCCCTCACCCGCACCGTCCGCGACCACCTCCAGGGCGACTGGACGAAGAACCCGGCGATCGTGGAGATCGCGAGCAAGTACACCGGCCAGCCCGGCGACTCCCTCGTCAAGCTGCCCGCGGACAACTACGGCACCGGCGACCCCGCCCAGATGGCCACGCGACTGGACCAGCGTTACCTCGACGGCGCCCAGTCGGAGTTCGCCGCCCGCAAGGTCGCCGGCTCCTCGATGCTCACCTACGACAAGCCGCTGGAGTACACCTCCGTCTTCTACGACGGATTCCTGAAGGAGCTGGCCGGATGAGGGTGACCGCGCCGCCGGAGGCCGGGGCGAAGGTGCGGGTCGAGGGGGTCTCGAAGGTCTTCCCGCACAAGGCCGCGCCGGTCCAGGCACTGGACGCCGTGGATCTCACCATCGGCGAGGGCGAGTTCGTGTGCATGGTGGGCCCCTCGGGCTGCGGCAAGTCGACCCTGCTGCGCATCGTCGCCGACCTGATGAAGCCCAGCACCGGCCGGGTCGAGGTGTCCCACGTCGACCCGGCCCGCCCGTGGCGCTCGGTGGTGTTCCAGGACTACGGCATCTTCCCGTGGAAGACCGTCGCCCAGAACGTGCGCCTGGGCCTGCGGCTCAACGGGGTGCCCAAGAAGAAGAGCGCGGAACTGGCCGCGACGTGGCTCGATCGGGTCGGGCTGACCGACTTCGCCGACGTGCTGCCGGACACGCTGTCGGGCGGAATGCGCCAGCGGGTCTCAGTGGCGCGGGCCTTCGCGCTGGAGCCCGAACTCCTCCTCATGGACGAGCCGTTCGCGGCCCTGGACATCCAGCTCCGCACGATCATGCAGGACGAGCTCGTGGCCCTGTGGCAGACGCGGCGGCGCTCGGTCCTGTTCATCACGCACAACCTGGACGAGGCCATCTACCTGGGCGACCGCGTGGTCCTGATGAGCTCGCGCCCCGGCCGGGTGGTCGCCGACTTCCAGGTGCCCTTCGAACGCCCGCGTGACCCGCGGATCCGGGGCTCGGCGGAGTTCGCCGAGCTCGAACAGCGGATCTGGGACCTGCTGCGGGTCGAGGTGGAGAAGGCGCTGCCCGGGACGATGAAGACTGGCGCGGGGGACTCGTGATGACCGAAGTGACGAGCGAACCGGTCAGCGGCACGGTCGAGCGGCCGGTGACCGAACAGAAGACGGTGCGCGTAGTCCCCGGCCCACGCGAACGCGACCTGAGGAGGTCCGTGCGCCGCAGGCGCCGGCTGGACAACACGCTGCGCTGGGGGACCCCGGTCGTCCTCGTGGTGTTGTGGCAGCTCACCGCCGTCAACGAGCTCATCGACCGCGACTTCTTCCCCGCGCCGACCGACGTGGCGGTCGAGGCAAGACGGCTCATCGAGGAGGGCATCCTGTGGGAGCATCTGTGGGGTTCCATCCGGCGGATCCTCCAGGGCACGGCCCTGGGGTCGGCGCTGGGGGTGACGATCGGCCTGTGCCTGGGCTCGGTGCGGTCGCTGCGCGTCGCGATCGGGCCGATCATCAGCGCCCTCTACACGGTCCCCAAGCTCGCGGTGCTGCCCCTGCTGCTGCTCATCTTCGGCCTGGGGGAGCGGCCCACCGTCCTGCTCATCATGATCGCGGTCTTCTTCGTGGTCTGCATCTCGACGACGGCGGCGGTCCTGGAGGTCCCGAAGGGATACCACGAGGCGTTCGACTCCATGAGCACCTCACGGGTCAGGCGGTTCCAGCACGTGATCATTCCGGCGGCCATGCCGGGCATCGTCGTCTCGCTGCGGATAAGCGCGGGAATGGCCGTCCTGGTGGCGATCGGCGTCGAGTTCGTCCACGGGGACAACGGGCTCGGATTCCTGATCTGGCAATCCTGGCAGTTGTTCCTCGCGCCGCGGATGTATGTGGGAATCGTCACCGTCGCGCTGTTCGGTGTCGCGTTTCAGGGGGCGATCACACTTCTCGGACGCCGGTTGACACCCTGGATTCCGAGCGTCAGCGGAAGGTGACGTTCCAGGGCGAAACACAGTGAACCACACGCCGACGGCGGAGCGAGAGGCCCGCCGTCGGCGCACCGCACTGACGTGATCGGGGTCCGGGTTACCCTATGCTGGTCGTTGGTACCAGCCGCCGGAATGAGGCTTGACACCTCCAACGGAACACATGGAGATACCGTCGTTGTCGTCTCGAACAGGAGCGGGCTCATGACGGTTACGCGTCGCTCGGCGAACCGAAAGCCGGCTGAGGAAAGACGGCAGCAGATTCTCGAATGCGCGACCGAGTTGTTCGCTCTCCAGGGGTTCGATTCGACGACCATGGACGACATCGCGCGGGCGGCCGACATAACCAAGCGCACGCTCTACCGTTTCGTGGCGTCCAAGGAAGAACTGCTTTTCGAGCTTCACGACAGCTTCACCGTGCGGCAGCTCTTCCCCCAGACCGCCGACGACGGCGACCCCGTCGAAATGCTGGTGGCGTTCATCGCCCGCCATGTACAGATGGTCGCCGAGCATCCGACGGCGATCGGCGTGTTCTTCGGGGAACGCAAACACCTCAGCGAGAAGAACGCCAGGCTCATCGAGCGGCGCCGCGACGACTACGAGTCCGCAGGGGTGTCCATCATCCGCATGGGCATCGACCAGGGCGAGTTCGTCGACGTCAACGCGCGGGTCGTGGCGCAGGCGATGCTCGGAGCGATGACCGAGATGCACCGCTGGTACCGGCCGGACGGCCCGCTGCCCGTGCCCAGGATCGCCGAGCTGACCACCGATCTGTTCCTCCGCGGCGCCGCCGCCGACCGGGGCTTGGCGCTGCCCGCCGCTCCGGCCTCGCCCGACGTGAAGACCTCGACGGTGAACTCCGGCCGCCAGAAGGTGGTCGAGGCGGCCACCAAGAGCTTCGCCCGGGCCGGATACCACGCGAGCTCGATCCGCGACCTCGCCGACGCGGCCGAGATCACCAAGGGCGCCGTGATGTACCACGCCCACTACAAACACGATCTGCTCGAAGAGATCCACCGCGAGACCTACAAGGACAGCATCGCGCAGTTGCAGTCGGCCCTGCGCCGCGTGTCGACGGATCCCGTGACGATGCTGGTCGCGCTCATCCGTTCCCACACGGAGTTCGTCGCCGCCCGGCGCGACGCCATCGCCGTGATCAACGAGAACATGCGCTACCTGGAACCCACAGCCCACCGCAGCATCGACAAGCTGAACGTGCGCTGGGTGGGCATCTTCCGCGACGTGATCGAGGCGGGGATCGACTCCGGCCAACTGCGCCCACTGGACGCTGGTCTCATGACGCGCACCCTCATCGGCATGTTCAACTCCGCGGCCCGCTGGTACAACCCCGCCGGCCGGTTGAGCCCCGCAGACCTCGCCGACATCTTCGCCCGCCTCTTCATGCTCGGACTGCTGCCGAGCGAACGTACCTAGGGCATTCGCCAGGTGTGATTCGTTACGGTCACCATCCCGGAGGGGGCGTCACCGGCCCGGTGGACCAGCGCTCGCCGCGCAGCGCCGACCGCACCAGTTCCAGCATGCGCCGCTGGTCGGCGATGGCCTGGTCCCTGCTGCTGGTCTCGTGACCGCCGGTGAACCAGTCGAGGACGACGTCGCCGCCGGCGCGTTCGAGCGACAGGGCGTACTCGTGGACCTGGCGCGGCGGGCAGCGGGTGTCATGGGTGGCGTGGCTGATCCAGACGGGCGCGCGGACGTCGCCGACGTAGGTGATGGGGGACGCCCGCCGGTACTTGTCGGGTACTTCGTCGGGGAAGCCGCCCATGAAGTACCGCCACGCCCGCTGCTGCGCAGGATTCTGGTCGTTGTACGCGGAGAGCCAGTCGGCCATCGGCACGAACGCCAGCGCGCCCGCGAACAGGTGGGGCGCGCGGCCCATCGCCAGCAGCGACAGGTAGCCGCCGTAGGAGACGCCTGTGACGAAGACCTGGTCCTTGGCGGCCATCCCCTCGGCCACCAGCCACTGGACCGCGGCGTTCAGATCCTCCAGTTCCCGGTCGCCGAGCGACGGCCGGAACCCTTCCCGGAACTCGCGGCCGAATGTGACCGAGCCACGATAGTTCAGCGCCGCGTAGCCGACGCCCTCGTCGAGCCAGGTCTGCGCCTGCGCGTTGTACCGGTCGACTGTCACCATGTTGGGGCCGCCGTGCAGATAGAGGACGAGCGGGCCAGGGGCGGTGGCGCCGGGCGGCACGCACGTCCACAGCTGCAGCGCCGTGCCGTCGGCGGAGCGGATTGTGCGCGAGACGGCGCGGACGCCGGCGGGAGCGCTGCCGGGCCGCCGGAGCGTGGTGGCCCCGCTGCCCCGATCGACGTCAAGGACCGTGAGGGGGATGTCGAAGCGCTGGCGCAGCAGCCGGATGCCGTCCTGGCCGTAGTGGGAGGCCCAGATGTTCAGGTGGGTCGCGGCGACGTCAGGCTCGAAGTAGGCGCCCGAGGGGTGGTCGACGGGTGCCACCTCCCCGGTGCGGACATCGAGTTCGAGCATGCGGTGGACGCCCCCATCCACGTGCGCCAGCAGCACGTACGCCGCGTCGTCGGACCAGTCCAGAGGCACGACGTCGCCGACCAGGTGTGGGGCGCCGACGTCCAGGCGGCTCCCGTCGAGGGGGTTCCAGACGCAGGGCCGGGCGAACCCGGATCGCTCCGTCGAGACGAGCAGGCGCGGGTCGCCGGGCACGGGGGAGAAGCGCACCGCGCGCACCGGGCTGGCCGGACCGTCGGACAGGAAGGCCAGGACGGTCCCGGAGGCGGGGTCGAGCACGGTCACCCCAAAGCGTCGAAGGCTCGGGTCGTGGTCGGTGGTGTCGACGCTCACCAGCGTCCCGTCGGCGGAGATCAGGCCGTTCCACGCCTCGTTACGCGAGGTGAACAGCCGCCTGGGCGGTCCGCCCGCGACCAGCCAGAGGCTGAACCCGTCCGCCGCGACGGCGGTGAGCACCACCTGGTCGCCCTCCCGGGCCACGTCGATGCCGCGCAGCGTGTACGGCGGCAGGCCGGGGGTCAGGTCGCGCACCGTGCCCGTCGCCAGGCAGGTCGCCATGACGTGTCCCATCTCGGAGCCGTCGTCGTCGGAGTGGTGGCTCAGCACGGCGTCGCCCGCGGCCGTCAGTACGGCGTTCTCCGCGTCGCCGACCTTCCCGGTTACCGGGCGGGTCACATCCTCCCGCACGTCCCACACCGACAGTCGAGGACCGATCTCGGTGTCCTCCACCCACAGCACAAGGTCTCCCGCTCCCCGGCCCCGGCGAAGGGTCAAGCACTGACGGGCTTCGAAGAAGCGTTGCCACGGCATGATCGCTCGGTCCTCTCAGATGTCCATAGGAAAGTCAGCAAGGGTTCCGCCTCACTGCGCCAAGCCCCATTGCTCCAGGTTCCACCAGGGTCCCTCGACCGGGTTGATGCTGATCGGGCCGCCGAGCCGCCGGTTCCACAGCAGCACGTTGGGGACGGCGCCGAGCGGGATCGACGGGACGGCGGAGGCGATCAGCTCGTCGGCCTTGACGGACGCCGCCGTACGGGTGGTCTCGTCCAGCTCGGCGTCCACCTGTTCGAGCAGCGGGTCCAGGCCGTCCACCTTGGCCCTCATGAAATTGATGCCGGAGCGGCCGTTGGCCTCGGTCGGGATCGAGGTAGAGCTGAAGGAGTTGCTGAGCGAAGGGTCGGGGAAGGTGTCGACGAGGGTCCACAGGCCCATCTGAAAGTCGCCCGCCGGTGCCTGCTTGCCGAAGAGGTTGGCCGGTGTGGTGTTCTTGATGTCCAGCTGGAAGCCAGCCTCCTTGAGCTGCGTCTGGAGCACCTGCTCGGTCAGCTCGCGGCGCTTGTTACCGGCCAGCGAGACGATCGTGAAGCGGGCGGGGCGGCCGTCCTTGGCCCAGATCCCGTCCGCGTTCTTCGCCCACCCGGCGCCGGTCATGATCTGCTGGACTTTGGCCAGGTCGCGGGTGTACTTGGCGAAGGCGGATGCCGCGTACGTCGAGAGGAGCGGCGACAGGAAGCTCTGCGACGGTTCCTTGACCCCGAGCGAGCCGTACAGCCGCTCGACGATCGCTTTGCGGTCGACGGAGTAGGCGATGGCCTCGCGGACCGGCTGGGAGTCGAACGGGAACGTTCCGTTGTTCATCCAGAGCGCTTCGAGGTTGCCCGTCTGCGCGTCCACCTGCGTGTTGGCGTCCGGCAGCCCGGACTTGATCTGCTCGACCGCGTCGAGCTGCGGCGTCGGGTAGAGCGCGTCGAGCTGGCCGCTCTTGAACGCCTGGAAGGCGGCCGCGGTGTCGGGGGTGAACTGGAAGGTGACCTGGTCGAGCTTGGGGCGCTCGCCCCAATACCGGTCGTTGGGGACCAGGGTGACGGAGATGCCCCTGGCCCATTCCTTGATCTTCCAAGGGCCGCCGCTGAAGTCGTAGCCGTCCTTCATCACGGCGTTGCGGTCCTTGCCCTGCAGGAGATGCGCGGGCAGCACGCCATACCCGGAGCTGAACAAGGTGCGCCAGCCTCCGTAACGGGACTTGAGGGTGACGACCGCGGTCTTCTCGTCGGGCGTCTCGATCGAGGAGATCCGGTCGTAGCCGGTCTTGTCGAAGACGTCCTTGCCGTCGCGCACCTGCAGCGCGGTGTACTCAAGGTCCTTGGAGGTGATGGGCTTGCCGTCGGACCAGACGGCCTCGGGGCGGAGCTTGTAGGTGATCTGGGGGCGGTCCCCATCTTCGATCGTCGGCTCCGAGGCCATCAGCTGGGAGGCGACGGGAACCCAGTTGTCTCCCTGGCGGCGCACCTCGAACACTTTGGGGATGGTAGGGGTTTGCATGATGTAGGTGCCCCAGATGGATCCTCCACAGGTCCCGATCCAGTCGGTGCAGTCTGGTTCCTGCTCGGCGCCGATGACGATGGCGCCACCCGTCCGGACGTGGACGGCCGCGGACGTGGACGGTCGCGCGGCAGGGGAGGTGTCGGCGGGGATCGAGCAACCAGCCGAGCCGAGGGCGAGGCCGGTCAGACCGGCTAGCGCTGACAGGGGGAATCTGTGACGGTGGTTCATGCGCCGGACCTTCCTTGACAAACCGCCGTACCAGCGGAATGTGACCCACATCGTAGATACGCTGGGCATACATGGCAAGGAGGATGGGCAAACTCATAGTCAATGCCGATGACTTGTGCAGGAGACGCTCGAACAACGCCTGAGGATCGAGATGGTTCTCGCTGATCGTCATCTCGGCTCTCGGGGTGATCCTCTCGCTGGCCCTCAACGAGATCGAGCGATTCCTGGCACCCTGGCGGGCCGGTCGCTGAATTTGCTACTTAACTCTTCCGCTACGCAACCAGAGTGTGGCAGATTAGGGTTGTGTATACACGCCAAGGTGAGGAACTGTCATGACCACCGTTCTACCCGGCCACTGCGGGGTTGTCGGCGGCGGTCGGATGGGCGCCGGTATCGCCCACGCCCTACTACTCGCTGACCGCCGCGTCACGCTGGTGGAGCGCGATGAGCAGGCCGTGGAGGCCGCCCGCGACCGGGTGGCCCGTGCCGTCGGGGCCAGTGTGAAGCGCGGCGTCATCGGCGCCGCCGCCGAGCCCCTGTCCCGCCTCACCACCGTCACCGGCCCCGCCGGGCTGGCCGGGGCCGGGTTGGTGATCGAGGCGGTGCCCGAGGACCTCGATCTCAAGCTCGTCACCCTGCGCGCCGTCGAGGACGCGGTGGAACCCGGCGCGGTGATCGCGTCCAACACCAGCAGCATCTCCCTCGACACGCTCGCCGGGGCGCTGGCCCGGCCCGAGCGCCTCCTCGGGCTGCACTTCTTCAACCCCGTCCCGGCGAGCAGGCTGGTCGAGGTGGTGATCGCGGCGGCCACCGATCCGGCGCTGCGAGACCGGGCCGTGGCGTGGGTGAGGGAGATCGGCAAGACCGCCGTGGTCGTGCGGAACGCGCCGGGCTTCGCCAGCAGCAGGCTCGGGGTCGCCCTCGGGCTGGAGGCGATCCGGATGGTCGAGTCCGGCATCGCCGCCGCCGAGGACATCGACGCCGCGATGACGCTGGGCTACGGCCACCCGACCGGGCCACTGCGGCTCACCGACCTGGTGGGCCTGGACGTGCGGCTGGGCATCGCCCGCTACCTCGAACGCGAGCTGGGCGCCCGGTTCTCCCCGCCGGCCCTGCTCGTCGAGCTCGTCGAGCAGGGCCACCTGGGACGCAAGACCGGCAAGGGTTTCTACGAGTGGAGCGAGTCATGAGCACGGAGACGCTGCCGAGTTACCTGGAGGGCGCCTGGCGGCGCGGTGCCGGCGCGGGGACCCCCGTCGCCGACGCGGTCACCGGCGCCACCGTCACCCACGTCAGCAGCGAGGGCCTCGACCTCGCCGCCGCCGTGGCGTACGCGCGCGGGACCGGCCTGGCCGCGCTCGGCGAGCTGACCTTCCACCAGCGGGCCGAGGCGCTCAAGGCGGCCGCCCTCGCGCTCCGCGAGCGCAGGCAGGAGCTGTACGACCTGTCGGCGCGGGCCGGGGCGACGCGGAGCGACGCCCAGGTGGACGTGGACGGTGGCATCGGCACCGCGCTGGTGTATGTGAGCCTGGCGCGCAACGGGCTGCCCGACCACACGCTGATCGCCGAGGACGACCCCGTGCCGCTGGGGAAGGGCGGCACGTTCGCGGGCCGGCATGTCCTGACCACTCCGCGCGGGGTCTCCTTGCAGATCAACGCGTTCAACTTCCCGGTGTGGGGCATGCTGGAGAAGCTCGCGCCCGCGCTGCTCGCGGGACTGCCCACCATTGTCAAGCCCGCGACTCCCACGGCCTACATCGCGGCCCACGCCGTGCGCGTCATCGCGGACGCATTGCCTCCCGGGGCGGTCCAGCTCGTCAGCGGGAGCATCCCGGGACTGTTCGACCTGCTCGGCGGGCAGGACCACATCGGGTTCACCGGGTCCGCCGCCACGGCAGCCCGGCTACGGGCCGACCCGGCCATGACTCGCCGATCAGCTCGCTTCAACGCCGAAGCCGACTCCCTGAACTGCTCGGTGCTCGGCCCGGACGCTGTGCCCGGACAGCTGGAGTTCGACCTGTTCGCCGACGCGCTCGTGACCGAGATGACGGTCAAGGCGGGGCAGAAGTGCACCGCCATACGCCGCGCGTTCGTGCCCGCGGTTCTCCTCGACGCGGTGTCGGAGGCGGTCGAGGCCCGGCTCGCGCGGGTCGTCGTCGGCGCGCCGGGTGCGGCGGGCGTGACCATGGGCGCCCTCGCCGGCCTGGCCCAGCGGGAGGACGTGCGCGCCGCGGTCGCGCGGCTGGCCTCGGCCGGCGCGATCGTGTACGGCGACCCGCACAAGGTCGAGGTGGTGGGGGCCGACGGCGAGCGGGGCGCGTTCCTGTCGCCGTTGCTGCTGCGCGTGGACGACGCGGCCCGCCCGGAACCGCACGAGGTGGAGGCGTTCGGCCCAGTGAGCACGCTCATGCCATACCACGGGGTCGCGGACCTGCTGGACCTGGTGGCCCGCGGCGAGGGATCCCTGGCCGGATCGGTCGTCTCCCGCGACGGGGACTTCGTCCGCGAGGTCGTGCTGGGGGCGGCCGCCCACCATGGCCGCATCCTCGTGCTGGACCGCGACAGCGCGGGGGAGTCCACCGGGCACGGCACCCCGATGCCCCAGCTCGTCCACGGCGGCCCCGGCCGCGCGGGCGGCGGCGAGGAGGAAGGCGGCCTGCGCGCCGTCCACGCCCACCTGCGGCGCACCGCCGTCCAGGGCGGGCCCGCGGTGCTCGACGCGATCACGGCTGGATAGCCCGGCAATTTCGAACGTACTCAGACAGGAGAAGCGATGAGCATCGACTCTCGTACCGGCGCCGCCCCCCTGCCCACTGGGCCGCTCAGCCGGGTCGACTACAGCGAGCGCATCCCCAACAACGTCGACCTCGCGGGCGACCGCCGCCTCCAGCGCGCGCTGGAGGGGTGGCAGCCGAAGTTCCTCGACTGGTGGAAGCAGCTCGGCCCGGCCCTGCCGACCAAGGACGTCTACCTGCGGACGGCGGTCGCCGTGGGGCGCGACGGCTGGGCGCACTTCGACCACGTCCCGATGGACGAGTACCGCTGGGGCATCTTCCTGGCCGAGCGGGACCCCGACCGCAAGGTCAACTTCGGCAAGCACAAGGGCGAGCCGGCCTGGCAGGAGGTGCCGGGCGAGCATCGCGCCGACCTGATGCGGCTGATCGTCGTCCAGGGCGACACCGAGCCCGCCTCGGTCGAGCAGCAGCGCGTCCTCGGCAACACCGCGCCGAGCATCTACGACCTGCGCAACCTTTTCCAGGTCAACGTGGAGGAGGGCCGCCACCTGTGGGCGATGGTCTACCTCCTGCACGCCTACTTCGGCCGGGAGGGCCGGGAGGAGGCCGAGCAGCTGCTCAAGCGCAATTCCGGCGATCTGGACGCGCCGCGCATCCTGGGTGCGTTCAACGAGGAGACGACCGACTGGCTCCAGTTCTTCATGTTCACCTACTTCACCGACCGGGACGGCAAGTACCAGCTCGGCACGCTCAAGGAGTCGGCCTTCGACCCGCTGGCGCGTACCTGCGAGTTCATGCTGAAGGAGGAGGCCCACCACATGTTCGTGGGCACCACCGGCGTGCAGCGGATCCTGGAGCGCACCGCCGAACTGATGAAGCGGCACGGCACGGCCGACGTCTTCCCGCACGGCGGCATCTCCCTCGACGTCATCCAGAAATATCTGAACTTCCAGTACTCGGTCTCCATGGACCTGTTCGGCTCCGAGCAGTCGACCAACGCCGGCAACTACTACACCTCCGGTCTCAAGGGCCGCTGGATGGAGACCCGGCGCAAGGACGACCACGTCCTGCTGGAGGCCACCCGCGAGATGCGCTACGTCGAGGACGGCCAGATCAGGACCAGGACGGTGCCGATGCTGAGCGCGCTCAACCTGGACCTGCGCGACGAGTACGTCGCCGACTGCGCCAACGGCGTCCGCCGCTGGAACCAGGCGCTGGAGGACGCGGGCCTGACCGAGCGGATCCACCTGCCGCACGAGGGCTTCAACCGCAAGGTCGGCGTGTACACCGGCCACCGCATCACCCCGCAGGGCGAAGTCGTGGACGAGTCCACCTGGCAGGCCCGCGCCGACGAGTGGCTGCCCACGGCCGAGGACCGCGCCAAGGTGGCCTCTCTCATGGTCCCCGAGTACGAGTACGGCAAGTTCGCCGGCTGGATCGCCCCGCCGAAGACCGGCATCAATGACCAGCCGGTCGAGTTCGACTACGTGCACCTGGCCGAAGAGGGACTGCTCTGACCCGCGGCCCCGCGCCCGGCCCGCCTTAGGTCCGGGCCGCCGCGTCCTCGTCCATCCGGTCCCACTGCTCCTGGGCCCGCCGGTGCCACCGGTTGTGCAGGTCGTGGAAGACCGCCGCCGCCCGGGGGCCCGGCCAGTCGTGATCCAGCAGCTCGGGCGGCAGGTCGGGATCGAGGAACGGGAAGCGCCGCCACTCCTGGATGAGCAGCACCTGGTTGACGAACGCCTCCCGGTCGGCGGACACCTTGGTTCCCTCGAAGTGTTCGATGAAGGCCAGATACCGCCGTTCCACGTCGTCGAGGTCCCACGCGGCCGTGATCAGTTTGCCGGTGTCGCCGACCCCGGCCGACGGCCCCGTCCAGGCGTACGCGCGGTCGTGGAGGTCGAGTTCGGCGATGACGTCGCGCACGGCGGCCTCCTTGGACGCGTCGGGCACCACCCACAGACCGGGGGCGGGGGAGCCCAGCCCGAGCCAGGTCAGCCGGGTGCGCAGCCGGTGGCGCAGCTGACGCTGCGTCTCCGGTACGCCGACGGTGAGCACGAGCCAGCGGCCGTCCCAGCCGTGCGGCTTGCGCATGAAGCCGTAGATGCGGTCGGTGCCCTCGCGCAGCAGCCGGTCCCCGGCCGGTGTCAGGTTCCAGCGCACCCGCCGTCCGTGGCGGGTCGAGTCCAGCAGGTCCTCGGCGGCGGTGCGGGCCAGGGACTGCCGCGCGGACTTTTCCTCGATGCCGAGGGCGCCGAGCGCGCCGACCAGGGTGCCCGTCCAGACCTGGCCCCCGCGCGGGAGCACGAACTCCCCGAGGACCGTCAGCAGGATCGAGCGCGCGCTGGCGGCTGCCTTCTCACGCTGGCGTTCAGCCGGTTCGGCCACCTGGCCGGAGGTCGTGCGCGCATCGCGCGGGGCCAAGTCTGCACTCCTGTCGCTCGACACGGTGGTGACGCGCATTCTGCCAGGCCGGGGGTGCCGGCGCGCAACGTACGCGACACCCGGGCCTCGTCACTGCCCGAGCATGTAGTAAATGCTACAAGAACTTGACGTAGCGTCGAGTATGCGTCGAATATTGATAGGGCAAAGCCCCGATTAACCATGTACGGAGCCCGCATTGACTGTCACTGAGAGTGCCCCGGTGGTCCGCTTCGCGACCTCCCCGGACCGGTACCGGCACTGGACGCTCGACCTGGACGGGGAAGTGGCCACCGTCACGCTGCGCGTCGCCGAGCACGGCGGCCTGGTCCCCGGCTACGAGCTCAAGATGAACTCCTACGACCTCGGCGTCGACATCGAGCTGTACGACATCGTCCAGCGGCTCCGGTTCGAGCACCCCGGGGTCAGGGCGGTCGTGGTGACCGGCGGCCTGGAGCGCATGTTCTGCGCCGGCGCCAACATCCGCATGCTCGCCCAGGCCTCGCACGCCTGGAAGGTGAACTTCTGCAAGTTCACCAACGAGACCCGCAACGGCGTCGAGGACGCCTCCGCGAACTCCGGCCAGACCTGGATCGCTGCGCTCAACGGAACGGCCGCCGGCGGCGGTTACGAGCTCGCGCTCGCCTGCGACCAGATCGTCCTGGTGGACGACGGCTCCTCGGCCGTTTCGCTGCCCGAGGTCCCCCTGCTCGGCGTGCTCCCCGGCACCGGCGGGCTGACCAGGGTGGTGGACAAGCGCCATGTCCGCAAGGACCGCGCCGACCTGTTCGCCACCAAGCCCGAGGGCTATCGCGGGGCCACGGCCGTGGAGTGGGGACTGGTGGACGCCGCCGTGCCGCGCAACTCCTTCGCCGGGGAGGTCGGCAGGCGTGCCCGGCTGGCCGCCGCCTCCTCGACGCGCCCGTCCGACGCCGTGGGCGTCACGCTGACGCCGCTGGAGCGCGCGGACGAGGGCGACACGATCACCTACCCCCACGTCTCGGCGAAGATCGACCGCCTGGCCCGCCGCGCCGACATCACGGTAGAGGGCCCGCGTGACGCGCCGCCGGCCGGCGCCGCGGCGGTGCTGGCCCAGGGCGCGGACTACTGGCCGCTCGCCGTGACGCGGGCGCTGGACGACCTTGTGCTGCACCTGCGCGCCAACGAGCCGGGGCTCGGCATCTGGGTGCTGCGCGCCGTCGGCGACGCCGAGCGCGTGCTGGCCTACGACGCCCAGCTGCGCGAGCTCGCGGACGACTGGTTCGTCAACGAGGTGCGCCACTACTACAAGCGCACGCTCAAGCGCCTCGACGTCACCAGCCGCAGCCTGATCGCCGTCATCGAGCCCGGCACGGCGTTCGCCGGCCCGCTGCTGGAGCTGGCCCTGGCCGCGGACCGGCAGTACATGCTGGAGGGCGTCTACCAGGACCGCGGAGACGAGGTTCCCGCCACCATCCGGCTGAGCGAGTGCAACGACGGCGCCTTCCCCATGGGCAACGGCCTGTCCCGGCTGGAGTCCCGCTTCTGGGGCAACGAGAAGGACCTCGCCGCCGCCCGCGCCCGCATCGGCGAGCCGCTCGACGCCGCCGCCGCGGTGGAGCTCGGCCTGGTCACCCTGGCCCTTGACGACATCGACTTCGAGGACGAGTTGCGCATCGTGCTGGAGGAGCGCGCCTCGCTGTCGCCCGACGCGCTGACCGGTATGGAGGCCAACCACCGTTTCGTCGGCCCGGAGACGCTGGAGACGAAGATCTTCGCCCGCCTCAGCGCCTGGCAGAACTGGATCTTCATCCGCCCGAACGCCTCCGGTCCGGACGGCGCCCTGCGCCGCTACGGCACCGGGCGCAAGGGCGAGTACGACCTCACGCGGGTCTGACGATGAGCGCGTTCGACGTCGACGTGCTGATCGTCGGAGCCGGGCCGGTCGGCCTGTTCGGCGCCTACTACGCCGGCGTGCGCGGTCTGCGCACCGCGGTCGTCGACTCGCTGAGCCAGGTCGGCGGCCAGGTCAGCGCGATGTACCCGGAGAAGGAGATCTTCGATGTCGCGGGGTTCCCGGCGGTGTCGGGCCGTCGGCTGATCGCCAACCTGGTCGAGCAGGCCGCGCCGTACGACCCGGCGTACCTGCTCGGGCAGGAGGCCCAGCGGCTCGACCGCGTCCCCCGCGGGGGCCGCCCCGACCTGCTCGTGGTGAAGACCGGCGCGGGAACCGAGATCACCGCCGGAGCGGTCGTCGTGACGGGCGGCATCGGCACCTTCACCCCGCGCCCGCTGCCGGCGGGGGAGGAGTTCCTCGGCCAGGGCCTGGCGTATTTCGTGCCGGACAGCGCGGACTACGAGGGAAGGGACGTCGTCGTCGTAGGCGGCGGCGACAGCGCGGTGGACTGGGCCCTCATGCTCCATCCCATCGCCGCGAGCGTCACGCTCGTGCACCGCCGGACCGCGTTCCGGGCCCACCATGGCTCGATCGGGCGACTCACGGCTTCGCCCGTGAAGATCATCCTCAACGCCCAGGTCACGGCCGCCCTCGGCGGCGAACGGCTGGAGCGGGTGGAGGTCGGCGTGACCGGCGAGGACGGCGTGCGCACGCTGCCGTGCGACCGGCTCGTCGCGGCGCTCGGGTTCACCGCCAACCTGGGGCCGCTGCGCGCATGGGGTCTCGACCTGCGCGACAACCGCCATCTGGTGGTGGACCCGGCGATGCGCACCAACGTGCCCGGCGTCTTCGCTGCCGGCGACATCGCCGATTACGACGGCAAGGTCCGCCTGATCGCGACCGGCTTCGGCGAGGTGGCAACCGCCGTCAACAACGCGGCCGTGCACCTCGACCCCCACGCCCAGCTGTTCCCGGGGCACTCGACCGACGGCCCGGCGCCGCTTTAGCCGTTCCGCCAACAGGAGATCCACATGCCGTACGTCATCGCCGCGCCATGCATCGACGTCATGGACAAGTCGTGCGTGGAGGAGTGCCCGGTCGACTGCATCTACGAGGGGGACCGCAAGCTGTACATCAACCCCAAGGAGTGCATCGACTGCGGCGCCTGCGAGCCCGTCTGCCCGGTCGAGGCGATCAGCCAGGACCGGCGGGA
>NZ_BLAF01000004.1:247259-603290 GCF_009687885.1 Acrocarpospora pleiomorpha
CCGCCGAGCACGTCGCGTTCGTGGCGGACAACCGCCGGTTCTTCATCGAGGTGCTGCCCGGCCGGGACGCCCCGATCGGCACGCCGGGCGGCGCGCAACGGACCGGCCCCATCGGCGTGGACACCCTGCTGGTCGCGGAACGTCAGGAGTGAGCGATGCCCATCTACGCCATGGCGGTGCTGCGCGGCGACTTCGGCCGCATCGAGATCCACCCGGCCACCTGGCGCTCGGTGTGCCCGCACGATCCAGGCCGCTTGACGGCGCCGTGCAGAGGAAGTGGATCGGCTACGGAGTGCGCGAGTATCGCGGCAACGCCAGGCGTTACCGGAACGAACTGCGCAGGATCGACGGCTGAGGGAAAGACCGTCTACCTGACCTCACCGCTATGCGGAGAGGAGACCGCGAACTCTTTACGGCCCTGCGGTTTGGAAACTACGGTGGACACCGCAGCGTAAGACGCTGTTTGCCATCGAGACACAAGACCCCCGGTGGATTTCCCCGCAACTCAGACGAGTTCGGCCGATAACGCTATGAGGGTGTCTGATGTGCACTCCGACGCCTCTGCCGGCCGCCTTCGCCAAATCGCGAGAGGATCGCCATGTACACATCGGTGGTTGTCGGAAATCCCAAGCCCAATTCCCGGACGCTATCTTTGGCTCGTGCTGTCGCGCGAGCACTGACCCCCGATCACTTCGAGAGTACATTCGAATTGGATCTCGCGCTCCACACGGATGAGATCTTCTCATGGCCTTCGGAGTCGATGGCGGCGCTGTCTGACCGGGTGGCCGCCAGCAATCTGCTGATCGTCGCGACTCCGACCTATAAGGCGTCCTATTCCGGCCTGCTCAAGGCGTTCCTCGACCGATACTCACACAGGGCTCTTCACAACACGTTGGCGGTCGCGGTGATGACCGGTGGTGGCATGGATCATGCCATGTCGCCGGAAGCGCACCTGCGGCCCCTGCTGATCGAACTCGGTGCGGTGGTGCCATGCGCGTCGCTCTATTTCCTGACCTCACGCATGCACGAGATGGACGCGGTGGTCGAGGGATGGCTGGCGGAGAATTTGCTCGCCATCACGGCATTGCGCGCGGCCGTCGGGGTCAGGAGCGAAGCCGGGCAGGTGACTGTCGGTTGAACGGCAACCTCGCCGCCGGGGCCGCGGTGTCAGCCGCGGACAGCGATTTCAGGCGGCCGTTCCGTGACGCGCTCGGACATTTCGCATCGGGTATCACCGTGCTGACCGGCGAACATGACGGCAAGCGCCTCGGGATGACCTGCCAATCCTTTTTCAGCGTTTCGCTGGAGCCTCCGCTGATCTCAGTCAGTGTGAGTCAATCATCGTCCACCTTTCCCAACATCCGTTCCAGCGGTCAGTTCTGCGTGAACGTGCTGACGGCGCGGCAGCGGTGGGTGTCCGACCGGTTCGCCGCATCCGCTGAGGATCGTTGGCGAGGGCTGGAGCCGGCTGCCTCGCCGGCCGGCAACCCGATCATCCCCGGCTCGCTCATGTGGATCGACTGCACAATCGTCGCCGAACACCTCTCCGGAGACCACGCGCTGGTCGTGGGTGAGGTGACGGCCTTTGACCGGCCTCAGGAACAGTCTGAGGGTCCGCTCCTGTACTACCGAGGCGCCTACCGGGTTCTTCGCGGCGCGGAAGCGGTCATCTGACAGCCGCATCATCCGCAATTCGCATTGTGGTGATGCATTACCAGCTCCTTTAGTGGCGCGACGCGCCACCTTATATATCCGCGGTCGGCTGATGCTTCGCACAACAGTCCAGCGGAAGCCGCCTCAGAAAGGAAAAGATCGTGTTCGCTGGCATTCCAGGGAGCGGTCGCCGGGCCGCGCTTGCCGTAGCGCTGTCAGTGTTGCTGGCCGCCTGCGGCACGGATGCGGAGAGCAGTACGAGCGGTGCCCGTGGCCTGAAGGTCGCGGTGGCAGTCGCGCCATCTTCGCTCGACCCGTACCTTACCTCCAGCCCTAACGTCAATGCGGTGGTCCAGAACATCGCTGAACCATTGTTCCGCCGCAGTATTGACGACTTCACCAAGGTCGAGCCATGGCTCGCGACCGACTTCCAGGTGTCCGCCGACGGCCTATCCGTAACGCTGCCGATCCGCAAAGAAGTCACCTTCCACGACGGCACCCCGCTGGACGCGGAAGCCGTTAAGTACAACATCGACCGTTGGCTGGAGACGCCGACCTTCTACAGCTCTTACATCAGGGCGATCGAGAACGTGACGGTAGTCGACGATCTGACCGTACAGCTGACGCTGTCGGCGGCGGACCCGGTTCTCAAGACGGCGCTCACCTCTGCCGGGTTCATGATTCTCTCCCCCAAGTCGTTCACGTCGCTGGGAAACTCGTCGAAATCGTACGTGCACCCTGTTGGCACCGGGCCCTTCGCGTTCGAGAAATACGAGGCGGGCTCCTCGCTGAGCATGAAGCAATTCAGTGACTACTGGGGCGGCCGCTCGTACTACAGCACCATCACCTATCAGTACGTCTCCGACGCCAACACCCGGGAGTCTTTGCTGCTCTCCGGTCAGGTCGATCTTATTCGTGACCCACCGATCACCGACTTGACGTCCTTGGCCTCGAACTCCGCCGTCCGGGTCACCACGAGTGCGGGCCAGGCCGGTTCCTCGTTGCTTTACCTGCACACTCAGCGGGCACCGCTCGACGACGTCCGTGTTCGCCAGGCACTCAACTACGCGATCGACAAGGACGCCCTGGCAAAGGCGATTTACGGGGATCTGGCCGTGCCTGCGTACAGGACCGGTGTCCCCAGCGTGCTGGCGAACTGCGAGCAGGAGCAGGAGGGCTACCCCTTCGACCCGGACAAGGCACGTCAGCTGTTGTCCGAGGCGGGTGTATCAGACCTCACGCTCAAGTTCGCCTCTGTCCAGGGGGCCTTCCTCGGCTCAGACGAGGTCGCCACCGCCTTGACCGGGATGCTCGGGGCGGTTGGGGTCAAGATCGACCTGGAGAACCCCACCGCGACCAACTACTCGGCCGGCCAGCTCGTCAAGCCGTCCGATGCCGCCTGGGACCTGGTTCTCACCAACCGTTCAATGACTCTGGACAGTTACGACTTCCTGCGTTTCTTCACCTCGTCGGAGCTTCCCCCTGACGGCCGCGACGGGACCTTCATGTCGAACGCGGAGTACGACGCGAAGGTCGAGCAGATCGGAAAGGCGGCCAACATCGCCGATCGTTCCAGCCTGTCCTGCGAAGGTGAGAAGGCCCTCCTGACCGAGGCCCCATTGCTGTTCCTGTTCTCCGTCAACGGAGTCCTGGTCTCGCGTGCCGACGTCCGCGGAGTCGTCATGCAGCCGGACCTCCAGCTGCGCGTGACCCAGCTCACGGAGCAGTAAGCGATGGCTGCGGCGGTTGCCACACCCGCGACTCCAACGGATCCAGGGCGACGGATCGCGCTACCTCGGGGACTCCTGACATACGTGGCGCGGAGAGCGCTGTACGGCCTCATGACGCTGGTCTTGGTCGTCAGCACGGTCTTCCTGATCATCCGCGTGCTGCCGAGCGATCCGGCGAGGACCCTCGCGGGGGAGAACGCGCCGCCGGAGCGAGTGGCTCAGATCCGCGAAGAGCTTCGCCTGGACGAGCCCATCTTGACGCAGTATCTCGACTACTTGGGGGGTCTTCTCCGAGGCGACATCGGCCGGTCGGCCCTCAACGGCCGGCCGGTGGCGGAGGTCGTGGGCGAGCGGATCCCCGACACCCTGATGCTCGCATTGCTCGCGGTGGTGATCGGAGCCGCCGCGGGTGGCTTCCTGGGAGTTCGCGCCGCCCGGCTCCCAGGGCGATGGGTCGACCGGGCGCTGTCGGTGGCAACGGGGGCCGGAGTGGCGATCCCGGCCTTCTGGCTGGGATTGCTGCTCATCAAGTTCCTGGCCGTCGACCACCAGGTGTTCCCGGCCTCAGGTCAGCAAGGGCCCCTGGCGATCGTCCTGCCGGCATTGACACTGGCGGTCTATGTCTTCGCGGTCGTGGGCAAGATCGTGCGCAGCGCCATGATCGAGGTCCTGCACGAAGACTTCGTCAGGACCGCGCTGGCCAAGGGGTGTTCACCCAGTCGCGCCGTGTGGCGTCACGGTGCGCGCAACTGCTCCCTGTCCGTCTTGACGGTCATCGGACTACAGCTCGGCGCGCTGCTCGGGGGGTCGGTCATCGTGGAGGCCACCTTCAGCTGGCCTGGTCTGGGAAGCCTGGTAACGGACGCGATCACCAACCAGGACCTGGCCGTCGTCCAAGGTGGCGTCCTGTGTTTCGCGTTCCTGTTCGTTCTCGTCAACCTGCTCGTCGATGTCACTTACGGGTTGCTGGACCCAAGGATCGAGCACTCATGAGACCCAGACCGACCTCCTTCCCGCGCCGTTTCCTCCAGCAGAGGCTGGCGGCGCTGGCTTTGGTCTACCTGCTGCTCCTGGTCCTGGCCGGAGTTTTCGCGCCGGCTCTCACCTGGTACTCGCCGGACACGGTCGACATCGCCGCCAGGTTCGCACCCTGGTCCTGGGACCGGCCCCTGGGCGCGGACGCGACCGGGCGTGACATCTACACGCGCCTTGTCTACGGAACCCGGCTGACCCTCGGGATCTCACTCGCGGCCGTCACCATCGGGCTGCTGATCGGTACGGCGTTCGGAGTCCTGTCAGGCCTGCTACGGCAGTGGGTCGACACCGGCATCCAGCGGGTGACCGATGTGCTGCTGTGCCTGAGCGCGACCATCTTCGGCATGCTGCTCGCCGCGGCGTTCGGTCCTTCGTGGACGAACGTCGTGATCGCCGCGGGTCTGAGCCTTATCCCTGTGTTCAGCAGGCTCTCGCGCAGTCTGACTTTCTCGGTACGCAACGAGCTCTACATCGAGGTCGCCCGCGCCCAGGGAGCCTCCACGGGGCGGATCGTGCGCTCCCATCTCCTGCCGAACATCGGCGGTTCACTGATCGCCATGACCTCCTTGAGCATGGGATACGCCATCCTCAGCATCGCCGGCCTGGGCTTCCTCGGGATCGGCGGAAGCATTCTGGACGCTGAGTGGGGAAGCATGATGGGCGCGGCGAGAAACGCGTTCTTCGCTCACCCCGGCCAGATCACGGTGCCAGGCCTGGTGATCATCGTAACGGTGGTGGCGTTCATGCTGCTCAGCGACGGGCTTCAGGCCGCCTTGGACCCGAGGCTGGGAACTTCGAACGCGTCACTGCTGGCCCCCACCCGGCGAGGGGTGAAACGCTCGCTCTCCGCCTCTCGGGAGCAGGGCGGCGATGCCGTTTTGAACGTGGAGCGACTCACGGTCAGTTTCGATGGGCGCGAAGCGGTACGCGACATCTCTTTCTCCCTACGCCCCGGGGAGACTCTCGGCATCGTGGGGGAATCCGGCTCCGGCAAGAGCGCTACGGCGTCCGCCCTGCTCGGGCTGCTACCAAGCCCTCCGGCTCGGGTGGCGGCCGCCAAGGCGCAGTTGGACGGCATCGACCTGATGCGGGCAAGCGAGCGGGAGATTCGGGACCTGCGCGGAGGACGGCTGGCCTACATCGCGCAGAATCCGATGAAGGCACTGAATCCGCTCATGACCATCGGCGCGCAGATCGGCGAGGCGCTGACGCTGCATCAGTCGGGGCTGAGCAGGGGCGAAGTGCGCTCCCAGGTGATTCAGGCGTTGGCCGGGGTGGGAATCAGCGACCCGGCCCGGCGTTGTGACGAGTACCCACATCAGATGTCGGGCGGAATGCTGCAACGCGTCGCCATCGCTATGGCCATGATTAATCGGCCGGACCTGCTGATCGCCGACGAACCGACCACCGCGCTGGATGTGACCGTCCAGGCACAGGTGCTGGACCTGCTCAACGTGGCCAAGCGAGCCACCGGGGCCGCGACGGTCCTCATCACGCACGACATCGGAGTGGTATCGGAGTACGCCGACCGTGTGTGCGTACTGTACAGCGGAGAGGTGGTCGAGACAGGGCCGGCGCGTCGCGTTGTAGAGAACCCCCGGCATCCCTACACCAGAGCGCTCCTGGCCTCCAGCCCTCGTCTGGATGGCCCGCTCGGAGGGCTGCGGCCGATCCCAGGTCGGCAGCCCGGTCCGGGAGACACGCTTTCCGGCTGCCGGTTCGCACCACGCTGCGCGGAGGTGCTCGAGTCGGCGGGCTGCATGACGCAGGCGCCGACGCTTCGACTCGTCGACGGGCTCCAGGTCCGCTGTCATCGCGCGGAAACGCTCGGAGCGGCGGACTCCGTTAACGAGGGGTCCGAGCGCATGCAGGAAGGTGACCACATTGAAGCCGCTCGTTGAGCTGAACAGCGTCTCGTTCGCCTATCCATCCAAGCGCCGGGGTGTGGCTCCGGTTCAGGCCTTGTCGAAAGTGTCCCTGGCGATCGGTGAAGGCGAGGCCGTCGGGCTCGTCGGCGAGTCGGGAAGCGGAAAGAGCACGACGGGACGGGTGATCTGCGGACTGCTTGAGCCCGCAGACGGAAGTATCAACTTCGGCGGAAGCCCATATGACTCCCGCAGCCGCTCCGGATCCAAACGGCTACGACACGGTATTCAGATGCTCTGGCAGGATCCCTACGGATCGCTGAACCCCCGTTTCACCGTACTCGACGTGATCGCCGAACCTCTTCGGATCAGAGGGCTGCAGAAGTCCGACGGCGGGGAGCGCCAAGTCAGGGAGCTGCTTGAGCAGGTCGGGCTGGACCCATCGTTCCGCTTCAAGTACCCCCACCAATGTTCGGGAGGGCAGCGGCAACGCATCGCCATCGCGCGCGCACTCGCTGTCCGCCCGCGTCTCCTGGTTCTCGATGAGCCGGTGTCCGCCCTGGATGTCTCGGTGCAGGCGCACATCATCAACCTGCTCCAAGACCTGCGCGACAGATTCGGGCTCGCCTACCTGTTCATCTCACACGACCTTGCAGTGGTCAGGTATGTGTGTGAACGGGTGTCGGTCATGTATTTGGGCGAAGTAGTCGAGTCGGGCGAGACATCGCAGATCTTGACGGCCCCGAATCACCCATACTCGGCCGCCCTGCTGTCGGCGGTACCGACGACGACCAGGCGGGCAACCGAGCGGATCGTCCTGCAGGGCGATACCCCCAGCCCGTCGAGCCCACCCAGCGGATGCCGGTTCCACACGCGGTGCTGGAAGGCGACCGATGTGTGCCGATCGCTGCCGCCGGAGCCGGTTCCGGTAGCCGGTGCCACTGTCGCGTGCCACCACCCGATGTCGTCGGCCCTCTCACGCTAGGAACTCAGATGGACCGCGCTGTGCCAGCCCGCTTGACCAGTACGCACTGGGGTGTCTTCGAGCCCGTCGTCGTCGATGGCGAGGTAGTCGAAGTATTGCCGTTCGAGCGAGATCCGGCGCCGTCGTACCTCGGTGCGTCCATCCGTGACGGGATGCTCGGTGACACCCGGGTCCGCTGTCCGATGGTGAGCGAGTCGTGGCTGCTCCGCAGTCCGCGGCGTGGTCCGGGCAGGCGCGGGGCGGGGCGATTCGTGCAGGTCTCCTGGGCTGAGGCGCTCGACCTCGTCGCCTGGGAACTTGACCGCGTGCGCACGTGTCACGGCAACACGGCGATATACGCGGGCTCTTACGGATGGGCCTCCGCCGGCAGGTTCCATCACGCCCAGAGTCAGCTGCGACGGTTCATGAACCTCCTGGGAGGTGCGACGACGGCCAGGGGTGCGTACTCATTCGCCGCCGCCCAGGCCGTTCTTCCTCATGTCATCGGCTCCACGGACGGCTGCGTCGACGGCCACAGCGACTGGGACACGATCATCGAGAACACCGATATGGTCCTCGCGTTCGGCGGGCTACCCGCGAAGAACGCCCAGGTCGGTTCAGGTGGGTTCGGTGAGCACCACACGCCCGGGCACCTGCGGCGCGTAGCGGCCCGGGGGATCCGAGTCGTCAACGTGTCGCCACTCCGCGACGACTGCCCGGAGGAGCTCAACGCGCAGTGGGTGCCCGTCGTCCCCGGCTCGGACCTCGCCCTGGTGTTGGCACTATGCCACACGCTCGTAGTCGAGGGCCTGTACGACCGCGACTTCACGGCGACGCGCTGCGTGGGATTCGACGAGTTCAGGGCCTACTTGGTGGGCGCGGTGGACGGGGTCTCGAAGGACGCACGATGGGCCGGCGCTCACACAGGCGTGGGGGCGGAGGACATCGTCGCCTTGGCGCGTTCCCTGGCCGGCGGCCGCTCGATGGTGATGATGGCCTGGGCTCTCCAGCGCGGGGAGAACGGGGAGTCGATGTGCTGGGCAGTGGTGGCGCTGGCCTGCCTGATCGGCCAGATCGGTCTGCCCGGAGGCGGCTTCGGGATCGGATACTCCGCTGTCAACGGTCCTGGGAACGGTCGCAGGCGGGTGCGCTGGCCGTCGCTTCCACAGGGACTCAACCCCGTCACCGAGAGCATCCCCGTCGCCCGGATCGCCGATGCCTTGCTGGACCCCGGCGGGCGCTACGAGTACGGCGGACGGAAGCACACCTATCCGGACATCCGCCTGGTGTACTGGGCCGGGGGGAATCCGTTCCACCACCACCAGGACCTGGGCCGCCTGGCTGAGGCTTTCCAGCGGCCCGAGACCGTGGTCGTGCACGACCTGCACTGGACCGCGACCGCGAAGCACGCCGACATCGTCCTGCCTGTCGCCTCGGCACTCGAACGCAACGATCTCGGCGCTTCGGGACGTGACAACTACCTCATAGCCATGGCCCAGGCTCTGCCCGCGCTTGCCTCATCCCGGACCGATTTCGACATCTTCACAGAACTGGCCGGTCGGCTCGGTTTCGGGGACGCGTTCACCGAGGGTCGCGACGAGAAAGCGTGGCTGCGGCATCTGTACGGCCGGTTTCAGGAGTCCGTGGACTTTCCCACGCCGTCGTTCAGCGAATTCTGGCGGCGCGGCTGGCTGAGCGTTCCTGACGAGCCGGCTGACACAGTCCTCTTCGGACAATTCATCAGTGACCCGGGCGGCGCGCCGCTCAATACGCCGTCCGGGCGTATCGAGCTTTTCTCCCAGACTGTGGCCGGCTTCGGCTATCCGGAGATCCCTGGCCGGGCGCACTGGAGGGAGCCCACCGAGTGGCTCAACGGTCCCGGTGCCACGACGTACCCGCTGCATCTGATCAGCAATCAGCCGGCCACCCGCCTGCACAGTCAGCTGGACGCCGGATCCGTCAGCGCCGCCGCGAAGATCAGGAATCGCGAGCCGATCCGATTGAATCCGGGAGACGCCTCGGCGCGAGGTATCTCACCTGGTGACGTCGTGCTGGTCCGAAACGAACGGGGCAGCTGCTTCGCCGGCGCGGTCCTGGACGACGCGGTGAGACAGGGGGTCGTGCACCTCGCCACCGGTGCCTGGTTCGACCCCGTCGATCCGGCGACGGCGGGATCGCCCTGCGCGCACGGCAACCCGAATGTGCTCACCCTCGACAAGGGCACGACGCGGTTGGGGCAGGCGCCGATAGCCATGAGCTGCCTCGTCGAGGTCGAACGGTTTGACGCTGAGCCCCCGGCGGTTCGCGCCTGGCTGCCACCCCCACCTGCCGACCGCGGTGTCCGTTTGGCCGATGCGATCGCGGCTCGGCTCAACGAGGGACCGAGCCGGCCACTCACCTCATCCACGACCGATTGAGCGGGAACGAACGCCATGACGAAGAACAGAGAACAGTTGCACCTGAACCTCTTCCCCATGGGAGTGGGACACCACGAGGCGGCCTGGCGTCATCCGGTTTCCACGCCGGCGCGGATCCTGGACCCGCGTTACTATCACGAACTGGCGCAGCTCGCGGAGCGCGGACTGTTCGACTCCATCTTCTTCGGTGACATCTTGGCCCTCGGCCACCGGATCAAACACAACGTGCACACGGTCCTTGAACCGATCACCCTGCTCTCGTCCATCTCCGCGGTCACCGAGCGGGTGGGACTGATCGGGACGGCCTCCACCACGTTCAACCTGCCCTACAACCTGGCCCGCATGTTCGCGTCCCTGGATCACCTCAGCTCCGGGCGCGCGGGCTGGAACATCGTGACCTCGAGCGCGGACCCGCTGGAGGCCCAGAACTTCGGGCTGGAAGTCAACGTCGACCACGCGGAACGCTACGAGGTGGCCACCGAGTTCGTCGATGTCGTGGTCGGCCTGTGGAACTCGTGGGAGCCTGACGCCCTGGTCATGGACAAGGCATCGGGCGTCTTCGCCGATCCGGCAAAGGTCCGCTCGCTGGATCATCAGGGCAAGCATTTCCGTGTGCGCGGGCCGCTGAATGTGCCCCGGTCGCCCCAGGGATCGCCGCTTCTGGTCCAGGCGGGCTCCTCGCCGGCGGGCAGAACTCTGGCCGCGTCCCGCGCACACGCCATCTTCACCGCACAGCAGTCGATGGAGGAGTCGCGCGAGTTCCGCCTCGACATTCACCGCCGCGCTGCCGCGTTCGGCCGGCGGCCGGCGGAGGTGACGATCTTGCCAGGGCTGGTGCCGATCGTGGCGCCGACGGTCGCCGAGGCACAGGAGCTCGTTCGTGAGCTCAACGAATTGATCGTGGTGGACTACGCGTTGGCTCAGCTGTCCGTGCAACTGGAGGTCGACCTGATCGGCTCCGAGCTTGACGCGAAGGTGCCTCCGCTACCGGATGTCGAGCATGTGCGCGGCAACCGAAGTCGCTTCGTGATGCTCAGGGACCTTATCGAAGCGGAGCGGCCGACCGTGCGCGAGCTGATCACACGCATCGGCGGGCTGAGAGGCCACGGTGTGGTCGTCGGCACGCCGCAGATGATCGCGGACCACATGCACACCTGGTTCGAGGAGGGCGCCGCCGACGGATTCAACCTGCTCGGAGCCCTGCAACCCACGATCGTCGAGTCCTTCGTCAAGGAGGTGGTGCCGCTGCTTCAGGACCGAGGGATATTCCGCACCGAGTACGCCACCAGCACCCTGCGAGGGCACTACGGAGCGGACTCGTCGGCACGTCAGGCGGTCCGGGGGTGACCATGTCCGATCACTTCAACGCGGCGCAATTCCTGGTCGGACGGCACGTCGAGGAGGGCCGGGGCGAGCGGGTCGCGGTGCGCGGAACGCAGACCCTGACCTACGCGGAGCTTGACGATCTCAACGCGCGAGTGTCCGCAGGTCTCCGCGGACTCGGCCTGCGCCGGGACGACCGCGTGATGCTGGTGATGGTCGACGACGTTCCGATGCTGTCGGGCATTCTCGGCGCGTTCCGCGGGGGCTACGTCGCCGTACCGGTCTCGACGATGCTCAACGGTTCCGAACTCGGCAAGATCCTCGCCGACTCGGGCGCCCGGGTGCTGCTCGTCTCCGGCGAGTTCGCGGAGACGGCCGCCCAGGCGCTCAGCATGGCGCCGGCCGTGGAGCACGTCGTCTTCGACGGCACGCCTTGCCCGGTGCCCGAAGGCGTGGCCGTTCACACCTGGGAGGAACTGGTCGGCCAAGGTCAGGACGACGCCCCGGTGCAGACCACAGATGACTCATGGGCCCTGTGGCTCTATACCTCCGGCACGACCGGGACCCCGAAAGCCGCGATGCACCGGCACGCGAACATTCGCCACGTCACCGAGACCTACGGAGCCGAGGTGCTGGGAATCACCTCCGAGGACTCGACCTTCTCCATCGCCAAACTGTTCTTCGCGTACGGCATCGGCAACTCCGTCTTCTTTCCGCTCTCGGTCGGCGCGACGACCATTCTCGAGCCGCGCCGGCCGACCCCGGACGTGGTCGCCGAGCGGGTGAACGCCGACCGCCCGACACTCTTCTTCGGGGTGCCGACTTTCTACGCGGCACTGGTCGCCAGCGGGCTGGCCGACGACACCTTCGCGTCCGTACGCCTGGCCACGTCCGCGGGAGAACCTCTCCCGGCACCACTGCAGGAGCGCTTCACCTCGCGTTTCGGGGTGGACATCATCGACGGCATCGGCTCGACCGAGGCGCTGCACATCTTCCTGTCCAACCGGCCGGGGGAGATTCGGCCGGGTACCACCGGCCGCCCCGTGCCCGGCTATAACGTCGAGGTCCGGCTTGCCGGCGGCGGCCTGGCCCCGGCGAACGAGCCGGGAACACTCCACGTCCGAGGCGAGTCGATCGCGCTGGGCTACTGGCGGCGCACCGACGCGTCTCGTCTGGTGTTCGAGGGTGAGTGGCTCAGCACCGGCGACACCTACTTCGTCGACGACGAAGGGTTCTTCCATTGCCTCGGTCGTAACAGCGACATGATGAAGGCCGGGGGTATCTGGGTCTCGCCCACCGAGGTGGAAAGCCGGCTGCTGGCCCATCCATCTGTGCGTCAGGCCGCCGTGGTGGGTATCCCGGACGCCGACGGCCTCGACAAACCCGTCGCGGTTGTGGTGGTCGACCCCGCAGTGTCTGAAGGAGAGCTGATCACCTGGTGCCGTCAGGGGCTCGCGCACTTCAAGGCTCCCCGCAAGGTCGTCTTTGCCGACGATCTCCCCAAGACCGCGACCGGCAAGCTCCAGCGGTTCCGCGTGCGTGACCAGCTCTCCAACCCGATGTGAAACCGGGGCGACTCCAGCTGGGCTATTCCGCGGCGTTGTCGAAGTGCCGCATCGCCACCATCCCGTGGGTGTATGCCGCCCCCGCTCGCAGCGCGGCCGCGATGAAGACGGTCTCCGCAATCTCCTCCTCAGTCGCGCCGAGCTTCTTCAGCACGCCGGTATGTGAGGAGATGCAGAACTGGCACTGCGTGGTCAGGGCGACTCCGAGGGCTATCAGCTCGCGATACTTCGGCGGGATCGCGCCGTCCTTCCGACCGACGGTGCTGGCCATGAACGCCGAAAATGATGCCGCCTCCGCCGGTGCGGAACGGCGGAGCTGGGGCGTGTACGCGCGATCGGCGGCGTGCTCGTGAATGTCAGTGGTCATCGATTCCTCGTCTGGGGAGGGAGCCCGCCCTCTGTCGGGGGCCGGGCTCGAATCTGGGCGTGAGAGATCTCTCAGAGGTCCGACGGCGGGTATCACCAGCGTTTCCGAAGGATCCGGTCCGACTGTAGGTGGCTAGGTCACCCGAGCTGTAACCATCCGGGCTCATCCTCCGCATGGCGGATAAGCAAGGTCCGCACAGGACCCGCGTGTGACTTTGCGTGATGGAATCTCCGTAAAGACAACCCTAGCTTTCCCCGTACGACGCCACGGCGCGCGTGGAGTTCTTTCGAGCACCTGAGATCCGCATGGCGGACGATTGTGATGGAAATCGGTGTCGCCGCTTGCCGCGACCCGGTGGAGGCAATCACGCTTGGATCACTGTTGCGGCCGGCGCGATGCCCCTCGCCGCTCCTCATTTCTTTGTTCCCCTCACGAAAGTTGACGACGATGAGCCTCAGTGACTCCCGCGAGGAGGACGGCCGGTCCTTCCCGTTCGCGCCCGGCAACGAGAAGATCCAGCCTGAGCTGGTTCCACAGGCTCGCTGTCCTCATCTGTCGGAGGTGACGCGGGTGGAGGAACTTCTTCCCTATTTCGAAAGTGTCGCGCGCCGGCCGTACAGCCCTGGACTCTGGCCTGCCTGGGACCTGAAGAAGGGGGAACGAGTCCTCCTCCGTGTCACCAACTGGCACGATCCCCTGGTTGTGGAGGCTGCCCGCCTCACCTTCGAAAAGTTCGGGGTCGAGTACACGATCGAGGTGGAGGAGAAGGGCCCGATCCCGGCGTGGCAGGGGCATGACGAGGTGGAGTACTACCTCGCCCGAACCCCGGAGCTCGCGCGCTGGATTGACGAGTGGGAGGAACTCGACAAGGCCGGCGCCTACGACAAGATCATCATGGGATACGGCGGTCCGATCCTGCGCGACCGCCACGTCAAGATCCAGCGGTTCCCCTTCATCACCCGCGAGATGGTGGCGTCGCCGGCGCATCTGTTCCCGGCCGAGTTGCTGATCGCCATCGACGAGTGGACGTGGGCGGCAGTCCGCGAAGCGCGAACCGTGCGTATCACCGACCCTGAAGGCACGGATCTGCGGTTCACCAACCATCACGCCTACTGGGACGAGAGTCGCTCTGTATACAGCCGCGAACACGTGGAGAAGTCCTACTCCAGCAACGTCGCGTACGGCGAGACCTATCTGCCCGGCCACATCTGGGGCCGGCCGCACTTCCACATCCCGGAAGAGGACGGGACGGGTGTCATCGCCGGCACCATGAACCACATCGCGCCGTACCCGCGGATGGAGTTGCGGATCGAGAAGTCGAAGATCGTCGAGATCGTCGGTGGGGGAGAGTTCGGCGAGAAGCTACGCCAGGTCATGGCGGCCAACGCTCATGTCCAGTACCCGGGCTTCGGGACCACGGGACTGATGCAGTGGTGGGAGGCGTCGATCGGGACCAATCCCAAGGTGCACCGCCCCCGCGCCGGCTACGCGCAGGGCTACAACTGTGGCCTCTACGAGCGGACGCGCAGTGGCATCATCCACATCGGGTTCGGCACCGTGATCTCGGCGGACACGGAGCGGCAGGCGGCACGCGAGGGCCTGACGGTCGGCCACTGGCATGTGCACCTGAACTACCCCACTTACGTAGCCGAGGGCACGCCCCATGGTGACCGTGTCGTCATCGAGAACGGCCGCCTCAAAGCCCTCGACGACCCCGCCATCCGGGCGATCGCGGCGAAGTACGGCGACCCTGACGAGTTGCTTCGCGAGGACTGGATCCCCGCTGTCCCGGGACTGAACCTGCCGGGCGACTATGACCGCGACTTCGCCTCGGACCCTATGGACTTCACCATGACCGAGCTCGATATCTGCCGTAAGTGGCACCCGCTGTTCATGCGCATGATCTCCGGTGACGGGTCCCCCAGCTGCCATGGATGACGGGGCGGGTCCCTCTATCGCGCTGCCTGCGAGATGGCCTGTGCCGCCTCCAGAACCGCCCCGATGTGGGGGTGAGGTGAGAAACGGCTGGTCGGGCCCGAGAGCGTGATCGCCGCTTGCGGCTCGTGGGTTTCCCCCCACGTCACGGCAGCCGAGACGGCCGTCGATCCGGGGATCCTCTGACCTCGCGAAATACAGTATCGATCGCGGATCGTCTTCTCGATGGCTCCGGTCATCGCGCTGAGCGTGGCCGCGGTGGGGTTGTTGAGCAGCCCGCGCAATGCCCTGTCCAAGCCCTCGTACCCGTGTCGATGACGCAGGGCTGTGAGGAACACCATACTTGTCGCCCCGGCGCGTATGGGGATCGGCTGATGCAGGGTCTCGCTGTACCCCAGGGGGTGCAGCGCCGCCAGGGACTCGACGCAGGTGAACTCGGCCGAGTTGACCGGTACGTACAGCCCTACCGACTCCCCGTTGGCGGCGCCGCGCAACCTCCGCATCGGACCGATAGCGGCGGTGATCAGCCTCGAGTTCAGCGGGGGCCTGACCTGGAGGTCGCGGAAGAGCGGCCCGGCGATCGTCCTCCTGCCGGATCTCTGCAGCGCGCCGGTCCGCTCAAGTGCCTCCAGTAAGCGGTACACCGAGGCGCGGCTGATTCCGACCCGAGCGGCAAGCTGCGTCGGGGTGGGAGGGTCTTCGGCGGTGAGCACGATCCGCAGGATCGCGATCGCCTTCTCCACCGACTGAACGGTCTCCTTCCCTTGGCCCGGCATCGGTTCGCGCCCTCCCCTTGTGAAGCGCACCCATGTGCCTGGTGGTGTCCGCTCTGCGTACGCTCATCTAGATGGGCCTACGCCATATGTGTCAATACCCAGGCAAAGAACAACAAAATTTCGTCCTCTATGCGGACGGCAGTCACGGGCATGTTGACGCCATTCCAGTTCGCTGAGCATCCTTCCGGCAGGTCCCGTCATAGTGGCGGGGCTGGAGAGCGACAGGTAGACAGTTGAGCTTTGCAAAGGCAGGAGCAAGGTCCTTCCGACTCGGCGTGGACATCGGTGGCACGTTCACCGACGCGGTGCTCATCGAGGAATCAACCGGCAAGACCATCAATCTGAAGGTGCCTTCGTCGAGGTCGGCACCGTGGAAGCCGGTTCTTGAGGTGATCGATCGCCTCGCCGGGGAGCATGGCGTCCAGCCGCACGAGATCACATACTTCGTTCACGGGACGACCTTGGCGACCAACACCCTCATCGAGCGCAACGGCGCGCGCACGGGTCTTCTGGTCACCCGCGGCTTCCGTGACCTCATGGAGCTCGGCCGAGTCCGCATGGATGATCTGCTCGACTTCGCGATCGAGGCCCAACTCCCGCTTGTCTCCCGTAACGACGTCGTCGAGATCGACGAACGAATCCTCGCCGACGGCACGGTGGACATCCCCCTGAAGCCGGCCCAGGTCAGGGACGCCGGTCGCGCCCTGGTCGACGACGGCGCCGAGGCGCTGGCCGTCTGTTTTCTCCACTCCTACCGCTATCCCGCACACGAGCAAGCCGCGGGCGCGGAACTGAGGATGGACCTTGAGGATTTCTACGTGGCGGTCTCCTCCGAGATCTGGCCCGAGCTCTCGGAGTACGAGCGAGGCATCGTAGCCGTCATCGAAGCCTACGTGGGCAAGCGGATGGCGGCCTACTTCCGGGACCTGACAGCGGGTCTGCGTGACAAGGGCGTCACGGCGAACATGCTGGTGACACGTTCCAACGGCGGCGTCATGACCGCCGAGACGGCGGCGAGTTCGGCAGCGGAGACTCTCCTGTCCGGTCCGGCCTCCGGTGTGGTGGGCGCCTCCTACTCCGGCCATGTCGCCGGGGTCGCCAAGATCGTTGCTTTCGACATGGGCGGGACCAGCGCCGAGGTTTCGGTGATCGATGGGGACCCGGTGCTGAGCAACGAGAGTCGCGTCGGGGGCTTCCCGGCCGTCATGCCCGCTGTCGACGTGGACTCGGTCGGTGCGGGGGGCGGCTCCATCGCCTGGATCGACGCCGGTGGCGTACTGAAGGTCGGTCCGCGCAGCGCGGGCTCGGAGCCCGGACCGGTATGCCTCGGCCGGGGTGGCACCGAGGTCACGGTCACGGACGCATACGTCGAGTTGGGCATCATCGACCCCGATCGTTTCCTCGGCGGCGAACTGAAACTGCGGCGGGATCTGAGTCACGTCGCGCTCGAAGCGCTCGGCGCTCGGCTTGGCGTCAGCGCGGTCGACGCGGCCGACGCCATCGTGCAGGTCGCGACGACCAACATGTACGCGGGCCTGGTCCCTCTCGCGGCCAAGAAGGGCATCGAACTGGCGGACTTCGCGATGCTGCCCTATGGCGGCGCGGGGCCCACGCATGCCTGCATGCTCGCGGAGGAGACGGGGATCCGCCGGGTGGTCGTCCCGCCCGCGCCCGGAACGCTGTGTGCTCTCGGGGCCTTGACCACGGACATCAAAACGCACTACGTCCGCAGCGTCTACGACAAGCTCGAGGATGTCCGACGGGAGGACATGGTCGAGGCGGTGCGCACCATGGAGACAGAAGCCCGCGCCTGGCTGTCTGGCCAGAACCTTGAGACGACCGGCGTAGAGGTTCAATCCAGCGCCGACATCCGTTACGTCGGACAGGGCTTCTACCTGAACGTGCCATGGCCGGCCGGGGACGGCCCCGCGGACCTGACCGCGCTCCAGGAGGCGTTTCACCAGCGCCACGAGCGGTTGTTCCGCTACTCCGACCCGGCATCACCGATCGAGATACTCGCCGTGCGCCTGCAGATCGTGGGAACGATCGCACGACCGCCGGCCCCCGCGAGGCCACTCGCCCGAGAACACCACGATCGGGTCCAGCGCACCCGCAAGGTTTACTCCAAGGGGGAGTACCTGGATGCCTCCGTGCACGCCAGGGAAGATCTACGGCCCGGCGAGTTGCTGCCTGGACCGTGCGTCGTCGAGCAGTACGACACGACGACCTATGTAACCGCTGCCTACGAAGCGACGGTCGACGACGCCTTCAATCTCGTGATCACCGAGAAGGGGAGCAAGTGATGCGCGGCCTCAGCGACCGAGCCCTGCTGGACGTATTCGGGAACCGGTTGCAGGCGATCGCGGAGGAAATGGCCTACATCATCCAGCGCACGGGCTTCACCGTCTACGTGAAGGACGCCCTGGACTTCTCCGCGTCCCTGGTGAACCCGGCGGGGGAGACCATCGCCTACTCCCAGCGGCTCGGAGTGAGCATCACGCCGAAGTCCATGAAGGAGGCACTCCAAGCGGCCGGGCCCTACCAGCCCGGCGACATCGCCATCACCAACGACCCGGCCTCCTCCGGGGGCCTGTCCACCCACCTGCCCGACATCTACCTGTGGAAGCCGGTATTCGACGGCGAGGACATCGTCTGTTTCCTCGCCTGCTTCATCCACAGCACGGACGTGGGAGGAAGTGTCTTCGGAAGCATCTCGCCCGCGAACACCGAGATCTACCAGGAGGGACTGAGGATCCCGCCGAAGAAGCTCTACCGGGCGGGCGAGATCAACCACGACATCCTCGACCTGTTCATGGCCAACTGCCGGATCCCTGAGCAGAACTGGGGAGACATCAAGGCGATCCTCGCGGCGATGAACACGGCGGAGGAGCGGCTGCACGGCATGGTGGACAGGTTCGGCGGTGCCGCGATCACCTCCGCCATGAACGACCTGGTCGACTACGCCGAAGACTCGGCACGAGCCGCGATCCTGGCGATCCCCGATGGCGAGTACCACTGCGTCGACTACCTCGACAACGACATGCACTCCGATCGACCTGTACGCATCGAACTCACGCTCCGCGTGCGGGGCGCCGAGTGCGAGTTCGACTTCACCGGTACCGACGCGCAGGTCCGTTCGGCGATGAACGTGCCTCTGTACGGGCAGATGCACTACTTCATCGCGATGTCCTTCTTCATGTACCTGCACACCATCAACCCCACCTGCCCCTTGAACAGCGGAGTCCTGAGACCTCTGCGCGCGGTGATCGAGGAGGGCTCAATCCTGCACCCAGGCCCATCCGCCGCGGTCGGCGTGCGAGCCGCCACGGTATTCCGGGTCCAGGACGTGCTGCGGGCGACCCTGGCTCTGGCGGTGCCGTCCGTCGTGCCCGCCGCGTCGTCGGGGCAGGTGACCATCCCGCTCGTCTCCGTTCCCGCACTCAAGAAGAACGGGATGCTCCTCAGCACCGTCTCGCCGATCGTGGGCGGCTCCGGAGCACGCCCCGACCGGGACGGGATCGACGGCCGGGGCCTGAGCCTGTCACAGGGGAAGAACGTGCCGGCGGAACGGTTCGAGATGGACGTTCCGGTTGTGATGCGCTCGTTCGGGCTGGTCGCGGACTCGTGCGCTCCCGGCCGTTTCAGAGGGGGTGCGGCGATTCACGTGGAGGTCGAGGCGACCGCTCCCGGCACGGCCCTGACCGCCCGCGGCATGGAGCGCCTTCGCTTCCAGCCCTGGGGCATCGACGGCGGCCATGCCGGGTCGACCGGCCGCACAACCGTGACTCGAGTGGACGGAACCGTCGAGCCGATTGGGAAGATCGACGTCCTTCGGCTCGCTCCGGGTGAGCGCGTCCGCTTCGAGTCGGCATCGGGCGGCGCGCACGGCAACCCACTGGACCGTGCGGTGAACTCCATCGCAGATGACGCGAAGCGCGGCCTTATCAGCGTCGAGCACGCTCGTGAAGCTTACGGAGTGGTGATTGAAGACGGCCAGGTGAACATGGACGCCACCACGGCGGTCCGCATCGTCATGGCCGACTCGGATCGGCCCGGTGGCCTCGACTTCGGATCGGCTCGCGCCGAGTACGACACGGCGTGGCCCGACGCCGCACGCGCTGAATTCAATGCAGTGGTCAAAGCGCTACCTGCTGCGGTGCAGATGCACATTCGTGAACTGCTGCACGAACGAGCAAGTCACCGGATTACCTCGGGGGAATCGGTCTCGCCGGAACTCATCCAAGCCGAGTGGAGAGAGATCAAAAAGCTCTTCCGGATGGCCTGAGCTGCGGTCGAAGCTTACTGAGTACCATCGAAAGGTTAGTGCAATGTCCATTATAGGGAAGGCAAGGGGCCGGTTTACGGTCGCTGCCGTGATCGGGTCAGTGATGCTGGCCCTCGCTGGCTGCGCCAGCGGTTCGACCGGCGGTTCAACAGACGGAGCCAGTGGGCCCGGCGACCAGATCCTCAAAATACTCACCGCGACCGAGCCCCGGAGCCTCAACCCCGTCGTGGATGTCGGCAAGGGCGCCGGAAACATCCAGCGAACGGTAGTGGAATACCTGATCGCCACCGACGAGTCCGGAGTTCCCAACAAGGAGGGACTCGTCACCGCCTGGGCGAGGTCCTCACCGGTCACCTGGGAACTCTCGGTGCGGGAGGGCGTGGAATTCTCCAATGGCGAGAAACTCGACGCGGAGGCTGTCGCTCAGTCGATCACCCTCACCCGAGACTCCGAAGGAATTCTCGCCGCCTACCTCTCGGGCGTCGACGCGAAAGCGACCGCAGACTACAAAGTCGAGGTCACGACAGAGAAGTCGCTCGGCATCCTGCCTGACATCCTCAGTATCGTGCCGGCACTTCCGCCGAAGTATTACGAGCAGGTGGGCCGAGACGGGTTCGGTACGTCGCCGATCGGCACCGGCCCGTTCGTCTTCGGTTCTTGGACGAAGGGCCAATCGATCTCGGTAACCCGTAACGACCGCTATTGGGGTGGCGCTGTCGGCTACAAGGGCGTCACCCTGACGTGGACCCCCGAGGCGTCGAGCCAGGTGTCGCAGCTCACCACCGGAGCCGTCGACATCGTCGACAACGTCGACCCGACTGTCGCGGGCCAACTGAACTCCGCGGACGTCACGGTCAAAAGCCGGCTCGGGCAAAGAACCATGTATCTCCTCATGAACGTCTTCGAGCCGCCGTTCAACAAGGTCGAGGCACGCCGCGCCGTGGTGCAGGCGATCGATCGCGGCGCCATCACCTCATTGCTGGCCGACCAAGGGGCCACCCCCTCGCTTTGGCCGCCGAATTTCGGTAGCAGCACGTCGGGAGGCCAGAATCTCACCGTCTCGAAGGACGCCGCCGCCACCGACTTCCAGAAGGCCGGTGTTTCCAGTATCCCGTTCATCTACACGATCGGCCGATATCCCCAGGACTCGCAGATGGCAGAGGCCATCGGCGCGATGCTCGGCGATGCCAACGTCAAGGTCGACCTGAACGGCCTGGAGTACAACACGTTCATCAAGCAGGTGCTCGGTCGTGGACCCGCCGGCTTGATCATGATCGGGATCGCACCGCTCTACCCCTCCGAGGACGCCATCGCGCAGACGATCCTGAAGACGAACGGCGTCGAGAACTACTGCGCAGACGCCGAGCTCGACAAGGAGGTCGCCGCTGTGCGCGAGATCGACGACCGCGAGAAGAGAAGCGCCCGCTACTCCGAGCTTCAGAACGAGGTGCTGAACGACCGCGTCTGCGTCATGCCGCTGTTCAACTTCCAGGACATCGTCGCAGTCTCAAACCGGGTAAAGGGCTTTGAGCAGAGGGCAGATCAGTACATCGATGTCCGCAAGTTGACATTCACCTGATGATCCAGCCAGAACAGTCGCTGTCAGTGACTGACACAGCCAGTGCCACACACCGGCAGGCGGTTCTGAGAGCGGAGGGCCTGCGCGTCGAGTACCGGCGCGCGGGCCACCCGTCCGTGATCGCCGTCGATGGGGTGACCTTCTCGATCGAGGAGGGGCGATGCCTCGCATTGGTGGGGGAGTCAGGGTCGGGCAAATCGAGCGTGGCGATGGCCACAATGGGCTTCGCACCAGTGACAGACGGCACCCTCGAGGTGCTCGGCCACGATGTCGCCGACTTCTCGACCCGTCGCGGCCGACGCCGGCGAACCGGCGTTCAGATGGTTTTCCAAGATCCCCAGGCATCGCTGGATCCTCGCCAGTCGGTGGCTTCCGGCCTCGCCGAACTCCGCCGGCTGCACGCGGAACGTTGTGTCGACGCCAGTGACGAGGAATTGCTGCGGCGCGTGGGACTGCCCGCCGATGCTCTGGTCCGGTACCCCCATCAGCTCAGCGGGGGGCAGATTCAGCGAATCGTGCTCGCGCGGGCACTGATGCTCCAGCCCAAGCTTCTGGTGGCCGACGAACCCACGTCCGGGCTCGACGTGACAGTGCAGCAGCAGGTCATCGCCCTGCTCCGCAGGTTGATCGACGAGACCGGAGTAGCGGTCCTGTTCATTACCCACAACCTGCCCTTGGTCACCCACATCGCCGAGGAAACCGCGGTGATGGCGTCGGGGAAGATATGCGAGATCGGGCCGGCCGACGCCGTCCTGCGCCATCCGGAGCACGCGTACACACGCACGCTACTCGCGGCCAGCCCAGGCCAGGCGATGCAACGTCGCCTGGCCGTCAGGGACTCTCCCGCGAAGGGGAAGCACATAGATGCCGACGACGGTATTGAGGGCGCTGTCCGATGACCCAAACGGAAGCACGCAAGCCACCGGCCCCCGCGCGAGCTCCGAAGAGCGGCCGATTCCGAGCCCAGCGAATCGGCTCTGTTCTGCTGGGCTACACCGTCACCCTGTGGCTCGTTGTCACAACGGTGTTCTTCATCGGCTCGGTCCTCGGTGACCCGGCCGCCGCCAAGCTCGGGCCGGGCGCGACCGCGGAACAGGTCGAGGCACTGCGACAGCAGATGGGATTCGACCGCCCGCTGATCGCCCAGTACGGCTCCTTCCTGTCGCACCTCGCCAGGGGAGACCTGGGCGTCTCCGCGCAATACTCCACGCCCAACCTGGAACTCGTCATGGCTCGGCTGCCGTACACATTCCAGTTGGCCGGCCTCGCGCTCGCGATAGCTGTGCTGGTGGGCGTCCCGCTGGGCGCCTTCGCCGGTGTCAGGAAAGGATCGTGGTGCGATCGCCTGGTCACGGGCGTCACCGTACTGATGCAATCCGTCCCCGAGTTCTGGCTGGGACTGCTCGGCATCTACATCTTCGCCGTCCACCTGGAACTTCTCCCCGTCGGGGGCGCCGGAGGGGCGGATCACCTGATCATGCCCGCGATCGTGCTGTCGACCTATCCCATGGGGCAGATCGCGCGAGTGATGCGGTCCTCGGTCATCGAGGTGCTGCACGAGAGCTACATCGAGTCGGCCCTGGCACACGGGCTTCCCCGGCGCACGGTCCTGCTGACCCACTGCCTGAGAAACGCCTCCATACCGGTCCTGTCGGTAGTCGGGGTCCAGGTGGGCACGCTCCTTGGCAGCGCGGTCACGGTCGAGGTGGTGTTCGGCTGGCCCGGTCTTGGAAGCCTGGCGACACAGGCAGTGCTCACCCGCGACCTCGTTCTCGTCGAGGCGATCGTTGTCGTCGTGGCCGTGATCTTCCTTGCGGTCAACCTGCTGATCGAAATCTTGTATCGGATCGTTGATCCAAGGATTGGGTCTTCATGACCGGCGTACAGAGGAAATCGGATCTCCGCGGCGGGCTGCGCCGTCTCCCGCTGAGTGCCTGGGTCCTGGTGGTCTTTGCAGTCGTGGGAAGTATCGGCCCGTTTTTGCCGGGGATCGACCCGCTCACCCAGGACCTGACCTCGCGGCTGCGTCCTCCCGCCTTCCTGGACGGGGGAACGTGGGACCATCCACTCGGCACCGATCAGCTGGGACGCGATGTGCTGGCGCGACTCGTGGTCGGGTGCCGGCTCAGCCTGATGATCGCGTCCCTGTCGGTACTTCTCGGCGCCGCCTTCGGCACGCTCCTCGGCCTTCTGGCCGGCTACCGCCGCGGCCCGGTCGACATCGTGATCTCCCGTCTCACCGAGACCCAGCTGGTGTTTCCCTCGATTCTGCTGGCGATGGCGATCGTGACGTCGGTCGGGCGGAGCCTTCCGGTCATCGTCGTCACACTGGCCATCATCGGATGGGCCCAGTACGCACGCGTCGTTCGCGCGGAGGTGATGTCCCTTCGGGAGCGCCCCTTCGTGCGCGGCCTGGAGGCCGCGGGCATGGGACCGGCCCGGATCATGGTGCGGCACCTGCTGCCGAACGTTCTCAACACCATTCTGGTCCTGGGCAGCCTTCAGGTCGGCCACATGCTGCTGGCCGAGTCGGCGATGGGATTCCTGGGGATCGGGCTGGCGCCCCCGGCCACGAGCTGGGGCGTCATGCTCGCCGAGAGCCGGAGCTTCCTCGAGACCGCACCATGGCTCGCCGTCATCCCGGGATTGCTGATCACGCTCGTCGTTCTCTCGATCAATTTCTTCGGCGACCGCCTCAGGCACCGCCACGATCCCAGGAGCCGCTAGTGGACGCGCAGGGGCTACAGGTGGACAACTTGACCGTGGCCTACCGTGTGAGCGGTGAGCTCGCCGCGCCGGCCCTCCGCGACGCCACATTTCAGCTCAACCCGGGCGAGATCCTCGGCCTCGTAGGCGAGTCGGGCAGCGGCAAGTCCACCCTCGGCCGGAGCATCATCGGGCTGCTTCCCTCCAACGCGGAAGTGCGTGACGGCGAGATCCGGCTCGGGAACAGCGTGATCATGTCCCCACGGGGCGACCGCACCCGCCAATTCCGCGGGTCGCACGTCGGCTACGTGTTCCAGAACGCCCTGAGCTCACTGAACCCGACCATGCGGATAGGAACCCAGCTGAATCAGGTGATCCGCAGACATCGGCCGAACCTCTCGCGTCGCGAGCGACGTCATCTCGCGCAGGACCTGCTTGAGCGCAACGCTCTACGAGACGTGGATCGCGTGCTCCGGGTCTTCCCGCACCAGCTGTCGGGGGGTATGCGGCAGCGTGTCGCGATCGCGTTGGCCGTGGTCGCCCGCCCGGACGTCCTGATCGCCGATGAGTGCACGACGGCCCTCGATGTCTCCGCCCAGGCGAAGGTCGTGGACCACCTCGCCGGCCTGGTACGCGAAGAGGGCATGGCGATGCTGTTCATCACACACGACCTGCTACTCGCGGGTGATCTCTGCGACCGGATCTGTGTGATGAAAGATGGAGCGATCATGGAGCTCGGACGGGCTGAGCAGGTCATCTTCGACCCCGTCCACGCCTACACCCAGTCCCTCCTCGCCTCGGTTCCTCGCATTGAGGTCTGAACCGCCCCCGCAACTGATCGCCGCGCTACCCGAAGGAGCCCCCGAGTGAGCAGCATGCCCGACGCCGCAGCCATGGCCGAGGACCGCTTCTCCGACGCCGCCGATCGTGATTGGTCGCGGGAGGCGCTGGCACGACTCACCGCTGACGCGGCACGTACCGGCGAGACGAATCTCCTGAAACTGAACATCTTCTCCAGCAGCGGCGTCGACATCTACCTCAAGGACGAGTCGACACACCCGACGGGAAGCCTCAAGCACCGATTGGCGCACTCCTTGTTCGTCTACGGCATCTGCAACGGCTGGATCCGTGAGGGCACCACCGTCGTGGAGTCCTCGAGCGGGTCGACGGCCGTGTCGGAGGCATACTTCGCCCGGCTCCTGGGTCTGTCTTACGTCGCAGTAGTGCCCAAGAGCACCTCTCTGTCCAAGGTCCGGCTCATCGAGCAGTTCGGTGGGGTCTGCCACCTGGTAGGGGATGGACGTCACCCGACGGCGGTCGCGGCCGAGATCGCCCAGCGCCCCAACCACCACTTCATCGATCAGTTCACCTACGCGGAACGGGCCACCGACTGGAGGAACGGCTTAGGAGCGATCATCCTCGAACAACTCGGTCATGAAAGATATCCGACGCCCGAGTGGGTCGTTCTCGGCGCCGGAACCGGTGGCACGAGCGCGTCGATCGGCCGGTACATCCGCTTCCGGGGAGTGCCGACCCGGCTGGCGGTCGTCGACCCCGAAGGCTCGGCCTACTTCGACGGGTGGAAGCACTCGGGCTGCGCTGTCGGCCGCGGCTCCCGAATCGAGGGCATCGGACGTCCCACGGTCGAGCCCAGCTTCATCGGGTCGGTGGTCGACCGGATGATGCGGGTTCCGGATGCCGCCTCCATCGCCACGATGAGGTGGCTCGACGAAGAGGCCGGCATCACAGCGGGGGGATCAACCGGAACCAACGTCTGGGGTTGTCTCCGGCTCGCGGCGGAGATGGTCTCCGCGGGCAGGTCCGGGAGCATCGTGTCACTGATCTGCGACTCAGGCCGGCGGTACGCGAACACCTACTACGACGACGACTGGCTGGCCCAGGAAGGCATTGACATCTCGGGCGTGCAGGACGACCTCCACGCGCTGCTCGCCCACGACAAGCACTCTGTGTGAGGAGAACCACAAATGCTCGAAAAGCTCGTGCGCGACGACGACGCTCTGCAGGCGATCTTCGAGAAAGTGTCCAATACCCATCGCTGGGGTTCCGATGACGTGCTCGGCACGCTGAACTTCATCGACGCCGCCAAACGAGTCGAGGCCGCGCGCCTGGTCACCGAGGGGTTGTCCGTCTCCCTGTCGCGTCCGTTCAAACCGGACGTGCAGCACATGGTCTTCGTCGGGAGCGGCGAAGCGTCGGCGTACGACTATTTCGGTGTCGCCTGCCACGGATTGGTGAACACGCATCTGGACGCTCTCGCGCACTCACAGTTCGAGGGCCGCATGTACAACGGGGTGCCCATCACCGAGTCCTTCAAGAGGGATGGGGTCCACTATGGCGCGATCACCGCGCAGGGTGACGGGATATTCACCCGCGGAGTTCTGCTGGATGTCGCCGGTGCCCTGGGGCTGGAGTGGTTCCCGCCCGGGTCCGGCATCACCGTTGCCGATCTGGAAGCCGCCGAGCAGATGGCCGGTGTCACCGTAGGCCGCGGCGACGCGCTTTTTGTCCGTTGCGGATTCCTCGATTACGTCGCCGGGCACGGCATTCCATCCGCCCGTCCCGGCCTGCTGCCCGAGACGTACGAATGGATGCACGAGAGGGAAATCGCCGTCTACGGCGGCGACTGCACCGAGCCGATCCCGTACCCCAGCGACCGGTTCACCTACCCCCTGCATGCGATCGGGCTGGTGTCGATGGGCCTGATCCTCCTCGATCACCCAGAGGTGGAGCGGCTCGCGGACACCTGCCGTGAGCTGGGCCGCTACGAGTTCCTGCTCACCGTGGCCCCGTTGCTACTCGAGAAGGGCACGGGATCCCCGGTCAATCCGGTCGCCACGTTCTGAACACGCGACCGCTTGCCTGCGGGGTTGCACGCAAGCGGTTCAATCTTGTTGTGGGGACCAGCCAGGAGGGGTCAAACCGGGTGCGTGATGCCGGTGCCTCCCTCTCGAGCCTGTTCACGCGCCAACTCCGAGTGGTATCGGCTGGAGATCTCCTCGGCGGCGAGCAAACACTGTGACACCCAGCCTTTCGTGTCGGCTCCGACAAATCGACTGGATGCCCCGGACACGGTCAAAGCCGCCAAGGTCTCTCCGCGCTTGGAAAGGACCGGGACGCTGATCGCGTGCAAGCCCGGGAAGCGAGTGCTCTCGGACTCCGAGTACCCGAGGCTCCGCGTGTCCTGCACCTTGCCGATAAGCGACTCCAACTTGGCTTCGTCGGCATCGTCGAGATGAAAGTTCTCCTTCATGAACTCGCGCAACGGCTCCAACCCAAAGCGTGCGAGCCGCTGGGCCAGGAAGACCTGGCTGGTCGCACCACGCGCCATCTCAATCGGTTGGTAGAGACGCTCAATATGGGTCAGGCCGTGAAGTCCCGCCAAGGTGTCGATGCACATGAACTGGACGGTGCCGATCCCGACATAAAGCCCCACCGTCTCTTCGCCGCATCGGCGTTGCACCGCACTGAGCACCGCTCGTGACGAGGCCTTGAGCAGGTCGTGCCATTCGTGCCCCTGCGAGAGTCCCCGGATCATCCATCCGATCTGGACGCGAGAACTGGCCGTACACCGCGCCAGGGCTCCCTCTTTCTCGAGAGCGCGGATCGCGCGTTGAATGGAGGTCGCGCTATAGCCTGTGCCGGCCGAGATCTCGGCGACCGAGACGGGCCGCTCCGACGTGCCGACAAAGCGAAGCACTCGCATCGCCTTCTCAACTGTCTGGGAGGAGTTGCGGTCTCGATCCGCCATGACCCAAGTATCCGCTTTGCGGGTGAAGTGCACAATGGTCTTTCTCAACCCCGGCGAGGGGATCGATCGCGCGTCCGCCCGCAACCTCGCGACTATTGATCCATCCCACACAACGCGATTGTCAACCGTCGGCTGGGCTCTGCAGGCGTATCCGCAAAGCGGAGTGAGGTGCAGGCGTTGGGCGTTGAAGCGCGCCAGCCGGTTGTCAGTGGCGGCGCTCCAGGAACGCGGTCATACGCTCGTGCTTGTCCTCGGTCTCGAACAGCACGGCCTGCGCCACGTCGTCGAAGCGGGGATGGGCGCCCGGGGGAGCGGCGAGGGCGAGCTTGGTGAGGCGCAGCGCCAGCGGGGCATTCCTCCCGATCCTGTCGGCCAGCCGGTCCGCCGCGGCCGGCAGCTCGTCCTCGGGGACCAGCTGGTTGACCAGCCTGACGTCCAGCGCCTCTTCGGCGGCGAGCACCCGGCCTGCGAGCAGGATCTCCTTCGCGAGAGGCTCGCCGACCAGCTCGCGCAGCCGCCAGCACGCTCCCGCGGCGGCCATGATGCCCAGCCCCGTCTCCGGGTTGCCGAATCGGGCGCGCGGAGTGGCGATGCGGAAGTCGCAGGCGTAGGCCAGCTCGGCGCCGCCGCCGAGGGCGGGGCCGTCGATCGCGGCGATCGTGGGCATCGGCAGCCGGGCGATCCGGTCGAACAGTCCGCTGTTGATGCCGGCCAGCGCGTCCTCGCGGCGGCGCTCACGCAGCTCGCGGATGTCCGCGCCCGCGGCGAAGACGCCGTCGGTGCCCGTGACCACCAGGACGCGTGGCCGCCGCTCCAGCTCGGCGCACACCTCGTGCAGGTCCGCCACCATCGCGGCGTCGATCGCGTTGCGCACCTGCGGCCGGTTCAGCCGGACAAGCATCCTGCCCGGCCCTTCCTCGACCTTCACCGTGTCGTTCAGAGCAGCTCCTCCACCATAGTCTACATAACTATCATGGAATCACACCAAAATGTCGAATATCTGCTGAAGCGGGCGACCGCCTCCGGGGCGCCCCGGAAGATCAGTTCAGCAGCGGTACGAGGTGCTCCTCCTCATAGTCCAGGTGGGCCTCCAGCTCCTTCGTGAGCCGGTTCACCTCGCTCAGCAGGGTCTCAGAGGTGACATCGTCGGCGGCCAGCAGCGTCTTGAGCTCGTCAAGCAGTCGCGCGATCACCCCGTGCTCGGCTCGCAGCCGAACCATCACCGCGGCCAGTTCCGGATAGCGGCCCGCCAGGGCCGGGAACATGTATTCGTCCTCCTTCGAGTGGTGCACGTGCAGGCCCTGGCACATGGTCAGGCAGTTGACCCGAAGCTGCGCGGCCACGCGGGGCCCCGACCGGGCCGCCTCCGCGCGGATGAGGGCCAGTTCGCGGCGGAAGGCGTCGTGAATGGTGATCAGCGCGTCGCCGAAAGAGCCGGCGGGCGGCCCGTGGTCGATCGGCACCAATGCCACCACCGGCAGGACACGGCCCGACCGTTCCTCGTACGTGCCCCAGCCGGGGTCCGCCTCGACGGCGCGGGCGAACATGCGCTCGCGTTCCTCGCCCTCGAGCACGACCGCCTTGGCCTGGTACGTCAAGACGCCGTCCTCCACGGTGACCCGTGGGTTGGCGAGCAGGTTGTGATACCAGGCCGGATGCCGGGGCGCGCCGCCGGCCGAGGCGATGACGAGAGTGCGGTCGCCGTCGGGCAGGCAGCCGAGCGGCGTGGTGTGCTCGGCGCCCGTCCTGGCGCCGACGGTGGTCAGCAGGAGCAGCCGGGCTCCTTCGAAAGGGCCGCCGACCTGGCCCTTGTTGGCACGGTATTCGTCGATGATCTGCTGGTTGAAGTCCATGGGCATGCTGAACTCTGGCTCCTTGCGGGCGGGTGTCGATGACATGGGAAACCCGCACGGGCATGCTGGCGCAAGCGGGTGCTACGACACCGCAAGAGGCATGGGACGACGCGCGGGCGCGGTGTGCTCAGGCACGACCGACGGCGTGAGTGGCCATAGTGTCATCCCCTTTGATTCGGCGCCTCCATGCCTCCGTCCGTCCTCCCGGCGGCGACACGCGACGCGACAGCCATTACGCCCACATTCCAAAAGAAGTGTCAAGGCGTACGAACTCCGCGGAGGTGCCGTGAGCCGCTCTAGTTGCGGCTGAGCGTCCACGGTCCGTCCGCGTGGATGTCGACGAAGGTGGTGCCGGTCTTGAGGAGGAACTCTCCGGAGAAGGCGTCGTCGGCGTCGATCTGGAGTTCAGTGCTGTCGCCGATCACGTGGACGATGAAGACGCCCTTGCTGGGGTGCGAGGCCCGGGCGGGGGTGTGTCTGCCGATGGGGCGGTCCAGGCGAAGCACCTGATCGCCCTGGCCCTGGATGGTCGGCCCATTCCAGACCTGTGCATCGAGTAAGGGTTTGGTGGTGGCGGTCCACGCGCCATCTGCTTGGATCCGTAACGCGATGATCTGTGAGTTGTCTGAGCCGATCAGTCGGGTGCCCTCGTAGTGGCCGGTGGCGTTGACGAGGTCCAGCTCAGCGCCGGCCGCATCCACGGTGGTGACGACGAAGTTCGCGCTGCCGGCATGGGTGAGCGTTATCAGCCCCTGGCCGGTGGTCGGGTCGATGCGCAGCAGTGCGGGCCCCTGCCCCTGGTGGGTCCTGGGCGGGAAGAACGGAACGTAGCCGGTCGACGTCAGCGCCGCCGCCGGTGGCGAGGAAGCCGGTGTGGGGACAGCGGAGGGGTTGGGCGCCTGGCCGGAGCTGAGGCCGAGGAACATGGCAAAGCCGCCGATCAGCAGGACTGCCGCGACTGCGGCCATCGTCAAGACGATGGCGGAGGTCACGCTCTTGGGTGGTGGTGGCCGGTCGGGCTGCTGTGGATGGTGGCCATACGGCTGCCGGAGGTGAGGACCGGATGGATAGCTCATCAAGGACTCCGCATGGCCAGGGTCGTGCGGGAAGAGCGACATTGCGATCCTCTCCCTACGATCACCGATGCTGCAACTCATGAGGATTTCTCGGGGGTTGACGAACATCGGAACGGAAAACCGGCTCTAAGGCACTGGGACGGCGGTGCTCGCGGAGGTCGTATGGCCTGAACGGCCTCCCGCGACGCCCGCCGCCCAGAGCGCTACGCCGATGTAGAGGACCTGCTCGGGGATGCGCTGCCACAGCGGCGTGGCCGCCTCTCCTGCCAAGGTCGCCCCGGCCAGCGCGGCGTGAATGTTGGCCGGAAGCATGAGCACGAACAGCAGCGCCAGGCAGATCCCGGCCGCTCGCCGAGTGGCCGGGAGCACGAGGCCCACCGCACCGGCAAGTTCCAGGACGCCGGTCAGGTAGACCACGAGGGCGGGGAACGGGACGAACGGAGGATGGGTCTTCTCGCGCAGTGGGATGTCGCGGCGGGACGCACCCCCAGCAGCAGGTGCCAAACGTGGCCGAAGGTGGCCAAGCATGGCGCGAAGCTGGATTGCGGGTCCGAGTACGGATACGTACAGGAGTGCGCGTGCGAAAAAGCGGCGCGCCGTGCCCACTACATGAGCGCCCCCGGCTTCAGGAGATCATCATGGCTAGCACGACCGCGTCCGCCGACCTCGCCGCCTCACCCGACCGCGTCTGGGGGCTCATCGGCGGCTTCGACTCGCTACCCGACTGGCTGCCCTCCATTAAGGGCAGCGAACTCCTCGAGGGTGGCCGCGTCCGCAGGGTCACCACCAAGGACGGCGGCGTCATCGTCGAGCGCCTCGAACACTTCGACGAGCGGGCCCGCACCTACAGCTACTCCGCACCCGAGCCGCCCCTCCCGGTACAGGACTACCGCGCCACCATCGCCGTACACGAGGTTCCCGGCGAGCCGGGAAGAACCCGGGTGGAATGGTCGGGTGGCTTCACACCGGTGGGGGTCACCGAGGAGGAAGCGATCGCCGTCGTCCACCGCGTCTTGAGCGGCGGTCTCGACGCCCTGCGGCGGACGCTCGGCGCTTGACGCCTGCGCGGCTCCGCCAGGCGAGATCGGGTCAGGTGGGCGTCGCCGACCTGACGCGCGCCCCCAGCCCGAGCCGGGGGCGCATCCGTTTCACGGTGTCACGCGTAGAGGAAGTAGTAGTAGTACTGGCTCTTCCACTCGCATCTCCAGTCGTTCCACCAGCCTTGGTCGTCGCCGTAGCTTCCGACCCGCTGGCATTCCGAGTATTGCTGGTAGATGCCGTTCAGCGTCTCGGCGTGCGCCGGGGCGGCGCCGATCGATAACGACATTCCGGTGGCCAGAACGGCCGAGACAAGAATCGCGCGTACCTTGCGCATCAATCCTCCTGATACTGGGCGGATCATGGCGGTCAAGATATCACCAACCGTGTGCCAGGTAAGGATTGTGGCACCTCTGCGCCAGGCGCGGAGCATCACCGCCGGTTGAGGGCGGGGTGATGATCGTCCAACCGATAATGACCTGGCCTGATCAACTGCAGGAAGGATGAAACTTTCACAGCGTCCTCGTGCGGGCAGCACATGTTCAACGATGATTGCTGCGATTAGAGGCAGACACTTACACTTTGTCCCGTCCGGTCCCAGATGGGCCGCGTTTCCCTGTTCGGCCGGAAGACATGCCATCAGGAATGGACCGATCCGACGAATACTTTGACCATTGTCGCGTACCTGTCATATCGTCACCTCGCCCATATCGATGCGAGGCCAGGACTCGAACGAGACGTGCGTTCTCACAGGCGCTACGGCTCGCGTGCTGATCGCGGCTGCCCCGGCACACCGGGGGAGATCTGGACGGCCAGCTGGGAAGCGGCGATCACCCGAAACACCGGAGACACACCATGCATGCTCGTATCCGCACGTCCTCGATCGTCGGCATGGTCATGACCATGCTGGCCACCATCGGTGTGTCGCTCGCCCTCGCGCCACCGGCTCACGCGGAGGTGATCAGCGATATCGCCTACGCGCCCGCACAGCCGGCCGGCTCCAGGGGGCACCTGCTGGACCTTTACCTGCCATCCAGCGGCATCGGCATCACACCACGGCCGCTGCTGATCTGGCACAGTGGCTCGGCGTGGTCGAGCGACGATGGCAAGGTCGGCGCGGCCGCGATTGCCGACATCTTCAACGCCAAGGGGTTCGCGGTGGCCGGCGTCAGCGTCCGGTCCAGCTCTCAAGCGATCTTCCCGGCCCAGGTGCACGACATCAAGGCGGCCATCCGCTGGCTGCGCGCCCACGCCGGCGATTACCAGCTCGACCCCAATCGTTTCGCCATGATGGGCACCTCCTCGGGCGGCTGGCTGACGGAGATGGCCACCCTGACCGGCGGCGTGTCGTCGCTGGAGGGCACCATCGGCACGACCGGCGTCTCCAGTGCCGTGCAAGGGGGACTCGCCTTCTTCAGCCCCACCGACTTCCTCCAGATGAACGCGCAGAACCTGCCGACCGGAGGGCTGAACCACGACTCTCCCGCCTCCCCCGAATCCCTCCTGATCGGCTGCGCCCTCCAGACCTGCCCCGCCCAGGTGGCCCTGGCCAATCCGCTCACCTACGTGGACAGCAACGACCCGCCGTTGCTGTTCCTGCACGGCCAGGCCGATTTTCTGGTGCCGCACGGGCAGAGCGTCCTGCTCTACAACAAGATCAAGACGAGCTGTGGTAAGGCCCAGTTCATCTCGATACCTGGCGCGGATCACGGCCTGAGCTGGGTCCTGGACCCCGCCCGCTTCGGTACCCAGACCAGCTACACCACCCAGAATTGCGCCGGGACCACCGTGGTCGGCTCGCCCAACCCCACCTGGGACACCTTCGAAGGCTTCCTGCGCGGCGCGCTCAAGATGGGCACCTCCTGCCAGGTCGCCTGGGCCCCCACCGTCTGGGACACCGGTTTGACTGCCAGCGTGACGATCACGAACACCGGCACGACTCCCATCGACCGCTGGGTCGTGACGTGGACCTGGCCAGGCAATCAGCACATCACGGTTGGCTGGAACGCCACGGTGACCCAGACCGGCGCTCAGGTGACCGCACGCGACGCCGGCCACAACGCCGTCATCGGCGCCAGCTCCGCTACCAGCTTCGGTTTCGAGGCGACCTACAGCGGGACGAACGCCCCGCCGCCCGAGTTCAAACTCAACGGCATCGTCTGTACCAGAGTGTTCGGATAAGAGGTGTCTGCCGCTGCCGGTCCGTGCGATGACGGACCGGCAGCGGCTGAGCCGGATCACCGGCTGTAGCTATTTTGGAAACACACTCCGGAGCCAGTCAGGCGGAGAACCGCACAGGCCTCGGAGCAGAAAAGTGCATTTCACCGCTCAACACGTTCCGCCTAACTCCGATCACAGAATGGCGTCGTTCGGATTTCGGACGTTTATATTGCGTTACTCGATGGGCCGCCCTATCCTTGCCTGTGTGACGGCCGGTGAGGGAGAGGAACTCGTGACGGCAATTAGTTCGGGCACTTCGGCGGTCGGCCGGGATTGCGGAACTACCAGCTGAACATCGCCTGACCACCGGCTCCGTATTCCGATAATTTTCGGCTGCGAGCTATTCGACATCCCGTTCCGGGATTTCACCTCGTTTCACAATGCAAAACTGCGTACCTGCATGTAGCGGTGCTTTTTGTGTGAACGCGCGATACGGGCCCTCGTTCGCGTGACCCGCTGCCGGAGGCCCGTTCCTCGGCCTTTCCGGAAAACCCCGGCGGCGTCCTGGTGACGCCGTTCTCCACGGTGCACCGTCGATTCGACGGTGCCCCTTCCTCGCCATGCCGGCAGGTGTGGCGATCGTCGACGAGTTAGGGGACGTGTGCGTACATCCAACATGTTCGTCAGGAGCCTCGGCGTCTTCGTGCCGGACGTCGTGAGCATCGAGCAGGCGGTTCGGGACGGCCGGTACCCGGCCGAGGAGGTTGAGCAATTCCAGCAGATCGGTGCGGCGGTCGCCGGCGACATGCCCGCGCCCGAGATGGCACGACGCGCGGTCCTGGACGCCTACGACCGCTGGGGCGAATCCTCCCCGCGAAATCTCGATCTTCTGCTCTATCCGTCGGTCTGGCATCAGGGCCCGAACGGCTGGCAGCCCCAGCACTACCTGCAGATGCATCTCCTCGGCGGGGGAGTGCCGGCGTTCGAGATCCGGAGCGGCTGCGTCGGAATGATCAGCTCACTCCAGCTGGCGGCGAGTTATCTGCAAGCCGACCCGGACCGGGACACGGCGATGGTGGTCTCCGCCGACAACCACGGCACCCCGCTGGTGGACCGCTGGCGGATGACGCCCGGGGCGGTGATAGGCGATGCCGCGTGCGCGCTCGTCCTCGGTAAGGAGTACGGCATGGCCGAGCTCCTCTCGGTGAACGCGACGACGATCCCGGAGGCCGACGCGGTCAACGACGGCGGCTACCCCTTGTTCCCCCCGGACGCCACCGTCGGGAGGGGGCTGAGCTTCGGAGACCGGCACGAGGAATTCCGCCAGCGGTTGCTCAAGGAGCGGGGAACCGGAATACACCTGACGATCCAGAAGACGATGATGCAACAGGTGGAACAGACCCTGGAGGAGGCCGGGATCGGACTGGCCGACATCACCCGGGTCGCGTTCCCGCACGGCCGCCGCGAAGACCTGGACGGGCAAATGTCCTGGCTGGGCATCGAAATCGAGCAGACAACCTGGGACTACGGCCGGGGCGTCGGCCATTGCGGCGCGGTCGACCAGTTCATCGCCTTCGAGCATCTGGTCGCGACCGGTGGGCTCGTACCCGGCGATCACCTGCTCATGGTGGGGTTCGGTTCCGGAACCTCGGTCGCCGCGGCCGCGTTCAGGGTCCTCGCGACCTCTCCCGTCACGCGGCCCGCCGGTACGAAGGGGCACTCGGCATGACGACAGAACGGAACGCCGACGAGATCGCGTACCGGCTGGTCGCCTTCATCCAGAAGAACCTGGTCCCGGACGACGTCGACATGGAGGTCGACGAGACGACCCCGCTTCTGTTGTCGGGACTTCTGGACTCCTTGCGGACGGCGCGCCTGCTGAACTTCATCCGGCGGGAGATCGGCGTCCCGATCCCCGCCGCGAGACTCGACGCCGAGAACTTCACGGACGTGGCGACCATCGTCGCGCTGATCAAAGAACTCGAACCGGCTTCATTCGTCTAGCCGTCCAAGCGAGCGAGGGCAGAGTCATGCAGTGGGCGGACACCTACATCAGCGGAGTGGGAGCCTTCCTCCCCCGGACGGTCAGCGTCGAGAAGGCAGTCGCCAAAGGCTGGTATCCGGCCGAAGAGGTCGAACTGCACAACCTGGCCGGGGCGGCGGTGGCCGGTGACCTGCCGGCTCCGGAGATGGCTCTGCACGCGGCGCAGAGCGCGCTCAAGCGCAGCGGGCGGGCAGCGACCGACCTGGATCTCCTTCTTTACGCCTCGACGTGGCACCAAGGTCCGGACGGCTGGCCGCCGCATTCCTACCTGCAGCGCCATCTGGTCGGCGGGGACGTTCTGGCCACCGAGATCCGGCAGGGCTGCAACGGGATGTTCATCGCCTTGGAACTCGCGGCGAGCTACCTGGACGCCGCTCCCGGCCGGCAGGCCGCCCTGCTGGTCGCCGCCGACAATTACGGCACCCCGTTGATGGACCGGTGGCGGATGGGTCCCGGCTATATCGGCGGGGACGCCGCCAGCGCGCTCGTGCTCACGAAGGAGGAAGGTTTCGCGCGCCTGATGTCGGTCTGTACGGTGACCGTGACCGAGGCCGAGGAACTGCACCGGGGCACCGAACCCCTGTTCCCTCCCGGCGTCACCGTCGGCCGCCGGATGAGCTTCGGGGCCAGGAACGAGCAGTTTCGGCAGCAGGTCATGCCCCGGGGCGAGAGCACGGCGGCACTGTTCAAGATCCAGCGGGCGCTGGTGGAGGTCGTCGAGCGCGCGCTGGCCGAGAGCGGGATCGAGGCCCGCGATCTCACCCGGGTGGCCTTCATGAACTACTCCGAAGAGATCGTCGAACAGCGCTGCATGGCGGCGCTCGACCTGCCGATGTCCCGATCGACCTGGGACTACGGCCGCACCATCGGCCACTGCGGGGCCAGTGACCAGGTCCTCGCCCTCGACCGGCTGCTGGTGACCGGGCAACTGGGCCCCGGCGACCACCTGCTGATGCTCGGCACCGGCCCGGGAGTCACCGTCTCCAGCGCCGTGATCAAGATTCTCGATACGCCCGCATGGTCCTGAAACGTGGTCATCGAAGGGAAACAAGCGATGGTCGATAGTTCGAGCGGAGTCCGGGTGGAACCGGTGGCGGTGGTCGGGATCGGATGCCGCTTTCCCGGCGACGCCGACTCACCGGAGGGATTCTGGGACCTGCTGTGCGACGGCCGGAACACGACCCGGCCGCTGCCCGCGGAACGCTGGCGCCCGTACGAGAACCGCAGTCCCGAATACGCCGCCGCGCTACGCCACGCCGTACGGCACGGCAGCTTCCTGAGCGACATCGAGGGCTTCGACGCGGAGTTCTTCGGCCTGTCGCCCCGGGAGGCCGAACTGATGGATCCGCAGCAGCGGATCCTGATGGAGACCGCGTGGGAGGCCCTGGAGCACGCCGGCCTGCCGCCGCGCGAGCTGGCCGGCACCGACACCGGGGTGTTCATCGGGATCTGCACCGACGACTACGGACGCCGCCTGCTCGAGGACCTGCCCCAGATCGAGGCGTGGACCGGGATCGGCGCCGCGACCTGCGCCGTCGCCAATCGCATCTCCTATTCCCTGGACCTGCGCGGGCCCAGCATGGCGGTGGACACCGCGTGCTCGGCGTCGCTGGTCGCGCTCCACCTGGCCGCGCAGAGCCTGCGGCTCGGCGAGAGCGACGTCGCCCTCGCCGGCGGGGTCAACCTGCTGGCGACCCCGGGCGAGACCCTCACGCTCGGCGCCGCCGGAGCCCTGGCCCCCGACGGGCGGTCCAAGTCATTCGACGCCACGGCCGACGGCTACGGGCGCGGTGAGGGCTGCGGCGTGATCGTGCTCAAACGGCTGTCCGACGCGCGCCGCGACGGTGATCGGATCCTCGCGCTCGTCATCGGCAGCGCCGTGAACCAGGACGGGCACACCAACGGCATCATGGCGCCGTGCGGGGCGGCCCAGGAACACGTGATGGTCCGGGCCTGCCGGCAGGCGGGCATCTCACCGGCCACGGTCGACTACATCGAGGCGCACGGGACCGGGACCCGGCTGGGCGACCCGCTCGAGGCGGGCGCGCTGTCCTCCGTGTACGGCACGGGACGGCCCCCGGGCGACCCGTGCCTCATCGGCTCGGTCAAGTCCAATATCGGCCACCTCGAAGGCGCCGCCGGCATCGCCGGTGTCATCAAGGCGGTGCTCGCCCTCGGCCGCGGTGAGATCCCCCCGAGCGTGCTGACCACCCCGACCCCGGCCATCGCGTGGGAGACCTCGGGGCTTCGCGTGGTGACCGAACGATCGGCCTGGCCGGATCGCGACCACCCCAGCCGGGCGGGCGTCTCCAGCTTCGGGTACGGCGGCACCGTCGCGCACATCCTGCTCGAACAGGCTCCGCCGGCTCCGGAGGAGCCCCGGGGCGAGGGGACGGGGCAGCGCCTGTTCCCGCTGTCGGCCGCGTCAGAAACGGCGCTGCGGCAGTACGCGGGCACGCTGGCCGACCGGCTGGACGGGCTCGACCTGGCTTCGGTGGGGCACACGCTGGCGCTCCGGCGCTCGCATCTGGGCCGTCGAGCCGTCGTGATCGCGGCGGACAGGGACGAGTTGACGGCCAACCTGCGCAGGCTCGCGGAGGACCTGCCGGCCGAGGCCGTCCTCACCGGGGACGTGCTGCCCGTGCCGGGCCCCGGACCGGTCTGGGTGTTCTCCGGGCAGGGATGCCAGTGGCGCGGGATGGGGCGGGACCTGCTCGCCACCGAGCCGGAGTTCGCGGCCCTGGTCGACGAGGTGGAGCCGATCTTCGCCGCGGAGATCGGCTTCTCTCCCCGGCAGGTCCTGGCCGAGGGCGATCTGGACCGAATCGACCGCGTCCAAACCATGATCTTCGTGATGCAGCTCGGCCTCGCCAGGCTCTGGAGCGCGTACGGGGTGGTCCCGAAGGCCGTCATCGGTCACTCCGTCGGCGAGATCGCGGCGGCGGTGACGGCCGGCGCGATGAGCATCTCCGACGGCGCGCGCCTGATCTGCCGCCGGTCCCGGCTGCTGCGCCAGGCCGAGGGCAAGGGGGCCATGGTCATGGTCGGCCTGCCTTTCGAGGAGGCGGCCGAGCGGCTGGCCGGCCGTACCGACCTGGTGGCCGCGATCTCGTCGGCGCCCGCATCCACCGTGCTGTCCGGCGACGTCGCCGCGGTCGAGGCGGTGCTGAACGAGTGGCCGGCCGAGGGCATCATGGTGCGCCGGGTGGCCTCCGACGTCGCCTTCCACAGCCCGCACATGGAGCCGCTGGCCGTCGAACTGGCGGCGGCCACCGCCGATCTCTCGTTCGGCGCGCCCCGCATTCCCATGTACACGACCGCGCTGCCGGACCCCCGGTCGACGCCTGTCCTCGACTCCCAGTACTGGGCGGCGAACCTTCGGGACCCGGTACGGCTGGCCGCGGCCACGACGGCCGCCGCGCAGGACGGCTACCGCGCGTTCCTGGAGATCTCACCGCACCCCGTGGTCGCGCACTCCATCACCGAGACGCTCGGGGAGACCGAGTTCGAGGACGTGTTCGTGGGCACGTCACTGCGCCGGAACCAGCCGGAGCGATCGACCTTCCTCGCCGCGGTGGGCACGGCGCACTGCCATGGCGTCGGTGTGGACTGGAGCCGGCTGCAGCCGTCCGGCGGCCTGGCCGCCCTGCCGCCGTACGCTTGGCAGCGCCGCCGCCACTGGCGTGACTCCTCCACCGGCGCGGACGAGAACCGAGGGCACGACGTGCACTCCTACACCCTGCTCGGAGCCGGGACGAGCCTCGCGGGCAGCCGGACGCGGGTGTGGCGGACCAGCCTGGAGGACGCCAACCGGCCCTACCCGGGCAGCCACGCCGTCGGCGGGGTCGAGATCGTGCCCGCCGCCGTGCTGGTCAACACGTTCCTGCACGCGGTCGAGGACGGCACCCTCACCGATGTGGAGATGATGCATCCGCTGATGACCGCGGAACGCAGGCAGATCCAGGTCGTCCACGAGCCTCCCGGGTTCCGGCTCGCGACGCGTACACCGGCCGGCCCCGACGAGCCGGAACCCGCCTGGCTGATTCACGTCACCGCGTCCGTGGCGGCCCCGGGCCAGGTGATGCCCGACGTGCTGCCGGACGCTGACGCGACCGGTCTCACCCCGATCGACACCGGATTCGTGCACCAGAGGCTGGCCGCCGTCGGCGTCCCCACGACGGGCTTCGAATGGACGATCCAGACGCTGCTGAGCGGAGACGGAGTGCTGCGCGCCACGGTCCACACCCCGCAGCCGGTCGAGGCGCCGCCGACCTGGGCGCCGGCGCTGGACGCGGTGATGTCCGTGGCTCCCTGCGTGTTTCCCGGCGATCCGGTGCTGCGCATGGTCGTGCACATCGACGAGGTGGCGCTGACCGGCAAGCCGCCGGAGACGGTGATCATCGAGGCGGCCGTCGACCCGGCGGCCGACGACACGGTGCTGGCGCTCCTGGCCGACGCCGACGGCCGTGTGGTGGGACACCTGTCCGGACTCCGCTATCCGGTGATCGACGCGCCCGCGGCGACCGAGGAGGAGCTCCGGGAGCCCGCGGAGTCGTTCGCCAACCTGCCGCCGGAGGAGCTGCGCGAGTTCGTCCTGATCGAGGTGCGCGCGGAGATCGCGGCCGTGATGAGGCTCGCTCCGGAGGACCTGGCGATCCGGCGTCACCTCGTGGAGCAGGGGCTGGACTCGGTGATGACCGTCATGGTCAGGCGCCGTCTGGAGAAGCGCTTCGGCTGCCGTCTCCCCGCGACCTTGCTGTGGCAGCAGCCCACCATTTCCGCGATCGCGGGTCACCTGGTGGATCTTCTCGCGACGATGAGACCGGTCGCCGAAGCGGAGGCCGTTCTTGAGACCGTGCCTGCGATCGGGGGTTGAGGGCGTTGCGGCGTCAGGATCGGTCAAGCAGGCGGGCGGGCTCCCGTACCGTCATGGCGGCGATCGTCTCCGCCGGGATGCCGCGGCGGGCGAGTTCGGGCACCATCCGGCCGAGTGGATGGGCGAGCCCGCCGCCGCCGTAGCGGGTGAGCTGGATCTTGGTCCAGGTGGAGCCGCCGATCACCCACCGGGCCGCCGGGTACGCGCCGAGGAAGTCCACGAGGAACTCCAGCCGTTCCCGGTCCGACGGGTTCTCCACCCGGCCGAGGTGCTGGAATTCGGTGCCGAAGCACATTTCGAGGGTCGCTCCGGCGGCGGACAGTTCGGCGAGGTACGGCACGTCCAGGAACTCGTCGCAGTTGGTGAAGAGCACCTTGTCCGCCGCCGTCCCCTGCCCGGTGAGGAGTTCGATGACGTCGATCCCGGATCGGGCGTCCGGGTCCAGCCGGACGGTGACGGCGGCTCCGGTCCGGGCCGCCGCCCGGGCCGCGGCGCGGAGCCGGGCGCGTTCGACGCCGGTGACCGTGCCGGTGGTGCCCATGATGCCGAGCAGGCCCGCGCGGTAGCCGGTGCCCGGCACGTGGTCCTCCAGGGCGCCGGTCAGGTGCTTTTCGAGTGCGGTCTCGTCGAGCGCCGCGGCCCACTCGGGCAGCACCGAGGACAGGTAGATCCCGTACGCGGCCACGACGTGGACCCCGGAGCGGCGGGCCAGCTCCGGCAGGCGGTCGTGCCCGGGTCCCAGGCCGACGCTGGTGGCCTCGACGACGGTGCCGACGCCGGCGGCCCGGGCCAGGACGAGCTCCTCGACCGCCGTGTCCGCGGAGTCCAGCCGCAGGTTGTCGGCCAGGGCGAGCGCGTTCCAGCGCAGGTAGCCGAGCATCTCCGGGCGCACCTCGGCATGCGTCGGCGCCGGCTCGGCCACCCCGTCCCGGCGCAGGCCGCTCGCGTCCAGGAGCAGATGCTCGTGCATGTCGACGGCGCCGAGCGCCTCGGCGGGGACGGGTCCGAGCACCGTCTCGATCACGCGACCACCAGTTCCTGCGCGTCATCTTCCTGTACGTCGTCCGCCGTCGCGGCGATCACATGCACCCGGTCGGGGTGGGCGCAGCCGAGCCGGACCCGGCTGCCGTCCAGGAGGGTGGCGGCGTCCGTCTGCGGGGGCAGCGAGCACACGACGCGCCCGCCGGCGTCGCTGACGACCTCGAGCCGGAACCGCGAGCCCTGGAAGCTGAGCAGCCGCACCACGCCGGAGACCGACCACGCGCCGGCCGGTTCGGTTTCGGTCAGGACCCGCAGGTCTTCCGGGCGGATGACGGCGGTGCCGGTGCGGCCGTCGGTGACGCCGTCGAGGAGGAGTTCGCCGTCGCGCGCGGGGAACAGGTTGGCCTCGCCGACGAAGCGGGCGACATACTCGGTGGCGGGTTTGCGGTAGATGTTCTCCGGCGTGTCGATCTGGACGAAACAGCCGTCCCGCATCACGGCCACCCGGTCCGACATGGTCATCGCCTCGGCCTGGTCGTGGGTGACCGAGACCGTGGTGATGCCCACCTGCCGCTGGATGCGGGTGACCTCCACCTGCATCTGCTCGCGGAGCTGCTTGTCGAGCGCGGCCATCGGCTCGTCGAGCAGGAGGATGCCGGGACTGGCGGCCAGGGCGCGGGCCAGCGCGACACGCTGCCGCTGGCCGCCAGAGAGCTGGGCGGGCCGCCGGTCGATCAGCTCTCCGAGCTGGACCAGTTCGAGCATCTCGCGGGCGACCCTGGCCCGTTCCGCGGCGGGGCGGCGGGCGGCGCGCAGCGGGAAGGCGACGTTCTCGCCGACCGTCATGTGCGGGAAGAGCGCGTAGGACTGGAAGACGACTCCGACGCCGCGTTTGCGCGGCGGGCGTTTCTCGACGTTGGTCCCGTCGAACGCGACGTGGCCGCGGTCGATGCCCTGCAGGCCGGCGATGACGTTGAGCAGCGTCGACTTGCCGCTGCCGCTCGCGCCGAGCAGCGTGACGAACTCCCCGGGCTGGGCGTCGAGGCTGACGCCTTTGAGCACGTGGTTCTGGCCGAGGGTGACGTGAACGTCCTGGACGGAGAGCGCGACGGTCATGCCGTTGCCTTTCGCCGGAGCCGTGCGGCTCGGTTGCGCCGGTTGGACACGAGCTGGGCGCCGCCGAGGACGACGATCGCCAGAAGCGAGACCATCGTCGAGGCCGCGGTGAGCTCGGGGGAGAACGCCTCCTGCGAGGCCGTGAACATCTTCAGGGGCAGGGTCTGGGTGCCCGGCGGCAGGAGCAGCACGGACAGGACGACCTCGTCGAACACCACGGTGAAGGCGAACAGGGTGCCGCCGAGGATGCTGGGCAGCAGCGGCGGCAGCTCGATCCGCCAGAGGATCATGGGCCAGGACGCGCCGAGGGTGCTCGCCGCCGGCCGCAGCGACGGGTCGCCGCCCGCGAGCGCGCTCGACACCAGCGCGAAGACGTACGGCACCGCGAGCAGGGTCTCCCCGAGCACCAGGCTGACCAGTGTGTCGTCGAGGAACGGCAGCTGCCGGTCGACCGACCAGAGCCCGACCGCGTACGCGATGGGGGGCAGCGCGATCGGCGCGATGAACAGGGTGCGCACCCACCGCTGGAGCGCGCGGGAGCGGATCCGGGTGAGGCCGAGCGCGCCGAGGGTGCCGAGCACCACGGAGGCCGCCGTGGCGATCACCGCCACCACGACCGACAACCAGAACGAGTTCAGCCACTGCCGGTCGGTGAGCACCGTCTCGTACCACTGGAGGGAGAACCCGGTCGGCGGGAAGAGGATGAACGATCCGGACGTCCACGAGGTGGCGACGACCACCAGGAACGGGACGAAGAACAGCAGGCTCGCCAGCAGCCCGACGGCGATGACGGGCGTCCGGTACCAGCCGATGGCGCGGAGAAGTGAACGGTCGTTCATCCGGTCAGCCCCACTTCTCGCTGACCTTGAACAGGCGGTCGGCGACCAGGTAGATCGCGATGGTACCGCCGACCAGCAGGATGCTCATCGCGGCGCCGAGGTCGGGGCGGCCGGCGGTGCGCAGCTGGCCGGAGATGATGCCGGAGACGGTCATGTTGGTGGGGCCGCCGAGCAGCAGCGGGGTGACGTAGAAGCCGAGCGCCATGACGAAGACGAGGACGCCGCCGCTGATCATCGCGGGGGTGATGGCGGGGCGGATGATGGTGCGGAAGGTGAGCAGCGGTCCCGCGCCGAAGACCGCGGCGGCGTTGAGCTGTTCGCGGTCGATGGCGGCGAGGGCGGAGGCGATGGGGAGCACGGCGAACGGCAGCATCACGGCGACCATCGCGGGGTACATGGCGACGGCCGTCTGGTAGACCCCGAGCGGCTCGTCCATCAGCCCGAGCATGTCGCCGAGCCAGAAGATCGCGCCGCGCGGCAGTTCGAGCAGCATCCAGCCGAAGGTCCTGACCATGATCGAGGTCCACAGCGAGAGCAGCAGCGCCGCGACCAGCAACATCTTCAGCCAGCCCGGTGAGACGGCGACGGCGGTCGCGTAGACGGTGCCGAGCAGGACGGTCAGCGCGGTGACGACGAACGCCATCACCACGGTCCTGGCCAGCGAGTCCAGGAAGACGGGCATCGTCAGGGCGGTGGCGAAGCTGTTGTCGCCGGTCTCGTTGTCGAGGGCCCGGATGACCAGGGCGGCCAGGGGCGCCCCGAGGGCGACCACGAAGAAGGCCAGCGGCGGCCAGAGCAACCAGCGGGCCTCCGCGCGGTCGCGCCCCGGTTCGTGCCGGTCCGCCGGGGCGGCGTGCTCCGGGGGAGCGAGTGCCGTGGTGCTCACCGCGACCCGCCGGGCGTCGCGTGTGATCGCTTGCGGGGTGGGGTCACTACGCGTTCTCCTTAACGAGTCACGATGATTGAGGATCCAAAAACATGGATGTCGGATCCGAAGCTACTGGGCGTGCGTATCGGCCGTGTTACAGCTCGGCCTCACGCGCGGCGTCCCGGCTCTCGAAGGTAGGCCACAGTTCGACCGAGTTGCGCCGGGAGAGGCTGGTCACGCCCATGGTGGCACGGGCGGTCGTGCCGATCTCGGGGCCGAACACCTCCAGGAACAGATCGGACATGCCGGCCGCGACCAGGTGGTGCTCCTCGAACGCCGGCACGGCGGCGACGAACACCTGGACCCGGGGGATGGCGGTCACCTCGTCCAGGGAGCCGATGGCGTACCTGACCATGCCGAGGCAGTTCACGGCCGCCTGCCGGGCGGAGAGGTAGCCCTGCTCGACGGTGAGGCCGGCGCCGAGGACGCCCGGGTGCAGGCGTTCGCCGTCCCGTGACTCCGAGGTGATCCCGCCGAGCAGGACCAGGCGCCCGGATCGGTGGAACGCCTTCACGGTGCCGTAGCGCTGTCCGTACGGCGGGTCGGCGTAGTCGGGGATGACGAGCCCGAGCTCGGCCACCCGCTGCTCTGGGGTCAAGTCGGTCACAGTACTCCTCCAAAAGCGGACGGAACCCCTATTATTGGATCCCAAGTTGGCGATTGGGAATCCATAATTCGGACTTCTTGGCAGCGACGCCCCCGCGCCACCCCCTTCTCAGCCCGACCGGAGGTATCGCATGGCTGCGCTCACCAGCGTCAACAGCGTGACGGGACCGATCGCACCCGCCGAACTCGGCGTGACCCTGCCGCACGAGCACGTCTTCATCAACATGCTGCGGACCGCCCCCAGGGACGGCCTGCTCAACGTCTGGGAGGAGCAGGAAGCCGAGCTGCGCCGGTACGCCGAGGCCGGGGGGACCACCATCCTCGACGTCACCAACGGCGAGCTGAGCGAACTCGCCGCGCCGCTCTTCTGGGGCGAGGAGCAGGGACTGGAGATCAGTCCGCACCAGGACCCGGTCACCGGCTCGAGGTCGCCCGCCAACGTGCTGGCCACCAAGGCGATGGCCGAGACCGTCGGGCTCGCCGTGGTGCTCGGCACCGGCCACTACCACGATAGCTACCTGCACAGACAGTGGTTCGAGAGCACGCCGACCAACCGGCTCGCGGACTTCCTGATCCGCGACCTCGTCGACGAGATCCCGGGCACCGGTGTGCGCGCGGGCTTCCTGGGCGAGATCGCCGCCGACCACGCCCACGTCACCACGGCCGAGGAGCGCTCCTTCCGCGCCGCGGGCCGGGCCGCGCGGGAGACCGGCGTCATGATCAGCACCCACGCGCCGACCCACCCCGTCGGCTTGGCCCAGCTCGACATCCTGACCGAGGAGGGCGTGCCGCCGGAGCGGATCGTCATCGGGCACGCCGACACGGTCAAGCACATCCGCTATTCGCTCGAACTCGCCCGCCGGGGCGTCTTCGTCCAGTACGACTGCCTGATGACCTGCCGGATCGGCGGGCACCTGGTCATGCCGGAGCTGGAACGCCGCATCTCCTATCTGCTCCAGCTGGTCGACGCCGGATACGAGGATCAGATCCTCCTCTCCCAGGACGTCTGCGCCCGCTCGCACCTGCACCTCAAGGGCGGCCCCGGCTACGCCTTCCTGTTCACCGACTTCTTCCCGCTGGCCGTGGACCGCGGCCTCGACCCCGGCCTGATCCGCAGGTTCACCGTGGACAACCCCCGCCGGGCGCTGTTCGGCGGCTGACTCGTTCAGTCCGGAATCGCGGCCGGCGCCCTGCCGACGAGGCCGAGCACCGACTCGATCGCCGCGCCGATCGCCAGGAGCCGGGCGTCGCCGCGCGACGGGCCGACCACCTGGAGGCCCACCGGCAGCCCGCCCTCGGTGAAACCGCCCGGGGTGACGAGGGCGGGATGGCCGGTCGCCGTGATCCGGTTCGCGACCAGCTGCCAGCGGAAGTAGCGGTCGAAGCGCACCCCGTCGATCTCGGGCACCCATTCCAGCTCCGTAGGGGGAGGAGGCACCGGGGTCGCCGGCAGCACCAGCGCGTCCACCTCCGCCAGCAGGCGGGCGGTGTCCCGGAACAGGTCGGTACGGCGGGCGAACGCCTCGGCGAGCGCGCTCGCGCTGGTTCCCCGGCCCTGCTCCACGTTGCGCAAGAAGTCCTCGCGGTAGTCCGCCGACCGGGCGTCGACCCTTTCGTGGCCGTAGGAGAAGAACTCGAACATCTCGATCGTCTCCCAGGCTCGGTCGGCGTGGGAGAAGTCCGGTTCGCGGTCCACGACGACCGCGCCGGCGGACTCCAGGGCGGCGCGGGCCCGCGCGTGCGCGGCGCGGATCTCCGGGTCGATCGGGAGACCGCCGACGTCGGCGCTCCAGGCCAGCCGGAGCCCGCGCAGATCGAGCTCGTCCAGCCGGGCCAGCCCGTACGGATCCTCGATCCACGACAGCGGCCACCGGGGGTCGTGCCCCGCGATCCCGCTCAGCAGCAGGGCCGCGTCGGCCGAGTCGCGGGCCATCGGGCCGAGCACCCCGTGCGGGCTCCAGGCGTTGCCGGGACGGCCGCTCGGCACGGCTCCCGGGGTCGGGCGCAGGCCGACCACGTTGCAGAACGCCGCCGGGTAGCGGATGCTGCCGCCGCTGTCGGAGCCGTCCGCGATCGGCAGCATCCCGCTGGCCACGGCCGCCGCGGCCCCGCCGCTGCTGCCCCCGGCGTGCCGGGAGAGGTCCCACGGGTTGCGGGTGGTGCCGAACACCGGGTTGAAGGTCAGGGTGCCGAGGCCCATCTCGGGGGTGTTGGTCTTGCCGATGATGAGCGCCCCGGCGCCGCGCAGGTGTTCGGCCAGCACGCTGTCGCGCGCCGCGGGCGGGGCGCCGGAGTGGACCGCGGAGCCGTGGACCGTCGGCAGGCCGGCGACGTCGACGAGGTCCTTCACCGCGGTGGGCAGCCCGTGCAGCGGGCCCAGCTCGTCCCCGCGGGCGACGGCGCGGTCGGCTTCCTCGGCCATCGCCAGCGCCGTCGCCCGGGGCAGCGGCGAGACGATCGCGTTGAGCACGCCGTTGAGCTGGTCGATCCGGTCGAGGTGGGCGCGCATCACCTCGACGGCGGAGACGCGCCGCTCCCTGATGGCCGCCGCTAGGTCACGCGCCGACTGGCGGTGGAGCGCGTCGGGGGAAGTGGTCATGTCATGACTCCCGGTAGACGGTCCGGCCGCCGACGTCGGTACGGAGCACGCGTACCGAACGCAGGTCGGCGCCGAAGGCGGTGGGGTCGCGGTCGACGGCGATCCAGTCGGCCAGGCAGCCCGCGCGCAGGACGCCGCGGTCGCCGCCCGCGAACGCGGCGTCGGCGGCGGAGCGGGTGTATCCGGCGAGCGCCTCCGCGGCGGTGATCGCCTCGGCCGGGCCGAGCGGTTCGTCCCGGCGGTCGACGTGCCGGGTCACCGCCGTCCACATCAGCTGCCAGGGGTCGAATGGGAAGAACGGGCCGTCGGAGCCGAGGACGACCCGGGCCCCGGCGTCGAGCCAGGACCGGAGCGGGTTGATCGTGTCGGTCCGCGCCCCCAGCTCGCCGGCGAGCCGCGCGCCGTTGAACCAGGTGATGGAGGGCTGCGCGCTCGCAACCAGACCGAGCGCCGCGGCCCGGGCGATCGTGGCGGGGGCGACGTCGAGGTAGCCGTGGATGATCTGGAAGCGGCCGTCGCGCAGCGAGCGTTCCCCGGCCGCGCGGGCGAGCAGGTCGACCACCTTCGCGACGGCGCCGCCGCCGACCGCGTGCACGCCCATCGACCATCCGTACTCGATGCAGAACCGGGCGAACCTGGTGAAGTCCTCATCCGAGAGGAGCTGCCGTCCCGGCGACCCGGTGGACGGCCACGGCGCGTCGAGCAGCGCCTCCCGCTTCAGGCCCTCACCGTCGAAGTAGACCTTCACCCCGCCGATCCGCAGCAGGTCGTCGCCGAACCCGGTGTGCAGGCCGAGCCCGCTGAGCCGTCCGATCGCGTCCTCGACGGCCGGCGCCCGCGGCGTGCCCAGTTCGGGGTACGGCATCGCCGTCACCCGCACGGTGAGCTCGCCGCGCCGCCACGACTCCTGGTATCCGCGCAGCTCCGGGTCGGTGACCGCCGGATCGATGACACCGGTGATCCCGAGCCCGTGGATCAGCGGCTGGACCCGGCGCAGGGCGTCGGCGCGTTCCGCGGGGGATCGGGGGACGTCCCACCCCTCGCCGTGCCAGTCCCTGGCCATGATCTCCAGGAAGCCGGGGACGTCCGGTTCCGCGCCGGCCGCGTCGTGCCCGAACTTGAGCGCCGCCCGCGCCAGGTGCAGGTGGGCGTCGATCAGGCCGGGCAGCACGGCGCCCGCGTCCTGCCTCTCGATGGCGGCCTCCGGGTAGGCGGCGCGCACCTCCGCGAGGGATCCGACGGCGGCGATCCGGTCCGCGACCACGGCCATGGCCTGCGCGACCGGCCGCTCGGGATCCATCGTGACCAGGTGCCCGGCCACGATCACTGGCGCTCCGGCGGTCATCGGCGTCCTTCCTCGATCAGTTCGCCCGCGCCGTCGGCACGGGGGTCGCTCGCGGCGTCGAGCCGGGTCGTCCCGTCTGGCGCCACCCGGTGGCGGGTGAGCTGGACGTGGCCGGCGATGTCCTCCGGGCCGGCGCGTTCGTCGACCGGCAGGTCCCTGGATCGCGCCGCGGCGAGCACCGCACCGAGGCCGGGCTCGGCGACCAGGGTGGTGCGGTCGTGCCCGAGGTCGACGTCGCCGACGACCCAGCGCGGCCGGGCCAGCACGTCGGCGGGATCCTGCTCGGGGTCGGCGAGCAGGACGGGGGCGACCTGCGCCAGGATCCACGGCTGGGCGCGCCCGCCCTGGCAGCCGATCGCGAGCACCCCGGTGGGGGAGTCGACGATCAGCGGGCAGAGCGTGTGCGGCGGCCGGGAGCCGGGGGTCAGCCGGGCCGGGCTGGCCGGGTCGAGACTGAAGGCCGCGCCGCGGTTGTGCAGGACGATGCCGGTCCGGGGTTCGAGCAGGCCCGCGCCGAAGGTCTGGAACACACTCTGGATCAGCACCACCGAGAGCCCTGAATCGTCGCTCGCGGAAACCGCCACGGTGTCCCCGTGGGCGGGCGGCTCGGACCACGGAGTCGCCGGGCCGGGATCGTCCCGGGAATCGAGGGCCAGGATCGCCGGGATGTTCACCGGGGCCGTTCGCGGGTCGCCGAGGTGGCGGAGGCGTACCTGGACGGCCCGCAGGCAGGCGTCGAGCAGGGCGGTGTCGCCACCGGCCGCGGCCGCCACGCCGAGCAGGAGGGGTCCCGCGGTCGGGGGCGGGGCGGCCCACCAGGTGTCCGGGCCGAGCCGGGTGGCCAGAGCGGGCACGACCTCCGCGTGGTGGGCGGCGAAGTCGGCCGCGGTGTGCAGGCCGCCGGCGGCGCGGAGCCCGGCGACCAGGCGGTCGGCGATCTCGCCGTGGTAGAAGCTCGCCGGGTCGTCGGCGAGGTGCGCGAGAGTGCGGGCGAGGGCGGGCTGGGTGAACCGTGCGCCGGTCGCCGGCAGGTCGCCGTCCGGGGCGAAGAGGGCGCGCAGGCCTGGGTCGGCGAGTACGGCCTCGGCCCGGCTGCCGAGCGCGCGCCGCAGCCCGGCCGTGACGGTGGATCCCCGTTCGGCCAGCCCCTGGGCGTACCGGAGCGGATCGCTCAGCGGGAGCCGGGCGCCGAGGCTCGCCAGTGCCTGCCAGCCGGCGACGACACCGGGGACGGTGACGGTGTGCGGGCCCTGGCGCGGCATGGCGGGGCCGGGGAGGCCGGTTGGGGTGAGGGCGGCGGGCGCGGCCCCGGCCGACACGACGGCATGAACGGCCGCCGACCCCGGGCCGTCCGGTCCGGGGAGGCGGACCAGCGCCACCAGGTCCCCGCCGAGCGCGCACTGGTGCGGGTAGACGACAGTCAGGGCGGTGGCGGCGGCGAGGGCGGCGTCGAGCGCGTTGCCGCCCGCGGACACCGCGTGCCGCCCGGCGTCGACCGCCGCGCGATGTGGTGCCGCAAGGGCAACTTTGGATCCGATCGTCGTGCTCATGGATTCAGTATGCGGAGAATCACGTCAGAACGGGATGAACATTTCCTAACTGTGTTGATAATCGACACATGGATACAATCGGGGTCGACTCGGACCGCCGCGGATGAGGCGAGACGGCGCGCCGCGCTTCTCGACGCCCGCATTCTGGCTGATCTTCGTTTCGTCCGCGCTCAGCAACGTCGCGTACAGCACCACGGCGCCCGTGCTGCCACGCTACGTGGTGGAGGTGCTCGGCGGCGGGCCCGCCCTGGTCGGATCGCTGGTCGGGCTCTCCCCGATCGCGTCGCTCGTGGTCCAGCCCTTCGCCGGCGTGCTGGCCGACCGGTACGGCTACCGCGTGGTCTCGGTGGCCAGCGGCCTGCTCGCCTCCGTCGGCGTGCTGTTCCTGCTCGTGTCGGCCACCGTCCCCGGCGTGGCCGCGGGCCGGGTGCTCTTCGGCGCCGGTGGTTCGGTGATCGCGACGGCGCTGATGGCCTGGGTGCTCGCGATCGTCGCCCCCGAGCGGCGCGGGCAGGCGCTGGGGGTGTTCGGCCTCGGCGTGTGGATCGGGCTCGCCCTCGGCCCCGTGGTCGGCGAGAACACCTTCCATCTCGCCGGGTTCGGCGCGGTTTGGCTGGTCTGCGGGGCGCTGCAACTGGGTTCCGTGGCCGCCGCCCTGGTCGTCCGCCAGCGGGCGGACGGGTTGCCGCCGGAGGAGGCCGCGGTGGTGACGGGGGAGAACTTGGCCGGGGGCGCGGCGGGCCCCACCGACGGCTCGCCCAGTGCGCCCGGTGTGCCCAGTGCGCCCGGCTGGCGGGTCGCGGTGCGGTCGGTGACGCGGGCCGGGGTGGTCGCGGGCCTGGTCTGGGCGACCGAGGGCGTGCTGCTCACCTACCTGGTACTGCACCTGGAGTCCCGGGGCGTCCGGCCGGACGGCGTGTTCGGCGGGGCGAGCGTGTTCACCGTCTTCGCGGCCTCGGTGGTGCTGGCCCGGCTGGCGGTCGGCGGGCTGCCAGACAGGATCGGCGCCCGGCGGTCGGCGGTGCTGGCGCTGAGCTGCGTGGCCGCAGGGCTGTTGGTGATCGCGGCGGCGGGGTCGTTCGCGATGGCCGCCGCGGGCGCGGTGGTGCTCGGCGCCGGGTTCGCCCCGTTGTTCCCGTCCCTCACCATGATCGCCACAGAACGGCTGCCGTCGAGCCTGCGCGCCACCGGGCTCGGCTTCTTCAACGCGTACATCGCCGTCGGCATGGCCGGGGGGTCGTTCGCCGGGGGCGTGCTGTCCGGCTGGTGGGGGGAGTGGTCGGCGTTCGTCGCCGCCGCAGCCCTGGCGGTGGCCGGGCTGGGCGTGCTCGCGACCGAGCCGGGGCACGGCCTGCGTGCCCGGCGCCCTTGACGGGCCCTGCTAGGGCGTCGCCACCAGCTCACGGGCGTCGAGCCACGCCGTCACCTCCGCACTGGTCACCAGCGCGTCGCGCTGGAGGTACCGGACGGCCTCCAGGGCGGCGTCGTGGGCGCGCTGCGAGGAGCCGCCGACGCAGTCGGTCAGCACCTTGACGTGGTAGTCGTGCTGGTGCGCGTCCACCGCCGTGTAGTGGATGCAGACGTCGGTCAGCCCGCCGATCAGCAGCACGGTCTGGGCGCGGTACGCCTTGAGCACGATCTCCAGCTCGGTGCCGAAGAACGCCGAGTAGCGGCGCTTGCGGATCAGGAACTCCTCGGGCCGCGGCCGGATGTGCGGCGCCAGCTCGGTCTCCGGCCAGCCCTCGACGCAGTGCGGCCCCTCCACGCCGTCCAGCTCACGCCCGATGTCGACCAGTGACGCCTTGTGGACCTCCTGGATGAACACGACGGGGACACCCTTGGCGCGGCAGTCGCCGATCAGCTTCTCGACCCGCGCGACCCGTTCGGACCGGCCGCCCATGTGCGGGATCTCGGTGCGGGAGTCCGCCTCGGGCACCCCGCCGCCCTGGATGTCGACCACGATGAGGACGGCGTTTCCGATGATCTCCATGAGGCTCCTTGAGGGTCAGACGTCAGATCTGGATCCTAAATCATCTTGCTAGGATCCAGAATGTCCATTTTCTTGAGGGGAGCCGGCATGGGCCTGAGCATCCAGGACGAGTTCATCCGCGCCAACCGGATCCGCGCTCTCGTCACCCCCGAGCTGCTGGCCGAGGCCCGCGCCGATCCGCCGCGCGCCAGGCGGTCCGCCGCGCTGGTCGAGGTGCTGGACTTCCTGCGCCGCAACCCCGACCCCGAGCTGCCACGGTACGCGGTGCTGCGCACCCCCGACGGCTTCGCGGTCGTCCGCCGCGCCCCGGTCCGCGGCGCGCCGCCGACGCCGGACGGCGACGACCGGCACACCACCCGCCGGGAGGCCGAGCACGCGGTGCTGCTGCGCAGGCTGCGGGACTACGGGATGCTGCCGTGAGCGGGCGTCCCGGGGTGATGGGGTACACCGACCGGATCTCCTACCGGCCGGGCGACGACGTGACCTGCTACGTGAGCACGCCCGCGGCCGAGTGGAGCGCCCGGCTGGTCCGGCTGCTCGCGCTGTCGATCCCGGGCGCGGGCGTGCGCCGCCGGGTCGTCCCGGTGCCCGGGGTCGCTCCGATCACCCGTCCGGGGGTCGCGCAGGAGACGGTCGTGGGCTCGTCCGTACGGGTCGACAGGTTCCCCGCGGCCGGACCCGCCGGGCTGACCGTGGCCGTCGCGGTGATGCCGACCCGGCCGGGCGCGGACGCCCAGACGGTGCTCGCGCACTGGGACGGGACGGCGGGGTGGACGCTCGGCCTGACCGCCGACGGGCGGGCGCGGCTCGTGGTGGGCACGGCGGCGGGCGTGACCGAGCTGGTCGCCGGGTCGCCGCTGGTGTCCGGGTGCTGGTACGAGCTGCGCGCCTCGATCGGCGGAGCCGCGGGGGCGGCGGTCGAGCTGGAGGTCGCCGCGTGCGGCACGTTCGAGGCCGACCGGGTGGTGCTGCCCCGCACCGCTCCGGCCCGGGCGGAGACCCGGCTGGCCGGGGAACCGCTGGCCCCCGAGGGCGTTCCGCTGCGCTGGGGGCGGCGGTCGGAAAGCGCCAGCGGAGAGGGGGACGAGCGTTACGACGGGCGGGTCGAGAACCCCGTGGTCGTCGGGCGGGCGGGGGTGCGCGGTGATCGCGGCGAGCTGGCGGCGCATCCGGACGTGGTCGCCGCCTGGGATCTGGCGGCGGGTATCGGGCCCGGGGGCGTCAGCCGTACCGGTCATGTCGCGGACGCCGGGCCGCACGGGCGGCACGGGACGGCGCTGCACCACCCGCAACGCGCGGTGACCGCGTCCCGGTGGACGGGAGACGTCACCGACTTCCGGTTCGCCCCCGGGCAGTACGCCGCGATCCACTTCCACCGGGACGACATGACCGACTGCGGCTGGCGGGATCCGGCCGTGCTCCGGCTGCCGTCCGACCTGCCGAGCGGCGTGTACGCGCTGGAGCTCACCGACAACGACGGCGCCGCCGACACGGTGCCGGTGTTCGTCCGCCCGGCCGAGGGCGCCCGCCCGGCGCCGGTGCTGCTCGTCCTGCCGACCAACAGCTACCTCGCCTACGGCAACGACCACGTCGGGGTGGACAGCCCGCGCACCCAGGTGTGGACCCAGCAGGTCCCGGCCCTCGACGACTTCGAGCTGTTCCGGGACGCCCACCGCGAGCTCGGCTACTCCCTGTACGAGGCGCACGCCGACGGCACCGGCGTCTGCTACTCCAGCTGGCGGCGCCCGCTGCTCACAATGCGCGAACGCGCCTACGACCACAACGCGCCGGTCTGGCAGTTCACCGGGGACATGCAGCTGGTCGACTGGCTCGACCGCTCGGGCGTCGAGTTCGACGTCGCCACCGATCGCGACCTGCACCGCGAGGGCGCCGGCCTGCTGTCCGGGTACGCCGTCGTCCTCACCGGGACGCATCCCGAATACCCGACCCTGGAGATGCTGGCCGCCTACGAGGAGTACGCGGCCACCGGCGGGCGGCTCTGCTACCTCGGCGGCAACGGCATGTACTGGGTGACCGGGGCCGATCCGCAGGACGAGCAGGTGATCGAGGTCCGGCGGTGGGGCGGCACCCAGGCCTGGCAGGCAGAGCCCGGCGAGTACCACCTGGGGTTCACCGGCCAGCAGGGCGGCATCTGGCGGTTCCGCGGCCGGGCGCCGCAGAAGACCTTCGGGGTCGGGTTCGTCGCGGCGGGCAATCCGGGCTCGGGGGCGCCGTACCGCCGGGTCGCCCGGGACCCCGCCACCGACTGGGTGTTCGACGGCGTCCGCGCCCGGGATTTCGGCGCCGACGGCGTGTCGGGCGGCGCGGCCGGACTGGAGATCGACTCGGCCGCCCCGCCGCTGGGCACGGCGGACGAGGCCATCGTGCTCGCGACCTCGGTCGGGCACGACGACGACATGCTGGAGGCCCGGGAGAACTTCAACATGACCAGCCGGGTGCTGGGCGGCGGGCGGAACCCGCGGGTCCACGCGGACCTGGTGCTCGTTCCCCGGGCCGGTGGGGGAGCGGTCTTCTCGGTCGGGTCCATCGCGTTCGCGGGGGCGCTGCGCGAGCTCGACGGGGATGTCAGCCGGCTGCTCGGCAACGTCGTCCGCAGGTTCGCCTCGGGGGCGCCGGTGCTCGACGAGCCCGGGTGACCGAAATCCGATACCTGTCCTTAACCTACGGATGCATCCTAGGTGCTTACATTGGATCCAAGACACCTCAAAGTGAATCCACAGCCCCGAGGTATCTGCGACACCGCAGCGTCCCGACTTGGAGGCTCGAAGCCTATGTCCGCTCCACGGCCGCTCCGTCCCATTCCCCCGCGTCCCACCCGTCGCCTGTTCTCCGCGGTGGCGCTGTCCCTCACCGCCGCGCTCGCGCTGAGCGCCTGCGGCGGCGACGCCGAACCCACCACGAGCGCCGCCTCCGGCACGGCCGCCCCGTCCGGCGGGCAGAAGCTGTCCGGAAAGGTCATCTGGGCCGACTTCGGCGGCCCCACCAACAAGGCCCGCCAGACCACCTACTTCGACGGATTCACCGGCGACACCGGGGTCGAGGTGGTCTCCACCGTCGAGGAGGACGCGCTCGCCGACACCATGCTCAACGGCGGCGCGGGCGACTACGACGCCATGCACGTCGGCCTCGACTACGCCTACAAGTACAAGGACAACATCCTCTCCCGGCCCGCCGGCGCCACCCTGGACCAGCAGTTGCCGGAGGACATCAGGGACAAGGCGTGGGGCACCTTCCTGGTCGGCCACGCCCAGGGCTACCTGACCAGCACCTTCCCCAACGGCGGCCCGCAGACCTGGGCCGACTTCTGGGACGTCAAGAAGTTCCCGGGCAAGCGGGCCTGGCCCGGCACCCCCGGCAGCTACGACAGCACCTGCGAGGTCGCACTGCTCGCCGACGGCGTCGCCCCCGACCAGCTCTACCCGCTCGACCTCGACCGCTGCACCAAGAAGCTGAACGAGCTGCGCCCGAACATGGTCTTCTACAACGCCTACCCGGAGATCCAGCAGCTGATCGCCTCCGGGACCGCCGCGGTCGCCCTCGGCCCGAGCGGCCAGTACGCCGCGCTCCGCAACGGCGGCCAGGACATCACCGTCTCCTGGAACCAGGCGGTCGTCGCGCCGAACGTGATGGTCACCCCCGCCAAGGCGCCGAACCCGGACAACATCTTGGCGCTCGCGGAGTGGATGAGCGACCCGCAGCGGCAGGCCGAGTTCGCGAAGCTGACCGGCTACGGCCCCGGCAACCCGGACGCGTTCCAGCACATGACCAAGGAGACCCTTGCCAACATCGTCACCGCGCCAGAACACGACAAGATCGTCTGGCAGAACTCCCTGGCGCGTGCGGAGCAGCGTGACGCCCTCCTCGCCTGGTACACGGGCTGGCTTGCCCAGTAGCCCGGATCCGGCCGGCCCGGCGACCGTGGTCGCCGGGCCCATCCGGACCATGGATCCGGCGCGCCCGCTGGCCGAGGCGATGCTCGTGGCCGGCGACCGGATCGCCGCCACGGGCGACCTCGCCGACGTGCGCGCCCTGGCGGGCGCGCACGTCCCCGTCCACCAGGCGGCGGGGCCCGTGCTCCCCGGCTTCATCGACTCCCACCTCCACGTGCTCACCGTCGGACTCGAACGCCGGCGGCTGACCATCTCGGAGGCGGAGTCGGTGGCCGAGGTGGTCGACCGGATCCGGGACTGGCTCGCGGCCAACCCCGGCCACGACTGGGTCGTGGCCGGGGCCCACTTCCACGAGGAGGACCTCGCCGAGGGCCGGCTGCCCACCGCGGCCGACCTGGACCCTGTCTCCCCGGGGGTCGCCCTCTACCTGGACCGGCGCACCCACGACGCGATCGTGAACAGCGAGGCGATGCGCCGCGCCGGGATCGGCCGCGCCACCCCCGATCCGCCCGGCGGGCGCATCGAGCGGACCCCGAACGGCGAGCCGACCGGCGTCCTGATCGAGCGCCCGGCGGCGGACCTGGTCTTCTCGCTGATCCCACCGCCCTCGGCGGAGGAACTGGCGGCCGCGCTGGAGGAGGCCCAGCCTCACCTGCACTCGCTGGGCGTCACCGGGGCCAGCGAGCCCGGCCTGTACCCCCACGAGATGGCCGTCTACCAGGACGCCTGGCGGACGGGCCGGCTCACCCTGCGGACCATGGGCATGCCGCTGGCCGACACCGACATACCACCCGAGCGGTTCCTGCGCGGACTCGGCGGGCTCGGGGTAAGGACAGGGTTCGGCGACGAGCTGTTCAAGCTGGGACCGCTCAAGGTCTACCTGGACGGCGCCGGCGGCTTCGGCACGGCACTGCTCTCCCGGCCCTGGCCCGGCACCGACGGATACCACGGCAACCAGACCTGCGGGTCGGAGACCTTCGAGGAACTCGTCCGGTTCTGCGCCCGCGAGGGGTGGTCGATGGCGGTTCACGCCGTCGGGGACGAGGCGGTACGGGTCGCCCTGGCGGAGTTCGAGCGGGCCGACGCGCAGTGGCCCATCCGCGACCTGCGGTTCTCGATCATGCACTGCTACCTCTGGCCGTCGGCGGAGAGCATGGCGCTGGCCGGGCGGCTCGGCGTGCTGCTCTCCACCCAGCCGGCCATGCAGTGGCGGGTGGCGGCCGGGATCGCCGCCCGGTTCGGGGCACCGGCCGCCGCCACGGCGCCGCTGCGGGACTGGCTCGACGCCGGGGTGACGGTGGCGGGCGGCTCCGACGGCCCGGACTTCCCGATGTCACCGCTGTTCGGCATGTGGCAGGCCAGGACCCGGCGGGTCCGCGGCCTCGAAGGACCGCTCGGGCCCGAGCAGGCGATCACCGCCGAGGAGGCGCTGCGCATGTACACCGTGGACGCCGCCAGGTACTGCTTCGCCGACGGGGAACGCGGGTGGCTCGCCCCGGGCGCGCTCGCCGACTGGGTGGAGCTCGACGCCGATCCGGTGGAGACCGAGGACGAGAAAGTCGCCGACATCCGGGTGCTCAGGACCGTCGTCGGCGGCCAGACCGTGTACGCCGGATGAGAGGAGGGACGCCATGCCCATTCACACCGTCCTCGGGCCCATCGACCCCGCCGAGCTGGGGCCGACCTCGATGCACGAGCACCTGCTCAGCGACCTGCGGTTGTGGAGCAGGCCGAGCGCGGAGCAACCCCCGCCCGGGGTCCCGATCGGCCCGGAACTCCTCGGCTACCTGCGCTGGAACGCCCTGTCCATCCCCGAGAACCTGGTGCTGCACGACCCGGACGTCGCGGCGCGGGAGCTCGCGGACGCCCGGGCGGCGGGCGCGAGCGCCGTCGTCGAGCTGACCCTGGAGGGCATGGGGCGGCGGCTGGCCGAACTGCCGGAAATCTCCCGCCGCAGCGGCGTGCACATCTGCGTGGGCGGCGGGTTCTACGTGGAGCAGACCCACCCCGGCCGGGTCCGCGCCGCGGACGTGGACGGCGTCACCGAGCTGCTCCTGGACGAGCTGCGGCACGGCATCGGCGGCACCGGCATCCGCCCGGCGCTGCTCGGCGAGATCGGCACCAGCTGGCCGGTGACCGACGGCGAGTGGAAGGTGCTCCGCGCGGCCGGCCGGGCCGGCGCGGAGACCGGCGCCACCGTCTACGTCCACCTGTCCTTCCGCGGCAAACCGGCCATCCCGGTGCTGGCGGCGCTGCTCGAGGAGGGCATGGACCCGTCGCGGGTGATCATCGGCCACCTCGACGAGTACTTCGACCCCGGCTACCACCGGGAGGTCGCGCAGGCCGGGGCGATGCTCGCCTACGACACCTTCGGCTCGGACTTCCTGTACGGCGACCCCGCCCAGCGGAACCCCACCGACGCGGAACGCTTCGAAATGGTGGCCTGGCTGCTCTCCGAGGGCTTCGCGGACCGGCTGGTCATCGGGGCCGACGTGTGGGCGCAGGCCAACCTCAAGCACAACGGCGGATTCGGCTACGACCACCTGTTCCGGCGGATCGCCCCGGGGATCACCCGGCTGGCGGGCGGGGACACGAAGGTCGTCGAACAGATCCTCATCGAGAACCCGCGCCGCCTGCTGAACCGGCCATAACCGCCGTGGCGGACCCGCTGGATACAAGAACACGATCAAGTCGTACTATTGGATCCAAAACAATGAGATTAGGATCCCTTCCGGCATTGGGGGCACGACGTACATGAGCACGAACGGCAGGTTGGTCCCGCTCCGCGATGAGGAGCCGTTCCTCATCGGCGGGGTGTGGGTTCCCCCGGGCGGCCGGGACCGGATCGATGTCCTCGATCCCGCGTCCGGCGCCCTGCTCAGCCGGGTCGCCCAGGCGACCGCCGCCGACGTCGACGCCGCCGTCACCGCGGCGGGCCGGGCGCACGCCGACGCGCGCTGGCGCGGCCTGCCCCCGCTGGAGCGCACCCGCGTGCTGCACCGGGTGGCCGAGCTGATCGAGGCGGCCGCCGAGGAGCTCGCGGTGCTGGAGACCCGGGACAACGGCAAGCCGATCGAGCGCTCCCGGGCCGACGTCGCGGCGGGCGCGCGGACCTTCCGGCACTTCGCGGGCGCGCCCGGGCGGCTGACCGGAACGGTGATCCCGATCGACGGCAACGGCGCCCCGCACCACGCGTACACGGTGCTGGAACCGGTCGGGGTGGCCGCGCTGATCCTGCCGTGGAACTTCCCGATCATGACCGCCTGCTTCAAGCTGGCCCCGGCCCTGGCCGCGGGCTGCGCGGTCGTGGTGAAGCCCGCCGAGCAGACGCCGCTCACCATGCTCCGCCTCGCCGCGATCTGCGCCGAGGCGGGGCTGCCCGACGGCGTGCTCAACGTGCTCACCGGCGACGGCGAGACCGGCGCCGCCCTCGTCGCCCACCCCGGCGTGGCCAAGGTGTCCTTCACCGGGTCGACCGAGGTCGGGCGGCTGGTGATGGCCGCGGCGGCGCCGTCCATCACCCGGCTGACCCTGGAACTCGGCGGCAAGAGCCCGAACATCGTGTTCGCCGACGCCGACCTGGACGCGGCGGTGGTCACCGCCATGCGGGCGTCCTTCGGGCACTCGGGGCAGATGTGCACGGCCGGGAGCCGGTTACTGGTGCAGGAGTCGATCCTCGGCGAGATGCACGAGCGGCTGGCCGCCGCCGTCGCCAAGGTGCCGGTGGGCGACGGGCTGGCGGGCGGGATCACGGTCGGCCCGCTGGTGTCGGCGGAGCAGCGCGAACGGGTGCTGTCCTACATCGAGGCGGGGGTCGCCGAGGGCGCCACCCTGGCCTACGGGGGCGGCGTGCCCGACCGGCCCGGGTTCTTCGTGGAGCCCACCCTCTTCACCGGGGTGCGCAACGACATGCGGATCGCCCGGGAGGAGATCTTCGGCCCGGTGGTCGGGGTCATCCCGTTCGCCGACGAGGCCGACGCGGTCGCCATCGCCAACGACTCCGACTACGGCCTGGCCGCCGGGGTCTGGACCCGCGACGTCGCGCGGGCGCACCGGATGGCCGGGGAACTGCACGTCGGGACGGTGTGGATCAACACCTACAACATCTTCGACCCCGCCCTGCCGTTCGGCGGGGTGCGCGACTCCGGGCTCGGCCGCGACCTGGGCGACGAGGCCCTGCACGGCTTCTGCGAGCGCAAGAGCGTCGTGGTGGCACTGTGACGGCGCAACTCGACGGGGCGGTGACCAGCCGGCTGGTTGCCGCCGCCCGGGCCGCGACCCCGGGGGCCGGGCACGCCCACCATCTCAACGCCGCCGGGGCGGCGCTGCCCAGCGCGGCGGTCCTGGAGACCGTCGTCGACCATCTCCGGCTGGAGGCGCGGATCGGCGGCTACGAGGCCGCCGAGGCGGTCCGCCCGCGGGCCGAACAGGCGTACGGCCTGGCCGCGCGGCTCATCGGCGGCCGGGCCGAGGACGTGGCCTTCACCGAGAGCGCCACCGTGGCCTGGCACCGCGCCGTCGACGGGCTGCGCCTCGGGCCCGGCGACCGCGTGGTGGCGACCTCGTCGACCTACGTCAGCTCGGCCCTGCACCTGTTCGAGCTGCGCCGCAGGTACGGCGTCGTGGTCGAGGTGATCGGCGCCGACGAGACCGGCGCGGTGGATCTCGGCGCGCTGCGGGCCGCCCTGCGCACGCCCGCCGCTCTGGTCACCGCCGCCCACGTGCCGACGTCGTCCGGGCTGATCGAGCCCGCGGCGGCGATCGGCGAGATCGCCCGCGCCGCCGGCGTGCCCTACCTGCTCGACGCCACGCAGTCGCTCGGCCAGCTGCCGGTGGACGTCACCGAGATCGGGTGCGCGATGCTCGTCGGCACCGGCCGCAAGTTCCTCCGCGGGCCGCGCGGCACCGGGCTGCTCTGGCTCGACCCGGTGCTCGGCGGCGAGCTCAGGCCGCCCGCGCCCGACGTGCGGGGCGCCAGCTGGACGGCCGACGACGAGTACGGACTGCTCCCTGGCGCGCGCCGGTTCGAGACCTGGGAGTACTCGCACGCCCTCCGCCTCGGCCTCACGGCGGCGCTCGAAGAACTCCACGCGACGGGGGCCGACGCGACCCACCGGCACATCGCCGCCCTCGGCGAGGAGATGCGCGCCGCGCTCGCCGCCGTCCCCGGCGTCCGGGTCGTCGACCCGCCCGCGGCCGGCGGCGGCATCGTGACCTTCGTACGCGACGGCGAGACGCCCGCCCGGACGGCCCGCGCGCTCCGCGTCGCCGGGCTGCACGTGGTCTCGGTCCCTGCCGCGCACGGCCAGTGGGACCTCGGCCGCCGTGGCCTGGCGGGGGTGGTCCGGGCGTCGGTGCACGTCTACAACGACTCCGACGACATCGCCGCCCTGGTCGACGCGCTGTCCCCCGGGCGGACCGGAGCCACGCGAGTGCCGCTGCGGGGTGAGCGGCCGGTGTCCGCGCCCGCCTTACTGTCCGAGCATGTGGACACGATCGTGATCGGCGCGGGCGTGCACGGGTCGTCCGCCGCCTGGCAGCTCGCGGCGCGCGGCGATCGGGTCCTGCACCTGGAGCAGTTCGCGGCCGGGCACGAGCGGGGCTCCTCGCACGGCCCGACCAGGATGATCCGCCGGGCCTACCCGTCGCCTGTGTGGGACGACCTGGTCGACCGGGCCTACCTGGCCTGGGCGGCGCTGGAGGCGGAGTCCGGGCGCGCCCTGGTCACGCGTACCGGCGGGCTCTACGCCCGGCCGGCGGACGGGGGAGCGGGCGGGCTGCGCGGGCCGGACTGCACCCTGGTCGACGGCGCGCGAGCGGCCGAGATCTTCCCCGGCCTCGCGCTGGGGGAGGAGTACGTCGCGGTGCACGACCCCGCCGCCGGAGTGATCGACGCCTCGGGCGCGCTGGCCGCCCTGGCCGAGCTCGGCCGCGGGTACGGCGTGCGGCGGCACGACGGAACCCCCGTGCTGGACTGGGCCCCCGACGGCGAGGGCGTGGTGGTGCGCACCCCGCACGGCGCCGTGCGGGCCGCCCGCCTGGTGGTCTGCGCCGGACCGTGGACCGGGTCGCTGATCCCGGCGTTCGCGGACGTGCTGCGCGTGATCCGGATCGTCAACATCCACGTGGGGTCGTCGGTCACCTCGACGCTCGCGCCGCCCGCCCTGGGCAGCTTCTCCGTGGACGTCCCGGACGTCGGCCTGCTCTACGGCATCCCGGCCATCGGCGGGCGCGCGGTGAAGATCGGCCTGGACCTGGGCCCCGACGACGACCCTGCCGCCGTTCCCGGGCCGGTGACCGAGACGGAGCGGGCCACGCTGCGGGCACTGGCCGCCCGTTTCCTGCCCACCGCCGACGGCGGCGTCGTGGCGGATCTGGCCTGCCGGTACACGATGGCGCCGAACAACCGGTTCGCCGTCGGCCCGCTGCCGGAGACCCCGCAGGTGCTGGTCGCGGCGGCCTGCTCCGGGCACGGGTTCAAGTTCGGCCCGGCCATCGGGGCGGCGCTGGCCGACCTCGCGTACGGCGTGCCCCGGCCCGACCTGGACTTCCTGGACCCCGCGCGGATGCTGCGCCGGGAGCGGTGAAGGTGCTCAGCCGCGGAACACCGTCGCCGTCCTGCGCTCGTACCAGCGGGCGAGCTGCTCCCCGGCGGCCAGCACGTGGTCGCGCATCTCGCGGCGGGCCAGCTTGGCGTCCTCGGCTTCGAGCGCGGCGACGATCCGCTCGTGCTCGGCCAGGTTGTCCGCCCGGTGGCGGGGGTCGTCCTGGAGCACGAGGGCCGAGACGTTCCGCGGGAAGGCCTCGTTGATCTCCCGGATGGTCCTGGCCAGCCGCTCGTTCCCGGCCATCTCGTGGATCAGGGTGTGGAAGCGGTCGTTGGCGAGCGTGGTGGGCGACACCGGCGCCCCAGGACCGGGCGGGGCCGGCGGGCGCTCGTTGGCGCGGAGCACGTCGTTGGTCCCGCGGAGCTCGGCGAGCAGCGTCCTGGTCACCCGGCGGACCGCCCGCTCGCAGGCCAATCCCTCCAGCTCCGCGCGCACCTCGTACGCCTCCCGCACCTCCCAGGGGGAGGGCACGCGGACCACGGCCCCCCGGCGGGGCAGCACCTCAATGAGCCCGCCGGCCTGGAGCTGGCGGAGCGCCTCCCGGATCGGGGTGCGGCTGATGCCCAGCCGCGCGGCCAGCTCCGCCTGCCTGAGCTGGGCGCCGATCGGGATCTCTCCCGACATGATGCGGGCCCGAATCGCGTTGGCCGTCTCGTCGACCAGTGCGCTTCGGTCCAGGGAAGTCGCGTCGGAGTCCACGGAAGGAGACCTTTCACCTGCGGGTGGGACGGGAACGACAGCGATCGATTTGCGTCCGGCGATGGATCCAACTTTGCGAGGTTGGGTCGAGCCGGTAATCGAATCATTCCGTGATGGCGAACGTGGTGGCAAATTGACCGGCCACTGTTCGACACAACGATGACTATCTGGATCCATAATAAGGGAGATAGGATCCCAACATGACTGAAATGCTGCATTTGTCCGTTGTGGGGCCGTCGCACGGCGAGCGGCATCCCTTCGACCCGCTCACCCCCGCGGAGATCGAGCGGGCGGTGGCACTGATCCGGGCGGACGGCCGGCTCGGCGCGCGGGTCGGATTCTGGGGCGCCTACCTCGACGAGGCCGCGGCCCGCGCCGCGGTTGCCGGTGCGGTGCCCGCGACCGTGCGGCGGCTGACCGTCGTCGTCATCGATCACGACGCCCCCGCCGCCTGGGAGGTCGACGTGGTCCTCGACGACGCCCCCCGGTGCGCCGATTGGCGCCCGGTCGACCACCGCCGCCCCGGCATCACCTCGGACGAGGCCCGCTCGGCCGCGCGGGCCTGCCGGGAGAGCCCGCTGTTCCAGGCGGCGCTGGCCAAGCGCGGCATCCACGACGTGTCCCTCGTCATGATCGACGCCGAGTCGATGGGCGGCTTCGAGCCCGAGCGGTACGCCGGCCGCCGGCTGACCTGGGGCACCGTCTGGCACCGCACCGACGAGGGCGACAACGGCTACGTCCGCCCGGTCCAGGGCGTGGTGCCGATCATCGACATGCACACCATGGAGGTCCTCGAGGTCGAGGACCACGGGGTCGTCCCGATGTCCCCCGAGGCGGGCCCGCTGGAGCCCGGAGGGTTCGGGCCGGACCGCCCCGGTCTGCGCCCCCTTGACGTGGTCCAGCCGGAAGGGCCCAGCTTCACCGTCACCGGCCACCTGGTGGAGTGGCAGGGCTGGCGGTTCCGGATCGGCTTCACCCACCGCGAGGGCCTGGTCCTGCACGACCTGGAGTTCCTCGGCCGCTCGGTGCTCCGCCGGGCCTCCTGCAACGAGATGTACGTGCCGTACCTGGACCCCAACTCCACCCAGTACCGGAAGAACTTCTTCGACTGGGGCGAGTACGGCGCCGGGCCGCTCACCAACTCGCTCGAACTCGGCTGCGACTGCCTCGGCCTGATCCGCTACTTCGACGCGGCCTACCTGGGCGGCGCCGGCGAGCCGGTGACGATCCGCAACGCCATCTGCATGCACGAGGAGGACGACAGCATCCTCTGGAAGCACAACGACCTGCGGCGCGGGGTGGGCCAGGTCCGCCGCAGCCGCCGGCTGATCGTGTCCAACTTCCAGACGGTCGCCAACTACGACTACGGCTTCTACTGGTCGCTCTACCAGGACGGCAGGATCGAGCTGGAGGTCAAGCTGACCGGCATGCTGTCCGCCTCGGGAGTCGAGGCCGACGAGGAGGTCAGGTACGGCAGGCGAGTCGCCGAACACGTCCAGGTGCCCACCCACCAGCACTACTTCGGCCTCCGCCTGGACACCGCGATTGACGGCCCGCTCAACCGCCTGGTGGAGGCGCACGCGGAAGGCGAGCCCGACCCCGCGCTGGACCCGTACGGCAACGCCGTACGCCACGTCAGGACCCCCATCCGCCGCGAGTCCGAGGCGGCCCGCAGCACCGACCCGGCCACCGCCCGGCACTGGCGCGTCGAGAGCGCCACCGCCACCAACCGGTACGGCGAGCCGACGGCCTACCGGCTGACCCTGCAGGGCACGGCCCGCCCGTTCGGCCGCCCGGACTCGGTGATGGCCCGCCGGGCCCCGTTCGTGCACCGGCACCTGTGGGCGACGCCGTACGACCCGGCCGAGCGTTTCGTCGGCGGCCAGTACCCGAACCACGCCGAGCCCGGCGAGGACGGCGTGCACGTGTGGCAGCGGCAGGACCGCTCGCTGGACGGGGTCGAGCTGGTGCTCTGGCCGGTCCTCGGCAGCCACCACTACCCCCGCCCCGAGCAGTGGCCGGTGATGCCGGTCGACACGCTGCGGATGGTCCTGGAGCCCGACGGGTTCTTCGACCGCAACCCGGCGATGGACATCCCGGCCCCGGTCAGGAAGACCGGCCACGCGACGCCGGGCGACCAGGCCGCGAGCTGCTGCTCGCCGACAGAACCCTAGAGAGGACCGGCCGTGCTGAAGCGCGAGGACAACGAGAAGCTCACCCGCACCGGGCCGGGCACGCCGCTGGGACAGCTGATGCGCTCCTACTGGCAACCCGCCGCGCTGGTGTCGGAGATGTCAGGGGAGCGGCCGGTCAAGGCCGTCCGGCTGATGGGGGAGGAGCTCGTCCTCTTCCGCCGCGACGACCGCGGCTGGGCCCTGGTCAGCAGGTACTGCGCGCACCGCGGCGTGGACCTGTCGTACGGCCGGCTGGAGGACGGCGGCCTGCGCTGCCTCTACCACGGCTGGCTCTACGGCCCCGACGGCCGCTGCCTGGAACAGCCCGCCGAGCCGCCGCAGAGCACGTTCGCCGACAAGATCCGGATCCGGAGCTACCCGTGCGAGGAGCGGAACGGCATCGTCTTCGCCTACCTCGGCGCCGGCGACCCGCCCCCGTTCCCCGCCTACGACTGCTTCACCGCGCCGCAGGAGTACACCTTCGCGTTCAAGGGGCTCTGGGAGTGCAACTGGCTTCAGGGCGTCGAAGGCGGCATCGACCCGAGCCACGTCTCGTTCCTGCACCGCTTCGTGGGGGAGGACCCCCGCGACGTGTACGGGCAGCAGTTCAGCGAGGTGGTGGCCGGCACCGGGCAGAAGCTCTCCAAACTGGTCGGCGACCACTACCGCCCCGACATCGAGGTCGAACAGGCGGAACACGGGCTGCGGGTCTTCGCCCTACGGCAGCTCACCGAGGAGATCAAGCACGTCCGGATCACCAACCTGCTCTTCCCGAACGCCTTCGTGGTCCCGTTCGGCAACAGCAAGGTCTTCACCCAGTGGCACGTGCCGATCGACGACGAGAACCACTACTGGTACATGATCTTCTACGACTTCGCCGAACGGACCGACAAGGAGACCCTGCTCGCCCAGCGGCTCGCCGAGGTCACCCTCCCCGACTACCGGCCGATCAGGAACCGCGCCAACGACTGGGGCTTCGACCCCGCCGAACAGCGCGAACTCACCTACACCGGGATGGGCCTGGACATCAACGTCCACGACCAGTGGGCGGTGGAGAGCATGGGCCGCATCCAGGACCGCACGGTGGAACGGCTCGGCGTGTCGGACCGCGCGGTGACCGCCAACCGCCGCCTGCTGCTCCGCGCGCTGGACGCGTTCGAGGCCGGGAACCCGCTGTCCGCCCAGCCGCTCGACCTGCCGAGCGCCCGGCGGTTGACCGGCCCGATCGCGGTGGACATGATCAGCCCCTCCGACGGCTGGGAGGAACGCTGGCCGGAACACGACGCCAAGCGGCGCGCGGCCTCCCCGTGGGCGAACGAGGCCGTGGCCGATGCGTAACGCCGACGAGCGGCCGGTCGCCGAAGGCGGCGGCGGGCGCGGCGCCCGGCCCATGCTGGCCGCCGAACGGGGCGGCTTCGTGGAACGGCACGGGCTGTGGACGGAGGAGCAGTACGCGAGCGCCGCCCAGATGCGCCGGGTCATCGACGAACTCGGGATCGAACTCGTCCGGGTCTGCTTCGTGGACCAGCACGGCGTGCTCCGCGGCAAGTCGATCACCAGGGCGGCGCTGCCCGGCGTGCTCGGATCCGGGCTGACCGTGCCCTCGTCGCTGCTGCTGAAGGACACTTCGGGCAAGTCCTCGTTCGCCGTCTTCGACGCGCTCAGCCTCGGCGGGTACCGGGGTTTCTCCGGGGCCGGGGACGTCGTCCTGGTGCCCGACCCGACCACCTTCCGGGTGCTTCCGTGGTCGGCGCGGAGCGGGATGATCCTGGCCGACCTGCGGTTTCCGGACGGGGGAGCCGTGCCGTACTGCACTCGCGGCCTGCTCCGGCGGCACCTGGCCTGGCTCGCCGAGCGGGGTCTGTCGATGACCGTGGGACCCGAGCTGGAGTTTCACGTCTTCGCCCGGGTGGACGACGCGATGCATCCCACCCGGGTCGGCCGGCCCGGCAGCCCGGGGGCCGCGCCCGCCGTACGGCCGATCACCCCCGGCTCCCAGCTGCTCCGCGTCGACACCCTGGACGAGAGCGACGACCTGGTCGCCGAGATCCACCGCGGGCTCACCCGGCTGGACCTGCCGCTCCGGTCGATCGAGCTGGAATTCGGCCCCAGCCAGTTCGAGGTGACCCTGGACGCCGGGGACGCGTCCGCCGTCGCCGACCAGGTGGTCCTCTGCCGGATGGCGCTCAAGCAGATCTGCCATCGCCTCGGCCTGCACGCCACCTTCATGTCCCGCCCGCGCGGTGCCGACACCGCCTCCACCGGCTGGCACCTCCACCAGTCCCTCCGCGACACCGTCACCGGCGCCCCCCTCTTCGCGTCCGCCGACCCCGGCAGCGTGCTCTCCCCCCAAGGCCTCTCCTACCTGGCCGGGCTCCTCACCCACGCCGCGGCCGCCGCCGCGTTCACCACACCCACCGTCAACGGCTACAAGCGGTACCAGCCGTACTCGCTGGCCCCCGACCGCGTGCTGTGGGGCCTGGACAACAAAGGCGCCATGGTCAGAGCCGTCGGCGCCCCCGGCGACCCGAACGCTCACCTGGAGAACCGCTCCGGCGAACCCGGCGCCAACCCGTACCTATATATCCTGTCCCAGCTCATCACCGGCCTGGACGGCCTGGACCGAGGCCTGTCTCCTGGCGCTCCCACCGAGTCTCCGTACCGCGACGACGCCACCAGGCTCCCGCGCACCCTCGGCGACGCCCTCCACGCCCTGGACACCAGCTCGCTCTTCCGCCGCGTCCTCGGCGATGAGGTCGTCGACTGGTACGTTCACCTCAAACGCGCCGAATACCACCGCTACCTCGACGAGGTCTCAGACTGGGAACAACGCGAGTACTTCGACCTGCTCTGATCTCGCTTGACCTTGACACAGTGACAAGGTCTTCACTGTGTCAAGGAGGTGGTCCCGATGACCATGTCGAAACAGGACACAGATACGATCAAAGCTTTCCAGGGGCTGGAAGACGGCCGCTCGTCAGTGCGGCTACAAGCAGCGCTGGCGGTCGGTACGGCCCCTGACCCGCGGTTCATCGACAAGCTCATCGAGCGATGCGCGATCGAACCCGATTTCTTCGTGCGCGACATGCTTACGTGGGCACTCACCCGCCACCCAGCATCAATGACGGTCCCAGTGCTTCTCAATGAAGTCCGCTCGGAGCGTGCGCAGGCACGAAGCCAGGCGTTGCACACGCTGTCCAAGATCGGGGATCGGCGAGCGTGGCCGGCGATCACACGTGCGCTGCTGTCCGACGCCGACGATGAGGTGGCGCGGAGTGCCTGGCGGGCGGCGGTCGTGCTCGTGCCCGAAGGTGAGGAGCCTGAGTTGGCCGCGGTGTTGTCGACACAGCTGGGGCGCGGTGGACGTGAGATGCAGCTGAGCCTCAGCCGGGCGCTGATCGCGCTGGGCGAGGTGATTGTGCCGGCTCTGCGCGCTGCGATGACGGATCTCGACCCTCGCGTGCGCGCGCACGCGATCGCCACGGAACGGCTGTTGCGCGACCCGGATGCCGGATTCGAGTTCGCGATCGAGGAGGCCAAGCGCGTCGTAGCCCTCGGCAGGACCGGCCAGGAGGGGGGATAGGCCGTGTTGATCGGTGATGTGGCACGACAGTCGGGGGTCAGCGCCCGCATGCTCAGGCATTACGACTCGCTCGGCCTGGTGCGGCCAACGGGTCGTACCGACGCAGGCTATCGGGAGTATTCCAGCGAGGACATCCGGCGGATCTTCCATATCGAGATCCTTCGGTCGTTGGGGCTGTCGTTGCGTGAAGTCGGGCGCGCGCTCGATGATCCCGGCTTCACGCCCTCACAGCTCGTCGACGACCTCATCGGCCAGACGCGAGAACGCATCGCAAGTGAGACGGAACTGCTCACGCGACTGCGTCGGATCGGTGCCGCGGAACCTGCCAGCTGGGAGGACGTCCTCCAGATCGTCGCACTCCTCCAGGCGTTGGGGTCGAAGAGCGCTGGGAAGCGCCAGCGCGCGGCCTTGTCCTCAGTTGAGGAGGTTGCGGTGCCGGTGGAGGCACTGGTGGAGGCGGCGCTGAGCGAGTCGGACCCGAACGTCGCCGGAGCCCTTCGATGGGCTTTGGCGCAATCGGGCGACGACGGATTGGCGCTACTGGCCGAGGGCCTCGGCTCACCAGAAGCCGAGGTGCGGAAACGCGCCGTCCAGTCCATCGCTGAGATTCCCAGCGGTGAGGCGACCGCACTGCTGCGGGACGCCCTCGCCAACCCCGACATCGTGGTCCGCAGGTACGCGGCTCTGGCGCTCGGGGCACGTGAAGTGGCCGACGCGGTCCCGACGCTCATCGACATGGTCGTCGAGGGGACGAATGACGTCGATGCGGCCGACGCGCTCAGCGCGCTGGCGAGTCGTCCCGCGTTGGCCGATCAGATCGCTACCAGGCTCGTTGACCGCCTCGCCCACGGCACCGTCGAATCCTCCGCACGTCGACGGCTGGCACAGGCGCTCGCGGATATCCCGGGAATCACAGCGTCACGTGCCCTCGCGGATCTGTCACAGGACGAAGACCGTGCCGTTGCGCTTACTGCGACATACATTCTCGGGATACGCGACGCACGATAAATCAGCGTTCACACGTGCATGGCGACCGGGCCGTAGCGGGCATGGGGGGCTCCCATGACGAATGCCCAGTACCGGTCGCCGTACGACCAGTGCCACCACTCCGTGGGATAGTTCACGAATCCCGTCGCCGTCATGGCGGCGGTCAGGATCCGCCGGTTGCCCCGTGCCTCCGCCGAGATCCCCGGCGCGTCCATGTAGCACTCTTCGCCGTACTCCGGAGGCGTGGCGTTGACCTCCGTGCCCATCGGCAGCTCGGTTCCGTCCACCGTGCACAGCGTGACGTCGACCGCTCCGCCGGCCACGTGGGGCGCCACCTCGGGTGGTGAGACGTACTTGCTCGCCTCGGCGCGCAGCCGCTCCCGCGTCCATTCGGGGTGGACGCGCCCCATCCTGGCCTGGCAGTCGGCGAAATAGCGTTCCTGGAGCGCGTAGGGCCGGTACGCCTCCACGAGCAGCAGCCGGAGCCCCCGGGGAAGCAGGGTCTGCGCGCCCGTCAGGCGGTCGGCGACGCTGAGCCGGACGTGCGCGTAGGCGCCCGCTGGGTCGGCCAGCCGCGAGTCCACTCGGATGACGTTATCGTCGCGGAGGTCGGCGAGAGGCTCGTCGCACTCCTTCATCGGCATCGCGGCGACGCGCGGATCGGACAGAAGCACGTGCTGCGCCATGGGACTCTCCAAGGGGCAGGCGACGGGATCCGACGCAGCATGGATCAACGCGCTACAAATCCGGTGTAATCGGCTCTACAGCGACAGCTCGTCGTACTCCCAAGGTCATTTGCATGGGCGTACCAGGCTCAATAGCCCACTACAGCGAAGTTGCAGCGGCGTCACCCACTCTCTCGGTGTCCGAATGAGAACGACCCCGAGATGAGGGATCAGTATGAACGACATTCGCAGGCGGGTCGCCGCAGTCCTGGCCGCCACCACCGTCGCGGTCACGGGCCTCACGGTCGTCATGACCGCTCCGGCCTTGGCGGTGAGCAGGAGCACGATCGTCTCCGTCGCCCAGGCCGAGCTGAACAACGGCACACGCAACCACGAGAGCCCGATGGGCAGCGGCTGCAACTACTACACCGGCTTCTTCCGCCCCTGGAAGCCGGGCACCGGCTGCCCCAGCACGGGCGGCGTGCAGTGGCGCGACAGCGACTGGTGCGCCGACTTCTCCAAGTACGTCTGGCGCAAGGCGGGCGTGAAGTACGCCGACATTCCCGAGGGGAGCAGCGGCGCCCTCACCGGATGGGCCTACTCGTTCAGGGACTACGGAACCAGAAACGGGACCTGGCACACCCGGGGCAGCGGCTACACCCCGCAGCCGGGTGACGCGGTCGTCTTCGACTGGGACCAGAGCGGCGACATCGACCACGTCGGCATCGTCACGAGTGCCAACGGCTCCACCGTCTACACGATCGAGGGCAACAGCGGGGACAGGATCCAGGCCAACTCGTACTCCCGGTCGAACATCGACATCGTCGGCTACAGCGCCCCGGTCGACGGCACGTCAACCCCGGAGACACCCCCGGACGGCCGGGACTCGACGGGCTACTACAACCCGGCCGACGGCACCTTCCACCTGCGCAACGTGCTCGGCGACGGCGCTTCCAGCTACGCCTGGGGCACCAACCTGGAGACCCTTCCGAACGCGCTGGTCCTGACCGGCGACTGGAACGGCGACGGCAAGGACTCTACGGGTTACTACAACCCGGCCGACGGTACCTTCCACCTGCGTAACACGCTGGACGACGGCGGGTCCAACACCGCCTGGGACACCTCGCTGGAGACTCTCCCGAACGCGGTGGTCCTGACGGGTGACTGGAACGGGGATGGTAAGGACTCCTTCGGCTACTACAACCCGGCGGACGGTACCTTCCATCTGCGCAACGCGCACAACGACGGGTCCTCCGACTACGCGTGGGGGACCGCGCTGGAGACTGTGCCGGACGCGGTGGTGCTGGTGGGTGACTGGAACGGAGACGGCAAGGACTCGCTCGGCTACTACAACCCGGCTGACGGAACCTTCCACCTGCGCAACGCCTTGAACGACGGCTCCTCCGACTACGCCTGGGGCACCGCCCTGGAAACCGTCCCCGACGCGGTGATCCTGACCGGCGACTGGAACGGCGACGGCAAGGACTCCGTCGGCTACTACGACACCCGCGACGGCACCTTCCACCTGCGCAACGCCCTGGACGAGGGCGCCTCCGACTACGCCTGGGGCACCGACCTGGAGACCGTGCCCGGCGCGGTGATCCTGACCGGCGACTGGAACGGCGCCTGAGCCACAACTCCGTAAACCGGCCCGCTCTCGACCGGGCGGGCCGGCCCTCTTTCCCCTTCAACTCCCCATGGAGCATCTGATGAAAGCCCTTCGCGCCGCCCTCACCGCCCTGACGCTCACCGCGGTGACCGGACTCTCCGCCGCTCCCGCCCACGCCGACCCCGAGCCGACCATTCAGGCGGACGCCGCCTACTCCACCACCGCGTGCGACCCCAGGGGCGTCACCTCGTCAGACAACAGCCTGGCCGCGACGCTCAACGGCAAACTGACCAAGAAAATGCGCGGAGCCATGACCGGCTACCGCGTCTCGTGCGCCCGCATGGTCGTCAACACCGTACGGAATCTGGGCCTGCACTCGCGGGCGGCCGTCATCGCCATCACCACCGTCATCGTCGAGTCGGCCATCCAGAACATCGACCAGGAGTACGACCACGACAGCCTCGGCCTGTTCCAGCAGCGCGGCACCTGGGGGAGCAGGGCGCAGCGGCTCGACCCCGTGTGGGCCACCACCGCGTTCATCAACAAGATGAAGCGGGTGTACCCGAACAACGCCTGGATGACCACCCCGATCGGCGAGGTGTGTCAGGGCGTTCAAGTATCGGCATACCCCGCGAAATACCCGCCCGAGGTCAGCGACGCGCAGATCATCGTCAACCACTTATGGCAGCCAGCGCCGACGCCGACGCACGGCCGGGACTCGACGGGTTATTACAACCCCGCCGACGGCACCTTCCACCTGCGCAACGTGCTTGGCGACGGTACTTCCAACTATGCCTGGGGGACCAGCCTGGAGACTCTCCCAAACGCGCTGGTCCTGACCGGCGACTGGAATGGGGACGGCAAGGACTCGATGGGTTACTACAACCCGGCCGACGGAACCTTCCACCTGCGTAACACGCTGGACGACGGCGGGTCCAACACCGCCTGGGACACCTCGCTGGAGACGCTGCCGGACGCGGTGGTGCTGACGGGTGACTGGAACGGCGACGGCAAGGACTCCTTCGGCTACTACAACCCCGCGGACGGAACCTTCCACCTGCGCAACGCGCACAACGACGGCTCCTCCGACTACGCCTGGGGGACCGCGCTGGAGACTGTGCCGGACGCGGTGGTGCTGGTGGGTGACTGGAACGGCGACGGCAAGGACTCGCTCGGCTACTACAACCCGGCCGACGGCACCTTCCACCTGCGCAACGCCTTGAACGACGGCTCCTCCGACTACGCCTGGGGCACCTCGCTGGAGACGCTGCCGGACGCGGTGGTGCTGACGGGTGACTGGAACGGCGACGGCAAGGACTCGCTCGGCTACTACAACCCGGCCGACGGCACCTACCACCTCCGTGACACCTTGGATGACGGCGGGTCCGACTACGCCTGGGGCACCGCCCTGGAGACCGTGCCCGGCGCGGTCATCCTGACCGGCGACTGGAACGGCTCCTGACGAAGCGGCCGAGGAGAAGGCATGGCGCCCGGGAGCCCATCCCGGCCGCTGTGCCTTCCCGCGTGCCGGCGCGACGCCATCAGGGGTTTTCTGATCGACTTCGGCATCGCGAAGGCGTTGGATCCGACCACGCCGGCGTCGGGGCCGATCATCTACATGTCAAGCGCGTCGGATCCTCGGGCGTCAGGGACAGGCACCACGAGATGATGCTCCTATGGCGGATGTGGTTTTCTTCGATCTGGACGGCACCCTGGTCGATCATCGAGGCGCGGTCTTGGAAACGATCGGGCAGATCGTCCAGGCCGCGCCGAACGCGACGGCTCCACCGGAGGAGCTGGTGGCGTTGTGGTGGACGCTGGAGGGGCGGCACATGCGGGAATACCTGGCTGGTCAGTGCTCCTTCGCTGAGCAACGCCGACGCAGGCTCCGGTCCTTCCTGCCCATGCTCGGCGAGCCGGTTCCTGAAAGTCCCGGCCTTCTGGACGCCTGGTTCGCCGAGCGCTACCGAGGAGTCCTGGCGGAGCTATCCCGATGTCCAGCCATGCCTGGAGACCCTGAAACGGCGTCCCCGAGGACCGCGTCTGGCCGTTCTCACCAACGGGGACCCCGATCAGCAGCGCGCCAAGCTCGCCCGCTTCGGTCTCCTCGAATACTTCGAAGCCGTCCTGACCCCGACCGAACTCGGTGCGGCCAAGCCCGACTCCGCCGCCTTCGCCACCGCCTGCCGGCGGATGCGGACGGACCCCGCGCAGGCGGTCAACGTGGGCGACATGCTGGAAGGCGACGCGAACGCGGCCACCCTCGCCGGGCTCACCGGCATCTGGCTGGACCGCGGCATCGACTTCATCACCGGTGGACCACCACCAACGGCAGACGAAACGGTGCTCCGCATCGAACGGCTGACCGACCTCCCCGACCAACTATCACGCACGAACGCCTGACCAGCTCTCACGGCCGCCGACCCCCCCGCCTGCGGGGCGATCAGTCTTTGAGCCAGACTCTCAGCGGTCCGATCGCGGTGAAGCCCTCAGGCGCTTCGTCTTCGTAGCCGACGAGGTCGCGGCCAGGGTGGAGCCGGGCGGCCATGGCGACGATGCCCGGCCAGGGGTCATCGCCGGAGACGTTGGAGACGCCGACGACACTGTCGCTTGTGTTGAGCGCCGCGCTGTTGCCGCTGGTGTCGCGCAGCAGGGTGATCGTGTCGTCGGCGATCAGGTCCGGGCGGAAGACTCCCTCGGGAAGGATCCGCGGATCGGTCACCACCTGCCACTCCTCACCCGGTGTGCCTGCCCGGCGGTGAATCCATCGGGCTTCGAAGAGCACCGTGAACCCGGCGGCCGACAGGTCGAGGGTGGCGAAGCTGTCCTTCACCGAGGCGCCCGAACCCGTGTCGATGCCGTCGAGCACGTCCGTGACGGTCGCGTCCGGGGTCAGCGAGATGGCGTCCGGATAGTGCATCGGGGTCCTGGCCGGGTTGGTCCACGCGCGCTCGCCGAATCTGCCGGGCAGCCCGTGTGACACGCACACCGCCTCACACCAGACGGCATTGTTACGAACCGCTTCGAGCAGTCGGGGATGCATGGTCGGCTCCTGTGCTGGCTGGGTTCGCGGCTGCGTACCAATGAGCAAGGATCGCAGTGGGGTTCGCCGGGTCAAGATTCTCCGTACCGGCGCGGCCATCCAGATCGGCAGGGGGCGGGCTCAGCCGCTGGTCAGGCCGTGACCGTTAGGGTGATGGTTGTGGATCTTCAGAGCCTGCGCTATCCGATCATCCAGGCCCCGATGGCGGGTGGTCCGTCCACGCCCGAATTGGCGGCGGCGGTGTCCGGGGCGGGCGGGCTGGGATTCCTGGCGGCCGGGTATAGGACCGTCGCGGAGTTGCGGGCCGACATCGCGGCGGTGCGGGCTCGTACGGAGGCTCCGTTCGGCGTCAACCTCTTCGTGCCCGGGACTGGCCCGCGTCCGGAGGAGACCGCGCTGGAGACCTACGCGGAGCGGCTGCGGCCCGACGCCGAACGGTACGGGGTGCGCTTGGGGGATCCCGTGGCCGACGACGACGGCTGGGCGGAGAAGCTCGCTCTGGTGGCCGGAGAACGGGTGCCGGTGGTGTCCTTCGTCTTCGGGTTGCCGGGCCGGGAGGTCGTCGAAGAGTTGCGGAGGGCCGGGGCGCTCGTGCTGGTGACGGTCACCACCCCGGCCGAGGCGGTCGCCGCGTGGGAGGGGGGTGCCGACGCGCTGGTGGCCCAGGGGGTCGAGGCGGGCGGGCATCGGGGCGGGTTCACCGACGAGGGCGATCTCGGGCTGCTGGCCCTGCTGCGGCTGGTGGCGCGGCACACGCCGCTTCCTGTGGTGGGCGCGGGAGGCGTCATGGACCACGCGGGAGTGGCCGCGGTCCTGGCCGCCGGCGCGGTCGCCGCCCAGCTGGGCACCGCTTTCCTGCTCTGCCCGGAGGCGGGCACGAGCCAGCCGTACCGGGCGGCGCTGGCGTCGGCGTCGGCCACCGCGCTGACCCGGGCCTTCACCGGGCGCCTGGCCCGGGGCTTGGTGAACCGGTTCCTGGCCGAGCATTCGGCGTACGCGCCCGCCGCCTATCCGCAAATCCACCGCCTGACCGCGCCGCTGCGCGCCGCCGCCCGCCGGGCGGGCGACGCCGAGATGATCAACCTGTGGGCGGGGCAGGGGTTCGCGCTCGCCCGGGACACGCCCGCCGCAGAGCTGGTCCGGGAGCTGGGGACCGGGCACACGCGCTGACCACCTCTCAGCTGGTGGCGCCCCAGGTGAGAGAGAGGCCGGTGGCGGCGCGTTCGGTGCGGATCTCCATCATGCTGCCGAGGATGGTGGCATGGTCGGACACCATGGGCGTGGCGTCGAACGTGTAGGTGATCCGGGTGCTGACGAGCACGGGGCTGCCCTCCGGCTCGTGGAGATGGCGGGCGGCGGCGGGGTCGAGCAGGCCGGGCCGGACCACCTCGGACGCCCGGGCGACCGTCACTCCCGCGTCGGCGAGGGCCGTATAGAGGGAGACGGCGGTGAAGTCGCGGTCGCGGATCTGGTCGGCCACCGGCCGGCGGACCCAGGACACCTGGTGTACGGCGGGACGTCCCGCGAACTCGCGGACCCGCTCCAGCCGCAGGGCGGTGTCGCCGGGACGCAGCCGCAGCTCCGCGGCGATCCGGGCGGGGGCCCGGCGCACCGCCCGCCCGGCCACCGCGGTGCGCACGTCGTGGCCCTGTTTGCGCAGGTCGTCGACCAGGCTGCGGAGCGAGTCGAGCTGGTACGCCAGGTGGGCCGGGGCGACGAACGTGCCCCTGCCGGGCTGCTGCACGATCAGCCTCTCGTCGCTGAGCTGCCGCAACGCCTGGCGCAGCGTCATGAGGGTCACCTTGTAGAAGGCGCTCAGCTCCCGTTGCGGCGGCAGGGCCTCGCCGGGGGCGTAGTGTCCCGACCGGATCTTCGCGGCGAGGTCGGCGGCGATGGCGCGGTATCTCGCCTCGTGCCCGGCGTCGGGGATCATCGTGGTGCGTCACTCCTGGTCGAGGGCCCGGCGCAGGGTCGCGAGGAAGGCCCGCAGGTCGTCCGGCCCCGCCCCGTCGAGCACCCGCCGCATGACCGCGGCGCCGACCACCACGCCGTCGGCGTGCCGGCGGGCTTCGCGTGCCTGGTCCGGGGTGGAGATGCCAAATCCTAGCAAGACCGGCCGGTCGGTGACGCACCTGATCCGCTCGGTGAGCTCCGCCGCCGAAGCGGCGAGAGCGGCCCGCTCACCGGTGGTGCCCATCAGCGACACCGCGTAGACGAATCCGCGGCTGCGGCGCGAGATCTCCGCCAGCCGCGGCCGCGGCGTCGTCGGCGACGCCAGCAGGACCAGCTCGATCCCGGCGGCGGCCGCGTCCGTCAGCTCGTCCGCCTCGTGCACCGGCAGGTCGGGCACGATCAGGCCGCCGACGCCGGCCCGGCGCAGCGCGGCGCAGAACGACTCGGGGCCGTCGTGCAGCACCAGGTTGTAGTAGGTGCTGGCGACCAGCGGTACGCCCAGATCCGGCATGCCGGACAGGTCGGCGAGGATCCGGCGGGTGCTCGCCCCCCGGGCCAGTGCCGTTTCGCTGGCCTGCTGGATGGTGACGCCGTCCAGCGTGGGGTCGGAGAAGGGCAGACCGACCTCGATCGCGTCCGCCCCGGCGGCGGCGAACGCCCGCAGGTAGTCCGTCCAGCCGGGCGTGATCCCCCCGGTGACGTACGGCATGAGCAGCCCGCGGCCGGCGTCCCGGCGGGCACGCAGGTGGCGTTCGACCACGCCCGCGGCCAGGGTGGGGCTCGTCACAGCAGCTCCTTCAGGGTTGAGACGTCCTTGTCGCCCCGGCCGGACAGCGTCATCAGCACCGTCGATCCTGCGGGCAGGTCGCCGCCGCCCGCCGCGCGGATCACCCAGGCGAGGGCGTGTGCCGATTCGAGCGCCGGGACGATGCCTTCGCTACGCGCCAGCCGTACCGCCGCGCCGATCGCCTCGTCGTCGGTCACCGTGACGTAGCGGGCCCGGCCCAAGTCGCGCAGGTGGGCGTGCTCCGGGCCGACTCCCGGGTAGTCGAGCCCGGCGGCGATGGAGTGCGCCTGGGTGATCTGCCCGTCATCGTCCTGCAGGAACAGCGAGCGACAGCCGTGCAGGACGCCGAGCCGGCCGCGGGCCGCCCCGGCGCCGCCCTCCGCCTCGACACCGACCAGGCGCGCCGGGGTGTCGGCGAATCCGGCGAACGTGCCAGCCGCGTTGGAGCCGCCGCCGACGCACGCGACCACGTAGTCCGGGACGCCGGTCCGCAGCTCGGCGGCGCACTGCCCGCGGGCCTCGTCGCCGATGATCCGCTGGAACTCCCTGACCATCCACGGGTACGGATCCGGCCCGACGACCGAGCCGATGCAGTAATGGGAGTCGCCGGTCGCGCCCACCCAGTGCCGCATGGCCTCGCTGGTCGCGTCCTTGAGGGTACGGCTGCCCGTGGTCACCGGAACCACCTCGGCGCCCAGCATGCGCATCCGGAAGACGTTCAGCGCCTGCCGCTCGATATCGCGCTCGCCCATGAACACCGTGGCCTCCAGCCCGAGCAGCGCGGCGGCGGTCGCGGCGGCCACCCCGTGCTGGCCCGCTCCCGTCTCGGCGATCAGCCTGCGCCGTCCCATCCGGGTGGCCAGCAGGGCCTGGCCCAGCACGTTGTTGATCTTGTGGGATCCGGTGTGGGTGAGATCCTCGCGCTTGAGGTACAGCTGCACGCCCAGCTCCTGCGACAGCCGGCGGACCGGTGTGAGCGGAGTCGGCCGCCCGGCGTGCACGGCGAGCAGTCGCGCCAGGGCACCGCGGAACCCCGGATCCGCCCAGGCCTCCCTGAACTCCTCTTCCACCTCGCGGCACACCTCCACCAGGGACTCCGGCGCGTACCGCCCGCCGTACTCGCCGAATCGGCCCCGCGCTCGGGGCTCGCCCATCGTCCCGTCCAGCGGGACCGGCTCACGCCACGGCAACACGTCTCGCATGCCACGCTCCGATCGTTCTATAACTCTATTAAGAGTTCTATAACAGTGAGTGTGGCACGGGCAGCGTGGACGCGCCACCATCGGACGCCGAGGGGGACGGTGAACTGGCGAGGGCCGTGCGCTTTGGTCAGGAAACTGGACAGCGAATGGCCTGGGAACTGGTCAGGCGAAGAGCCGACACTCGGCAGGCGGGTCCTGCGACGGCGAACACCGTGCCACCGAGGAAGGCTGACTGATCGTGACTGAACGCATGCGCGTGGCTGTGCTGGCGGGTGGGCCGTCCGCCGAGCATGAGGTGTCGCTGCAGTCGGCGCAGGCTGTCCTCCATGCCCTGCCGAGGGATCTGTACGAGCCCGTCGCCGTCATCATCGACCGGCAGGGCAGGTGGCCGGTGGAGCTGCGACGCGATTCGGCGGACGTGGTCTTCCCCGCGCTGCATGGGCCGTTCGGCGAGGACGGCGTCGTCCAGGGCCATCTGGAGACGCTGGGCATCCCGTACGTGGGCTGCGGCGTCCTGGCCTCTGCCGTGGCCATGAACAAGGTCGCGATGCGGCGCGCCTTCCTGGCGGAGGACATTCCGGTCACCCCACATGTGTGGTTCACCGAGCACGAATGGCGCACCACCACCGACTACTGGGCTCTGGTGAAGTCGCTCGACTGGCCGATGTACGTCAAACCGGCCACCATGGGCTCCTCCATCGGCATCTCACGTGTCACCTCCATGGCGGAGCTGCGCGCGGGCGTGGAGCTGGCGCTGGCCCACGACCGGGTGGTCATCGTCGAGCAGGGCGTGACCGCGCGCGAGATCATCTGCGGCGTGCTCGGCGGCTATGACACTCCGGATGCCTCGGCGCCCGGCGAGCTCATCGTGCCCGGCGAATGGCTCGACTATGAGGCCAAGTACCTCAGCCAGGCCGAGATCTCCACCATCCCCGCCGTGCTGCCAGAACGGGTGGCCGAGGACGTGCGCGAGCTGGCCCTGCGCGCCTTCCGGGCGATCGGCGGCTACGGCCTGTCCCGGGTCGACTTCCTCTATGAGGAGGACACGGGACGCCTGTACGTGCTGGAGATCAACACCATGCCCGGCTTCACCTCCCGTTCCGTCTACGCCAGGGCCTGGGCCGCGAGCGGTGTCCCGTACCCGGACCTGCTGCGCCGCCTCATCGACCTCGCGTTCGCCAGGAGCGGCTCATGATCCCCATGACGCTGGACACGATCGCGCAGGTCGTCGGCGCGAGCCTGGACGACGTGCGAGACCCGCGGGCGCTGGTGACGGCGCCCTCGGCGGTCGACTCCCGCGAGGTGGTGCCCGGCGGCCTGTTCGCCGCGACGGTCGGCGCCCGCGTCGACGGTCACGACTACGCGGCCGGCGCCATCGCGGGCGGCGCCGTCGCCGTGCTGGCCGCACGGCCCGTCGGCGTGCCCGCCCTCGTGGTCGAGGACGTCCAGCTCGCGATCGGCCTGCTGGCCAGGCACCTGCTCGAACACATCAGCCCGACCGTGATCGGCCTGACCGGCTCCGTGGGCAAGACCACGACCAAGGACCTGCTGGCCCAGGTGCTCGAACGGCACGCCGCGACGGTCGCCACCGACAGGTCGTTCAACAACGAGCTCGGGCTGCCGCTCACCGTGCTGCGCGCCGATGCCACCACCCGATACCTGGTGCTGGAAATGGGTGCGGGCCGGAAGGGCGACCTGACATACCTGACCGGGCTCGCACCGCCCCAGGTCGGGCTGGTGCTCAATGTCGGCACCGCGCATGTGGAGCGTATGGGGGTCGGGCCGGCCGACGTGGCCCAGGCTAAAGGCGAGCTGGTCGAGGCGCTTCCGGCGGACGGGTTCGCCCTGCTCAACGCCGACGACCCGTACGTCAGGGGCATGGCCGGCCGCACCAGGGCCCAGATCCTGTGGTACGGCGAGTCGGCGGAGGCGCAGGTGCGAGCCGAAAATGTGCGGATGGCCGACCGCGCGCGACCCGCGTTCGAGCTGGTGACGCCCTCCGGCCACGCCCAGGTCGAGCTCGGCCTCATAGGCGAGCACCAGGTGAGCAACGCCCTGGCCGCCGCCGCCGTCGCCACCGCGCTCGGCCTGGGCGTCACCGAGATCGCCGATGGGCTGCACTCCGCACGGCGGCGCTCCGCGGGCCGGCTGGAAATCGTCGAACGGCCTGACGGCATCACCATCGTCGACGACGCCTACAACGCCAACCCCGAATCCATGCGGGCCGGGCTTCGGGCGGTGAAGGCCCTGGCCGGCGCCCGCCGTACCGTCGCCGTGCTCGGCGCGATGGGGCAGCAGGCGGACGCCTCCCGCGCCCGGCACGCGGAGGTGGGCCGGCTCGTCGCCGACCTCCGCTTCGACGTGCTGATAGCGGTCGGAGCGGGGGATCCGCTCGCGATGGCGGAAGCGGCGCAGTCCTCGAACCAGGGCGTGGCCGTCCACACCGCCGAGGACGTGGCCGGGGCCATCAGGGTGGCCGCCGCGCTCCTCGAACCGGGAGACGTGGTGCTCGTCAAGGCTTCCAGCGAGATCGGGCTCAGCGTCTGCGCCCGTGCGCTGGCACGCTGACTGTCCAGGTGAAATGGAGTTCCATGCGCACTATCGGTCTCATCGGCGGGTTGAGCTGGGAATCGACGGTGATCTACTACCAGATCATCAACCAGCGGGTACGCGAGCGACTCGGCGGCAGTCATTCCGCCAACAGCCTCATCTGGTCGGTCGACTACACGACCGTCGAGGACCTCATCTTCGCCGACCGCTGGGACGAGGTGAGCACGTTGCTGACCGGTGCGGGCAGGAACCTGGAGGATCTCGGCGCCGACCTCCTGCTCGTCTGCAGCAACACCTTCAGCCGGGTGAGCGACGACGTGGAGCGGGCCGTGCGCGTGCCCGTGCTGCACATCGCCGACGCCGTGGGCGCCGAGATCCGCGCCAGGGGCATGCGCAAGGTCGGCCTGCTGGGCACTCACTTCACCATGGAGCAGCCCTTCTACCGGGATCGGCTGGCCGCCCACGGCTTCGACGTGGTCGTCCCGCGGCGTGAGCAGCGGGAACTGGTCCATCGCGTGATCTTCGACGAACTGGTGCGCGGGGTGCTCCGGGAGTCGTCCAGGGACGCGTACGCCCAGATCATCGATGATTTCGCGGACGACGGCGCCGAAGGAGTCATCCTCGGCTGCACGGAGATCGAGCTGCTGATCAGTGCGAAGGACAGCGCCATCCCGGTGCTGCCGAGCGCTCGGCTGCACGCGGAGGCGGCGGCCGGCTTCGCGCTTGCCGGCTGACACGTTCTCGGTCGCGTTCGTTCAGGCCGGTGCGTTGGCGCCGTACAGCTCCCGGTGCCACAGGTCGGCGCAGACACGTTCGATGCCGGCCTTCAGATGGCGGCGGTAGGTGGTGAAAGGGAGGCCGAGTCGTTGCGCGGCCAGTTCCTGGGTGGGCGTGCCGCGGAGGAACGTGACGGACAGCGCCCGGTGGAACTTGACCGCCCGCGGATCCTCACGCAGGTCGTCGATCGTCTGGCGGAGCAGGTCACCCAGTGCCGTGGCAGGATCCTGCCCGGCCCGCTCGGCGATCAGCCTGGTGCGCGTCAGCGGGGAAGCGGCCAGCGCGTCCAGCCGCGACAGCTGGCGCAACGCCTTGCGCACCGCCTCGGCGAACTCCGCCTGCGACAGCACCGCCGTCGCGGCACTCGGGCCGCCGACGGGCAGGTGGTTCATCCGCTCCAGCCACGCCTGCGCCGGCACCGCGCGCCAGTCATGAACGAAAAGGGTGTACGCGTCATCCCCCAGCGGCCGCTCGGAGATGTCACGCATCCCGTAATGCCGTAAACGCTCCACCCACGCTTTGTTCGTCTCGATATATGACCAGGCCATCCGCTCGGACCGCACACAATTGCCGATCACTCGCCACTGGATCAAATCCATCACCGGCGAGTTCGAGCGATACGGCGGCAGCGCCCACAGCCGGCTGACCACCACATGTTCACCGGCGCGCAACGGCGTGGTAGCACGCGCATGCGCCCACGCCATGGCCACGAGGGGATCGGCCGTCAGCTCCTCCTCATCGAGTTCCGCCAACCGCAACCACGCGGAGAAAGCCACGGGCTCGCCGGTTTCGGTCCGCCGATACAACCGGAACGCCTCCAGCTGACGTTCCGCCCAGAAGGCGGCGCAGCCCGCGGACGCCGCACCCTCCGCCGCCGTCGCCACCCGGAGCAACGTGCCGATGTCTTCCTCCCGCACCACCTCTTCCTGGAACTCGACCTCGTCGTAGCTCGTCGGCGCCCCGTTGCCGCGATGCAGGTAGAGCAGTGCCGCCACCGTACCGGGCACGTCCACATCGCTCGCCGTGCGCACCCGGTCCGCCAGATGCGCATGAATGCGGTCGTGCATCACCGCGTACGCCTCGGGGTCCCGCCATCGTAGGTCCGCCTCCAGCACCTGCCGCACCACGTCATGCGGAAACAGCCCGAGGCTGCTCGACTCCACGAACGGCAACCGCCGCAACCACTGGAACAACGTTCCGGCGTCCTCCGGCAAGGCCGCCCTCAGCAGGTCCTCCGTCGTCGTATGCGCATGGGCGCAGATCTCCAGAGCATGCCGATGCGCCGCCGAAGGCAACTCGCCCACCAGCTCGTCCAGCAACGTGGCCACCACGTCCCGATTCGGCATCCACCGCCTGCCGGCCCCGCCGTCCTTCACCGCCACGGCCGCCCCCAGCAGCAGCGCCAGCGGATGACCACCGGCGAAGGCCAGCAGCGGCCCGCGTGACTCGGCCGGCACCCCGCAGGAGTCCATCAGGGCCTGCGCGTCTGCGGCCCGCAGGTCGCGCAGCGGCAGCACCTCCAGCGCCCCCGCCCATCCCGGATCCGCCTGCCACCGCATGTCCGGCGGGTTTCGCCCCGCGATCACCACCAGCGCCCCTATGGGCACCCGCGGCAGGAACCGCTCGCGCAGCCATCCCTCCAAGCCCTGAATCCGTTCGAAGTTGTCTATCAGCAGCACCGCGTCCGCGTCGCGAAGCACCAGCTCGGCCTCAGCCTCGAACGCCACCGGCGACGGCTCCGACATACGCCCGTCCATCATGGACACCGGCATGGACACCGGCCGCTCCGCCACCGCGGCCTCGTGAGCGAACCGCCGCAACAAGGCCGACTTCCCGATGCCGCCGGGACCGTGCACGTACAGGACGCTGCAGCCGCCGCCGTACAACGCCGCGTTGAAAACCGCGAGCTCTTCCTCCCGCCCCACGAACGCCATCTCGCGCGCTGCTCGCAGGCGCCATCCCAGCAATCCGGACGTGTTGTCACTCTCCGATGACATACCGCTAACCCCTCTCCGAACGCCAGCCGGGGTGAGGTCGTCGTCGTGGTGGCGTGCCGCCGCTGTCTGGGCGGTACTCGAAGTGCCACCACTCGTTGTCGTACATGCGGTAGAGGTCGTGGCGGGCGCCGTGTTCCTCGAGCCAGCGCGCGCCTTCGTGGGGGCGCACGTCCAGCGCGATGCCCTTGACGTGGTTGGATTCCGCCGGTGGCAGCACGAGCATTCGGGCCGAGGCCGGGGAGCCGGAGCGGCGCACCTCCTCGTCGAAGATCCGTTGCTGGACCAGGGGATCGCGGTATCCCGAGGTGAGGCCGATGAGCTGGCCGTGACGCCAGAGCGCCTCGGTGCGCGCCGCGGTGAACGCCGCCAGGGCGCCGTCGGTGAGCCCGGTGAGGTCCTCGGCGGGGAATCGCATCCGCAACGCCCAGCGGCAGGCCAGTTCGCGGGCGCGGCCGGGACGGCGGACGAACGCCGCGGGCAGCAGGAGTACGGCGAGCACCAGCGTGACCACGGCGAACAGCCGATCTCGGGGCCGAGGCGGGATGGTTCGTGGTTCGTTCATGACGAACTACCATCGGCGCGGAATATGCCCGCGTTGTGCGCCGCATGTCATGGTTTGTCGACGGCGGCCACCGTCGGCGCGACCGTGACACGACCATGACACGGCGCGGACGAGGCGCGGACACGGTTTTCTCACTCTGCCCGGAGAAGAGGACTCATCCTGGCCGCTTCCTTTGCGACTGTTGCCCCGCATCAGGCATCAGTTCGAAGGTAAGGAGCCGATCTTGTCCCTCACGACCACGACCCATCTGAATTTCCGCGGCGACGCGCGCGCGGCGCTGGAGTTCTACCAGTCCGTGTTCGGTGGCGACCTCGCCGTCGTCACGTACAAGGACGCCGGGAACGTCCAGGAGGAGTCCGAGGCCGACCAGGTGATGTGGGGCCAGCTGCTCGCCGGGAACGGCTTCCACGTCATGGCTTATGACGTGCCCTCGCGGATGGCCTACGACCAGGGTGAGAACTCCTTCTTCGTCTCGCTGCGCGGCGAGACCGTCGAGGAGGTCACCGGCTACTGGGAGAAGCTCTCCGCCGGGGCGACCGTCGTGATCCCGATGGGCCCGGCGGGCTGGGCGGCCGCCTACGGGATGGTGCGGGACCGCTTCGGCGTCGTCTGGGTTGTGGACGTCGTGAGCGAGTTCAACGGGTAGCACACCGGCACGGATGGGCGGGAGACGCCCATCCGTGCCGGCCCGGCCCATGACCAGACCACGAAAGGAAACCCCCACCATGAGGATGCGCCCTCTCGGCCGCACCGGAATCCGGGTCAGCCCCTACTGCCTCGGCACCATGAGGTTCGGTGCCGTGGGCAACCAGGACCACGACGACTGTGTCCGGATCATCCACCGGGCCCTGGACGCGGGGATCAACTTCATCGACACCGCGGACGTGTACTCCTACAGCGAGACCGAGGAGATCGTCGGCAAAGCACTGCGGGGACGCCGCGACGACGTCGTGCTGGCCACCAAGGTCAACGGCTCGATGGGAGACGATCCCAACCGCGGTGGCAGCTCCCGGCGCTGGATCGTCACCGAGGTCGAGCACTCGCTGCGGCGCCTGCGGACCGACTACATCGACCTCTACCAGATCCATCACCCCGACCCGCGGACCGACATCGAGGAGACGCTGTCCGCGCTGACCGATCTGGTGCGCAGCGGCAAGGTGCGCGCCATCGGCTCCTCCAACACCCCGGCCTCGGAGATCGTCGAGGCGCAGTGGGTCGCCGACCGGCGCGGGCTGCAGCGCTTCCGCACCGAGCAGCCCCCGTACTCGATCCTCAACCGCGGCATCGAGCGCGAGGTTCTGCCCACCTGCCGGCGCTACGGCATGGGCGTGCTCGTATGGAGCCCGCTGGCGATGGGCCTGCTCACCGGCCGCTACCGCAAAGGCCAGTCCATGGCAGCGAACCCGGGGATGAAGTGGGTGCCCGGGCACCTGACCGACGAGCGCAAACTCGACGCCGTGGAGCGGCTCATCCCGCTGGCCGGAGAGACCGGCCTGTCGCTGACCCACCTGGCGATGGCCTTCACCATCACCCACCCCGCCGTCACCTCGGCCATCATCGGCCCCCGCACCATGGAGCACCTCGAGGACCTCCTGACCGGCGCCACGGTCACCCTCGACAACGAGGTCCTCGACCGGATCGATCAGATCGTGCCACCCGGCACGGACCTCGGCCCGATCGATGTGTCCTACACTCCGCCGGCTGTCACCGAGGCCTCACTACGCCGGCGATCGGCCGACGAACGCACTGCGGCGTGACCCGATGACCGTTCTGGACACCCGGGCGCTCGACAGTTCATCCATTCATCGATGTCCGCGCAGCCCTACACAAGCGATCCGCGCACGGCGATCACCCGCATTCCGCACCTGCAGATCTTCACCCACGGAAATGAAGGTATCGCCGGGAGAGAGCGGGAGACCGGTGGATCCCTCATCCCCATGAAGATGGACGGCGCCGTCGATGACGACGCCCAGGGTTTGTGAATCCCTCCCGTGGACGACGAGGCTTTCGAATGCGTCCACGTCCCGGATCTCGAAGCGGGTGCCGAGCTTTTCCGGAGCCGACGGAGCTCCGGCCTTCCTGCGGTCCCCCCGCACCCTGTTCCCGGGCACCGGACCGTCGGAGCTTCACAGCCTCTCCTGAACCGTCGTCCTCTCGTCGGCGAGGATGCACGCCCGGCCGTCTGGGGCATGCCCCAGGATGACGCGGCGAACGAGGCCGGCGCCTTCCTCGCTCACGACGGTCTCGGGAGTGAACGGTGAGGATCCCTCGCCACCGAAGTCCGCCGCACCGACGAGCCCGCTGTTCCACACCAACATGACCCCCTACGGCGAGATCCAGCTGCGCACCGACCGGCGGCTCGACCTCACAGACCTACCGACGCCGTGATCGGTGCGCGGCTCGCATCAGGCCACTCGTGCTGTCGCCAGTAGTTCCCGGCCACGCTCTCGCGTGATCAGTTTCGCGAGCACGGGGTGGGCGAGCAGCGCGCTTCATGCCCACCCTGAACCGGCCGAAGGGCTATGGCGAGCCGTGCTGGCGGCGCTACCCAGCTGGCGGCCCCTGGCTCCCGTCGCGGCGCCCGGACGGGAGCTCCAGACGCCGTCTCGGCTGGGGCCGGCACACCGTCCAAAGATATGCCCGCGCCGCGACCTGGCAGGAACTCGTGGACGGACGCTGGCAAAACGTGCGGACCGGCAAGCTCGATCCCTTCAAACCCCACATCCACCAGCGATGGGACGAGGGCTGCACCAACGCCCGCCAGATCCACCGCGAGATCACCTCACTAGGTTCCAGGGCAGCTACCACCGCGTCCGCGACTACCTGCAGCAGCACCGCCCCGACCGAGCCGCCCCGGCCGACCGTCCGTCAGGTCACCGCCTTGCTGACCCGCCACCCCGACCGACTCACCCAGGACGACGAGCTCCGCGGACTGCGGCGAATCCTGGCCTGGTCGTGCTGTTGTCACTGAGCGGCCTCCCAGGCCGTCCACAACCCGGCGTACACACCACCGGCATCAACCAGCTCTCCGTGGGTGCCGGTCTCGATGATCCGGCCGTGCTCCATCACCATGATCCGGTCGCAGGTTGCTGCTTGGGAGAGACGGTGCGCGACTACGACTGCGGTGCGCCCGGCGAGGACAGCATCAGCAGCGCGGTCGAGCTGTCCGGCGTAGGTGGAGCCGGCCTCGGCGGTCGCTTCGTCGAGGATCACCAGATCAGCGTCGGTGAGCAGCAGGCGGGCGAGGGCGAGCTGCTGCGCCTGTGCGTCGGTGAGCGGGTGTCCGCCGACACCTAGCAGGGTGTCCAACCGGTCGGGGAGAACATCGAGGATCGATGCGGCGCCGGTGGCTTCCAGCGCCGCATGGAGGTCGCGGTCGGTGGCCCCGGGGGCGGCGAGGGTGAGGTTGTCGCGCAGGGTGCCCGCGAAGACGTGGACCTCCTGGGTGATCATCGCGGTACGGCTGGGGCGAGTCACCCTCCCGGCCTCAGGTAGGTGGGTGCCGGCGACCACGCCGGCGAGCGTGGTCTTGCCTGCCCCGGACACGCCGACGACGGCCACGCGCTGACCGGACGGGATGTCGAGGGTGATGTCGTTGAGCACCCGTGGCCCCTCGCCGTAACGGAACGAAACCTCGTCGAGCTGTACGGCGGTGCTCGCGGCCTGCGCTGGGACATCCGACGAGCTGAACGGAATCGTGACGACCCCGATCATGCGGCTCAGCGATGCGAGGGCGGACTGGAGGGTGTCGATGACCAGCAGCAGCTGGTTGACCGGTCCGAGCAGGCGTAGCACGAGCAGCATGGCGGTGGTGGCGCCGCCGACGGTCGATGCGTTGTGGTCGATGAGGACGAAGCCGACGACGAGTACGGCGGCCAGGCTCAGGCACTCCCCGAGGTTGAGCCGGGCATTGAGCATGCTCAGCACGGTGCGTGCGCGTAGCGACTGCCCCGCGACGCGCCAGGAGTCCGTCATCACAGCCCGGTGTCGTTGCTCGGCGAGCCCGAAGCCGAGCACGGTGGAGTAGCCGCGCTGGGACTCGAGGATCTGCTGGGCACGCGCGCTCATCGCCGTGCGCTCGGCGCGGTAGACCCCTGGTCCGATGCGCAGGTACCACCGCACGGCCAGCACGTAGACCGGCAGCACGACGGCGAAGGCGGCCGCGTAGGGCCATTCCAGTGCCGCGAGCCCGCCCAGCGACACGACGATGGTGAAGGCGGTGACGGTGAGCACCGGGATCACGGCGGGGGCGGCGTCGGCGACCGCGGTGACGTCGTCGCTGGACCGCGAGATCAGGTCTCCGGTGCCGGCGCGCTCGACGAGGTGCTGTGGGAGCGTCATCGCGTGGCCCACGAGCTGCTCGCGCAGCGCGGCGAGGATGGAGTGGTAGACGCGGGTGGCGAGCACGATCGTCAGCGCGGTGCCCGCAGCACCGAGGACTGCCGAGAGCGCCATGACGACCGTGACCGTCAGCACTGCGGCGAGGTCCGCGGTGCCGGCCTGCACGCGGTCGACGAGGAATCCGATCGCCCCGGGAACGATCAGGTCGACGCCGGTGCTGACGATCCCCAGCACCCCGGTCGCGGCGAGCCGGAGCCGGTACCCGTGGCTGAGCCGCCACACCTCCCTGACCGTCTCGCGGCCGCTCGCGACCGGCAGCCCGGCATCGGAAGCCGCGGTCTCGGGCACGGCGGAGGTGCCGCTCACTGCGCCGTCCTTGAGGGCGCGGGTACGTCGTCAGGCAGCTCGACGACGCGGTCGCAGGCAGCGAGCAGCGCCGGGGTCGAGGCGATCAGCAGCGTCGAGCGGCCTGCCCGGACACCGCACAGCCGGCCTGCGATCGTGTGCTCGGTGACCGAGTCGACCGCGGTGGTCGGGTCGTGCAGCACGAGCACCGGCGCGTCGCTCGCCAGGGCGCGGGCGAGCGCGACCCGCTGGCGCTGGCCGCCCGAGAGCCGGTTGCCGCCCTCGCCGACCGGGACGTCGAGGTCGGCCGCGAAGTCGTCGCAAGCGGCGGCTCGCACCGCGGCGTCCACCCGCTCGGGCGCGCCCGCGATCACGGCGACGTTGTCGCGGAGGGTGCCGCTGAACAGCGTGGCGCGGTGCGGCGCGACGGTGACCCGGGAGCGGTACTCGACCGGGGACAGCTCCCGCGCCGCGATCCCGTCCAGCCGCGCCTCGACCCCTCCCTCGGCCCGCGGGTCCAGCAGCGCCTCGACGACACGGGCGGCGGTCCGGTCGTCGGCGCGCACGCCCACGAGCTCGCCGGGCTCGACCCGGATCGTCACGCCGGGCCCGGAGATGCTCGGCACGACCACGTCCAGCTCCGGCAACGCGGTGACCTCCCGCCGGGTCGCGTCATCGGGCCCAGCCGTCGACGTGGCGTTGTCCCGCAGCACGTCGAGGACACGCGCGGACGAGGCGCGGGCGCCGGCGAGGTTGGGGATGGACGTGCTCGCGATCGCCTGGATCTGCGGCAGCAGTGCCTGGGTGAGGCCGACGGCGGTGATCAGCCCGCCGATGCTGAGCTGTCCGTCCACGGCGAACCAGCCCGCCAGCCCCATCACCGCGGCGACGAACGTGCCGCTGACCACGCCCGAGCCCACAAGGAACCTCCCCAGCAGGCCCGCGTTGCGCCTGGCGCCGACAAGGGTCTCCTGGCTTGCCTGCCGGTACCGGCTGGTCGCCTCGGCCTCGGCACGCACCCCCTTGATCACCCGGTAGCCGGCGACCAGGTCCGTGGCCTGTCCGACCGTGGAGGCCAGCAGCTCCTGGTACTCGCGGGTGTCCCGGGAGAGCCGCTCGCTGAGCACGCCCATCGACCAGACCGCGACAGGCGCCCCGAACAGCACCACGAGTCCAAGCAGCCAGTGCGTCGCCAGCAGCGATGCCGCGATGAATCCGATGGCCGTGATCCTCGAGACCGGGATGATCACCAGGATCACCGCGTTGGACAGGCGCGCGACGTCGTTCGTCATCACCGAGACCACGCTGCCGTCCGGCGCACGGGCGGTGCCGCCGACCGGGTGCAGCACGCCCGTGGAGAGGGTGCCGCGGATTCGGTGCTGCAGTACCTGCACCGCATAGGCGGTCAGCCGCAGCGAGAGCCTCGCCGCCGACGTCAGCGCGACGTAGAGGGCCACCAGCACGCCGAGCCACAGGACCAGCTGTCCCTCATCCCCGGTCGCCAGGGCCCGGTCGATCGCGAGTCCCATCACCACCGGGACCGCGGACTCGCCCACCTGCCACACGATCGCCAGCAGCATCGCGGGAACGCTGACCCGCCTCACCGAGAAGATCACGCGCAGCAGGAACCGGCCCGGGGTGATCCCCGGCCCGGACTCGAACGGCCGAGCACCGAGCGGCTCGGCGGGAGCAAGCAGGAGCACTGGCAGCCAGCGGGTCAGCGGTCCTCGCCCCAGTCCTGCGGTGTCGGCGCCCGAGAAGCGCGAGGAGTTCCTCACGCCTGGCTCCGGTCCCTGCTCCTGAGCGGGAAGCACCAGAGCAGGGCATCGGCGAAGATTCCTCGCCACCATGCGTAGTCGTGTCCGCCGGCGAACTCTCTGTAGAGGGTGTCGTAGCCCTTCCCGGTGAGCACGTGGTCCAACCAGCGACTGTGGGTGTTCGAGCTCTCCAGCTCACCAACGTCGTGGAAGACGCGGATCGGCGCCGTTTCTGCGGCCAGGTAGTCGGCGATCAATGTCGGTACGGGGGTGCGGCGCAGCAGCTGTTCACGCTCAAGCCGATCGACGAGGACCTGATCGCGCAGTGCGCGGAGGAGACGGGCGGGCGCTTCGTGGTGGTCGAGGACCACCTCGCCCACGGTGGGCTGGCGACCCGGATCGCGGATGTCGTGACCGACCGCGGCATCCGTCTCACCGCCTTCGAAAGGCTCGGTATCCCGCAGGTGTACGCCGGCTTCGGCGAGGACGAGCAGCTGCGCGACAAGCACGGGTATGGCCTCGACGCGACGGTCGCCGCCGCCCGCCGCGTGATCGCCGAATTCTGACCAGACCGAGCGGACGAATCGAGCATCCCATGAGAACCGTCGCCGTCACCAAGATCGGCAGCCTGCGCGACCCGGACGAGGCCAAACGGGGCCGGGTCGACGTCGTCGACTTCCCCGACCAAGCGCTCGGACCGGAGGACGTGCGGATCCGGGTCGCCTACGCTGCGATCTGCGGGTCCGACCCACACCTGGCGGAGGGCTTTTTCGGAACCGACGTCCCGATCGGGCTTGGGCACGAGATTTCCGGTGTCATCGAAGCCCTCGGTGAGCGGGCGCACCGCAACGGACTGCAAGTAGGAGACCGGGTCGCGGGCAACTTCCTCCGCTTCTGCGGCACGTGCCGGCCCTGCCAGGACGGCAGGCAGCAGTTCTGCGAGCACATACAGGACTACAACCGCCCCGGGATGGCCGAAACGATCACCTGGCACGAGTCGCAGATATACCGCCTCCCGGACGACGTCACCCTGCTGAGGGGATGCCTCCTGGAGCCCACCTCCGTCGCCGTTCGCATCGCGGACAAGACCCGCATCCGGGTCGGCGAGCGCGTCTTGATCTGCGGCGGCGGACCCATCGGCCAGCTCGCCCTCCAGGTCATGCGGATGTACGGCGCCACCTCGCTCACGATGATCGAGCCGATCGCGGAACGTCGTGAGATGGCTCTCCGTCATGGGGCCGAGCACGTGATTGACCCGACGACCGAAGACCAGGCCACGCGCGCCGGCGAGATCACCGACGGCCGAGGGTACGACGTCGTCATCGACGCATCCGGCTCGCCGCGAGCGGTGCGGGGACTGCTCGACCTCGCGGCAAAGGGCGGCACAGTGGTGTACAGCGCCATGTACCCCGAGACGTTCGAGATGCCCCTCAACCTCTCCGACTACCTCTACCTCAAGGAGCTGACCCTCACAGGCGTGTTCGTCTCGCCATACGCGTTCCCGCGCGCCCTCCAGGTCCTCCCTCACCTGGACATCGACGAACTCACTACCGCGGTCTTCCCCCTCGAGCGAGCCGTCGACGCCTTCGCCGCGCACGTCGGCGGGCGACACCCCAAAGTCGTGATCCGCTGCAACGACCTCGGTGACGACTAGTAGTACTTCGTCAGGTAATTGATCACTTCGTGTGATCATTCGGGGGAGGCGACGTCGAGATCATGGCTCCGGGAGGTGGGTACAGTTGCGCGCATGACGAAGAGAATCGAGTCTTCCTCCGGCCGGTGAGCGTGGTTGACGAGCGCAGTGCGCTCGACCGCCCAGTCTCCCTGTTCGAGCACGCGTCCCACCTGCATCGGTTGAACCCCAGCGGGCCGCTCCCCAACGGGGGCCGTCCCCTCCCCGACAGTCCAGAACGATGTCCCGCTGATCAAGATGATCGGTCTCCTGCACTTCGCGGATCAGGCTGCCGCGAGTGTGCTATCGAAGATCCCGACCGCGGCGCGCGACCTTGCCTGGCTCGCCGATCGGTCACGCGGCTATGCCAAGGTCATCGCTGTCAAGGCGTTGGCCCGTCATTCGGATCCAGCCATCCGCGAGTGGGTGATGGGCACTCCGAAGAACCTGCTGTCCAGCGATCTCGCCCGGCAGATCGTCGAAACGCACGGGCTGGCGGAGATGCTCAGCCGACCAGGCGTTGACGACACCCTGTGGGATCAGGCCGGAAACCTTCTGCTCGCGATGACCAGCACCCACAACTATCACACGGAGATCAGCCGTTACCGGGATGCGCTGACCGTCTATCAGCGGTGGATCGCCCTCGCCGCGCGGAGACCGGCGACGCTGGAGCGGGCGGCCATGCTGACCATGGTCGCCGATGACCTGGGCACAGGCCCGGCGGCTCCGGTCGTCGGAGGGTTGCGGGAAACTCTGATTGAGCAGATCAAGAGCGTCCTGTCTGCCAAACCCTGGACCGAGATGCTGGCCCGTAGTGCTCGTTCCAGCGATCCCATCGTGGCCAGGCGCTCTGCTTGGGTCCTTACGGAGGCCGGCCGGAGCGGAGTCCCCGAGGGGAGGTTCGCCATCCGGGTTGTGGCGGCCGACCCGAATCCGGCCGATTACCCCTACGTGGAGGCCAGGATCGTCATCGACGGGATGCCTGTCGTCGCGGCCTTGTTCGACATAGGACCCGCCGAGAGTCCTGGACCGCTGCTCGATACCGGGCGGCTCAGGGCTGTGGACGAACCGAAAACGGTCAGAATCGCGGAGGCGTACTGCACCGAGGGCTGCTGCAGCGGGCTCTACGTCACTATCGTGCGCGAAGGGCGGGAGGTGGTCTGGAAGGACTGGCATTCCTCCGTGCCGGGCGATCCACCGCAGGAAGTACGGTTCGACGCCGCCGAATACGACCAGGAGGTCGCCCGCGCCGAGCAAGATCACAGTTGGGAGTGGCCGGACATGACCGTGGCCCGACTGGTGGCCGAGCGACTCCGCGCTGATGCGACGATCCTGGGGCGGTGGGATTGCGCTTTCGGCTGGTGCACAGCCTGGTTGGCGGATGTCGACATGGCCCGCCTGACGTTCGACTACCCAGCTGGCCGGCTCGCCCTCGAGGATCTGTCGGTGCGGTTCGGGCTGATGATCGAAACCAACGGCCAACCCCCGGACGTACAGGCCGCCGAGATCGTCAAGTCGTTAGCAGAGTACGACCCCAAGGCGACTGCGGAGATGATCGACGGGGGCAAGAACGAAGCCGGGAAACTCGGTCTCATCTACAGGGAGCCGAGCCGCTGGTAGAAACCCACCGGGCGAACCCCGCGAGTCCCCGATGCGGGAGGCCTGTTCCGGTGACCGGAACAGGCCTCCCAGTGGGCCCGAGTACCGCCGACCGAGCGAGGTAGCGGAATTGCGGGGGGCTCGGATCGGGGTTTCACCGCAGGTTGCAGAGGTTCTGGTCGGAGTAGGCGTTTCAGAATACCCATTAGCCCCGACTTCCGAAGGAAGATCGCTATAGTCGGGAATGTGTCGCTGATCTCGCATTTGTACTCCGGTGAGCTTGGGGATTGGTGTGCTGATCGCATGCCTGGTTCCAAGGCGGTCGCGCATCAGCTGGCTGCGGCGACGCGGGGCACGGAGAAGGTACGACCGGCCGGAAAGGTCGACAGGCACCATTGGAATCAGGTGGATCGGGCGTTTACTGTAAGGATGGCCACGCTTGTACAGCCATCGCCGCCATATTCGGCTTTGTACGGATTCGTACGGATAGGGCTCGTGGGGCGGGACTGGGCCCACCGGCAGGCCGGCCTCTACCCAACCCACATCCACCTGCAGGAATCCCGGCGCCGACGGGCACTCGATTTCCGGCCGACCCTGAACGGGTGGATGGATCTTGCGGAACGCAGCGTCGAGAGATATCTCCATGATGACGGCACATCACGCTACTCGGCGTTTCCGGATTTCTCCGCCGAACCGATGTTGAGCGAGCTGTTCGACCGGCTTCGCGCATATTTCGGGATGCACGCGCCCCTCGGCCAGGTGGGCGCGGAGAAAGGGCTGGCACGATTATGCTGGCTGCTGGCGAAGTTCGAATATTTATTCCATAACGACGCTTCCGGGGATCCAATCTACCGGTGGTTCAGAGAGGGGACGGCCACCGTCGAGAAGTTACACGCCGCCGCCGATGACGCCTCGGTCGATGAATTGGTGGAACTGACAAAACTCCTCCACATGTCCGGCAGCCTGGAGGATCTGCGCCGCCTGGCAGGAAACCCACCGCTCGGACGGCCGTGGGGCATTGCCCGCCCCGTCGTCAACTCCCGCTGGGCCGACCACGACCTCGTGATCGGCGACAGAGGCGACACGACCCTGATCGACGTCAACACGGTCAGCAAGACCAACAACTCGACGCGCGCCCAGCGATGGATCTGGCGACTCCTCTGCTGCGCCTGGCTCGATATCACCAACGCCTACCGGATCAAGAACGTCGGACTCTATTTCGCCCGGTACGGCGAACTCGTAACCTGGCCGGTGACCGACCTGGCCGAAGAGCTTTTCGAGGGCGCCGACGTAGCGGAAGCCCGCCGCGACTTCCTGTCCCTGACCAGCCGCCTGCGCGAGAAGGACCTACAGTCCGCGATGACGGATAACTCAGCGGGTTCTGCTCTATGACGGCGATACATAGACGACGACGCCGGCCTGTACTCGCTCTGCCGGTTCCACGTACCGGACCCGATCTACTTCCGGTCCGGCTTGCGGGTCACCATCCAGCAACTGGGTGCGGGAGACCGGGCCGCCGCGCTCGACGACCTGGGCGATCCCGCCCTGTTGCACCGCGCCGCGGGCACCGACGAGGACTCCGACCTCTGCTTGTTCGAACGCAGCGACGACTACAGCGCCGTCGCCTTCTGGTATCAGACCACACCGACCCGCGTGGCGCCGCTGCCCTCCCCAGCAGACCGCGTCCGTGACCTAGCCTCCGCGATCCACCCCGGCCAGTAGGACGCCGGGCGCGTTCATCGTGGCGTCCGGCCGTCGCGTGGTGGGAAGGCCGGGAAGTAGAGGCCGTGGCCAGGCGCCATCGCGGTGGCGTACACGCTTTGCCGGGAGGGGTCGGAGGACGGCGCCAACACCTCCACCCTGCCGGCCTATTCAGGGCACACCTCGGTCGCCTCGCTGGCCCGCTATGCCCGTGTTTCCCCGGAGGCGCTGGCCCGCTGGCAGGAGGGCCGGGATCCGGCCGCGCGGCGTCGATGAGCGGCGGGTTCATCCCAGCCGATCGACTGTCGCTCCAGCCGACAGCGCACCCTGGGCACGGCTTCGTTCGCCGCCGCCGCGAAGGAGCAAAGCCAGGCAAGGTAGGTCGGAGTACGGGGCACCTGGACTTCTGCCTGGTTTCGATCATTGATAGGGTCCATCGCAGGTGAGCCGGGAAGTCTGGTCGGCGGTCATGTCGTCGATCTCGTGGAGTTCCCGCCATGCGTGCTCGTGATCTGCTCACCGACGTTCCCACCGTCACCCTCGGCACCCCCGTGCGCGAGGCCGCCCGGCTGCTGGCCGAGCAGGATCTGGCCGGGCTCATCGTCCTGGACACCGACGGGACACCCCACAGCATCCTGCCGGGCACGCAGGTGCTGCGCCTGGCCGTGCCCCTCTACTGCCAGGACGATCCGGCGCTGGCCCGCGTGGTCGACGAGGCCCACGCTGATCGTTTCCTGGAGGAGATCGGGGACCGTACGGTCCAGGACGCGCTGCCGCCGGAGCTGCGGGAACTGCCGGTCACCGATCCGGGCGCGACCCTGCTGGAGATCGCCGCGCTGATGGACCGGGTGACCTCCGCGTGAGCGTGCTGGCATGGCTGTCGGTGGCGGTCTTTCTCGGCGCGTACGCGTTGATCGCCACCGAACGTATCCACCGGGTGGCCGCAGCTCTCGGCGGGGCGGGGATCATGCTGGCCATCCACGCCACCGACGCCGGGGCCGCCTTCTTCTCCGAGCATAGCGGCGTGGACTGGAACGTCGTGTTCCTGCTGCTGGGCATGATGGTGATCGTCGGCGTGCTCAAACGCACCGGCGTGTTCGAGTATCTGGCGATCTGGGCGGCCAAGCGGGCGCGCGGGCGGCCGTACCGGCTGATGGTCCTGCTGGTGGTGATCACCGCAGTGGCTTCCGCGCTGCTGGACAACGTGACCACCGTGCTGCTGATCGCGCCGGTGACGTTCCTGGTGTGCGCGCGGCTGGCGCTGCCGACGGTGCCGTACCTGATCGCCGAGGCGATGGCCTCCAACATCGGCGGCGCGGCCACGCTGGTGGGTGACCCGCCCAACATCATCATCGCCAGCCGGGGCGGGCTGTCGTTCAACGACTTCCTGATCCACATGGCGCCCTTGGTCGTGCTGCTGATGATCGTGTTCTTGGGCCTGTGCCGGGTGATGTTCCGCAAGTCGTTCGTCTACGACCCGGTCCGCGCGGCGGAGATCATGCAACTGGACGAGCGGGAGGCGATCGCCGACCGGCGGTTGCTGTGGCAGAGCCTGGCCGTGCTGGGCGTGGTCATGGCCGCGTTCGTGCTGCATCCGGTGCTACATTACGAGCCCTCGATCGTGGCGATCCTGGGGGCGGGGGTTCTGGTGGCCGTCACCAAGGTCACCACCGAGCAGGCCGTCGAAGAGGTGGAGTGGGAGACCCTGGTCTTCTTCATGGGCCTGTTCGTGATGGTGGGCGCGCTGGTGGAGACCGGCGTCATCGGGAAGATCTCCCAGCTGGCGGTGGAGGCCACCCAAGGACGGCTGGGTCTGACCACGATGGTGCTGCTGTGGGCCTCGGCCGGGCTGTCGGCGATCGTGGACAACATCCCGTACGTGGCGACAATGAGCCCGATCGTGGCCGACCTGGTGCACGCCAACAGCGGGGAGAACGCCCAGGTGCTGTGGTGGGCCCTGGCCTTTGGCGCCGACCTGGGCGGCAACGCCACCGCCGTCGGCGCGGCGGCCAACGTCATCGTCGTGGGCATCGCCGCCCGCAACCGGCAGCCGATCAGCTTCTGGGAGTTCACCAAGTACGGCCTGATCGTCACCGTGATCACCGTGGCGTTGGTGACGCCGTATCTGTGGCTGCGCTACCTCACCTGATGCGGAGTGTGTCCTCGGGACGCTGACCCGAACGTGCGGCTGAGCGGAGAAGGGCTCCCTCTCCCGGTTCTTCGCCGGGGTGCAGCTGACCGCGCCGCCGGTCCCCGACCTGGCCGCCAGCCTGGCCAACCGCACGATCCTGTCCATCGCGGCGCTGCGTGATCGCGCCCGGCAAAGGTCTGGCGCCGCCAACCGGCCGGGAGTAACGTCAACGGCGGTGCGCCGGGAAGCCTGGTCGGCAAGAGGTCCGACACGACGATCAGCTCCGGAGGCGCAGATGACCGGTTTCCCGCGACAGCACCGTCCAGACGGGACCACAGACGCTACCGCGACAGAAACGGGCCGATCCTCAGGTGGGCTCGCCCCCGCGGGAGAGCGGGACCTGATCCTGGCCCACGTAGGGGCGGCAACGGTGGAGTACCGGATGCACGGCGGCAGTCCCGGCGGCCCCGGCACGGTCGTGGTGCTCCACGGCGGTCACATGCGGGCGCAGTTGGCCTTGGGCGAGGACGTCTTCACCGGTGCGAGATTTCGGGTGCTGGTTCCCTCACGCCCCGGCTACGGGCGTACCCCATTAAGCCCGGCTGCTGCGGGCGGCACGGTGACGGACTTCGCCGATGCCATCGCCCGCCTGTGCCGGGATCGGGGAATCGACCAAGTCGCTGCGGTGGTCGGCATCTCCGCCGGTGGACGTACCGCGCTGACCATGGCGGCCCGCCATCCGGACCTGGTGCGGCGGGTGATCCTGCAAAGCCCGGTCGGTTTCCTGCCCTGGCCCGACCGGCGCACCCACCTCGGCGGACGGATCGTGTTCCATCCCCGGATCGAAGCCATCACCTGGGCCCTGCTGCGCACGGCGATCCGGCTCGCGCCGGAGCCAGCCTTGCGGCTGCTCACGCGCGACCTGTCCCTCCTTCCCGCCGGCCAGGTGCTGGCGGGGTTGACCCCCGCCGACCGCGCCACGCTGACCCACCTGTACGTCTCGATGCGCTCGGGCCGCGGCTTCGTCGCCGACATGCTCCCAGTGGCCGACTGCACCGCCGATGTCGGCCAGCCCACCCTGATCATCGCCACCCGTAACGACCGCTCCGTACCCTTCGCCCACGCCCAATCCTTGGCCGCGGCGATCTCACGGGCCGAACTGGTGGAAAGCCGCGCCGACAGCCACATGATCTGGTTCAGCCCCGACTACCCCGCCATCGCCGCAAAGATCCGCGCGTTCCTGCTCACCGATCACGACACCGCTAGCGGGCACCTGAACGCCTAGCGTGCGGAACAGTTCGTGCTGCCGCCAGACGACGACAATCGCCGACCAGGCTCCTCGGCACACCTGCCGGGGGACCTCTCAGGAAAACCTCACGATCGGGGGACGGTGGAGCGATGCCGGTCATCGAGGTCGACGGGGTCGTCAAGCGCTACCGTGAGGTGACCGCGGTCGACGAGGTCAGCCTGCGGGTGCAGCGGGGAGAAATCTACGCCCTGCTCGGCCTCAACGGCGCCGGCAAGACGACGCTCATCCGCATGCTGCTCGGCATGATCGCCCCCACCCGCGGATCGGTCTACGTCCTGGGCGCCGCTCGGCCTGGGCCCGGGTCGGCTACCTCGTCGAAGCGCCCGCCGCCTACCCCGAGCTGACCGTGCGGGAGAACCTCCAGCTCGTGCGCCGGCTGCACCGCCTGCCGGGCGGGAACGCCGACGTCGCGGACATCATCGACCGGCTGGCCCTGACCCCCTACGCCGACCGCCGGGCCCGCACCCTGTCCCTGGGCAACCTGCAACGCCTGGCCCTGGCCAAAGCCCTCATCCACACCCCCGACCTGCTCATCCTCGACGAACCCGTCAACGGCCTGGACCCGGCCGGCGTCGTGGAGATCCGCACCCTGCTCGCCGGCCTGGCCCACCAGCACGGCACCACCGTGCTGCTGTCCAGCCACCTGCTGGCCGAGGTCGCCCGCCTGGCCACCCGCATCGGCATCCTCCACCAGGGCCGCCTGCACGCCGAGCATCAGGCCGACCAACTGGACCGCCGGCGCCACCGCCACCTCCACCTGGCCACCCGCGACGACACCGCCGCCGACCGCGTGCTGCGCGCCCACGGCTACCGTCCCCACCCGGCCGACGGTGGCGGGCTGCACCTCATCGACGAGCACGCCCTGACCCGGCCCGAGCAGGTGGCCACCGTCCTGGTCCACGCCGGCGTCCCGCCCACTCGGCTGGTGACGGTGGAAGAGGACCTGGAAGCCTACTTCCTGCGCATCGTCGGAGCCGATCATGCGTGAAGCACTCTGGACCGAACTGCTGAAGATCCGGCGCAGCCGCCTGCCCTGGCTCACCACCCTGGCCTTCACCGTCGTCGCCGTGGTGTGCGGGCTGTTCATGTTCATCCTCACCGACCTCGCCCGCGCCCGCGCGCTCGGCCTGCTCGGCGACAAAGCCCAACTCAGCGGAGCCAGCGCCGACTGGCCCGGCTATCTCGCCCTGCTGGCCCAGGCCGTCGGCGTCGGCGGGCTGATCCTGTACGGCATCACCGCCATCTGGCTGTTCGGCCGCGAGTTCAGCGACCGCACCGCCACCGACCTGCTCGCCCTGCCCACCTCGCGCACCGCCATCGTCGCGGCCAAGTTCACCCTCGCCGTCCTGTGGGCATTCCTGCTGGCCCTGTGGGTGTGCGTGCTCGGGCTGCTCATCGGCGCGGCGCTCCGCCTGCCCGGCTGGACGGTGTCGGCCGGCGTACTTGGCCTGGTCCGGATTCTGGTCACGGGTGTGCTGAGCAGTCTGCTGACCACCCCGCTTGCGCTGGCCGCCAGTCTCGGTCGCGGCTACCTGCCGGCCGTGGGCGTCATGTTCGTCATCGTGTTCACCGCCCAGGTGATCGCCGCCCTCGGCTTCGGCGCCTACTTTCCCTGGTCGGTCCCCGCCCTGTATGCCGGTCTCGCTGGCCCCGGCCAAGACCAGCCTGGGCCGCTGGGCTTCTCGCTGGTGCTGGCCACCGCCGCAGCCGGTGCCCTCGCCACGGCCGCCTGGTGGCGCCGAGCCGACCACACCCGCTGATCGGAGCGCGTGGCGCCCGTCCAACTCGGCGGCGCGACGCACCGATCGGCACCCTGACGAACCCTCACCCACATCTTTTCGCCGCCCGGTCATCAGTGGCGACGCGGCCTCGGCGGCATTGCGGCCGAGGGCCGAGGAGAGCAGCGGGCGGGCCGAGCCTGCCGGCCGCCGCGGTGCCCCGTTGGCGGTGCCGGCTGGCCGGCCATGTGATCTGCGCCCGGGCCCGGGTCAAGTGCTCGTCGCCCGGCCCGCCTAGCCTCGCGGTGCCAGCCCTGGCCATCGCGATCAGCCGGCGAGGCAGAAGCAGGCGTCAAGAACGCGTCAAGAAACGCCGTATTACGTCAATCGCCCTATATCGTCTCGCGTCGGGGCGCGCTCTCACCGTCCACTGCGGCGTCGGATGAGCTCCCTTTTCCATGTCGTCCGGCTTGTCCGGATCGTCAGGGATGGGAGTGGCCATGGCACCACGCAAGGCACCAACCTGGTTATGCGCCGACTGGCTCGCTCTCTCGCGCCGATGCGCCGCTTCTACGGTGATCATCTATGCGGGGCCAGGGTGAACGGACGCGGAAGTCTGGCATCGGCTGCCGCCGTAGGCCTGGCCGGGCTGTTCCGGCTTCCAGCGCGGGCCGTCGCGACCGGATTCGCCCTCGTGGTGGCCGCCGGCTGCCTGGGCCTGATGCTGCCGATCGCGACCGCCTCCGGAGAGTCGGCGGGCTGGGTGACGGCGCTGTTCACGGCGACCTCCGCGGTATGCATCACCGGCCTGGTGGTGGTCGACACCGCCGCCCACTGGTCGGTGTTCGGCGAGGTGCTGATCGCGACGCTGATCCAGATCGGCGGCCTGGGGATCATGACGCTGGCCACCCTGCTCACCCTGACCGTCTCCGGACGGCTCGGGCTGCGGGCACGGCTGTCGGCCCAGGCCGAGACCAAGGCGGCGACCATGGCCGGCCTGCCGCGCGTTGTCCGCGATGTCGTTGTCTTCAGCTTGATCTGTGAGGCCGTCGCAGCGGTCGTCCTGAGCCTGCGGTTCCTGATCGCCTATGGCGAGCCGCCGGGGCGGGCGATCTATCTGGGGATCTTCCACACGATCTCGGCCTTCAACAACGCCGGGTTCGCACTGTGGCCCGACAACCTGACGCGATTCGTGACCGATCCGTGGGTCTGCCTGACCATCGCCGCCGCGGTGATCGCGGGTGGCCTGGGCTTCCCGGTGGTGTTCGAACTACTGCGTTCCTGGCGGCGGCCCCGGTACTGGACGATGCTGACCCGCCTCACCGTGACCGTGACGATCATCCTGCTGGCGGGCGGAACGCTGGTATTCCTGGCGGCCGAGTGGGACAACCCCGCCACGCTGGGCCCGCTGGACGCCGGTGGCCGGCTGCTGGCGGCCTTCTTCGCCGCGGTGATGCCCCGCACGGCGGGGTTCAACAGCCTGGACCTGTCCCAGATGCATCACTCCAGCTGGCTGGCCACCGACGTGCTGATGTTCATCGGCGGCGGCAGCGCCGGAACCGCCGGAGGCATCAAGGTCACCACCGTCGGCATGCTGGCCTTCATCGTCTGGGCGCAGCTGCGCGGCGAACCGCACGTCAACATCGGGCACCGCCGCCTGCCCGCCGCCACCCAGCGGCAGGCCGTCGCGCTCACCCTGCTCAGCGGCGGCCTGGTCGCCGTCTCGACCTATCTGCTGCTCGTGCTCACCCCGTACCGGCTCGACCAGGTGCTGTTCGAGGCCGTCTCCGCCTTCGCCACCGTGGGGCTGTCCACCGGCATCACCGCCGACATGCCCGCGGCCGGGCATCTGCTGCTGGTGGCGCTGATGTTCGCCGGCCGGGTCGGCCCGCTCACCCTCGGCTCCGCGCTGGCCCTGAAGGAACACGTGCGCCGCTACGAACTCCCCGAGACAACGATGATCGTCGGCTGACTATCGGCTGACGAAGGCTGGACGCGGAATCGGTGAATCCACACTCCGACAACGCTGACCATTGTTCAGTATGCTGCGCATGGGTTCAGATGGCCGTCCGAGTGGTGATCTCACCGCCCGCGCCCGGATCAGGGACGCCGCCCTGGACCCGTTCGGTGCCGAAGGGAGCCTGGCTAGGTCAGCGTCCGCTCGGTGATGCCGAATGCCGCCGATCTTTAAGGCCTGAACCCGGGCGGGGCTGGCGCGGTGTCTGCCGCGTCACTTCTGCCACAGCAGTGCCGGCGCGGACCGCGTGGACTGGGGATAGCAGGCGAAGCGGAATCGCGAGGCGGGGTCCTTCTCCGCGTCGCTCAGCTTCTTGCCGAGGAGGAGCGTGGACTGGGTTTGCTGGCCGTTGCTCAGGCCGACGGTCAGGTCTCTGTCGCTGACCTGGAGGATCAGTTCGTCCTGCGCGGTGATGTAGGTGTGGAACAGCGAGTTCGGGTGATGTTCGGCGTAGTCCCGGCCGCCGTGGAGCTTCACAAGTTTGCCGGGCAGCGAGCCTCCCCATGCGTGCATCGTGAGGTCGGCGTTGCGGACCTTGTACATGAACGCGTCGCCGAAGCGGATCGGCTTGAACAGCGAGTTGTCATGGGTCTGGGCATAGTTCAGGTCCCCGGACAGGACCAGGGAGCTTCCGTCGACCGAGCCGTTGATGGCGGTCACCGTAAGGTTGTCCTGAGCCTGGGCCCGCAGGATGACGTACTGATCGTCGTTGCACGGCGACAGCCGGGTCTTGAACAACGTCGGGATGGGCAGACGGACCTGCGCCTGGAGCCCCTGCTTGATGGCCCGGTACTCGTCGGTAATGTAGATGTCGCGAATCTCGGCCTGGTAGGGCAGGGCCTGGCGGGCGGCCTCGGCCAGGACGTCCTTGTAGGCCTGATCCTGGACCGGGCCAGGGAGGATTCCACTCCAGGTCAGCACGCCGCTGGTCCACAGCCGCTCCTCGGTCTCGTCGTCGACCAGATGGATCTTGAACTTCGAGACGCAGCTCACTGTCTGGCACGTGCTGCCGAGGCTCTCCGAGCGCGTGACGAACCTATTCTGGATGTACTGTTCGAGCTTGCCTTCGAGAGCGGCGAGGTAGTCGAGGCTTTCTTGCGCCTCTCGCACGCGGGCCGATCCCAGGGTGCGCCACTTCTCCACCCGGAGCGTCTCGAGTTCGTAAGCCAGGGTGAGGGTGCCGAGCTTGATACTCGCCAGGGCGGCCATGCCCGGGATCGCCCGGAAACTCAGGGTGCTCCCCGTCTGCTCGGTCGTGCTGAGCGCGCCCCAGATGTCGTCGAGGTCGTCCACCTGGGCCATACGGTTCGCGTCCGTGGGATTGCTGGAGTACTTCAGCTCCTTCAAGATGTTGATCTGGTCGTTGATTTCATTTCCGAAGATCGTCAGTGTGTTCTCGTCGTACACGATTTCGGCCTGTTGCCTGGCGATCTCCATCATCATCTGGGCCACGTTCTGGCCGCCGCACAGCCAGTTCTTGCTGATGTCGGACAAGAAACCGAAGAGGCTCGCGAGCTGCCCGATGCCTGGGATGATGCCCGCGACGGCACTGATGGTGCCGAATACGGATTCCGCCTGGCAGTCGGCACGAGCGGCCGCGCTCGCGGGGCCGGCATTCGCCAGCGCCGCGCTCGGCGCCAGCATGAGCATGGCGAGGAGTCCCGCCACCAGTTTGGTACGCGGCTTACGCCGGCGTCTCTTCCCCGTCATCGCGCCGGGCATCGTCTCTAACGATAATTCGACGGCATTGCTGTTCGGCATTGTTCCGACACATTCCTTCCCTTGTTACCGACACACCCGCGTGCGGGATCTGCGCCACTCGCCCTCTGGCGGGTGGCGTGAGTGAAAAACAGTGGTGAGTCCCGGCGGCCGGATGGCCGCCTTCCCCTCGTGGCTGAGCCGCGCCAACTGCGGGCGAGCACTTTCCGGATGCCTTACGGAGGGCAGCGAGCAACACATGTGTGAACTCGCCGAAATCTTATGCCGGGCAGAACCGGGAACACCTGAGGGAAGTATGAGGAAGAAATGAGGAAGTCTGAGCAGATGACCGACGGGGCGTTTTTCGGCATGTCAACCCGGGAACATTCCGTTTCCCCCGGCACGGAATACCTCGGTTTCAGGATCGCAGTCGTCACCATCACGGAAGTTTCCGTTTCGATCACGGTTCGCGGGCTTGAGACTTGCGCGAACCGGTCGGGAGCGCGCTCTGAGCGGGTTGGTGCGGCCCGCGTTCCATACGGCCGGCAGGGCGCCGCAGCGTGAGAGGAACGTGGCCCACACCGGCCGGAGACGGTCAACGGATGATCCGGATAGACTGCGACGGTGGGCTCGGAAACGTACCACTTCGGACAGTTCGACCTGGACCCAAGCCGCGGCCAACTCTGCTGCAACCGGCGGCCGATCCGCATCAAGCCCCAGATTTTTGCCCTGCTCTGCTACCTCGTGGAGCACCGCGACCGGGTGGTGTCTCCAAGGGAACTGCTGGAAACGGTTTGGGGCAGTGAATTCGTCACCCGGGCCGCCCTCACCACCGCACTGCGCGCCGTCCGCCTGACGATCGGCGACACCGGCCGCGAGCAGCGGTTCATCCGTACCGTACAGGGGCGCGGCTACCAGTTCATAGCGGCGACGACGGTAGCGACGGCCGAATCCTCTTCGGCCGCAGGGGCGGCTACGAGGGCCGTACCGGTCGCCGCGGTCGAAACCACTACGGGGGCCCGCGACACCATCCGGTTCTGCCGGACGGCGGACGGCGCGCGCGTCGCCTGGGCCGTCACCGGCGCCGGGCCTCCCTTGGTCAGGACCGCCAATTGGCTGAGCCAGATGGACCTGGAACGCACTATGCCCATGTTCACCCACTGGTTCGAGGGCCTGACCCGCGGCCGGCGGCTGATCCGCTACGACGAGCGGGGCTACGGCCTGTCCGACTGGACGACGGGCTTCACCCTGGAGGAGTGGATCGAGGACCTGGACGCCGTGGCCGACGCGGCGGGGCTCGATCGCTTCCCACTGCTCGGCGTCTCCCAGGGCGGCCCGCTGGCGGTGGCGTACGCCGCGCGCCGGCCCGAACGGGTCAGCCGGCTGGTCCTGAACGCGGCCTACGCCCGCGGCCGGATCGCCCGGGCGCGCGACGCCGCCGAGCACGACGAGGCGGACCTCGACCTCAAACTCACCCTGGCCGGGTGGCACGCCCAGGACCACAGCTATCAGCGGTTCTTCGGCTCCCAGTTCTTCGCCGGAAGTCCGCCGCAGCGATGGGATGAGTTCACCAGCTACCAGAAACGGTCGGTCTCGTCGGCCAACGGGGCCCGCTTTTTGGAGGAGCAATCCCGCCTCGACGTCTCCGACCTCGCCCACCGGGTCTCCTGCCCGACGCTGATCGTTCATTCCCGCGACGATCCACGCGTTCCCGTCTCGCAGGCGGCGGAACTGGCCCAACTCATCGCCGACAGCCGACTGGTCCTGCTCGACGGCCGCAACCATCTGCTCACGGCCGACGAACCGGCCTGGCCCCGGTTTCTGGACGAACTGGACGCCTTCCTGGCAGAGGAAGAGCCCGGCCGCGGGTGAGCCGCGCACGCACATCAGTTCAGATCCCCAGCTCGTCGCGCCCACGACATCGTTCTCATACCTGGCATTCAGCCGGAAGCTGGCTATAGCGGTGCCCATGCCGTCGTGGCCAGCGGCTGTTCCAGTGGGGACTCCACCGTCCGTGGACCCCGGAGTGTTCAGGCCGCACCGAAATCGGGTTCCGAGCTGCGGCTTATAAGCTGCGCCAATGGCTGGAGAGATGTTCCGCTTCGAAGAGTACGAATTAGACATCGCTGGTCATCAGCTGCGCCGGGGCGGTGAGCCGGTCCATGTGGAGCCGCGGGCTTTTGATCTGCTGTGTCACCTGGTGGCCTACCGGGATCGGGTGGTGTCGAAGAATGAGCTGCTCGACGAGGTATGGGGTGACCGTTTCGTCAGCGAGGCCGCGCTCACCACGGCGTTACGGACCGCACGCCTGGCGATCGGGGACACTGGCGAGCAGCAGCGGTTGATCCGCACCGTGCACCGGCGGGGCTACCAGTTCGTGGCCCCGGCCTCGGTGGTTCGGTCTGGTCCTGCGGCCGAACCCGGGCAGGGTCAGGGCGTCGGGGCGGCAGCGGTGAGAGAGCCGGCCGGCGCGGACCATCAGTTGATCCGGTTCTGTCAGGCCGAGGACGGCACCCGTATCGCCTACGCCACCGTCGGCACGGGCCCGCCGCTGCTGAAAGCGGCGAACTGGATGAGCCACCTCGACCTGGAGTGGACCACGCCGGTGTGGTCGCATTGGCTGGCCGGCCTGGCCCGCGACCGCCAGCTGATCCGCTACGACGAGCGGGGGTGCGGCCTGTCGGACTGGCAGGTGCCCAGCTTCAGCTTCGAGGACTGGGTCGATGACCTGGACACCGTCGTCGAGGCGGCAGGACTCGACCGATTCCCGCTGCTCGGCGTCTCACAAGGCGGCGCGGTAGCGATGGCGTACGCCGCGCGCCGTCCCGAGCGGGTCACCCGGTTGATCCTCGCCGGGGCCTACGCCCAGGGACGGCAGGTCCGGGCGCGCGACGACGCCGAACGCGCCGCGGCCGCCCTCGACCTGGAACTGGCCCGAGTGGGCTGGAGCACCCAGGATCCCAGCTTTCTGCAGGTCTTCGCCTCCCAGTTCCTGCCCGATGGCACGCCGCAGGACTGGGAGGAGTTCATCGCGTTTCAGCGGCGGACGACCTCACCGGCCAACGGAGTCCGGTTCCTGGAGGAGTTCGCCCGGATCGATGTGTCCGCTATCGCCCACCGGGTCGCCTGCCCGACGCTGATCCTGCACTCCCGCGACGACGCGCGCGTCCCGGCCTCACAGGCCAACGAGTTGGCTGCCCTCATCCCCGACAGCCGGCTGGTCCTGCTCGACAGCCGCAACCACCTGCTCACCTCGTCCGAACTGGCCTGGGCCGAATTCCTGACCCGCATCGACGCCTTCCTGACCGAATGAACCCGGCTACCCGACCGGGCTGCCGGCTTCACGACCCGCTGGATTTCGTCGCCGCCACCGGGAGCGGCGGGCGGCCAGCAGGACCCTCACAACCATGGCTGGGGTCATCAGCGATGCGGGGCGGGCGAGCAGGTTCTGCACCCGCAGCGTCTGGCGGGCCACCGGGATCGAGGTGCGGCAGGCCCGCGACACCATGTCGAGGTAGCGGTTGAGCAGGCCAGTGCCCACCGATTCCGGGCCGCTGGTGCAGGCGTCGACGAAGTCGGCCGCAGCGGCAAGCCTCCACGGCGCGTCGACCACCTTGGCGGCCTGCCGGTAGAAGGCACGGGCCAGTTGCGGCGAGGTGAGGCCATGGCGGGCGATGGCCCGGCCCAGGGCTTGGGCCTGCAGGGCCGCCGACAACATCCCCTGCGCGTGGAGGGGGTTGAGGCTGCAGATGGCATCGCCGAGCACCAAGAACCCCGCCGGAGTCCGGTCCAGCCGTTCCACGTGGCGGCGCCGGCTGGTGGGCATCCGATAGGTCAGTACCGGTGTCAGTGCCTCGGTCCGGGCCAGGACGTCGGCGATCAGCGGCGACGGCAGGCAACGGGCGAAGTCCGCGTACGCGGCTGGCTCGATCGGGGGTGCCTCGTCGTGGAAGGAGCCGAGCGTGATGATCCATCGGTTGCCCTCCGCCGGCACCATACGGCCCATGCGGTGGCTGCATGCCAGGTCGTCGACCTCGATGGCGACGGCGCGGGTGAGGTCGTCCGGCTGTCGCGGCACCACTCGCGTGCCGCAGGCCAGGTCGATGTGGACAGCCGATACCTCGGGTGCTGGGAACCCCCTTTCGGCCAGCAGGTCCAGGAAACGGGTATGGCGGCCGGAGCACGCGACCACCAGGTCGGCCCGGTGCTGCGCGCCGTCGACCTGAACACCGACCACCCTGCCATCCTCAAGAATCAGCCCGTCCACCGCTGTTTCGTCAGCGATCGACACGTTGGGCCGTTGCCGCAGCAACCGCCTGTGGACTGTTGTCTCAAGCAGGGGCCGGCTCATGGATAAGGCGCACAAGCCGAGATCGGACGCTGTCCAGGAGGCGCCCCCTTGGCGCCACACCAGTCCGCCGGCGTCGAGGGGAACCGCGCCCCCTGCCCGCAGTTCGTCGGCCAGGCCCGGAAACCAGCCATCCAGCAGCGACTGACCGGCAGCCAGCAAGACATGGGCGTGGCGTCCCTGCGGGACACCGCTACGCGGGATCGCCTCCTCGGGCAGGTGATCCCGCTCCAAGATCCGCACCCGGTCGACATGGTCACTCAAGACCCGGGCGGTCACCAGACCGGCCATACCCGCGCCGATGACTATCGCGCTGCTGCCCTCACGCCTGCTCACCGTGCCCGCCTTTCCGGCTCACACCCGGGCCGACTCCGGACTAGAAGGCGGCCGAGGCAGCTGCCGGTGCGAGGGCCGGTTCGGGTTCGAGGACGCCCGCTCCTGGTCGGTCGGCGTACAGCGCTTCGATCTCGGCGGCGTACTTCTCAGCGACCGGCCTGCGGCGTAGTTTCGAGGTCAGGGTGAGCTCGTCTCCGCCCGGCTCCCAGAAGACCGGCAGGATCTGGAACCGCTTGATCTGTTCGGCCCGGGACAGCTTGGCGTTGCCCGCGGCGATCCCCGCCGTGATCTGGCGAACCACGTCCGCATCGGCGGCGAGCGCCGCGGCGGAGGTGTCCGGGAGCCCGTGCCGGGCGGCGTAGGCGGCTGCGGCGTCGGCGTCCAGCACGGCCAGCGCGGTGTTGTACGGCCGCCCGTCCCCGATGGTGGCGATGCCGCCGAGCAGGGGGCATGTGGCCTTCATGACGTTCTCGATGTGCGCCGGTGACATGTTCTTGCCGGCCGCGTTGATGATGAGTTCCTTCTTACGGTCGACGACGGTGAGGTAGCCGTCGCCGTCCACGGTCATCACATCGCCGGTGTGCAACCAGCCGTCACCGTCGATCGCCTCCGCGGTTTTCGCCGGTTGCCCCCGATAGCCTTTCATCACCAGGGGCCCGCGTACCAGGAACTCCCCGTCCTCGGCGATCCTGCCCTCCATCCCGGGCAGCAGCCGGCCCACCGTGCCCAGCCGGTGCTCGGCCGGCGATGCCACGCTGGCGACACAGCTCAGCTCCGACATGCCCCAGACCTCCGCGATTGGGACACCCAGCCCGCTGAAGAAGGCCAGGACCTCCTTCGGGATCGGCGCCGCGCCGGAGACCGCCCACCTCAGCCGGTCCAACCCCAGCTTGGCGCGCAGCGCGGACAGGACCACCTCGTCGGCCTTGGCGTACTCGGCGGCCAGCTCCGCGGGCAACTCCGATCCGGTCATGCCGGCCTCGGCCTTGCGCGCGGCGACGTCCAGCGCCCACAGCAGCCCCTGACGCCTGGTCTCGTCCGGCTCGGCCGCCACGCTCGCGAGGATGCCCGCCTTGAGCTTCTCCCACACGCGGGGCACGGATGCCCAGATCGTGGGCCGGCAGTCGGCGAGCGCCACGGCGATCTGCCGCGCGTCAGGCACCACGGTGATCTGGGTGCCCATCGTCTCCTGGAAATACAGGGCGGCCACCCGGTCGGCGATGTGCGCGCTCGGCAGGAAGGACGTGGTCCGGTCGCCGAACGCTATGGGGAGCACCTCGGTGACGGCGTACACCTCGAACAGCAGGTTCTCGTGGGTCATCTCCACGCCCTTGGGCTCGCCGGTCGTTCCCGAGGTGTAGATCAGTGTCAACACGTCGTCCGGCCGCACCGCCCGCCACGCCGCCTCGAAGTCGAAGCCCGGTGAACCGCGGCCGACGAGCTCCTGGACGCTGATGGTGCCCTCCGGCGTGCCATCGACGCACACCACGTGTTCGACCGGGGCCCCGCAACGCCGGATCCGCTCGACGTACTGCCCCTCGCACATCACGACCTTCGTACCGGAACTGGCCAGCACATGGGCCAGCTGCTCGGGGGCCAGCGTGTTGTACACCGAGAACGAGGTGGCGCCGAGGTGCTGCGCCCCGACCTCCAGCGGATAGAACTCCAGCCGGTTGGCCATCATCAGCGCAACGGTGTCGCCTCGGCCCACCCCGATCGCGCTCAACCCGGCCGCGACCGCGCGTACCTCATTCGAGTACTCCCTCCAGGTCAGGGTCCAGGTGCCGCCGACCGTGCGCAGGGCGACCGCGTCCGGATCCACCGCCGCTGTCCGCTGAAAAGCCTCGCAGTACGTCTTGGGCCTCTCCGCATCGATCATCGGGCTCCGTCCAGGATCTGGGCGATTGCCGGGCCCGGCCGTACCAGCGCCGCAGACGATGGCGGCGCCGTTGGGTGTGGTCATGTTCCGATCCCATCCTCCGATTCGGGTCCTCGGACCGGTAGCGGACCGGGACCGTTCGATCATCGAGCCGTCCCTAGGCACGCCGCTTGGTGGAAGTCTGAGGATTCTCTGAGGAAGTAATCAGATCCGGCATTCCGGGCCAACGTGCCCACATCTACGCTGGGGTCCCAATCGTCACGCAGCCAACTGGCGTTGTATCGCCAGTTCCCGCCCCCGCGCGCTCCCAGAATGCTGAACATTTGTTTAGTATTCTGTGCATGCGTTCAGATTACCGTCCGAGTGGTGATCTCACCGCCCGCGCCCGGATCAGGGACGCGGCCCTGGACCTGTTCGGCGCCGAAGGGATCAACCGGGTGAGCGTGCGGGCCATCGCGGTCAAGGCCGGCGTCTCGCCCGCCCTGGTACTGCATCACTTCGGCTCCAAGCAGGGCCTACGCGCCGCCTGCGATCAGTACGTGATCTCACGAGTCAGGGGCGAACCCGACCATTCGGAGGCCCCTGATACCCGCGATGCCGGAGTGGACTGGGAGAACACCGCCGGGCTCGGGGCCATGCTGGAGGCCGCCGGATCGGTACGGCGCTACCTGGCCCGCGCCTTCCTGGACGGCACCCCCCAGGCGGCCGCCCTGTTCGACGAGATCGTCCGCACCACCGGCGCCTGGCTGGAGCGCGGCGCCGAAGAGGGGTGGGCCCGCCCGGCCGACGACCCCCGCGCACGTGCCGCCATCTACGTGACCTGGCTGCTGGCGCCGCTGGCCTTCGACGCCCACCTGGCCCGGGTCCTGGAGGTGGCCGATCTGCACGACCTCGACGCCACCCTGCGCTACTCCCGCGCCGCCCTGGACATCTACACCCACGGCCTGTTCACCGACGAGCGCGCCCTGACCGCCTGGGACGCCATAACCGCCGCCCGGAGAACCCGATGAACAACCCGACGATGAACCGGAGGAAGGAGCCGCGCCGATGAAGGTCCTCATCCTCGCCCACGGCACCCGCGGTGACGTCCAGCCCTACGCCGCCCTAGCCCTGGCCTTACAACGCGCCGGGCACCAGGCGGTGCTGGCCGCACCCGCCGCCTCCGCCGCCCTGGCCGAGTCCCACGGCCTGGCCTTCACACCGGTGCACGACGGGCCCAACACCCTCATCGACGACCCGCGGATCCGGCAGGCGATCGAGACCAACTACCGCGGCCTGGCCGGCAAGAAGGCCGCCCTGCAGGTCATGCGCGCCAGCAAACCGCTCATGGCGCGGGTGTTCGCCGACATGGTCGCCGCCGCCTTCGACACAGCCTCCGGCACCGGGCCGTACGACCTGGTGGTGCACGGCCCCAGCATTCCCGGCCACCGCATCGCCGAAGAGCTCGGCGTCCCGGCCGTACCGGCCCTGCTGCAACCGATGTGGGTGCCCACCGACGCCTTCCCCAACCCGATGCTGCCCATCCGGCTGCCCCACCGCTTCAACCGCGCCACCTATCTGCCGTTCAAGCTGATGCTGCGCCCCTTCGGCGCAATCGCCGACAAAAGCCTGAACCTGCCCAACAGGCGTGGCCGCCACGACTTCTTGCGCCGCCCCGACGGCGGCCCGGCCACCGTCCTGCACGGCTTCAGCCGCCACCTGCTCCCACCGGGAGCCGGCTACCCCGCCTCGGTGCACACCACCGGATTCTGGTACCTGCCCGCCGCCCCTGCCTGGACCCCACCCACCGAACTGACCCGCTTCCTGGAACAGGGCCCGCCGCCGGTCTACATCGGATTCGGCAGCATGGCCGGCACCGACCCCGCCCGCATCGGCCGCATCGTCGCCGAGGCCATCACCCTGGCCCGCGTACACGCCGTGGTGGTGTCGGGGTGGGGCGGCATCGCCGTCGACGACCTGCTGGACACGCTGCCCGATCAGGTGATCGCGCTGAAGGAGGCCCCGCACGACTGGCTGTTCCCCCGCATGGCCGCCATCGTCCACCACGGCGGCAGCGGCACCACCGGCGCCGCGCTGGCCTCCGGCCGCCCCCAGGTCATCTGCCCCTTCGTCGCCGACCAGCCATTCTGGGCCGCCCGCGCCCACGCCGCCGGCATCGCCCCCGCCCCGCAGCCCCAACGCCACCTCACCCCGCACGGTCTGGCCGAGGCGATCGGCCGAGCCGTCACCGACCCGGCCATGAGCAAACGCGCCGAGCAACTCGCCGCCGCCGTCAGCGAGGAAGCCGGAGTCACGACCGCCGTCACCGTGCTGGAATCACTGACCGTTCGCCGGACCTGAACGGGCGGGCCGTCGAGGAGGTCGTGCCTCTGCGATCCCCGCCATGGAACAGACCCGACACGGCGTGCCGGGCGTTGCCAAGGCAAGCGCCGGCTGCCGCTGGGCCTCGACGGCGGCGAGTTGGTCCGCGCCACAAGCTACGGCGGGGACCACAGGAGGTCGGCAGAACGAGCCCCGAAAACCATGATCTGTGGCAGCTGCTGTTCTCCACGGCTGCTCAGCCGTTGGCCTGCCCGGCTTCCCCGAGGGAGTCCTGGTGGAAGGGCTGCAGGCCTGTGGCGAGGTCGGCGCGGGTGAAGGCGTAGCGGCCCAGGAAATTGATGTGGTCGAAAGCGATCGGCGACAACCGGGCGCACATCTCGTCGGTGACCGGGAAGCCCTGCTCACGCAGGCGTGCGACGGCGGCGTCGATATAGAGACTGTTCCACCAGACGACCGCGTTCAAGGTCAGGCCGAGCGCGCCGAGCTGGTCCTCCATGCCCTCCTCCCGGTAACGCTGGCGCAGCTGGCCCCGGTTACCGAAGGCGATCTTCCGCGCGAGCCGGTGCCGGGCCTCCTGCACGTTCAGCTGAGCGCCGATCATCCGCCGATAGCCCTCATCGTGCAGGAACTGCAGCAGGTGCAGGGTCTTGAAGATGCGGCCGTAGTGCATGAACGCCTCGCCCAGGCCGGTGGCGCGGCCGTCGGCCGACAGCATCCGGATCAGGTCGTAGGCCCGCACCGTGCCCATCGTCAGCGACCCCGCCACCCGCAACATGTCGGCCCAGTGCGCCCGGATCCGGTCCAGGCGGACGACGTGGCGGGACATGTGCTCCAGCGGCCCGTAGACGGCGGCGATGTTGGTCCGCCACAGCCGCACGTCGGCCAGGTCGGCAATGCGCGGGGAGAACTGGTAGCCGCAGATCGCGAACAGCCCGAAAACAAGATCGCTGTAGCTGGTGGTGTCAGTGATGATCGTCTCGGCGCGCAGGTAGCCCTGGTCGACCTGCTGCAGCCGGGCCGTTCGATCTCGGCGACCCGGCGTAACTCGTCGAGCATCACCCGGCCGGACGCCTTGGTTGGGGGCGTGCGCAGCCGTTCCAGCTCCGAGCGTCGCTTGCCGTCAGGTACCGCCAGCAGAGCCACCAGCGACTGGCGCATCTGATCCGAGATTCGGCCGGACAGCAGCGCGTGCAGCCGTTCGTTCTCCGCCCGGCGCACCTCTCCGACCAGCCGCATCAGCACCGTGATCCCGGGCAGCAGGATCCGCTCCTTGAGCAGGTGCACCCGCGCCCGGTCAAACAACGCTCGCGGGCCCTGGCTGGTCGACCACACCCGTGCCGCCACAAACTCGCGTACCTCGGACTCGCATGCGCCGAAGTCGCGGTAGCCCAGCAGCTCGCGGATCTCCCAGGCATGCTCGTACACGTCGAGCGCGTCCGCCAGACCCTGGAACTGGTCGGCTCGGCAGTCGGCACCTGCACCGCTACCCGCACACGTTCAGCGGCGGCCAGCGACAACGCATCGGCATAGCCCGGTCCCTGGTGTCCAACCCCCGCCTGATCGTCTGTGATGAGGCGGTCTCCGCGCTCGACGTCTCCATCCAGGCGCAGATCCTCAACCTCCTCAAGGATCTGCAGTCGAAACTGGGCATGGCCTACCTTTTCATCGCCCACGACCTCGCGGTTGTCGAGCACCTCTCGCACCGCGTCGCCGTCATGTACCTCGGCAGGATCGTCGAACTCGCGGACACCGACGCGCTGTTCGACACTCCCCGCCACCCCTACACCGAGGCTCTCCTGTCCGCCGCCCCTGTCCCGAACCCGGGCCTCAAGAAGCGGCAGAGGATTGTCCTTCACGGCGAGGTCGCCAGCCCCTCCGACCCACCCCGCGGCTGCCACTTCCACCCGCGCTGCCGCTACGCCACGGCGCTGTGCGCGCAGGAGACACCGCAGTGGCGGCAGGTCGCCCCCGAACGCCACGTCGCCTGCCACCACGCCGACACACTCAACCTCGCCGGCCTGGCCAACCGCGACGCAACGCCGAGCAGCCGATAGGGGCCTTTTGCCGAGATCAGGGTTTGGTTTCGGCCCGGCCCCACGGGGTGTCCATGCTTTGCAGTATGGTCACCGCGTCATTCCAGGACTTGTCGTCCGGATAGAGCTCGCTCCGCAGGTACGCCCACACCAGGGCGCGGAGCGCGGCAACCCGCTCGGGGTTCTCGTCGGTGGTTTCCGCCGCGTCGTAGGTGCTGATGCCGCCGAAGCTGTGCCCGGCTTCATACAGCCACAGCAGGCTCTTGCGGCCCGGGCCCAGGCGGTAGGCGTCGGCACGCCAGTCCTTGCGCTCGCTGAAATACTCGTTCGTGTCTTCGTCGCTGGTGACGACCAGCGCCGGCGTGGTCATCCGATCGAAGCGGGTGGTGCTGAGGATCGGCCAGTGCTCGGTCGCGTACGGCGCGAGGTCGTCGCCCAGGCCGGGCGCGCCGAGGAGCACGCCCGCCTTGATCCTCTGGTCGGGCAGGTAGACCTGCGAGCCGTTGACCGGGTCGGTGACAGTCGAGCCGCAGAGCATCCCCACGGTGTGCCCGCCCATCGAGTGGCCGACCGCGGCGATGCGGCTACGGTCGATACGCCCGCGCAGACCGGGCACGGTCGACTCGATCCGGTCGAGGTGGTCGAGGATCGTGCGCACGTCTTCGACCCGGGTACGCCAGTAGAGCGGCGCCTCGAAACTGTCGGCCTCGCGCAGCCCGAGCGTCATCGAGTCCAGGTGCGTGGGCTGGATGACGACGAAGCCGTGTGCGGCCCAGAAGTGCGCGACCGGACCGTATCCGTACAGAGAGGAAACGAAGTTGGAGGGGCCGTTCCCGTGGGACAGCACGATGACCGGCAGTTCCTCGCCGGCCTCGGGTACCGAGACCTTGATCTGCAGGTCGATGGCACGGCCGGGGACGGGGACGGCCATCGGGCTGTAGGAGATGACGGGACTGGCCTGGTTGACCGGGAAGCCGGCGGCTTCGGTGAAGGCGGTGAAGTCCGACCCGGCGGGATGTTGTTTCATGCCTTCAGCCTGCGCGCTGAATGCCGTACGTTGAATGGTTGTCAGTTCGCAATTCTTGTGTGAAAGTACGGGCGTGGCTGTTGACCGCCTGTCCGAGGTGTTCGACCTTGTCGAGGTTCGTGGAGTATTGTCCGGCGGGTTCGCTGCCCGGGGGCGGTGGTTCGCGCGCGGCGAGGTGCACCTCCCGCTCAAGTTCCTCGCCGTCCCGTACGGGCAAGTCCGCCTGACCACCGACGGCCTCGACTCGCCGCTGATCCTCGAGCCCGGCGACGTCGCGATTCTCAACGATCGGTCGTGGCTGCGGCTCGACGGCGGCACAGGTGACGAGCCGCCGCGCGAAGTCCTGCCGGACGAGCACTTCTCGTTCGCCGTCGACCGCGGGCGAGACGACGTGGTCGTGGGCGGCCGCATCGACCTCACTCCGGCCGGCCGGGCGCTCCTGCTCAACGCGCTCCCGCCGGTGGTGCACATCGGGCCGTCGATGCCGGCCACGTCCTCGCTGCGCGGCTGCGTCCACCGCATCGCCGACGAGATGACCGGCGGCAAGCCGGGCGCCGCCTTCGCGATCCGTCAGCACGGTCAGCTCCTGCTGCTCGAAGTCCTGCGCGCCTTCATGAGCACCGGCGATCTGCCGCCGGGCTGGCTGGCAGCTCTACGCGACGAACGCCTGAGACCGGCCCTCGACCTCATGCACGACCGCCCGGACCGCGCATGGGGCCTGCGGGAACTCGCCCACGCCGCCGCCATGTCGCGCACGACGTTCGCCGTGCGCTTCCGCGAGGTGGCCGGTGTGCCTCCGCTGACGTACCTCACCCAGTGGCGCATGCTTCTCGCCCAGCGGGCCCTGCGCGACGGCGACGTCCGGATCGCGTCGCTCGCGGCGGAGCTGGGCTACGCGTCGGAGGCCGCGTTCAGCACGGCGTTCAAACGCGAGGTCGGCGAAGCGCCGCTGCGCTTCAAGAACCGTTCAGTCCAGCGCGGCCGCCTTGCGCAGCAGCACTGAGCGTTCGCGCTGGTTGGCGCACAGCCGGGCGGCCAGCTCCAGCTCGGCGCGCGCCTCCGGTCGCCGGCCGAGGCGGGCCAGCAGCTCTCCGCGTACGGCCGGAACCAGATGCGAACCGGGGAGCCGGTCCGAGGCGATCAGCTCGTCCACGATGGCCAGGGCCTGCGCCGGACCCGAGGCCATGGCCACGGCTACGGCCCGGTTGAGCTCGACCACCGGCGAGGGCGCGACCCGGCCGAGCGCCTCGTAGAGCAGCACGATCCGGTCCCAGTCGGTCGCCTCGACCGAGGGCGCCGACGCGTGGGCGGCGGCGATCGCGGCCTGCAGGCCGTAGGGGCCGAGGCCGCGGGCCGACGCCCTGGCCAGCGCGGCCAGCCCCCGGCGGATCGCCGAGAAGTCCCACAGCCGCCGGTCCTGGTCCTCGAGCAGGATCGGCGTGCCGTCCGGGCCGGTCCGGGCCGGGAAGCGCGCGGCCGTCAGCTCGCACAACGCGAGCAGGCCGTGCGCCTCCGGCTCGTCGGGCTGCAGCGCGGCCAGCGTGCGGGCCAGCCGGATCGCCTCGTACGCGACGTCGGGGCGCAGCAGCCGGTCGCCCGACGTGGCCGTCGACCCCTCGGTGAAGATCACGTAGAGGACGCTGAGCACGCCGCCCAGCCGTTCCCCGCGCTCGGCGGCCGGCGGCAGCTCGAACGGCACCCCGGCCGCCGCGATCGTCTTCTTGCCCCGGGTGATGCGGGCCTGCACGGTCGGCACGGGTACCAGGAACGCGCGGGCGATCTCCTCGCTGGACAGGCCGCCGACCACGCGCAGGGTCAGCGCCACCCGGGCCTCGGGGGAGAGCACCGGGTGGCAGCTGACGAACATCAGCGCCAGGACGTCGTCGTCGATCCTGTCGGGGTCGATTTCCTGGTCGACCGCGGGGTCGGCCGCCAGCAGGGCGTATCGGTCCTGGAGGGCGGCCCGGCGGCGGATCGCGTCGATCGCCCGCCGCCGGGCCGTGGCCATCAGCCAGCCGGCCGGATTGGCCGGAGAGGCACGCGGCCACGACACCAGCGCCTCAGCCACCGCCTCCTGGGCCGCGTCCTCGGCCAGCCCGAAATCGCCGGTGAACCGGGTCAGCGCGGCGACGATCCGGGCCGACTCGATCCGCCAGACGGCCTCGACGTCGGCCGTGCCCATCAGATCCGGCCGTTGCTCTCGCTGCCCGGCGGGACCTCGTCGGCCTCGGCCACCCGCCGGACCTCGATCTTGGACCCGCGGACCGCCGGGACCCGCTTGGCCCACTCGACCGCCTCCTGTTTCGTGGCGACTTCGAGCAGGAAGTAGCCACCGAACAGTTCCCTGGTCTCGCCGTACGGCCCGTCAGTGACCACCGGGGCCTCGCCGCTGAAGTCGACCACGACGCCCCGGCCCGGATCGTCCAGCCCTTCGGCCGCGAGGAGAACATCGGCCTTGATCATCTCCTCGATGAACCGGCCGGTCGCGGCCATCGCCTCGTCGATCGAAGCCATCATGGCCGCGTTCGTCTCATCGGTGCCCCGCATGATCAGCATGTACTTCGGCATCGCGTTCTCCTCTTCCGGCGGGGCCGCCTCTCGACCCTCGCACCCACATGTCGAACGAGCGGCCCGCGGATCGACACGGCCCCGGAGAAATCTCTCGCCGCGACGCGGCCGATACCGTCAGACCCCCTGAGACGGAATCGCTAGCGTCCGAGCAGGCGATGGACGGCGTCGGCGACATACGCACCTCGTTCGCTGTCTTTGGCGGCGGCGAACTCCGGACCGATCGAGACCCATGTGGCCGCGAGCTGCAGGATGAGAACGAGCAGAACCCCGGCCGGGTAGTGGCCGGGCAGTATCCCTTCCGCCTGTGCTCGGGCGATTTCGTCGATTTTGCTCTGGACACTGGCGGCGGCGAGGGGAACGGGAGCGTCCCCGCTTCGCTCCAGTCGCTGCCAGTCGGACATGCGCATGATCTCCGGGTGCTCGTCGTAGAGGGCGGCGAGCCGCGCGGCGTATCCGGGCAGGTCGTGCACGTCGAGCGGCGTCTGGGTGACGACCTGAGTGACGATGGCTTCGAAGGCGGCGTCGAAGAGCTGATCCTTGCTGCCGTAGTAGTGGTAGATCTGCGCCTTGTTCGAGTCGGCCGCCGCGGCGATCCGGTCCACGCGGGCCCCCGCGATTCCGTAGGCGGCGAACTCCTTGATCGCTGCCTCCAGCAGGCGCTTACGGGTGGCTTCGGCATCCCTTTGCATGCCCTCATCATATTTTTCTAACCGGTTAGTTGACAAGTCGGCCGTACCAGGCCTAGCTTCTAACTAACCAGTTAGAAGATAATTGAGGAGACCCCCCATGCTCGGCAACGATCCTCAGATTCACTGGCGGGCGGCCCTGTCGGCCCGCACCTTCCAGCTTCTGTTCCGCCCGATGTTCCGGCTGCGGTACTCCTCACCGGAGTTGCAGTTCGCGACGAAGAAGATCGCCAAGCCTGCGCGGATCACGATCCCGACCCGGCACGGCAAGCTCAAAGCGCTGGTCTACGCCCCCACGCCGCAGCACATCGCCGCATGGCACGCTTCCGGCCGCCGGCCCCCGGTCCACCTGATCATCCACGGCGGCGCGTTCATCGTCCGGGTGCCCCAGCAGGAGGACAACATAGCCCGCTACCTCGCCTCCGAGATCGGCTGCTACGTCGTCATCCCCGACTATGACACCGCTCCCAAGGTCCGCTTCCCGGTATCGGAGGAGCAGACCTACGACGTCTTCCGCTGGATCCTCGGCAATGGCGAGGCCCACGGCTGGGACGGTGAACGTGTCTCAGTAGGGGGCCCGAGCGCGGGCGGCAAGTTCGCGCTCAGCGTCGCGCAGCAGGCGATCGACGACGGCGGATACGTGCCGGTCGCGATCAGCGCCGAGTTCGGCGCCGCGGACATCTCCCGTCCAGACTCCACGCGCGTCTCGGCCAAGCCGAACCCGGTCGTCCCCCCGCAGATGATGGACCTGGTCCGCCGCACCTACTTCGTCGGCGCCGACCTCACCTCGCCGCTGGCCTCCCCGGCGCTCTACGAGCGGCTCGCGGAGTTCCCGCCCACCCTCATCATGACCGCCGAGTACGACACGCTGCGGCATGAGATGAACGACCTGGCGGCCGACCTGACGGCCAAGGGCGTCCAGGTCACCCACCGCCAGTTCGACGGCGTCGACCACGGCTTCACCCACGTCAAGCCCGTCGAGGTCGCCCGTGAGGCGATCACCATGATCGGTGACCTGCTCCGCAAGGCGTACGCCTGATCCCCTGTTTGAAGCACCCAGAAAAGGAAATCGGAAATGACCGAGAAAATCTGGTTCGTGACGGGCAGTGCCCGTGGTCTTGGCCGCGAGATCGTGGCCGCCGCGCTGGAGCGCGGTGACCGGGTCGCGGCCACCGCCCGGAACCCGCGACGGCTGGACGATCTGTCCGCCGCCCATCCCGGTCGCCTGCTGGCCCTGCCGCTGGACGTGACCGACGCCGACGAGGCGGCCGCGGCCGTCCAGACGGCCGTGGCGGAGTTCGGCCGCCTGGACGTGATCGTCAACAACGCCGGTTACGCCGACCTGGCCTCGGTCGAGGACACCACCCTCGACAGCTTCCGGGCACAGATCGAGACGAACCTGTTCGGCGTCGTCAACGTCACCAAGGCCGCCCTTCCGGTCCTGCGCGGGCAGGGACATGGGCACATCATCACCGTCACCTCGGTTGGCGGACGCGTCGCCACCCCCGGACTGTCGGCTTACCAGACGGCCAAATGGGCGGTGAACGGCTTCACCGAGGTCCTGGGGGCCGAGGTCGGTCCGCTCGGCATCAAGGTGACGGCGATCGAGCCGGGCGGGATGCGGACCGATTGGGCGGGATCCTCCATGACCATCCCTCCGCCCTCACCTCCGTACGCCGGCACTATCGGCTTTCTCAGCGACCTGTTCAAGGACGGCACCGACGCGGCCCTGGGCGACCCGGCGAAGGTCGCCGACGTGGTAGCCCGGCTCGCCGACATGGACGAGCCGCCGCTGCGGCTGCTGCTCGGCTCCGATGCCCTCGCCGGTGCCCGCGCCGCCGCCAGGACACTCGCCGCCCGCGACCAGGCCTGGCAGGAACTCAGCCGCTCGACCGACCGCGACGACGCCACGCCCCGCCAGCGCGACCCGCTCGGGGAGGCCGCCACGGACCCGGTGTCGGTCGTCCGGCGATTCCTGAGCGAGGTCGTCAACGGGGGAGACCTGAACGTGATCGACGACCTGTGGTCGGATGACCTGCGCTGGCACGGCGGAAGCCTGGGCGACATCCGTGGCCTGCCCGCCTACAAGCAGTACCTGAGTGCCAGCATTTCTGGCGCTTTCACCGGAATGAGCCTCCGGGAGCAGGACATCGTCGCCACCGGTGACAAGGTCGTCGTCCGCTTCACCAACAGCGGGACCCATACCGGGCCGTTCATGGGTGCGCCCGCCAGCGGCGTACACGCCGAATGGCTTGGCATCGGCATCTACACGGTAATCAACGGAAAGATCACCGAAGCCTGGTTCGGCGAGGACATCCTCGGCATGCTCCTCCAGCTCAACATCGTCCAACTCCCCGGCGCAGCCTAGGCTGACCTCAGGCGGCGCGGCATGCTCGTCGGAGATAGATCAGACGAAGCGATGAATATCCCGCCGAGCGTTGACGTTCATGTAGTCGTGTCTCATCGATCACAAGGCAGATCCGTGGATGTCGTCGCGGTCCGCAAGAAGGTGTCTCTAATCCCCTCTGCGGCTCTGGCGGTCGCGGCGACGTGCTCGTCGGCGGTCATACCGCGGTCAGGGAAGCGCTGGTTGAGATCGTACTGATCGTCAGCCCACTGCTGATAGTTCCGCCGGACGGTCAGGTCGTCGGAGTCGGTGATGCGGGCGATATCGGCCCAGGTGACCCCGGCCAGTAGTGCGTGATGGACGTTTGAGGGGTGGCGCACGGTGCGCGCGATGCTCTCCGCCAGTGCCAGCAGTTCGATGTGTTCGGCCGCGGTGAGAGGAGGCCGGTCATCGGCTCCGTGCCGGACGGGATCGTAGATCCCCCGGGCCACCAGCTCGATCCGGGCGCGAGCCGATGCGTTCTTGGCGGCCAGCTCGTTGTAGCGCTCCAGTTGCTGACTGACGGGCATGTCGTAGCGAGCGTCGTACCAGGTCGTGCTGTGCGCAGGCATGGTCATGACGACTTCTCCAAGGCGGTAAGCGGTCGCTGGGGACTCCTGATCATGAGCTCACATGCGCCCTGAACCGCTCGTGAGCGCTCTGCTTGGAGATCCCCATCGCCTCACCTATCTGCGCCCAGGAGGCGCCGGTTTCCCGTGCCCCGGCGACGGCCTGGTCGAGCAGGGTGCGCTGCCAGCTCTCTAGCTGAGACAGCAGAATGAGGGCGGCCAGAGGACGTTCGGCGGCGAGCTTGACGATCCGCTCGCGCAGGAGGTTCGACTTGATCACCAGCTCGCCGGGCGGTGCGGCGGCGATCAGAGAGGCGGCGTGTCGGCTCCACCACCGGTACTCCGTCTCTTTGGCTCCTTCCGGCGTGGCCAGGAATCGGCGCTGATCGGTCCACCCGCAGGAACATGCGGCCTGGTAGCCGACGAAGGTCTTGGTGAAGGCGGCAGCGGATGAGGCCAGTTCGCCGGTGGGGAGCACTGGGGCAGCGAAGCCCTCGTGGTCGGGCATGTCAGGGCACGTAAACGTCACGCCCGTCAGGATAGCCTGACGAACTGTCGCAAGTGCAGGAACGCTCTCGAAACTCACCCGGAGGACCGGTCCGCCGGGCTTATGCCAGTCGAGTTCTTAACTGATACCGAGGCGGCCGACCATGGGCACGCTCACCAGGTCGGCGGCAGGTTGCGGCACCGGGGCGCGCAGAAACAGTCGCACGTTGACGAAATTTCGGGCGGCGTCGGTGAGGGTCAGGGCGGAGGGAATGGATTCGCTGCGGCGCGAACCGAGCCGACTCTATTGTGGGCCGCCATTCAGTGGGGGATTGCGGTAGACGTTGACCTGGAATCGGCTGAGGTCGCCGCGGTGGAATCCGGTGAACCTTTCGAGCGGATTGCCGGCCTCGTCGAACGCCAGGCTTCGCAGGATCAGTAAAGGAGCGCCCGGAGGAGTCTGCAACGCCTCGGCTATCGACTCGCTAGCGATGTCGGCTTCGATCGACCGCCGTCCGGTCGCGAACTGGACGCCGTACTTGCGCTCCAGCAGACCGTAGAGCGAAACGTTCGACAGGTCCTCATCGAGCAGGAGCTTGCCGACGGACAGCGGTAGCTGCGTGATTGTCAGTGCCCACGGCTCCGTGTTGACCATGCGCAAGCGCTCGATTTCGACGATGGTCGTTCCTGGCGCCACGCCGAGATCGGCGGCGGCCGCGGCGCTGGCCGGCACCGTCTCCAGTCGCCGCACCTCGATGGTCTGCTCGCCGCTGCGGCCGCGGACGTCCTCCTCGAAGACGCCGATCATCGCGTGCCCGAAACCCTCGGAAGTCTTGCGGTCGGCGACGAACGTGCCTCGGCCCTTTATCCGCGAGATGACGCCCTCGACCTCGAGTTGTTGCAGCGCCTGGCGGACGACGCTGCGCGATACGCCGTATCGCTCACACAGTTCGAAGTCGCCGGGCAGCCGGTCACCCGGTTCGAGCCCACGCGCCAGGATGTCCTGGACCATCAACTGCTTGAGCTGATGGTAGAACGGCAATGCGGAGCCGCGGTCGATGCTGCGAGAAGGCTGCACGGTCACGACGATAGTCGCTGATCTACACGCAAGGCACTCGTCCTTTCGCGACGTCTTCCGTCGCACTCGCGGTCATCCCAGCCTTTGGGGACGCCGGGCCGACACCGCATGGGCACCTCCGATGGAGAGACGGGCGAGCGTGGACAGCTCACCGAACCGCCCGGCGTGCTGAGCACCTCTCGCACCTCCGCGACCGACGCGACATCGAGACCCTGCTTGCTCATTTGTTTCGAGAGTGTTGACATCCTGTACGGACAGGATAACACTGCTCGCTGCGGGATCGATAGGAGTCGGCCCGCCTGCGGGGGCTTCCACTCTTGAGCAATGGAGCAGACAATGGCCATTCGTCCACGTACTGCCGCGCTGTTCGCGGTGATACTCGTGGTGACGCTCGGGGTTGTGGGTGTCATCGTGCACAACGCGACCCGGAGTTCGACCAGCTCGTCCGGCACGGTGACCTGGTGGCTACCCGACTGGGACTGGGACGTCGCTACCACGCTCGTGCGGCGCTTTGAAAGCGAGAACCCGTCGTTGCACGTCGAGATGGTGAAGACCACCGGCGGCACGGTCGCGAACAAGGTGTCCGTCGCGCTGGACGCGGGCAACACACCCGACCTGATCACCGAGTCGATCGCACGTACCAAGACCTACATCGACAAGGGGCAGCTGGCAGACCTGACCAGCCTGTACGACAACGCGATGCCGGCATCGGACTTCGCGCCCGGGCTGACCGACGTGCTGTCCGTCGACGGCAAGACCTACGCGGTGCCGTACCGCTGGGCGACCAACGCGCTCATCTACAACACCGACCTGTTCGCCAAGGCTGGCATTTCGGGTCCGCCCACGACCTGGCCGGAGTTCATCAATGACGCCAAGAAGCTCACCACGTCGACCGTCGCCGGGACGGCGTGGCCGATGCAGGGTGACCCGAGCGACTTGACGCTGCGGTTCCTCGACTTCGCCCTGCAAGGGGGGACGACGATCAAGAATGGGACGCCGAGGTTCACGCGGGACTCCGTCGAGCAGGCGCTGGAACTCATCGGTACCTCCGTCGTCGAGGGGTACGCCTCGAAGAGCTCATTCGAGCTGGACAACACGGGAATCCGCGACCTCTTCCTCCAAGGGCGCATCGCGATGTACCTGGGCGGCGTCTTCGACGCCGACAGGGCGGTGGGCCAGAAGTTCCCGGTCGGTACCGCGATCGCCCCTGGCCCGAGCGGCCCCGGCGTCCAAGAGGGCGTCGGTTGGGCCTACATCGTCCCGAAGGCTGCCAAGAACCTCGACGGCGCGAAGAAGCTCGCGTCCTTCCTCGGGCGCCCGGAGAACATGGCGAGTCTGACTCTGACGTTCCCGGCACGGGTGAGCGCGGCGCGGGACGCCAAGTTCCGGACGGATGTCCGCAAGGCCTATGGCGAACAGCTCTCCGAGCACTCCATCCCCGCCCCTAACGACCCGCGCTGGACCGCGATGATCCCGTTTGTGCACGACACGATCCAGGAGGTCGCGCTCGGTTCCAAGAACCCGCAGCAGGGAGCCGCCGCGATCATGACCGAAGCCGACAAGAATCTCGGCCCCGCCCAATGAGCACAGCCGCCACGATGCGCCGAACCGGCCGGCCGGGCATGGGTGCGGCCCGCCGGGGGATCGGTCTCATGCTCCCGGCCGCGGGACTGATGGCGTTCCTGACCGTCGTCCCGGTCATCGCGGTCCTGGAGCGCGCCCTCACCGGCACGGAAGCGTTCGGCCGACTGTTCGACGGGCCAAATTTCGGGCGCACGATGCTCAACACCCTGGTGTGGACGCTGGTCTCCGTCGCCGGGGCGCTCTTGATCGGATACGCGGCCGCGTTGCTGCTGCGCTCACCGTTCCTGCGTCTCCACGGAGCATGGCGAGGCCTGTTCATGATCCCGTGGATCATCCCGGGCGTCGTCGGCGCGACCGTCTGGCGCTGGAGCCTGTCCAGCGACTACGGTCTGGTCAACCACTGGCTCATGCAGTCCGGAATCATCCGGCAGCCGATCGCCTGGCTGTCCAACCCCGACGTCGTACTCTATGCCGTCGCGCTGATCCAGATCTGGGCGACGGCACCCTTCGTGATGCTCATGGTCTCAGCGGCGCTGACCGGCATCCCGGCGGAACGGTACGAGGCCGCCAAGTTGGACGGCGCGTCGGGCTGGCAGACCCTGTCCTACATCGTCCTGCCGGCGATCCGCTCGACGACCTGGATCGCGGTACTGACGCTCGTCACGTGGGCACTCAACTCGTTCACCATCATCTGGGTCACGACGAGCGGTGGACCGGCCGGTGCCTCGACGATCCTCCCGATCTTGCTGTACGAAGCGTTCCAGCGCGGCGACCAGTCGATGGTCTCTGCGATCGCGGTGCTACAGCTGGCGATCTGCGCCGTCTTCATCGCGATCTACGCGCGAGCCATGCGATCCGACCTGGAGGAGTTGTCATGACCGGGCCCTTCGCCCGGCGTCCGCTCCTCGCGGCGCTCGCCTGGGTCGCTCTCACCGTCCTTCTCGTCTGGACGCTCTGGCCGATCGTCTTGATGGTCTTCACGTCGTTCAAGCCCGGCAACGAGATCTTCGCGATCCCGCCGACGCTGATGCCGGAACACTGGACGCTCGCCAACTACGTGAGCGTCTTCACGGAATCGTCAATGCCCCGCGCCCTGGTGAACTCGATCGTCGTGGGTCTGCTCGTCGCGGGTGCCACACTCATCGTATGTTTCAGCGCCGGGTACGCGCTGGCACGCTTCAAGTTCAGGGCCGCCCGGCCTGTCGCACTGTTCATCCTCATCGGGCAGTTGGTGCCGCTGACGGTGTTGCTGCTGCCGCTGTACAAAATGGTCAACGGGCTGCAGCTGCTGGATACCACGATCGGGCTCGCGTTGGTCCACCTCACGATCACGGTACCGCTGGTCACGTGGATGATCCGTAACCAGATCGCGGCTATCCCGATCGAGATCGAGGAGGCGGCGGAGATCGACGGCTGCTCGCGGTTCGACGCCGTGAGCTACGTGACGCTCCCGATCGCCGCGCCAGGGCTGGCGGCCGCGGGCATGTTCGCCTTCCTCCAGTCCTGGCACGAGTTCCTGTTCGCTTCGGTGTTCGCCGCGTCGGACTCCGCGCGGACCGCGCCCGTCGCGTTGACGGAGTTCGCGACCGAGTACCACGTCGACTGGGGCTCGACGATGGCGGCCTCCGTCGTGTTGACCGTTCCCGTGGTCATCGTCTTCATCGCGCTGCAGCGGTACTTCGTCGGCGGACTGACCAGCGGCGCGGTCAAGGGCTGACGGCCGGCCAACCGCGCTTCGAAGAGAGAGCACTCACACCATGAAGATCCTTGACGTCCGCTGCGCTGTCATCGGGGATAGTCCGATCGTCCGTGTGGTCACCGACGAGGGTGTCGACGGTTTCGGCGAGATCGAGCACTCCAAGCCGCAGGTCAACAAACTCATCGGACTCTATTCGGATCTCCTGCTTGGACAGGACCCCACCGATGTCGAGCGGTGCATGCTGCGGATCCGCCGCTTCGGCGGGTTCAAGCCCTGGGGCAGCCTCGTCTCCGCGATCGAGATGGCCCTGTGGGATGTGGCCGGCAAGGCGGCCGGCCTGCCTGTCCACAAGCTGCTGGGCGGCAAAGTACGCGACCGGGTCCGCGTCTACAACGGGGGCGTGCGGCCGGCCCTGCGGGGCCACGAGCCCAACGACTACGCCGAGTCGATGGCCGTCATGGCGGCCGCGGAAGAAGGCTTCACCCTGTTCAAGGAGGGCGTCGGCTTCCACGGCTTCATGGCGCCGAACGTGCCGGGGTTCTTCTACGGCGATCTGCGCGAGGGCACCAAGCACCCGAACCGCGGCATGTTGACCGAGAAGGGCATCGCCCACATCGTCGCCTGCGTCCAGGCGATGAAGGACGTGCTCGGGGAGGGCCGTGGCCTGGCCCTTGACATGGGGCCGGGATTCACCGTCCCGGACGCCATCACGGTGTTGCGCGCGCTCGAGCCGCTCCACATCCTCTGGGCCGAGGACCTGCTCAGCGGCGACGGCGTGCCATGGGTCGACGCCGCTCAGTACCGCGAGGTCACCCGGGCCACGAGCATACCGACACACACCGGCGAGCAGATCTACCTGCGCAACAACTACAAGGAGCTGATCTCGACCCAGGCGGTGCGGGTCATCGGGCCGGATCCCGGCGACGTCGGCGGCATCGCGGAGCTGAAATGGGTCGCGGAGTACGCCGACCTCCACGGGATCCAGATCGCTCCCCACGGCGTCAGCAGCGGGCTGTTCGGGCTGGCGGCCCTCGTGCAGGTGTGCGCCACGCTCCCGGACAACTTCATCGCGTTCGAGTACCCGGTGCCGACCCAGGACTGGTGGTACTCGATCGTTGGTGGCCTGCCGAACCCGATCGTCGTCGACGGGTTCATCACGGTCGGCTCCGCACCCGGTCTAGGCATCGACATCGACCGAGACGCGGCGCTGGCCCACATGGACCCGGCGGACCGCCACTTCTTCGACTGGATTCCCCGGAGCTGATACCCATGCGCGATTTCGACCACCAAAGCCCGACCCGCCCGCTGGGGGCGACCGGCCTGCACATCACGCCACTGACGATAGGTGGCGCACCGCTCGGCTCGATGCCGGGCAACTTCGGCCGCGAGATACCGCCGGAGCTGGGAATCGCCACGGCGCTGGCGGCGCTGCGGGGACCGGTCCGCGCCCTCGACACGTCGGCCGCGTACGGCGCGGGGGAATCGGAGCGTCGCATCGGCGCGGCCATCCAGCGCGCCGGTGGCTTGCCTGATGGGTTCGTGCTGTCAACGAAGATCGTCCGCGACCTCGTCTCCGGCACGTTCGACGGTCCGCAGGCCCGACGGTCGATCGCGGAGAGCTTGCGACGCCTCGGACTCGACCAGGTGCCGCTGCTGTATCTTCACGATCCGGAGAAGAACGACTTCGAGCAGATCATGGCGCGCGGCGGACCCGTGGACGTGCTGCGGGAACTGCGCGACCGTGGCGTCGCCCGGTCGATCGGCGTCGCCGGCGGCGAGGTCGCGACGATCGAGCGGTACGTCCGTACCGGGTTCTTCGACGTCGTGCTCACGCACAATCGGTGGACGCTGGTCAATCGATCCGCCGGGCCGCTCATCGCACTCGCCGCGTCGATGGGGCTCGGAGTCGTCAACGCCGCCGTGTTCGGCGGAGGGATCCTCGCGGCGGGCGCCGCCGCCTCGCCCCGCTACGCCTACAGACAGGCGCCCGACGAACTCCTCGCGGCGATCGACGCGATGGAAGAAGCATGCCACGACCACAAGGTGCCGCTCGCCGCAGCCGCAATCCAGTTCTCGACCCGCGATCCGCGCATCGCCAGCACCATCATCGGCGCGTCACGTCCCGAACGCGTCGGGCAGGCCGTCGCGCTCGCGTCGATGGCTGTACCGGACACGCTCTGGGATGACCTGGGAGCCATCGCGGCACGCGTCGACCCGGCCACCCTGCCCGCCTGACGATCTCCGACGATCAGTCCCGACGACGAGGAAACTCCCATGTCCAACGCCCCCGCGCAGCCGCTGCGCGTCCTGCTCTTCGGCTACGGCCTGGCGGGCCAGGTGTTCCACGCTCCGCTGCTCGCCGCCAGCGGCGACTACACGATCGACGTCATCGTGACGTCCGCCCCTGCCCGTTCCGCGGCAGCGCGCGCCGACCATCCCGGCGCCCGAGTCGTGGCCGACGCCGACGCGGCGTTCGCGGCTGCCGGGGACTGCGACCTCGCCGTGGTGTGCACACCGAACGACACCCACGTCGAGTTGGCCCGCCGCGCGCTCGACGCAGGGCTGCACGTCGTGGTCGACAAGCCGCTCGCCCTGACAGTGCAAGAGGCGGAGAGCCTCATTGAGGCGGCCGACACCGCCGACCGCACGCTCACGGTGTTCCAGAACCGGCGATGGGACGGAGATTTCCTCACCGTGCGCGACGTACTCGCGTCGGGCGAGCTCGGCGACGTATTCGGGTTCGAATCGGCCTTCGAGTGGTGGAAGCCCGAGGTCACAGCCGGCCGGAAGGACCGCACGAGCGTGGCGGACGGCGGGGGCATCCTGTACGACCTCGCGCCGCACCTCATCGACCAGGCGCTCATCCTGTTCGGGCCGGTCCGCGCGGTGCACGCCGAGGTGGACGCGCGGCGCCCGCACGCGGTGAACGACGACGACGTGCTCGTCTCCCTGGAACACGAGAGCGGCGTCCGCAGCCGGCTCTGGATGAGCAGCGTCGCGGCCCAAGGACGGCCGCGGTTCCTCCTGCGCGGTACGCGCGGCGCCTACGTGAAGTTCGGGCTCGATCCGCAGGAGTCCCAGCTTCAGGCGGGCAAGCGGCTCGACGACGCCGACTTCGGCGCCGAGCCCCGCGACAGCTGGGGACGGATCGGAACCGGTGCCGACCTACGCGAGGTACCCACCCGGCGCGGTTCGTACGAGTCGTACTACCCCCAGCTCGCCGCAGCGCTGCGCACCGGCTCGCGACCGCCCGTCGACCCGCGCGACAGCATCGCGGTCATGCGTATCGTCGAGGCGGCTCACGGCGGATCGAGACAGGCCGACACTTACTTCATCCCCTGGTCTCACTCAGGTTAGACAGAGAGGGCCACTGCGGACGGCTCCCGGACGGTCCGCGCGGTGCACGAGTTCTGAGCCGCAGGTGCAGGAGAGCGTTTACGCGCTGGCCGAGGTCAACCCTCGCAGGAGATCGGAGGCCTTTTCCGCGATCATCACAGCCGCCGCGTTGGTGTTGGTAGAGACGATCTCCGGCATGACGGAGGCGTCGGCCACCCTCAGGCCCGCAAGGCCCTGAACGCGAAGCTCCGGATCCACGACCGACAACGAATCGACTCCCATCCGGCACGAGCCGGCGGCGTGACCGTAAGACTGCACCGCATCCCGTACGAATGCGGCGATCCTCTCGTCGTCGGCGCCCACGAGCGGATGCCTGCCACCCCGCCATTCGTCGAATGCCGTTGTCTCGCTGATCTCGAGCGCGTGACGTACGCCCGAGACAAGGGCACGCAGATCGTGACCCTCATGGAGGTAGCGGAAGTCGATCAGCGGCGGGACTTTCGGGTCTGGGCTCGCGAGGGTCAGGGACCCCCTGCTCGCCGGGCGCATGTGCCCGACACCGAAGGTGTAGCCGTGCTCCGGGGCCGCCTGCCACGGGTTGGTGAAGGGCACATGGATGAACACGATCTGCAGGTCGGCCGACGCGCGTCCCGGCTCGCTGTCAAGCAGCAGGGTCGCCTCCCCGAGGTTGCCGGACGGCGGGGGCAGCGGTCCGCGCGCCGCCGCCACCGCGCGATCGACGTCCGCCGCGTCACCGGCCGGCACCTCGACGATCACCCGCCCGTCGGCCGGGCCGTACACCGGGAATGTCTTGCCGCTGAGCGCGCCGACCCATTCGCCGCCGATGAGCATCCTCCGCGCCAGCTCGATGTCGTCGTGAACGGTGGGGGCGAACTGCCCGTCGGTCATGTCTGTGCCTTCCTCATGGAGCCCCGGATGGGGGGGAACCGCGGGCCTATCGGCCCGTCAGGCGCATGCTGATGCTCTTGATGTGGGAGTAGTGGTTGAGGGCTTCGATGCCCTTCTCACGCCCGTAGCCGCTGTGCTTGTGGCCGCCGAAAGGCATCTGCACCGACTGCGTCGACCACGAGTTGATGTACACCTGTCCGGCTTCGATCGACTCCGCCACCCGGATGGCCCGGGACATATCCGAGGTGAACACGCCGCCCACGAGACCGAAGTCCGAGTCGTTGGCCAGGGCCACCGCCTCGTCCTCCGTCTCGAACGGGATGATGACGACGACCGGGCCGAAGATCTCCTCGCGGGCGATGCGCATGTCGTTGGTCACGCCGGAGTAGACGGTGGGCTCGACGTAGAACCCTGCGGCGAGCTCGGAGTCGAGGGGCACCCCGCCGCCGACCTCCGCGGTGGCGCCCTCCTCGGCCGCGATCCGGAAGTACCTCCGCACGGTCTCCCACTGTCCGCGGGTGATCATTGGGCCCACCTCGTGGCCCGGGCGCAGCTTCCTGGTGGCGGCCACCACGGCCGCGGTGAACCGCTCCTGGATCTCGCGCTGGACCAGCAGGCGCGTGCCCGAGGAGCAGACTTGACCGGCGTTGGTGGTGAACGCCCGCACCGCCTCGGACGCGGCGAACTCCAGGTCGGCGTCGGCGAAGACGATGTTCGCCGACTTGCCGCCGAGTTCCAGGGTCAGCGGCAGAATGCGATCGGCGGCGATCCGGCCGATCTCCTGCCCGACCGGCACAGAACCCGTGAACGCGACCTTGCGCACCAGCGGGTGCCGCACGATCGCGGTGCCCACCTCGCTGCCCTGGCCGAGCACCACGTTGAACGCTCCCGGCGGCAGCCCCTCTTCACTGCCGATCCGCGCCAGGGCGACGGTGGTGCGTGAGGTCGACTCCGCGGGTTTGGCCACGATGGTGTTGCCGGCGGCCAGCGCGGGCGCGCAGGCGCGGGCCGCCTGGTTGAGCGGCAGGTTCCAGGGCGTGATCACGCCCACCACGCCCAGCGGCTCCCGCAGCGTGTACACGTGCAGGTTCGGCTGGATGTCGAGGACCTCACCGACCGGCAGGTTGACCAGGGCAGCGTAGAACTCGAAATACTCGGCGGCTCCGCGGATCTCGGCCATCGACAGGGCGAGGGGCTTGCCGGTGTCGGCGCTCTCCATCGCGGCGAGTTCGTCGAGGTCGGCCAGCAGCCGGCGACTGATGGCCGCGAGAATGCGGCCGCGGTCGAGCGAACCCGTGTGCCGCCAGCCTTTGGCGGCACCGTGCGCGGCTCGTACGGCGAAGTCCACGTCGTCGGCGGTGCCCAGGCTCACCTCGGCTCCCGGGCCGCCGGTCGACGGGTTGGTGCCGGCCCGCGTGGTGCCGCCGGCGGACGGCACCGCCTTGCCGTCGATCCAGTGCAGCAGTGGTGCGCTCATCGTGTGGACCCCGCCTCGGTCAGTAGCGTGTACATCTCGGTGTGGTCGGCCTGCGGTGGCGCGGTGCCCGCGATGCGCCGCCACTGGCGTGCCACCCCGTCGGCGATCTCGGCGGGTCGGCTCAGCGCCCGCGCCAGATCGACCGCGATGTCCACATCCTTGGACATCAGCCGCAGCGAGAAGCCGGAGTCGAAGCTGCCGTTCGTCATGAACTGGGACACCTTGTTCTCGCTGGTGTTGCTTCGGCCCGACGAGCTGTTGAGCACGTGCGTCATCGTTTCCGGCGAGATGCCGAAGGACTCGCCCAGGGCCAGCGCCTCGACGGTGATCGAGATGGTGGCCGCCGAGACCAGGTTGTTCAGCGCCTTTGCCGCGTGGCCCGATCCGATGTCGCCGACAGGGACGATGGTGCGGGCCATGGCCCGCAGCAACGGGGTCGCCCGCGCCAATTCGTCCTGGGGCCCGCCGACGAGCGCGGAGAGCGTCCCCGCCTTGGCGCCCCGGACACCGCCGGACACCGGCGCGTCCAGCATGGAGAGCCCTCTGGCGTGCAGGCGTGCGGCGAGTGCTCGAGTACGCAGCGGTTCGGAGGAGCTCATGTCGATGACGAGACACCCGGGCGGAAGGGCGTCGGCCACCCCGTCTCCCTCGATGTCTCCCTCTAGCACTTCCTCCACGATCGCCGAGTTCGGCAGCATGAGGATCAGGGCTTGAACCCCCGCGAACGCCTCGGGCCCGGCCGCCGCCTCCGCCGCCGGGTGTCCGGCGACGAAGGCGTCCACCGCGCCGGATGCCGCGTCCATGACCGTCAGCCGGTAGCCGCCGTCAGCGAGGTGCGCCGCCATCGGCGCTCCCATGTTCCCGAGGCCGATGAAGCCAACGCGGTCAATGCTCACCGCTCGGCGTCCATCGCCTCGAAGACCTCCGCGGCCAGGCGGAAAGCCTCCAGCGCCGCCGGTCCGCCGCAGTAGAAGGCGCTCTGCATCAGCACCTCCTTGATCTTCTCGCGGGACACGCCGTTGTTGAGGGCGCCGCGGACGTGCGCCTTGAACTCGTGGGAGCGGTTGAGCGCGGTGATCATGGCCAGGTTGATGAGGCTGCGTTCCTGCCGGCTGAGTCCCGGCCGGTTCCACAGGTCGCCCCAGCAATACTGAGTGACGTATTCCTGGATGTCGCGGGTGAAGTCGGTCGCCGCCGCGAGGGAGGCGTCGACGTGGGCGTCGCCGAGCACCTGGCGTCGTACGGCGAGCCCGGCGTCGTAGAGGTCCTTGTTCATGCTGTGCTCCTGGTGGAGAGTTGGCGATCAGATTCGGGCGAAGTCGGCCCAGTCGCGGATGACGAAGGCGTCGGTACCGCTGTGATCCACCCGGCAGGCCGAGCCGCCGCCGAAGTGCCCGGGGAAGACGAGCAGGTCGCGGTCTGCCGCCTCGGCGAGCAGCCGGCGGCGTGTGGTTCGCGCCATGGCCGGGTCCTCGCAGAAGCAGCTGTTGACGTCGGGAGACATGATCTGCACCGGTGAGTGGAGAATGTCGCCCACGAAGAGCGCGCCCGCGCCTTTCGAGTCCAGCCGCAGGACGGCGGAGCCCGGCGTGTGGCCCGGAGCCTCCTGCAGGACGAGCTCCGAGTTGATGCGGTGCTCGCCGTTCCACAGGTCGATCAGTCCGGCCCGGCGCACCGGCAGGACGCTGTCCTCGAAGACGTTCTGGTTGCCGTCGCCGGGCGGCCGGGGCATGCGAACGGGATCCCAGTAGAGGAAATCCGGCTCAGGTACCAGGTACCGGGCGTTGGGGAACGAGGGCACCCAGTCGCGCCCTTCCAGCCGGGTGTTCCATCCGACGTGGTCGACGTGCAGATGCGTGTTGATCACGATGTCGACGTCCTCCGGCGTCACCCCGGCCGCGCGGAGATTCTCCAGGTACGCGGTGTCGTGATGCGCGTACACGGGCGCGTACGGACGTTCCTTGCCGTTGCCGGCACCGGTATCGACGAGGATCACCGTCCCCTGGCTGCGGATGAGCCAGGTGTGCAGCACCGAGCGCAGGGTGCCGCTGGTCGCGTCGTAGAAGTCGGGGTCGAGCCAGCTCGTGTTGCCGTCCCAGTAGCCGGGGTCGCTGTCGGGGAAGAGGAACGACGGCGTGGCCGGGTTCGGACCCGCGTACTCCTGTACGCGGGCTATCTCGACGTCGCCGAGGACGACGGACGGGCAAGTCACCATGACCGGTTCGCCTCGGGCACCGGGTAGAGCGCCGCCAGCTCCGGCGAGACGGCGGCCGAGACGAAGTTCGCCGTCTCCAACAGCTCCGGAGTGAAACCGTTCCCCCTGGCCAGCGTGCGAGTCTCGGCCATGTAGCCGCTGCGCGACTGCGCGCCGTCGGTCATCGGGCGTTCGCGCCGCTCCCACTCGGCGAGGGCCTGGCCGATGTCGTCGTACTGGTCGAGGGCGTGGGCCAGGTCGACGGCGTTGACGATGCCCACGCTGGCTCCCTGGCCCAGGGCGGGGCACATGGAGTGCGCCGAGTCGCCCACGAGCACCGCGCGCCCGGTCGACCACGGGGTGACCCGGGTGGTCTGGTAACTGTCGTGCCGCCCGCCCTCGGCCTTGCCGGCTAGCTCGACGATCGGCGCCAGCTGCGGAAAGCGCTCCGACCACGCCTCGACGTCGATCGGGATCCGCGAGGCGCGCTCGTTGCTCGTCTCCGCCATCATCCCGAGGTAGATCGTCTCCGGCCCGGTCGAGATGAACAGGATGCGCATCGCGTCCGGCCCCAGTGTCCAGAAGTCGACCACGCGGTCCCACTGCTCGCCGCGGAACTCCTCTGGGCGCGGTATCAGCACCCGGCACACGCCGTCGGAGTACTTCTTGCGCTCCTGAGCCAGGTCGCCGAGGGAGTTGCGGACCACCGACCCGGCGCCGTCGGCACCGATCACGAGATCCGCTTCCAGCCCGCCGCCGTCCTCCATGATCAGCACGCCGGCCGGGTCGGCGCCGACGGCCCGCGATCCGGTGACGATTTCGACGCCCGCGGCCCGGGCGGCGTCGGCCAGCAGGGCGTGCAGCTTCGGCCGAGTGATCGCCCAGTACGGGTAGCCGAGCAGCTCGGCCGAGACCGAGACACCGTCCAGGTTCGTCTCGTAGTACTGCGGCCGCACGCCGTTGTCGCGGATGGCCTCGGCGACGCCGATGACCTCGAGGGCGAGCATCGCGTTGCGCCACAGCAGGATGCCGGCTCCGAAGTCGCGAACCTCGTCGTTCTGCTCGTGCAGGCGAACGCTCCAGCCTCGCCGCGCCAGCGCGATGCTCACGGTCAGGCCGGCGAAACCGGCCCCGGCGACCTCGGCGTGACGGGTCGGCTTCCGTGGTGTTGTCATGTCAGTGCCTCCCGGGGGCTGAGAATGTTCAGTCGACTGCGTCTGCCCAGACGGTCAGGCTGCCGCGAGCCAGAGTATGAAAGTGCAGGTTGAAGCCGAGCACGACAGGAGTCAGGTCGGCGTCGATGTCCAGCTGGGGTACGTCGACCGCGTGGACGATGAAGACGTAGCGGTGACGGCCGGACCCGGGCGGCGGGTTGGGCCCAATGTACTGGCGCATTCGTAGATCGTTCGGAAGCGTCAGCGATCCGGCGGGCAGCGACCCGCCGAGGGCACCGGCGCCGGTCGGCAACGACGTCACCTCGGCGGGGATGTTGGCCACCGCCCAGTGCATGAAACCGACTCCGGTCGGTGCGTCAGGGTCGTAGCAGTTGACCGCGAAGCTCTTCGTCTCCACCGGGAACCCGCTCCAGGTCAGGTGGGGTGAGGTGTTGGCGCCGCCGATCTGCGGATCGCGGAAGATCAGCGGCATCTCCGCTCCGTGGCGAAGGTCGTCGCTGCGTACCTCGAGCGCCGGGGCGGGAGTGACTGAGGCGTAGGGGTCGTCGTTGATCATGCGGTGTCCTGTCGGGGTGTGCTGTGGACGTAAACCTTGCGAATGGTGCGGCGGATGTCCCAGGTGCCCGCCCAGCCGTGGGGAAGCGCGAGCGCACTGCCTGCGGTCAGCTCGTGCGACGTGCCGTCCTGGTCGGTGATCGTGGCCTCGCCTGAGATGATGTACATGAACGATCCGCGCTTGTCCTTGACCCGCGGATACACGCCGGGCTCGCACTCCCAGACGGCGCAGCAGCCGTCCGGTCCGTCGAAGACCACGGCCTCCTGCGCCGTGCGCGCGCCGGTGGTCACCGGCTCCATCGGCACCTCGTCCGGCAGCGGCCCGTCGAGCACCCGGGCGGCGGGCATGAACGCGGACGGGACGACGTTCTCCGGCAGCGGGGGAGCCGGGCTGGTGTGGAGATAGACCTTGCGGATCGTCTCCCGGATGTGCCAGGTGCCCACCCAGCCGAACGGCAGCACCAGCACGCTGCCCGCGGTCAGCTCGTGCGACGTGCCGTCCTGGTCGGTGATCGTGGCCTCGCCGGAGATGATGTACATGAACGATCCGCGCTTGTCCTTGACCCGGGGAAACACCCCCGCGTCGCAGGCCCAGACCGCGAAGAAGCCGTCGGCGCCGTCGAAAAGCGTCCTCTCGTACGCGAAGGGCACTCCGTCGATGATCGGCTCCATCGACACCTCTTCGGGAAGCGGTCCTGCCAGCACCTGCTCGGCATCGAGAAAGACGGACGGATTCACGGTCATGGTTGTGTTCCTCTGCGGACGGAAGGGACGAGCTCGGGTTCGGCGGGCTTGGGAATCCCGAGCAGTTCGAAGGAGGGGCGGTGCATGATCGCGTGCAGCTCCTCCTCGGTGATGGGCGTGTGGGCGATGTGCTGCATGCGAGCGACGATGCGCGTCAGCGCGGCGGCCGCGCTCTCGGCTGAGACCATCGGCGAGTCGCTGCCGAAGAGGACCTTCTTGAGCACGCCGTACTCCTTGGCCGCAGACAGCGCGGTGGCCAGGACCGTCGGCCGGGTCGCGATCGCGGAGGTGTCGGCGTACACATTGGGATTGCGCCGCATGACGATCGCCGTCTCGTGCACCCACGGGTGACCCATGTGGGCGATGACCATGCGCAGCTCGGGGAACGCGATCGCGACGTCGTCCAGCAGCAACGGGTTGGCGTCGACGAGCCGGCCGGCGTTGGCGAAGATCGCCCCCTGGTGGATCATCACGGGCAGGCCGAGCCGCTCGGCGGCCGAGAAGACCCGCATCGTCAGCGGGTTCAGCGGCGAGGTGCCCTGATAGATCGGGCCGAGTTTGATGCCGCACAATCCCAGGTCGGCGTGGCACCGCTCGATCTCGTCCACCGCGTCGTGTCGCGTCGGGTCCACCGACATGAATCCCACGGTCTGGCCGCCGACCTCGCGCACGAAAGCGGCCACGGCGTCGTTCGGAACCATGATTCCCGACGCCTGCGCCTGCAGGCCGAACACGATGGTCCGCTCGGCGGGGGCAACCTGCCGCCAGTACGACTCGACGGTCACACGGTCAATGGAGTCCGCGGCCAGGCGGGTGGAGACGCGACCGAGGCCGTCGGTCCACGGTGATCGCTGATGGTCCGGGATCCAGAAGTGCGTGTGTACATCGGTGATCATGGCCGCTAGACCTCACTTCGCAGATATGGAACCGCCAGTGCCGTGGGGGCTCTGTGCCGCCGCTTCCCCTCGGTGCCGAGAGCGACCAGCGCCAGGAGGTAGGGCATCGCGAGCCACAGGGGCACCGGCAACGTGATGGACGGGGAAACGATGACGAGGGCGAGCAGGATGGCGACTGATGCGAGCCCCGCGACCTCGATGCCCGTGAGCCGCCCGGAGGCGAGACGCGCGGCGCCCGCGCCGCGCCGCATCCGGCCGAGCGCCATCCCGAGCACGACGAGGATCAGCACGGCCACCCACACCTCGCGGGGGATGACACCGATGGCCTGCAGCCTGAGCTGGGTGGCGTCGGCGACCGCGAAGATCGTCGCCGCGATCCCCAGCCCCGCCAGTCGCCAGCCGCCGAACAGCACCGCGGCGATGGCGAGGTAGCCCCGGCCGCCGGTCATGCCCTCGCGGAACACCCCGACGTCGCCGATGGACAGGTAGGCGCCGGCCGCCCCGGCGCAGAGGCCGGAGAAGAGCACGGCGGCCCATCGCATCCCGCGGACGCCGACCCCGGCCGCGTCGGCCGAAACCGGGCTTTCGCCCACCGCCTTGAGGTTGATGCCCCAGGTTGTACGGCCGAGAGCGAACGCAACCAGGATGATCAGGATCGCGGTGGCATAGATGAACGCGTCCTGGTCGAACACGGCCGGGCCGATCACCGGGATGTCGCTCAACACGGGGATGGCGAGCCGGGGCAGCGGATCGAAGGTCCGCGCCGGAACGAGGAACCGTTCGTTGAGGAACGCGGTGAGGCCGTAGCCGAGCAGGGTCAGCGCGATGCCCGACACGATCTGGTCGACCTTCGCCTCGATCGAGAGCAGGGCCATGACGGCGGCGAACAGCAGGCCGGCGATCATGCCTCCGACGAACCCGAGGACGAGCGAACCGGTCTCCCACATCACGAGGTAACCCCCGAACGCGCCGGTCAGCATGACGCCTTCCAGCCCCACGTTCAGCACGCCGGCGCGTTCGGAGACGAGCTCCCCGGTGGCGGCGAGCAGGATCGGCGCGGCGATCGTGACCGCGGAGACGAGAAACGCGACATCGAAGATCCCCATGTCACACCTCCTCGGTGCCCACGAGCGCGAGGCTCTTCGTAGCGGCGGCCGGTTGGGGCGCCGGCGCCTGTTCCCTGCGTCGTCTGGCCAGAACGGCGGCCAGCAGCACGAGCACGATCACCGCGCCCTGCAACACCTCAGCCAATGACGACGGGACGTCCAGGGTGGCCTGCAACGCCGTTCCTCCGACGTTCAACGCCGAGAAGACGACGGCCGTGAGGATCGCGAAGACCGGCGAGTTCCCCGCCAGCAGCGCGACCGCGATTCCGTTGAAGCCGACCCCGGCCTCGAAGCCGTCGCTCATCCAGGGAGCGGTCCCGGCGAAGAGCAGGGCCGCTCCGGCCAGGCCGGCGAAGCCTCCGGAGATGAGGATCGCCACCACTTCGCCGCGCTTGGGGTCGATGCCCGACCAGCGAGCCGCCTCTGCGTTGCCGCCGGACGCCCGCAGCCCGAACCCGAAGACGGTCCGTGACAGCAGCAGCACCACGATGACGGCGCAGATCGGCAGCAGCACGACGTCATAGGACAGGGTCTGACCGGGGAGGGCGGGAACGCTGGGCCAGATCGTGGACGGCGGGAAGTTCGCCGTCTGGGGCTCCTGGCTCGCCGTGCCCTGCAGGGGGCCACGGACGAGCCAGGCGGCCACCTGGATGGCGACGAGGTTGAGCAGCAGCGAGGAAATGATCTCCAGCACTCCCCGCGACGCCCACAGCCAGGCCGTCAGCCCGGCCCACAGCGCGCCGCCGGCGATTCCGGCGAGAGCGGTCACCAGAACGGCCAGGGGTCCGGGCAGGCCACCGCAGTTCAGGCCGATCGCCGTCGCCAGCGCGCCGCCGGCGATCACCTGCCCGGGGTAGCCGACGTGCAGGCGCCCGGCGCGGGTGGCCACGATCCAGCCCAGCGCGACCAGCAGCAACGGTACGGCCTGGGTGAGCGTCGTCCCGGCGTTCGTCCCGTTGCCGAAGGTGCCCTCCCAGAAGGCGGCGAGGGCGTCCACCGGCGCGACTCCGCTCGCGAGCAGGATCAACGAGGCGATCAGGGCCGCGATGACGACCACCCCCGCCGTGACCAGCACGCGCGGCAGGTGCTGTCTCATGAGCATGGGGCCTCCTCCGCGGAGGTCATGAGGGCGCCGATGCGTGTTCTCGTCGCGTCCTCGGCCGCCACGACCCCCTGGATCCGCCCGTGGGCCAGGACGGCGATCCGGTCGGACAGGGCGAGGATCTCGTCGAGATCCATGGAGATGAGCAGGATCGCTCCGCCCCGGGCCCGGTGCTCGCCGAGCTGCCGGTAGACGAAGTCGGTGGCACGGACGTCGAGGCCGCGCACCGGCTGCACGGCGATGAGCAGCGCCGGGTGGCCGGTGAACTCTCGCGCCAGTACGGCTTTCTGCTGGTTCCCACCGGACAGGCGGCCGATCGGGATCTTCTCCGTGTCGGCCCGGATGTCGAACTCGGCCATCAGCCGCCGCGCCTCGCCGCGTGCCGCGGCGGGGTTCAGGATGCCCCGGCGGCTCAGTGGCGGCCGCCGCAGGGCTCGCATCGTGATGTTCTCCCAGAGGGTCATGCCGGAGACGATCGCGACGTGGTGCCGGTCTTCGGGAATGAGGGCGCCGCCGGACTGGTAGAACCGCCTGGGCGTACGATCCTCGAACGGTTTGCCGTCGAGCTCGATCCGGCCGCGGAGCGCCGGCCGGACTCCCATCACCGCCTCGACCAGTTCGTTCTGACCGCTGCCCGCCACGCCCGCGATGCCGAGGATCTCGCCGGCGCGGACCTCGAGGTCGATCCCGCTCAGGGCCGGCGGGCTCTTCGGGTCGAGTGGGTCACGCGCCACTCCCAGCCCGCGCACGGTGAGCACGGGCCGGCCCGGGTTGACGTGCGCCCTCACCGGCCGCTCCGTGACCGGGCCGCCCACCATCATCGTCACGAGCTCGTCCGGGGTGACCTCCGTGACGAGCCCGGTGCCGACGACGGCTCCGGCCCGAAGGACGGTGTAGCGGTCGGCGACGGCGAACACTTCCGTGAGTTTGTGGGAGATGAGCACGATGGCGTGCCCCTCCGCCGCCAGGCGTCGCATGAGCGCGGCCAGTTCGTCCCATTCGCCGGGGCTCAACGCGGCGCTCGGCTCGTCGAAGATCAGGATCCGGGCGCCTCGGCAGAGCAGCTTGACGATCTCCAGACGCTGACGCTCCCCGATGGACGCGTCGGCCACCATGCGGTCGGGGTTGATCCGCAGGCCCGTCGTGGCCGCGATCTCTTCCGAGCGCCGGCGTACGTCCGCCGTCGCGTTGCCCCACGGGATGCGCGCCGGGCGCATCGCCAGGTTCTGCAGCTCGGTGAGCGTGGGCACGAGCGTGAAATGCTGGTGCACCATGCCGATTCCGGCGCGCAGGGCGTGCTCGGGCTTTCTGAACCGGATCGTTTCTCCGTCCATCTGCACCTCGCCCTCGTCGGGCTGGTACAGGCCGGTGACGATGCGCATCAGGGTCGTTTTCCCGGCGCCGTTCTCGCCGAGCAGCGCATGGATCTCGCCGCGGTTGATGTCAAGGTCGACGCGCTCGTTCGCGGTGAAGGCGCCGAAGCGTTTGGTGACACCGCTGAGGCGAATAGCCGGGGTTTGAGCTCGGTTGGCCATCGCGGGCGGCCTAGCGTTGCGCGTAGGCGTAGGGCGGCTTCGGCAGCAGGACGTCGGTCGCCGGGGTGATCTCGTTGCTGATCAGCTGCTTGGTCACCTTGTCGGCGAGCTCCTGCGCCGCGGGCGTCGCCTTGCCCGGGCAGAACTCGAACTTGACCGCGCCCTTGGCCAGGCCGTAGCTGATCGCCCCGGCGGGGAGTTTTCCGGCCGCCGCGTCGGTCACCGCGTCCTGCAGGATCGCCGACCAGCTGACCACGCCGGAGCCGACGATGTTCTTGCCGGCCTTACAGTCCAGGCCGAAGACCTGGTAGACGTCCACGGCCGAGGTCGCGGCGTCGGACGCCTGGTAGACGCCCTGGGAGCCGCTGTCCAGGTCGGACAGGATCGAGTCGACGCCGGTCGCGATCATCGCTTCGGCGGCCTGCTTCGCCTTGCCGACGTCGTTGTAGTCGCCTGTGTAGGTCTGCGTCACCTTGGCGCCCGACGTGTCGAGCCCGGCGCCTTGAACCATGCCGTAGTACCAGCTGGCGGAGGCCGGAACCTGCAGTCCCGCGATCATCCCGAGCTTCTTCGACCGCGACAGTGCCGATGCGACGGCGCCGACGACGATGGCGTCGTAGCCGACAGCCGCGTCGACCGAGGTCACGTTGTCGGCGAACGACTCGGTGTGCGCCGCGACCAGGATGAACCTGACTTTCGGGAATTTCGGTGCGACGACCTGCACGGCCTTGTTGAGCGACGCCCCGTTGGCCACGACGATCGCGTTGCCGGCGGCCAGCGTCTGCAGGCCCTTGATCTGCTCTTGGGAGTTGGAGACGTTGTCGACGATGGAGGAGAGCTTCAGGTTCTTCTGCGCGGCGATGGCCGCGTTCACCCCGGCCAGGCCGTACTGGGTGAATCCGCTGTCGTTGCGGGGGGCCTGGGAGATGAATCCGATCGACAGCGTCCCACTCGCCGGGTCGGCGCTGTTGCCGGCCGCTGTGGAATTACCGCAGGCGGCGAGTGTGAGGGTCAGGGCGGTGGCGGCTGAGGTGAGGGGGATCCTGGTGCGCATGGTGACCCTTTCCAACGCCCGGTACGTCGGGCGAGACATGAGCTAGGTACGGGGGGCACGCTGGTAGAAACTGGTATGTCAGTTTGGGAGTTACCAGCACCATGTGGCCTGTATGGTGTCGCCAGATTTCCATCTACCATACTAGTTGTCAAGACTCTGGCCTGGCCGCGTTCTCCAAGGGTTATCGTGCGAGACACGACTTCACGAAGGGCCTGTACGCCGAGCGCTCGTACCTATCTAACATGTCAGTTGTAGGTCACGCTTGTAACATTCCAGACGTGCAAGACTGGCGAGGTTGCGGGCGCGAGCCGCCGGTCGGCTCAGCCCGGGACGGTTCTCAGGGTTCGGCCGCGCCCGTGGTCGCCGACGGGACCGGCGAAAGTCAACGGAGGCGGCGCGGCTCGTGCCTCCCACCATTTGGGAGGTGCGAGCCGCGCCGCCTCCGGAAGATCAGAGGGCGAACTTGACGCTGACCTCATCGGCCAGCTCGAGACGTCCCTGCTGGACGTGCGCCCTCATGGCACTCTCCGCCGCATCGGCGTCATGGGCCCGGATAGCCAGGACTATCGCCCGGTGTTCCGCCAGCGACCTCTCCATCCGCCCTTCGCGGCGGGTGACGATCGACGACAGCAGCCCTCGATGAAGCTGGTGGACGAGCAGACGGTAGTGATCCGTCAGGCGTTCGTTGCTCGCCCCCTTGACGATCAGTTGGTGTAAACGCTCGTCCGTCGCGCTGTAACCATCGGTGTCCCCCGCCTGCGCGGCCGCCGCCATCTCCACCATCACCTCGTCGATCAGAGCGACGATCTCGTTGTTGGCGCGGTTGGCGCACAGTTTGGCCGCCATGCCTTCAACGGCCTCCCGGACCTCGAACAGGTCGAGTATCTCGTGGCGGCTAAGGCGCTTGACGAACGTGCCGCGCCGGCGCTCGATGGTGACGAACCCGGCGCTCTCAAGCTCTTTCAACGCCTCCCGCACCGGCATCCGGCTCACGCCGAACCGTTGAGCCAGGCGCGCCTCGGAGAGCTTCTCCCCGTACGCGATCGTGCCAGAGGCTATGTCCTGCCGAAGCTGCCGGGCGATCGCGTCCTTCATCGACCCGCCGTCCAGACCATTGACGGACAACGAGTTCGCTGACGCGGTGGCTGCGCTTTGCGGCTTCTGGCGCGACCCGGTGCCGCCGCCACTCGACTGCGACCTCGCCATGCAACTGAGCCCCGTTCCTCATTGCGCCGACCAACGAACCGACTTCTACCATACCAGTTGAGCTGCCGTGATCGAGAACCTGCGGCAACCGGTGGTGAAGTCCTATATTGTTACGCGCCCTGAGCTGCGGTCGAGGGACGTGGTGGAATTCGCTGATCGTGCCGGCGACTACCGGTTTCCGGCGGATGGATCGCAGGTCGTGAGATCGGTCACGTCGCGCGCGGGAGGGCGCGGCCCGCGACGAGATTGTGACGGGGCCCGAGCTATCGGAATCCTGCCTACCCTCGATAATGCCATGATGAAACGTTATGGGTTATATATTTTGTCGGTAGTGGTTTTCTTTTCCCTGGTTGCGGGATGCGGCCTGGCCGACAGAGTCGTCGGGCGCCGGGGTTATACCATCCCAAGCGGAGCCATGGAGCCCACAATTAAGGCGGGCGGTCACGTTATGGCCGCCAAGCCCAGGGACGATTTCGCTCCCGAACTCGGTGACGTCATTCTTTTCCGAGCTCCGGAGTCGTGGGACAAGGACAGCGTCTATATCTCGCGAGTCATCGGTGTTCCAGGGGTCACTATCGAGTGCTGTGACGATCAAGGGCGGATCGTCCTGGACGGGCAACCCCTGGAGGAGCCCTACATCAAGGAGCCTCCCGCCTCGTTGGTGACGTTCGGCCCGCTGACCGTTCCCAAGGGACGCGTCTGGGTTCAAGGGGACAACCGCCACCTTGCTCTCGACTCGCGCAGTCACCAGGCCGAGGATCCCACCATCCCGGTGTCCAACATCGTCGGAATCGCTGACCTCACCACCGTCAAGTAGGGGGTGGTCACCGGTCGGACCACAGCTCGCCGCGTGCCCATGAGTCGAGGACGATCAGCGTCCTGGTGCCGGTGACGCGATGGTTTCTGCGGATCGCGTCGATCGTGTTCTGGAGGTGGCCGAGATCCCGTACGCGGAGCCAGACAAGGGCGTCGGAATCGCCCGCGATGGTGAACACGGCCTGGGTCTCCGAACACCTTGATGACTCCCTCGACTATCGCGTTCACGAGGGAGTCGTTCAGTTCGTAATCGCCGATGAGTATCCGGTAGAGGAAGGGGCCGAAAACCATGTCGCTGACGATCACTTCGTCCATCGAGAAGCCGGCGTAGCCGTGCTCGAACATCAGCTCGCGACTTGCCTTGAGGATGGCCTCGTCCGCACCGGAACGGCGGGGGCGGCCACGCTCCGGTGGCTCTTCCCAGGACGTCGTCGACCAGGGCCTGGCCGGTCCCGCCGCCGGTCAGGATCACATAGGCGGCAGCACCATGATCTCCGGCCAGCGAGATCGGCGCATGCTCTCGTCGCCGCCGAGAATATTGGCGACGGCATCGGTGGCGATGAGCGTTCGCGGCCACAGGCAGTTCGCGGCGATGCCGTCAGCCGCGAATTCGGCGGCCAAGCCGAGAGTCGCCAACGTCATGCCGAATTTGGCCAGCATGTAGCCCGGGTGCGCGCCCAGCCACCGATTGCTCAGGTTGAGCGGCGAGCTGAGCGTCAGGATGTGCGGGTCCGGCGCCCGCTTGAGGTGCGGCAGGCACGCGCGCGAAAGCATAAAGGTCCTGCGGACGTTCACGTCCTGCATGAGGTCGTACGCCTTGCTCGTGAGCTGCGCCGTTGGGCTCAGGTCCAGGACGCTGCATTGTTGACGCAGATGTCGATTCCGCCGAACATTTCGGCACCGGCCTGGACGGCTGCGGCGATGCTCTCGTCGGAGCGAACGTCGCCAACCCATGGCAGGGCGTTGCCGCCGGCTTTCCGGATCGCTTCCGCCGCCGTGTGAACGGTTCCCGTCAGCCGCGGATGAGGTTTTGAGCAGATCGCTGACCGGCTTGGCGTCAGCCGCGCCACGGTATACCGCCACCTTGACCCCGACAAGCCAGTCTCCTCCTAGGAGGAGCGCGCTTGTCCCGATCACCTGCTACGGCGGCAAGGCTAACGCCGGCCCAGGCCGTCGAGTATGAGGGGGAGGAAGCGCTCTGGGATGACGCCTGGGTGGCAGGCGAACACGTTGAGCAGTTCCAGGAGGTCGCCGGTGCCGACATCTGAACGCATCGCACCGTCCGCCTGCGCTTGCCGTACCAGCTCGTCGAGTTGCCGCATCAGCGCCTGCCTCGCCTGCGGCGCGGAGGTCCCAGCCAGCGCGGCCGCGATGGCGCCGCGGCTCTTCCCCACGCTGTGGACGACGAAGGCGCGAATGGCCACCCACGCGTCAGGCTCGGCCGCCACGGCACGGTCGAGGGCGTCCATGAGCTCGTGAACGTACTGCTCCGCCAGGGCGGCCAGCAGCACGCTGCGGTCGGGAAATCGCCGGTAGAGCGTGCCGACGCCGACGCCGGCCCGGCGGGCGATCAGCTCCATCGGCGCGTCCGTGCCACGCTCGGCCACCGCGTCGCGTGCCGCCTCCAGGATTCTGTCCCGATTGCGGCGGGCATCGGCGCGCATTGAACTCTCCCTTAAGTGGACGACAGCCTTCCGCTTAGTATAGAACAGGAAGCCGACATTCCGCTTAGGAGGTTGCGTGATGATCGTGGTGACGGGTGCGACAGGCACGATCGGGCGTGCGCTGATCGAGGAACTGGGCGGTGCGGCGCGAGCCGTGGTACGGCGCGCGGAACAGGGCGAGGAACTGGGATGCGACTATGTGGTCGGCAATCTGGAGCGGCCGGAGAGCATCCCGATCGAGCCGGGTGACCGGCTCTTTCTCAACAGCGCGCAGTGGCCGGGTTTCGTGCGAGCGCACCAGGCGGTCATCGATCGGGCGGTGGCCGCAGGCGTGGCGCAGGTGGTGACCGTCTCCGTGCGCGGCGTGACGTCGAGCAGCCTGCTCGGGTTCGGCATGCATGGGCAGGTCGACGACCATCTCAAGGCTTCGGGAGTGCCGTGGTCGATCCTGGCACCGGTCGGCTTCATGCAGAATCTCGCGGGCGACGTCGACGAGGAGGGGCGGATCCTCGGCTCGTACGGCAGGGGCAGGGTCGGCTACATCGACGCGCGTGACATCGCGGCGGTCGCGGCCGTGCTGCTCACGCGTCCCGTCGGGGCCGATGCCACTTACGAGCTCACCGGGCCGGTGGCGCCTACGCATGACGAGGTCGCCGCCGAGCTCACCCGAGCACTCGGCCGGACGGTGCGTTACGTGGACCTGTCGGTCGAGGAAGCCGCCGTGCACTTGGAAAAACGCGGCATGCCCGCCCATGCGGCTCGTGACCTAGCCGAACTCATGTCGCAGATCGGGGATGGGCGCTGGGCGAGCACGACGACGACCGTGGCCGACATCTTGGGTCGCCAACCGCGTTCGCTGCGGGAGTTCCTTGGGTAGACGTGCGCGGCGTGCCTTGTCGCGCATTCGATGAACGTGGGGTATCGGCCGATCGCCAAGAAGGGCGTTCCCGCGCTGGAACGCTCACGGCTGTCCCATGTGTTTCAGAACTACTTCCGGCCGGAGACTCTCAGCCTGGCCAACGTGCCGCTGGTGCAGCGGCAGGCCGGGCTGAGGCTCGCGCAGGCGTGGGGTGGCGGCTTGGTGGCCGCGGTCGACGGGATGCGGTTCGTGGTCCCGGTCCCGTCGGTGTTCGCCCGCCCCAACCGAAAGTTCTTCGGCTCCAAACGGGGAATGACCTGGCTCAACGCCATAAATGATCAGGGAGTGGGACGAGGCGCGAAGGTGGTGTCGGGGACGGTGCGCGACTCCCTGCACATGGTCGATGTGATCTTTGGGTTGGACGGCGGGGAGCTGCCGGAGATCGTGGTGTCCGACACGGGTTCCTACAGCGACATCGTCTTCGGTCTGCTGGAGCTGCTGGGGATCTCCTATCGGCCCGCGCTGGCAGACCTGCCCGACCAGAAGGGCTGGCGGATCAGCCCCGACGCCGACTACGGCCCATTGAACACCTTCGCCCGAGGCAAGATCGACCTGCGGAAGATCCGCAGGAACTGGGACGACATCCTGCGCGTGGTCGCTTCCATCTACACCGGCACGGTCCGCGCCTACGACGTGATCACCATGCTGCAGCGCGACGGCCACCCCACCGCACTCGGGGAGGCGATCGCCGCCTACGGCCGGATCTTCAAGTCGCTGCACATCCTGGCCTACATCGACGTCGACGAGACCTACCGGCGCGACATCAAGCACATTCGCAACCTGCAAGAAGGCCGCCATGACCTGGCCAGGAGGATCTGCCACGGCAGGAAGGGCGAGCTCCATCACCGCTATGAACGCGGCCTGGAGAACCAGCTCGGTGTTCTGGGACTTGTTTTGAATTGCGTTGTTCTGTGGACGACGGTGTACCTGGACGCCGCCGTTGCCCAGCTCAAGGCGCAGGGCTATCCGGTTCGCGAGCAGGACATGGCCCGGTTGTCGCCATTCGTCCGCCAGCACCTGGGTGTGCGCGGGACCTACAGTTTCCTTCTGCCGGATCTGGCTCCGGGCGCGATCCGCGACCTTCGCGACCCCGACGCGTCCCACGACGGGGACGACGAGGACTGACGCCCGTGGCCGACACCCCGCAGCCGCGCGCGTCAGCGCAGGACGACCGGCGTATCCGGCACTCCGGCGGCGCGGATCTCGGCGATCAGGTTGGCGAGGCCGAGGGGGTAGATGGTCTCGCGGGTGTCGCGTAGTTCGTCGAGGGTCCACCAGCGGCGGGCGCGGGTGGTGTCGGGCTGGGTGGCTCGGGCCGGGTTGATCGCGGTGGCGGCGAGGTGCGCGAGGTAGTACTTCTCCACCTGGCGGACGTCGTGGCCGCCGACCTGGTGGATCTTGCTGCGTTCGGCGATCTGCGCGCCCAGGCGTACCTGCGCGTCATCGACGCCGAGTTCTTCGCGTAGCTCGCGGCGGACCGCGGTCGGGTAGTCCTCCCCGGAGTCGAGGGACCCTCCAGGGGTGGCCCAGAATCCGCCGTTTTCGTCGTAGCGCAGCAGCACGTTGTCATCGTCGTCCAGTGCGATCACGCGGGCCGCTGGCCGCAGCGGTGGGGCCATCATGGGATTCATTGTTGCAGCTCAGCCCTACGCGCTCAGCGACTCAATCAGTGACTCACTCAGGCCCTTTCGACGAGGTAATCCCCGATGCACAGGGCGTCCAGATCGCAGGCTTGGAAGGTGGCCAGGGCGTGGGCGGAGGTCTCCACGATGGGCTCTTGGTCGTTGAAGCTGGTGTTGAGCACGACGGGGACATCGGTGATCTGGCGGAAGTGCTCGATCACGGCGGCGAATTCGGGCGCGGCGGCGCGGTCGACGGTTTGGACGCGGGCGGTGTGGTCGACGTGGACGACGCCCGCGGTCGGAGGCGGCGGGCGGGGCGAAGTACCCGGCCAGGGCGGGCAGGCGGCGCACCTTGTCGGCGGCGACGCAGAGTCGCCGCCGACGTGGGCGGAACCTGGAACCGCTACGCCCCCAACGACCACTCCGAGTGACCACGATCCAGCCAGCAGTCCTCAATACAGACCACTTGATCAACGACTCCTGCCAGCATCACGCCCCAACTCCGCCTCGGTGATCCTTGCTGTTGTTCCGGCGTTCCCATTTCAGGAGCGGGCGGTCGCGAGTCCCGCATGCTTTCACCTGGCGTTTGACAATTCCGTGATCACCTGCTGTTATCTTGTTCTATGGAGATAGAAAAAGGGAACAGCCGGATGGGCGATGCAGATTCGGAGGCTGGCCCGCAGGTGTCCGGGTCGCCGATCGAGTTCCGGCTCGACCCGTCTTCTGGCGTGCCAACCTACCTGCAACTGGTGCAGCAGGTAGAGCACGCGCTGCGGCTTGGCTACCTCGCCACGGGCGACCAGCTACCCAAGATCAGAGACGTGGTCGCGTCGCTGGCCATCAACCCGAACACGGTGTTCAAGGCGTACCGGGAGTTGGAGACGAAGGGTCTGGCGGCCGGCCGGCCCGGCCAAGGCACCTTCATCGAGGCCACGCTCAGCCAGGTCACATTGCCGGAGTTGGCCGGGCTTCGCCGTACCCTGCTTGCTTGGCTGGCCACGGCCGACACGGCCGGGCTGGACGAGGACGGCATGGTGGCACTGTTCACCAGCGTGTTGCGGGATTTCCGTGAAGGCCGCCCTGTTGCCGACCATCGCCTTGGCAGGCGCCGCGGCGCGGCAGACAACAAGAGGAAGGGCGTCGCGTGAACGTCATTGAAACCAGGGGGCTGGGCAAGTGCTACGGCCGCACCTGGGCGCTGCGCGAGTGCACGTTGGCGATTCCCGCCGGGCACGTCGTCGCGCTGGTCGGCCCGAACGGGGCGGGCAAGAGCACCCTGCTCAATCTCGCGGTCGGCCTAGCCGACCCGACCGCGGGCACCGTCGCGGTGCTCGGTGGCCGACCGGCCGGGTCCCCGGCCGCACTGGACGGCATCGCGTTCGTCGCCCAGGAGACGCCTCTGTACCCGAACATGCCCGCCGCCGACATGCTGCACCTGACCCGCAACCTGAACCGGCGCTTCGACCAGCAATACGCCCAAGCCCGCCTGGGCGAGCTGGGCATCCCACTGGAGCGTAAGGCCGGCAAGCTGTCCGGCGGGCAGCGGGCACAGCTCGCGCTGACCCTGGCGCTGGCCCGGCGTCCGCACTTGCTCGTGCTGGACGAACCGATGGCGATGCTGGATCCGCTGGCCCGGCACGACTTCATGGCCACGGTGATGACCGCGGTCGCCGACGAGGGCATATCCGTGGTGCTGTCGTCGCATGTGCTGACCGAGTTGGAGCGGGTCGCCGACTACCTCGTCCTGGTCTCGCACGGCCAGGTCCAGGTGGCCGGCAAGGTCGACGACCTGCTCGCCGGTCACCGCGTACTGACTGGCCCGACCGCCGACGTCGACCGGTATGCCGACCGGCTCAACGTCGTCAATGCCCGGCGCGGCCAGGCGCAGGCCCACCTCCTGGTTCGGACCAACACGACCACCGACGCCGTGCCGCCCGGCTGGCAAGCGCAGCTGGTCGGTCTGGAAGAACTCACCCTGGCCTACCTGCGCGAGCCCGACGCTGCGGCGCTGCCTGGCCCGACCCGCACCGACAACGGCAAGCCCACGGAGGTAACGAAGTGACCACACTCACCATGTCCACCCGGCCCGGACCAGGAGCATCGCTGCGGCCCGTGCCCTGGCGGCGGATGGCGTGGGTCTTCTGGCGACAGCACCGCCTCACCCTGGCCGGTGTCGGCGTCCTGTTCGGCGCAGCGGCGATGTACCTGCTCATCACCGGTCTGCAGATGCACCACGCCCACGCCGCAGTGACCTCCTGCCAGCCAGTGCCCTCGGACATCTGCCAGCGCGTCACCATGGATTTCCTCGAGACCTACATGACCAGCGCCGGGATCACCGCAGGACTCCTGCACGTGCTGCCCCCACTGATCGGAGCCTTCGCCGGAGCGCCGCTGCTGGCCAGGGAGTTCGAGACCGGCACCTTCCGCTACACCTTCACTCAAGGCTTCGGCCGAGTACGGTGGACCATCGCCAAGCTCGTGCCCCTCGCCGTCGCCGTCACCGCTGCAGCCGCGGCGTTTGGCGTGCTGTTCTCCTGGTGCTATCAGCCGCTCATCGGACCGGGACGCCGCAGCCCGCTGTTTCCCACCATGTTCGACATGCATGGGCTGGCGTTTCCCGCCTGGGCACTGGCCGCATTCGCGATCGGCGCCCTCACCGGTGTACTGATCCGCCGAGCCATCCCCGCGATGTTCGCCACCCTCGCCGCCTGGACCGCTCTCGCCTTCACGACCGGCGCGTACCTCCGCGCCCACTACCAGGCACCGGTGGTCACCACCGACCCGACCATCACCAACCCCGACTGGGTGATGACTCAGCAATGGGCCAAGGACGGCAAACCAGCCACCCTATCCATGATCGACGGGGCTCTGCATCCCGTCGACGTCCAAGCGGTGACCCCCGAACTGTTCCAACCCGGCCCCGGCACCCCAGCCAACCTCGACCCCATCCAATACCTCGTCCAACACGGCTTCACACACGTGACCACCTACCAACCAGCCAGCCGATTCTGGACATTCCAATGGATCGAAGCAGGCTGGCTCCTCGCACTGTCCCTGCTACTCCTCGCCACCACCGTCTGGTTGGTCCGCCGCCGCACGACCTGAAGCCCGACACCCGCTACCAGCCCCTCGGCGGCTGGCAGAACCATGGCGCTGCTGGATCGGCATACTCTGCAAGGAGACGACCGGGGGCATCTCGCCGCAGAGAAGAATCTCGGGATAGCGGGTCCTTCATGTCGACCATCGCGTAGTAGTCGATGGGCAGGCCGAGGATGCCACCGACGGTGGCTTTCAGCAGGGTGATGCGCTGGCGGTCGGGGACGCCGGGGACCAGGGAGGGATTGTCCTCGGCCCACTGGTAGACCTCGTTGAGCAGGCCGGGTGAGGCGCCGCCGGTGAAGCCGCTCGGGAAGGCGGTTCTGGCGGGACCGGCGGGCATGGGGACGCGCTGCAGGTCGGCGGAGAAGGTGACCTGCCAGCCCGAGGTCGGCATCGCCGGCCCGCGAAAGTCGGGCCGTCGGGCTGACCGGCAGCTGAAACTGCGACGGTAAGACGGACATTCTCCTGAGCTGGAAAGACCGAAACGTCTTCATCGGTGAATGCAAGATGTGGAATGGCCAGAAGAAACTGCTCGACGCGGTCGGCCAACTCCTGCGCTACACGGCGTGGCGGGACACCAAAGCCGCTCTCATCTTGTTCATTCAAGGAGGGCCCAGCGAGATCATTAAGAAGGCCGACGAAGCGCTCCGTGGTCATATCACTTTCCGATCGGCAGCACCGAGTACTGAGCCGGATCTGCGTCAGGACTACCTCTTGGTGGACACGTCGCGAGATCAGTATCGGTCTGTCAGGTTGGCCTTCTTGCCCGTGATCATTCCATCACCGTCGAGCCACAACGGATAGGGGTCCCGATCATGTGGGCGGCATGGTGGTAGGCACACGGTGCCGACGGACCTATTTCTGCCTGTTCAGCCACGTGGTCCAGGCGTGTGCGTCGGCGTAGACCTCCGGTGCGATGCCGAGGTCGGCCAACGCTTCAGGGTAAGCGCGATCGTAGGTTGCGGCCCAGGCGATAGCTTTGTGCGGAGGGGCCAGGAGCCAGAGTGCAGCGGTGTCATCCAAGTGCAAGGTGCTCAAGGTGGGCAGCGTCGCATCCCCCTCCAGATGGCCGGTCACCAGGGCGCGAGGCATCAAGCCGCGCCAGCAACTGGCTGGCCTCCTGGTTCTGGACGCGGGCCTGATACGGCGCCGACCTGGCTGAGCGGTGCATCAGGCAGACCGGCGGCGCGGAGGGCGAAGGCCAGCTGCTCGGCCTGGAACGCGGCCCCGCTCGTGTGGTAGTCGATGTCGTGGCCGGTCCCCGGCCACACGGCGGCGTCCACCAAGGGCGCGTTCGTCAGCGCGTCGGCGAACTGCTGCACCTGCTCCTCATCGGAGATCCACAAGGCGTCGTACTGTGCGTGACGCACGTGCACGGGAACGGTGATCGACGGTGCCGCAGCGCGGAAGCGCTCCTCCCACCCGTCCGAGATCTCGATGAGCTCCTGCACCAGGACGGGCGTCTCTCCGTGGAATGCGGCCTCCGCGGCCGGCATGTCGTCGCCGTAGCTGCCCGCGGGACCGAACATGAGCTGGAAGCGCATGTCTCCGTCGCAGGGAAGCCACTTCATCGGAAGGGACGCCCATCGCTCGGCAGTCCCAGGCGGCTCCTGAAGCAAGCAGCCCGACATCGCCACACCCAGCAAGGGCCAGGTCGGCCCGTTGGATGCGATGAGCAGGGAGAGCGCGGCGCCAATGGAGTGGCCGATGAGGAAGACGCCGGCGGTTCCCTCGCCGTGGGCCGCCCACAGCTCGCCGATGAGGTCGTCGAGAGCCTGTGCGTTGGCATCGAAGATCGAGCCGTCCACCGCGAGTTGGTCGCTGTTGCCGTAGTTCGGCCTGTCGACAGCGATGACGGGGATGTTCGAAGCCGCAGCCCGGTCGAGGAGCGAGTAGCCGGGCAGGTCGAAGAAGGTGGAGTGATAGCCGCCGCCGTGGATCGCGACGACGAGGGGCGTGGCCGGGCTGGTCGGCGTGACACTCCCCAGGTTGTGGAATCCGGCGAACACCCTGCCTTGGGAGGGGCCTTCGGAGGACACCGTGTGTGAGAACGCAGTGGAGCTCGTGGTCATCGCATACATCCGTTCGTAATACGAGATGTGGTTTCGGATTGCGGATAATGTAACCAACATCACACCGCCCTGCAAGGTCATGCCGAGCTGTCGGGCGGCGCGAGCGGGATGGGGGTGAACATCGGCGCCTCCTCCTCGGGCGCGAGGGTGGTCGGCCCGTAGAGCCAGTCGACGAAGGAGTAGTCGTAGGTGTCGCGGGCTCTGAGGATCACGTTGCGCTGCTCGCGCTTGACGCCGACGTGGTGCCACAGGACGCCCCACTCCCGCGAGGTCGCCAGGACGCGGGCGGTGTGCTGGGTGCGCACCGCGTTGTACGCCGCGAGCGCCGACTCCCAGTCGACCGAGCCGTCGGCGAGCCGGTGTGCCGCAGCGTGCTTGGCGAGCACCCAGCCGTCCTCGATGGCCATGATCGCGCCCTGGGCGATGTACTGTAGGGGAGCGTGTGCCGCGTCGCCGAGAAGGGCTACCCGGCCGAAGATCCAGTCCGGTATCGGTTCGCGGTCGAACATCCGCCACCAGCGGTCGCGCCACATGAACCTCAGGCCGTTCTGGACGTCCCCGGTGGTATCGGCGAAGGCGGCGTCGAGCTCGTCCGGCGTGCCCCAGTCCTCCTCGCCGGCCAGCGCCTTGGGTGACTCGAAGACGGCGACCTGGTTGAACATCTCGCCGCCGCGCAGGGCGTACTGCACGAAGTGGCAGTTGTTGCCGAGGTGGACGACGACGGCCTTCTCGTGGATGTTGTTCTCGCGGGCGTCGTCGATCGGGATCGCGCCGCGGTAGGCGACATACCCGGAGCTCACCGGGTGGTCGCCGACGTACTGGAAGCGGGCGGGGGAGCCGATGCCTTCCGCGGCGATGACCAGCGGCGCGGTGTGCCGGCAGCCGTCCTCGAGGATCACGGTGGCCTCGCCCTCGCCTTGCTCGTAGGACGTGGCGGTCGCGTTGTTCACCAGCTCGACGCCGGCGCGCCGGCACGCGCGCAGGAAGGTGGCGTGCAGGTCGGAGCGGTGGATGACGAGGTACGGAAAACCGTACCGCCTCTCCAGGTCCCGTAGGTCCAGGCGGGTCAGCTCGCTGCCGTCGAGGCCGTCGAACATGATCATGTCGTCGGGGACGACTCCGAGGTCGATGACCTCCTCGAGGAGGCCGTACTCATGAAGGATGCGGGTGCAGTTCGGGGCGATCTGGAGACCGGCACCGACCTCGCCGAACTCCGGTGCCCGTTCGAGCAGGCGCACCGTCAGGCCCTCGCGGCTCAGGGCGTAGGCGGCGGAGAGGCCGCCGATGCCGCCGCCGACGACGACGACGTCGGGGGTGCTGCTCATGTCCTCCTCCCGTCAGATCCAGGGCCCGAGCATCGGAGCGGCGCTGAGGGAGTGCGGCCGGCCGGCCAGCCAGGCCGTCACCTCGGCGAGCGGCGCGTCGACGACCTCGGGCGGCAACGTCGTCATGCCACGCTTAGCCACGATGTCGGTGACCAGCGCCTCGCAGAAGTCGCTCGACAGGTCGGCGAAGGTGATGCCGGTGGCCAGGTCGACGGCGTGCACGTTGACCTCGCGTGCTCGCAGCCAAGGAATCTCGGTGGCCGGCACCGTCCGCCCCTGGGCGGTGACGACCGGGTGCCGCCACTGCTCGGCGGTGAGACGGTCCATCGCCTCGGCGAGGATCTCGGCGGAGTGGCGCAGCCACGAGTCGAGTGCCGCAGCCGGCAGGGTGGCGCCTCTCTCGATGCTGTGCGCGCGCTCCTCGGGCGAGGAGTACATCGGCGTCTCGACGCCAGTGGCCGCCCAATGCACGAGATGGCCCAACGCTTCGGCGTTCCCCGCGACATGGGCGGCGAGGTGCTTGCGGGTCCACCCCGGAAGACCGCTGTCGGCACCGAAGCCGCTCTCCCCGAGGCCGGTGACCGCGTCGAGGAAGAGCTCGCTCCCTTCGGCCATCCAACGCCGAGCGTCGGCGAACGTGCGCGTCGATGTCGTCATCGTCAGCGCTTGACGATGTGGTTGGTGATGGTGCCGATGCCCTGGACGGTGATCTGCACGGTCTCACCGCCGACCAGGAACTCCTGCGGACTTCGCGCGTGGCCCACGCCGCCGTTGGTGCCGGTCAGGATGAGGTCGCCGGGGCGAAGGGTGGTGATGGTGGAGAGGTACTGCACCAGGTGCACCGGGTCGAAGAGCAGATCGGCAGTGTTCGCGGTCTGCTTGACGACGCCGTCGACGGTGAGCTCGGTGTCGAGCGACGGGCGTACGCCGCCGGGCAGGTCGTCGGGGGTGACGACGTACGGGCCGACAGGGGTGGTGGCCTCCCAGATCTTGCCCTGCAGCCACTCCCGGGTGCGGAACTGCCAGTCCCGCACGCTGTAGTCGTTCGCGGCGGTGAACCCGGCGATCGCGCCGGCCGCCTCGGCCTCGTCGGCACGCCGGACGGTCCGGCCGATGACGATGGTCAGCTCGCACTCCCAGTCGAGCTGGTCGGTCTCGGCCGGCTTCGCGATGTCGTCGTTCGCGCCGGCAAGGGTGTCGGCGAACTTCGCGAACAGCACCGGGTACTCCGGCAGGTCGCGGCCCATCTCCTCGATGTGGCTCCCGTAGTTCAAGCCCACGCAGACGACCTTGCTCGGGTTGGGCACCACGGGAGCGAAGTCCGCGCCCTCGACTGCGTAGGTCGCCGAGTCCTTGGGCACGTCGGGTGAGCCAGCGGCCAAGAATGCGCCCACGTCGGCGAAGCCGAGGTCGACGAGCCGGTCGCCGTCGAGGCGGACCGCGCGGGTGCCGCCTGCGGTGCGGATGGTGGCGAGCTTGGGCATCAGGCGTCCTTCTGGGTGCGGTTGAGCCGGAGTACCTCGAAGACGGGCGCGTCGGAGAAGCGGAACAGGTCGAGCGCCCCCTCGTCGGAGTCGGATGCGCCGGCCTCGGACCTGAAGCTGAACGGCGTCCACGACGGCACCACGAACAGGTCGCCGCGGGTGACCGTCCAGGACTGGTCGCCGACAGTCACGACGCCCGAGCCGTCGAAGACCTGGAACACCGAGGACCCGGTTTCCCGCTCCGGCGCGGTCTCGGCGCCACGGGCGAGGCGGTGGAACTCCGCGCGGATCGTCGGCAGCACGTCGGCGCCGTTGTGTGGGTTGGTGTAGCGAACCGCGGCGTGGCCAGGTTCGACGGTGCCGCCGAAGCCCGCCCTCTCCAGCTGGAGCTGGTCGTTCAGCGCGGCGTTGGTGTGGGCCCACTTGTAGGCCAGCAGCGGGCTGCCCGGCGTCGGCTCGCCGGTCGATCCGGCCGAGAGCGGACGCAGGCCGGGGTGGGCCCACAGCTGCTCGGACCGGGAGCGCTCCGGTGTGATCCGCTCGGCCGCACCGATCTCGTCGCGGCCGAACTCGAAGAACTGGGCCTCGGTGACGTACTGGAACGGGATGTCGAGGCCGTCGACCCAGGCCATCGGCTCCGAGGTCGCGTTGTGGTGGGCGTGCCAGTTCCAGCCAGCCTGGGGCAGGAAGTCACCGCGGTTCATCGGGACCGCGTCGCCACCGACGACCGTCCATACGCCCGAGCCTTCGACGACGAAGCGGAAGGCGTGCTGGGTGTGGCGGTGCTCGGGGGCGTCCTCGCCGGGCATGAGGTACTGGATGGCCGCCCACAGGGTCGGGGTGGCGAAGGGGCGACCGCCCAGGGAGGGGTTCGCGAGCGCGATCGCGCGGCGCTCTCCGCCGCGTCCGACCGGGACGATGTGCCCGGCCTGGTCGGCGAGCCTGCGCAGGCTCTCCCACCGCCACAGGTGCGGCACCGCGCGGCTGCGCGGATGGGCGGGCATGAGGTCGCCGATCTCGGTCCACAGGGGAACGAGCAGCTCCTGCTCGAAGCCGCGGTAGAGCTCCTCCAGCGCAGGGGTGACCTCGGGCTGATCGGGGGCAGCAACGGCGGTCAGCTTGACGGGAGTCGCTCGGTTCTGCGTCGCAGCCATGCGGCTATAGTGAGCCCGCCCACGCTTCTAGAACGCGCAATTCTGCTCTACGGAACGGGGAGACATGGAGAAGCCACTCAAGACGCCGCCGGTCTACGCCATCACCTCCGTCGACCACGCTCTGCGGATCGCGTCGATGCTGCAGCTCGAGGGCTCGCTGACCGTCGCCGACGCCGCCGAGCGCCTGGGCGTCGCGCGATCGACGGCCCACCGTCTGCTGCAGATGCTCGTCTACCGCGACTTCGCCGCCCAGGGTGAAGACCGCAGCTACCGCGCGGGACCGGTCCTCCAGCTCGCCGCGCACTCCGGCTCCGAGATCTCACGGCTGCGTACGGCGGCGCTTCCGCATCTCCAGCGCCTGGTCGACGCCATCGGCGAGTCGGCCAACCTGACCGTCCGAGCCGGTACCACGGCTCGCTTCGTCGCCTCGGTGGAGTGCAGCCAAGCACTTCGCGTGGGCAACCGCGAGGGGATGGTCTTCCCCGCCCACCGCACCACCGCGGGCCTTCTGCTCCTGGCCGACCTGAGTGCCGACGAGCTGACGGAGGTCTACGCCGCGGCCACCTACGCCTACGAGCCGCAGACCCGTCCCGACCTTCGCAGGCTCCGAGTGGAGCTGACCCGGATCCGCAAGGCCGGCTTCGCCGTGAACAACGGTCGTTCCGAACGCGGAGTCGTGGCCATCGGCGTGCCCGTTCGCGGTGCCGGCCGACGCGTCGTGGCCGGGGTCTCCCTCTCGATGCCGTCTGTCCGGTACGACCGGAACCACCTGCCCGGCGTGGTGGCGGCGCTCCAGAAGGCGGCGGCCGGTATCGAGCAGGACCTCACGCCGCTCGACGGATGACGAGCCTCGGTCGTTGCCCGCCAGGCGATCCGTCTCGGGTCCGGCCAAGCGGTAGAGGCATCGCGTGCCCCAGCCCTCGCGGATCGCGAAGAGGACGCTTTGGCGAGTCTTGTCTCTCAGGTCCATGAGCGTCGGCTCGGCGATCCTGATGATGCTCATGCCGTTGCGCATCGCCGCGCCGTGCTGCAGCAGCTTCATGCCGAGGTGGTACCCGCCGGACATGTCTCGTGCGGCGAGCCCCGTCTGTTCCAGTGAGGTGAGGAGCCGGAAGGCGGTGCTCCGGTTGGTGCCGATCGCCTCGGCCACCTCCGTGGGCGTGAGCCCGCCTTCGACAGGCAGCAGCGCGTCCAGTGCCCTGACCGCCTTCTCGATGACGGCGATGCGTGATCCCGCTGACCGGTTACGGAGCCCCTCGTCGCCCTCTGCCATCGAGACGCGCCTCCTGATTGCCGAACGCCCTTGCGGCGCAACGTGACGCACGTTACATTGTGCGCAATACGAAACTAGATCTCGTAATACGAGATATCGGAAGGTGGCTGCTTTGCCTCACGTGGCGATCCAAGTCCGTAGCGGTCGTGATCCGGAGAGCATCCGGCGGCTGATCAGCGCGGTGACGGAGGCAGTGGTCACGTCGCTGGACACCCCGGCGCGTACCGTCCGCGTGATCGTGACCGAGGTGCCGACGACGCACTGGGCCAACGGCGACGTGACGCTGGCCGAGGCCGCTCCCCACCACGGCGGGCAGCCATGACTGAGCCGAGCCTGGACCAGATCGCCGAGGAGCTCGACGCGGCGCGGCTGAGGGCCCGCGAGATCGACCAGTACGCCGGCCGCGTCGACCTGTCGCTCGCGGACGCCTACCGGGTGCTGCTGCGCGGAGTCGAGGCGAGGCGCGGGCGTGGCGAGCAGGTCGTGGGCGTGAAGCTGGGATTCACCAGCAGGGAGAAGGCCAGGCAGATGGGCGTGGCCGACGTCATCCTCGGTGTGCTCACCGACGAGATGCAGGTGCCGGCCGGCGGAGATCTCGATCACGGCGCGATGATCCACCCGCGCGTCGAGCCCGAGATCGCGTTCCGCCTGGCGGAGGACGTCTCGATCAGCACGCTTGCGGAGGATCTGCTGGCACACGTCACCCACGTGGCTGCCGCCGTCGAGGTCATCGACAGCCGCTACCGCAACTTCTCCTTCAGCCTCTCAGACGTGGTGGCCGACAACACCTCGGCCAGCTATTTCGCGGTCGGGGAGTGGCTCCCGCTCACCGACGAGCTCCGAGACGGCGGGCTCGGCGACCTGGCGGTCGAGCTGCGCATCGACGGAGCCCTCGCGGCCGCCGGCTCCACCAAGGCCATCCTGGGCGACCCGCTCGAGGCACTGGCGGCCGCCCAGCGCCTCGCCGGCACCCACGGCCACCCGATCGTCCCAGGGGGCATCATCCTGGCCGGCTCCGCGACGGCCGCGGTCCAGCTTCCGGCGGATGCGGTGGTCGCGGTCGTGGTCGCAGGACTCGGCACGGTGACTCTGAGCACGAGCCGCACGGCCGCGGAGGTGCAGGGCTGATGGGCTGGTCGTTGCCGCCGGCAGCCCGCGGCGTCTGGGTGAAGATCCCGGCCGTCGAGTCCATCGAGGACATCGTCGAGACGGCCGGTCTGGACGGCGTGTTCATCGGGCCCTTCGATCTCGCCCTCTCCAGTGGCCTGGCGGCTGACTCCGCCGCCTTCGGCGACCTGGCGACCCGAGTGGAGAAGGCGGTCACGGGACGGATCGCCCTCGGCGGCGTCGCCGCGGACGTGGCCGCTGCCGAAGACCTCGCCGTGAGGGGCTACTCCTTCGCGATGGTCGGCGCTGACACCTCCCTGCTCGCCGCAGCGACCGGTGCGCTGATGGAGCGGGGCGCGGCGTGACGACGCACCTGGCCCGCGAGTCCTTCTCCGGCGAGCCGCAGGACCGGTCGGCGCTGAGCTCGGAGCTGATGTCGGTCGTCACCGCGCTCTGGTTCGAGATCGACCACCACGAGGGCGCGGCCGCGGCGACGTACTTCACGCCGGATGCGGAGCTCCGCTTCACCGACGCGGTGTTCCGCGGCACCTCGGAGATCGAGGAGGTGTACGCCGGCCGGAGGGCCCGCGGACCCCGAGTGTCGCGCCACATCGTGGCCAACCTCCACCTGCACGAGGTCGAACCGCACCGCGTGCGCGCCACCTCCGTGCTGCTTCTCTTCGGAGCAGACGGGGAGGCTCCGCGGCCGATGACGCCCCCGGCCCTGGTCGGCGATGTGCACGACGAGTTCGTGCTGCGCAGCGGTCGCTGGCTGATCAGGTCCCGGTGGATCCAGAACCTCTTCATCGATCCGACGACCCGGCTGGCAGTGCCCCTGGAGCGAGCAGATGAGTGACACAGCGGCCCCGTGGTCGCCGACGTTCTTCGAGCTCGGCTCGGGGGAGTACGCCCCGCCTGACCGGATCAAGGGTCAGCACTCGTGGTACGTCCGCGGTCAGAACTTCGTGACCGTCATCAGCAAGGCCGGCAACGGCGAGGTGCTGAGCGAGGAGCCTGCCCCCGACGAGCACCTGGTTCTGGTGCTCGAGGGCACCGAGGTCGAGGTCGCGGTCCCCGGCAGCCATGTCTCGGCGGCGGGTCCGTCGATCGTCGTGGTCCCCGCAGGCCCGGCACAGGTGACGATGCGCAGGCCGGGTGACCTCCTCCGGGTCTTCTCGACACGCGGCTCGGTGGCGGCGAAGGCCGCCAACGCGGCGACGTACGCAGTGCCCAACCCGGCCGTCGCATCGCTCCTCCCACTGCCGGAGACCGAGGGCGCGGGAGGCCTTCGCGTCATCCCGCTGTCTGACGTCGCCCAGGTGCCCGGACGACTGGGCCGCATCTACCGCAGCGGATCTCTCATGGTCAACTGGTTCGTTCCCGTGAACGGCCCACGTGACACCGACGAGCTCTCCCCGCATGTGCACGACGACTTCGAGCAGGCCTCGGTCACGGTCGAGGGGGACTTCGTCCACCACGTCCGGCAGCCGTGGACCAAGCGGATGCGCGACTGGCGTCCCGACGAGCATGTGCAGCTCACGAGCCCGTCGGTGACCGTCATCCCGCCGGGCGACATCCACACGACGCGCTGGGTCAACCGAGGCGCGCACCAGCTCATCGACGTCTTCGCCCCGCCGCGCGCCGACTTCATCGAGCAGGGCTGGGTGCTCAACCAATCCGACTACGAGCCCACCACGAAGGAGTGAGGATGGCGAACAAGACTTTCAGCGCCCTGCGAGGAGTGGGGGCCCGGCCGGCCGACCTTCCCGTCCTCGACGGCGTGCTGTACGGCGAGCCGCTGCTTCCCGCCGTCCCCGCCTACGAGCTGTCCGCCGCGCTGCGCAACGTCACACAGCCCTACGTCGGACTGACCACCGACGGCACCCCGATGCGCGGGCTCTACCAGCTCGCCGACACCGGCGCCAACCACAAGGCTGCGGTCGACGCCGCCCAGGCCTTCCTCGCATCCCTCACTGACAGCGAGCGGATGTGCACTCAGATGCCGCTCGACTCCGATGAGTGGCGGACGTGGACCAACGCCTTCGTGATGTGGCCCGCGAAGGGCGTGCGCCTCGAGCGCATCTCGCAGGCCAAGCGCGACCTCGTCCTCGATCTCATGCGCGAGAGCCTGAGCGAGGAAGGCTATGAGTCGGCCCGCAACTGCATGAGGCTCAACGCCGCCCTCGGCGAGCTCATCGGCCTCTACACCGACACCCTCACCGAGTTCGCCTACAACTTCCTCGTCTTCGGCGAACCGAGCACGACGGAGCCGTGGGGCTGGCAGATCATGGGCCACCACGTCGACATCAACTGCGTCTTCGTCGGCTCCCAGCTCGTGCTCGCGCCCGTCTTCCTCGGTGCCGAGCCGAACTTCTCCCTCGACGGCGCCTACGCCGGAACCCGAGCTCTAGACCTCGAGACCGACAAGGGGCTGGCGTTCCGCCGCAGTCTGACGGAGTCGCAGGAGGACGCGTTCCTCCTCAGCCGGACCGTGCTCGCCGAGGATCTGCCCGCGGAGCTGGCCGGCCCCTTCAACGGTCGCCATGTCGGTGGCGCCGGACGCGACAACCAGGTGCAGCCGTACGAGGGCATCAAGGGCTCCGAGCTGAGCGCGGACCAGCAGGGCCTGCTGCTGGACCTGGTCGACGTCTACCTCAGCCGGCTGCCGGGCGTGCACGCGAAGGCCAAGCGACGTCAGGTGGAGGACCACCTCGACGAGACCCGGTTCTGCTGGCGCGGCGGGCACGACGACGTCGCCGCCTTCTACTACCGCGTCCACTCGCCGGTGCTGTGGGTGGAGTACGACAACCACCCCGGCATCTTCCTCGACAACGAGGAGCCGGAACGCTTCCACATCCACACCATCGTGCGCGAGCCCAACGGCAATGACTACGGCAAGGACCTCCTGGCCCAGCACTACGCGCTCCACCACTCAGCTCGCTGAGCACCGAAAGGGATCGTCGTGACCATCACCGCACCTCCGGCTCCGGCCAACGCCGCTCTCAGCCCGTTCGAGACAGGACCGGGCACTCCAGCAGGAAGGTACCTGCGCAGCTTCTGGCAGCCCATCCGCCTCTCCACGGACCTGCCCGCAGGCACCGCGACCCCGATCAAGGTGATGGGTGAGCGGTTCACCCTCTATCGCGGCACGGGCGGCAAGGCGCACGTCACGCAGCCCGGATGTCCGCACCGCCGGACGATGCTCTCCCTGGGCAACGTCGAGGGCGACTCGCTGCGCTGCATGTTCCACGGCTGGAGGTTCGGCGAGGACGGTCGTTGCGAGGAGGCTCCGGGTCAGGGCCCGACGCTGCTGAAGCGGCAACGAGTCAGGGTGTACCCGACGCACGAGACGTACGGCGTGATCTTCGCCTACTTCGGGGAGGGCGAGCCGCCGAGGTTCCACGACATCGCCGGCTTCTCCAAGAAGCACGGCCGTGACATGACCTCGGCCCTGGTGCGGGACACCGGCACCTACAAGCGGGGCTGCAACTACTACATCAACGTCGAGAACGCGCTCGACCTGGCTCACGTGGCCTACACCCACAAGCTCTCCTCCGACCCGAGCATCACCGAGGTCGGCTTCGACCCGGGGGTGATCCGCGTCCGCGACGTCACCGTCGAGCGGATGGACTTCGGGATCCGCGCCGTGGAGGTCGAGCACGAGTCGGATCCCGTGATCTCCACGGTCATGCTCCCCAACGCCATGCATCTCCTCGTCCCGCAGCGCGACGGCTGGCTGGAGCAGGTGGCGTGGCGCGTGCCGGTCGACGACGAGTCGCACTACAGCATCCAGATCACGGCGATGCACACCGACGAGGCCGGCAAGGAGAGGTTCGAGGCGTACCAGGCCCGCAAGGCGGATCTGATCGCCAAGTACCCCTCCACCGACGAGTGCGCCACCGCGATTTTGCGAGGTGAGAAGACCCTGTTCGACTTCGCCGACCACCCCGACCTGGTCAACATCGAGGATCACGTGGCCCAGATGGGCATGCAGTGGATCGACGAGCCCGGCAAGGAGAACCTGGCGCAGTCCGACAAGGCGGTCCTTCAGCTCCGCCGCATGTTCGTCAGCAGGCTCGGCGACTTCGTGGCCGGCACACCGGTGGGGGACAGCGACTGGTGAGACCGGACGGACCACTCATGCAATCTCAGAAAGCAGATCATTCATGACTTCAGCGATCGACACGCGCGAGGCTTCTGCGGCGTCGGAGGCGTCGCCGTTGGGTACGTCGCTGCTTCTGGTCGTGACCGACGTCCGACTGGCCGCGGAAGGGGTCGTCACGATCACCTTCGTCGACCCCGATGGCGAGCAGCTGCCCGCATGGGAGCCCGGCGCCCACCTGGAGATCCTCCTTCCCAGTGGGCTGCGCCGCCAGTACTCGCTGTGCGGCTCTGCGTCGGACCGTCATCGGTACCAAGTCGCGGTCCTGAAGGAGACCGAGGGGCGTGGCGGCTCCGTGGAGATCCATGACACCGGCCTGGTCGGCAAGATCCTTCCCGTCGACGGGCCGAGGAACCACTTCGCGCTGGCGCCCTCGCGGCGGTATCTGTTCATTGCGGGCGGCATCGGGATCACCCCGATCTTCGCCATGATCCAGGCGTTGCCGGAGGGTGCGGACTGGGAGCTTCACTACGGCGGTCGGACCGCGCGCAGCATGGCCTTCGTCGAGGAGCTCCGCAGCATCTCCAGCGACCGGGTCCACGTCGTTCCCCAAGACGCCGAGGGGTTACTGCCCATCGACGCCATCGTCGCTGCGGCCGACGCCGACACGGCCATCTACTGTTGCGGACCTGGGCCGCTGCTCGACGCCGTTCAGGACGCGCGGGCCCGGCTCGCGCCGGCCGCGGCGTTCCACTTCGAGCGGTTCGCCGCCTCGGCCACCAGGCCGGCCGCCGCCGATCTCGGAGACGACCAGACCGTGGAGGTGGTGCTCGCCCGTACCGGGGTGACCCTCGAGGCGGGGCCGGAGCGGTCCTTGCTCGACGCGATCCGGGACGTGGTGCCGGCGGTGCCGTTCTCGTGTACGGAGGGCTACTGCGGAAGCTGCGAGGCGCGGGTCCTCGAAGGGACGCCCGACCACCGCGACGAGATCCTGACCGAGGCCGAGCGAGCCGCCGGAGACACCATGTTCCCCTGTGTCAGCAGGGCACTCACACGGCGATTGGTCCTGGACATCTGACATGAGCGACATCGAAGACATCGGGACAGGCCTGGCGGAAGCCCATGGAGCGTTGGCGGTAGCGGGGCTCGGCGACATGGTGTGGGGCCACGTCAGCTCTCGCGATCCGGACGGTCGTGGAGTGTGGATGAAGGCTGCCGGCTGGGGGTTCGAGGAGGTCACGCCCGAGCGGGTGGTTCTCGTGTCGCCCGGCGGCGAGGTGCTTGCCGGCACCGGGCGTCGGCACATCGAGTATCCGATCCACACGCGAACGATGGCGGCGCGGCTCGACATCGGCGCGGTCGTTCATTCCCATGGCGAGGCCGCAGCCACCTTCGCGTCGCTGGATGTTCCCTTGAGGGCGCTGAACCACGCCGCCGCTCCGTTCCTCGAGCAGACCGACATCCCTCGCTACACCGACTCGGGCGACCTGATCCGGACCGACGACCTCGGCGACGGGCTGGCTCGGGCACTGGGTGACGCCGCGGGAGTGCTCATCCCCGGACACGGGTTCGTCGTGGCCGGGCCCACGATCGCCATCGCAGTCATGCGCGCAGCCCTCCTGGAGACGGCCTGCCGCGTTCAGCTGAGCGCCTTGGCCGCCGGTGGCCCCAGGCGGTGGTCGGACGAGGCGGAGCTCGAGAGCAAGCGCCACACCGTGTGGAACCCCGAGCAGTACCAGGCCGGCTACGACTATCTCGTCCGGCAAGCGCGCAGCGGCGCCTCGGCCCGTACGGCGTCCTTCCCGGTGCAACCACAGGAGACCCGATGACCTCGGCGTTGACCCTCACCCATCTCGGCCACTCGTGCGTCCTCCTGGAGTTCGCCACCGGCACTCGGGTCCTCGTCGATCCCGGTGCCTACGGTCCCTCCCTGAGCGACATCGCGGCGGTGGACGCGGTCGTGGTCACCCATGCCCATCCGGATCATCTCGATCTCGATCACCTCGCCCAGGTCACGGCGACGTCGGGCATCGTCCCGCTCTTCGGCGCTCCTGACGTCGCCGAGCTGGTCCGCGAGGCCGAGGTCGAGTTCCACGCCGTGGAGGCAGGTGGCTTCTCGATCGGGAGCGTCGACGTCACGGCGGTGCTCACCACCCATGAGCAGCTCTATCCGGGAGTGCCTCTGCCGATCAACTACGGCTTCGTGTTCGGCGGGCGCGTCTTCGCGCCGGGCGACTCGCTCAGCGCGGTGCCCGTGGACGCCGACGTGCTGCTGGCGCCGCTGGGGGCGCCGTGGATGAAGTTGTCGGAGGGCATCGACTACGTGCGTCGCATGGCGGCGCGCACTGTGATCCCGATCCATGACGCCGGTCTCGCTCCGGTGCACCGGGCACTGCATCGCATGCTGCTCGCCAACTTCGCCCCTGAAGGCACCACAGTCACCACGCTCGACGTGCTCGAGCAGATCGAGCTGTGAGTCGACAGCCCCGTCACATGCTGTTCGAGGCGCTCCCGTCCACAACCACGTCCGAGCCGGTCAGGTTGGGCACCAGACCAGCAGCCATCAGCAGCGCGAGCTCGGCGATCTCGTCAGGACTCGTGATGCGCCGGGTCGGGGTCTGAGCCAGATCCGAGGCTGCGATCTCGTCTTCGCTCAGGCCGGTCTCGGCGGCCTTCCTGGCCTTGTACGTGGCGTACCGGTCTGTGTCGACCCGGCCGGGGCTGATCACATTCGATCGGATCCCGTCTGCGCCGAAGCCCTTCGAGATGCCCTTCGAGACGACACGGAGCGCCGCATTGGTGGTGCCGACGACCAGCTGGTTCGCTCCCGGCTCGCGGCCGCCCGTCCCGGCGATGTTGATGATCTGCCCGCCACCCACTGCCTGCATGTGCGGGATGGCGAGTCGGATCATGCGGATGGCACCGAGCAGCTTCAGCTCCCAGCTCGCCAGGAAGTCCTCGTCGGTGAGGTTCAGGAACTCGCTGGAGGGCGCCGAGCCGGCGTTGTTCACCACGATGTCCAAGCGTCCGCCGAAGGAGATGCACTCCTCGACCAGCTGGCGCGGACCGTCCGCCGACCTCAGGTCGACCGCGACGGCGCGCGCGTCGACGCCGTCCTGGGTCAGCGCTGCCAGCGCGGCCTCGAGGTCGGCCTCTCCGCGGGCTCCGATGACGACCTTGGCCCCGGCCTGACCCAGGCGCCGGGCGATGGATCGCCCGATCCCCTTGCTGCCGCCGGTGATCACGGCGACCTTTCCGGCGAGGGAGACGGGTGCGGTCGTGGTCATGAGCTCTTCTTCTCCAGGAACTCGGCGACGATCGGTCTGGCTTCTTTGGTGGCACGGAGAGCGACGGGATAGCCGGCGTACGCGGCGAGCTGCGCGCACATCTCGAAGAGCTCCTCAGGGGTGAGGAACCCGTTCCGCAGAGCCCCGCCCACGTGCAGCGCGAACTCGTGCCAGTGTCCGTTCGTCGCGAGGGTCGACATGGTCACCAGGCTGCGGGACCGCTCGTCGAGGACGCCCCGGTCCCATACGCCGGCCCAGACGTTCTCGGTGATGAAGCGCTGGAAGGGGGCCGAGAAGGAGTCGGATGCACCGAGCGCCGCGTCGACGTAGGTGTCGCCCAGAATGCGCCGCCGGACCGCCAGCCCTCGCTCCATTCTGTCGTCTCCAGCCGGCGTGCTGTCAGGGTCGCTGCTCATGTCAGGAGGCCTCCGATCCGGTCAGTTGCAGAGCGATGTCGACGATCATGTCCTCCTGCCCGCCGACCAGCTTGCGTCGTCCGCACTCCATCAGGACCTCTCGGACGTCGACGCCGTACCGTGCGCCGGCCGCCTCGGCATGACGCAGAAAGGACGAGTACACGCCGGCGTACCCGAGGGTGAGCGTCTCTCGATCGACACGGACAGGGCGATCCTGAAGCGGTCGCACCAGGTCGTCGGCGGCGTCTTGAAGCGCGAAGAGGTTGCAGCGGTGCTCGAAGCCGGACAGGTCGGCCACTGCGACGAAGGCCTCGATGGGGCAGTTGCCCGCGCCCGCGCCCTGCCCGGCCAGTGAGGCGTCGACACGGAGCGCGCCGGCCTGGACCGCGACGACGGAGTTCGCCACCGACAGGGACAGGTTCTCGTGTGCGTGGATCCCGATCTCCGTGACCGGATCGAGCACGTCCCGGTAGGCGCGCACACGCGCCGTCACGTCGCTCATCGTCAAGCGCCCACCCGAGTCGGTGACGTACACGCAGTGCGCGCCGTAGGACTCCATGAGCTTGGCCTGTGCCGCCAGCGCGTCGGGCTCGGCCATGTGAGAGAGCATGAGGAACCCGGACACGTCCATCCCCATCTCGCGCGCTGCGGCGATGTGCTGGGCGGAGATGTCCGCTTCGGTGCAGTGAGTGGCCACGCGGACCGAGCGCACGCCCAGCTGGTAGGCGCGGCGCAGGTCGGCCACGGTGCCCACCCCCGGCAGCAGGAGGGTCGTCAGGCGGGCCTTCTCGATGACGTCGGCTGCCGCCTCGATCCACTCCCAGTCCGTATGGGAACCGGGACCGTAGTTGACGGAGCCGCCCGCGAGCCCGTCGCCGTGACTGACCTCGATGGCGTCGACGCCGGCTTCGTCGAGCGCGCGGACGATCGCCTGGAGCTGGCCCGCGCCCAGCCGGTGTCGCACCGCATGCATGCCGTCGCGGAGCGTGACGTCCTGGATGAACAGACGGTGGGTCATGCTGTCGCCTTCGCGTCGGTGTGAGCATCGGCCATCCGCTCGGCGACCTGGAGCGCCGCGGAGGTCATGATGTCGAGGTTGCCGGCGTAGGCCGGCAGGTAGTGCGCGGCGCCTTCGACCTCGAGGAAGGTCGACACCTGGTGCGTGGGCCGTTCGTCCTCGGGCGAGGCCAGGAGGGTCCAGACGGGCTGGTCCTGGGGAATCGGCGTGATCTGAACCTTCTGCTTCAGCCGGTACCCGGGCACATAGGAGGCGACGTCCGCAGTCATCTCCTCGATGGACTGCTCGATCCGCTCACGGACTCCGGGGTCGCCTGCACGAACCAGGCAGAAGACGGTGTCGCGCATGATCAACGGCGGTTCCGCGGGGTTCAGGATGATGATGGCCTTCCCGCGTTCTGCGCCGCCCACCTCGACGATCGCCTCCGAGGTCGTCTCGGTGAACTCGTCGATGTTCGCTCGGGTGCCGGGCCCCGCCGACCTGCTCGCGATCGAGGCGACGATCTCCGCGTAGGCCACCGGTGCCACCCGCGACACCGCTGCGACGATCGGGATCGTCGCCTGGCCGCCGCACGTCACCATGTTGACATTCGTTGCCGACAGGTGCTGGTCCAGGTTCACAGCCGGGACGACGAACGGCCCGACGGCCGCCGGCGTGAGGTCGATGAGGCGCTTGCCGAGGGGAGTGAGCTTGGCGGCGTTGGCGCGGTGGGCGCCGGCGGACGTGGCGTCGAAGACGATGCCGATGTCGTCGAAGCCGGGCATCGCCACCAGGCCGTCGACCCCGTCCGAGGTCGTCGCCACACCCAAGCGGCTCGCCTTGGCGAGTCCGTCCGAGTGGGGGTCGATCCCGACCATGGCGCCCATCTCGAGGTGCGTGCTGGTCTTCAGGACCTTGATCATGAGGTCGGTTCCGATGTTGCCGGAGCCGATGATCGCCACCTTGGTCTTCGTCATCGGTGCTGCTCCTCTGCGGTTGTGCCGGCTCGATCCGCCACCTGGTCCACTCCGGCGAACCGGGCGTGCACCCGGCCGAGCCCGGTGATGTCGGCGACGGCCGTGGCGCCCGGACGCACTGCCCTCATCGGCCCGAGGGCTCCGGACAGGATGATGTGGCCGGCTCGGAGTGGGTCCCCCAGCTCCCGAGCCTGTCGCGCGAGCCACTGCACCGCCAGCAGGGGGTCGCCCAGACACGCGGAACCGTCGCCGGTCGACTCGTCCTGTCCGGTGACGCGCATGGTCATCTGCACCTCGCGGAGGCTCACCTCGCTGAGGGTGACCCGCTGCTGCCCGAGGACGAACGCCCCGGCGGACGCGTTGTCGGCAACGGTGTCCGCGAAGCTGATGTCCCAGTCCTGTACGCGGCTGTCCACGATCTCCAGCGCGGCCACGACGTGGTCGACCGCGGCGCGGATCTGATCGAGACCCAGGTCACCCTCGTCGAGGTCCTCGGCCAGGACGAAGGCGACCTCGGCCTCGATCCTGGGCTGCAGCAACCCGGTCATGGGCACCAGGTCGGCCTCCGCATACTGCATGTCGTCGAACAAGACGCCGAAGTCGGGCTGGTCCACCCCGAGCTGGGCCTGGACCGCGGGCGAGGTGAGCCCGATCTTGTGCCCGATTGCGCGGGCGCCGCCGGCCAGGCGTCTCTCGGTGAGCTCGCGCTGGACGGCGTAGGCGGCTTGCAGGTCGTGGGCGCCGATGAGGTCGCGCACCGGGGGACAGGCGAACCCCGACGCGCGAGCTGTCTCGAGCCGGCGCACGGCGGCGAGGATCTCGTCTCTCGCGACGGACGCGGACGGGAGTTGCATGGCGGCAACTGTCCCCCCTGCGTCGCCCGCTGAACAGACCTACGTCTCGGTGAGCGAAACGTTCGGCTACGATGCGAGATGTGACGGTCGGCACGAAGACAGTTCTCGGCAAGGCGACGCTGATCCTGCGGTCCTTCGCCATCGGCGACCAGGCGCTGCCGCTGGCGGAGCTGGTCCGTCGCACCGAGCTGCACAAGGCGACCGTCTACCGGCTGTGCCAGGAGCTGGTGGCGCTCCGGCTCCTCTCGAGGGACGGCTCCGGCTATCGGGTGAGCGGCGGCCTGTTCGAGCTGGGAATGCGCGCCTCTGCCGAACGCGGCCTGCTCGAGCTGGCCATCCCGTTCCTGCAGGACCTGTACGAGCGGACTCACGAGACGGTCCACCTGGGAGTGCTGGACGGCGCCGAGGTCGTCTACGTCTCCAAGATCAACGGTCACAGGCAGGTGCGCAGCCCCTCGCGCGTCGGTGGGCGGATGCCGCTGCATTGCACCGCCATCGGCAAGGTGCTGCTCGCGTTCGGCGACCCCTCGCTGCGGCAGTCGGTGTTGTCCAAGCCGCTGGAGCGGAGAACGCCGCACACCATCGTCGCCCCGGGGAGCCTGTCGAAGGCGGTGGCTGCGATCCGGCGCACCGGGGTGGCCTTCGAACGAGAGGAGTCGGCTCTGGGCATCACGTGCGTCGCCGCACCGCTCGTCGGCGCCGACGGCGCGGTGGCGGCGATCAGCCTCACCGGCCCCACGGGGCGCTTCCGGCCGGAGCGGCATGTCGGGGCACTCCGCGCGACGGCGGTGGCCTTGAGCAACGCGGTGCGGCGCGGGTTTCCCGGGCATCGGGACGGGTGACGGTATCAACATTCGACATTCGACACGTTGTCAATGCTCGACATGTCCTGGGATAGGGTGCGTCCACCGGTGCAGCGTCGCAGGGGCCGATCTCGGGGCGTCCCGAGATCTACTGTCCGGGGATGTCTCGGGCGCGGAATAGGACGGATATGAAGCAGGAGAGGTCCGGCGAAGCGTCGAAGGTCATTGGACGCAAGGTGCTCCGGCCCCGGCAGCAGGTGGAGGAGACGATCCGTGAGGCGATCCTCTCCAACGAGCTGCAGCCAGGCGAGATGCTCCCCCCGGAGGCAGAGCTCGCCCGACAGTTCAACGTCAGCCGGACGACCCTGCGAGAGGCTCTCCGGACCCTGACCTCGCAGCACCTCATCACGAAGGTGCCGGGCGCAAGGGGCGGGAACTTCGTCCAGTCGGTCGACTACCGCTCGCTCGGTGCGGTGATGAGTGAGTCCGTCGAGAACCTGCTTGCCCTCGGCACGGTCGAGTTCGACGAGGTCGCCGATGCCCGGCAGCTGCTGGAGGTCCCGTCCGTCCAGCTGGCGGCTGTCAACCGCGGCGAGGAGGAGCTGAAGGGTCTGCAGGAGATCGTCGAACGGCAGAAGACCGCCTCCGTGGACGATCCGGAGATTCCCGAGCTGGACCGCGCGTTCCACACCTTGATCGCACGCGCCTCCGGAAACCGGGTGCTGGCGAGCTTCGTCGAGGCGCTTCATCATGCGACCGAGCCGGTGCACTACCTCGAGCTGTCCCCCGAGGTCGGCCGGGAAACCGTCCTGCAGCATCAGCGCATCCTGCGTGCGATCGAGCAGCAGGACCCCGCCGCGGGCGAGGAGGCGATCGTCGAGCACCTGACCTACCTCCGCAAGCACATCACCACTCATCAGGCAGCGGAGCGGGACGGCGCGTCGCCGACCCCCTAGGCAAGCAGGCATGACGCGATGCCCGCTCGGCGGGCATCTCCGGTCCTCGCCCTCCGTCCCCGTCAGGACCGCGCAGCAGTAGACCGTGGCTCCCCCTCCGCGCCCCGCGCGTAGGGGGAGCCACCGTGCTTCTGAGGGGCCTCATCCGGTTGACATGCAGTCTATTGTCGGTCAACATGACGAGGTCGTTAACGAGATGGCATCTCGTATTACGAGATATCATCTGTCAGCCGTGAAGGACGCTCCTTGACCCGAGACGAAGCACTTCTGCCGGTTCCGCCGCGTCCCGCTCAGTTCTTCGAACTGAGCGCCGACTACGTCGTCGCCGACGCCGCCGGGCAGCTGTCGACGGGATGGAGGCTCGGAACGGGTGAGCACTCCTGGCTCTACCGCGCCCAGAACTTCGTGATCGGCCTGACCTGGCTGGACGCGGGCAGCGAGCTGCGCCACGTCGACACCCCCGACGAGCACGTGCTGGCCGTCCTGGACGAGGCCTCGGTGGAGGTGTCCGCGGGGGGAGAGGGCCCCGTGCAGGTCGGGGGTCAGTCGCTGGTCGTCGTTCCGGCAGGCGAGTCTCGCGTCGTGGGAAGCGCTCCCGGCTTCGTGCTGAGTGTCTTCACGGCCCGCGCCACTGAGGTGCTGGCCCAGGCGCGGAACAGCCAGGCCTACGCCGTACGCGATCCTGCGGTCGAGGAGCTCCCCGCGCTGACGCCCTCGCGCGCGCCGCGCGGTCTTCAGGTCTACTCCGTGGCTGACTTCGAGGCCGTGGGGGAGGTGCCCGGGCGACCTTTCCGGACCGACTCCCTGACGGTGAACTGGTTCGAGCCCGAGGTCGGACCTGCCGACACGAACCGGATGACGCCGCACAGCCATGCCGACTACGAGCAGGCCAGCGTGACGCTCGCCGGTGAGTACGTCCACCACGTGCGGAGGCCATGGACGGCGCGACTGGCCGACTGGCGCGCCGACGAGCACGTACACGTGACGAGTCCGTCGATCACCATCATCCCGGCCGGGAACATCCACACGAGTCGACCCATCGGCGCCGGGTTGAACCAGCGAATCGACGTGTTCGGAGTGCCGCGTCCCGACTTCGTCGACCGCGGCATGTTCATCAACAAGGCCCTGTACGAAAGGAGCTGGTCGTGACCACAGTACTGCCGCCGGAGCCTCTGGCCGATCGGGCCAGGACGCTCACCCCCTTCGAGACCGGACCGGGAACCCCCGCTGGTCGGTACCTGCGCAGCTTCTGGCAGCCCATCGCTCGCTCTGTCGACCTGGAGGCCGGGCAGGCCCAGCCGGTCACGATCATGAGCGAGGAACTCACGCTCTTCCGGGGTGAGAGCGGACGGCCGGTGGTGATGGACGCCTTGTGTCCGCACCGGCTGACCAAGCTGTCGATCGGCAATGTCGAGGGCGATGCGATCCGCTGCCAGTTCCACGGCTGGAAGTTCGGCGCTGACGGGCGCTGTGTCGAAGCCCCGTTGCAGACCCCGGCCCTCCTCGAGCGCGTCACCATCGGGACGCGTCCGGTCCGCGAGGAGTTCGGGCTGATCTTCGTCTACCTCGGCGAGGGGCCGGAGCCGGAGTTCCCCGACATCGCGGCGTACTCACGAGCTCATGGGTACGGGCTTGCATCCGCCCCCGTCCTCGAAGCCGAGGTCTACCGCCGGTACTGCAACTGGTATCTCAACCACGAGAACTCGATGGACCTGGCGCATGTGCCCTACACGCACGCGCTGTCGGCCAACCCGGAGCTGACTCGCACCGGATTCTCCGGCGATGCCGCCGTCGTGCGTGACTTCACCGTCGAGCGCCTGGAGTACGGCGTCAGGGTCGAGGAGGTCGACGACGAAGGACTCCACGCCCGGGTCACGGTCCTGTTCCCCAACGTGATGCACCTGATCATCCCTATGCGCATCGGAACGCTCGAGAACCTCTACTGGCGCGTTCCCATCGACGACGAGAGCCACAAGGGCTTCGGGATCATGTCGATCCACACCGACGAGGAGGGTGCTCGTGAGTGGCGACAGACCCAGAAGGAGCTCGAGGAGGTCGCCGCGAAGTATCCGCTCACCGAGGACTGCGCCCAGCAGATCATTCGCGGTGAGAAGAGGCTGATCGACTTCGTCGACCACCCCAAGCTGCAGGGCATCGAGGACGCGCTGACGCAGCAGGCGATGCGCCATATCGCCGATGCGAACCTGCAGAACCTGGGCAGGTCGGATCGAGCCATCCTCCAGCTCCGGCGCATGTTCCTGAGTCGCGTCGCCGAGTTCGTCGCCGGTGAGCCGTCGGCCTCCGACATCTGGCCGAGCTAGCGGTGACGATGGCTGACTCTGCGAGTGGCCCCCTGGTCGGGGTCCGCGTGGTCGACATGACCACGTCGTACGCCGGGCCGACCGCGGCGATGTACCTCGCCGACCTCGGAGCCACGGTGATCAAGGTCGAGCGGCCCGGTCGCGGCGACGACGCCCGCGGGTGGGGTCCGCCGTTCGTCGAGGGGGCCTCTGCGTGGTTCGCGTCCGCGAACCGCAACAAGGGCTCGCTGGTCGTCAACCTCCGCGCGCCGGAAGGCCGGGAGGTGCTGCTGCGCCTGCTCGACACCGCAGACGTCTTCCTCCAGAACATGAACCCCGGGAAGCTGACCCGTCTCGGCATCGACGGAGACACCCTGCGGGCCCGCAACCCACGCCTGGTCTACTGCGCGATGTCGGGCTTCGGTCTCGACGGCCCCGACAGTGACCTCCCCGGCTACGACCTGGTCGCCCAGGCGCGCTCCGGGCTGATGTCGGTGACCGGCGCGAAGGGTGGCACCCCCCAGCGGGTCTCCACGGCCCTGTCCGACGTGGTCACCGGCATGGCGGCCGCGGTCGCCATCAACGCCGCGCTGGTCCGCCAGGCTCGGACGGGCGAGGGGGAGACCATCGACGTCTCCCTCCTCGACACCGACCTGGCGCTCATGGCGCCCCGGATCGCGGCGTACAGCGCCGGCGAGCCGGAGCCGGCACCGAGCGGCGGCACCGACTCGGTGCTCGCCGTCTACCAGTCCTTCGAGGCCGCCGACCGCACCATCGTGGTCGCGATCGGAAACGACGCGATGTGGAAGCGCTTCTGCGGCGCGGTCGGGCTCCCCGACCTCGCGGCGGATCCGGCCCTGGCCGACAACGCCGGACGCCGCGACCAGCGGACCCGGATCACCGCCGAGGTCGGGGAGCGGCTGGCCACACGATCGGCCTCCGACTGGCTTCGCATCCTCGGGACGGCCGAGATCCCGGTCTCGCTGGTCCAGACACTCGCCGAGGTGGTCAAGGATTCGCAGGTCATCGCGCGCGGCTCCCTGCTTCCCGTCCCCGGCTTCCAGCAGGAGCTCGTGAGCGTCCGCAGCCCCTTCCGGCTGGCCTCCCAGGACACCCCCCGCAATGAGCGCTTCCCCGGGCTCGGCGCGGACACCCGCACGATCCTGGTCGACCTGGGCTACAGCGATCAGCAGGTGGACGAGCTCGCCGCCGCCGGTGCCGTCGGGCTGCCCAAGGGGGTGCTCGCCTCGTGACCGGCCCTGTCCGCACCGAACGCCGCGGTGCGGTCGTGGTCGTCACGATCGACCGACCTGAGGTCTTCAACGCGCTGAACGCCGAGGTGCTCGGGCGGCTGCGAGCTGCCGTGCTCGACGCGGAGGACGAGCCGTCGACCCGCGCCGTCGTGGTCACCGGATCGGGAGACAAGGCCTTCAGCGCCGGTGCTGATCTCAAGGAGCTCGCGGGCATGGGACCCGACGAGGCCCGCCGCACCATGGAGGCCGGGCAGCGCGCCATGCGCGACATCGAACGGGCCGCGGTCCCGGTCATCGCAGCCGTCAACGGCGTGGCTCTCGGCGGTGGCTTCGAGCTCGTGTTGGCCTCCACGTTCCCGGTGTTGTCCACGCGAGCGTCGCTCGGGCTGCCGGAGGCGGGACTCGGCCTCATCCCCGGGTACGGCGGCACGCAGCGACTGCCGCGTCTCATCGGCGCCCCTGCGGCCGCCCACCTGATGCTCACCGGCTCACGGCTGGACGCCGAGCGAGCCCACCAGCTCGGGCTGACCCCCGTCCCGCCCGTCGCGCCCGAGGACCTGCTCGGCACCGCGACCGGCATCGCGGAGACGATCGCAGCGCAGGGCCCGACGGCGGTGCGCTCGATCCTCGCCGCACTCGAGGCCGGCCGTGACGCTCCGCTCGACGCCGGCCTGCGCGTCGAGACCGGGCTCGCCGCACTGGCCGTCAGCGGCGCCGAGTCCAACGAGGGCGTGGGCGCGTTCCTGGCCCGGCGGCCAGCCGCCTTCGCCGACCCCGTCCGGCAGGAGCCAGCATGAGTTTCCTGAGTCAACCCTCGATCCTCAGCGGTTCGAGTGTGCGTCAACGGTCGTCGGTGTCAAGGTCGTTCGTCCTCGCTGTGCTGCGGGCGCTCCACCTTGACTCCTCCTCGTCGTTGACGCGGTCAGGCCGCTGTGGGGATCCGGGTTGTGCTGGTGTGGAGCTTGGGCTGGTAGGCGGTGTTGGTGTGCCAGCAGGCCCAGACCACACGCAGCCAGGAACGGGCCAGGATTCGAGCGGCGGTGGGGTGTCGCTGTCCGCGGCTGCGGGTGAGCAGCTGCAGGTTCCGGGTCGCTTCATCCAGCGGCTGGAGCCGGGCGAGTCGGTGTCCGTCGGTGCGCAGGTAGTCGGCCAGCTTGTAGCTGTCCCCGGGGTCGGACTTCGACTTCGAGGCACCCCAGCGCGGTCGGGCAGCGTGGAAGGCGTCCCAACCCACAAACATGATTCCTCCTCCACCGTGGTCGTGTTTGACTCGTCGGTGTCGAGGTCTCGTTGCCGCATGCTCACGGCCATCCCTGACAGGCCCTCAAGAGAAAGGGTCCCCCAGTGAGCATCGAGCCGCTCGATCTCGACGCGAGCCCCAAGGCGTACGTCGCCCTCCACGACGCGCTCGACGAGCCTGCTGCCGATGCGGCGCTGACCGAGCGCGAGCTCGAGGTCCGGGCGGTCGCCCGCAATGTGGTCTCCCGCGAGGTCGCGCCCCGCGCCGCTGGGCTCGACGAGGCGGAGGACTTCGCGCACGACAGTGTCCAGGCGCTCGCCTCCGCGGGCCTCATGGGGCTCGTCTTCCCCGAGCGGCTCGGCGGCACCGACGACACCAACGTCGCGTACGCCGTCGCCATGGAGGAGATCACCGCCGGGTGCGCGGCCACCTCACTGGTCTTCATGACCCAGATGCACGCGGCGTACCCGATCCTGATCGCTGGCAGCGACCAGCTCGCCGAGCGGTACGTCCCCGGCCTGGTCGGCGGTTCGACCTACGGCTCGCTGGGCATCACCGAGCCCCAGGCCGGCAGCGACGTGGCCAGCCTCCGGACGACGGCCCGGCCCACCGGGGACGGCTACCTGCTGAACGGCTCCAAGACCTTCATCACCACCGGCGACCGCGCCGGGGTGATCATCTGCTTTGCGACGACCGACCGGTCGCTGGGCCGGCGCGGCATCACCGCCTTCGTCGTCGATGGCAGCTGGGAGGGCGTCACGCACGGCCGGCCGTTCGCCAAGCTCGGCATGCACGGCTCGAGCACCGCAGAGCTCTTCTTCGACGGCGTGTGGATCCCTGCCGACCACCTCCTGGGAGACGAGGGCGGGGGATGGCAGGTCGTGATGAGCTCGGTGGTGAAGTCGCGCATCAGCGCGGCGGCCCAGGGTGTCGGCCTGGCTCGGGCGGCGTACGCGCGGACGTTGGCGTTCCTGACCCGGCAGCACGGTGCTCGGCTGCCCGACGAGCAGACCTTCGTGCTGGCCGAGCTGCGCGGCCGGATCCTCCAGGGCCGCCTCCTGCTGCACGCGGTGGCACGTCAGGTCGACAGCTCGACCGACATCCCGACCGGCCAGATCGGCATGATGAAGCAGGCCTGCACCGACCTCGGGTTCTCCACGGCGGTGGCCGCCACCCGGCTCCTCGGACCTTACGGCGACCTCGCCGTCCTCGGCGTTGAGCGATGCCTGCGCGATGCCAAGGTCACCCAGATCTACGACGGCACCAACGAGATCCAGCGGCTGTTGATCGGCCGCGAGACCACCCGCGCGATGGGAGAGCTGTCATGACCGACCTCACCGGCAAGGTCGCCATCGTCACGGGTGCCGGGCGCGGCCTCGGGCGATCCATGGCTGAGGCCCTCGTCCGTGCTGGTGCCTCGGTCACGGTCGCGTCCCGCACCTCCGGCGAGCTTGAGGCGTTCGTCGAGGAGGCCAAGGCGGGCGGCGGCGAGGCGCTCGCCTGCCCGACCGACATCACCGACGAGGCGTCCGTCCAACGGATGGTCCAGGCGACCGTCGAGACCTTCGGGCGCCTCGACATCCTGGTCAACAACTCCGGGATCGTCGCCTCGACGCCGCTGCTCGACCAGCCCGCCGACGAGTGGGACCAGGTCCTCGCCACCAACCTGCGCGGGACCTACCTGGCCACCCGGGCGGCCGGGCGCCACCTGACCGCCCAGGGCTCGGGCAAGGTCGTCAACATCGCCTCCAACTTCGCACTCCAGGGTGTGCCCAACCACGCGGCGTACTCGGCCTCGAAGGCCGGCGTCATCGCCTTCACCCGGTCGATCGCCATGGAGTGGGCGCGCGCCGGCGTCCAGGTCAACGCGATCGCGCCCGGCTACTTCGCCACCCCGTTGAACGCCGACCTGCGCGAGGACGCCGACACGTTCGCGAAGGTCGTGCGCGCCATCCCCGCCCGCCGCATGGGGGAGCCCGACGAGCTCCAGCCGTGGCTGCTGCTGCTGGCCGGCAGCGCCTCGGACTTCATGACCGGCGAAGTCATCGTCATCGACGGCGGCCAGTCGGTCCGCTGACCGCATATCCCAGGAGTATCAGTGAGCAACAAGAGCAAGACCGTCGCCGTCCTCGGCGCCGGGACCATGGGGTCGGGCATCGCGACCGTGATGGCCCGGGCCGGGCACCGGACCGTCCTCTTCGACGTCGACGAGACCAACCTCTGCCGAGGCATCGACACCGTGCACGCGTTCTTCGACCGCAGCGTGCAGCTCGGGAAGCTCGACGGCTCGGCCGGGCAGGCCGCGAAGGACGCCTTGGTCGGCAGCACCGACCTGACCGACCTGGCGCCGTGCGACGTGGTCGTCGAGGCGGTCTTCGAGGACCTCGCCCTGAAGAAGGAGACCTTCGGACGGCTCGACGAGATCGTCTCGGAGTCGACCCTCTTCCACACCAACACCTCGACGCTCTCGGTCACCGGCATCGCGTCCGGCTCCCGCCTCCCGGAGCGGGTCGTCGGCACCCACTACTGCAACCCGGCGCCGCTGATGAAGCTCGTCGAGGTCGCGGACGGCCGCCACACGGCCGACTGGGCTCACAAGGCGACCGTCGAGTTCCTCGCCTCCCTGGGCAAGACCAGCGTGGTCACCAAGGACCGCCCCGGCTTCATCGTCAACCGCTTCCTCATCCCGTGGGAGAACTCCTGCATCGCCGCACTCGAGGCAGGCATCGCGAGCAAGGAGGCGATCGACGAGGCCGTCCTCGGCTCGCTCGGTCACCCGATGGGCCCGTTCCGGCTGCTCGACATCGTCGGCCTCGACGTCCACCAGCAGGTCGCGACCCGGCTCTACGAGCAGCTGCGTGACCCGCGCTTCTTCCCGCCGCCGATGGTCGAGCGGATGGTCGCGGCAGGCGACCTCGGCCGCAAAACCGGCCGCGGGTTCTACGACTACGACGACACCCGTCTCTTCGGGTCTGAGAGGAGAGCTCGATGAACGACTTCCAGAGGATCGGACTGCTCGGCTTCGGGACCATGGGTGCCGGAGTCGCGCAGGTGTTCGCGGCCTCCGGACGCGACGTGGTCGTCCTCGACACCGACTCGACCCGGATCGGGAGGGGGGCGGACGCGGCCGCCGACTTCCTCGCGGGCGGGGTGGCCCGCGGCAAGCTCACCGAGGACACCAAGGAAGCGGTGCTGAGCCGGATCACCGGGACCACCGAGGTCGCCGATCTCGCCGGCGTCGACCTCGTGGTCGAGTCGGTCACCGAGGACGCCGAGCTCAAGAAGGCGCTGCTCGCGCGAGTGGCCGACGTGGTCGGGGCCGACACCCCGATCCTGACCAACACCTCGGCCCTGTCGGTCACCGACCTGGCCGCGGCGCTCCCCCACCCGAGCCGGGTCGCGGGCCTCCACTTCTTCAACCCCGCACCGATGATGCGCACCGTCGAGGTGGTCCGAGCGCTGCAGACCGACGAGGCGCTCATCGATCGGCTCGTCGCATTCGTCGACACGCTGGACGGCAAGAAGCCCGTCGTCGTCGAGGACCGGCCCGGGTTCCTCGTCAACGCGCTGCTGCTGCCGTACCTCAACGACGTCATCGCCGAGTACGACGACGGGCTGGCCACCGCCGACGACATCGACCTCGCGCTCCGCCTGGGGCTCGGCTACAAGTCCGGACCGCTCGAGATGCTCGACATGATCGGCCTCGACGTCCACCTGCGCGCGACCGCGAGCGCCCACGCCGCCACCGGCGACGACCGCTACGCCCCGCCGCCGCTGCTGCGGAAGATGGTGGCCGCCGGACGGCTGGGAGCCAAGAGCGGCCAGGGATTCCGCACCGGGAAGAAGGACAGCCGATGAACGTGCCGACGTACGACGACATCCTGACCGCCACCGACGGAGCGGTCCTCACGATCACGCTCAACCGTCCCGAGGCCGGCAACAAGCTCCGCCACCAGACCTGCCTGGAGCTGTTCGACGCGCTCCAGCGCTTCCGCCTCGACCCGCAGCTGCGGGCGGCGGTTCTCACCGGTGCCGGCGAGAGGTTCTTCTGCATCGGCGGCGAGCACGACCCGGTGACGTCGCTGGACCAGTCGCAGGTGCTGCCGATCATCGACGTCTACCAGGCGATCGACACGATCCCGAAGCCGATCATCGCCGCGGTGAACGGCTTCGCGGTCGGCGGCGGCAACGTGCTCCACACCGTCTGCGACCTCACGATCGCCTCGGAGAACGCGGTCTTCCGCCAGGTTGGCCCGATGGTCGGCAGCTTCGACGCCGGCTACGGGTCCTGGTACCTCGAGGACACCGTCGGCCGCAAGCGTGCCAAGGAGATGTGGTACCTCAACCGCAAGTACTCCGCAGAGCAGGCGCTCCTCATGGGACTGGTCAACGAGGTGGCCCCTCCGCAGGACCTGCAGACGCGGGCGACCGAGGTCGCCCGGGAGATCACCCTGCGGAGTCCCCTGGCGATCGGCGGCCTGAAAGGGGCCTTCTCGGCTCGCCACAACGGCGTCTCGGGGCAGGCCCGGATGGCACACGACCAACAGCTCTCGCTCTACCTGCAGACCCAGGAGGCCCACGAGGTCAGCGCCGCGTTCGCGGGCCACCGCGACCCCGATCCCGAGAGCTTCTGGTCATGACCTGGCGGGGCCCGACCCTCGACGCCGACCAGCTCGACCTGCTGAGCATGCTGCAGAGCCTCGCCGGCGACCGGGACCTGACGCTGACCGACACCCCCGATGTCGTGCACGGGCTCGTCACCGCACTCGCCGAGCTCGGCGTCTGGACACTGGGCACCGAGGAGTCGTACGGCGGAGGCGGCGCAGATGCCGTCACCACCGCAGTCGCCTGGACGCAGCTGGGTCGCAGCTGGCCGGCGCTCGGCTGGGCCTCGGTCCAGGCACACGCGGCCGTGGACGTCGTAGGCCCCGAAGCCCGGTGCGCGCAGCTCGTCGGCACCCTGCACACCGGTGCCGCCGCCGTGGCGGTGGTGGACGCGAGCTCGCCCCACGTTCGCCTGGCCTGGGACGGCGACATCCTGCGGGGCACGGTCGACCGAGTCGACGCCGCTTCGGAGGAGCCGCACCTGCTGGTGCTGGACGGCCCGGGCTCCGCCCTATCGGTGCGGCCATCGGCGCTGACGACCACTGCCCTCCGGCGTACCGGCCTCGGCGGAGCGCTCACCCGCTCGGCGCGGGTCGAGGCCGGAAGCGACGACGTGGTCGAGCTGCGCGGCGTGGATGCCGACCGAGCGCGGGCGCGGCTGCACCGCGGCGCCGCCCTGGTCGCGGCCGGGATCGCGTCCGCGGCCGTGGACGCCGCGACCGCCTACGCCGCCGAGAGGCATCAGTTCGGCGACGCGCTGACTGCGCTCCCGACGGTGCGCCAGTCGCTGCTCGAGCAGGCTGCCGGCGCGTCGGTGGCCCTCACCGCCGCACTCGACCCACTCACCGACCCGATTCGCGCACTCGCTGCAGCCCGGGAGGCCTGTGACGGCGCGGTCGAGGTCGCAGCAGCGGCGCTCCAGTCGCACGGCGGCTACGGCTACCTGACCGAGTACCCCGCCGAGCGCCTTCTTCGCGACGCCGTCTCTCTGCGCGCCGCAGTCGACCTGCACGGCGCAGCCGTGCGTGCTGCGCGCCTGCTGGTGGGACGGCCGGACACCGACACCCTGCACAGGAAGGCGTCATGACCACGACCCCGACCTACCCGAAGCTGGCCGATGTGCTGGACGGCCAGCGCACCCCCGTCACGGACGAGGTCGCCCGAGAGTGGCGCGAGGCGGGATGGTGGGAGGAGCGCTCGGTGCGCTCGCTGCTCACCCAGGCAGCCCGGGTCCATCCCGATCGGGTCGCCCTCGTCGGTCGCCGCACGCAGGGCGACCGCGTGACCCGCACCTACCGGGAGTTCGACGCCAACGCACACCACGCCGCAAGCGTCTTCGCCTCGCTCGGCGTCGGCGTGGGCGATGCCGTCGTGCTGATGCTGCCGAACTGGGTCGAGTACCCCGAGATGGTCTTCGGGATCAACGAGCTGGGCGCCGTCTACGCCGGCATCCCGGTCGCCTACGGCGAGCGGCAGGCCGCGGCCATCCTGCGCAGGAGCAAGGCCAAGGTGTTGGTGGTTCCGCGCCGCTGGCGCAGCATCGAGCATCTCGACCTCTCCCGTCGGCTGCGAGCCGAGATCCCGACGCTCGAGCACGTCGTCCTCCTCGACGACGACGAGTCCGACCTGCGCGAAGGCGAGTCGTCGTGGTCCAGCCACGACGACGTCCCCAGCCACACGCTCCCCGAGCCGGTGCCCAGCCGGGTCTGCTACCTCGGCTTCACCTCCGGTACGACCGGGGAGCCCAAGGGCGCCATGCACAGCCACAACACGCTGATCTACGCCATCCGGCGGCAGGTTGAGCACGTCGGTCCGCAGATGTACGGCGACCCCGTGGTCCACCTGGTCGCCTCACCCGTGGGCCACCACACCGGCTTCGCCTGGGGGATCGTGATGACGGTCCTGTTCGCCGGCACCGGGGTCTACGTCGATCGGTGGGACCCGGCGTGGGGAGTGCGGATCATTCGCGAGGAGCGGGTGACGACGTTCTTCGGCGCCCCGACGTTCCTGCAGGACATGATGCGCACCGACCTCGTCGACGACCCGGACTGCCCGCTGACCTGTCTCGTCATCGCAGGCTCCCCGGTGCCGCGCAACCTGCCCGCCCAGGCGCAGGAGGCGCTCGGCGCGTACATCGCGCCTGCGTGGGGCATGACCGAATGCAGCATCATGAGCTCCTGCACGCCCAAGGAGCCGCCCGCCATCCAGCGCACCGACGGCTCTGTCTTCGCCGGCTCCGCGGTTCGCGTCGTCGACGCCGAGGGCGACGACGTGCCGACGGGCGAGATCGGTGACCTGCTGATGCGCGGCCCGGGCGTCGTCTACGGCTACTACGACCGGCCCGACGCCACCGACGAGGCCTTCCTGGCGGGCCTGTGGTTCCGGACCGGAGACCGCGCCAGCATCGACGAGCACGGCTGGTTGAGCCTACGCGGCCGCAGCAAGGACATCATCATCCGCGGTGGCGAGAACATCCCGGTGACCGACGTGGAGTCCGTCATCTTCGATCACCCCGACGTCGTCAACGCCGCCGTGGTCGGCATTCCCGACGAGCGACTGGGCGAGCTCATCTGCGCGGTGATCGTGGTCAAGGAAGGCCGGCCCGAGCTGACGGTCGACACGCTTGCGGCGTACCTGCTCGAGCAGGGCCTCTCCAAGCACTACCTGCCGGAGCGGGTGGTCAGCCTTCCGGAGCTGCCCATGACGCCGAGCGGCAAGATCCAGAAGTTCAAGCTGCGGGAGATGCTGGGGTGAGCGCCGACCTGCTGCCCCTGGCGGGCATCAAGGTGCTCGACCTCTCGACATTGCTCCCCGGTCCGCTCGCCACGCTGTTGCTCGCCGAGGCGGGCGCCGACGTGGTCAAGCTCGAACGGCCGGGTCGGGGCGACGAGATGCGCAGCTACCTGCCGAGGTTCGGGGAGGCGAGCGCGAACTACGCCGTCCTGAACCGCGGCAAGCGTGCCTACGGCGTCGACCTCAAGGACCCGGTGCAGCGCGACCGTGTGCTCGAGCTCGCAGCAGAGGCCGACGTCGTGGTGGAGCAGTTCCGGCCGGGTGTCGCCGACCGGCTCGGGCTCGGGTACGACGCGGTGTGCGCGGTCAACCCGGACATCGTCTACTGCTCGATCACCGGGTACGGCGCGAGCGGTCCACACGCGTCCCGGGCCGGGCACGACCTCAACTACCTGGCGGAGTCGGGCCTGCTCGGCGTGGTCGTGGACGCCACCGGTTCGCCGACCCTGCCGGTGACCGTGCTCGCCGACATCGCCGGCGGCACCTATCCGGCGGTGGTCAACGTCCTGCTGGCGCTGCGTCGGCGTGACCTCGGCGGCGGAGGCGCCCACCTGCAGGTCTCGATGACGCACAATTTGCAGGTCCTCGCCTATGGCTACTTCGCCACCCACCAGGCCGGCGGGGGATGGCCCCGGCCGAGCGCCGAGCTGCTCACCGGCGGCAGCCCGCGCTACCACGTCTACCCGACCTCCGACGGCCGGCACATCGCCTGCGCGGCCCTCGAGCAGAAGTTCTGGGATCGCCTGGTGGAGCTGGTCGACCTCGACCAGAGGTTCCGGGACGACGAGGGCCAGGAGCAGGCGGTGATCGCGGCGCTCGGTGCGCGATTCGCAGCAGAGCCGAGTCACCACTGGCGGTCCGTCCTCGACGGCGAGGACGTCTGCACGGTGGTGGTCTCGACCTGGGACGAGGCGGTCGCCGCAGGACTCCTCGACGTCGATGCCCCCGAGCGGGTCGCCGCACCCGGCACCGGCCGGTCGTTCCCCACGCTGCCCAGCCCGATCGCCCAGGGCCTGCGAGGCACGCCGTCGACGACGGCGTACCCCTCACTCACCGACCTCGGCGACGACCCGCCGTGGGGCTGACCGTGCGCCAGAGGCGCCCCTACCTCTCCAGGAGCTCAGATGACCAGCACAGCACTTCCGTCCCGCATGGGCGTGTACGGCGGCGGCCGGATGGGCGCCGGCATCGCACACGCCTTCCTCCTGGCGGGCGCCGAGGTCACGGTCGTGGAGGTCGACGCGGACGCCGCCCGGATCACGCGCGAGACGGTGGTGCGCAGTCTGGTGAAGGCCGTCGAGCGAGGAGCCCTGTCGGGCCCGGTCGACGAGGTGGTCGAGCGGCTGCGGGCCGTCGCCGACCCGGAGGAGCTCGCCGACTGCGATCTGGTCGTCGAGGCGGTCCCGGAGGACCTCGGGCTCAAGGTCGAGGTGCTCACCGCCGTCGAGCGCATCGCCCCCGGCGCCGTCCTCGCCAGCAACACCAGCGCGCTGTCGATCGACCGCATCGCCGGCAGTCTGGCGAAGGCGGACCGGTTCCTCGGGCTGCACTTCTTCAATCCCGTGCCGGCCAGCGAGCTGGTCGAGATCGTCGTCGGCGCGAGAACGGCACCCGACCTGACCGAGGTTGCGCAGGACTGGGTCCGCGCGCTCGGCAAGACTCCGATCACCGTGACCGACTCACCGGGCTTCGCAAGCAGCCGGCTCGGCGTTGCGCTGGCTGTCGAGGCGATCCGCATGCTCGAGGACGGCGTGGCCACAGCGGCCGACATCGACGCCGCCATGACCTTGGGCTACAAGCATCCGGCCGGCCCGCTGAGGACGACCGACATCGTCGGCCTCGACGTCAGGCTCGCCATCGCGGAGCACCTGGCGGCCGAGCTGGGGGCGCGCTTCGAGCCCCCGACGCTCCTCCGGCAGAAGGTCGCCGCGGGAGAGCTCGGCCGCAAGACAGGCCAGGGCTTCTATGAATGGGACCGGGCGGGAGTGGTCGAGTCATGACTGCCGCCTTCGTGTACGCCGCGGTGCGTACGCCGTTCGGCCGCTTCGGCGGCGCTCTGGCCGAGGTGCGGCCCGACGACCTCGCCGCGACCGCGATCACCGGCGTCCTGGCGAAGGCACCGGGGCTGGACCCGGGCCGGATCGGCGACGTGGTGTGGGGCTGCGCCAACCAGGCGGGTGAGGACAACCGCAACGTCGGCCGGATGGCGGTGCCATCGCGATCGGCCATCCGCTCGGCGCGTCCGGTGGGCGGATCCTCGGCACGCTGGCCGCGCGGCTGCAGGAGTCCGGCGACCGGTACGGCGTAGCCGCGATCTGCATCGGCGTCGGCCAGGCGCTCGCCGTGGTGCTGGAGAACGTGGCGTGACCGCCGTCGGCTGCGACGCCGCCACGGCGCTGTCAGGCGGCGCCGGTGTCCTTCGCCCAGGCCGTCCCCTCGGCGGCGATCTGCGCCAGCGAGTCGGCGACGGCCCGGGGCGCGGTGATCATCAGATCGTGCCCGCCCTCGATCACCCAGAGCCGGTCCTCGGCTCTCGCCGCAGCCAGCAGCTCCTCGGGATGGACGCCGAGGTCCACGCTCCCGCTGGCGACGATGAGGTAGCGCGGGATCGCCGCGACCGCCTGCTCGTTCTGGAGGCTGAGCTCCTGGTCGAAGCACTTCCAGGCGTGGGGAGTGAGGCGCGGCAGGGCCCACGCGACGTCCTCCGGATCGGTGACCCCGAAGAAGCCCAGTAGGTCCTCGCTCGGAAGGAGGATGAGCTCGACGCCATCGACCACCTTGCTGCCTGCCCGCAGGTCGAACATCGGCAGGGCCTCGGCGGCCGTCCGCCCCTGCGGGGCGTCGAGGTAGACGAGCTTCCCGACCCGGCCGTCGGCGCGGTCGGCGGCCCCCCTGGCGACCATGCCGCCGATGCTGTGACCGACGAGGATGACGTCGCTCAGATCCTCGAAGAAGAGGAGATTGGCCACCTCGGTGATGTGCGTCTCCAGGTCGACATCGGGACTCATCAGGTGGGAGCGGTCACCAGAGCCCGTCAGCGAGGGCGAGTAGACGGTGTGGCCGGCCGCCTCGAGCCGGCGAGCGACTCGCTGGTAGCACCAGCCTCCGTGACCGCCGCCGTGTACCAGAACGAAGGTTGACATGGCGGAAACCTAGAGCCCGTCAGCCCAAAGTTCAACACTCATTTGTGTGGCCATAGACAATCCAGGATTTTGTCCGACGTTAGACGTTCGAAGTTTGCACTTGTGCTTGCCATCACATGTGACGTAGGTTACGGTGTTCGCATTCCGAGCCGACATCTCGTAATACGAGATTGACATCAAAGGAGGGCTCGTGTCGCAGCTGGCCGACTCCATGCCCGGTGCACCTACGTTCGCGAGCGACTGGTGATGACGCCGACTCACTCGGACGCTCCGGCAGCGCGGACCTCCGGCGCATCCTCGACCGAGACGGTCACGGGGACGGCCCACGTCGAGCGCCTCCTCGCCTGGGGCTGGCAGCCGGCCGCCATCGTGGTCTGGATCTTCGTCGCCACCCCGCTGTTCGGCGGCTCGAACGTCTACCCGCTCCTGGTGCTCGCCGGCATCTACGGGATCGCGGTCGTCGGCGTGTCCCTCCTCGCCGGCCTCGGGGGGCAGATGACGCTGGGCCACGCGGTCTTCATGGCCATGGGCGCCTACGCATCGGCGCTCGCCACCACCAGGTGGGGCCTCTCGCCGCTGGTCGGCGTGGCCCTCGGCATCGCGGCCGCGCTGACGCTCGCGCTGGTCACCAGCCCGATCCTCCGCCTTCGTGGTTGGTACCTGGCCATGGCGACCGCCGCGTTCTCGTTTCTCCTGCAGCAGGTCCTCGTCAACCTCAGCGACCTCACCGGCGGCAACAACGGGATCTTCGGCATCCCGCCTCTCTCCGCGGGTGGCTTCGAGGTGACGGGTGAGAAGTCGTACTTCATCTTCAGCTGGGCCACTGTCCTCGTACTGTTCCTGCTGGGTCGCAACATCGCGCGCTCCAGGTTCGGTCGGTCGCTCACGGCCATTCACAAGGACACCGACGCGGCCGCAACGGTCGGCATCAACCCGGCGCGGGCCAAGGCTGTGCTCTGGCTCGTCGCGGCAGTGCCCGCCGCATTCGCGGGATCCGTCTTCGCCCACTACAGCGCGTTCATCGCCCCGACGGACTTCGCCTTCGCGACCTCCCTGCTGCTCTTCCTTCCCGTCCTCGTCGGAGGAGAGCGAAGCATCTTCGCGGGGCTGGTCATGGTGACTGTCTTCGTGGCGACCTCCGCCTACGTCACCCAGACGCTGACCGCCGAGCTCTTGGAGGCCATCGCCGTGATCGTCATCTGCCTGCTGTCGCCACATGGGCTCGCCGGTCTTGCGAGCTCGGCGCTCGGCCGTCTTCGCGCCATCGGGAGGCGCGATGCTTGAGGCCTCGAGTCTCTGTGTGGAGTTCGGCGGTGTGTCGGCGCTCTCCGAGGTGACCTTCTCGGTTGCCGAGGGCTCCGTGCTCGGCCTCATCGGGCCCAACGGCGCAGGGAAGTCGACCTTCATCGGTGCCGCGAGCGGCGTGGTCCTCGCCAGCGCAGGAACCGTCACCTGGCGTGGTGCGACCCTGGCTGGAAGACGCCCCGACCAGATCGCGCGCCTCGGCATCGGGCGGACGTTCCAGCATGCCCGCCTCTTTCCAGGACTGACCGCCCTGGAGAACGTCATGATCGGGAGCCACCTCGCCGGCCGGTCCGGTGTCTTCAGCGCCATGTTCCGCTCGCGGAGGTGGCGCAAGGACGAGACGCTCCTGCGGGACGCGGCCTTGGAGGCCATGGAGTCCGTCCATGCCCTCGAGCTGGCTCATCGTCCGAGCGAGGACCTCACCGCCGGGCAACAGCGCCTCGTCTCAGTGGCGCGCGCACTGGCAAGCGGGCCATCGCTGTTGTTCCTCGACGAGCCGGCTGCCGGCCTGACGGACGCCGAGCGGCATCTTCTGGCCGCCGACCTCAAGCAGTACTTCGCCACGCACGAGGTGACCGTCCTCCTCGTCGAGCACAACCTCGGGTTCCTGATGTCTCTCGTGTCCAACATCGTGGTCTTCGACCGCGGAACCGTCCTGGCCGAGGGCACACCGGCCGAGATCCGCTCGAATCCGGCCGTCATCGACGCGTACCTGGGAGCCGACCATGCTGTGCGGTAAGGGGCTCGTGGCCGGATACCTCGGAGCGCCGGTGCTGCACGAGGTGAGCATCGAGGTACGTCCCGGAGAGGTGTTCTGCCTCCTCGGAGCAAACGGCGCGGGCAAGAGCACGACCGCCAGGTGCCTCGCCGGAGTGCTGGGGCTTCGTGGCGGTCAGGTCATGATCGACGACGTCGACGTGACGGAGGCGAGCGCCAACGAGCGTGTGCGTCGAGGGCTCTCGCTGGTTCCCGAGGCGCGACACCTGTTCGGTCGCTCGACGGTTCGCGACAACGTGCTCCTGGGCGGTTGGACGAGATCACGGTCGGAGCGGAGCGCCTCCTACGGCCGCGTCATGGAGACATTCCCTCAGCTGGGAAGACTGCTGAGGAGGAAGGCCCGCGACCTCTCCGGTGGTGAGCAGCAGATGGTTGCGATCGCGCGCGCCCTCATGGCCGACCCTCGCTACCTCATCCTCGACGAGCCCAGCCTGGGCCTCGCGCCGATCTACGTCGACATCATCCTTCAGAAGGCCGCAGAGCTCGCCACGCTCGGAGTCGGTGTCCTGCTGATCGAGCAGAACGTCGGGAAGGCACTCTCCGTCGGCCACCGCGGCGCAGTGCTCGAGACCGGCCGAGTCGTCCTGTCCGGCAGCGCGGACGAGCTCGCTTCCGATCCTGCGGTCGTCGACTCCTATCTGGGTGGTGTGGTGTGAGCACATTCCTGCAGCTGACCTTCGCGGGACTGAACGTCGGGTTCCTCTACATGCTGGTCGCTCTCGGCATGGTCGTGACCTATCAGGTCTCGCGGGTGGAGAGCCTTGCTCAGGGCACGTACGTCGTCTACAGCGCGTTGATCTTCGGCTCGGTGCACGACGGCCTGGGCTGGCCGTTGGTCGCCGCAGCCCTTGCAAGTCTGCTCGCCTGCGCCGGCATCGCCGTGTTCCTGTATCTGCTCGCCCTCAACAGGTTCGCCACACGCGGTGAGGCGGGACCCGTCATCATGCTCCTGGGCGGCGCGCTCCTCTTCGCAGAGCTGGCACGCCAGTTCTGGGGCCTCAACGACCGCAGCGCCAAGCCGTGGCTCTCCAACGAGCCGCTGCGGATCCTTGGTGCGACGGTGCTTCCTCACTCGCTGTTGATGTGGGCGGGCGCTGCGTTCCTGGTGGTCGCCGGCTTCGTGCTCTTCGAGCGGACCATGCTGGGCAAGGCGCTTCGCGCGGCAGCAGACGATGTCGAAGGTGCACGCATCGTCGGCATCAACACGAAGGTGATGCAGTTCGTCAGCTTCCAGGTCGCCGGCTTCTTCGGTGCAGCGGCCGGGATTCTCCTGGCCCCCATCATGCCCTTCGGCTGGACCTGGGTGTTCGCGCTGGCGTTGACGGGCGCGATCGGTGCCATCGCCGGCCGCTGGGAGTACGTCCCCGTGGCGCTGGCCTCCCTGGCCATCGGCCTGTTCGCCAGCTACGCCGGTGGCTACGTCTCGACGTCCTGGCAGGACGTCTACATCTACGGCGCATTCATCGTCGTTCTCCTTCTGCTACGGGAAGACAAGAGGGCGGGTACTCGTCGTCGACGCCGTAGGAGTGGCTCTTCGGAGCCTCGTATCAAGGACGGCCGGGCAGCCGCGTCTGCCGTGGCCGGTCACAACTCCGCACTCGTCCGGGTGCCCGAAAAATGAGGTATGCAATGAAGCAACCAATGAGGGTGGTCGCCACGGCGATCGCAGCAGGCGCTGTCGCCCTCGCCGCCGCCTGCGGGTCCTCGGGTGGCACCGCCGACGACAGCTCAGGTGAGTCGATCGCGATCGGCGTCGTCATCGACAAGACCGGCGCCCAGGCCGCGTACGGAGTTCCCGGACTGAGCGGCATCCAGCTGGCGGTCGACCAGGTCAACGCCGACGGGGGCATCGACGGCAAGCAGATCGACCTGATCGTCGAGGACGGCACCTCGGATCCGACGGTCGCGGCCGCGGCAGCCAGGACACTCAGCTCGAAGACCAGCGTGGTGATCGGGACCTCGTCAAGTGCAGGATGCCGGGCCATGCAGCCGATCCTGGACCGGGCCAAGGTGCTTCACTTCTGCCTCTCACCCACCAACATCGAGCCGACGCCGTACTTCTTCCTCAGCATGGCACCGGTCACCGACTACGTGCCCGCGACGCTGCCCTGGCTCGAGGACCTGGGAGTCCACAGGATCGGCTTCATCGGCCAGGACGACGCCTCCGGCGATGGGTACCTCTCGATCTTCAGCTACATCGCCAAGAATGACCCCGGTCAGTATGAGGTCGTCGCCGAGCAGCGATTCACGTCCGGCTCCACGAACCTGGAGACGCAGATGACGAAACTGCGCGACGCCAACCCGGACCTGATCGTCGCCGGCGTCTCGGGCAGCAACATCGTCCCGATAGCCCAGGCCGCAAAGGCCCTCGGCATGACCCAGCCGATCTGGGTAGGCACGGGCTCGGCATCCTTGGACGCCTTGCAGCCGTTGGCCAACGACCTGCCGCAGGGCGGTCTGTTCGCCAACGCCTTCTGGGTCAACATCTCCGACGACGTGGAGGACAGCGTCCCCTACGCCGACAAGGTCAAGTCCTTCGCCAAGGCCTACACGGACAAGTACGGGGAGCAGCCGCCCGCGGCCGCCGGGGCCGCCTACGACAACACCGAGATGATCATCAACGCGCTCAAGGGGGGAGCCACGAGCGGTCCTGAGATCGCCAAGGCGATCGAAGGAAGCTCCTACACCGGCGTCCTCGGACCCTATGAGTTCTCAGCGGACAAGCACCAGGGCGTCACTCTGCCGCCGGTCATGATGCAGTACACCGGTGCCAGCGGATTCGAGCTGGGCTTCTCCGGCTCCTGAATGACGCGACCCACCCACTCTGGTTCGGTTCTGGTCCGGGGACTCTCCTCGGACCAGAACCGAACCACTGCGACGTCATCGGTCAGTCGAGCTTGTCCCTGATCTCCTTGGCCGCGGCGAGGACGGCGGCAGCCGTGTGCTCCAGCCCGGGCTCGGCGTAGTGGTGCTCGAGTCCTGCAACCGAGATCGCGCACACCGGGACGCCGCTGCGGTTGTAGACGACGGCGCCCAGGGACGCGACGCCTCGAGTGATTCCCTCCTGGTTCAGCGCCCAGCCGCGCTGCCGGATCAAGGCGATCCCCTTCCGGATGTCGTCAGCGGTTCGATCCCCCTGGAGGGTGTGCCAGTCGGTGTTCTCAGCGAGGTACTGGTCGATCTCCGCGTCGCTCATGGCGCTCATGAGCGCCTGGGGAGCTGCCCCGAGGTGCATGGGAAGCCACTCGCCGGTGGTCCAGGAGACCACGTCCACCTCGGGTCCGGGCAGACGAGACAGGCATCGCGCCCCCCAGCCCTCGCGTATGGCGAGGAGAACACTTTGTCGTGTCTCGTCCCGGAGGTTCGCGAGCGTCGACTCCGCGACCCTGATGATGGGCATCCCGCTACGCACCGCCGAGCCGTACTGGAGCAGCTTCATGCCGAGGTGGTACCGGCCGGTGGAGCGGTCTCGGTCGAGCAGCCCGCCCTGCTCGAGCGAGGTGAGGAGCCGGAAGGCGGTGCTCCGGTTCGTGCCGATCACCTCCGCCACCTGGGTCGGGGTCAGGCCGTCGGCCACGTGCAAGAGGGCGTCCAGTGTCTTCACCGCCTTCTCGATGACCGCAATCCGGGAGCCCGCCGATCGTCCCGCCTGCTCGTCTGCGCTTGGCATCGAAAACGTCCTCCTGGTCTGGTGGGCTACTCGGGACTTGCTCGTGATGCATGCATCGCGCGCACTGCGCGATGATATCTCGTAATACGAGATGACCACTAGTCGCAGCATCGCCGGACACGGCAATCGAAGTGCACGGTGGTCGGGATCCGCGGAGCATCCTGAGGGGATCGGTGCTGTGACGCACGCGGTAGCCACGTTCCTCGACGCCTGACCGTCCGCGATTTGGTGTCATCGCGGGCGAAGTGCCCATAACGCACTTGGGGGGCCAGACCGAAATTGGGTTCGGCGTGAGCAGGCTCTTGGGCTTTGACCTGCTGCCGCGCATCAAGCAGATCAACAAGGTCAAGCTGTACCGGGTCGAGAGCGGCGAAAGCGACCGGTACCCGCGGCTGACCCCGGCGATGACCCGGCCCATTAAGTGGGAGCTGATCGAGCAGAACTACGACCAGATGATCAAATACGCCACCGCGATCCAACAGGGCACCGCCTCCACCGAGGCGATTCTGCGCCGCTTCACTGACTCCGCCTCCCACCCGACCTACCAGGCCATGCTGGAGGTCGGCCGCGCACAGAAAACCATCTTCGTCGCCCGCTACCTCCGACTCCGTGAGCTGCAACGCGAGATCCAGGAAGGGCTCAACGTGGTGGAGTCCTCCAACGGCGCCAACAGCGTCATCTTCTACGGCAAGGGCGGCGACATCTCCACCAACCGGCGCGAGGAGCTGGAGATGACCGTCTTGTGCCTGCGGATCCTGCAGACCGCGCTCGTCTACATCAACACGTTGATGCTGCAGGACGTCCTGGCCGACCCGGAGTGGGCCAAGCTGCTCAAGTCCGCCGACCGGCGTGGGCCGACACCGCTGTTCTGGCAGCACGTCCAGCCCTACGGCGAGGTACGGCTGGATGTCGCCAAGCGCCTGCCACTCGGGGGTGACGCAAGTGCGGCGCAGCCGGGCGGTGTGGAGTAGCTCACGATCGTGCTGTTGCCCGATACGCGCGGACCCCGCGGGCCGTCGAACAGTATCGGCGGTGACGTCCCGTCACGGGCTGCCGCACGGCTGGCCCGCATTCGGGGCCCTCGCACGAACCGGCCACTGCGCTGAGGAGCTCGGCTGGTCGGCCCGGGATGACTTGCACATGCACGGGCCGACCGATGACGACACCCGGCTCAGGCCGTGGCGGGCAGATCGATCGAGGCGAGTTTGGCCGGGTCGACAACGATGTGGATGTCTGTGATCCGACCGTCGGCGACGGTGAAGGCGATGACCGACAGCGGTGTTCCGTCCGAGCGCCAGGACATGTGGCCAGGGACGCCGTTGACCAGCACAGCTCGTTGACGAGCGACCTCGCCGGAGAACATGCGGGCACCGGAGGCGACCGCGGTGGCTCCGAGGGTGACGACCACGCCGCCCGGGGTGTCGACCGTCAGCTTCACGTTCGGGTCGAGGACCCGCAGGAGCGCTTCGAAGTCGCCACCGAGGGCAGCGGCGCGGAATGCCTGGACGACCTCTTGGTGCTCGCGGCCGGGGTCCGCTGGCCGGTCTGTTGCTTGGACCTTGCGGCGGGCGCGGCTGGCGATCATCTTGGTGGCGTCGGCAGATTTGCCCAGGATCTGGCCGATCTCCTGGAACGGGACCGCGAACATGTCGTGCAGGACGAACGCCAGGCGCTCGCTCGGAGTGAGCGAGTCCAGCACGACGAGCAGGGCGAAGCCGACCGAGTCGGCCAGCGCGACCTGCTCGTCCGGTGTGGGCTCGTCGGCGGGCGTCACCACGAGGTCGGCGAACTCGTGTCCGTAGGTGGTCTCGGGGTGGGCTTGACGGGATCTCAGCAGGTCCAGGCTGATGCGGCCGACCACGGTGGTCAGCCATCCCGCCAGGTTGCCGATGGCCGCCTCGTCCTGGCGGACCAGGCGCATCCAGGCTTCCTGGACCACGTCTTCGGCGTCGGCGTGCGAGCCCAGCACGCGGTAGGCAAGCGCCCGCAGCCGATCGCGCTGGGCTTCGAACGTCTCGGTTACGAGGTCGGATGGGTGGGTGGTCACGACTGGCGCGGCTTTCGCGGCTGACGCAGCGAGACCCGGTTGCCGTCCGGGTCCACCGCCTCGATCCGGACCCCGAACGGATAGTCCACCGGTTCCCACTCCTCGAAGGTGACGCCGCGCTCGCGCATGATCTCAAAGTCCTTGCGCAGATCGTCGGATTCGAGGATCAACGGACCAGGCGCGACAGGCTGGCCTGTGGCGCCGGTGTCGCCCGGCTGGCCCGCGGCCGCCGCATGCGACCACAGGAGGATCTGCACCGGGCTGTCGGGAACGCCGACCGTGAGGAACCGCCCGTCGGGCCCCGCGTAGTCGGCCCGCTTCTCCAGGCCGAGTCCCTCGGTGTAGAACTCCAGTGCGCGGTCCTGATCGGTGACGTAGACCGTCGTGTACATGATGTTGTTGAGCATCCTGTTCTCTATTCACTCGTTGGTGCGACGACCGTTCGTATTCGGTCGTCACCCCTATGACGAGCCACGACGGGAGAAGGTAACAGGACCCGGATTCCCCTCCACCTACACCGAGGCCGGCTTGTCGGGGTCAATGTCGATTCCCGGAGCCCTCTGCACTGATTCTCGAAGTCGTCTTCACCGCCTGACATAGATCGCCCCGTTCCGCGAATCGCGGTGGGACGGGGCGTTGGTATTTCCTGCCGGTGCCGGGGCGTTCTTCGTGGATCAGCCGTTGATGCTGTTGGTGGTCGACCAGGGGCCGCCGTTGCCGTACCAGTACTTGACGCTGCCGTCAGTGGCTCGGGCGAACAGATACAGGTTGCCCTCGAAGTCGGGCGTTCGACACACACCGGCGGGCCGGTGTTCCCCGGCTGAGGATCAGGGTGCGGGGATCGGCGGCTGGAGTTCGTGGATGAAGTCGACCGACAGAACCTCGAAGTTGTCCTCCCGGGTGGCCAGGTAGTCGGCCATGTAGTCGCTCTCGCCGTGGGCGTCGGTGGCTTTCATGCTCGTCCAGTGCTCCAGCAGGGTGAAGGCCCGTGGGTCGTCGCGGTAGCGCAGGACGCGGAATTCCAGGCAGTCGGGGTTGGCGCGCGTCGGCGTGATGATCTTCTCGATGGCCTGCTCGGCCGCCTCGGTCCTGCCGGGGCGGGCCTGGAGCTTGATCTGCACGAACAGCGCGCCGGAGGGCGGGACGGGCATCCCTTCGGCGAGTGCGTGCTCGGCTGGCGCGGAGGACTGGGAACGGATATCGGACATGGCTGTCGCCTTTCGTGGGGGTGGTGAGCTGCTGGGCGCCGGTCGGGCCGCGGCAGGGATCGTGTGCGGGGAGTCAGGTGACTGGAGGTCAGCTGGCGCGGGTGGCGGCGGCCTGGGCTTTGAGCGTCAGGTCGCGCAGGCGCATGCGGCCGGGCACGAGTTCACCGGCGGCGCGGGCGCGTTCCAGGGCGGTTGACCACCAGGCGAGGTCGTCCAGGAGCACCTGGAGGGAGGCGCTGGTCGCCGGGTTGGTGGGCTGGCCGGTGTCGTCGAAGGCGTCGGTGATGAACGGCATCACCACGGTGTTGCGTAGCGGCACGGCCTCGGTCTCCACCATGATCTGGGCGAGGTGCTCCAGCGACCGTATCCCGCCGCCGATCCCGGCGCTGTAGCCGACGGCGGCGACTGGCTTGTTGCGGAAGGCGTGCGACAGCCAGACGGTGTCGATGGCGTTCTTCAGGACGCCCGGGACGCTGTGGTTGTACTCACCGGTCACCACCAGGTAGGCGTCGGCGTCCTTCACGGCCCGGTTCCACGCCTTGACGAGCGGCTGGGAGTAGGTGGGGTCGTTGATGTCGCCGACGCTGCCGAAGTGCTCGGCGAAGAACGGCAGCGGCCAGTCCCGCAGGTCCAGCACTTCCACCTCGAACGCTCCGTGCGAGGTGGCTGCGGCCTGCACCCAGGCCGTCACCCGGTCGGCGTTGCGGGTCGGGCGGGTCGTCCCCACGATGATCTTCAACTTGGACATGGCGTACCTCCATACGGTTGCAAACGATCTTCCGGTGGCGGGGTGGCCGCCTGGTGCCGCCGTCGCGCGGCCCTGCGGCGGTGACGGCCCGGCGGTGACGGCAATACGGCGGTGCTGTGGTGTTTCAGAGGCGGCCGAACCAGCGGGTGAGGGAGTGGCGGAGCGTGTCGCCGCCTGCTGCGGGAGGGGTGTCGGCCCAGGCGACGATGCCGTCGGGGCGGATGAGGAGGGCCCCGTAGCCCAGGTCGCTGCGGGGGTGGCCGCTGATGTAGTGCACGCGGTCCTTCCATGGCGCGGCCTGCTCGGCCAGGGTCTGTTCGGGACTAAAGTCGAGCAGGACGCCGCGTCCGTCGTGGAGGAGGTCGCCCAGGCTGATCCCGTCGGCGAGGCGGAAGTCGGGGGCGGTGCGGCCGATGAGCGGTTGCTCGCTGCCCAGGTCGTAGCGGTGGAACAGGCCGGAGGATCTGCGGTAGACGTGGGTGGTCCCGTCGGGGGTGCCCATCAGGTCGCGGACCAGCTGCTGCAGGGCCGGGGCGTTGGGGCCGGGGTTCATGGTGGCGACCTGGGCGCGTGACCAGTCCAGGACGGCGGCGCCTATGGGGTGGCGTTCGGCGGTGTAGGTGTCGAGCAGGCCGTCGGGAGCGTCGCCGCGTACGGTCGCGGCCAGTTTCCATCCGAGGTTCATCGCGTCCCCGATGCCGAGGTTGAGTCCCTGGCCGCCGAGCGGTGAGTGGATGTGGGCGGCGTCGCCCGCGAGCAGGACGCGGCCGTTGCGGTAGGTGGTGGCCTGCATCGCCCGGTCGGTGAAGCTGGAGGCCAGATGGACCTCCTCCAGGGTCGCGTTCGTGCCGGACACGCGGTCCAGGACGGCCTGGAGGTGCTCGCGGGTCAGTTGCTGGGTGCGGTCGAAGGCGCCGCCGTCGAAGTCCATCATGCCCAGGTGCCCTTCCAGGGGCGTGCGCAGGTACATGCCGGTCGGCGTCAGCTGGAAGCCCAAGGGCAGTTCGTGCGGGTCGGCGAAGGTGACCTTGGCGATGTAGCCGGTGAACAGCGGTTCGGTGCCGACGAAAGAGAAGCCGGCAAGCGCGCGGACGGTGCTGCGTCCGCCGTCGCATCCCACCAACCAACCGGCCGGGTAGTCCCGGCCGTCGGCCGTCACCGTCACCGTGTCCTCGTCCTGGGTCACGGCGGTGACGGGCGCGTCCCGCACGATCGGCACGCCGAGCGCCGTAGCGCGTTCGGCCAAGACCTGGGTGACCGCTTCCAGGCTGGTCATGAGGCCGTCCATCGCAGGGCCGGGCAGCCGGTAGGTCAAAGCGGCTGGGTCGATGTCGGCGGCGTCCAGGGTGATGCCGGCGAAGTGGCCCAGGCTCCGGGGAGCGGGCGCCTGGTCGGCGTCGGGGTCGGCGCCGATGGCGGCGGCGTCGACGTGGGAGGCCTGCAGCAGCGGCTGGAGCATGCCGCGGCGGTAGAACGTCTCGACCGAGCCGGCGTTCAGGCCGCGCAACCCCAGCGGGAGCGCTTTGAGCGGCGGGCGCGGGTCGGCGTCCCGCTCCAGGACCAGGACGGCGCAGCCGGCCAGGGCGAGTTCGCCGGCCAGGAACAGGCCGACCGGGCCCGCTCCGGCGATCACCACGTCATGCATCGGAGATTCCTTTCTCACAGGGTCGCCCGGCCCGGCTTCCGCCGGGCCGGAGGGTTCAGTCGAAGATCGACAGGTCGATCGAGTGGGCCAAGGCGTCGTAGCCGGCGTCGTTGCCGTGCAGGTCGTCGCCCATGTGCAGGTCGCCGCGGATGCGGGAGGGGTCGGCCGGGTCACGCCAGACGGCGTCGAAGTCCAGCACGCCGTCGAAGACGCCGCTGGTGCGGATCCAGGTATTGATCTGCTCGCGTGCCTCGTCTCCCTCGGCCGTGTACATCTCCGAGCCGCCGTAGGGAGCGACGGTGGCGGCGTGGATCTTCACGCCGTTCGCGCGGGCGCGGGCGGCGACCTGGAGGTGGGCGGCGATGATGTCCTCGACGGTGACGGGCTCGCCGCCGAACATCGCCAGGAATCCGGCGGTCTCCTCGGTGCCGGGGGCGAAGGAGAAGACCAGGTCGTTGCCTACCGCGACCACGACGTGGCCCAGGCCCGGCGTAGCCAGGACGTCCCGGTCCAAGCGGGCCAGCCCGGCGGTCCCGATCCCGTCGTTGAGCAGCCGGTTCCCGCCGATCCCCTGGTTGATCACGTAGCGGGTCGTCCCGTCGCGCTCGGCCAGCCGTTCGGCGAGCACGTCGGTCCAGCGCCGGTCGGCGCCCGGCGTGGAGCCGATCCCGTCCACGCGGGAGTCCCCCAGGACGGCGATCGCGTTCGAGCGCCGGTCGGGCAGCACTTCCACGGCGGAGATCAGTGCCTGGGCGGGCAGCGGCGCCGCGCTGGTGGGGAGCGCAGCCGCGGCGGTCGCGTCGCCCGGGATGATCCAGCCGAGCGCGTGGAAGGTGCCGTGGCAGGTGGCGGCCTCGACGCTGCCGGGCAGGTGGATGCTGATCGTCAGATGCGACAGGGCGGGCACCGGCAGGTCGATGGGGTCGCTGAGGATCGGCGCCCCGGCGGGGATCGTGGCGGTCGGCCGGCCGCTGAAGGTCACCGTGTGGGATGTGCCGTCCTGGACCTGGTCGTCGGATCCGGTGAGGGCGACCCGCGCGGCGCCGATCGTCACCGGCGCGGTCCCGTACTCGTTGCTCAGCCGGATCCGGACGCGGTCTCCGCCGCCGCTCACCCGCACGATCTGCCGCAGTGTGGCGTCCGCGAGGGGTTCGATGCCGGTGACGGAGTTGTCCGGCGCCTGCGGCGAGACGCCCCAGGTGCGCACCCAGCCCAGCGCGCCGGTGCTTGCGATACCGGTGTCGAGGTTGTCGGTCATGGTCGTTGTCCTTTGCTCTCGGTGAGGCGATGGATGTCCGGGGACGGGGGCCGGCGGGATGTCAGGGGTGGGTCAGCAGGCGGGTGTCAGTCGGCTGCGTGCGCGCTGACCTGGCGGGCCGGTGCCGCATCCGCGGGCCGGCGCTTGCTGATCGCTGCTCCGGCGCAGATGAGCCCGATCAGGAACGGGTGGACGGCGCCGCGCTCGATCAGGCCGATGACACCGATGGGGTTGTCGCCCGCGCTCAAGATCAGCCCGAGGTAGGCGGTCATCGACAGCAGGCCGATCACGCCCACCGCGATGAGCGCCCGGCCCATGCGCCGGGAGACACCGATGCCCTGCCAGCGGCGTCCCAGCACGATGGTCAGCACGTTCCCGCCGATGAAACCGAGGAAGGCGCCGGTGCTGTGGTACTGGCCGGTGCCGTCGTTGAGCGCTTCGCCGGATCCGGGAAAAAGGGCGAGCAGGACACCGCCGACGGCCAGCATCGTCGCGGGGACGAGCACGGCCCAGCGGCGCCGCCCCGACACGTCGCGCAGGGCGATGATCCCGGCCAGGATCGTGAGGCCGAACAGGAAGAAGCCGGTGTTCATCACCCAGGCCAGTGGCGAGTACATGTACTGCCCGAACAGCGTCGACGGCCCGTGGACGCCGAGATTGCTGATGAAGTGGTGGGTGTAGCTGTAGGCCGGATCGGTCCACGCCGTGGCGGCGATGAACTCCGCGAGCAGGAAGATCACCGGGCCAGCGATCAGCAGCACTCCCGCGCTCCGACGCTGCTCAAGCCAGCGCCCACCGACGCCGCGCCGCCGCGTCGATTCCATGTCTTCTGTCATGCCTGTGTGCCTTTCTGCTGGTAGAGGCGGGGCCTGGCGTGCGGAGCCCGGCGGAGATCGACTCCCATCGGCCCCCGTCAGCGGCCCTGCTGCGGTTGCCGGCGATCAGTGGCTCGCACGATGAGGCGGCCGTGACACGCCTGGGCCTGATGGGGCCCATGAGTCACACTCGATAACTCCACTCGGTTTCTAACTATATTCGGTTTACCTTTCGTGTCAATGTAGCGTTCCCTTCGGGTTACAGTTTGAGCATGGTGAACGACGCGCCCGTGGGGCGCCGCGAGCGCAAGAAGGCCGCGACACGGACTGCGATCTTGGAAGCGGCGACCGCGCTGTTCCTCGAGCGGGGCTTCGACGCGGTGACGGTCCGCGAGATAGCGGAAAAGGCCGATGTGACCCCCAAGACGGTCTTCGCGCATTTCCCCTGCAAGGAGGCCCTGGTCTTCAGCGACGAGGGCGAGCGGCACGACCGTCTCGTCGCAGCGGTGACCGGCCGCGCACCCGGCATAACGATCTCCGAGGCGCTGAAGGCGCACTACCTCGGCGAGATCGCCGCGCTGAACACCGAGCCCATGAACCAGATCGTCGCCCTCATGGAAGGCACCCCCAGCCTGATCGAGTACGCCGAGAAGATGTGGCTACGCCACGAGGACGCACTGATCGAGACCCTCACCGACGAATTCGGACTCGCCGAGCCAAGCGACGAGATCCGCTTCTACGCCCGGTTCGCGCTCCAGATACCACTCATGGCCCGCCATGACGATCCAGAGACGGTCATCGACGTCGGATTCCGGCTTCTCGACCAGGGCTGGGCCAGCTACGACCACGCCCGGGGATAACCGCCGGCGCCGCCATCGCCGCAACCTCCGCCGCCCTCAGCCGGGCGCACTCCGAAGCCGGCACACGTGTCCCCGCGATAGCTCCACAAAGGCCGAGGTGGGTGCACCCGGAGTGTGCCCGTCCCGGTGGGGGCGATGGTGTAGTTCCAGGTTCCCCTGTGCTCATGGGGAGTGATCGGCAGTGATCGGAGATAGTCGCGGCTGATGGAGATCCCGGTCGGGTAGGCGCCGGTGTCCAACTCGGCATGCACGCGCAGTCCGGTGCGGGTGCGCGTGGCCGCGATGCTGTTCACCACGACCGCGTGGCTGGTCAGCGGCCTGCCTCGCCAGTTGAGGGTGATCTGGGAGAACAGGCGGGTGTTCGATCTTGTTCCACTTGGAGGTGCCTGGTGGGAAGTGGCAGACGGTCACCGTCAGGCCGGTCTCGGCGGCGAACGCCGCGAGTTCTGCCTTCCACAGCCGATAGCGGTAGCTGTTGGAGCCGCCGCAGTCAGCGGTGATGAGTAATCGGCCGGCGGCCGGGAAATCGAGGCGTCCGCGTGAGCGCCACCAGCGGCGGATCGACTCCACCGCGAATACCGAGGTGTCGTGGTCGGTGCCGACGTTCACCCAACCGGAATCGTTGCTCAGGTCGTAGATGCCGAACGTGTAGAACGCCGAATTAATGACACTACGAACGCCGAATTTCTGTCACTCGCGCCGATCGTCGGCCCGACCCGGCGCCCATATGTCATCTTTTGCCGCTTTTTGCGATGAAACGGCTGACCGAGATTCTGCCCGCTCTACGGCCACAAGTAGGTGTCGAAGGTCGCTCATTGAGCCCCGATCTCCGTGACGGGCTTATGTGGAGGCAGGCACTGACTCAAGCTCAGTCCTTAAGCGGAACGCCGAATTATTGACACAGTGGCGGAGAGTTGATGTCACTGGTACACGATCACCTGGTGCGGGTCCACGATGTGGATGCGCAGTTGCTGCTGGTCAAGCCAGCGGGGGTTTGTACCGGTACAGACCAGCTCTCTTGCGGGACGCCGAATTGTTGACACTGCGGCGCAGCTTTTCTGTCACTGCTGCGCAGATTAGATGTCATTGGTACGCGGTCGCCCGTTGCAGGCTGGTGTCCACAGAATCTGGCACCTATGGAACCTCATGTGAGGTGCGGCGACAGGAGCGTGGCCGCATGCCGCGTTTGCTGAGCCGGTTCCATATCTACTGAGCCGCCGTGCCGACTTCAGTGAGCCGATGCCAGGGTCACTGAGCCAGGACACCCAGGTCTCGGGTGGCCCGCTGGTCGTCGTCCAGAACGACGATCTTCATGGGGCATCCTACGACTACGATCACCGGGTGACGTTCGCGGGCAACTGGGATCATCTGGAACCGGCCACCAGAGAGGCCTACCAGCGCTTCGACGCTCTCACCGAGCAGGGCCTCGACCCCGGCCCCGGCACCGACTGGCGCCTCTACGGCACCTACGCCCACACCAAGCTCTGGCTCGGCCCGCACGGCGGCCACGACTACGACGAGCGCATCCTCCGCCTGGTTCGCACCGTCGCCGAGCGTGCCGTCGACTGGACGCCCAGCGACGCCTGGAACCTGGCCGAACGCGCCGGCTACTGGGCCCGCCAGGGCCACACCCGCCACGTGGAGCTCTACCGGATCCCGCTGTCGGCCGCCCACCTGCTCCATCCGCAGCAGCGCCGTGACCTGTTCGGCCACCTGACGGACCTGGGAGAGCTCCTGCCGCTCCTGGAGAGCCTGCTCACCGAGGAGGGCCCTGCCGGTGCGGTCAGGAACGTGGTCGGGGAGGCCGACCCCTTCGCCACGATGCTGGCCGAGGAGTACGGCCCCCGCCTGGCCGGAATGCTGCCGCTGCTGCGCCACTGGGCCACCGCCGACACGCCCGGCCCCGGCGACAGCTGGTTAACCGCCGTCCACGACCTGCTCACTCCTGCCGCCGCCGCCTTGGTCCACGAGCTGGTCACCCACCTGGCCGCCTACCGGGGCGGCCCGTTCGTCTGCCACCATGCCGACATCACCTGGACCGAGGACCGCTTCCTGAAGGACCGGAGCGTCTCGGTGGTGCGGGGCCTGATCTGGACCTGCGAGGCCCTCGACGAACCGTGGGTCCCCTCGCTGCTCGCCGACGCCGCCGTCACCTGCGGCACCGGCCACGACGGCCCCGGCTCCACCTGCCGCAGCGAAACCGTCGCCGGCGCGGCCGTCGACGTGCTGGCCCGCCGGGGCGGAACCGATACGGTCACCCCGCTCGCGTTCGTTCAGGCGCGGGTGCGGGCGGCGTCCGTACAGGAGAATGCCGCCCGCGCGCTCGACGCGCTCGCCGACGCGGCCGCACTGACCCGCGACCAGTTCCTCGACCGGACGCGCCCTGCCGCCGATACCGAGCCCAGAGAGGTCGAGCAGGCGCGCGCCGCTACGCGCTACCGCCTGGAGCAGGCGCTGATTCACCAGCGCGCGTGGACCTGGCGTGAGGTCGGCGAGCACCTTCTCGACCACCCTGTTACCGGCCCCGACGCCCGCGCCCTGGTGTGGCGGATACCCGGCGGCCCCTCAGGCTTGCCGGTCAGAACCGCCGACGGTTGGGAACTGGCCGGGCACCGCCCCGAAGGCCCGGTCACCTTGTGGCACCCGGTCGACGCGAGCACCGAGGAGGTGCGGGCATGGCGCGAGACGGGTCTGGCGCAGCCGTTCGAACAGGTCCTCCGCGAGGTGTACGCGGAAGAGCCGGACCGCGTCGCCGGTCACGTCGTGCGCTACGACCTGGCCCGGACGGAACTGATCCGGCACGGCTGGACCGGCGTGTCGATCGGCTACTGGGAGCACGACCGTCACGAGGGGCAGGGCGAGGTGGTGCGCGACCTCGCGGGCTGGCAGGCCCGCTGGATGCTGCGCATCGTCGAAGGCATGTCCGACGAGGGCTGGGACCTGGACGCGCTGTGCGCAACCAACCCGATGACCTTCCACCGCAACGGCCACGAGGTGCCGGTCGCATCGGTGCCGCCGCTGGTGCGGTCGGAGACGCTCCGCGAGGCCGACCTCACGATCGCCGCAGCCTCGGCCGGCCCGAACGCCCAACACCTGGTCGACTATTACGACGGATATTGGCACTAGAGGTTGCGCAGCACCGACGCGACGATGCCCAGGATGACGGCCTCGTCGCCGTCGATGCCGCCGTGCGCGGGGTTGCGTGGTTAGAGGACGACGTCGCCGCCCCGTCGCCGGAACTCCTCGGCGGTCGCCTCGCCATCGATCATCGCGCACTATCCGGCCGCCATTGCTGCAGGAACGCCGCGACAGTGAAGGCACGGGGCCCTGGCTTGAAGGGGCCCATGACTCTGGGAGTCGTACATGAAGGTGATCCTGCGCGGGTATCCCGAAGCGGCATCCGGCCTGGCGGAAGTCGACGTCCCGCTAACCGGCACAGTCATCGCGGCCGAACTGTTGGCCGCCGTCGAAGAGGCGATAGGTGGGGACGGGCAGAGAGAGCTGGCTGGGGCGTCGGTGGTGTCGATCAGTGCGGGCGGTGTGAAGTCGACGCTGCTCTACTACCTGGCTGCGGCGGGTGTCGGCTCGCTGCGCGTCATCGACCACGACCGTGTGGAGCTGTCACCGATCCCGGCGACCAGACCCGCCTTGGCAGAGCCGCCGAGGACCGGTTGTTGTACTGCTATGCCGAACCCTTATACCAAGGCGCTATGGCTGTCGACCATGCAAATCCTGTCGAGCCGATAACGGAACTGCTCATGAAACAGGGCCGGTGCGAGGAGGCGGTCGACCTGTGGCGAGCACACACCGAGGATGACGCCTTCCACGCCTACGGGCTATTCAGCTTGCTGCTCCAGCATGGCCAGTTGGAGGAGGCGACCGACATCTTGCGGGGCCTGTTGGACGAGGGTGACTCCACCGTCGTCCAGCAATTGGCCAAACTGCTGGTCAAACAGGGCCGGGTGGAGGAGGCGATCGAACTATGGCGGGTGCGCGCCGATCACGGACACGAAATCGCTGAACTGGAGCTGGCCGTGGTGATGGCCCGGAGCGGCCAGGAGGATACGTTGCGCGCTCTCGTCGCAACAGGCAGCTGGCTTGCCGCCGAGCGGCTAGTTGCCGTGCTGGTCGACCTGGACCGGGTGAGAGAAGCCGCCGACGTGTTGCAAGTCCACGTCGACAATGGCGACGGATACGCTGCCACGCGGCTAGCCGAGTTGCTAACTGAGCAGGGTCAGGAGGAGGAAGCTCTTAAGATTTGGCGTGTTCTCGCTGATGGCGAGAGTGGGGCCTATGCCGCCACGCGGTTGGCTAAATTGCTGGCCGAGCAGGGTGGAGAAGATGAACTCCGGGCACGAGTCGATGCTGGCGATCATGGCGCTGCTGAGCAGTTCATAGCGCATTTCGCCGATAAGGCGCCGCACCAGGAGGTGGAACGGTTGCGTCGGCATGGCCTGTTGCCGCACCGCTGAGCCTAGTGCGCTGGCGTTTCGGACAATTTAGCTGGCGCGCCGAGGGCGTGGATGCTGCTCTCCCGGGTCTGCTTCCTTGATATCCCACGTGCCTCCAGGTGGCGTGGTCGCGCCGTACGCCGATCCATGATGAAGGCTGGCGTGATGGGACCGGTACCAGCAAGGAAACTGCACGCCCGCATCCGGACGCTGTTCGAGTCGCACTATCACTTCGAATCTCGTTCGGCCGCGCTGATTCGATGTTCGCCTAATTGATAGTACGCAGGTCAGCGAAGGGTGCTGCTATCAACTAGTGCGGCGCCAGACATCTGTGCTGTCTGTGTCAGGAGCCATCGGAGTTGGCAGTACGTCACCGAAGTTGGCAGTACCGGCTCGTATCTGACGGTAGCGCTCTTGCCAGCCGCTGGATAGTGGCGCCGGCGTCTCGTCCCCGTTCCCCAGGGCGGAGCATGAGGTGGAGCTGTCGCGCGGACCGTCGTGCCGCGCAGCCGGGCCCGAGCCGCGCTGGTGGGGTGGTCACGAAGGCCTTCGCCGTCGGCCGCGGGCGAGCACGATGCGGAGTTCGGCGAGTGCGGTGATGACGGGCAGGAACGCACGCAGCAGATCGGCCAAGGCGTGGGGGAGGCGGGCGGCGGTGTGGAGGATGAGGGTGAGGGCGCCGCTGACGGCTCAGTCAAGAGGTGAAGAAGTGGTGTGGCAGCTGGGCTGGCGGGAGAGGCTGAGCGGGTCTTCTTCATCTTTTCCCGTGAGTCGGACGATGGCGAGGACGGTCATCGCGGCGACGGCGGCGAAATGTGGGCCAGATCCGAGACCTGACCCTCCGCGGATGGCGCATGTCCGGCAGGAGGGCCTGTAGTGAGCGGCCCTTGATGGCGCCGTACCACACGCCGGCTCCGTACGCGGCGTCGTCGAGGCGGCGGGCGAGGGCGTACCGAACCGGGTCGAGGTGGGCCCCGGTGCGGCGGAGATCGGCCACCGCGTCGAACACGGCGGCGGCGGCCACCGTCCGGCGCAGTCTCCTGGAGAAGACGCATCCCACGGCGGCCAGTGGCCACCAGTGGCGGAGCAGCAGCGCGGTGGTCTGCCACACTGCGGCGACGGCCCGGTCCGAGGTCAGGATCAGCGCCAGCCGCGTCGGATCGTCGCTCCCCTTGACCTTGGCCGACATCCGTACCGCGGCCGCTGCGAAGATCAGCGCGGCGACCGGCAGGGACCAGCGCCGCTGGGCGAGCAGCGTGAGGGCGAAGGCCGCGCTCCAGGGGGTGAGCACGGCGGGCGCCACGTCGCGGCCGTGCCGCTGGGCGAGGAGATGCGCGCCGGTGCCGTAGAAGGCCTTGCGCCGCAGCCAGTCCGGGACCGCCGTACGGTGCTCGTGCCGCACGATCGCGCCGGGCTCGTAGCGCACCCGCCACCCCTCCGCCGCGAGCCGCCACACCAGGTCGACGTCCTCGCCGACGCGCAGGTCGGCGCTGAACCCGGCGCCGAGCGCGTCCACCCTGGCCAGCAGGCACGCGCTGGGCACCCAGGAGACGGGCGCGCGCGGGCGGACGATCCCGGGTTCCACGCCGAGGTCGAGCGAGGAGCGCGCGTCCTCGTAGCGGCGGATCCACCGGTCCCTGCCGGGCATGCGCAGCCCCAGCACGCGCGGGGCCGCCATCGCCACGCGTGGGTCGGTGAAGTGCCGGAGCAGGATCGCGAACGCGTCGGGTTCGGGGACCACGTCGGAGTCGACGAAGGCCACAAAGGGGGTGCGGACCCGGCGCAGGCCCGCGTTGCGGGCACCGGCGGGCCCCATGTTCCGCGCCAGCGGGACGAGTTCGGCACGATGTGCCGCCGCCACCCGCGCGATGGCGGCCGGGTCGGCCGAGGCGTCGTCGACCACGATCACGTGATGCCGGTCGCCGATGGCGGCCAGCAGCCTCGCCAGCGCATCGGGTCGGTCGCGGGCCGGGACGACGACGGTCACCTGGCCGAGGTCGAGGCCGGGCAGCTCCGCCGCGATCGGGTCGGCCATGCCGATCTCCAACAGCCGGTCGGCCAGCAGGGCGGAGACACGGTCGCTGACCCGCAGTGTACGGCCGGTGATGACGCCTCGGGCCTTGTCGGTGAGGTGGATCACGCGCGTCGGCGCGCCGCCGACGAGGGTGCGGCCGCCGTCGCGGACGCGGGCGCGCCGGTTCAGCCGGACGGCGAAGCCCTGGGGCAGGGGAGCGGTGGTCATGGGGTGAACCCTCCGTCGGCTGAGACTATCGATCCGTTGAGCACGCCTCCCGCCGGAGAACAGCAGAACGCGATGGTCTCGGCGATCTCGTCCGGTTCGAGCAGGCGGCGTAGCAGTTGCGACCGCGCGAAGTCGTCTGGGCCGTCCAGGTCGTACACGCCGGCGGTGGCGGTGAGCATGGGCGTACGGGTCGAGCCCGGGGAGACGGCGGCGGCGGTCACCCCGGTGCCCACCAGGTCGGCCGCGAGTCCGCGCACCAGCCCGACGACCGCGTGCTTGGCCGTGTTGTACGCCGACAGGTGGAACAGCCCGTGCGAGGCGGCGGCCGAGGCCACGGCGACGAACCGGCATCCTGTCGGGTCCGGCCCGGCCAGCATGGGCGGGACGCACACCGCGGCGGTGTTCCACACGCCCAGCACGTCCACCTCCCAGAGCGTGTTCAGCTGCGTCGCCGGGGTCTCCCACAGCGGCAGGCCGCCGGCGACGACCGCCGCGGCGGCCACGGCCGCGTCCAGCCGGCCGAACCGGTCCACCGCCAGGCCGGCGGCCTTGGCCAGGGCGTCGCGGTCGCGGACGTCGGCCACGTACGGCAGGACCGCGTCCGGGTGGCCGGCGGCCAGGGACTTCAGGTCGTCGGGATTCGCGAGCGGGTAGGTGACACCGGCGGGCCGATCCGGGCCGTCGGCCGCGCAGGAGTCGACCGCCACCACGCGGTAGCCCCGGGCGCACAGAGCGCGGACGGTGGCGGCCCCGATGCCGCGGCCTGCCCCCGTGACCAGGGCGACCTTGCCGTTCATGTCGGGCATGTCGCCGCGTCCGTACGCAGGTGGCCGCCACGGTCCGCCCGCCCGCGCAGGATACGGGCGGCCACGTCGCCGGCCATCCGGCCGAGGATGAGCCGCCCCTCCTCGGGCGACGCAGAGGTGGGGTCCCCGAGCACGCCGGAGGGCGACACGCCGGCGACGCCCCTCGCCATGATCTCGGGCATCAGGTCGGCGAGCGGGGCGAGGGTGCCCGGCTCGGCCAGGGACAGGTCCACCAGGTGCGGGGCGAGATGCAGCATGAGCGAGGTCTCGGTACGCCCCGCGTGGGCGTCCGTGTCATCGCCGCCTCCGTCCGTGCACGGCGCCCAGGCCACATCGTGCCCCTCGTCCCGCATCTGCGGCACGGCGGCGGCCAGAGCGCGCAGGTTCCCCCCGTGCCCGTTGACGATCACGATCCGCCCGGCCCACAGGGACAGCGACCGGACCAGCTCGACCAGCAGGAGAGTGAGCGCGTCGGTGCCGATCGACGCGGTGCCGGGGAAGCCCTGATGCTCGCCGCTGGCACCGTAGGCGATGGCGGGCGCCACGAGCATGGGCTCGCCCGGCCGCGCGAGGCGCAGGCGGGCGGCGGCGCCTTCCGCCACCGCCGTCGCGATCGTCGTGTCGGTGTGCAGCGGCAGGTGCGGTCCGTGCTGCTCGGTGGAGCCGAGCGGCACCAGGACGGCGGGCGCGGGCGGCAGCGCGGCCCAGGGGAGGTCCGCGAGGCCGGGCTCATCGGGCACCTACGCGCCGATCTCGCGGGTGAACCCGGGCGGGATCACTATGTCGCCGGGCACCAGGTCGTGCACGGACGCGCGTCCGAGCCCCAGCAGCGCCGAGTCGATCCCGCCGCGCAGGAGATCGAGCACGTTCTCCACGCCGGCCTGGCCATTGGCCGCGAGCCCCCACAGGTACGCGCGCCCGATCATCACCGCCCGCGCGCCGAGCGCGAGCGCCTTGACCACATCGCCGCCGCGCCGGACGCCGCCGTCCAGCAGGACCTCGACCTGGTCACCGACCGCGCCGACGATGGCGGGCAGCAGCCGGATCGTGGCCGGCGTGCCGTCCAGGTTGTTCCCGCCGTGGTTGGACACCGAGATCGCCGTGGCTCCCGTGTCCACGGCCCGGCGGGCGTCGTCGAGGCGGCCGATGCCCTTGAGCATGAACGGGCCGGCCCACTGCTCGCGCATCCACTGCACGTCCTGCCAGCTCGGCGGCGGTGTTTGCATCCACTCGCCGTACGCGCCGAAGAACGTCGGTGCCGGCTGACCGGCCTCGGCCACGTTGGGGACGGTCAGGTCGGGGAGGCGGCCGGTTCTGGCGAAGTCGAGCAGCCACCGGGGCCGGGACAGGCCCTGCGGCGCGAACTTGACCATCGCCCTGAGGTCGAGCCGGTCGGGGATCCATGGGCTGCCCCAGTCCCTGCCGTGGGAGAAGGTCCAGTCCAGGGTCACGATCAGGCCCTTGACTCCGGCCGCGCGCGCCCGCTCCATCTGCTGGATCATGGAGTCCCGGGTGCCCATCCAGTACATCTGATAGAAGGTCTGTGGGTTGGCCGCCACGACCTCTTCCACCGGTTTGCTCGCGAAATTGCTCAGCCCCATGGCCGTCCCGCGCGCCGCGGCCGCGCGCGCCACCGCCACCTCCCCATCCGGATGCACGGCTTGCACCCCCGTCGGCGAGATGAGCACCGGCAGCGAGATCTCCTGGCCCATCACCGTGGTCGCCAGGTCCCGCTTCGCCGGCAGGTCCGCCACATGCGGCGCGAACCCGAGCGCCGCGAAGGCGTCCAGGTTGTCGCGGTACGTCTGGCCGCTCTCCGATCCCGCGAGCAGCGCCGCGTACACCGACTTGGGCAGGCGGCGCCGGGCTCTGCGCTGTGCCTCCGCCACCGTCTCGAACCATGCGTTGGCCATGAGAACCTCTCTGCTACGAGTCGTGTGATAGCGGGAACCCGGCCAGCGGACTCTCCGCGCACGCGTGGACCGGGGGGGCGGCGGGAGCGGGGCGGCGTCCGATGCGCACCGGGACCGGCCGCCTGCGGGAGTGATCCTGGCTGGGCTGTGGGATCCTGCGTCCGGCCGCGGCCAGCGCGTCCTGCGCGTGCCCCCGCACGCACTCCGGATCGGGCCCGTCCAGCGGCAGGCCGGTGAAAAACTTCGCCGCCATGCACCCGCCGCGGCAGGAGTCGAAGAAGCTGCATTTCGTGCAGGCGCCGGAGGTCTGCGGCGAACGCAGCTCACCGAACAGCTCCGAGTCGCGCCACACCCCGGCGAACCCGCCGTCGGAGAGCACGTTGCCGGCGAGGAAGCTGTCGTGGATCGCGAATGGGCACGCGTAGACGTCGCCGACCGGGTCGATCAGGCACACGACCCGGCCCGCTCCGCACAGATTCAGTCCCGGCAGCGACTTACCGTAGCCGGCGAGATGGAAGAAGGAGTCGCCGGTGAGCACGTTCTCGCCCACGCGCAGCAGCCACTCGTACAGCTCGCGCTGCTGCGCCGCCGTCGGATGCAGCTCGTCCCACACGTCCGCGCCGCGTCCCGAAGGGCGCAGCCGGGTGAGCCGGAGCGTCGCGCCGCGGGCGTCCGCGATCGCCTTGAACTCGTCCAGTTGGCTCGCGTTGTCACGGGTCACGACAACCGACAGCTTCGCGTTCGCGAAGCCGGCCTCGGCCAGGTTGTCCAGCGCCCGCATCGCCGTCGCGTACGATCCCGTGCCCCGCACCCGGTCGTTGACCTCGGCCGTGGCGCCGTCCAGTGACACCTGCACGTCCACGTAGTCGGTGGCCGCGAGGTACCGCGCGCGCTCCGGCGTGATGCGCACCCCGTTGGTGGAGAACTTCACCCCGACCTGATGGTCCACGGCGTACTCCAGCAGATGCCAGAAGTCCGGCCGCACCGTCGGCTCGCCGCCGCCGATGTTGACGTAGAAGACCTGCATGGCCTGCAGTTCGTCGATCACCGCCTCGCACTGGGCTGTGGTCAGCTCGCGCGGGTCGCGCCGTCCCGAGGACGACAGGCAGTGCACGCAGGACAGGTTGCAGGCGTAGGTGAGCTCCCAGGTGAGGCAGATGGGAGCGGCCAGGCCGTACTCGAACCGTTCGACGAGCGATCCGCTGGCGGCTCTGCCCGCGGGAGCCGCGGGCGCATCTCCCGCCGCGTCTCCTGGCGTGCGCGGTCTGATCATGTCCGCGGCAGCCAGGCCGCGCAGCGCGTCGGCGTAGGTGGGCCACCGATCCGCGGGCACTCCGGTCAGGGCCAGGGCGGTGCGGGCGTCGGGATGGTCGGCGAGAGCACGGACCACCGAGACGAGTTCTGTGCGCTTGAGGAAGTTCAGGCGCCGGTTGCCGAAGTGGTAGGCGAGCGCCCCGAACGGCTCCGGCCGCAGGGCCACTCCGGGAGAGAGTTCCCACGCCTCATCGAGCGGGTTCGTCGTCATGTGCCTGCCGCCGATCAGTAGACGCCGCACATGCCGTCGATGGACACCTCTTCGATCAACGTCTCCACCGTGAGCTCCTCCGTCGCGGCGACGGTTTCCTCGGGTGCGGTCGGGGTGGTCCTGTCTTCCATGGCTACTCCTCTGGGGGCGGCCGCGCATTTACGGCATCGAGTGCAACAAATCATTTAATGGCACTGAGGGCCAAAAAGGAAGGCTCTGTTTCAGAAGCTGCTAGATTCTGGTGGTTGTGACCAGCCGATCGAGGCCGACGCGGGGGCGCCGCTCCACTACCGATCACGCCGCGATCGAGCGGGTGGCGTTCCGGCTCTTCGCCGAGCGGGGGTTCGAGGAGACGTCGGTGGACGCCATCGCCGAGGCCGCGGGCATCGGGCGGCGGACGCTGTTCCGGTACTACCCCTCCAAGAACGACATTCCCTGGGGACGGTTTGAGGCCGGTCTGGAGCACCTGCGCGAGTACTTGCGGGCCATGCCAGCCGACATCCCGGTCTACCAGGCGGTGCATCAGGCCGTGCTCGACTTCAACCACTTGGACGAGACCGCGATCCCGCAGCATCGTGAGCGCATGCGGCTGCTCCTCACCACCCCGGCGTTACAGGCCCACTCCGCGCTCAAGTACGCCGCGTGGCGCCGGGTCATCGCCGAGTACGTCGCCGACAGGTACGGCCTGTCAGCCGACGACCTGCTCCCCCGGACGGTGGGGCACGTGAGCTTGGGGATGGCGCTGTCGGCGTACGAGCAGTGGCTCAACGGGCGTGACGCCTCCCTGCCCCAGCTTCTGGACGCTGCCCTGGCGAGCCTGCGCCAGTACTTGTCCGAAGGACCCGGCGCCGGCGATTCGGCTGCCGCACCGGCCGGGTCGCCGAGCCGGAATCCAGGGCGGCGCGTCCCAGACTGACGAGGGTGAGGTCGACGCCCACGCCGCGCATTCTCGCCGGAGGGTTGTCGCTCCACACCTCGCCACACCGCCTTCGGAAAGGCGGTGAAGGACAGAATGTCGTCCCTGGCCTCGTCCAGCTGCTCGGCAGCGGCCCGGTACTTGGCAGCGCCTCAACGACGTGACGGTGCTGGACGTGGGCCGAGGCGGGCGTCGGGCCGCTCGAAGACGGTCCGCAGCATGGGCGGTGCAGTGGGGCACGGTGCGGATGCTCGGGGTGTTCCTGACCGAGGACCCGCTGGCGGTGCCGCCGGGCGTGGTCGCCTTCGTGGCCGACCAGCTCGCGCTGGATCCCTCGGACTTCGCCGGTTACGGCCAGCGTCAGCAGACCGTGTACGAGCACGCCTGGGAGATCCGCGAGCTGCTGGGCTACCGCGACTTCAGCGCGGGCGAGGCCGAGATCCGCGAGTTCGTGGCGGCCCGGGTGTGGTCCTCGGTGGAGGGGCCGCGGGCGCTGTTTGACCGGGCGCGGGTGCATCTGCTGAAGGAGCGGATCCTGCTGCCCGGGATCACGGTGCTAGGGGTCCCGGTAGCAATGAAGAAATTTCCAACGGATATACCGCTGACCTGGGCTAATACAGGAGCTTGACCATCTATGGCGGACTGATGATCACTGCCGCTACGTTCGTTCCGGATTCGTCCGGAGCGGCACGTGAGGCGGCGCGTTGTCAGAGAAGATGTTCTCCGAAGAGCAGCTGGAACAGCTGCGCTCGTTCCCGGAGATCAGCAGAGAAGAGTTGATCCGATACTTCACACCCACGGCGGCCGACGTCGCGTTCGTCGACCCGGGTCGCGGGCGGGGCGTGGTGGACCGGCTGGGCATGATGGTCCAGCTGTGCACGCTGCCGTGGCTCGGGTTCGTGCCCGATGATGTGACCTCGGCGCCGCCGGCGGCGGTGGCCCGGGTCGCGGGCCGGCTGGGCGTGGATCCCGCGGCGTTATCGCTGTATGGGCAGCGGGCCCAGACCCGATCAGACCATCTGGTCCAGGTCGCCAAATACCTGGAGTGGAAGACGGCTCCCGCAGGCAGCCAGGCGATGAAGGAACTCGAGCAGTTCCTGCTGGATCGGGCGATGGAGCACGACTCGCCGACGCCTACACCTACCTGCGCCAGTTCACCCCGAACGTGCTGGCCGCGATCGACTTCCAGGGCGGGCCGGGCACGAGCGAGCTGATGGAGGCGGTGGCCACTTTGCAGGGGCTGAACCGGCTCGGCGGCCGCAAGGTGCCCGCGGGCGCGCCGACCGGCTTCGTGCCCGCCCGGTACGCCGACTACCTGGAGCGGGCCCGCAAGTCCGGGGAGGACACCGCCTACCGCCACTACTGGGAACTGTGTGTGATCTTGTGCCTGCGCGACGGGCTGCGCAGCGGGGACGTGTTCGTGCCCGGCTCGCGCCGCTACGCCGACCCGGCCACCTACCTCTACACGCCCGAGCAGTGGGCGCCCAAGCGCGCCGAGTACTGCCGCCTGGTGGGCAAGCCGGCCCGCGCGGCCGACGCGCTGGAGCAGGGCAAGGAGGAACTGCATGCGGCGTTGGCCGAGCTGGACAAGACCCTGGCCGAGGCCAGTCCCGATGACGTCGGCATGGTCCGGCTGGATGAGGACGAGCACTTGGTGGTGCCGCCGCTGTCGGCCGAGGACGTGCCGGCGGAGGCCAAGGCGCTCCAGGACGAGCTGGCCGCGATGCTGCCGTTCGCGCCGATCGCCTCGCTGCTGATCGAGCTGGACGCCCGCACGCGCTTCCTGGACTGCTTCACCCACGCCGGTGGCCGCAAGCTGACCACGTCGGTGGAGACCAAGCGCAACATTCTCGCCGTTCTCATCGCGATGGCAACGAATCTGGGCCTGGCCCGCATGTCGGAGGCCTGTGGAGTGTCCTATGACGTGCTGGCCTGGACGATGGAGTGGTACATCCGGGAGGAGACGCTGCGCGAGGCCAACACGGTCATCGTCAACCACCACTACAACCTGGAGCTGGCCAGGGTGTTCGGCGGCGGCACCATGTCCTCCTCCGACGGCCAGCGATTCCCGGTGCGGGGCAAGAGCCTGAGCGCCCGGACGATGGTGATCCACGGGGGTCAGGTGCTGTCGACCTACACGCATGTCTCGGACCAGTGGTCGACGTACGGCACGAAGATCATTGTGCCGACGGCGCGGGAGGCGCACTATGTGCTGGACGACTTCCTCGGCAACGTGACCGACCTTCCGGTCGATGAGCACGCGACAGACTCCCATGGGGCCACGTTGATCAACTTCGCGTTGTTCGACCTGGTCGGCAAGGCACTCACTCCCAGGATGCGGGACCTGGCCCGGGTCACCCTGGTTCGCGACGACACCCCCACCGAGATCACCAGGCGCTACCCGCATGCGGGGCCGCTGCTGGGCGCGCGGTGGAATGAGGACCTGGTCGCCGACTGCTGGAGCGACCTGCTGCGGATGGCCAGGTCGCTGAAGTACGGCCAGGCCACCGCCTCGCTGATCGTCGGCAAGTGGTCGGCCGCCTCCCGGCAGAACACCCTGGCCGCCGCGCTGAAGGAGTGGGGCATGCTGAGAAGGACCGTGCACCTGGCCAAGTACCTGTCGGACCCGGCGTTCCGGCGGAAGATCTCCCGGCAGCTGAACAAGGGCGAGAGCCTGCACGCACTGCGCAGGGACCTGCACTACGCCCAGCTGGGCACCGTCACCCGCCCGCACCTGGAGCAGCAGACCGAACAGGCGTGGTGTTTGACCGTTTTGACCAACTCAGTGGTCGCGTGGACGACAGAATATTACTCGAGAGCGGTGCTGGAGTTGCGTTCCCAGGGTCGCGAGGTGCCCGATGAGCTGCTGTCGCACATCTCGCCCGGCCACAGCGACAACATCAACTTCTTCGGCGTCATCAACGTCGACGTCGAGGCGGAGCTGGCCAAGCTCGACACCAGCGGATGGCGGCCACTGCGCCCCGCGCAGCTGCGCGATCTGGGGCTGATGCCTTGAGCGGCCCTGCGCCGCGCCTATGGCGCGGTCGTGTGAGCAGGACGGTGAGTTGCAGCACGCGGTAGGAGGGGCCGTCATGGTATCGGCGTTGAACGGGGCTGGGCGCGTGTCTGGCGACGCCCGGGGATGAGGGCGGCCAGGCCCGGCGAGCGCGACTGTTCCAGATCGACCTCGATCTGGAACGGTTGCGAGACAGCAGTCGGCGCGATGGTGGCATGGAACAGATCGCCTGGTGCTGGCCGAGGCCTCGTTTGTCCAGGTCCTTGATGTTGGTCACTCCCGGATGTCCGGCTCAGCCGGATCCAGGCGCTGGGTCGGTGCGGGTCGCGGCGTGGGCGATGCCGCTTCGGGGCACCGCGTGCTGGCTGTGCAGGGTGTGTTTGCCGGCTACCGTGCGATGGTGCTGGAGGTGGCCGGGGGTGTGCCAGCGCACGTGGGTGGCCCAGCGCAGGCGTTCGAACAGGCGGATGAGCGCGGCGGAGGGATCGATCTGTCCGGGATCGCCGTGCCGGGCGCGGCTGGGCTGGCTGTGATGGCCGTTGTGCCAGCTTTCCCCGAAGGACAGCAGCGCCAGCGGCCACAGGTTGGTGGAGCGGTCGTGGAGTCGGGTGGGGTGCGGCCGGTCGCCGATGGTGTGGCAGAGGGAGTTGACGCTCCAGGTCACGTGCTGCAGTAGGGCGATGCGGACCGGCCCGGCCCAGATGAAGGCGGTCAGGGCACCGTACAAGCTGCCGCTGATCGCCCAGCCCGCGGCGAACGGCAAGATCAGGGAGGCGGCGCACAGGGCGGGGAAGGCGCGTGAGATGCGCAGCATGGCCGGATCGTTGCGCAGCAGGTCGGGGGCGTAGTGGGCGGCTGAGGTGGGCTGGCCGTTGAACAGCCAGCCCAGGTGGGCGTGGGCGAGGCCGCGCAACTGCCCGCCGAGGTGGGTGCCGTAGCGGTGGGGGGAGTGCGGGTCGCCGGGGCGGTCGGTGAAGGCGTGGTGGCGGCGGTGGACGGCCACCCAGTCGATGAGGTTGCCCTGGAAGCTCATCGACCCGGCGATGGCCAGCGCGATGCGCAGCCAGGGGCGCGCGGTGAAGGAACGGTGGGTGAACAGCCGGTGGAAGCCGACCGTCACCCCCAGACCGGTCACGGCGTAGAACACCGTGGCCAGCAGGACGTCGGTGAGGGTGATTCCGGTTCCCCACGCCAGCCAGATGCCGGCGCCCAGCGCGATGAACGGCACGAGCGCGATCATGGCCGTGAGGGCCACCTGCCCGGGGCCGGCGGTGATGTGCCGGTCGGCGCCTGGGAACGGTGATCGCCCGTCGTAGGCCTGGTCCGGGGTCTGGGCGCGCATCCGCTCAGGCCACCATCGGCAGGCTGCGGTCCAGGCCGGTGATGCGCAGCAGCCGGGACATGGACGGACGGGGCCCGGTCAGGGCCAGTGTGATGCCCATCGTCCGGGCGCGGTTTTTGATGCCGACCAGGACCGACAGGCCTGAGGCGTCGCAGAAGGAGACCCCGGACAAATCGAGGATGAGCAGGCTGGTGCTGTAGCGCAACGTGCTCGTCAATCGCCGGCGAAGCTCCGGGCTGGTGAGAATGTCGATGTCTCCGGACAGGCGGATGATGGTGGGGGCCGATGGGCTGACCACACCGAGCGGTGACAGGTCGATGACGTTCATGGGATCTCCGATCGGAGAAGATTAGGAATAGCAGCGATTCGGGCCCGCCGACCGGACGCCGCGCGGGGCGATTGGGCGGTGGCGTCCCGGCTCGAACCGGCCGGCGAACGGCGAGCGGTTCGCGCGCGGGTCAGCGAATGGGGGTCTACGGCTGGGCGGTGACGTACCCGCCCTCGTTCTCCCAGTCGGGTGAGTCCTCCTCGTATGCCAAGCCGACATCTGGTGCGGTGAAAAGGTGCGCGATGGTGAGGATCTCGGCCGGAACGAAGCCGGTCGTGTCCTCAGCGGCGAGCTTGAGTCCGGCCTCGGCGGGACCGGTCGCGGTGCCCGGCGGGATGACCAGCAGGACAATCGGTTCCGCGCCTGCCATGCTCATGGTGAGCACATGGGGATCGGCGTGGCCGAACCAGCCGATTCTCACCTGCCGCCCGCGGGCCGGAAGGCGGTGCGGGATGTGGTCCCACTCGTCCTGGCGCAGACCGATCCGCAGCGTGGTCCCGGCGAGCCGCTGATCGACGGCGGCGATGAGGCCGGGCAGTTCAGCGGCGGCGTCGCGGGAGTAGGGCCACCACGCTCCGTCCACGGTGACGCGCCGATCCCGTACGGGATTCAGGCTGAGCCGGACGGAGGAGTCGACGCGGGGAATCGCGGACGCGACGGGGTTCAGTGGCGTGTAATGAGAAAAAAGTGTTGGCGTCATGGCTTGCCTGGCCTGTCCGAGCCCCTGAAGGGCCGAAGGTGTATCGCCGTGGGCGACGCCAGCCTGTATGCCAACGCTCGAAAAGTCCTCGGTGCTTTCACCATACCCCTGATTTTTGGAATCTCGCAATTCTGGAGGTAGATAGGCATTTTGACTTCCAGAAACGCGCCCCAACGAAGGCCGCTGACCACCGAAACGGAGCCTATTTCATCCTGTTTCAGGAGGTTAGACGACTGTTGTTGCGAGCCCGGATCCCTGACCTGCCGCAATGGATACGCCAGGGCCCGCCTGGACTTCTCCGCGCCAGCACATCGACCCTGCTCATGAGGCCGGGCGGAGGAGGATGAAAAGGCTCACGGCTTCGAGGATCATGCCAGGGCTGGCGCGGGGCCCCCGGCAACCGGCCGTGCCGCCCTGCTGGAGATGTTCATCATCCCTGTTTGTTTGGCGGTCGGCCCAGCGCCGCGCGAATCTACTGATTGCGGGTGAAGCGGCGGCATCTCCTTTATGAATCAGCGGGAATTACCCGGATGTGATCAACAGGACTGTCCTCTTCCACGCCCAAGAAAGGCGATCACGCGCGTGATGACCGTCGCGGACACCCTTGAGCCGTCGGCTCGCCCGCCTGGATCATGACCCGGGCGGGCGACATGCTTGAGAAGCTGAACCGGATCGCGGCCGGATCACGCCCCGTGATCACTTCAGCTTGGCCGTGGGTTCTGGGGTCGTTGGCCGGGGCCGGGCGGTGGCTGTCGACGCCTCTGTCGCCGGAGGACTACCTGGGATTGCTGGATCCGCTCTGGCCCGCTGGGGAACTGCGCGGCCGGGTCGAGAGCCTTCGCCCGGAGACCGCCGACGCGGTCACCCTGGTGATCCGCCCGGGCCGTGGCTGGCGGGCGCACCGCCCCGGCCAATGGGCCCGGATCGGTGTCGAGATTCAGGGACGGCGCCAGTGGCGGACCTACTCGCTGTCCTCACCGCCGCAGCGGCCGGACGGATGTATCACGATCACGGTCAAAGCGATCCCGGGCGGGCTCGTCTCCCATCACCTCGCACGGCGTACCCCGCCCGGGACGATCGTCAGGCTGGCCGGGCCGGAGGGCGAGTTCGTCATCCCGGAGCCGCCACCGCCGCGTCTGCTGTTCCTGACCGCCGGCAGCGGCATCACCCCCGTGATGGCGATGCTGAGCAGCCTGCTGGCCGGCGACATCCCCACCGGCCGCGGCACGGCGAAGGCTTCCCCGGCGGGCGCGCCGGCCGTCCACGCCGGGCGGCCGCCGGGGCACCGGCGAGGCGAGCCGCCCGACGTGGTGCTGGTCCACTCGGCGCCGACACCGCGCGAGGTCATCTTCGGTGAACGCCTGCGGCGCATGGCCGCGCGATCGCCGTACCTGCGGCTGCATGAGCGGCACACGCGGAGCGCGGGACGGCTCAGGCCGGCGGACCTGGCCGCCCTGTGCCCGGACTGGGCGCGGCGTACCGTCTGGGCGTGCGGGCCGGCCGGGATGCTCGACGAACTTGCGGCCGAGTGGCCCGGCCCGGCGGATCGGCTGCACGTGGAGCGGTTCGCCGAGTCCATCCGCCCGGCGGCTCCGGCCTCCGGCACGGCGGGAGGGCACGTGCGTTTCACCACGACCGGCCGGGAGGCCGACGCCGACGGTGTGACGCCGTTGCTGACCGTCGGCGAGAACGCCGGCGTGCTCATGCCCAGCGGCTGCCGCATGGGCATCTGCCACAGCTGCGTCGTGCCCCTGCGCACCGGCCGGGTACGCGACCTGCGCACCGGCCTGATCCACGGCGAAACGGGCGACCTGATCCAGACCTGCGTGTCCGCCGCCGCCGGCCCCGTCGAGCTGGAGATTTGAAAGGAACACACGTGACCGACACAGCACATCTCACCCCGGCCGACATCGAGGAGCTCGGCCGTGAACTGGACAAGATCCGCCAGGAGGTTCTCGCCGACCTCGGCGAACGGGACGCCCGCTACATCCGCGCCGTCATCGCCGCCCAGCGCACGCTGGAGCTGGGCGGCCGGGCGCTGCTGCTGGCCGCCTGGCTACCGCCCGCCTGGGCCGCCGGGACGGCGGCACTGGCCACCGCGAAGATCCTGGAGAACATGGAGATCGGCCACAACGTCCTGCACGGGCAGTGGGACTGGATGCGCGACCCGAAAATCCACTCCACCACCTGGGAATGGGACATCGCCTGCCCGGCCAGCCTGTGGAAACACTCCCACAATGTCATCCACCACACCTGGACCAACGTGCTCGGCAAGGACCGGGACATCGGCTACTCGGCGTTGCGGATCACCCCGGAGCAGCACTGGCATCCGGTCTACCTCGCCCAGCCGTTCTACAACGCGCTGCTGGCCCTGTTCTTCGAGTACGGCATCGCGATCTACGACCTCGAACTCGAACGCGTCGCCTCCGGGGACAAGAGCCTGACCGAAGCCCTGGCCCAGCTGCGCGTGGTGGCCGGCAAGGCGCGACGCCAGATCATCAAGGACTACCTGGCCTTCCCGCTGCTCGCCGGACCGGCCTTCCTGCCCGCCCTGCTGGGCAACCTGACCGCGAACCTGGCCCGCAACGTGTGGGCCCACACCATCATCTTCTGCGGCCACTTCCCCGACGGCGCCGAAGTCTTCACCGAGGACCGCCTCCAGGGCGAAACCCCGGGTGAATGGTATCTGCGCCAGCTGCTCGGCTCCTGCAACATCGACGGCGGCCGCCTGTTCCACATCATGAGCGGCAACCTGAGCCACCAGATCGAACACCACCTGTTCCCCGACCTGCCCAGCAACCGGTACGCCGAGATCGCGCCCCGGGTCCGGGCCCTGTGCGACCGGTTCGGCCTGGCCTACACCAGCGATTCCCTGACCCGCCAGGCGGGCTCGGTGTGGAAGCGCGTCCTGCGGCTGGCACTGCCGGGACCCCGCGCACGGCCACCGGCGGTCACCCCGCCGGCCAGAAGGCTCCATGCCGTGGCCTGACCGGAAGAACTGTGTCGATGGCTGAGCGGCTCAGGGCTCGTGACACCGGATGCCGTGCGGAGTCGCTGGCCACCACCCGGACCGGCAGTGTGACACAGAACTTAGATTATCTGTCACACTGGCGCTCGTCGGATCGTGTCCGCCCAGCTCGCCCTCCGCCGCCGGGAGGGCGACTCGGCAACATTATGTGTCACATCGCCTGTCAGGAGGACGCCCGTGTCCGTCGTGGCCTTCCCCGGCCAGCCCGACTCCGTCCCCGACCCAGCCACCGGCGCGACGACCGGCATGACGACGATGGTCGCGGTTGAGCGCTTTCTCGACTCCATCACCGCGACCACCACCCGCGTCGGCTACGCCGAGACCCTCGCCCGGCTGACCGCTGTGGCCGGCCCCGCACATCCCGTCGCCACCCTGGCCCCCGAGCACTACGCCGAGGTGATGGACCGCTGGAAGACCGCGGCAGCCGCCACCTGGAACCGGCACCTGTCCGCTCTGTGCTCCTTCACCACCTGGGGCCAGCGCCAGGAACTGCTGGCCACCAACCCGGCCCGGCGCCTGGAACGCCGCAAACCCGCCCGCCGCGGCGACCGCGCCATCCCAGCCGCCCGGCTGGAGACGCTGTTCACCGGCCCCGCCCACGCCCTGCGGGAACGGGTGCTGTGGAGGCTGTTGTACGACACGGCCGCCCGCGCCGAGGAAATCCTCACCCTCAACGTCGAAGACCTCGACCTGGAATTCCGCCGCGCCCGCGTCGTCTCCAAGGGCGGCGCCCTCGAATACGTGCACTGGGCCACCCCCACCGCCCGGCTCCTGCCCCGCCTACTGGCCGGCCGCACCGGCGGACCGGTGTTCCTGGCCGACCGGCGCGCTCCTGCCTCCGGACCCCGCACACCCGCAGCCGCCGACATCGACCCGACCACCGGGCACGGCCGGCTGTCCTACCCCCGCGCCGAATACCTGTTCAAGACCGCCTCGGCCACGCTCGACCCGCACCGGCAGGGATGGACGCTCCACCAGCTCCGCCACAGCGCGCTCCAGCATCTGGCCCAAGCCGGCCGCACCGCGCCCGAACTGCAGGCCAAGAGCCGCCATCAGCACCTGGCCAGCCTCGGCCGCTACGTCCGCCTCGGCGAAGAGACCTCCGCCCGCGTCACCGCCGAAGCCGACCCCATCCAGCGCCGCCGTCCTCGCTGACCCTGCCGCCTGTTGACACCGTAAGCGAACCGAGACCTCAGCCATAGAGCCGTGCATTGTCGCAGGTCAGCGGTATATCCGTTGGAAATTTCTTCATTGCTACCGGGACCCCTGCTAGTGCGGCTGGTCGGGGAGGTGCGGCGGGCGGAGAACGAACGGCTGCACGCTCTGCTGGCGGGCCGGTTGCCGGACGGCATGCGGCAGGCGCTGGCCGGGTTGCTGACGGTGCCGGAGGGGGCGCGCCGTTCGGAGCTGGAGCGGCTGCGCACGCCGCCGGTCAAGGCGTCGAGCCGGGTGATGGTCGAGGAGCTGCGGCGGGTGGCCGAGATCGCCGGGCTCGGCGTGGGCGCGGTGGCCACCGATCCGGTGCCGGCGGTCAAGCTGGCGGCGCTGGCCCGCTACGGGCTGGCCGCCAAGGCGCCCACCCTGCGCGACCTGGCCGAGCCCCGCAAGGGCGCGACACTGCTGGCCACCGTGCGCCACCTGGAGACCTCCTCGGTCGACGACGCGCTGGACGTGCTGGATCTGCTGATCACCTCCCACCTGCTGGCCCGCGCCGAGCGTGCGGGCAAGGCCGAGCAGCTGCGCACCTTCCCGAAGTTGCGTAAGGCAGCGCGGACCATGGCCTCGGCGATGGAGGTGCTGATGACCACCCCCGAGGCCACCGAAGAACGGCTGGTGTCGCTGGTGGAGGCGTGGAAGGCCATCGAGGAGGTGGTGCCTCGCGAAAAACTGGCGGCCGCGGTGGAGACGGTGGCCGCCTTCGTGCCGGTCACCGATGACGACGCGGCCGCCGAGTGGCGGGCCGAGCTGGTCAAGCGCTACCGCACGGTGCAGGGCTTCATCGAGCCGCTGCTGACCACGATCCGGTTCCGCGCGCTGGAGGCCGGGACCCGGGTGCTGGCCATGGTGGGTGCCGCCGCCGTGATGGCCAAGAGCCGCCGCCGGTACGGCCCGGACGACATCACCGCGCACGAGCATCTGATCACCGGGTCGTGGCGGCCGCTGGTCTATCGCAACCCCGACCTTCCCGACGGGCAGATCGACAAGGCCGCGTTCGTGCTGTGCGCGCTGAGCACCTGCACCAGGCATTACGCCGTCGGGACGTGTTCGCCGAAGGGTCGGAGCGGTGGAGCGACCCGCGGGCCCGCCTCCTGGACGGGGATGCGTGGGAGCAGGCCCGGCCCCGCGTGCTGATCTCGCTGGAGCAGGAGATCGAACCGGCCGGGCACCTGGCTGAACTGGCCGGCGCGCTGGAGGGCGCGTACGCGCGGGTGCTGGACGGGCTCGGCGTGAACACCGCGGTGCAGTTCGTCGGCGGCCGGCTCCAGCTGGAGCGGCTCGGCGCGCTGGCCGAGCCGCCGCTGATGAAGCAGCTGCGCGCGCTGGTGGACGGGATGCTGCCCTGGGTGGACTTCCCCGAGCTGCTGCTGGAGGTCTTCGACCGCACCGGCCTGCCCGCCGACTTCACCCACATCTCCGGCGCCGACACCACGATGGAGGACTTCCCGATGAGCCTGGCGGCGTTGATCGTGGCCGAGGCGTGCAATGTCGGCCTGGTCCCGATCGAGAAGCCGAACGTGCCCGCCCTGACCCGGGCCCGGCTGCAGCAGGTCGACCAGGGCTACCTGCGCGGCGAGACGATCGCGGCGGCCAACGCCCGCCTCATCGCTACCCAGGCCGACATCGACGTCGTCTCCGCTTGGGGCAGCGGGCACATCGCCTCCGCCGACGGGTTGCGCTTCGTGGTCCCGGTGGCCAACCTGCACACCGGCAACAACCCGCTCTACTTCGCCCGCCAGCGCGGCGCGACCTGGCTGAACGTGGTCAACGACCAGGTGATGGGCATCGGCGGGCTGGTGGTGCCCGGCACGCTGCGCGGCTAAGAAGATCGCTGAACTCGTCGCCTTGTAGGGGTGGGAACCGAATACGCCAGAAAGGGCCCGCGAGGCCGGGTAGTGGCTGATCGGCCCGCTTTGCTCAGCCGGACATGATCAGCCCAGCCGGACGTGAGGGCAGAGGTGTTTCTGCCTGTAGCCACCGCTCTGGCCGAGCTCGGCCGCGGGTACGGGGTGCGGCGGCACGACGGGACCCCCGTGCTGGACTGGGCCCCGGACGGCGAGGGCGTGGTGGTGCGCACCCCGCACGGCGCCGTGCGGGCCGCCCGCCTGGTGGTCTGCGCCGGGCCGTGGACCGGGTCGCTGATCCCGGCGTTCGCGGACGTGCTGCGCGTGATCCGGATCGTCAACATCCACGTGGGGTCGTCGGTCCCCTCCACGCTCGCGCCGCCAGCCCTGGGCAGCTTCTCCGTGGATGTCCCGGATGTCGGACCACAGCGCTGGTGCAGCGGGTCGGTGTAGGGCTGCTCGACCCAGGCCAGTCCGCAGCGGCGGCAGGGCTGGTAGTCGACGGCGAACACGGCCTGGCCGTCGAGGTGGGCGGCACGCTCGCGCTAGCCGGGCCGCTCCTGCGAGGCTGTATCCCCACCAGCCGGAGGCGACCGGAGCCTCCTGTGGCTGGTTGAGCCTTTCGCCGCTGATCCATCGCAGGGCCGCGCGCCACGAACCCAGGCCGGACTCACGACTCACCGTGCCGGCCTGCCTGGCCAAGTGCCGGGCCACGCCCTCCCTGCCGGTGCGGTGAGAGCGGTGTCGAGTCGTTGCTGGTAGACCCGGTAGGCCTTGCGGTCGGCGGAGGCCGCGCCCTCGGCGCCCAGGGCCGCCGCGGCGGCGAGCAGCGACTGGTGGACCTGCGGGGTGGCGGTGAGGTGCAGGGTGAAGCCCTGGCCGCGCCGCACCTCGCGGCCGGCGGCGATCGCGGAACGCTCGGCCTCACCCAGATTTTCGTTGCTGCGTAGGTGATTGGCGAGTTGGCCGGGCATCTCCAGCACCACCGGTACCGGCTCGCCGGGCTGCCGCGGCGCACGTCCGGGCTGCAGGTCGGCCACAGCGGTGCGGATGGCAACCCGGCTCACCTCGTGTTCGCGGGCAAGCGCGGCGATGCTGGCGCCGTCGCGAAACGCGGTACGCACGTCGTCCAGGACGCCGAGCTCCACGACGCGGGAACGGCGGCCGGAGCGGCTGCCCGTGTCCCAGGCAGCGACAAGACCTTCTCGGGTGAGTTCGTTCTGCAGGTCGCGCTGGAACTGCCCGACTGAGACCAGCACGTTGACCAGCATGGTGGTGGTCGCGTCGGTGGCGGCCAGGTCGACGATGCCCGACAGCGGCCCGGACAGCACCCGCAGCGCCGTGCCGTGGGCGCGGCACCACTCGCGCACGGCGAGTGGGTGCTCTGCTCGTCGGTCGACACCCGCGTGTAGAACAGCTCCGCCATGCCCGGAAGCTCCCGTTTCTGTCGGTGCGCCCTGTTGATCATGGTTCTATCTGTCGCCAAACCCTGTCGTCAACTCCGATCGGATCTCATTGGATCGGAGGACCTGTTTCCGCATGATCGTCGCGTTCTCGGTGCCCTGTCGTCAAAGGGTCCTTTGAAGACGACAACGGACGACCATCAGGGATGTCGCGAATGCGCACAAAGCGGTGGCACCTGCTTGCTCGGTTGCGTCCGGCACCGGCGACCTGCTGCTGGTACCACGGCGGTGATCAGCACGGATCCCGGCGATCGGCAGTTCGAGCTGGCGGAGGCCGCAGCCGTGGAGGGCGTCAGCGGCTGGCACCGCTGGCCGCACCGGTGGCCGCACCGGTGGCCCAGGGCCTGCAGGGTCGACGAACGCCACATCCGCCGGCGTCAGCGTGAAGAACCGGGCTAACTCGTCCCGGCCGATCTCCGGGAACTCCCGCAGAAGCTCAAGCTCCTCGTCCGCGAACACCTGCGTCGCCACGCACGACGCTACCGCAGATAATCAGCCACTATCTGCGATAGCTCATCAAGATCAACCTCCATCGCTAATTTCTGCACTCAGCCTCCTCGAAGGCCTTCCTATCTCAAAACGACAAATCCACAACTGTGCGTCAGCGGCGGGAAGCCACCGCTGGTGGTGGGGTGTGGGACTGCTCCTCGCTTGACGTGGCCAGAAGTTACAACACCGCGACCTAGCGGGCGTTGACATGGCCCAATTAAAATGGGACGTTCGCAGAACGCACACTAGAGCGCGGTGTGCACACGCCTAAGTTATGCTGCCGGTTCAACCTTTGCCGAGTGGTGATCGCATCCCCGCACGTGCTGCCATCGCAACAGCGATTGGAGAAGTAAGCGGATGTCGGGACTGGGCGGTCGTACCGCGTTCATTGCTGGCGGCCCGCGTGGACAGGCGCGTTCTCATGCGGTGCGTCTTGCTCGAGGCGCGGACGTAGCGCTCGTCGACCTCCCCAAGCCGGTCGATTCGGTCGCCCCTATGAGCCCGCATCCGAGGCAGACATGAGAAGAACAGTTGCGCTGGTTGAAGCAGGGTGCCCGTTGATCGAAATGACCGACGCCTGAGGGGAACCGGAGTGGGAGACAACAGCCAGGGCCTGGAGCAGCGGGTCGCTGAACTCGAGCGAGCCGTCACACGCCTGAACGACATCGTCGAGATTCAGCACTTGCTCGCCTCCTACGGCCCCTCGGTGGACAGCAACTCCATCGACCTGGCAGGAGAGATCTGGGTCGAGGACGGCATTTACGAAATCGACGGCTGGGAGCTGGGGAACCGGCAACAGATTCGCGACATGCTCTACAGCGAGACGCATCAGGAGTATGTGCGCGTCGGCTCGTCCCACCAGGTCTCCCCGCCACGGATCACCTTGCAAGGCGACACGGCCGTGGCCATTACTTACCAGATCCTCATCGCCAACGGCCCACACGGTTTCATGATCCGCCGTCTGACCGCCAACAGATGGGCCCTGGAACGTCGGCCCGAGGGGTGGCGGGTCCGTCGTCGCACCAACCGGCTGCTCAACGGATCCCCGGCAGCCCGACTGCTGTTCCGACACTCGTTGCAGGGTGTCGACGACCCGCTCGCAGTCTTCGAGGAGGAGTACGAACCCACTCCGCGGGACTTCGCTCGCGAGCAGGTCGAGCTGTTCGAACGCTCGAACGGAACCGAGGGGAACACTATGCAGGATCGTCCGATCGTGGTGCTTACCACGATCGGACGGAAGAGTGGGAAGGTCCGCAAGAGCCCTCTAATACGCGTCGAACACGACGGTCAGTACGTCGCGATCGCCTCATACGGCGGCAGGCCCGAGAACCCGGAGTGGTACGGGAACCTTCTGCATCAGCCGCAGGTCGAATTGCAGGACGGCGCGACCAAGCGGCGTTACCTGACGCGCGTGCTCACCGGCGCCGAGCGTGACACCTGGTGGGATCGCGCCGTCGAGGCGTTCCCGACCTACGCCGAGTACCAGTTGAAGACGGCTCGACGGATCCCCGTCGTGCTGCTCCAACCTTTGTGAGGACACTCGAGCTTCTCGTCGACCAGCTCTGCATTGCGTTGTCCGACTCCTTCCAGACGGCGTTGAGGAGTCGGACAACTTCACTGGCTCAGGATGAACCGAACCGCGGGGGAGCTGGCCTGCCCACCAGCCCAGATCCCAGACCGCCCGCCATCATGGGGCCGAGGGCAAACTAGGGCCTATCTGACGGATCTTGTAGCGGGTACGGTGTGGCGTGGCCGGTGATCTGTCCGATGTGGAATGGGCGCGGTTGGCGCCGCCGTTGCCGAGCATGGTTCCGTAGCGTGGTGGGCGTTGGCGTGATCACCGGCAGGTGATCAACGGGATTCTGTGGCGGATCGACAATGGTGCGAAGTGGCATCAGGTGCCGGAGCGGTACGGGCCGTGGAAAACGTGCTATCACCGCTTCTCGCAGTGGGAGCCTGACGGGACGTGGGCGCGGATCGAGCAGCGGTTGCAGGCCGATGCCGACGCTGTTGGGGAACTGGAGTGGCGTGCCCAGGTCGACGCCACGATCGTGCGGGCGCATCAGCATGCCGCTGGAGCGCGTAAAGGGGGTTGAGCGCGGATGAATCACGTGCCGCGCAGGCGATCGGCCGGTCCCGGGGTGGGTTGACCACGAAGGTGCACCTCCTGGCCGAGGGTCGCGGCCGGAGCCTGGTCAAACGGCTCACCGCCGGGCAGGCGGCGGATACCAAGGAGTTGGTGGCGCTGCTCGACGCGGTGGCCGTCCCGCGCCCGGGCGGGGTGGGCCGGCACCGCAAGAAGCTTGACCATCTGACCGCGGACAAGGCCTACGGGTCGAAGGCCAACCGCAGGTCGCTGTGGGCGCGGGGTATCCCGCACACGATCCCGGAGCGGGCTGGCTCCGCGCGAAACGCGACCGGGCAACACCATGATCCGTCAGATAGGCCCTAGGCATTCAGGGCCGCTCACATGGCGGTGCTCGCCAGTCCGCGTCTTTGTCAAGGCGCCGTGGCCGGCGCCTTGACCGCTGAGGACGATCGTGCTCGGCCGCGTGCTCTTCGGCGCCACGAGCAGAGAACAGGTATTCGCCCTGGCGAGGGAGCATCTCGGGGCGAAGTGCGGCACCTACGGACTTATGGTGCGGTGGCGGAGCCGCTGCCGCGTCCGTCGGCGCTCACGGCCGCGGAAACGTGTCCTCAACGTGATTGACGCCACACCTGCCCCCTGTCAGAGTTGGGCGTCCAACGCATGAGTATGCGTCCAGCGCACACAATCCTAGGGAGTAGCATGACAACGGAGTCTCGCCGCCTCGCGCTCGTGGCGTTTCTCGCCACTGCGGGCCTGCTGATCTCCGCGTGCAGTTCGTCCGGTGGCTCGCCCGGGGCCACTAAGAGCGGCGAGAACGGCACTGCGGCCGGGAACCCGGGCCTGAAGGAAGCCGCGGACTACATCGCAGCGAACGCAAGGAACCCAACCAGCATCGGCGTCTCCGACCTCGAGGAGGCCCCGCCGAAGGGCAAGAAGGTCATCATGCTGCTGGTCACCCCGCAGCCGATCGCCGCGCGGGTGGCTACCGGCATGCGCGAAGGCTCTGCGGCCCTCGGTTGGGACTTCAGCACGATCAACGCAGGTTCCTCGCCGGCCGATGCAATCAAGGCCTTCGAGGCTGCTCTGCAGAAGACCCCCGACGCGATCTGCATTTGTGGCACCGCTGACTCGACGGTATTCACGTCCCAAATCGCCGAGGCGAAGAGTAAGGGCGTCACCGTGATCCAGAACGTCGGCGCCGAAGGCCCGGTTGACGGAGTTCTGGCGAACGTGGCGGGCTCCGACCAGATCGTGCTCTACGCCAAGCTGGTGGCTGCCTACTTCATCACCGAGTCGGACGGCAAGGGCCGGGCTGGCCTCTTCAATATCAATGCGTTCCCGATCCTGAAGGCGTTCACCGGCGCCTTCATCGCCGCCGTCAAGACTTGGTGCCCGGGCTGCACGGTCGACGACCAAAACCAGCAGCTTGCGGACGTCGGCACGAAGACACCGGCCAACGTCGTCGCCTACTTCCAGCGCAACCCGCAGGCCAAGTGGGCCGTCTTCGGCAACGGCGACACTGCACTGGGTGTGAGCACTGCGCTCAAGACCGCCGGCATCTCGGGCATCAACATCATTGGTGAGTCTCCTTCAGCCCCTAACCTGGAGGCCCTCAAGACCGGTGACGAGAGAGCATGGGCGGGCTATCCGGTTGAAATGATGGGGTGGCGCACCATCGACGCCCTGGCGCGCCACTACGCCGGAGACGATGTCGCTGCCGCGGTCGCGGTACCACTTCCCGGCCAGATGATCACCAAGGCGAACGTGAACACGATCGCCATCGAGGAAGGCCAGTACGTCGCCGTGGCCGGATTCCGCGATCAGTTCAAGAAGGCGTGGCATGTTGGTTGAGTCGTCATCCGACGAGGATGCCGGGCTCTTCAAGGATCAGGTCACTCCAGCGCTGCAGGTGCACTCCGCCAGCAAGACCTTTGGCGGCGTGCGAGTGCTGGAGGACGTGAGCCTAGCGGTGCTTCCCGGAGAGATCCGGGCCATCGTTGGTGAGAACGGCTCAGGCAAGAGCACGCTGGTGAAGATCCTCGCCGGCTACTACGAACCCGATGCGGGCACTGAGGTGGCGGTGGCTGGGAACCCGGTCACCACTACTCACGCCGGTGAGGCGAAGAATGCCGGACTGCGATTCGTGCACCAGGACTTGGCCCTCGTCGACTCGCTCAATGTCGTCGAGAACCTCGGTCTGGGCAGAGGCTTCGGCTGTGGCCGCGGCCGGCCGGTCAACTGGGCTGACCGGCGCCGCGAAGCTCGGCAGAACCTCGCCGAACTCGGCTATGACGTCGACGTCACTGTCCCGACCGGGAAGCTGCAGGCCAGCGAAAGGACAGCGGTCGCGGTCGCCCGCGCGGTGGCCGAGCACCACTCAAGGCCGCAACTGCTGGTGCTGGACGAACCGACAGCCAACCTGCCCGGCCCCGAGGTAGAGCGGCTTTTCGACCTCGTCCGCAGGGTCCGCGACAACGGCGTTGCGGTCCTGTTCATCTCCCACCACTTGGACGAGGTGTTCGAACTCGCGGACTCGGTCACCGTGTTGCGTGGCGGCCGTCTGATCACCACGAGGCCGATCGCCGGCCTCGACCGGAGCACCCTCATCGAGCTGATCGTGGGCCACCCGGTCCAGTCCTCAACACAGACCGCCGTCGTCGACGAGCGCTCCGTGGTCCTGGAGCTGAAGTCGATCTCCGGCGCCACGGTTCACAAGCTCAGTGCCGACGTGCGAAAGGGCGAGATCCTCGGCATCGCCGGCATCACCGGCTCGGGCCGTGAGGCGGCAGCATCGCTCATCTTCGGCGGCCTTCCGCGGACTGGCGACGTCGTCGTCGACGGCCACTTCGTGCCTTCTGGCCGGCCAGACCTGAGCATCGGGGCAGGGATCGCCATGGTGCCAGCGAACCGGCCGCGAGTCGCCGTGGTCCACGGCCACACTGTGGCCGAGAACCTCACGCTGGCGCGTCTGAAGGACTTCAGCCAGAAGGGCTGGCTGCGTCGTCGAGAGGAGATGCGCACCGTCCAGGGATGGCTGGGCGAACTCGACGTACGTCCGCGCGAGCCGCACGCGTTGATGTCGCGACTTTCCGGCGGCAACGCCCAGAAGGTCATTCTCGCGAGGTGGCTCCGCCTGGAGCCACGAGTGCTGATCCTCGACGAACCCACTCAAGGCGTTGACGTCGGGGCCAAACAAGACATCCACGACCGAATCCGTGCAGCCGCCTCATCAGGCTGCTCGGTGGTCGTCTGCTCGACGGATAGTGAGGAACTGGCGTTGTTGTGTACGCGCATACTTGTCTTCTCCGGAGGACGTGTCGAGAGTGAGCTCCCTGGACCGGTCGAAGCCGCTGCGATCACTGCGGCGTGCCTGGCCGCCACGCCCGAGGCGCGAAAGACAGAAGAGGCCGGGGCATGACGACGTCAGTGGCTAGGGCCAAGCCACTGCAGCGATCGTTTGCCGAGAAACTCGCCTTGGATAGGTTCAGCGGGGTCCTCGTCCTTGCAGTGCTGGTGGTGATCTTCGGGACGGCCCTGCCGGACACCTTCCTGACTGCCACCACGTTGAAGGCAGTGAGCCAGAACCAGGCCGTCACTTTCATGGCGGCGCTCGCGCTGATCCTGCCCCTGGCCGCCGGCATCTTCGATCTCTCCGTGGCGGCCACGCTGGGAGTTGCCGTGGTTCTCTCGCTCAAACTGATCGAAGGCGGGACACCAGTCGTGCTGGCGATCCTCGCCACCTTCGGCGTGGGCCTAGTGATCGGCGTCGTCAACGGCGTGGTGATCGTGGGACTGCAGGTCAGTTCTTTCATCGCCACCCTGGGTATGTCCAGCGTCCTCGCCGCCATCGCGTACTGGATCACCGACGGCAACCAGTTGGTGGGGACGAATGACAACGCCCACAGCTTCACCAAGCTGGGCCAGGGCACCCTCGTCGGCCTCGCCTACCCGGTGTGGTACGCGGTCGTCGTCGCCATCATCATCTGGTACGTCACCGAGGCGACCACAGTAGGGCGGTACCTCTACGGCATCGGCGGCAACTCCGAAGCGGCCCGTCTCGCCGGTGTCCGGGTGAACTTGATCTCCTTCGGCTCGCTGGTGGCCTCCGGGCTCATCGCCTCCTTCGCCGGCGTCGTGCTCTCCGCGCAACTCGGGACGGGTGGACCGGATATCGGCACGCCGTATCTGCTGCCCGCATTCTCCACGGTGCTACTGGGTGCGACGCAGGTCCGCAACAACGGCCGAGTGAACGTGCTCGGCACCCTCGTTGCCTGCGTGCTCCTCGCGACCGGCATTTACGGGCTGCAACTCGCCGGGGCTCCGTCGTGGATCTCCAGTCTCTTCAACGGCTGCGCCCTGATCCTGGCCGTCGCCCTCTCTGTCCGCCTCACCCGTCGCCGGTAGCGGCGCCAACCGAGTGATCGGAGGAACAACATGTTGGAGCGCCTCGCCGACCGTCTGGCTATTCACGAGTGCCTGTACCGCTATGCACGTTCAGTCGATCGACTGGACTACGAGGGCATAGCGGCATGCTATTTCGATGACGCCATCGATACGCATGGCTCCTATACGGGTACGGCACTAGGCCTGGTCGAGGACATCCGCAGCCGCCACCAGGTCATCGACTCCGCGCAACACTTCGTCACCAACGTCATCATCGAGTTCGACAGGGACAACCTGGCCTTCGTCGAGTCGTACTGTATCGCATTCCTGCGCATGCGGCCCGAAGACAGCCAGGCGCGGCAGGCCGAACGCGTGAGCCGCTGCCGTTACGTGGACCGCTTCGAACGCCGTGACGGGCGCTGGGCGATCGCCGACCGCGTGGTCGTCTTCGACGAGTCGCTGCAGGTAGATGTGCAGGATCTCTCCCCCGAGGACTGGGTCATGTCCCGACGTGACCGGTCCGACCCGGTCTATTGGTGGGGTCGGGACGGCCACCAAGCAGGCAACAACGCACCGAAGAACGAGACTGAAAGGCAGGCCAGGCCATGACTGTCGAAGGAACGTGGGACAAGAAGTTCCAGCGAGTGATCGACGTCCTCGACGAGCACCTCGCCGCAGGCGACGATGTCGGCGCCTCGGTCGCCCTTTTCGTGAAGGGCGAGCCGGTCATCGACGCCTGGGGCGGCTGGATCGACCAGGCACACACCAGGCCGTGGGAAAGAAACACGATCGTCAACTGCTGGTCGAATACGAAGACGGTCGCCGTACTCGCTCTGCTCATGCTGGTCGACCGGGGTCTGGTCGATCTGGATGCTCCGGTAGCGAAGTACTGGCCCGAATTCGCGGAAAACGGTAAGGAAAATGTCCTAGTCAAGCAGATCCTCTCCCACACCTCCGGCGTGGCCGGCTGGGACATGCCGGTGACGATGGACGACATCTACGACCCGGACATCTCCCTGGCCAAGCTAGCCGCCATGGCTCCGTGGTGGGAACCCGGCACCGCCGGCGGCTACCACGCCTTGAGCATCGGACACCTCATCCATGGCGTCGTGCTGAAGGTGACCGGTCTTAGTCTCGGCAAGTTCGTCGCCACCGAGATCGCCGCTCCGCTCGGCGCCGACTTCAGCATCGGCCTGCCAGAGTGGGAGGACTACCGGATCTCCCCGTTGATCCTCCCACCTCCCGGCCCGGCCTTCGACGCGGAACTCGCCTTCGAGGACAAGAACAGCGTGGGCTACAAGCTGACCATCGCCGCTCTCGCGACCGACCCCGCAACCTGCTGGGACGTCCGATGGCGGCGCTCGGAGTTCTGCGCGGCGGGCAACGGCCACGGCAATGCCCGTTCGCTGGCGAGGATCCAGTCGGTGGTCTCCAATGGCGGCGAGGCGCACGGGGTTCGGTTGCTCTCCCAAGCGACCATCGACCGGATTTTCGAGGAGCAGTCCAAAGGTGTCGACCTCTACCTCGGGCTGCCGATCCGCTGGGGCATCGGTTACGCCTTGTCGTACCCGGAGCAATTCCCGTACCTGCCCGACAGTCGAGTCTGCTTCTGGGCGGGCTGGGGAGGCTCCATGCTCATCAACGACATCGACCGTGGGCTGACCTTCGCCTACATCATGAACCGGATGGAGCCCGGGGTCCTCGGCACGTACAACGGCATCGTCGGCGGTTACCGGGCCGAGCCGCTCATCCGCTCGGTCTACGCCGCCCTCGACTAGAGCCGAGGCGGCACAACGTTGTTTCACACCTCGTAAGGAGCACATCACCATGGGGAAGTTGGAGAACAAGGTCGCCCTCATCACCGGCGGCGCGCGGGGCCAGGGCAGGTCTCACGCCATTGCCCTCGCGCGGGAGGGGGCGAGGATCGCCCTGGTCGACGCCCCGAAGCCGATCGCCTCCGTCAGCTACCCGCTCGGTACCGAGGCCGAGCTGGATGAGACGGTGAAGCTGGTCCAGGCGGAGGACATCCCGGCGATCGCTCTGCAGGGCGACACCCGGTCCATGGCGGACATGCGACGCGTCGTGTCGGACACCATCGCGAGGTTCGGCCAGATCGACATCCTGCTGGCGAACGCGGGCATCGCCTCGTACAGCCCACTGGCCACGATGTCGGACCAAATGTGGCACGACATGATCGACGTCAATCTGACCGGGACGGCCAACACCATCCGAGCCGTGTTGCCGCACATGATCGAGCGCTCCTACGGCCGGATCGTCGTGACATCGTCGCAGGCCGGGCGAAAGGGCATACCTAACTTGGCGCACTACTGCTCTGCCAAATGGGGGCTGTCAGGCCTGGTTCGTACTGTCGCGCTGGAAGTGGCGCCCTTCGGCGGGATCACCTGCAACGCGATCCTCCCGGGCGGCGTGGAGACGCCGATGATGAAGAACGATGAGGTCTACCGGACGTTCCGTCCGGACCTGGACAACCCGACGCTCGAGGATATGGAGGCGGTTCTCCGCCAGCTCAATCCGATGCCGACCGAGTGGATTCAGCCGGAGGACATCTCGGCAGGGGTGCTGTATCTCGTCGCCGACGAGGCCCGGTACGTCACCGGCGCCATGCTGGACGTCGCGGCGGCGTTCAACGCCTGAGCGGACGTGGCTCCCGCTCAGCGGATCAATGCCAGGTCTCGCTCCATCTCGGTGGCGGCTGTCGTCAGCTTGCTCAGCAGCTCGCCGCCGAGATGCTCCATCGCGACGTCCAGCGTCGTTCCGATGGAGGCTGCCGCGACGATCTTGCCCCCGCGGTCCCGAATGGGAACGGCGACGGTGCGCAGCTGTGACTCCAGCTCCTGGTCGACGAGGGAGTAGCCCTGTTCGGCGACTTTCTTGATCTCCTCCCGCAACGCATTCTCGGAGGTGACCGTGTGCGGAGTGCGCTGCACTAGCTCGACATGACGGAAGTAGTCGTCAAGCTGGTCGGGGGAGAGCGAGCCCAGCAGCACCCTGCCAGGCGGGCTGCAGTACGCCGGAACCCGCGTGCCGAGAACGACGTGGACCGACACCAGTCGTTTGGCCTGAACGCCAGCGACGAAGACGATCTCGTGGCCATCCAGAACGAAGGCCATCGACGTCTCGCCGACCTCTTTCGTGAGCTGCTCGAGGTGCGGCTGGATCACGTCGACGTTCGTGACCGAGTCGAGGTACGGGCGCGCCAGCTCGAGCACTCTCGGGCGCACATAGAAACGGGAGTTCACCGTGCCGAGATAGCCAAGTGCCACCAACGTGTGCAGGAAGCGACGAGCCACCGCCCGGTCCATCCCTGCCTCTCGCGCGACGTCCGAGATCGTCAGCTGGTCCCGGTCGTCGTGGAAGCACCGGAGGACGGCGAGTCCGCGTTCGAGCGCGTGGACATACGGACCTTCAGCTACCTCGGACATGGGCCTCCTACTCGGGACAGGCAACCACCATCTTGCCAGACATGCGTTGACGCAAGACCCGCAATTCATCGCACGCACGACGGATCGAACGGCAAGGACTTGTTGACGCCATGTGATGCGCGTGACAAGCTTCGTTCGCACAGCGCTCATATGAGCGCCAGACGCACACGAGTGGAGTTGAGACACGCGATGACCCCCGCGACGACCTGGCGCTCCGGCTGGGACATGGACAACCCCCTGGACATCAAGACCGAACTGGTCCGCAAGGACGGGGGCACCTGGGAGCAGGGTCCGGTCGCCGGACTGGAGTACCGCGACCTTCACCTGGCCGCCAACACAGACGGGGCCTTGGTAGGCCGCCACGTCCGGTACACGGGCAAAGAGGGGGATGCCAGCACGGACTGGCAGTTCCACGACGCCGACTTTCAGTGGTTCTTCGTCTTGAATGGCTCGATCTCTGTCCGGACCGAGGACGGCCAGGACCTCGTCCTCGACAAGGGTGCCTCCGCCTACCAGCCGCCCTACTGGCGCTACCGGATCAGCGCGGTGTCCGACGACTTCGAAGGCGTCGAGGTTTTCGGCCCCTCCGACTACGGCACAGTCACCGGCAAAGACGCTCCCAAGCCAAAGCGCGCCGCCGAGTTCGCCCATCTGAAGGGCGTCTACACCTTCGACCGGCCCGACGCGTACGTGCGTGGCGACGGCCCCCGCCGGTGGTCGCTGTACCGCGACTTGGGCACCCGCATCCCGACCGACGGGCGCGTGCACATCCACATCATCAAGCTCGATGAGATCGAGCCCTCGCCGCCTGGCGGCACAGGAGAGCACTACCACTCGATGGCGCAGTTCTTCCTGCCAATCCGCGGATGGCTCGACGTCGCCCGCCCCGGGGAGCCGAACCAGCGAGTATTCGCGGGCGACCTCATGACGCTGTCGCGCGGTTCGATTCACAACGCGTTCGACGTTTCGCCTGACTACATGACTCTTGAGTTCTGCGTGCCGGCCGAATACAGCACCGTGGCCACCGCAGCGAAATGATCCTTGCCTCGTTGGCCGGCGGTGGCCTAGACGGAACACTGGTGGTCGTCAGCAGCGACAGGACCCGATTTCTGGTCCCGCCGCAAGGCCCACGGACCATGCAGCAGTCGCTTGACACCTGGGCGGAATCCGTGACGTTGCTGGAGGGCGTCTTCGAGTCGCTCGACGACCCGACGCTAGGGAGCCCCGTTGACGGCGCGGTCTTCGCGGCGCCACTGCCCCGGGTTTACCACTGGGCGGAGGGCAGTTCGTACCTCTCGCACATGGAGCGGATTCGCGGCGGCCGAGGGGAGGCGCTGCCTGACCGACACCGCGAGCGCCCTATCGTCTATCAGAGCGGCGGCGCGCCGAACTGGCCACCCCGCGCCGAGGTGCCGTTACCTGACGAGACGTGGGAACTCGACTATGAGCCGACCGTCTTTGTCGTCACCGGTGATGCTCCACAGGGAACGACAGCAGCACAGGCGCCCGAACACATCAAGCTGGTCGGCATCACCAACGACGTCACATATCGACGTCTACTGGTGGAGGAACGCCGTCAAGGGACAGGCACATACGGATCCAAGCCCGGCCGAGGCTTCGCTCCGTTCCTCGTCACGCCAGCCACCCTCGGTACCGCGTGGCAGAATTCCTTCCTGCGGGCAGCGCTGCAGTGCAGCGTCAACGGAACGCTGTACGGCGCTCCTCGGGCCGATCGCGATTTCTCCTTCGGCCTTCCGCAGATCATCGGGGAGTTCACCAGGACGCGACCGCTTATCGCCGGGTCGATGATCGGCACTGGGACCATTTCCAACGGCGACACGGAGTGCGGCTTCGGCTGCATCGCGGAGAAGCGCGGTGTCGAAATCATGGAGAGCGGGGCTGCCGTGACGCCCTTCCTGTCCGCAGGAGACACCGTCACCATCGAAGCGATCGCCGACGACGGCACCTCGCTGTTCGGCCTCATTCAGCACACCGTGACAAGGATGGAGTAGTCGGCACCATGCCAAATTTCACCCGACGGATAGCACTTGTCACCGGCGCCGCCCATGGCCAGGGCCGTGAGCATGCGATCCAGTTCGCTAAGAACGGTGCAGACGTCATCCTCGTCGATGTGCCCAAGCCGGTCGATTCGGTGCCGTACCCATTGGGAACCTCCGCGGAGTTGCGTGAGACCGCCTCTGCGGTCGAGGGCCTGGAGCGGAAGGCCCTCGTGGTCGAGGCGGATGTACGCAGCATCGACGCGATGCGTGCCGTCGTGGCGGACGGCATCGCAGCCTTCGGTCACATCGACATCTTGGCGGCCAATGCCGGCGTCGTCACGTACCACCAGCTCGTTGACATGGACGACCAGGCGTGGCAGGACACGATCGACGTCAACCTCACCGGCGTCGCCAACAGCATCCGCGCCGTACTGCCGCACATGATGGAGCGAAAGTACGGGCGGATCGTCGTTACCTCGTCGCAGGCCGCCCGGCGCGGCGTACCGAACCTGAGCCACTACGCCGCCTCGAAGTGGGCGCTGATCGGCCTGGTGAAGGCCGTCGCGCTGGAGGCCGCACCGTACATGATCACCTGCAACGCGGTGCTACCCGGTGCTGTGAACACGCCGATGATGCACCACGACGAGGTCTACAAGGTGTTCGTGCCCGAGAAGGACGCTCCCGGCCTTGAGGACATGGAGGCGCGGCTCACGCAGATGAATCCCATGCCCACGATCTGGGTCGAGCCGACGGACATCTCTCACGAGGTGCTCCACCTCGCGGCCGAGGAGTCCCGCTTCATCTCGGGATGCACCGTCGACGTGGCGGCGGCCTACAACGCCAACCTCCCGTAAGAGGAGCAGCAGTGCCAGACGAACCTGAACCGTCGGTGCTCTGGCGACCGACTCCAGAGTCGATTCGCGCCACGCGTCTGCACGCCTTCGCGACCTGGGTTGGCCAGCGACGAGACTTGACCTTCGGCGACCCCACCGACTACGACGCCGTATGGCGCTGGTCAGTGCATCAACTGGAGGATTTCTGGTCGGACCTCGCCATATGGAGCGGGACGCTACCGACAGATCACGGGCCGGTCCTGCCGGATGCCCGGATGCCGGGCGCCGTCTGGTTCCCGGAGTGCTCGATCAACTACGCGGAGCAGATGCTGCGAGACGCCACAGAAGATCACCCGGCCCTCGTCCTCGTGGACGAGCAGTACCGCGTCACAGAGGTTTCCCAGTTGCAACTGCGACGCTGGGCCGGCGCCTTCGCGGCAACGCTGAGAGGCCTCGGCGTCAAGCCCGGCGACCGGGTCGCCGCCTACCTCCCGAACGGCTTAGAAGCAGTCGTCGCCCTGCTCGGCTGCGCGTCGATCGGTGCCGTGTGGACCGTCTGTCCGCCCGACTTCGGCACCTCGGCCGTGCTCGATCGAATTTCTCAAGTCGAGCCGACGGTGCTCGTCGCTGCCGACGGGTACAGATTCAACGGCAAGCAGCACGACCGTCGCGAGCAAGTGGACTTGATCCGAGCCTCGCTGCCGAGTCTGCGCGCGACCATCGCGGTGCCCGTTCTCGGTCTGGAGACGCGCTCGGCCGACGTTCTCGCCTGGGCCGATGCGATCGCCGAGGAGCAAGAACCAGCGTTCGTGCGCGTGCCGTTCGACCATCCACTATGGATTGTCTACTCCTCTGGTACCACCGGCCGGCCTAAGGGAATCGTGCACGGTCACGGTGGGATCGTCCTCGAGCAGCGCAAGATGTCGATGCTGCAGAACGACATCGGGCCGGGTGACCGCTTCTACTGGTACACCTCCACCGGCTGGATCATGTGGAATATCGCGACCTCCGCGCTGCTGAGCGGTGCCACGGTCGTCGTCCATGACGGCAGCCCGAACTACCCCGACCTCCAAGTGCAGTTCGCCTTGGTGGAGAGGCTCGGCATCACCTACCTCGGCACCAGCGCCGGTTACCTCACCGCTTGTGAGAGGGCGGGCGCGAAGCCGGGGGAGCGATTCGACCTCTCTCGTCTGCGCACTATCGGTTCGACGGGGTCGCCGTTGCCTGCCTCGACGTTCCGCTGGGTGTACGAGGCGGTCAAGCCCGACGTGCTCCTCGCCTCCTCTTCCGGAGGCACCGACATCGCCAGCGGCTTCATCGGGGGCACCTCGCTGCTGTCGGTCACCGAAGGCGAGCTGCAGCGCCCTCTGCTCGGCGTGGACGTCCAGTCGTGGAACAGCGACGGCAAGCCCGTGATCGGCGAACTCGGGGAACTGGTCGTTACGCAGCCCATGCCGTCGATGCCGTTGCGGCTGTGGAACGACGCCGAGGGGAAGCGCTGCCGGTCCTCGTACTTCGAGCCATGGCCGGGGGTGTGGCGCCACGGCGACTGGCTGGAGATCACTGAACGCGGCACCTGCCGCATCCTGGGTCGCTCCGACTCGACCCTGAACAGGGGAGGAGTGCGCATCGGTTCGGCCGAAATCTACGCCGCGCTCGGCCGACTGCCCGACGTGGCGGACTCTCTCGTTCTCGGTATCGAACTGCTGGACGGCGGCTACTACATGCCATTGTTCGTCGTCTTGGAGGACGGCACCGACTTTTCCGAGGATCTCGTCGCGGCGATCAAGGACGCGGTGCGCCGACACGCCAGCCCAAGGCACGTGCCGGATGAGGTGATCCAGGTTTCGGCGATTCCGCGCACGCGCACCGGCAAGCTCGTCGAAGTCCCGCTCAAGCGGATCTTTCAGGGCGTCCCGCCAGAGGTCGCCCTAGAACGCGAAAGCCTCTCAGTGCCGGAGTCGCTCGACGCCTTTCTGAAACTCGCAGCCGAGAGGACGCCATGACCACTGGACGCATGGAGGGAAAGGTCTGCGTTGTCACCGGCTCAGGAAGCGGCATCGGGGCCGCAACGGCCAAGCTCTTCGCCGCGCACGGCGCCGCCGCCGTGGTCGTGGGTGACATGTCGGGTGACGCGGCTCGCGGCGTGTGCGACGAGATCATCGCAGCAGGCGGCACCGCTTCTCCGTTCGTCCTGGACGTCTCCGACGAGGCCGCGGCGGAGGCCATGATCGCGCATGCGGTGGCGGAGTACGGCACCGTCGACGTGCTGCACAACAACGCCGGTACCGGAAAGCCGGGTGCCGTCCACGAGATAGCCCGAGCCGAGTGGGAGCGGGTCTTTGACGTGAACGTGACGGGGACCTTCATGGTGTCGAAGGCCGCCTTGAGGGTGATGCTCGACCGCGGTCGGGGCGCCATTGTGAACACCTGCTCCAACCATGCGACGACGGCCTCGCCGCGGCTCGCCTCGTACCATGCCTCGAAAGGTGCAATCAAGGCGCTCACTCGTCAGATGGCTTTGGACTACGCGCCGAACATCCGTGTCAACTGCATCTCGCCCGGTCTGGTGGACACCCCACTTGCGCATGCTCGCGGGGCCGAGGACACGGAGGCCTGGGCTCACAAGCAGGAGTCGAACCGCTATTTCAAACGGGCCGCTCAGCCGATCGAGATCGCCTACGGGATCCTATTCCTTGCTTCGGACGAGGCGAGCTTTCTCACCGGCCACGACCTGGTCATGAGCGGCGGCCAGGGCGAGGTCGCATTCTGATGCCGATTTCGTTGTCCCTAGCCGGCCGCGTCGCTGTGGTCGCCGGTGCCGGGCGCGGTATCGGCGAAGCGGTCGCGCTGCGTCTCGCCGAGGCGGGTGCGGCGGTGGCTGTCGTCGACTCCCGCGCGGATCGCGCGGCGGGCACTGTAGCGGCAGTCCGGCAAGCCGGCGGCACGGCGGTGCCGATTATCGCGAATCTGCTCGATGCCAGCCAGGTTGATCAGATCGTCCCGTCGGCAACCGAGCAACTCGGCAGCGTCGACATCCTCGTGAACGTCGCTGGCGGTTCCTGGGCGCTCGCCCCCTACAGGTTGACTCACGAGGTGACCGACGAGGAGTGGTCGCTGATTCAAGCCATGAACCTGACGTACGTCTTCCAACTCACTCGGAGCGCGCTTGGCGATATGGTGCAGTCCGGCGGCGGGACGATCGTACATGTCGGCTCCATTGCAGGCGTGTTGAGTTCACCGCTGGCCGCCGCCTACGGCGCCGCGAAGGCCGGCATCTCATCGTTGACGCGGACCCTCGCCTATGAGTACGGGCCCTTCGGCATTCGCGTGAACTGCATCGCCCCCGGACGCATCAACACCCCGGCGACAGCACCCGAGCCGGGCCAGCAGCAGGTCGACTTCACCGGTAGCATCCCACTGCGACGTATGGGTGTTCCGGCGGAGATCGCTGACGCCGTAGCGTTTCTCGTCAGCGACCTCGCCAGCTACATCTCCGGTCAGACGCTCCTCGTCGACGGTGGCGCGACGGCCACGCCAGGCTTGATTCTCGGCGTCAACGGGATGCCTCCCTCCAGCGATCGAGTAGGCGGCCAGGCCTAGTGCCTGGTCCACGCCGTAATCAACGGTAGGTCGGTGGTTTGGTTATCGCTTGCGCCAGTGCACGCAGGCTGGGTGGTCTAGAGAGTCGGTCATGTAGTCCTGGATTGTCTTGTGGTACCTCTTCCTGATCGCGTCTCGGTCGGGGTCAGGGAGAGGATCCAGTGATTCATGCGTCCCAGAGCGTGGCAACCGCCGGTGGAGCTGTCACCGGCAGAGCAGACCATCATCAAGGCGATCAAACGGGCCAAACTGTTCGTCTTCCTGCGCCTGCACCGGCACGAGCTGTTCGATGACGCCTTCCAGGACGAACTGGCGGGCATGTACCACGATGCCGTCAAAGGACAGCCGCCCGTGCCGCCCGCTCAGCTGGCGCTGGCGTTGATCCTGCAGGCCTATGCCGGGGTCTCCGACGACGAGGTGATCGAGGCGACGATCATGGATCGGCGCTGGCAGCTGGTGCTGGACTGCCTCAATACCGAGCGGGCTCCGTTCGCCAGGGCACCCTGGTCGGCTTCCGCACGGTGCATTTCCCCGCCGCGGCCTGCGCGGCCTGCCCGCTGCGCGAGCGCTGCACCACCAGCGTCCGGGGCCGCAGCGTGAGCATTCACTCCGACGAGCACCTGCTGTCCGAACTCCGCGAACGCCAGCGCACTCCGGCCGGACGCGCCGAACTCCGCCGGCGAGTGGCGGTGGAACACACCCTGGCCCACATCGGACGTTGGCAAGACCGGCGCGCCCGCTACCGCGGCACCCGCAAGAACCTGTTCGACCTACGACGCACCGCGGTCGTCCACAACCTCCACGTCATCGCCCGACAGCAAGACGGCCGTGCGCGATCGCGGCCCCGAAAGGGCCGACGGCGGCGCGGGCCGGGTCGACGTGGATCCACTGGCGGTCGCCGGTGGCGTCAGCAAAGGCGTTGACCTGCTCCTGCGTGACCTGATGCCACTCCGAATAGCCCAAGTGGGTGCCGACCGAACGTTCGAGGTCATCAATGCCGTTCAAGATTCTCAATATCGTTGTCCGTTCTCAGATCGATAAGGCCGGGTGGCCGAACGATCCATGCTTCAGTCAGTCGGTGGGGCCGCCGGCTACGTAGAGCACCTGGCCGGAGACGAACCCGGCTTCCTCACTCACGAGGAACCGGACAGCGTGCGCGACGTCTTCTGGCTGACCGGCCCGAGCCACCGGGATCTGGGCAGCGGAGGCCGCGATGAAGTCGTCGAACGCCATCCCCATACGCTCAGCGGTAGAGGCGGTCATGTCAGTTTGGATGAAGCCGGGCGCGACCGCGTTCACCGTCACTCCAAACTTGCCCAGCTCTATAGCCAAGGTCTTCGTGAAGCCTTGCAGGCCGGCCTTCGCGGCAGAGTAGTTGGCCTGTCCGCGATTGCCCAGGGCGGACGTGCTGGAGACATTGACGATGCGTCCGAACTTCGCTTCGGTCATGTGCCGCTGCGCGGCGCGACTCATCAGGAATGCCCCGCGAAGGTGGACGCCCGTCACTGCGTCCCAGTCGTCTACGGTCATCTTGAACAGCAGGTTGTCGCGGATGATGCCAGCGTTGTTGACGAGGATTGTTGGGGTGCCGAGTCCGTTGACGATCGCCTCGAACGCCTCCAAGACGGAGGCTTCGTCGCTGACGTCCGCTCCCACTGCCAATGCGGTGCCGCCGGCGGAGACGATGGAGTCGACCGTGCCGCGGCAGGCCTCGGCGTCGAGATCGAGGACAGCTACCTTGTGCCCGTCACTGGCCAATCGGCGGGCAGTGGCAGCACCGATGCCCCGAGCGGCTCCAGTGATGACGGCAATACGGGTTTCAGACATCAACTGCTCCTTGGATCGACAGCATCATGTGACGGACAAGGCGAGTTGAGATTGGTCGGACGACGCAGGAATGCAGGTGGATCTCACAACCCCAGGTCGCGGCCGATGAGTTCTCTCATGATTTCGTTGGAACCGGCCCAGATCTTGGTGACTCTGGCATCGCGCCACGCGCGGGCGACGCGGTATTCGTTCATGTAGCCGTAGCCCCCGTGGAGCTGCACACAGTGGTCGAGCACCTCGGACTGGACCTGAGAGGACCACCACTTGGCCTTGGCCGCGTCGATGGGGGTGAGCTCCTGCCGGGTGTATGCATCGACGCACTTGTCGACGTATGCCTCGATCACCTCGATCTGCGTGAACAGTTGTGCCAGCAGGAACTTGTTGTGCTGAAACGAGCCGATGGGCTTCCCGAAGGCCTGCCGCTCCTTGGTGTAGGCAAGCGTCTCGTTGAGGATCTCTTTGGCGTGCGCCACGTTACTCACCGCGCAGCTCAGTCTTTCCTGCGGCAAGTTCTGCATCATGTGGATGAATCCGCCGTCGAGGTCGCCGATCATCTCGCTTTCGGTGACGCGGACGTCGTCGAAGAAGAGTTCGGCGGTGTCTGATTCCTCTTGGCCGACCTTGTCCAGCTTGCGTCCCCGAGAAAAGCCGCTCGTGGTCGACTCCACGGCGAAAAGGGTGATGCCATGGGCCCTCTTCTCAGAAGAGGTGCGGGTTGCGACGATCACCAGGTCCGCGGAGTAGCCATTCGTGATGAACGTTTTCGAGCCGTTGATCACCCACGAGTCCCCATCGCGCACGGCGGTGGTCTTCAGCGCGGCTAGGTCAGAGCCACCGCTGGGCTCGGTCATGGCGATGGCGCAGAGAATTTCGCCTGAGGCGACTCCCGGTAGCCACCGCTTGCGCTGTTCATCGTTCGTGAGTGCGACCAGATAGGGCGCCACGATTTCCGCGTGGATACCCCAGCAGCTATTGAGCGCGGCGCTGACCTTGGCGAGTTCTTCTCCGAGTACCGCGTTAAAGCGGTAGTCGCCGGCCCCGACCCCGCCGTAGGCCTCTGGGATTTCCAGGCCGAGCAGTCCCTGCTCGCCGGCCGCGAGCCAGAATTCCCGAGAGATGGCGTGATCCTCCAGGTACTTTCCCACGTTGGGTACGGCGCTTCGTTCCAAGAACCTTCTGACCGAGTCGCGAAAGGCCTCGTGCTCCTCGCCGTAAACAGAGCGCCTCACTTCGATGTCCCTTCCCGCTGGACCGTCGCCTTGGCAGCGGCGCCTCCCCGTCGGCTCGACGCCTTGGCTGGACGTTTGACGGGGTTCCGGTTCTGGGCTGCGCGCGGGGCGCCGGAAGGCCGCGCGTTCACAATGCGCAAGGCAAGGTCGGCGTTGAGATCGGCAACGACGCCCACTTTGCGTCCCGGGCCCGGTTCGAACCAGCGCGCCAAGTCGATACACAGCGACAGCAACGCCCTGGCAGTGCCGGCTGCGTCGTCCACGGAGAATCGGCCGGCGTGCACTCCGTCCAACACCGCTTCGACCATTACCTTCTGGAACTGCCGGCGTAGCGCGAGAATTTCCTGCCTGTGCTCCGCGGTTAGCGCATGAAACTCGTACTGGACAACACGCCCGAGTTTGGCGTTGACCATGTGCCACCGGCTATACGCGTAGACCATGCCATGCAGTCGTTCGGCTGGGTCGTTGCTGGACGCTGCCGCCTGCCTGAGGCACTCCATGGAGTCGATGTGGCCCTGGATGCTAACTGCGAAGAGCAGCTCCTCCTTGGACTCGTGATGGATGTACACCGCGGCAGGGCTTCGGCCGGCACGGGTAGCGATGTCCCTTGTACTGGTGCCACCGAATCCGCTCTCGGCAAAGGCGTCTACGGCGGCGTCCAGAAGCCGCTGCTGTGCTGCTGAAGGCTCCACGTCTTCTCCTCGGGCTGAGTTGCTGTGGCTACGCCATTCGCACTGAGGCGAACACCCACATGAGCGATTGCTTAGTATTGCCACGGATCCGGTGGGAGGCAGTCACAAGGGCGGTTCTTGTTCGCTGTTCTCCAGGCGGACTTGAAGATGGTTCATATTCACGAGCCATGCGTCGGTGTCGGCAGCGCGAGCCTTGTAGTACGCAGCGACTCGACCATGCGGTAGGACCAGGAAGCGGTCGTCCTGTGCGGACTGCCATACGAACTCGGCCACGTCGGCGGGATCCAGGGCGGCGTCGTGGCTAAGGATCTCCTGCACTCTCCCGGCGCGGTCCAGCATCGAGGTCTTCACGCCTTGTGGGCAAATCGCTTGAACCACCACCCCGCGATGGCGGTAAGTGGCAGAGAGCCATTCCGCGAACGCCAGGGCAGCGTGCTTCGTGACGCTGTAGGACGGCGCAGTCAGCATTGTCAGCAAGCCGGCTGCCGAGGCCGTGACAACGAACCGGCCTTCGCCCCGGTCGAGCCACTCGGGTAGCAGCAGTTGTGCGGCTCGCACATGGGCCATCACGTTGATATCCCACGAACTGGCCCAATCCTGCTCCGTGGCATCCAGGCCCCGCCCGCGATCGACCCCGGCGTTGCCATACCACGCGTCGATCGCCTTGAGATGCTCGCGGGCTTGCGCGACAAGGGCGGCTGCCCCTTCGGCCGAAGCGGCATCGCCGGGCGCGGCGTATGCGCCGATCTCATGGGCGACCTCTTCAAGTTCGATCGCGTCGATGTCGGCGGCCACCACTCGGCATCCTTCCAACGCGAGCTTGGTCGCGATCGCGCGGCCGATACCCCGGGCCGCACCGGTCACCACGACTCCGTGCTCGTTGGTAAGCATCAGACAAGTCCCTCGACGGCGCTGAGTTGGGGGACAGGCGTGAAACGTCAGGCGGCCGCCGTCGGTGGCCATCGGCATTTGCACGCTGTCCCGTACCTAAGCGCCCGCTTAGGTACGGGACGACACTGTAGTCCGTCTGGGTGCATCGCGAAAGGGTAGGGCCGCGCCATGTGCTTGTTCACAGACATGTTCGCCAGTGGAGACAGCCGGCCCGTGCCAGGCTCAGGAGCGCGGCATGTGCGGCGGCCGTGTAGCTGATCGCCGGGAAGTTACAACATCGCAACCTTGGCCCGCGTTGACATGCGCTCGATACCGCCCCGGTGTAGTGCCGAACTCCCTCTCGAAGGCGTGGGAGAGTGCGTACGGGCTGCCGTAGCCGACTCGGCTGGCGATGGCGGCCAGGGTTTCCTTGGTGTCGCGGAGCAGGGTGGCGGCAAGGATCACGCGCCACCAGGTGAGGTACGCCATCGGAGGGCGGCCGACCAGAGTGGTGAACCGGCGCGCCAGGGTGGGACGGGAGACACCCGCCTCTGCGGCCAGGCGGTCGTTGCTCCACGGCGCGGCCGGTGTCGAGTGCATCGCCCGCAGGGCGGCGGCCGTCACCGGGTCGCCCAGTGCGCCGGGCCAGGATCCGCTGGTGGTCTCGGTCATCCAGGAGCGGATCGTGTAGACGAGGAGGAGGTCGAGCAGGTGCTCCGTGGCGAGACCTGCCCGAACGCTACGGGCCGTGGAAGACCGCACACGAGCGGCTGCGGATCTGGACCGGGGACGGCACCTGGCAACGCATCCTCGACGAGGTGATCGTCAAAGACGACTCGGTCGGGAACGTGGAATGGACGTTCAGCATCGACGCCAGCTCTGTCCGGGCCCACCAGCACGCTGCCGGAGCCCGGAAAAAAGGGGGCTGCACCACCGAGTGGGTCGAAGACCTCGCCGTCGACGGAGAAGCCCTCGGACGATCCCGCGGCGGACTGACCAGCAAGATCCACCTTGCCGTCGACGCGCGCGGACTACCCATGTCGGTCATCTTGTCCCCGGGCCAGGCCGGGGACAACCCGCAACTGCTGCCACTGCTGGACCAGATAGCCGTCGGCCGTGACGGACCCGGCCGCCCTCGTACACACCCCAACCGGGTCCTGGCCGACAAGGCGTACTCCCACCCGTCAACCCGGGCGGCAATGCGAGCTCGCGGGATCGCGTTCACCAGCCCGGAACGCAGCAACCAGATCGCCCGCCGCAAAGCCAAGGGCTCCCGCGGTGGACGCCCATCCGCCTTCGATCCCGAGCGCTACACCGGCCGCAACGTCGTCGAGCGCTGCTTCAATCGACTCAAACAGTTCCGCGCGATCGCCACCAGCTACGCCAAACGCGTCACCTACTACCGCTCAGAAATCATCATCGCCGCCATCGTGTTATGGCTGCGTGCCAACCTACAGGACACGCCCTAACTCGGCCCGGCTTAGCTTCCGGCCATGGCGATGACCAGTTTGCCGCCCTTCGGGCGCTGCTCGCGCTCCAGCTCCGTCAGGGCGGGAATCGCCTCGGCCAACGGGACCGTACGGGCGATGGGCAGGCGCAGGGTCCGGGCCACCTCCTCCAGGTCGGCGGTCACCGGCCGGCCCATCATCGCCCGGAACGGGCCGGGCAGTGCGCTTCTGATCATTTTGGCCGGGGTTGGGACGATGTCGATGATGGTTCCGCCGGGCTTCAGCAGCGTTCGGGCCGCGGCGAAGGGAAGCATGCCGGGCGTGTCGAGGACGAGATCGAACCGTTCCGCGAGGGCGGCCGGGTCGAAGCCGAAACCCACGACCGGCTCGACGCCGAGCTCGCGGGCCTCGTCGGCCGCAGGGTTGCGGCAGCTGCCGGCGACCGAGGCTCCCCGCGCCCGGGCGAACTGGGCGGCGGCCCGGCCCACCCCGCCCAGGCACCCGTTGACGAAGACCGCCTGCCCGGGCCGGATTTCCGCCGTGGCCTGGTAGGCGGTCACGCCCACGGTCGGCAGGGCGGCGGCCTGCTCGTACGAAAGGTCCACCGGTTTGAGCACGACCGCCTTCTCCGGGGCCGTCACCATCTCGGCGAACGCCCCCGCCTGCCGGAACCGAGCGTGGCCGAGTACCGCGTCGCCGGCCTTGAGGCGGGTGACGCCGGCGCCGACCGCCTCGACGACTCCGGCGAAGTCGTGCCCCATCGCCCGGGGAAAGGAGCGGCCGGTCATCAGCTTCATCTCGCCGTTGCGCATCTTCCAGTCCAGCGCGTTGGAAGCCGCCGCTCGGACGCGGACGAGAACCTCATCCGGACCCGGGCGTGGTGGCTCGAACTCAGCGAGCCGCATCACCTCCGGGCCGCCGTAGCGGTCGTATTGAAGGCGCTTCACGAGGCGTATTCGTTCGAGATCTCGGTGGCGTAGTTCTTCCAGAGCGGTTTCATGGTCTCGGCGTTGACCGGCTGCCCGGAATCGATCATGGCCTTGAAGTCGCGGAAGTACTGCACATACAGGTCCGGCGTGAAGGTGTTCAGCATGACCGCGTTCTCGTCGCCGACGTTGGCGAACGTGTGTGGCGCCCCGGTCGGCACGATGACCCAGGTGCCCGGCCCGGCGTCGTATTGGTCCTCGCCGACGGTGAACCGGAAAGTTCCCGCCAGCACGTAGAAGCCCTCGTCATGCTGGGCGTGGCGATGCTGCAACGGGCTCGGGGTGCCCGGCGGAATGGTGACCTCGGCGAACCCCAGCCGGTGGTCGGTGTGCTCGCCGTTCTCCAGGATGCGGATCTGCTGCGCCCCGCTGCCGAGGATCTCGCCCTCACCGGGGCGGACGATGTTTACCTTCGCCACGACTTCTCCTATTGCTATTGCCTGCCTTGGTCACCACCATCCTTCTCCGGGCCGGCTGTGCGCGTCTTGGTCGTCTGTGCACGGTTGCTGGTTACCAGTGCGCGGGCGTTGTAGCCGTACGTCGCCTTGAAGAGCTTGCTGAAATGGGTGGGATCGGAGAATCCCCACCGGGCGGCCACGGCGGTGACCGTACGTCCGCTTCCGGTCAGCTCAGCCCGGCAGCGCTCCAGGCGGCGACGGCGGATCAGGGCCGCGACGGTGAGCGGCTGGTCCTCGAACAGCTTGTGCAGCCGGCGTACGGATATGTTGTGGGCGGCGGCGATGCCGGGCGGGGACAGATCGGGATCGGCCAGCCGGCTCTCGATGTAGCCAGCGATCCGGTTCCGCAGCCACTCGTCCGGGGCCGGTTGTTCGTCGCCGAGCCGGGCCTCCAGCGCGACCGCGATCAGCTCGACGACGGCCGCCGCCGACCGCAGCGCCTCCGCCTCGCGGAACTCGGTCGCCGACCGCGCCGACTCCCGGGCCAGCACGGAGACGAGAGCGCCCGGGCCGCGGCTGCCGTCGATGCGTACGCCGATGAGCCGGTCGATCTGCGCGGGCCGGATCCGAAGCTCCCGGCGCGGAACCAGGATGGTGACGTGCGCCGCGGCGGTGCTCGCGAACCGGAGCGTACGCGTGGGATCGAGCAGTACCAGGTCGGTCGGCCCGAGTTCGGCGACGGCGCGCCCTTGCTCGATCCGCGTCCGGCCCCGGGTCATCACCTTGACCGCCAGGTTCTCGCCGTCGGAGGCGTCGCGCTCCCGCCCGATGCAGGCGCTCTCGGGCGTGTCGAGGGAGACCAGCCGCAGCGGCCCGAGGTCACGGGTGGCGATCCGGCCCCGGAAGCTGGCCCCGGCCAGCTTGTTGACCAGCGGCGGAAACCCGCTGGCGGCCAGCTTGTCCTGGAACGACTCAAGGTTGCCGATCACCGGTCAATGATAACGGCGACACTTCTGCTCGGGCACGGTGTTCGGCGGGGGTTACAGTGGCGCCGGCCCTCATCTGCTCTACCAGGCTCTGGTGCGCGCGGTGGACGGCTCGGTCGCGCCGGCGACCGACGGCCGAACGGTGAGCGCAGCACCGATATCGGAATCGGTGGTAACCGCCGCGATGGACTTCGAGATGTGTTCACGCTCGTTGGCGATCAACTGGAGTCCGCTGGTGGACGCGGCTGTGACGGCCAGCCTGCCGACACCCATAACCGCCGGCCGGGTACCGGGTTGCGAAGCCCCGTCGTCTTGAGCGCTGGCCGGTAACGTCTGGTGAGCACCACCGCGGTCACCGCCGCAAGGAACGCGGCAGCGAGGATCGCGCGCGGTCTTCGTGATCGCATGAATGGGTGTCTCTTTTGCCGGTCGGCCTAGTAGTACTTCGTAAGATTGGTGATCGCCTAGTGTGATCGTTTTGAGAAATCGCTTCGGGATCATGATCTTGTGACACCTGACGAGATGGCGCTGGTACGCCCTCAGCTTGAGAAGTTCGCAGGTCGGATGCTGCGCAGGGTGCTTCGTCGCCGTGACCAGCTGGCTACGGGCGAGTTGTATGTGCGGGGGTTGATGCTGGACGGGCGACGCAAGTCGATGGATCCGATGGCGGAACGACTGGGAGTTGACACCCAGCGATTACAGCAATTCATGGCCGACTCGACGTGGGACTACGAACCGGTCCGGGAGAACCTCACTCGGTGGGCGCTGGAGCGGATCGGCCCGCGGGCGGTCGTCATCGACGATGTCGGCTTCCCCAAGGACGGCCTGGATTCCCCCGGAGTGGCCCGGATGTACTCCGGAACGCTGGGAAAGACCGGAAACGGCCAGATCGGGGTCAGCGCGCTCCATCCTGCTGCGGCAGAACTGGGTCTCGAAGTCCTTGACCGCCTTGCCCACCAGCCGCCCGACCCGCCCTGGGGCGGGCGGCTCGATGTGCTCGTTCCGGCACTGGGCCACCACAGCCGCCGCCAGCCGGTCCCGCGACAGCTCCACCGGACACAGCTCAGCGGCCAGCCACTCGGCCAGCCGCTCCTGGTCCTCCTCGGTGTTCGCCCGGAACCCGTACGCCTCCCGGATCTCCTTGCGGTGCCGCTTGATCCGGTCGCCCTGCCAGTCGTAGTTCGCCCACGCCCCTGACGGCACTTTCACCTGCTGGGCCACGTACTCCACCGCCGCCGCGGGCATCTCCTTGGCCGACTCCGGGAACCGGGCCTCCACCTCGAAAAACTTGAGCAACAACGCGAAGCCCAACCGGGTCGCCCTGGACTTGTTCCGCACCCTCTTCATGTCGTCTTCGAGCAGCGTCCAGACCTCGATCAGGTCTTCCGGCTCCCAGTCCTGCCGCATCCGCCCCGCCCCTTCCCCATCACTCGTTCAGCTCAACGAGACCGCAAGAGCCGGGAAACGAGGTCTACGGCGGTTACTCAGCGCTACACGCCACCTGGCGGTAGCTATACGAGAACAGGGCCTGCTCAAGGGCCCTCAGGTCGGTGAGACGGCATGCTACATAACGAGGATTATGTGGGATCCCTCACTAGAGGCTAGATGGAACAGATCGCTTTTATTGATTTTCTGTTTCTAGAAAATCGGATAGGGTGATCTTGTGGTGACAACGTGTAAGCACTGTGGGACGGCGATCGAGCAGCGCAACGGGCGGGGGAGGCCGAAGGAGTACTGCCCGGAGGGGGACTGTCAGGCGGCGGCCAAGCGGGAGCGGGAGATGCGGCGGGCCACGCCGGGGCTGGATGGGGCGCTGGCGCGGGCGGAGGAGTTGTACGACCGGATGGAGCGTGGGCTGGCGGCGGCGATCGCGCCGTTGGCGCAGGTTTTGGCCGATGAGTTGAGTCCGGCGGGGGTGGAGGCGAAGCTGAGCGCGGTGCAGGCGGAGGCGCACACGAGGGTCGCGGTCGCCAGGAGCGAACGGGAACAGGCCTTCGAGCAGGTACGGCTCTCGCGCAAGGCCACCGAGGAAGCCCGCAGGGAGACGGCGGAGGCGCGCGGGCTGGCCGAGGAGGCGAACGCGGAGCGGGACAGCGCGTTCGCGGATGCGGAGAACGCGCGGGAGCAGGCGCTGGCGGCGCTGCGGGAGGCGGCGGCGACCGAGCGGGTGGCGCGGCAGGCCGCGGAGGAGGCGGGGCGGCGCGCGAGCCGGGCCGAGGCGGACCGCGATCAGGTTATGGCCGAGGCGGCGGAGCGGGTCGAGCGGGCGGCGGGCGAGGCGCGGGACGCGGAGGCGAAAGCCGTACGGGAGGGGGAGCGGGCGGAACGAGCGGTGGCGAAGGCGGCTCGGGCGGTGGAGGACGCGGCGCGGGTGCGGGCGGAGCTTGTCGTCGCCGAGCAGGGCGTGGTGCGGGCGTTGGCGCGGGCGGAAGCGGCCGAAGGGGAGCGTGATCGGGCCGTGGTGCGGACGGAGGCGGCCGAGGTGGCGCGGGCGCGGGCGGTGGGGGAGGCGGCGGAGGCCGTACAGGCGAGGAAGCAGGCGGAGCGGGACGGGCGGGAGCGGGTGAAGGCGGCCGGTGAGCAGGTGCGGGCGGCGGAGGCGGCGCTTGCGCGGGAGGGGGAGCGGGCGGCTGGGGCGGTGGCCGAGCGGGACGCGACGCGGGCCGAGCTGGCCGTCGAACGGGCGCGTACGGCTGATCTTCGTATCGCGCTGGAGGAGGCCCGCGCCGAGGCCGCGCTGCTGCGCGAGCGCGCCGTCACCGCTGAACTGGGGGGCCGGCCGGAAGAAGGCAGAGGGATATGACAAGCCGCCCGATTCTCCGGTCGCATGCCTCGGCCGACACGGTCGTGACCGAGTTATTCCTTGGTTGAACGACAGCTGAGGGAGCCTCGATGCAGCAATGCACCCCGGCGAGTGGAGGGTCGGATCAGGCCGCCTCATCCTTGGGCTTGGGAACCGGAGCCAGCCGCACGCGGCCGGGGTGAGCCTCCTCGTCGGGGAAGACCCACTTCCGGAACGCCCAGAAACGGAAGACCATGGCGATCAGCGTGCCAATGACCTGCGCGCTCATGAAGTCGGCGATCTCCTGGGTGACCAGGCTCACGTCCGGGGTCTCCAGCAGGAACACGTACCGGGAGATCCATAGCGGCACGGAGCTGAGCACCAGACCGACGCCACTGACCAGGAAGAACAGCGCCGCCTCGTGATGGCGCTCGCGACCGCCCCTGGTCCGGAACGACCACTCACGGTTCAGCACATAGGACACGATCGTCGCCACGAGCACCGCGATGACCTTCGCGGTCACCGGCTTCGGTTCCAGAATGGTCAGCTTCAGCCCATAGAACACCGTGTTGTCCACCAGGAACGCTGTTCCACCCACCACCGCGAACTTCAGCAGCTCACGGTGCTTCAGCGCAAGGGCGTGCAGCGGTCCCGGCAATCTTGCGAGTACGGCGTTTGCGATTTCGAAGCATCCCGATCTTCTCACCAGCCGGACACCCTGGTCTCAAGCCTCACTGACACGGCCTTTCCGGCTCGGGCGGCTGGAGCCGCACCTGTCGACATCTGGTATCAATCCTCACTCACACCGCAGTCGAGTACTTCGCGGTGGAGCGCCCGTCAAGGGCCGGACCGTCTCGGTGCCCGGGCGAGCCACCCAGCAAACTCCAGTCCGGACACGACGTTGGGATGACTCCTCCGCCGAAACCGGCGATCAGGCGGCCACCATACATTCGTTCTATTGCGCCCCACCACTGATGCCATAGCAGTCGCGCTCTTCGTCCAGGATCGTCCAGTGCTCGACCAGCTCGTCGATGCGCATCGGGGGGTTTCATGACCACCCAGCATTGACCAGGCAAGTCACAGCAAGATCAACGCCGTTTGGGGCTCATGACACGCTCCTACCGGCACCCCTTCTTCTGCTCGACCATGCAAACCTTGACTTCCGGATACCTCGCCGACGCTTGATCGAGCAGGGGCTGCGGTGTGCCACGCAGGTGCTGGTCGAGGAAGGCCGCCACGTACGCGCGGGTGAGCTCTGCGCCACGGGCCGCGGGCAGCATGCCAGGGAGAGGTTCGAGGCCGAGGACGTCTGCCACCAGCGGAATGTCAGTGAAGGACTGGTGTTCGGCGTCCGACAGCACGAGCCAGCGCTTCCACCCGGTCAGCAGCTTCCAGTCGCGGTCCCACGAATTGTCGCGGCCGCCCGGGACATGCTCTCGCGAACCCAGGAACATGAACGGCCGGGAGAGGCCGCTCTTGGGGATCCGAGCGTAGGTGGTGCCGTCCATGTCGATGCCGGCGCGTATGCGTGGGTCTTTGACCATGGCCGCCACAGTGCTGGCCCCGCCGATCGACTGGCCCACCATCGCCATCCTTGTGCGGTCGATCAGGCCGGAATGCTTCCATTTGGAGGTCAGCTGGTCGAGGACGAAGGAGACATCGGCCGCCCGGCCCTGGACCAGCCCGGCGTGGAAGCCCGGGTCTGTGTCGCTGTCACACGCCAGGCATTCGGCGACCCGCCCGTCGGACAGGGTGGTGGCGTAGCTCTCGTAGGTGTGGTCGATCCCGGCCACGACGTACCCGCGGCTGGCCAGGTCCTCGGCCAGGGACGTGAGGGTGCTCATCGGCTTGGTGAAGCCGGGGGAGAGCACCACCAGCGGAAGCTTTTCCCGGACGGGTTCGGCGTCCTGGACGGCGTTGGTCCGGGTCTTGCTCAGCGTGTCGTACGGCGTGCTCGCCATCCCCGAGCCCTTCAGGAGCAGCTCCGATTCCTTCGGCGTCATGTACGGAGCACGCTGCCCGTCGCGCCGCTCGGTCGGATACCACACGGTGACCTTGAGCTCCCTGGCTTGGACGTCGAGGTCCCAGGGGTCGGGGCGGGAGGTGTCCGTCAGATACAGAACGGTGGTGCCGACCGGACGGTCACCGGTAGGCGAGGGCAGGGTGGCGGGCCCGGCCGGCGTGGCCGACGGGGCGTCGGACCGGGGCGGTGCGGGGGCGGAGCAGGCGGACGCGGCCAGGACGACCAGTCCTAGGGCGACGGCCAGGAGCTGTCTCATGGGGAGGTCCGTTCACTTGTGCAGCAAGGTCAGGGCCTTGGTCAGCGCGGGGTCGCGTCCGGCGGCCGCGTCCTGCGGGGTCAGCGGCACGTGGTGGTCGGGTGGCACGCCGATCCGGTCGATGACTTCGCGGTTGGGCCCGAGGTGGTGTCTGGCGGGGAAGCTCAGGATGGTGTTGTTGGCGAGCTGGTAGGGCTGCGCCGGGCCGGAGATCACGCCGGCGGTTCTGGTTCCGACCAGCTGGCCGAGGCGCAGGTCCTTGACCGCGGAGCTGACGTGCTCGCAGGCCGAGGCGCAGCCGTGGTCGATGAGCACGACCAGCGGCAGGTTGAGCAGTTCGACGGTGTCGTCGGTTCGCGCGGTCGCGCATCTGTTGTCCACGGTGCATTGGTAGGCGGTGATCTTGCCGTGGACGAAGGCGCTCAGCAGCCGGGTCGCCTCCACGGGGCTGCCGCCGCCGTTGCCGCGTAGGTCCAGCACGACGCCGGACAGCGTCCGGCCGGTTCGCAGCCTGGAGATCGCCTTGAGGACCCTGTTCGCCGAGTCGGGAGCGAATCCGGTCAGCCGTACGTAGGCGACGTCGTCCAGCAACTTCGACCGCACCACCCGCAGGGTGGCCGGATCGCGCGGGTAGAGACCGGGTTTGAGCGAGACTGTCCAGCCGGTGGTCTGCCGCAGGAGCCGCAACTCGACCGGGCTCGCCTCCGGGTATTCCGGATACAGAGCGGCGATCGCCGGGGTGGCCTCGCCGTCGACGAAGGGCGCCGACTCGTTGATCGACTCGATGATGTCGCCGGGGCGCAGACCGGCGCCCCGCGCCGCGCCACCCTCGACGGTGGTGACGAACAGCGGCGGGAGGGCGACGCGGGGGGTGCTGCCATCCACCTGCGGACCGTTGACATTCGCCTGGAACCCCAGGCCGTAGCCGTCGCCGTCGTAGTAGTCGGGCGGACGTTTGACGTCGTGCGTCCAGCGGGCGTGGTTGTCGCCGAGGGCGGCCACGATGCCTTCGAGGGTGACCACGACCAGCTTGTCGCGGAGGTCGGGAACCTGATCGGTGATCTTCCGATAGGCGGCCTCGAAGGCGGCCCAGTCGGCCTTCCTGTCACCGGTCAGCGCCGGCATGATCGCCTCGGGCACGTCGCGTCCGTCGCGGTTGAGCTCCTGCGTCAGGGCGAGGAACCCAGCGGTCAGTAGCGAGCGGGCGTCCAGCGTGGCGCCGCTGTAGTAGTTGCCGAGGATGCAGAAGTACGCCTGCTCGGCGACGTCGATCGTGGTGGCCGTCTCGGTCCCGAGCCGTCCCTGGGGGTGCGCGCAGGCCGTCGCGCCCGCCGCGCTCGCCTGGGTGCGCGGTGGCGTCGGCGCCGTGCAGGCCGCCGCCAGGAGGAGGGCGAGCCCGGCGGCCGCGGACCTGAGGATGGTCATGACAGGCGTCTCCGGATCCACCAGAAGGAGAACCACGTGAGCCCGACGGTGAGCAGGGCGTAGATTCCGGTCTCGATCCACTGGAAGGGCCAGAAGCGCTCAAGGGGGTGGTAGGTCGCCTGCTGCCGGTAGCCAAGCCGGTTGATCTCGATCCAGCACGCGTCCAAGCTCGGTGGTCCTCCTGCTGGCGCGCATGGTCCCGACGTCGCGGATAAGGGGAGGGGCGCTTCTTCGTCCGTGCCGGCGATCGTGCGTCCGGACGGATCGAGGAGGTCGCTGGACAGGACCCAGGCGCCCGCGTGGCCGGGAACGGCCGGCTGCATGGATATGTGCACGGGTCCGCCTCCCTGCCCTTGTACGTGGATGCCGCCCCCGTTCACGTGGCTGAGCTCGAAGGTCGCGGTGACCGGGGGCATCAGATGGGGCCGGACCAGCAGCGGCATGGCGAGCTGGATCGCGGCGAAGGCAGCCAGGGTGAGGGCCATGGCGGGCAGCGTGCGACGCACCAGCATGCCCACGGTCACACCCAGGACGAAGGCGAAAGCCGCATACCCCATCGGAGCGATGCCACGCGCGCCGAACACCAACGGAGCCATCAAAGCCAGGTCCGCAACAGCCGACTTGTCCAGCGGATCGGACCACCAGGTCACCACGAGACCGCACAGACAGGCGGCGAACATGGCCACCAGACCGACGAGCCCGAGCTTGACCGCCAGCCAGCGGCCACGGGTGACGCTCTGGTTCCACACCAGCAGATGCGTGCCCGCCTCCAACTCACGAGTGATCAACGGGGCTCCCCAGAAAAGCCCCACGAGAGCGGGCAGCGCCAGCACGACGAAGCTGACGGCCACGAAGGGGAGCTGATATCCGTCGAAGAAGCCGTCGAAGAACTCGTCGCAGGTGTTGTCCGGGGTGCAACCGGCGACCCCGGCGGCGTACTGGGAGGCCAGATCCGGGCCGGTCAGGGCCAGGACGGCGGCGAGGACCACAAGTACGGCGACCATCATCGCGGCCGAACCGCGGAACTGCCGCCAGGTCAGCCAGATCATCGCTGCACCTCCACGGCATGCTTGTCCATGTACGCGAGGACGAGGTCCTCCAGGCTGAGCCGGCCGACCGTCCAGACGGGGTCGTGGATCGGGGAGTCGGTACGGACGACGACGGTGCTCTGCCGGTCGGCGTGGCTGGCGGAGATCACATGCTGGTCGGCGGGGAGCCGATCGAGGGCGGAACGCGGGCCGGCGAGCCGGTGATGGGTGGCCAGCAACCGGTCAACGTCCCCGGCCATCCGAACGCGGGAGTCGACGAGGATGATCAGATAGTCGCAGACCCGTTCCAGGTCGGAGACCAGGTGGGAGGAGAGCACCACGCTCAGCTTGTGCTCCACGGTGGCCTCCGTCAGCCCCCACAGGAAGTCGCGGCGGGCGAGCGGATCGAGCGAGGCGACCGGTTCGTCCAGGATCAGCAGTTCAGGCCGTTTGGCCAGGCCAAGGGCAAGGGCGAGCTGGGCGCGCTGGCCGCCCGACAGCTTGTCTGCCCGGCGCGAGGGATCGAGACCGAGCTGTCCGATTCGTTCCCGCGCCATGGCGGGGTCCCAGCGTGGGTTGAGCCGGGCGCCCAATCGCAGGTGTTCGGCGATGCTCAGCCCGGCGTAGACAGGGGTGTCCTGGGCGACGAACCCGACTCTGGCCAGCTGCGCGGACGTGCTCCCGGGTCGCCCGCCGAGCACCGTGATGTCACCCGCCGTCGGTTCGAGCTGGCCACAGGCCAGCTTCAGCAGCGTCGTCTTGCCGGCCCCGTTGGGGCCCACCAGCCCGACGACGTGGCCCGCCGGGATGTCGATGGTGCAGTCGCTCAGCGCCCAGCGTCTGCCGTACCTCTTGCCCAGTCCCTGGGCCTCTAAGACAGGGGTCACGCTATGTCCTCCCGAGAGGTGCTTGGTCGAGGTCGCGAACGAAACTAGGCACTGTCCATGCCGGTGCGCGTCGGCCGTCATGCCGAGATCGCGTACCTCCCGAGAACGAAGGGCCGCCAGGTCATCCCTGCGATGTACTCCCCAAGACCGCGAGCCCCGTCACAACGGCCGATGCGGGAGGGGACAGGCAGGCGTGACAATGTGCCGGTGGAGACCGGTGAACGACCACCGTGGTGGCGGCATGTGCTCGACCTGGACAGCCCGGACCGGCTCGGCGTCCGGGACACTGGCGACGGACTCCCAAGGCCGTCTCGCAGAGCACTCGCCGCCGACGTGGTGGTCGCGATCGTCCTGACGGTCATCGTGGTGACCGTATCGGCGAGGTATCCAGTGATCGGCCCTATCGCGAATCAGCCCGACGCGATCGAGTACTTACGGCTCCGACCCCCCACCCCGCCCACACCGCCGCTTCCTGATCTCCCGACCGATTTCCCACCACCTCCTGACGTCCTGTCCCCGCCCCCTGGCAACCCGTCCGGCAACCAGCCTCTGCCCGACGACCCGCCTGCGTTCCTTGTGGCGCTGACGGCGTTGCCGCTGGCGGCGCGGCGCCGGTACCCGCTCATCACCTTCTGGGTGGTGCTGGCCGCAGCGCTGGCCACATACGCGAGTGCGACCTGGATCACCGTGCTGACCTGCGCTGTCGCCTCGTACGGCGCCGTCGCCTACAGCCGTAACCGATTCCTGGCAATGGGCGGCCTCGTGCTCGCGGCCGGACTCGCCGGTGGCGCCTTCCGGGACGTCGCGCCTACGCTCCCGAATTGGATGGGCCCGTTCGTCGTCCTGCTGAGCGTCGGCGTCTTCGGAAGCTTCGTCCATTTCTGGCGGCGACAGCTGGGAGCCAGCCGGCATCGGCTCGATGAGCTGCGGCAGGCACAGGAAAACGCCATGCGCAGGGCCGTCGCGGAGGAGCGCTCCCGGATCGCCGCCGAACTCCACGATGTGGTGACCCACAATGTCAGCGTGATGGTGATCCAGGCCGGCGCGGCCCGCAAGGTCATGGACGTGGAGCCGGAACAGTCGAAGCAGGCTCTGCTCGCGATCGAGTCCGGCGGCCGGGCCGCCATGGCCGAACTGCGCAACGTCATGGGCCTGCTCGCCGGCCCGGGCGGCGAGCGTCTCGACGGGCCTTCCGACGGGCTCGAACCCCAACCCGGGCTCGACCAGCTCGACGCCCTGGTGGAACGGGTCCGCGCCGCCGGCGTGCCGGTGAGCGTCGAGGTGTCGCCGCCTGGGCCGCTGCCTCCCGGGATCGACCTCGCCGCCTACCGCGTCGTGCAGGAGGCCCTCACCAACACGATCAAGCACGCGGCCGGAGCCGCCGCGTTCGTGACGATCGGTCATGACGGCGACTGGCTGGAGATCGAGGTGACCGACACCGGCGGCGCACGAAGCGCCGGGCCGCGGACCGGCGACGGCAGGGGGCTGATCGGGTTGCGCGAGCGACTCGCCGTCTACGGCGGGACTCTGGACGCCGGACGGACGGTGGGAGGCGGATTCCGGATCCAGGCCCGCGTCCCGTGGAGGACAACATGACCGAGCGGTTGCGCGCCGTCATCGCCGACGACCAGGCACTGGTACGCACGGGATTCCGCATGATCCTCGCCGCCGACGGCATCGAAGTGGCGGCCGAGGCCGCCGACGGGGACGAAGCCGTCGCCGCGGTCCGCCGTACCAGGCCCGACGTCGTGCTCATGGACATCCGCATGCCGCGGATGGACGGCCTCGAAGCCACCCGCCGGATCCTCGCGGGCGGCGCCGAGGACACCCGCGTGCTGATCCTGACCACCTACGACCTCGACCACTACGTGTACGCCGCACTCGCCGCGGGGGCGAGCGGGTTCCTGCTCAAGGACGTCACACCCGAACACCTGGTGGCCGCGGTACGCCTGGTGCGCTCCGGCGACGCCCTGCTCGCGCCCACCATCACCCGCCGCTTGGTCGAACGTTTCGCCCGCCGCGACAGCGTGAAGCCCACCCTCCACCGTGACCTCTCCCAGCTGACGCCCCGGGAACTGGACGTCCTGCGCCTGCTCGCCACGGGCCTGAGCAACGCCGAACTCGCCGACCAGCTGACCCTCAGCGTGACCACGGTGAAGACCCACGTCGCGCGCATCCTGTCCAAACTCGGCCTGCGCGACCGCGTCCAAGCCGTGGTGGTCGCCTACGAGACCGGCCTGATCTCCCCCGGCGGCACCAGCTGACCTGGCTGAGTTTGGTAGGAAGGCATCGTGACTGACGATCAGCGACATAGCGGTCGACGGCAGGACCGCTCGCGAGTGACCCGCCTCGCGCAGATGCTGATGAGCGCCCTGACGGTCGGAGCGGTGTTCGGCGCGGCAACCTCCCTCGTGAACGGCATCTCCCACAGCTACGCCGACCTTGAAAGCCGTGCCTACACCACCAGCGGATGGTCAATCGCGGAAATCGTGAGCGTGCTGCTCGACTCCGGCTGGGCTTGGGCGGGATTGGCGGTCGCGGTGGGATGGCTGATCACACGCGCGGGGGAGAGCCATCCCACCGCACTGGCGCAGGGCGCTGCCGCTGGTGCACTGGCCCTGCTCGCGGCCACGACCGCTTACTCCGTCGTGGACACCATCCGCACCGCAGAACACTTCTCCTGGTACGGGGCCGAACCACTCGTGTGGTGGATCACCAGCGTCATCTTCGGAGCGCCCTTGGGTGCCGTCGGTGCATGCGCCAAGCGACCGGGAACGATCGGGCTGCTCGCGAGATTGACCGTGCCGGTCGGCGCCACCGTCCAGATGATCGTGCTCCCACCCGGCAGGAACGAGGTAGTCGAGACCATAGGGAAGACGATCGTCTGGACGGTGGCTGCCGCGAGCATCGGCTTCATCGTCGTCCGCTTCCTCGCAGAACGAGAACTCGTCAGGCGTCGACGGTGACCGGCGCTCGTTCCGTACGGAGGCCTTCTCCGGCTATGCCAGCGCCGCGGCGAGCCAGTCGCCCCAGGTACGTTCGGCGGTGGCCTGGTCCACGTCGCGGAAGATGTGGTGGCCGGTGAGCACCATGCCGCCGCCGCCGACGAACCGCAGCAGCGCGTCGTCGGTGCGCACGCCCAGGAACGACGGCTCCAGCACGGTGTCGACCACGCCGTCGATCGGTTCGCCGTCGATCGTGAAGTGCACCTCGTCGCCCTCGCGGACGTCCTTGGACAGCCCGGTGGCGCGGGTGACGGCCGCCCAGACCGTGTCCTGGTCGGGCTGCTGCGGGCCGAACGCGGAGACCGGCACCGCCGTACGGCCCGGGAAGTGCTTGACATACTGGGCGAGGGTCCGCAGGTAGAGGGGGTTGCCCTTCTTCAGCGCGTCGTACTCGGCCTCCCAGTCGCCGGTCAGGATGCCGCTGTGCACGAAGCGCAGCGTGGTGGAGCCGTCGTCGCGGCCCTCGATGAGGTACTCCATGGCCATGAACGAACCGTCTTCGGCGGCCTTGCCGCGATAGGCGAAGCGGCGGCCCGGGTCCCAGGCGGTGACCGTGGACTCGGCGGTGAAGCCGGGCATCGTCATGGTGGCGACGCCGCCCTCGCGGGGCTCGATCTCGTTGCGGCCCATGAACCAGGAGTCGATGCCCGGTCCGGTGGCGATGGCGGCCCACACCTGCTCGGGGGTGGCTTCGAGGTCGATGTCGTGGGTCAGCTGGAATTCGTGCGACATTTCAGGACTCCCTTAGTTGGTCTGCTCGTGGCCGCTATCGGGCTGCGGCTTGATGCTCGGGTGGATGGCGACGATGACCCGGTGGTCACGGCCGTCAGGGGCGTTCTCGTCGTGGTAGCGGCTCACCAGGGCGGTGACCTCGGTGGCGAGCTCCTGGACGAAGGCGGCGCGGTCGGCGGCGGAGGCGAACCGCACCGTGCCGTCGAGCGCGAACGTGGCGACCGGCTTCCCGGCGCGCGAGGCGCCGGTGATGAGCTGGCCGACCTCCCTGACCAGCCGTGCGGCGATGGCCAGCAGCCAGCGCGCGGAAAGCCGGTCGGGTGAGCGTGCCGGGTCGGGCTGTACGCTCGCGAGCGCCGACGGCGAGATCACGAACGAGGCGGCGGTCGCCCGCAACACCCGCTCGGTGACGTTGCCCTTACGCCGCTCCTCGACCAACTCGACGAGCCCGTGCGATTCGAGGGTCTTGAGGTGGTAGTTCACCTTCTGCCGGGGCAGCCCGAGGACGGCCGCCAGGCTGGTCGCCGAGCACGGCTCGACCAGCAGGGCCAGCAGCCGCGCCCGGATCGGGGCGAGCGCCACCTCCGCCGCTCCGGCTTCCTCAATGACTCCCACGTCGAACATGCCTTCACGCTAGCCACCGACAACTAGAACTGTCAAGGAATAAAAAAATTGTCGGTTCCAGGCAGTGCCAACCCGTTGGGCAAGGGAGTTGATGGCCATGATCTGCTGGAGGGTCGAGCGCGACCTTATTGCCGGAAACGGGACGCCACGCGACTCGGCTTCGCAATCTTGTTGAAGTTCGAGGGGGTTGACCGACGACGCATGCAGGTCAGTGGTTGCCGACCGAGATCCCGCGCGCCTGACGAGGACCGGTCGCTCCTTCTGTGGTGGCGCGGCCCCAACCGGTCTTTCGTTGCCCACTTGCCTTGGAGCGCGCTCGAATCTTTACCGTCGGGGTCATGGCTACAACCAACGACATCAAGACGTGGATCATCACCGGCGCGAGTTCGGGCCTCGGACTGGCGCTGGCCGAGGCCGCCCTGCGGGCCGGCGAGCAGGTGGTCGGGACGGCGCGGCGCGTTGACCGGTTCGACGCGCTCAAGGCTCGCTACGGAGATCGGTTCGTGGCGGTTGAACACGATGTGCGGGACACGTCAGCGGCCGCCGCAGTCGTGCGGCGCGCCCTCTACATGTTCGGGCGGATCAACGTGCTCGTCAACAACGCCGGTGCCGGGCAGGTCGGGGCTGCCGAGGAGATCACGGACCGCGAGCTGCGGGACATGCTCGAACAGCACCTGTTCGGCCCAGCCGCCTACGTGCGAGCGGTCCTCCCGCACATGCGGGAGGGCCGCTCGGGCGCGATCGTGCAGATGAGCAGCCAGGGAGGCCGGATGTCGTTCCCCGCGGTCGGCAGCTACTCGGCCGGCAAGTTCGCGCTGGAAGGCTGGTCCGAGGCCCTCGCGGGCGAGGTCGCGCCGTTCGGTATCCGCGTGCTGATCGTCGAGCCCAGCCGCTTCCGCACCGAGTTCAACGCATCCGACGTGCTCAACACTGCGGACCAGAATGCGAGCTACGACGAGGTGATCGGTGCCGTGCGCACGAACATGGCGGAGGCCGACGGCATCCAGGAAGGCGACCCGGACCGCGCTGCCACCGTGATCCGCGACATGCTCGACACCGCCGACGCGCCGCTGCGATTGCCGCTCGGAGCCGAGGCGGTCCGCAACCTCACCCGCGTCTACCAGCGCGCGCTCGACGACGTCCAGAAGTGGGCTTCCATGAGCGAGTCGGCGGACTTCCCCGGGATGCCGCCTGCGGCGCGTGCATTCTGACCGTCCTACGCTGTCGTCCATGGCAACCGAAGCGCTGATCGAACGCATCCTCGCCACCGGCGACGAGCCGTCCACGTCGGTGATCGATACGCTGCACGAACTGGTGAACGACGCCACGATCGACGCCTCGACGGCGCCGAAGGGCGTCGCCGAGGCCGCCGGCCTCGTCGGCCTGTCCACGCATACGCTCCGCTACTACGAACAGCAGGGCCTCGTGCGACCCGCCCGCAATGCTTCCGGGTACCGCGAGTACACCGCGTTCGACCTGCGTCGTCTGGTCTTCCTCACACGGATGCGTCTGTCGGGCATGACCATGCACGACCTCAAGCGGTACATCGCGCTCATCGAGCAAGGTGCGAGCACGATCCCTGAACGCAGGCGCATCATGCTCGACCAGCGCGACCGTATCAAGCGACAGATCCGAGAACTCACCCTCGCGCTGGAGACCACCGAATACAAGCTCCGCGCCTACGACGGTCACCCCGAAGGCTGACGACCGCCGAGGCGACGCACGCCTCTACCTGCGAGTAACCATATCCGGCCGCAAAATCCCGCTAAGCAATGAGGCGCTGTTCAGCGGGGCTCGTCCCTGGCAGTCCAGCCGTGTTCGGTGATGAGTTCGGACAGTGCCGCGAGTCACGGTGCGGCCGGGAACGCTCCGTAGTCGGCGGACCTGGTCGCGGTGACGGTCTCACCGTGCACGACGCCTGTCGCGGTGATGGTGGCCACGCCTGCGGGGACGGAGGTCAGCCGCGTGTTGATCGACGCGCTCACGGTCTTGCCGGGGACCACGTTCCTGAACGTCTTGTCGCCGTAGGCGGTGGCGATCGCCACGTCCACCGGGAAGGTGTTGTCGTTCGTCGCCGCCACCGACAAGTGCACCTTCCCGCCGCGCGTGCGTGGCGTGACCGCTGCCGTCACGTCGAGCGCCGCGACGTCCGCGAAGCGCACCGTGTACTCCAGTTCGGTGCCGAACGGCAGGAGCAGCATGTGCTGGCGCCGGGAGGCGTCCTTGAAGTACGTCTGCGTCTTCGGCACCACTCGAGCCGTCAGCGTCGCGTTCCACTCGATGACCATGTCCGTGCGACCGCGCCGGACGCGCAGCCCCGTGCCCTCGCCCGCGACGTCGACACCCGGCGTCCACTCCGTCTCCACCGGACCGAGCAGCGTCAGACGATCGTCGCCGCGCAGCACGAGAGGCATGCGCTCCGTCGAGTGCTGGAGCGCGGTGACCTTGACGCGAAGGGCATCGGCGCGGAGATCGACGTCCTTCGTGAGTCGACCGTCCGGCGTCGTGTAGCGGATGCCGAGATGCTCGGCTGAGCTCACCTCGTCGAGCGCAAGCTCATCGTTCTGGGCCGGATCGCCCCGGAAGTACCGGGCGGACAGGTTCCCGTTGGAGTCGATGCTGGTGAACCGGTCGGAACGATGCGTGCCCCAGCACCCTTCCACGGAGTTGTTCGTACTGTAGAGCAGCATGCCGGCATCCGGGTGCCAGAGGAAACTCAGCCCGCTCTGGACCCGGGATGTGGCACGGACGCCGAACAGGCCCCCGAAGTAGTAGGGGGGCTTTCGGACGAAGAGGAACTGCTGCCCGCGCGGATCGGTCCGGAACTCCACTAAGCTGTCGGAGGTCAGGTAGGGCATGGTGCTGATCGCGGCATCCTTGTCAGCGCGGGTGGGGAATCTCTCGGGGTAGGTGGAGAGGCGCACCACCTGCGGATCGACCTGGCCTGCCGGCGGCTGCGGCACCGGTTCGGTCGACGCCGCCCATTCTGCCCTCAGCGCCGCCTTGTCCTCCTGGGCCGTCGTGAAGGCCGCCGAGGCGGGGATGCTGGACGTCCACAGGGAGTTGATGTCCGCCTTGTAGCTGTCGTCCTTCACGTCGTCGAGGATGTAGAGGGAGGTGCGCGACGACGTCGCGACGTTGCAGAACCAGCCGGCGCCGTCGGGTTCGCGCACGAAGTTGTACCGGATCCACTCGTAGTACGTCTCCTGCATCTGCTTCACGACGGGCGAGCCGGTGGTCTCGTAGAGCGCCGCCAGGTCGGGCGTCATGACACCGAGCGAGTACCCCAGGTCGTTTCCGTTCTGCTCGTAGAAGTAGCCGACGGGGCTCAGTCCGTCCCGGGCGAGCACGTCGATCCGCTCGTTGAGACGGGTGGCCAGGGTGGGATCGCCGAGCAACGGCAGTGCTTCCGCGATCCCCAGAAGGCCCCCGGCGACCTGATTGGTGTACGGGATCGGGTTCGACCAGACCCTCGGGTTGGCCGGGTCCAGGAACCAGTCCGCGGCCTTGCGGAGGGCGGCGATAATCTTGCTTTGGGTCTCGGGCAGTGTGCCGGTGCGTTGGAGTTCCACGAGCGTGACGGTGAGGAAGCCGAGCGCGAAGCCCGTCGCGGGTCGTGACAGCTCTCCGGCGGAGTACTCCGGCCAGCAGCCCTCTGGCTTCTGCAGCTTGAGATAGTGGCCGATGGCGGCGTCCAGGCGCGCCAGCAGCGCGGGGTCACCCGTGTAGGGGTTCCAGCTCCGGGCGTTCGCGTGGAACCACGACAGGGTGAAGACGTTCTCCTGCACCCGGGCGTTGAACGGTTCGGCCGGCGACCGCCAGAACCCGCCCCTCATGAACCCGTACGTGTTCGGGTCCTCATCCTCCACCCCGTTCGCCAAGGGCGCGAGCACGGCCAGATACGGGGCCAGTCGTTGCTCAGCCGCAGCGAAGAGACTGCGGTCGGGGGCACCGGGTGGCAACGGGATGACATCGGCCAGCGGGCCGCCGGTCTCGGATGTCGCGGCGAGCGCGGGCCTTGCCGTGTTCAGCGCCAGGGTGAACACCGCTGCTCCCGTGGCCATGCCGATGAGGGTCTGTCGGCGGGAGAGGGACAGACGAAACGCTGAGGGAACGGACTGATCTTCCATGATCAACCTCCTAGGGAATCGGTGTGAATCGAAATGAGCTCGATGAAGTTGTGCCAGACGGTCTCTGGGACCGCGCGGGCTACGCCCTTACATGTGGTCGTTCGGGCATCACCTGGACTGACGGAACGAGCTGGTTCGCGGATCGGAGCACGTCGGGCGAGCTGAGGGTCTCGAGGTCCAGCTCCTCGGTGCTGTGGATCCGCAGCGTGGTCTGCTCCCCGGGCAGCAGCGTGATGAGGGCGTCGTCGACGAACCCCGCCGGATCGACCTTGTCGATGAGGAGGGTGAGATCCCGGATCAGCGTTCTGGCCTGGACGGTCAGCTCGTATCCCTCCGGGATCCTGCTCACCTCGGCGCGGAACGACGCCGACGCGAGCGCGCTGTCTCGGTACTCGGCGAAGAACCAGAGGGCGCGGACGCCGTGGAGGGCCGCGACGACCAGTTCCCGTTCCGGGGAGGAGGCGGTGCCGATCTCGTCGGGGATCCGGACGCGCTGCGCACTGCGGGGTCCGACGGCGACCGCGATGGCGGCCTCTGCCAGGATCGCGCCCTCGTAGTCTCTGCGTTCCAGCAGCAGCTCGCCGTCCCATCGCTGGTCGGTGTCGTTGAGGATCGCCGCCTCGAGACCGTCCGGAGCGGGCTGGATCGTGACCAGCTGTTCCCGGTTGACGTGTCGCAGCGCATAGAGCATCGGCTTCGCGCGCCCGTCACCGTCGACGGCCGACCAGGAGGTCACCGGCCAGCAGTCGTTGAGCTGCCAGACGATGGTGCCGGAGCAGATCGGCGCGCGGGAGCGGAACCATCCGATCCCGGTGCGGATCGCGGCCGCCTGATTGAGCTGCATCGCCCAGTGCCAGTCCGACATGTCGTTCGGCAGCCGCAGGTGCGGGAGCAGCCCGTCGGTGAGCTTGTCGTTGCCGTTGATGGCCTTCTGGTGGACGACCATGCCCGGAGACTCCGGCGTGAGCGGGTCATCGGAGACGGCACGCGTCAGCGTCGCCCAGGCCGGTGGTGCCTGCCAGCCGAACTCCGCCACGAACCGCGGTGTGTAGTCGAGGTAGTCGAGGTAGTCCTTCTCGTTCCACACGTCCCAGATGTGGATGCTGCCGTGACGCGGGTCGTTGTGATCCGGGTCGTCGCCGAGCCCGCTGCTGGCGGGGGTGAACGGGCTTCCGGGGGTGTATCCGATGTGCGGTGCGAGCTCCTCGACGATCCTGGGCAGGAGGTCGTGGTAGTACCACGCCCCCCACGTGGCGCCGTCCAGCCGCGAGACGTAGCCCCACTCGTGAAGGCCCCAGAGGTTCTCGTTGTTGCCGTTGAGGATCACCAGCGACGGATGCCCGGCGAGGCGAGTGACCGCTTCACGCGCTTCCGCCTCGACCTCGCCGCGCAACGGCTCCTCCTCGGCGTAGGCGGCGCACGCGAACAGGAAGTCCTGCATCACGAGGATCCCTCGCTCGTCGCAGAGATCGTAGAAGTCGTCGGACTCGTAGATGCCACCTCCCCAGACGCGCAACAGGTTCAGCCCGGCGAACTTGGCCTGACCGATGCGGGCGGCGTAGCGGTCACGGATGACCCGGTGCGGGAACGCGTCGTCGGGGATCCAGTTCGCGCCGCGGACCTCGATGCGGCGACCGTTGACCTGGACCGTGAACGGAGTGCCGTGCTCGTCGGGTGTCGTGTCGAGGTGGACCGTGCGGAACCCGATACGCTGGTCGCGCACGTCGAGCACCGTCTCAGATGCGGGGTCGCTGACATCGATCAGGGCGACCGTGACGTCGTAGAGCGCGGGGTCCCCGTGCCCGCGAGGCCACCACATCCGCACGTCGGGAACCTCCACGTCGACCACGATCCGGTCGGTGTCCCGGCCCAGATCGGCGCGGATCGTTCGGCCCCCGATCGTCACGGAGACGGCAAGGCGCCGATCGCGATCGGCGCGGGCGACATCGATGTGCAAAGCAAGCAGCCCGAGCGAACCCTCCACGGTGGCGACGGGGCGCACGTCGCTCAGCCGCGCGGTCCACCGCTCCACCCGCACCGGACGCCAGATGCCGACGCTGGCCGTGTCGATTCCCCAATCCCAGCCGAAGCTGGATGCCATCTTGCGCAGCGCGTTGAACGGGTGGGGGTTCACATGCGGCCGGTATCCCAGCTCCAGCGAGCGGCGGTCGGCCTCGCGGACGGGCGACTCGAGGTCGACCTCCAGGGCGTTCGATCCGCGCCGCGCGGCGGCTCGGATGTCGTACCGGTAGCTGCGGTGCATGTTCTCGGGGCGGCCGAGCTCGTGACCGTTCAGCCGAACCGTGGCGACCGTGTCGATGCCGTCGAAGACGAGGTCGAGTCCGGGGCCGAGATCGTCCAGATCGAAGTCGGTGCGGTATCGCCACCGTGACCGACCGATCCACGCCTGAGCGGACTCCTGATCGTCCAGGTAGGGATCCTCGGTGATGCCGGCGGCGTGCAACGCGGTGTGCACGGTGCCGGGGACCTCGGCCGGGACGCGCACGCCACCCACCCCGACGGGCGCCGTTCCTTCCAGGTGGAGAAGGGTCCAGCCGTCGCGCACGTCGGTTCGTCGCAGTCTCATCTCTTGCTCTTCCCAATCGCTCCGAAGTCCTCCGGGTCGACCACGGCGCCGAGGTAGTCGAGCAGCCCTGCCTCGTCGAGGTCGGTGAGCATCTCTGCTACACCCCCGCCGGCGCGGGAGCCGGCGCCGCGTCATCAGACGGCATCGGGACACGGTCGAACGCAGCCCCGCCGGTGCGGGTCTGCTCCGGCCAGGCCAGGGACACCCCGAGATCCTCGGCGAGCACCCGCTGAAGCTGCGTCAGCTGCCGCAGGTCCTCACGGATCTGCGCCGGGTCCAGACCGGTCTCCACGACGCGCGCGGCCAGGGCGCCGACGGCTTCGCCGATCGACCACTCCACCGGGTGCAGCCGGTATGCGCCGTTGGTGATGTGGGTGGTACCGATGTTCTTGTTCGCGGCGACGAAGTTGTCGGCGTCGGCCGCAATCAGCGCGCCGAGGGGGATCTGGAAGGGGAAGCAGTCGATGTCGACGTAGTTGCGCCCCGACGTGCTGGGGTGCAGGTCGATGCGGTAGTAGCCGATGCCGACGCTGTCCGCGAAGATCGCGCTTCCCGCGTCAGCACCGCGCATCTGGCGGCCGATGTGTCCCTCGGTGACAGTGAACAGGGCGCGGATACGCCGCGACTCCCGGATGTACACCTCCTTCGCGAGACCGTCGGCCGTGCCCGTGACGTCCCCGCGGGGACGCAGCTCCGGGTAGCCGAACCCGCCGTCGTGGCGGGGCGCCTCGGTCTGCATCCAGTGCACGAAGCTGCGGGTGAGAGAGCGCGCGCCCTCCAGCGCCTTCTCACGGGTTTGCGGGCTCACGCCGTGCAGCGGCAGCTCCCAGTAGTCGATCTGCGGCCAGTTGACCAGGGTGATCTCCCCGCCGGTGAAGGCCGGGTCCAGCAGCTGCCTGGCGAGGATCCGCCGGTACTGCCAGAGATCGTCCGCACGCGTGCGGATCGCCTCCTCCGGGGACTGCGCGAACAACGGGCGCACCCGCGGTTGCAGGGTGTCGGGGACCACGTCCTCCCAGGACAGCTGGGATCCGGGCCAGCGCGGGTCGATGGTGTCGCGCCAGTGCTCGTAGCCGTCGGGCCGGGGGATGGTGTGGTCCTCCCCCGGGCGGTACTCCAGGGCGACGCACCAGCTGACCGCCTGCTGGTCGTGGACGTCGGCGACGTCGGGGGCGTGCAGCTCCCCGGTCTCGTCCTTCCCCTCCGCGCCGATGACCACCGGCAGTCCGGCCAGCTCGATGAGGTCGCCCTCCTCCGTCGCATCGGCGACCAGGGTCGCGCGCACCTCGAGCTGATCGCCGTTCGGCGCGCGAAGCGTCACCGACGTGATCCGTCGCCCATCCCGGCGCACGTCGACCGCGGTGTGCTCGCGCAGCACGGTGATCGCCCCGGATGCGATGTGCGCCGAGAGGATCTCCTCCACCGCCAGGGCCCCGACGCGTGGTTCGTGGCAGATCCGCGAGACGAAGCCCATCCCGGGATTGAGATGCTCGATCCCGGCGGCGTCCTCGGTGAGCGGGTACGCGCGCCGGTAGTGACCGCGAATCGCCTCCCGCAGCGCCCGATAGCTGGGCGAGGTCAGAGAGGTCTCGATCCACTGGTGCTCGTCAGGCGGCACAGCCTGCGTGGACAGCTGTCCGCCCAGCCACGTCGAGCGTTCGGCGAGGACGACCCGGCGTCCGAGCTTCGCGGCGGTGAGCGCCGCCGCGACGCCTCCGAGCCCCCCGCCGACGACGAGGAGATCTGTGGAGATGGCGGAGGTGTGCAAAGGATTCCTTTCGAGGGGTCGGGCCGGTCAGCCCTTGACGCTGCCGTCGGCCAGTCCGGCCACGAACGCGCGCTGGTTGAACAGGAAGAGGACGACGACGGGGATGGTCGCGATGACCGCGCCGGCCATCAGCGGGCCGTACTGGATGTTGCCGCTGGCGAGGAATCGTGCCAGCGCCAGCTGCACGGTCTGGGAGCTCTCCGTGTTGGTCACCACCAGCGGCCAGAGGAAGTCGTCCCAGACGCCGACGAAGGAGAAGATCGCGACGACAGCGATCAGCGGCTTCGCCAGCGGCAGGTAGATGGAGCGGAAGATTCGCCACTCGCCAGCGCCGTCGATGCGTGCTGCTTCGGCGAGCGCAGGGGATGCCGTGCTGAAGTACTGACGAGCGAGGAAGATGTTCATCGGCAGGACCAGGTACGGGAGCATGACCCCGACAAGGGTGTCGAGGAGCCCGCTGCCGCCTTGCCCGAGGATGTCGTTGCCTCCCGCCAGCGGTATCCCGCGCGCCATCAGGAACAGCGGTATGAGAGTCACGGAGACAGGGATCGCTGTGGTGGCGACGATCCCGAGGAAGATGCCGAAGCTGCCGGGGAACGGCATCAGTGCGAACGCGTAGCCGGCGAGGACCGAGAAGACGCTGTTGCATGCCACGACACCGACGGCGACGATCGTCGAGTTGAGCATGGCCCGCGCGAGGTTGGCGTCCGTCCACGCCGTGCCGAAGTTCTCCAGTGTGGGGTTAGCGGGGATCAGCGAGACGGAACCGAACGCTTCGTTGTTCGGCGTGAAGGCCAGGCTGATCATCCACAGGAAAGGCACGACAACCAGGAACGACAAGACGTAGAGGAAGATCATGGCCGGCACGCGCGACGTGCCCTTGATCCTCGTCGTGCGTCGTGAGGTGGTCGCCATAGGTCGCGTGACGGTCACTTCTGTCTCCCAACGAGCGAGCGGACGGAGAGCGCAGAGAACCCGACGATGAACGCGAACAGCACGAACGCCATCGCCGACGCCGATCCGAGCTGGTTGTACTGGAACGCCTCGGCGTAGATCAGGTAGTTCACGGTCGTGGTCGACCCCAGAGGCCCACCCTTAGTGAGGACATAGATCTCGGCGAATCCTTGCGCGAGGAAGACGATGTCCATCGTCACGACGTAGACGAGCATCGGCCGCAGCCCTGGGAGCGTGACGTAGCGAAAGGTGTTCCAGCGACCGGCGCCATCGACGCGGGCGGCCTCATACAGGTCGCGAGGGATGGACTGCAGACCGGCCAGCAGGAGGACCATGTTGCTGCCGAGCGCCTTCCAGATCCGCATGGCCGAGGCGGCGTTGAGCGCCGTGTCGGCATCCAGCAGCCACGTCTGCTGCGGAAGGCCGAACGTGGCGAGGATGTCGTTGAACAGGCCGTTCGGAGAGTACATCCACAGCCAGACCAGGCTCACGACGGTCAGGGAGACGATGTGCGGGAGGTAGAGCGCGGAGCGGAACAGGCCGACTCCGCGGAACGGCCGGTTCACCAGCAGCGCGAGAACGAGGGCGATGACGACCGTCAGCGGCAGGACCTGCAGCACGTACCGCCCGGTGACCAGCAGCGCGTTGCCGAACTCGGGGTTGCTGATGAGTTCGGCGTAGTTGTCGACGCCGGTGAACTCGGGGCCGCCCCGGCGGATGGGGTTGTAGTCGGTGAAGCTGAGAATGAACCCGTAGACGACCGGGATCATCTGGAAGATCAGGATGTACAGGCCCGCGGGAAGCACGAACAGCAGACCGATGAGCTGCAGGCGGTTCCAGCGACGGCGTCCGGGGCGGGGCGAAGTGGTGCGGGGGGTGCTGGTCGACACGAGGAGAGGCTCCTACCGGCTCCGCTCGAGGACCTTGTCGACCTCGACCTTCGCCTGGTCCAGTGCCTCCTGCGCGGTCACGACGCCGTTCAGCGCTTGCTCGAGGTGCTTGTCCAGCGTGTCTCGCGCCTGCACCCAGCCCGGAACATTCGGGTTGGGCTTGAAGTTCGGCGCGTTCGCCACGAACACCTGGAGCACTGGGTTGTCCTTCACGTAGGCCGTCTCAGCCGCAGACGCGCGTACCGGAACAGCGCCGATGCCCTCGGTGTACTCGGCGCCGACCTCAGGGTCGAGCATGTACGAGATGAATGCCCACGCGAGGTCCTTCACCTTGCTGTCGGCGTTGATCATCAGGCCGGGGCCCGATCCGCCCAGAGCGGAGCCCTCATCCTGCCCTTCGAAGGGCAGGGCATCCATCACACGAAGGTCCAGGTCGGGGGCCGCGGCGACGATCTGGTTCGCGCCGCTGGCCGACTGGATCTCCATCGCTGCCGTGTCGAGAACGATCGGCTGCTGCGCGGCCGGCGCGTTGATGTAGTCCGCGCCGAGGTTCGCCGAGACTGCGTTGGGACCGGCGAACAGATCGGTGAAGAACTCGAGCGCCTGGACACCCTGCTTGGAGTTGAACGTGGCCTCGGTGCCCTGCTCGTTCAACTGGGATCCCCCCGCCGATCCCAGCAGTGCGGCAAACGTCTGCTGTCGGCCGATCGCCTGGCTGGGCACCAGCAGCCCGGAGCGGGTGATGGTGTCGCCGTCACGCACCGTGAGCTTCTCCGCGGCGGCGCGCACTTCTTCCCACGTCTTCGGCGGCGCGTCGGGGTCGAGCCCGGCGGCGGTGAAGTCGGCTGCGTCGTACACGATCAAGCTGCCCTGCATGGACAGCGGCATCAGGTAATGCACGCCGTCGACCTGTCCGCCCGGCAGGGCGGCGGCCATGTCCTCTCGGTCTGCCGAGTCGAGCTTGGCGAGATAGTCGTCGAGGGGCTCGAGCCGGTCGTTGACGACGAAGTCGGCGATCGCGGCCGGACCGTGTCCGAACACGTCCGGGGCGGTCCCCGCGGCGAACGCGGCGTTCAGCTTCGTGGACAGGTCGCCCCAGTCGACGAAGGTGACGTCGAGCTTCGCGCCCGTCTCCTTCTCGAACGCCTTGGCGATCGGTCCGGTGACGAGGTCGATCTCGGTCTGGTTGGTCCCGGGGAACCAGACGGTCAGAGTCTTCCCCTTTAACCCGTCGCCGCTCGGCGATGCGTCGTCGGTCGGCGCCGAGGTGCATCCGGCGAGCAGGACCGCGCCGATCGTCAGCGCGGTGACGCCGACCCAGCGCTGGGCGCGTCGTGGAGCATGAGCCTTCATTGGATTTCCTTTTTCGTATGAGTAGAGAACTACTCGGTCTTGATGCAGGGTGCAGGGTGCAGCTCCGCTCAGGTCGGGATGGCCGAGCGGGACGTGTGGGGGCTGGTGATGGTCGCCGTCGAGGGCGGCTCGACCGGGAGCAACTCGTGGTAGGTGTTCGGGATGGTCCCGTCGAGCAGCTCCATGAGCACGGAGATGGCGCGACGACCGAGTGCGCGGCGCGGTATCCGGATCTGGCTCCAGATGCGCGCAGGCGACACGTCGGGCACGGTGTCGAGCACCACGACCGAGAGGTCGCGGGGGATGTCGAGCCCGACGGCCTGCGCGATGGCGGCCAGTATCGTCGCGGAGTCGTGGTTCTCGATCACCAGCGCGGTGGAGCCCTCGCGGAGGATCCCGTGGAACACCTCGGCGTTCAGCTCGTCCGGCGCGATGAACAGCGGGTCGCCGGAGCCGAGGCCCAGGCGGGCGACATGCGCACGGAAGCCCTCGTAGCGCGCCTCCTGCGGGTTCCTGCGCGCGGTCTCTCCGAGATAGGCGATGCGGCGGTGGCCGGCCTCGGCGAGGGGCTCGAGGACCGAGGCGAGCGCCTGGTGGTAATCGGGGGCCACATACGGGAGCTGCGCGCTCGCACCGTCTCGTCGCCCGATGAACACGAACGGGTACTGCTCGGAGGCGAGGCGGACCAGTTCCTCCTCGTTCTGCTCCATACCCAGCATCACCGCTCCGTCGGCCAGACGAAGCCGGTTGGTCCCGTTGGCGTAGATCCTGCGGGTCCCGTCGTCGCCCTGCGTGGACGCGAACAGCACGAGGTCGACCTTGAGCTCGACGGCCTGCTCTTCGATCCCCACCAGGAACGGGTGGTAGTAGTCGTCGGAGGCCACGGGGAACACCGGCTCGAAGGTGTGGACTCCGATCAGACCGTTGCGCCCCCCGCGCAGCGAGGTGGCCGCGACGTTCGGGACGTACTGGAGTTCCTTGACGGCCGCGTGGACGCGATCCTGCGTCGTCTGCGGGATGGACTCCTCCGCCGCGCGACCATTGAGCACGAGCGAGACCGTGGACTGAGTGACGCCGGCGAGCCGCGCGATGTCGCTCTGTCGGGGAGCTCGCGTCCTCTTGGCCATCACTGTCTCTCAGTCTCGAGGTCATCTAATTGAGCCCGCGCCAATCTCACTGGCTCACTACCTCGTTGATACCAGTAACTCATACGAATGAGCAACCTTGCGAGGAGCCACTGTCCAGGTGAGGTGGCCAGCAACCGTCGTCGGCTCCGTAGGTTCTCGAGGAGCCGCCTGATGAGTCCTGGCTGCATGACGTCGCCGATGCCCATGGTTTCGTGGTGACGCGACATGCGCTCGAGGTGTTCGGTCGATGCGGTGACTGCGCCGACACCTCGGGCGCTTCGTGAAGGGTTGATGTCGCTGGGGCCATCACAGCAAGCGCGGTGTGGCCGTCATGGGGCCTCTGCTCGGAGCCTTGGGGAAAAGAGTCGCGTGGTGAACAGGCTGGGTGCGAGGCGGACGCGGCGCTGATCACAATGTACGCGGCTGTCGCCACGGCGGGCATGGAACCTCCTCGAACGCGTCCGGCTATTCGGGGTCTCCTTCACCCACACCGCGGGCGGCTGCCCGGGAACGTTCCGAGACGTCCGTACTGACCGGGTTCAGCTACCTCGCCTTGGCGGGACTTTTCGTTCCGATGTTCGAAGGCCACTAACCAGCAAGGGCTGGCTTTAACCTCGGGGGGATGCCGTCCCCGCCACCGGCGGCTACCGCACGAGCCGCCCGGCGAGGCTGTCATACCGGTGTGGAGAGCAGTGGGGCGTCCCGGCGCTGCTGACGACGGGCCAAGGGGGCCAGCATGCGCTGGACGATGAAGTACTCGGCTACGAGGACGTTACCCAGGATGGACGCCCATACGGCGGCGGTGTAGATCGCCTCGAACTCCATCGAGGGGGACAGTTGCAGGCCGAGGAGCAGGTAGGCGCGTAGGGTGACCGCGGCGAACGTCAGAGCGTAGTTACGGATCATCCAGATCCGGTGCAGTTGCACCTCGCCGCGGCGGATGCTCCGGTAAGCCATGGCCAGGGTGTACAGCCACGCCATCACGAGGATGGAGAACGCGACCTGGACCGCGAAGCCGCTGATCGTGACCGCGGCGGCGACCGCGGCCGCGATGGACGCGATCACGATGGACATCATGTATACCCGGCCGACGACGCGGTGCAGCGTGGGCCGGCGGACGCGGAGGCGGTTGACGAATTGCAACGGCCCGAGGGCCAGGGCGAGGCCACCTGGGACGGCGTGCACCGTCAGGGACAGGTAGTGCAGCGCCACATCCGGGTTGAGCGGCAATACGGCGTCGGCCGCGTCTCCGCTCAGGTACGGCGGTACCGACTGGACGGCGAAGCCGACCGCGGACACTGCCATCAGCCCCCACAACGCCCACCACCTCCGGCTGCGGATGGAGCGTGCTCTCGTCGTGGACATCGTGTGTCCCTTCATTGTCTCGGGTGGTCGAGGAACGACTGCCGGCCGCGGCGGGGGACGCGTTGCGCCTCGGACTTCGCCGCCACCATGGGGAGGTGCTGATCACCCATCGGTGGCGTTCGCGTATGCGGCGAGACCGTCAGCCATGCGTTGCATGAAGCGGGTCAGATACCACTGCCAGAAACCACCCGAGAGCGGCATCTTTGGGTTGAAGGTGGCAGACCACGTGATGTGCGTGCCCCCGCCGGGCACCGGGGCGAGATCGATGGTCCCGCGGTACGAACGGAAGGGCCCACTCACGCTGTCGTAGACGAACCGCCGATTGTCGATCAGTTCGACGATCCGCTCCCGGGAGACGCTGCGGCCGCTGCGGAAGATCCTGGTGTCGCCGACCTCTTGCCGGTCCTCAGGGTCGCCGCTCTCGACATCGGCGGAGTCGATCGGCGACCACCGGGGCCAGGTGGCCGCACGGGCGAGCGCCGCGAAGACGGCGTCAGGAGCAGCCTGCGAGCGTGCAGTCACGCCATAGGAGTACGGCATGCACCTAAACGTAGAAGCTGCCGACTTCGCTGGACATGCGGGCGATTGCCGTCGATCGATCAGTTCTTGCGGTAGGTCGCGGGGCGGACACCCGTATGGCGCAGGAAGGCCGACGACAACGCGCCCGGAGTGGCGAACCCGCACCGCGGGGCGATCTGCTCGATGCTGAGGGAGCTGGTGGACAGTAGCCGCCGCGCCTGCTCGATCCGTAACCGGGAGAGGTACCGGTGCGGTGTCTCGCCGGTAGCCTGCCGGAAAACACGGACAAAGTGGTACACGCTCAAATGGACCTCGGCGGCGATCGTGGCCAGCGTCAGAGATTCCGCCAGGCGATCTCGCATGATGGCGATGCTCGCCCGGACGGCGGCATGCTCGGGACCGGGCAGGCGCATGTGTCTGCCGAGAGTCAGCACGTGCGTCGAGAGAAACGCCGCAGCGGACTCCGCGTACAGGTCGCCAGCGCCGCCGGTGCCCGGCAGCGCACGAAGAAGCTGTTCGACGACTGGATCTCCCGCCCGAAGGGCGGCGGACAGCCCCTCGAAGTCAGGCTCACGACCGCCCAGCGCCTGCGCAGCCTCCCGGACGGCCGCTGAGGGAATGTGCACCTGGACGGTCCGCAACCTAGACGTCGCCCGATAAGTGAAGGAGGTGGCGCGCCCGGGAACCATGAGCTCTAGGTGGCCCGGCACCCACCGCCGCTCAACGGGCCTGCCGCCGGCGTACAGCCGAACGTCCGCGTTCCCCGCTAGGCACAGCACGATATGCAGGTCAGACACCGCGGGCAGCGGAAGATGCTCGGCTTCGGACGCGTGGTCAAAACTCTGTACCAGCAGCGACCGCCAACCGGCGTTGTCCCAGCTGTTGTACGTGTGCCGCACATACGCCGGTGTGTCGAAATCGGCATAAGACGATGTATCGAGGTCAGGCGAATCGAACACACCGAGAGTCTAGTCGGCGGTCAGATGCCTGACACGGCTCCAGAATCCGGGCTGCCCAGCGGCAGGCGGAGCCGGGCGATGCCGCCATTCACTGTCTGCGACAACGAACCGAGACAGGGTGAGGAATACAGATCACACGATCATCGATCTTTACCAGTCTCAACCCCCTTCTACACGCAGCACCGCCGGTTCCCGTGTGATCCCTGGACGTGGTTGAGCACGTGGCCAAGCAGGTCCTGGTTCCCGCCTCGGGGCTCGGCTTCTACGCGTGGTCCGGCCCCACGATCGTGGATGCGGGGGTGGCGGTGCGTGGGGTCAGGGTTCCGTGTGCCGGTCGAGGCCGAGTGTGGCGATGAGGTCTTCGTGGAGTTCGAACCAGACACGATGGCAGGAGTCGACGTCGGTGCGGTCGACCCAGATGCCCTCCCCGGCTCGGGCGCGCGCCAGGGCTGTGGTGAATCGTGTGTCGTAGCCGCGGAACCGGGTGAGGACGCTCCCGAGCCGGTCGGCGAGTGGCGTGAGCGCGCGGTCGATGGCGGCGAGCTCGTTGAGGACTCGGGCGTCCCAGGCGTGATCGGAGTGGTCGTTGACGGCGAGCCGATCGCCGGCGGTGGGCCGGAGTTGCCAGTCGGTGCAGGCTCGTAGCAGGAGGGCGTTCAGCGGGAGGAACTCGCGGTAGACGTCGCGGACCTTGTCGGCGCCGCCCACGCTGGTGAGTTCGTCCGCGAGCCGGCGCTCGTTCTCGGCTCGGCCCGGTTCGGTCAACGACCAGCCTCCGGTGCCGGCGAAGGCGGCGTGCTCGACCCAGCCACGAGCCTCGGCGTCGAGCAGCATCTCTTTCGTCTCGGCCGCATCCAGGCCGTACCGCTGGGCGATCACCGGGGTGTCCGCGAACCCGGTGATGCGCACGGAGTGCAGGACCAGGAGGGCGGGCGGCGAGTCTGGCGTCACGAGTCGGCGTCCTGTCGTGCGGTCAGGCGGGTGAAGTGCTGCTGGCACGCCTGGGGGGAGTTGAATCCCATCGCGTGCGCCATCTGTGCCCAGGTCAGTCCCGCGCTCCGGGCCATGAGCAGCAGGGCGGATTCGAGTCCTTCGACCTCGGCGCGTGCGGCGGGCAGGAGGGTGAGCGCGCTCAGGATGCCCTCCGGGTCCAGGTCGGCGTTGCGCCAGACGGCGAACTGCACAAGGTCGACCGCCGACGGCGGGACGGGCGAGGGCCGCCACGGACGGGCGTCGAGCGCGTCCGCGCCCAGGTCCAGAAGATGCTCACCCGCGTCCCGCTCACGCTGGGCCTGGGCGTGGTCGGCGGGCGCGTTGTCCTGCTTGCGTGGCATGGGACTCATAATGCAAACTCAACAAAATGTTGTCAACAGTCTGTTGAAAGGCTAGGTGGATGATCGTACCTCTCATGGAGGCTGTCGCCGATACCTGCGGGGGCAAGGCCGGCACACTTGGCGTGTTGCTCCGCGCGGGTCTGCCGGTTCCTGATGGCTTCGTCGTCCCGTTCGCCGCTTACCGCGCCCGCCCACTCCACGCCACCGTGGTCGACGCGCTGGGACGCGCGCTTGACGATCTCGGCGATCCGCCCGTGGCGGTGAGATCATCGGCGGCGGATGAGGATACCGGTCAGGCATCGGCGGCCGGTCAGCACGAGAGCTTTCTCGCTGTGCACGGAGTCAGCGAGGTCGCCGATGCCGTACGCGCCTGCTGGGCCTCGTTGTCTTCTCCACGGGCCATCGCCTACCGGGCTGCCTCCGGCCACGCATATAACGATCTTGCGATGGCCGTCATCGTCCAGCGCCATCTGGACGCCGAGGTGTCTGGGGTCATGTTCACCCCTGCGGGCCCGAACAACGCGACCGAGATCGAGGCGTCCTGGGGCCTGGGCCCCAGCATCGTCGGAGGTACGGTCACCCCTGACGCCTACCGCGTCGCCCAGGACGGGACAGTCACCCGCACTATCGCCGACAAACGGACCCGCCTCGACCGGCGTGGCACGCGGCTCGTCATGAGCGACGTGCCCACCCGTACCCGGGACCGACCGGCGATCGACGACGCGACCGCCACGCGGCTCGCCGAGCTGGGCAGGGAGATCGCTGCCGTACTCGGTGGACCGCAGGACATCGAGTGGGCGATCGTCGACGGCCGCACCTGGATTCTGCAAGCACGGCCGATCACCGCCGCACCGCCACCGCGGCCTTCGCCTTCCGACGCCTCGGATATCCCGGCCGCCACACTCACCGGGACACCGGGCAGCCACGGGAGAGTGACCGGCACCGCGAGGATCGTCCGCGGCCCAGGCGACTTCGCGCGCGTGCACCCGGGCGACATCCTCGTCTGCCCCTTCACCGACCCCGCTTGGACACCGCTGCCGCGCATCGCCGCCGGCGTCGTCACCGAAACCGGAGGCGTGCTGTCCCACGCCGCGATCGTCGCCCGCGAGCACGCCATCCCCGCCGTCCTCGGCATCCCGAACGCGACGATCAGGCTCCACGACGACACCCTCATCACCATCGACGGCACCACCGGCACCGTCACGGCGACCAACGCGTGACCGACCACTTGCGTTCCCCGGAAGCGTGCGGCTGTGAGGTCACGCGTCGGGGCTGACCAGTCCTGTCTGGTACGCGATGACAACCAGTTGCGCGCGGTCACGCGCACCCAGCTTCGCCATCGCGTGGCTGACATGAGTGCGCGCGGTGGCCGGACTGAGGACCAGTTCGGCGCCGATCTCGTCGTTGCTCAGGCCCCGGCCCACCAGCGCCAGCACTTCTCGCTCGCGCCCGGTGAGCACCGCGAGCCGGTCCTCCGCGGCACTGGCCGCCGTTCGCCGCGCGGTGAACTGGCTGATGAGACGTCTGGTGATCCGCGGCGCGAGCAGGGCTTCGCCGGCGGCGACCACCCGGATGGCGTGCAGGAGCTCGGGCGGTCCGGCGTCCTTGAGCAGAAAGCCGCTGGCACCGGCTTGCAGCGCTTCGAAAACGTACGCGTCGGTGTCGTACGTGGTGAGGATGAGAATCCGGACGCGCTCCAGCCCGCGCATCCCGGTGATCTGGGCCGTGGCCTGGATTCCGTCCACCTTCGGCATGCGGATGTCCATGAGGACGACGTCGGGGCGGGTGGCGCGGGCACCCTCGACGGCTTCGGCACCGTTGGTCGCCTCTCCGACCACGGTGATGTCGTCTTCGACGTCGAGCAGCAGTTTGAACCCGGACCGCACGAGCTTCTCGTCGTCGGCGAGCAGCACCTTGATCGGCGACCCGGATGCCGTGTTCACAGGCGCGACCCGGTCGGCGCGAGAGGCAGCCGGGCCGTGACCTCGAAACCTCCGCCCGGAGTCGGCTTGGCGTCGAGCTCGCCGCCGAGCAGCTGGCAGCGCTCGCGCATGCCCAGGATCCCGCGCCCGGCCCTGGCCGACGGGTCCGTGCCATTGCCGGACGGTCGATCGGCACCGGATCCGGTGCGGCGGCCCTCGTCGGTCACGCGGATCTCCAGGACGTCGACCCCCGGGTTCAGCGCGACCGTCACCCGGGTCGGGCCGACATGAGAGATCACATTGGTGATCGACTCCTGCAGAATCCGGTAGGCGGCGCTGCCCACCGCGCTCGGCAACGGTGTCGCGGGCGCGGTCGCCTCGAGCGTGACGTCCAGTCCGGCGTCGCGTGCCTTGGCGGTGAGTTCGTCGATCTGTTCCAGGCCGGGGTACGGCACGCGGCCGTCGTTGTCGTCACGGAGCACGCCGAGGATGGTCCGCATCTCCCGCAGCGCCCGGGAACTGGTCTGCTCGATGGCCTGCAACGCTTCGCGGGCCCGGTCCGGTCTCTTGTCGAGCACGTGCGCGGTGACCCCGGACTGCACGTTGATGATCGCGATGGCGTGCGCGACGGTGTCGTGGACTTCGCGCGCGATCCGGAGCCGTTCGGCGTCGACCCGCGCACGCGCTTCTTCCTCGCGGGTCCGTTCAGCCAGTTCCGCACGCTGCTGGGCGTCGGCCGCGATGACCCGCCGGGACCGGACGGACTCGCCGAGGGCCACGCTCATGACCGACGCGCCGATACGGAAGAACACCCAGCCGATGGCGGCGCGCGGCTCGATGTCAGCCGCTGCGAACAGCCACCAGATGGCAAGCACCGCGGTACTCACACCGGCGATCACCAATGACCGGCGCCCGTCACCGTAGGCGGCGAGGGTGTACAGGGCGACGAAGAGCCCGAGCCAGCCCGGCCCGTCCGGGAAGTCGAGACCGTAGTACACCAAGCTGGCCAGTGCGGCGGTGACGAACACCGGAACCGGCCACCGGCGGCGGACGGCCACGACCAGGCCGCTCACCACCAGCAGCGCGAAGCCGAGGTTTCCGAAGTCGGTGAGCGGACGCGGCGCCCCCTCGGCGGCAACGCGGGCGAGCGTGCCCTGCACCTGCATCACGGTGACGAAGAGCGCGATCACCACGTCTTGCGTCCCCACCCGCAGGCGGAACGGCACGGCGTGGTGTTTCATGCCGTGATCCTACTGTTCCGGCGTACGGACGACGCTCCGCCCAGACGCGCGACCTGCTACGCCGACAGGCGTAGCGAGGCACGAGTCGGCTACGCCCAAATGCGTAGACGCCGCCGTCCGCCGTCAGATGCCACAGCGGCCTCACCGGCGCGACGATCGCCGCCATGAACGATCCTCAAGGAGCGCGCCATGCGTAGATTCTTCGCCGCCCTGGCGACCCTGCAGGTACTGGCGGTCGCGGCACAGTTCTTCCTGGCTGCCAGCGGTGCGTTCGACACGGCACCCAACGAGGAGTCCTTCCAGCCGCACCGCGTGCTGGGCTCCGGAATCCTCCTGCTCGCGGTCCTGGTGACCGTCGCCGCCGCGATAGCCCGGATGCCCGGGCGGCTCATCGGGTTGAGCGGCCTGGTCGCCGGGCTCGCGGTTGTCCAGTTCGTGATCAGGGCGATCGCCAAGGCGTTCGACGGCGCCGCCGGCGAGCTCGTCTTCGGTCTGCACGCGGTCAACGGTCTCGCCATCCTGGCGGTGGCCGGGATGATCGCCCGCCAGGCCGGGCAGCTGTCCAGGTCGGCCACACTAACGCGCCAGGCGCCATGACCACTGGGCTGTGGATCATCCTGGATCACGTCGTCGCGCTGCTGAGCGTCGCCACGTGGTTCGCGGCAGGGATCACCCTGGCGCTCCGGCGTACCCGGCTGGCGTTCGCCGCCCTGGCCGCCGCGGTGCTCGTGACGCTTGTCCGGGTGGTCACCGTGGCGATACTGGCCGGCCGGGGCTGGTGGTTCGTCCAGGAGAAGGTGCTGCTGGGGCTGCCGATGCTGGGGGTCGCCGGGGCTGTCGCCGTGCTGCTCGCGGCGCGGCGGGGGCGGTCGGCGGGCGGCGTGGTCTCGGTGTTCACTACGGCTTACGCGGCGCTGGCCGGTCTTATGGTGACCTTCCTGGTCGGGTACCCGCTCACCTTGAGCACGGCCTTGATCACGATCTCGCTCGTGTGTGCCAGTGCGTTGCTGACCGCGCGAGTGGTCGCGACTCCCGCCGATGCGGGCGTCACGCAGGCGCCGGAGGATCGGCGCGCGATCTCGCGCCGCCGGTTCATCGGCTGGACCGGCGGCGCGGTCGTGGTGGGCGCGGCCGGTGCCGGCACCGGGCTGTCGTTCCTTCCCGCCGAATCGGTGACCATCGGATCCGGGCGCTCGTCCCGAGCGGCCGTGTCAGTGGCCGATCTTCGGGGCTCCGGTTCGCCGGCACGGGGTGGCACGGTGCGGGGGCCCGTGCTCACCGCGAAGAAGGCCACCGTACGGCTCCCGTCCGGACGAGAGATCGACGCGTGGACCTACAACGGCGAGATCCCGGGTCCGGCGATCACCGCGATCCAGGGTGACCTGATCGAAGTGCGGCTGCGCAACGCCGACATCGAGGACGGCGTGACCCTGCACTGGCACGGCTACGACGTGCCGTGCGGCGAGGACGGCGCGCCGGGTGTGACCCAGCCGGCCGTGGGACCCGGAGAGGACTTCGTCTACCGGTTCCGCGCCGACCAAGTGGGCACCTACTGGTATCACACCCATCACGCGTCCCACGTCGGCGTACGTAAAGGCCTGTACGGAACCCTCGTCGTAAAACCGCGCGACGCCGACGACCAGGTGGACCTGACCCTGCCCGTGCACACCTTCGACGGCACCGTCGTGATCGCAGGCAGAGACGGCCGAACCGAACACCAGGCACCACCAGGCGCACCGGTGCGGCTGCGATTGATCAACACCGACTCGGATCCACACCGGATCGTCCTTGCCGGAACCCCGTTCCGGGTGACGGCCGTCGACGGCCGAGACCTCAACCAGCCCGGCGAGGTCAGCGACGTCGCACTGCGCCTGCCCGCGGGCGGGCGATACGACCTGGTGTTCCTCATGCCGGACACGTCCGTGGCACTCGTCATCGACGACGACCGTGACGGCGGACTGCGCCTGCACGGCGATTCCCTCGGGGAAGCACGGGACACCTCCGACTTGCCGGAGCTCGACCTCCTGCGGTACGGAACCCCAGCCGCCGTACCCTTCGACGCCCGCCATGCCGACCGGCACTTCACCATGGTCCTCGACCGAGGCGTGGCCCTGGTCAACGGCCAACCGGCATACGCGCACACCGTCAACGGCCAAGGCCACCCTGGAATCCCCGACCAGCTCGTCGCCGACGGCGACACCGTCCGGTTCACCGTCGTCAACCGAAGCCTGGAAACGCACCCCTGGCACCTGCACGGCCATCCCGTGCTGATCCTGTCCAGGGACGGGACACCGTCGACGGGCAGCCCGCTGTGGGTGGACACATTCGACGTCCGGCCAGGCGAGACCTGGGAGGTCGCATTCCGCGCGACGAATCCCGGAATCTGGATGAACCATTGCCACAACCTGCCCCACGCGCATCAGGGCATGATGCTCCGACTCCGCTACGACGGCGTCACGACGCCATTCGGCGGCTCGCACGGCGAAAGCCCAGGCCATGGCCACTGATCCAGCCCGCGCCACTCACTCGCCGAATCGGCGATTCTCGCCCCGCTGCGACCTGAGGAGTAATTAATGACAATTGAGAATTCCCGTACTGATGGAGCTCTGGCGGGATTAGCCCGGTTCTGTTACCGGCGCCGTCGCCTGGTCCTGCTGACCTGGATCGTCGGCGTCATCGCCGTGGCGTTCGTCGGCTTCGGCTACGGCGCCGCCTCCGACAACGATTACTCCGGTGGAGACTCCGATTCCGCCAAGGCGCAGGTGCTGATCAAGAAGCACTTTCCCGAACAACAAGGGGACACGCTGACTCTCGCGATCAAGGCAGCGAAGGGGATCGACGACCCCGCCGCCCGGCAGAAGATCGAGAAGGTCATCGCCGATCTGGACGCTTCACCCATTACCGGACCGGTGACCTCGCCGTATCAGGACGCGGATCTGGTGACGGAGGATCGTCGCATCGCCCGTACGACCATCCCGCTGACCGACAAGGATGTGGCGAAAACCGAGGTCAAGCGCCTGGTGGACACGGTCAAGGACGCCTCAGGTGACGGCGTGACGCTGGGGCTGGGCGGGGACAAGGCGGAGAAGGCCGAGACGCCCCCGCAGGGTTCGACCGAGAGCGTGGGCGTCCTGGCGGCAGCGGTGATCCTGTTCATCGCGTTCGGGTCGCTGGTGGCCATGGGCCTGCCGATCGTGACCGGGCTGATGGCGGTCCTCGGCGGCATCGCCCTGATGAAGCTCGTGGGGCACGTGGTCCCCTCGCCGGACTTCACCGTGCTCGTCGCCGCGCTGATCGGGCTCGGCGTCGGCATCGACTACGCGCTGTTCATCCTGACCCGCTACAAGGACAGCCTGCAGGATGGTGACGAGCCCGAGCGCGCCACGGTCAAGGCCATCACGACCGCGGGTCACGCGGTGCTTTTCGCCGGCACGACCGTCGTGATCGCGCTGCTGGGCCTGATCGCCATGGGTCAGAAGATGATGACCGGCGTGGCCATCGGCGCGTCGGTGGCCGTGCTGGTGACGATGATCGCCGCGGTGACCTTGGTGCCGGCGTTCCTGGGCTTCGCCGGCCACAAGATCAACTCACTGCGCCTGCCCCGTCGCACGTCCCGCCAACGTGGGGCCGAGCGCCGTACCCCCGCCGAGCGGTGGGCCGGCGTGGTGCAGCGCAGGCCGCTGGTCGCCGCGATACTGGCCGGCGCGGGCCTGCTGGTACTGGCCACCCCCGCGCTGTCGATGCGGCTGAGCCTGCCCGACGCCAGCGTCCAGCCCCACGACAGGAGCAGCTACACCTCGTACCAGATCCTCTCCGACGGTTTCGGTCCCGGCTTCGGCGCACCCCTGATCTTCGCCGCCGAGGTCGCCGATCTGCGTCCCGTCGTCGAAGCGGTCGGGAAGACCGAGGGCATCGCCTACGTCACGCCGCCCCGGGTCAGCCAGGACGGGCAGGCCGCCACCTTCATGGCCTTCCCCACGACCGGATACCAGGAGGAGGCGACCGCGGACCTGGTGCACGAGCTCCGCGACGACGTGCTGCCCAAGGCGCCCGGCGGCGAAGCGGTCTACGTCGGCGGCCCGAACGCCGGCGCGATCGACTTCGCCGAGGACACCGGCTCGCGCCTGCCCCTGATGATCGCGGTCGTCATCGTGCTGTCCCTGGTGCTGCTGATCGCGCTGGTCCGGTCGGTCACGATCGCGCTGCAGGCCGCCGTGATGAACCTGCTGTCGATCGGCGCCGCCTACGGCGTGCTGGTCGCGGTCGTGCAGTGGGGATGGTTCGGCTCGGCCCTCGGTTTCCCCACCGACATGCCGATCACGACCTGGGTGCCGATGATGATGTTCCCGCTCCTGTTCGGCCTGTCGATGGACTACGAGGTCTTCCTGATCTCGCGGATCCGTGAGGAGTACGAGCGCACCGGCGACACCCGCAGGGCCGTCGCTCTCGGGCTGGCGCGGACCGCCAAGGTCATCACGGCCGCCGCCGCCATCATGATCGCCATCTTCACGACCGCCCTGCTCGGCCCCGACGTCTCGGTCAAGCAGATCGGTCTGGGCATGGCCGTCGCCGTGCTCGTCGACGCCACCATCATCCGGATGCTCCTGGTCCCCGCAGTGATGGAACTGTGCGGCAAGGCCAACTGGTGGATGCCCGGACGCCGGGCACCGAAGGTGGCTTCACCGGTCAGGGCCGTGGAAGAGACCAGGGTCTGACCCGTCATCGGCCATGTGGTAAGCGCCCTCTTCGAGGCGCGTGATGAGCCGGTGCGTCCAGGCGGTACGGCTGTCGGCGGTGTGCAGCCAGAGTTCGATGACGGCGCCGACCGGCCCCCAGGTCTCCAGGTCGGTGTCGGGCGGGAGCTCGCTGGTGATGCTGGCGCGCCACTGGTCCATCACGAGGGCGCGCCGCCGGAGCAGGTCGATCGCCTCGGCGCGGGGGAGGTCGTCGATGAGGCCGACGGCCGCGGCGAGCAGGTCCAGCCGGGGGTCGCGGCTGGAGAGCGCCTCGCGGAGCAGGGTGAAGTAGGCCTGCTCGCCGTCCCCGGTCAGCTCGTATTCCAGGCGCGGGGGCCCGCCCGCCTCGCTGGGTTTGGTCTCGTGGGCGAGGAGCAGGCCTTGGCCGGTCATGGATTTCAGGGCGTGGTAGATCGAGCCGGAGGTGGCGGTGGACCATTCGTGCGCGCCCCAGGATTCCAGGTCGGCGCGTACCAGATAGCCGTGGGAACGGCCGCGCCGCCGGATCGCGCCGAGCACCAGCAGCCGGACCACGGACATGCGCTTGTTCCCTTCAGGCCGGATCGACGGGAGGCAGCGCGGCCGCCAGGTCGTCGAGGCTGGCGAGCGTTTCCGGGTTGGCGTCGGACAGGGGGACCTCGCGGGCTTGGGCGAGGAGGTCGCGGGCGCGTGCCGGGTCTTCGGCCCGCAGCGCGAGTTCGGCGCGGTAGGCCAGGGCTTCCAGCAGGTCGGCCGGTGACGCGGTGTCCTGCTCGCGGCGGAGCGCGGTGTCCAGAATCCTGGCCGCCTGGAGGTGGTCGCCTTTGGAGTCGCCTAACACCACGGCGTTCTGCAACGTGGTCGCGAGCTTGCCTGCGGCCGGTTCCGGCTCGGACGGTCCGGCCGAGGCGGCGAAGATCCTGATCCAGTTGCCGCCCGGGTCAACGATCGTGAATCCGGCCGTGTCGCCGGAGTTCTTCCGCTTGCGCGGCCGGGTCATCCGGGGAATCCCGGACACCAGGAGCTTGCCGTAGGCCGCGCGCATGCCCTCGGCGAACGCCGCGTACAGCGCGCCGGTGTCGGGCACCAGCACCAGGCACGATCCGTACGAATCCTCGGGCTTGAAGTCCGCCATGCCGAAGAAGCCCAGCTGGAGATCCTCGCGCTTCAACGACACGTACGGATTGGGGCGGACCTGGTAGTAGGTCCGGACGAAGCCCAGCGCGCCGTAGAACTCCACGATCTCGTCGACGGACCGGCAGGGCAGCAGCGGCACGGTCTTCTCGTGAGCCATTCATCCTCCAACTAGCCAAATTTGGCTACTGCGTCCAGCGTACCTGAACCGGGGCGTACTCGGGCAGGGCCGGGGGCTTGGCCCGCGCCAGCCGTTCCACCGCGCTCATCACCCGCGTCAGCGGCAGCCGGGCGACGGTGTCACGCAGCCACCTGCCGCCCGACGTCTTGGGCACCATGAGGCGGACGTTCGTACCGATCCGCTGCCTCTTGCCGACCAGGGCACGGTGGCCGGCATGGTAGGCGGGGAAGGCGATCCGGTGATCGCCCCCGGCCGCCGCGAGCTCTCCGGCGAGCCGGTAGGCGCCGACCAGAGCCAACTCGGCGCCCGCACCCGAGGCCGGGGAGGCGCACCAGGCGGCGTCGCCCACCAGCGCGACCCGGCCGGTGGACCAGGAGTCCATCCGTACCTGGCTGAGCGCGTCGAAGTAGAACTCCGGGTCGGCCAGCCCGGCGCCGAGCAGTTCCTGGACGTGCCAGGAGGTGTCGCTCGCGAACGCCTGGCCCACCAGGCGCTTGTGCCGGCCGACGTCGCGGAAGTCGTAGCTCAGGGGCGCGGAGCGGAAGATGAAGTACGCCTTGGCCTGGGCGTGATTGCCGGAGCGGTAGATCCCGGCCATCCTCCCCGGCGTGTTGTACATCGTCACCCACCGGTCCTCGCCCAGCGAGGCGTCGGCGTCGGCGAAGGCGAAGTAGTGGTCCTTGAACCGGACGAACCGCTCCTCGGGGCCGAAGGCCAGCCGCCGGACGTTGGAGTGCATGCCGTCGGCGCCGACGACCAGGTCGAAGCGGCGGGTGCCGGCGTGGTCGAAGGTGACGGTCACGCCGTCGCCGTCCTGCGCCAGTGCCCGGATGGAGTCGCCGAAGAGGTATTCGACGCCGGTCCGCCGGTGCAGGAGCGCCACCAGGTCGCCACGCATGAGCTCGACGCCGCCGGGGTCCTGGATGCCGATCCGGGCGACCGGCCGGTCGCGGGCGTCGACGAACTTCATGCCCCGCACGTCGGTGGCGGCGGCACGGATCTCCGGCAGGATCCCCATGCGCTCGACGACGCCGATGGCCTGGCCTCGTACATCGACGCCGTTGCCGCCCGTGCGCGGCCCGCGCTCGCGTTCGACCACGGTGGGCTGGAAGCCGTGCCTGGCCAGCCAGTGCGCCAGGGTCAGCCCTGCGATGCTCGCGCCCGAGATCAGGATCCGCTCGTTCATCGGGTGTCTCCCATGCGATTAAATAGAATGCCCGCTCCACTTATATGGAAGGTACATTCCAGATGTCAATGCCGGGCCGCCGGGCCGATGCCGTACGCAACCGACAGCTCGCCCTGGAGGCGGCCACCGCGTTGCTGGCCGAACCCGACGCCGCGCTCACCGTCGAGGCCATCGCCAGGAAGGCCGGCCTGGGAGTGGGAACCGTCGTGCGCGCCTTCGGCGGCAAGGACGCGCTGCTGGACACCGCCGTCGCGCACCTGCTCGAACCGGTGGTACGGCGGGGCCGCGATCTGCTCCGGCAGAGCGGCCCCGAGCAGGCGTTGCGCGCCTTTCTCACCGAACTGATCGCCTTCCAGGCCGCCCACCACCCCATCAGCGACCAGCTGCGCGACCTGACCACACCCGCCACGGCCGCGCTGCGTGCCGAGCTCGTCCAGGTCGTGGCGGAGATGCTCACCGGAGCCCGGCAGGCCGGCGCGATCCGCACCGACCTCGACCTCGCGACCACCACCGCCCTGATCAGCCACCTGGCCTTCGCGATCGCTCGCGCGCAACCCGAGAACCCGCAGCTCACCGACGTTTTCATCACCGTCGTCATGGACGGACTCCGGCGGCCTGTAGCTACCGGGTGACACCAACCGGTCGTGAGCGGTTGGCGTCCAGAGCCGGTGGTGTGCGGCGGTGCAGGAGTAGCGCGGTCAGGCCGCCCGCGACCAGGCCCCAGAACGCCGCGCCGATGCTCAGGATCGTCATGCCGGACGCGGTCACGACAAACGTCACCACCGCGGCCTCGCGGCCCTCCGGCTCGGTCACCGCGCTGGCAAGGGACGAGCCGAGAGCCGGGAGCAGCGCCAGGCCGGCGACGGCGATGACCAGGACCGGCGGGGACAGCAGGACCAGGGCCATGGCCAGGCCCGCGCCGAGGCCGAGGGTCAGCTGGCCGGCGCCCAGGGCGACCGTCGCGATCCAGCGGCGGCCCGGGTCCGGGTGGGTGTCCGGGCCCGCCGTGAGCGCGGCGGTGATCGCCGCCAGGTTGAGGGCGTGCCCGCCGAACGGGGCCGCCGCCGCGCTGGCCAGGCCGGTCGTGACGAGGACCGGGAGCAGGGGAGGGGCGTACCCGTATGTCGCCATGACCGCCATGCCGGGAACGTTCTGCGCGGCCATGGTGACCAGGAACAGCGGAATGGCGATGCTCACCACCACCGAGAGGTTGAGCGCGGGGGCGGTCAGCTCGATCGAGGGGCGCAGGGCCGCGCCGGAGAGACCGGGGCCGTGCGCCATGATCCCGATCACCGCGGCGACGAGCGCGCCCGGGACGGCCCACTGCCGTCGGTAGCGCTGCAGGATCGCCCAGGTGAGGACGACCGGGACCGCCAGGAGGGGGATGTCGACGACGGCGCGGACCGGTGCGGTGCAGAGGCTCAGGATGACGCCCGCCAGCATGGCCCCGGCGATCGGGCGCGGGATGGCGGCGATCGCGCGGGCCAGCCAGGGGGACAGGCCGGCGAGCACGATGAGGGCGGCGCACACGAGGAACGCGCCGACCGCGGCCGGGAAGCCGCCGGGGACGGGGCCGGTCGCGGCGAGCAGCGCGGCGCCCGGGGTGGACCAGGCGATGCTGATCGGCATGCGGTAGCGCAGCCCGAGGAAGATCGCCACCGCGGCGATGCCGGCGCAGAGGGCGAGCAGCCCGGACGCGGCCTGGCCGGGCGTGGCTCCGACGGCGCGCAGGCCGGCGAGCACGACGGTGAACGAGCTGGCGTACCCGACGACCGCGCTGACCAGCCCAGCCACAATGGCTTGCATCCGCACGTGCGCTCCCTCCACCGGGCGTTCCGTTTACGGAACGATAGGGTACGCGGAGGTGCCGGACAAGCCCGTCATGTCACGATGGCCCGGTGGACGAGCGTGAGGCGGGTGTCGGGAGCCGGCTGCGGCGGTTGCGGGAGGCGCGCGGGATCTCGCTGTCGGCGCTGGCCCGCAGTGCCGGGATCGGCAAGGCCACGCTGTCCGGCCTGGAGCTCGGCTCCCGCAATCCCACGTTGGAGACGCTCTACGCGGTGGCGGGGGCGCTGGGCGTACCGCTGACGGCGCTTGTCCTGGAGCCCGGCGCGCCGCCCGGGGACGCGGTCGATGTGCGCGGCGCCGCCGTGACGGCCACCCTGCTGGAGGTCTTCGAGGAGCAGGGCGTGACGTTCGAGTTGCTGCGCGTGCGGGTACGGCCCGGCGTCGTCCAGCAGTCGCCGCCGCACGCTCCCGGCGTCACCGAGCATGTGACGGTCTATGAGGGCGTGCTGCGCGCCGGGCCGGCCGACGCGCCGCTGCTGGCCGCGCCGGGCGAGCACATCTCCTGGCGGGCGGATGTGCCGCACGTATACTGCACGGTCGGTCCCGACGAGGTGGTGGCAACCCTGCTGATCCGCTCGCCCAGGGGTACGCTCGAAGAATAGCTTTCATTGTGAAAGCCAGATCCCCCGCCGTGCCAACCGAAGGGGGAGATCCGATGGCAAGCCCCGTCGCCGACGTGGCATACGAGGCCCACCGGCTGATCGTCGACACCGGCGCGCCGTTCGAGGAGTTCCGGGAGCGATACGAGCGCGCGGTCCCCACCCTGGACACGCCGCTGTTCGAACAGTTCATGGAAGAAGACGCGGACTGGTCCACCGTGCAGCGCGCCACCGACCAGAACGCGCCGCACGGCTTCATCATCTACTGGAGTTTCGACAACACCGCGCTCCTGCGCCTGGCCGGTGATCGGTGGCGCAGCGTGCAGTACCTCATGGGCAACCACACCATCGCCCAGCGGATGTTCCACCACGACCCCGCCGTCATGCTGTACGCCCCGCTACGGACGGAGATCTACCAGGACGCGGAGGGCGTGACACGCTTCGCCATCGACCGGCCGAGCGCCCAGTTCGGCGGGTTCGGCGACCCCGCGATCACCGCCGTCGGGATCGAACTGGACCACAAGGTCGCCGCCCTGCTGGAGTTCCTCGGCGCCCCGGTCCCCGAGCAGCTCACCGACGGTCACAGCGCTCCTGGCGCACCGGGCGGCGCCAGGCCGAACAGCTCCTGAACGCGGTAGGTGGCGGGGAGCTTGCGCGCCTGGCCGGTCTGGACGTTCAGCGCGTGGGACGTGACCGTCGCAAAAATTGGCCGTTTGACACCTCTTATGGCTAACCGCTACCTATTGGCTAACCGTTAGGGGATGCATGAACGTGTTAAGTGCCGCGCGCGGCCTGGTGAAGGAGCATGGTCAGGGGCATAGCCGGGTCCGCGCGGTGGACGCGGTCGACCTGGACGTGGCCGCAGGGCAGATGCTGGCGGTGATGGGGCCCAGCGGCTGCGGGAAGTCGACCCTGTTGCATCTGCTGGGTGGCCTGGAGCGGCCCACCGGTGGCGAGGTCTGGCTGGCCGGTCAACGCATCGACACCCTGAACGAGCGGGCGCTGGCGCGGCTGCGGCGCCGGTCGGTGGGATTCGTCTTCCAGGCATTCCATCTGATGGAGGAGCTGTCGGCGGCGGAGAACGTGGAGCTGCCCGCGCTGCTGGCCGGGCGCTCGCGGCGTGCTGCCAGGCGGCGCGCGTGCCTCCTGCTGGACCGGGTCGGGCTCGCCGGCCGTACCCGGCATCTGCCTTCGGAGCTGTCGGGCGGGCAACGCCAGCGGGTCGCCATCGCCCGCGCGCTGGCCAACGAGCCGCTGCTCGTCCTGGCCGACGAGCCGACCGGCAACCTCGACACCGCGGCGACACTGGACGTGCTGAGGATCTTCGAGGACCTGCGTGCCGCGGGGCAGACCCTCGTCATCGTCACGCACGACGAGCGGGTTGCGGCCACCGCGGACCGGCTGGTCTCGATGCGCGACGGGATGTTCGTCGACGACATCCGGCTGGCCGGCAGCACCACCGGGTGGCTCGGCGGGCTGATCGGGCTGAAGGGCTGACCGGCATGGGCCGCACCATGCTCGTCTTCCGCCTCGCCATCGCCGACGTCCGACGGCACCGGGCCCAGGCCGTGATGCTCCTGCTCGCGGTGACCGTGGCCACCGCCACCCTGTCCCTGGGCCTGTCCCTGGGCGGGGCGACCGAGGCGCTGTACCAGCAGACCCGGGCGGCCACCGCCGGACCGGACGTGGTAGTCCTCACCCCAAGCACCGGCCCCGCGGTGACCTCGGCCCTGGCCTCGTTGGCGCAAGACCCCGAGGTCATCGCCCACAACGGTCCCTACCGCCTCGTCTACGCCACCCTCACCGCGCGCGGTTCCACCTCGCGCGTGGTGGTGCACGGCGCCGCCGAGACACCCGGCGCGGTCAACCGCCCGCTGGTGACCTCGGGCCACTGGGTACGCTCCGGAGGCGCGGTTCTCGAACGGGGCTTCGCCACCGCGCTGGGCGTCCGCGTCGGCGGCCACGTCACCATCTCCGGCCGGACCTTCCCCGTCGTCGGGATCGCCGTGACCGCGGCCACCTCCATCTACCCGTGGGCGCAGCAGATCGGCCCGGGCGGCGGCCCGAGTGACCCGAGCGGTCTGGCCTGGCTGACCCGATCAGATGCCCGGGCACTGGCATCCCAAGAGCTTCCGGTGACGCTGGCCCTGGACCTCAAGCTGCGCGACCCCGCCGCCACTCAGGCCTTCATCGACACGCACGACGTCTCCGTCATCAGGGTGAATTTCCACGCCTGGCAATTCATGGCCCAGCAGGACGCCGTCATGCTCAGGACCACCCAGCCGATCCTGGTCATCGGTGGCTGGCTGCTCAGCTTCCTGGCCATCACCGGAGTGGCCGCGCTGGCCGCGGGACGCGCCGCCGAGCAGACGCGCCGGGCGGGACTGCTCAAGGCCGTCGGCGCCACCCCCGGCCTGATCGCCGCCGTCCTGCTCACCGAGTACCTGGTTCTGGCGCTGCTGGCCGACGCGCTGGGGCTGACGGTCGCCCGCCTGGCCGAGCCCGCCCTCGTCAGCCCCACCGCCAGCCGGATCGGCAGTGTCGTCGGACCGTCAGGCGCCACCATCGCCGCGACGACCGCGCTCGCCGTGGCGGTGGCGGTGCTGTCCGCGCTGCTGCCCACCCCGCTTCTGCTCGGGCTGCGGCTGACCGCCCGCCGGCCGGGCCGCGCCGTGCTGCAGGGCTGCTCCACCGCCGCCACACTGATCGCGGTCACCGCCCTGCCGACCTACGACGCCCAGCCCCGCAAGGGCTACGGCCTCGGTTCCTCCACCCTGCCCAGCCTGCAGGTCGGTCAGGACCGCCGGTTGCTGCTGGTGGTCGCCATCCTGGTGATCGCGCTCGCCACCGTGAACACCATCACGCTCACCTGGACCACGGCGATGGAAGCCCGGGCGAGCATGGCCATGGCGCGCACGCTCGGCGCCACCCCCGGACAGATCTCCGCAGGGCTGTCCACTGCCCAGCTCTTGCCCGCCCTGCCGGGCGCCATCGCCGGCATTCCCGTGGGCATCGTCTTGTACTCGTTGAACGGGAAGATAAATACGCTCCCCTTCTCCTGGGTACTCGCCGCCGTGCTCGCGACCCTCCTGGCGACAGTGGCACTCACCGCCCTGCCCGCACGCTTGGCGGCCCGCCGGCCCGTGGCACAAACCCTCAGCGCCGAAACGGCCTGATCCGGGGCCGATCCGCCCCGGATCAGGCCTCGGGCTACTGGTTCCCGACGAAGAAGCCGGGAACGCGATGGTCCCAGGGCATGGCGTGTTCCAGTTGGGTGGCGGCTTGGAAGAGGAGGTCCTCGCGGCCGTACGGGGCGATGAGCTGGACGCCGATCGGCAGGCCGGTGGCGCTGTGGCCCAGGGGCAGGCTGATCGCCGGGTGGCCGGAGGTGTTGAAGACCATCGTGAACGGGCTGTAGTCGAACATCGAGTCCAGCCATGTGGTGAAGGTGTGGCTGGGGTCGTTGTAGCGCAGGGTGCCGTGGGGGGCGGGGAGCCGTCCCAGGGTCGGGGTGATGAGCAGGTCGTATCGGGTGAAGAACGCGGCCACCGATCTGGTCACCCGGTTCTGGGCGTCGAAGGCGTTCATCATGTCCAGCGCCGTGTACTCGCGCGCCAGGCTGAGCAGTTGCCGGGAGACCGCTTCGAGCTGGGCCGGGTCGGGTTGCCTGGGCGCCCGGAGCAGCGTCGAGGCGATCGCGACCCCTTCGGCCACGCAGCTCGCCAGGACGTCGTCCCAGCTGAGTTCCGGCCGGTCCGCCAGGACGGAATGGCCGAGCCGTTCCATCATGTGACCGGTCTGGATCGCCGCCTGGGCCACCTCGCCGTCGACGCTCGTGCCGGACCACGGTTCGGTGGTCACCGCGACCCGCAGCGGGCCGGGCTCGCGTTCGTCGGCGTACGGGCCGCGTGGGGGAGGAGCGGTGTACTTGTCTCCGATGCCGGGCCCTTGGACCGCGTCCAGCAGGTGGGCGGCATCCCGGACAGTGCGCGTCAGCGCGAATTCGTACGCCATGCCCAGCATCGGTTCGCCCAGGTCAGGCCCGCACGGCACGCGTCCGCGGCTGGGTTTCAGCCCGACCAGACCGCAGCAGGAGGCGGGCACCCGGATGGAGCCGGCACCGTCGCTGGCGTGGGCGAGCGGGACGGCCCCGGCGGCGATCATGGCGGCGGCGCCGCCGCTAGACCCACCCACCCCGCGGTCACGATCCCACGGGTTGCGGCTCGGCCCGTACCGGAGCGACTCGGTGGCGAAGCTGAGCACCAGCTCAGGCACGGTGGTGAGGCCGAGCGTGACCAGGCCCGCGGCCCGGAAGCGGGCCATGAGATCCGTGTCGCGCTGGGCGAGGATGCCCGGCAGCGCCCGGCTGCCGAGGAAGAACGGCACACCTTCCGCGACCGGCCCGTGATCCTTGATCAGGAACGGCACCCCGGCCAGCGGGCCGTCGGCGGCGTGGTCGAGCGCAGGGTTGAACGGCGGCAACGCCAGCCCGTTCAGCTCGGCGTTCGCGATCGCGATGGCTTCCCGCGCGACGGCCTCGACCTCACCGGCGGTGACCTCACCCGCTCTGATCAGGTCGCGGAGGCCGACAGCGTCATAACGCGCATATTCGTGAAGTTGCATGAAATGAGTCCCTTGTAAACACATCGATTGGACACGCCTGAACAGGGGTGATGGTCGGTGGCCATCCCCTGGGGGGTCGATGTGTTACTACGCTCGGGACATCGGGCTCATCGTGCCAGCGGCGGCTCCCGGCTGTCGAACGAATATCCGTCGTCAGGAGCTCAGCAGGACCGCGATCGCCCTTGGTCGACGATCATGAAGATACTCGCCGATCAGTAGCGCGGATCAGGGTCATTCCCGTCCGGTACGGGCGGCGCGTTCGCTCAGCGTGCGCGCGGTGTGCAGGCACCAGTCGCGTATCTCCCGCTCCAGACGGCATCCGCCCAGGCAGGAAAGGTACGGCCCGATGCGGTCCCCTTCGCGCAGGAACGACTCCTCGTCCAGGTCGCCGCGCAACCGGATGAGCATCTTCTCGAACAGCGCGAGCTTGGCCGCGGCCTCCTCCGCCCGCTCGTGGAGCTGGGCGATCACGGGCCCGGGGTCGAGCAGGTCGACGGCGTGCACTCTGACGGCGAGGTCGTCGCGGATGAGCAGCGGTTTCGGCGGCGCCGCGGCGAAGGCGGCCAGCTCGCCGACGCCGGCCTCGGTGACCGTGAACACCCGCTTGTTGGGCCGGCCCTGCTGGGCCACCTCCCGGCCCGCGACCAGGCCGTCGGCTTCCAGCTTGGCCAGCTCGGCGTAGAGCTGCTGCGGAGCGGCATACCAGAAGTTGGAGACCCCCACATCGAAGATCTTGGTCAGCTGGTAGCCGCTGCACTCCCCGTCGAGCAGTGCCGCGAGCACCGCGTGCCGCAAGGCCATGCGCTAGTCATGCCCATGAGTAGTCATAGACATGACCGTAGTAGCGAGCACCGTCCGGCGCAAGCCAACCGTGGACCCGCCGACGGGTCGATCCGGTTGACATGTGACCTTTTGGTCACCTATCTTCGTGGCCGTGACCGACGACGACCGCGTCTTCAAGGCGCTGGCCGACCCGACCCGCAGATGGCTGCTCGACCGGCTGTTCGCGCGGGACGGCCGCACGCTGTCCGACCTGGAGTCCGAGGTGGACATGACGCGGTTCGGCGTGATGAAACACCTCCGCCTGCTCGAGGAGGCCGGTCTCGTCACCACCCGCAAATCCGGCCGGGAGAAGCTGCACTTCCTGAACGTGGTGCCCATCCGGCTCATCCACGACCGCTGGATCGACAAGTACACCGAACCTCAGGTGTCGGCGCTCGTCCACCTGAAGAACGAGCTGGAGCAGACCATGACCACCCCCGACACCGGCACGACCGTGCAGGTGCACCGCGTCTATATCAAAGCCACCCCGCGGGCGATCTGGACCGCGATCGTCGACCCCGAGTGGACCCGCCGGTACGGCTACCGCGCCGAAGCCGACTACGACCTGCGCCCCGGCGGCGCCTTCCAGACCCACGCCGGAGCCGAGTGCCTGGTGGAGGGCGAGGTCATCGAGGTCGATCCGCCGTACCGGCTGGTGCAGACCTGGCGGCCGACCTGGAACGACGAGGGTTTCACCCTGCTCACGTACGAGATCGAGGAAGGCGAGAACGGCGTGTGCTCGCTGACCGTCACCCACGACGTGCACGGCGCGCCGCGGACGGGGGCGCAGGTCGCCGGGCAGGTCGAGAACGCGGGCGGCGGCTGGGCCGAAGTGCTGAGCGACCTGAAATCCCTGCTGGAGACCGGGTCCAGCCTGTACGGCGACGGGGGACGAGCATGACCACCGGCGCGGCCGATCCCCGGCGATGGTGGGTGCTCGCCCTGCTGTCCGGGCTGGCGTTCATGATCCTGCTGGACATGACCGTCGTGAACGTGGCGCTGCCGCTCATCCAGGACGGCCTCGGTTTCTCCGATTCCGGCCTGACCTGGGTGGTCAACGGCTACGTGCTGGCGGCGGGCGGGCTGCTGCTGCTCGGCGGGCGGCTGGCCGACGTCTTCGGGCGGCGGCGGCTCCTGCTGATCGGCGTGGTCATCTTCGCGGTGTCCTCGATCGTGTGCGGGGCCGCCGCCACCCAGGGCATGATGATCGTGGGCCGGTTCGCGCAGGGGACCGCCGAGGCGATCTCCGCCCCCGCGTCGCTCGGCCTGATCGCGTTGCTCTTCACCGACCCGAAGGAGCGCACGAAGGCGCTGGGCATCTGGGGCGGCCTGGTGGCGCTCGGCGGCACCTTGGGCTATGTCATCTCCGGCGTCCTGACCGATCTGACCACCTGGCGGTGGATCTTCTTCATCAACGTGCCGATCGCGGTGGCGGTCCTCCTGATCGTGCCCCGGCTGGTCACCGAGAGCCGGATGGTACGGGAGAAGGGCGACCGGCTGGACGTCGCCGGCGCGGCCACCTCGACCGCCGGGCTCGTGGCCATCGTCTACGGCCTGCTGCAGGCGGCCGAGCACTCGTGGGGATCGGCGTCCGTGCTGGTCCCGCTCCTCGCCGGAGCCGGGCTGCTGGTCGCGATGATCGTCATCGAGCGCCGGGCGAAGAACCCGCTCATTCCCCTGTCGTTCTTCGCCAACCGCACCCGGTCGGTCATCAACGTCACCTCGCTGTTCTTCATGGCCGCGTTCATCTCCTACACCTTCCTGCTGACCTTGTTCGAGCAGCACATCCTGGGCTACTCCCCGCTGCAGACCGGCCTGGCGTACCTGCCGCTCGGCTTCGCCATCGGCGCGGGGATCGGCCTGGGTACGGCTCTCGCGCCGAGCCTCGGGGTGCGGACGGTGGCCGCGGCCGGATTCATCGGCGCCGGGGCGGGACTCCTGCTGACGAGCATGGTCGGTGTCGACTCCACCTACTTCGGCGGCATCCTGCCGGGAATGATCGTCTTCGGATTGTTCGCCGGGGCCACCATGCCAGCCGCGACCAACGCCGCGCTGCACGGCGTCACCACCCAGGACTCCAGCCTGGCCTCAGGCGTGCAGACCACCATGCAGCAGGTCGGCGGCGCGCTCGGCCTGGCCGTCCTGGTGCCGCTCACCATCCGGTACGCCATGGCGGAGATCTATAACGGTGTGTCCCCCGAGGCGGCGGTGACCTCGGGTTACGCCATGGCCTTCCGTGTCGGGGCCGCGCTGATGGTGCTCGGCGGCGTGCTCATCGCGGTGCTGTTCGAGCGGGTAGGCCCGGAACCGCGGGACCCGACGGCCGAGATCGTCGCGGCGGCCCGCTGACCACCACCGCCGCGAGCAGCACCAGCCCGCCGAGTACGACCGCGACGGTATTGCCGTGTCCGCCTGCCGGGCGGCTACAGCTGCGCGGGCCGGTCGGTACGGAAGTAGTGGCCCTTCTCCAGGTCCTCGACCAGGCTCGGCTGGGTCGGTTGCCACCCCAGCAGTTCGCGGGTCAGCTCGCTGGAGGCGGGGATGTCGATGGCGAGGAGACCCGCCAGCCAGGCGAAATGCTCGGCCGCGTCGTCGGTGGAGACGGAGCGGGTCCGCAGGTTGAGGTGGCGGCCGATGGCCTCGGCGATCGAGCGGATCGGCACGCCCTGGTCGGCGGCCCCGTGCAGGACCGATCCGGCCGGCGCGTTCTCCAGGGCGAGCCGGAACAGGTGTGCGGCGTCGATGCGGTGGGCGGCCGGCCAGCGTTGGGAGCCGTCGCCGATATAGCCGGAGACGCCCTTGTCGCGGGCGATGCCGACCAGAGTCGCCATGAACCCGGGGTCGCCCTCGCCGTGCACGGTCGGCGGGAGCCGTACGACGGATGAGCGGATGTCGCGGTCGGCGAGGGCGAGGGCCAGGCGTGCGGTGCCCAGCCGGGTCTGCGGGCCGCCAGCCTCGGACGTGCGTCCGTCCTCTTCGGTGACTACACGGCCCGGAGTGAGTCCGAGCAGCCCGGAGGCGAGCACGAACGGCCGGGCGGAACCGGCGAGGGCGTTCCCGAATGTCTCGACGGCGCGGCGGTCCGCGTCGGTGGCGCTCTGGAAGCCCCCATTGAAGGCGATGTCGTGCTTGAACGCGAGGTGGACGACTCCGTCCGACGCGGCGGCCGCGTCGCGCAGGACGTCGAGGTCGTCGAGCGTGCCGTGGACCACCTCAGCCCCGGCCTTGGTGAGGGCGGCGGCCGAGGCGTCCGAGCGGGCGAGCCCGACGACCTGGTGACCCGCGCCGATGAGTTCGGGTGTGAGTGCGGAGCCGATCCATCCGGATGCCCCGGTGACGAAAACGCGCATGAGTAAGCCTCCAGTGTGGGCCGATCGTCCTCGCGCTGCGGGTGCGCGCCGGGCGACCGAACGATGTCAGTCACTGTCATCACACCGTAGCAGCTGATGTCAGTCACTGTCATCGGGTAGGATTCCGGGCATGGGTCGATGGGAGCCGGACGCGCGCGGCCGGCTCGAACGGGCGGCGCTGGAGCTCTACCTCGAGCGCGGCTTCGAACGGACCTCGGTGGCGGAGATCGCCGAACGGGCGGGGCTGACGGAGCGGACGTTCTTCCGGCACTACACGGACAAGCGCGAAGTGCTGTTCGCGGGTTCGAGCGCGCTGCAGGAGCTTCTCGTGGGCACAGTCGGCCGTGCTCCCGAGCCCGCCACCCCGATGGAAGTCGTGGCGGCGGCCCTCGGGGCTGCCGCGGCTGTGCTGCAGGAACGCCAGGAGCATGCCCGTCGGCGCCAGGCCGTTATCGCCGCCAACGCCGAGCTGCAGGAACGCGAGCTGATCAAACTCGCCTCGCTGTCGGCCGCGCTCGCCGACGCGTTGCGGCAGCGCGGTGTCGACGACGCCTCCGCGAGCCTTGCCGCGGAGGCGGGCATCGCCGTCTTCAAGGTCGCGTTCCGGCGTTGGACCGAGCAGGCCGGGCAGAAGGACTTGTCTCAGTTCATCGGAGAGTCGTTCGCAGGGCTCAAGGCGGTGACCGCGGGCACCTGACTCGCGATGCCCGGCTGGCTCGGATCTGGTCAGACGTCGCGGAGGCGTACCAGGAGGCCTGCGGCCAGGAGGGCGGCCGCGGCCCAGGCGGCGAGGACGCCGAGTCCTGGCCATGGGCCGATCGGCAGGAGGTCCAGGTTCATGCTGGCTTGGATGGCCAGTCCGGCGTTGGTTGGGGAGATCCGGAAGAGGAGTCGTTGCCAATCCGGGTCGGAGACCAGGTGGATGAGGATCGGGAAGAGGTAAAACAGGGCGAGCACGACGCCCATGGCGGCCGCCGAGTCACGGACGATCGCGGCGACTCCGAGGCAGAGCACGGCGATCAGGGTGAGGTAGAGGACTGAGCCCGCCGCGGCACGGAGGACCAGGCCGTCGGTGAGGGACAGCGGCGGGTAGCCGTGCGCGGGCGTGAAGCCCTGGCCGGGCAGGATGAGCTGTCCGGCCAGCACCGACCCGAGCACGCCGAGGATGGCCGCGACAAGGGTCGGACCGGTGAGGACGGCAGCCTTGGCGGCGAGGACGGTGGACCGGCGGGGCATCGCCGTGAACGTCGTGCGGATCAGGCCGGTGGTGTGCTCGCCGGTGATCGCCAGCACGGCGAGGATCGCGACGACCACCTGGCTCAGCTGCACGCCGGTGAGAGCGAGCCTGACGGCGTCGTGATTGCAGCGCGCCGACGCGCAGGTGGTGGTGGCACCGGCCGCTGCGCCCAAGGCGACGGTCAGGACCGGGATCGCCAGCAGCACCCAACCGGTGCCCGCGAGCGTGCGCAGTTTCGTCCACTCGGCGTGGATTTCGCGCTTCACGCGTCCCTCCGGCGCAGCATGACGACGGCCAGGCCGAGAGCCAGCAGGGCATAGGCACACAGCACCGCGAAACCCGCCCAAGGCGCCAGCGGATAGTAGCCCAACTGCGGCACATAATGCCCTTCGACCTGCGGATATTCGGGAATGCTCTGCTGGATCGCGAACCCGGCGGCCGGGGTCACCCGCAGCAGCCACTGCGACAACCCCTCCGGCAGGACCGAGGAGGTTGTCAGGACGTGGGGGACGACGATCACCGCGATGGCGGTGATGACGGCCACGGCGCTGCGCCGGATCAACGCGCCCAGGGCGAGCGCCAGCACGGCGGCGAGGGCCAGCAGCGCGGCGGTGCCGGCGACGACGCGCACTTCGGTGAAGGTGCTCACGGGCAGGAGCTGGTTGCCGTTCGCGCGGAGAATGCCGCTGCCGAGGGGAACCGCGATGACCGCGGCGATCAGGCCGACGACGAACGTGACCACGCCTATCACCAGCGATTTGGCGACGAGCACGCGCCCCCGGCGCGGGCTGGCCAGCAGGGTGGTGCGGATCAGCCCGCGCCGGTACTCGGCCGTGATGAACATCACCGCCACCACGATCACCGCGATCAGCCCGGTGTACGCCCCCGAAAGGGTGCGCTCGACGATCTGCCCGCCCTCGATCCCGTACGGCCCGACATCGCCGGATCCGGACACGGTGAACGTGCCGCCGGACTCGCGGAAGGCGCCCTGGGAGAGCGCGGGCGCGCCGGCCTGGCCGCCGAGGTCGTCGTAGGTCCACGGGTTTCCGGCCAGGCTGACGTGGTCGAAGACGGCGGTGGCCTGGGTGAGCCGGCACTTCCCGATGGTTCCGCCGAGGTCGCCTTGCGTCACGGTCAGATCACACGGGGAGGCGACGAACAGCCCGACCAGGGCGTTCTTCGGCAACCCGGCCAGGCGGACCGTGCTGACCGTGGTCCAGTGGGTGCCGTCGGCCGACTCGGCGCCGGTGATCGAGTCGCCGGAGCGGGTCAGCCGCAGCCAGCGCGCCTCCCGGGAACCGGCCACGTCGTGCTCGTAGTTGTGCTGCATCCGCGCCCCATGACCCCCGGTGAGCATCATCGCCGCGTACGCGGACCCCGGCCGGACGCTTTCCTTGATCATGATTCCGGCCTTCGCCCACGGCACCACGCCGGGCACGATCTTGTCGTGATCGGGTGGCGGATAGGTGATGATCCCGGTCAGCGACGCCACCCGGACGGTGACGCTGCCGTCGCCGTCCAGCGGCTGGTGCGCGAAGGAGAACCGGTCGTTCACCGCCAGCCCCTCCGGGCCGACCGGCAGGGCCGGGCAGACATCGCCCTCAGGACCCGAGCAGGAGCTGTGACTGCCGGACGCCGTGAACACCCCGAGCAGCACGATGATCAGCGCCGCCAGCGCCATCCCGAGCACCCAGCCGCGCACCGTCCTGAACTTGGTCCACTCCCCGCGCAGCAGGCCCGTCATCGCGCACCGTCCGCGCGGAACTCGACCGCGTCCCTGGTGAGCTCCATATACGCCTCCTCCAGGGTGGCCCGATGCCCGGCCACCTCCGAGAACGGCACCCCGCTCGCGGTCAGCAGCGCCACCACACGCTCGGCCGCCAGCCCGGCGACGGTGAGCGTGTCACGATCGGTGACGGCGACGGTGGCCCCCGCGTCCGCCAGCACCGTCATCGCCTCCGGCCGCGCCGTGGTCCGTAACCTCACCCGGTCGCCGGACGCGGCCGCGATCAACTCCGCCACGCTCGCGTCCGCGACCACCCGGCCCCGGCCGACCACCACGACATGCCCCGCCGTGTCCTGAAGCTCGCTCATCAGATGGCTGGACACCAGCACGGCACGGCCCTCGGCGGCCAGCGACCGCAGGAACCCGCGCATCCACACGATGCCCTCCGGATCGAGGCCGTTGAACGGCTCGTCGAGCATGAGCACCGGCGGGTCGCCGAGCAGGGCGGCCGCCACGCCGAGCCGCTGCCGCATGCCCAGCGAGTAACCGCCCGCCTTCCGCCGCGCCGCGGATCCCAGCCCGACCAGCTCGACCACGGCGTCGACCCGGCCCGCGGTCAGGCCCTGGGAGTGGGCCAGCCAGAGCAGATGATTGCGCCCGGTCCGGCTCGGCTGCAGCGCGCCGGCGTCCAGCAGCGTCCCGACCTGGCTCAACGGTCTCCGCAGCGTGCGATACGGCTGCCCGCCGATCAGCGCGCGGCCCTCGTCGGCCGCGTCCAGACCGAGGATCACCCGCATCGTGGTGGACTTCCCCGCGCCGTTCGGCCCGACGAAGCCGGTGACGTGCCCCGGCGTCACGGTGAACGTCATCCCGTCCAGGGCCAGGACCGGGCCGAACCGCTTGCGCAGCCCGCTGACCTCGATGTTCGCTTCCATGCCAGGCAGACTAGGCAACGCCGTACGGGGCGGTCGTCACGCGGCGGAGCCATCTTCCCCGCCTGGCCTTATCCCACGCGCGGGGGATGCCGGCGGCTCCCGGACCAGGGACAATGCTGGGGTGGACCGAACCTACGACCCGCGGATCGTCATGGTCGGGGCGCCTCTGGTGCTGCTGGCGGTGATCGAGTCGGTCGGGCATGCCCGGGGTCCGGACCTCGCGTTCGTGCTGTTCGCCGTGGCGACCACGCTGCCGCTGGTGCTGCTGTGGACGCAGCCGTTCGCGGCGGCCCTGGTCGTGTCCGCGGCGGCGGTCCTGTCGGTCACGGGTTTCCAGGCCTTGACGGTGGCGGGGATGGGCGCGCAGCTGGTGGCCGGCTACCGGCTCGGGCGCACCGGGTCGCCCTGGGCCGCGTTGCCGCTGGCCGCGCCCTTCCCGATCCTGGCGCTGGCGGGTGTGGAGGCGCGGACGATCACGATGGTGCTGGCCTGCCTGGCCCCGGCGGCGGCGCTGGCCGGGATCGCCCGGCGGGCCCACGATGACGCGGCCGCGAACACGGCGGCCCGGCGGGTGATCGCCGATTCGCTGCTGGAGCACACCGCGCGCGGTGAACGCGCGCGCATCGCCCGCGAGCTGCACGACGTGGTCGCGCACCATATCTCCATGGTGGCCGTGCAGGCGGAGAACGCCCGGCTGACCACCCCCGGCATGCCGCCCGCCGGGGCCGAACGGCTGTCCGCGATCGGGGACACGGCCAGGGCGGCGCTGACCGAGATGCGGCGGCTGCTCGGCGTCCTGCGCGAGGACACGACGGCGGGGGAGCGGCCCCGTCCGGAACTGCGGCCTCAGCCGGGGTTGCGCCTGGACGAGGTCAACGACCTGCTGGACGAGGCCAGGGACGCGTCCGGGACGGGCACCCGGCTCATCTTGCGCGGGTCACCGGTCACGCTCGATCCGGGCGTCGAGCTCGCCGCGTACCGGATCATTCAGGAAGCTCTCACCAACGCGCGGCGGCACGCGCCCGGCGCGGCCGTCGACGTGGAGCTGCACTACGCCGGAGACGCGCTGCGACTGTTCGTCCGCGACAACGGCCCCGGCCCCGCGGTCATCAGCCACGGCCGAGAAGGCGGCCACGAAGGCGGTCATGGCCTGGCTGGGATGCGGGAACGGGCCACGGCCGTCGGTGGCGACCTGCGCACCGGCCATGCCGCCGGCGGCGGCTTCCTGGTCGAGGCCAGCTTGCCCGGAGAGGCGGCCGGATGAGCGTGATCAGGGTCGTGGTCGTCGACGATCACCAGGTGGTCAGGACAGGGTTCGCCGGGCTGCTGGACTCCCAGCCGGACTTCCAGGTCGTCGGCACCGCCGGGGACGGCGCCGAAGCCATCCGGGTCTGCCACGAAACCGCGCCGGACGTCGTGCTGATGGACATCCGCATGCCCGGCATGAACGGCATCGAGGCGACCAGACAGCTCACCGGCCCGCGCGTCCTCATCCTCACCACCTTCGACCTCGACGAGTACGTCTACGACGCGCTCCGCGCCGGAGCCAGCGGCTTCCTGCTCAAGGACGTCACCGCCGAACACCTCTTCGACGCCGTCCGCGTCATCGCCGACGGCCAAGCCCTCCTGGCCCCCACCATCACCCGCCGCCTCATCACCGAATTCGCCCACCTAACCCCGAAACCCCCGAAATCCCTGAAACCGTCCACCCTCACCCCCCGCGAAACGCAGGTCCTGCGCCTCGTCGCGGAGGGCCTTTCCAACCAGGAAATCGCCGCCCGCCTCACCGTCACCGAGGAAACCGTAAAAACCCACGTCAGCCGTGTCCTCGGCAAACTCGGCCTACGCGACAGAACCCAGGCGGTCATCGCCGCGTACGAGACCGGCCTGGTCGTCCCTGGCGCGCATGATCCGGGATAGCTCGCCGGGAGCCGAAATCTCGCCGCCCGCAAGAAGCCGTGGATACCGGGGCCGTTCTGACCACCACGCCTAACAGTGCGATCGTCCGGGGGGAGACGGTCTATCCCTCAGCGGATGAACCGGATCTGCGGGTAGCGGGGTGAGGGGTGCTGGAGCAGGTGGTTGTCGTGGTGGCGTAGATGAAGGTCGAAAAACGCTCGTACGTAGTCGCGTTGCGCGTGGATGGCGCGGTATGGGGCGAGGGTGCCGATTGCTTGCGTGACTTGGCTGGGAGTGAGCCCGAGGCTGGGCGCGGCCTGGGGCAGGAGCGTTTCGAGATCGGTGAACGAGGTGTGGGTGGAGCCCGTGAGGGCCAGTTCGCGTTTCCAGCCGGGCTGGCTGGCCCAGAACTGGTCCCAGCTGGGATCTTCCGGACCCGGACCGGGGTCGCTGCCGAACAGAAGGAAGGGCCGGTCGGTGCCCGCGGTGGCGGGTGATAAGAGGCTGCCGTCCAGGTTGACGCCGGCCTGCAGGCGCCGGTCCGCGCGCATGGCGGCAGCGGCCGTGGCGCCACCGAGGGAGTGGCCGAGCATGCCGGTGCAGGGCAGGTGGAACGCGCCGGTGAGGGTGGGTGGGAGGCGTCGCCGCCCGACGTCCGCGTTGTGTCCGGCGTTGAGCGCCGTGAGCTGATCCAGCACGAACCGGGTGTCCGCGGTGCGCACCGCCAGGGCCTTGCCGATGAGGGCGTCGTCGACGTCACCGGTGATGGCGAAGCTCTCCACGCGCCCGCCGGGGAACTCGACCTGGTCGGCGTCGTAGGTGTGGTCGATGGCCACGACGAGGTAGCCGTGGCTGGCCAACTCCTCGACCAAAAGAGTGCCAAGGCTGCGGTCGCTGCGCAGGCCGGGCGAGTACACGACGACAGGCCGCCCGCACCGGCCGCGGTCCACCGGTGCAGCCACCCGGGCATGGGAGGTCGGCAGGAGCAGCGTGCCGGGTGGGATGCCCTGTGCCTGCTCGAAGAAGGGGACGGCGGCGGGTGACATCCACGGCGCGAACGGGTGGCCATGGGCGGCGCGCGCGGGGTACCAGAGCTGGACCATGAGTTCACGGGCCGGGCGGGAAGGCTGCCATGGATCGATGCGTGCCCGGTCGACCAGGTGCAACCAGACCGTGCCGATCGGGTGGGGGCCGCTCGGTGCAGGCAGCGTGAGCCGCACCGGAGCCGGCGTGCGGGCTCCTGCTGCGGGACCGGGTGAAGCCGCGGCGCGTCGAGGCTGGGCGGTGGCCATCGCGATGGGGGCGATTGCCGACGCCGCGGCAGCGCCGAGCAGCGAGCGTCGGGTCAGGCTCATGGGTCGTCTCGCGTTCAACATGGCAAAAATGTAAGGTCAACCTTCCATACAGTCAAGGAAGCTTGACTTTATGGAAGGGATGCTTTACCTTGGTGCCATGGTGAAACAGCAGGACCAAGTGACGCGCGCGGCCCGCCGCGCTGTCCTTATCGACGGCCTACCCGTGGCCACTCTGGGCCTTGTGGCCCTGGCGCTAGGCAGTGATCCCGACCAGAGCGCCGCTCAGAAGGCCTGGTGGATTGCGGCTACCGCCGTGTTCACGCTCGCCGTGGCCTGGGTCCTGCTGCGGGCGTTCCGGCGTGCGGACGAGTATCTGCGCAAGATCCAGCTGGAAAGCATGGCCATCGCCTTCGCGGCAGTCCTCGTGGGACTGCAAGTGGCCACCGTGCTCGACGCCGCGGGCGTCATCCAGCTCCATCAGCTCACGCAGCTGATCCTCCTCGGCGGGGTGGCAATCTGGCTTGCCATCGCCGATCTGCGCACCCGCCTGCACCGATGAAGAACCGACTACGCGAACTGCGAGCAGCCCGCCGGTGGAGCCAGGCCGACCTGGCCGACCGGTGCCAAGTCTCCCGACAGGCCATCAACGCCATCGAGACCGAGCGATACGACCCCAGCTTGCCCCTGGCGTTCACCATCGCCGACGTCTTCGACCTGACCATCGAGGAGATCTTCCTGCCCGACCGGGCGGACACGACGAACGACCCGGCCTGATCCTGAACGCGGCAGTAGCCCACGCCAAAGCCCGGCGGAGGCCGCCTCGCATCCGCAGCGTTCGCTGCTGGTCCGCGCGCTCACCGGCACCGGCGGGCCGCAACCCGACCTGTCCGTGCACACGGCCGAACCCGGCGACCGCTACCTGCTGTGCTCAGACGGGCTGTCCACCGTCGTCGCGACCGAGTCCCTGCGGCACGTGCTGACCGGCACGGCGGACCCCGAGCAGGTCCTCGACGAGCTGGTCGGGCTGGCCTACGCCGCGGGCGCGCCGGACAACATCGCCTGCGTCGTCTCGGGAACGTTCACGCGTGCCCGCCGTCACGGCGCTTTGATGGCATCCGCCGCCGCCGTCTGGGGCGGAACCGTCGTGATCCTCGGCCTGGCCCCGCACTTGTGGCTGGCGCTCGCGGCGCTGACGCTCGGCGGCGCGGTGAACTTCCTGCTCAGCACCTTCCGCAACGCCATCTCCCAGGCGCACACCGACGACGCCCTGCGCGGCCGGATCCAGGGCTCGCTCACCGTCGTGCTCCTGGGCGGCCCGCAACTCGCCCACTTGCTGCACGGCGTCGCCGCCTCCGCGTTCGGCCCCCAGCTGACGATCTGCGCCGGCGGCCTGCTCACCGTGACGACCGTCGCCGTGATCGTACGGCTGTCACCTCACCTATGGCACTACACGGATTAGGCGCGAGCGGTCTCCTCTTCCGGGGCAGAGCCCAGAAGTTCGGCGTCGGCCGCCTCGATGGCCTTCTCGCGGCGATACTCGCGGGCCGAGTAGGCGACCGCCGCCACCCACAGCGCCGCGATGATGACATACACCACGGTCTGGACGCCGCCGGGCGCGTCCACCCATTCGCCCCGCAGTAACGTACGCACGTTGGTCAGGACGATGACACCGCCCACCGCCGAGCCGAGGATGCGCGGCGGGATGTGGCGGACCAGCCAGGCCGCGATCGGCGCGGCGATCACCCCGCCGAGCAGGAGCACGCCCACCCAGGCGAAGTCGATGTTCTCCGAGCCGAGCCCGACCAGGAAGCCGGCGCTGGCCGCGATGGCGACCAGGAACTCGCTGGCGTCGATGGAGCCGATCACCTTGCGCGGCGGGATCCGGCCGCTGGCCAGGATGGCGGGCGTGCCGACCGGGCCCCAGCCACCGCCACCGGTCGCGTCCACGAAACCCGCCACCAGGCCGAGCGGGGCCAGGAACCGTTTGCGCAGCGGCTTGCCCAGGTTGCCGCGGGGCAGGCCGTACGCGGTGAAGCGGATCAGGACGTAGAGCCCCAGGGTCAGCAGGATGATCGACATGATCGGGGCGGCGGACTCGGTGGACAGGCTGGACAGGAAGGTGGCCCCGGCGAAGGCGCCGAGCGCACCCGGGACGCCGATCTTGGCGACGACCTTCCAGTCGATGTTGCCGAACCGCCAGTGCGACAGGCCCGAGGCGAGCGTGGTGCCGATCTCGGCCAGGTGCACGGTGGCCGAGGTGGCCGCCGCGCCGGTGCCCGCGGCGAGCAGGAGCGTGGTCGAGGTCACGCCGTAGGCCATGCCTAGGCTGCCGTCGACGAGTTGAGCGGCGAAGCCGACCAGTCCGAGCAGGATGAGCGACCGCACCGCATCACCTTTCCAGTAATTCCTACTTTCCCGATGGTAATTATTGTTTACAGGTCCATATGTCCGTCAAGGCCTGTCTCAAAATGGCGTGTCAGGAGACCGGACCGCCGGTGACGGAGCGTAGCGTGCCAGGCAGACACCGAGAGGAGCAGGACATGCTGCGGGGGCTCGCCACGATCAGTTTCTTTACCGACGACATGCCGGCGGCGCTCGACTGGTATACCGAACTGCTGGGCCTTGAGCCGTGCTTCACCCGGCCGGGCCCCGACGGGCGGCCCGCCTACGTGGAGTTCCGGATCGGCGACCACCAGCAGGAACTGGGCCTCATCGACCGCCGCTACTCACCGCACGGCCAGCTCAGCGGCCCGGGCGGCGCGGTCGCCTACTGGCACGTGGACAATCTGGACGCCGCCTGCGAGCGGCTGCTGGCCATGGGCGCCAAGGAACACGAACCCAGAGCCGAACGGCACCAGGGGCTCGTGACCGCGTCGTTCGTCGACCCGTTCGGCAACATCCTGGGCGTCATGATCAACCCGCACTACCTGGACATGCTCAGGTGAGGTGGGCACCGAGCGCGGCGAGGAACTCGGCCGGCTTCTCCAGGTGCGGGCTGTGGCCGCAGTCGTCCAGGACGACCTCGCGGTAGTTGCCGTAAGCGGTGAGGGCGGCCCTGGTCTGGGTGACCATCGGCTGGCCGGGCGTGCCGGGGGAGCCGGGGATGACGCCGAGCACGCCCAGGTGGGCCAGGTCGAACAGCGAGGTGTCGGAGACGATCACGTCGTCGGCGCCGCGGATCCACAGGATGGGCGGCTTGGGGTCGATCTCGGTGAGATCCAGGCGGAAATGGGTGGGCGCGAGGCAGTTCAGGACGCCGCGCGTGCCGGGGGCCAGGCCGGGCCACGCGTCGGAGGTGGCGGCGTCGCCCGGGTAGTGGCCCTCGCCGACCCGCGTGGTCAGCATCGAGTCGACGTAGAAGTCCTCGTCCTCGATGACCGCGCCCGGCTTGACGTAGGCGGTGCGGAAGACGTTGCGGGGAGCCAGCGGGGACTCCTCCGACCGGTCGCCCTCGGCCAGCAGCTTGACGAAGTCGGGGTTGGCGCCGCCCGCGCCGGACCCGGTGCCGTCGGCGTGGGTCAGCGTGCCGTCGGCTCCCTCGGTGCCGCCGAACCCGTACGGCGAGACGGGATTGACCAGCGTCACGCTCGCCACCACCCCCGGCCGATCCCGCAGCGCCTGCAGGACGACCCCGCCCCCCATGCTCCAGCCGACCAGGTGCACCCGCTCCAGCGCCAGCGCGTCGATCAGCGCCAGCACGTCGTCGGAGTAGTCCCGCAGCCCCCGGGTGGCGTCGACCGGCTCGGGATCGGTCTCCCCGAAACCACGCAGGTCCACCGCCATCGGCCGGTGCGTGCCGGCCAGCGCGCGCAGCGCGTCCCGCCAGAAAGCGCCCGAGGACACGTTGCCGTGCACGAACAGCACGGCCTCACCCTCCGCGCCGGGCACGGTCAGGACGTTCTGGGTCAGGCGGGACGTGGCGATCCGCTCGTTCTTCATGCCACCGGCTCCTTTGTCGCGTGGGTTGGCTCACCGTACGCAGCGGAGCGCCGCCGCGACTATGGCGATACCGCACATACCTCACGCACCTGCCATGGAGTCAGGGGCCATCCCGCAGGCGGTGCAGGCGCAACGCCAGCTGGATCTCCAGGGCGCGCTCCGGCTCCTGCCAGCCGGCGCCCAGCAGCTGGCCGATCCGGTCCAGGCGCTGGGTGACGGTGTTGACGTGGATGTGCAACGTCTCGGCCGTACGGGACAGGGAGCCGCCGGAGCCGAAGTAGGCGGCCAGGGTCGCGCGCAGGTGGGTGCCGCGGCGGGCGTCGTAATCGACTACCGGGCCGATCGTGCCGGCCAGGAACGCGGGCACGTCGCGGCCCTCGCCGATGAGCAGGCCGACGAAGCCCAGTTCGGCCGCGCTGGCGCCGTCCCCGCCCCGGCCCAGCGCCCGCAGCGCGTCCGCGCACCGCTGCGCTTCCTGGTACGCCTCCGACAGGGGCCCGCCGAGCACCGCCGCCGCTCCCGCGGTGGCCGGCTGGCCGAGCGAGGCGGTCAGCTCGGCGGCGGCGCGCCGCGCCAGGACGCCGGGTTTGTCGCCCGGCAGCAGCAGGATGACCTCGTGCCCGCGCGCGGCGGCCAGCCCGTGGGCGATCGCCGCCTGCGCCGAGGCCCAGAACGCGGCGCGTTCCCGCTGGCCGTCGTGGCGGGCGACGACCAGGACGTGCGGTTCGTCCAGGTGCACGCCGAGGCGGCGGGCCCGGTCGTGCAGCCCGTCCAGTTCCGGCCGGAAGACGAGGTCGTCCAGCAGCTCGCCGCGCACCCGGCCTTCGGCGTCGGCGACGCTGCGGCGGAACAGCAGCAGCAGCGCGGTGACCTGCGCGGCCCGTTCCAGGATGCGCTGGTCGGCGTCGGTCGGCCGGGCCGCGGTGCGCAGCACCAGCGTGCACAGCGGGGCCGCGCCGACGTCGACCGAGGCCACGAACACCTCACCGCGCCGGACCGTCCGGCCGAGCGCGCGGGACGAGCGCGCCGCCTCCGACACGCCGGCGTCCAGGTCGGCCGCGTCCCCCACCAGCGGCCGCCCCTCCTCGTCGAGCACGGTCAGCCGCCCGCCCAGCACCTCGGTGACGACCGCGGCCACGTCCTCCACGCCGCCGCCGCGCAGCACCAGGCCGGTCATCCGGTCGTGCGCGGCCGCGGCCCGCTCGATCGCGTCGCTGTGCGCCCGGATGAGCGTGTTGGCCTCGCTCAGCTCGGTCAGCGCGGCCCGCGTCTCCTCCAGCAGCCGCGCCGTGTCGATCGCCACCGCCGCGTGCGCGGCCAGCGAGGACAGCAGCGCCACCTCCTCGGGCGCGAACGGCCGCGCGCTCCGGTTGGCCGCGAACAGCACCCCGATGACCTGCGCCCCCAGCCGCAGCGGCACCCCGAGAATGGCGACTAGCCCCTCCTCGTGCACCGCGTCGTCGATGGTGACGGTGTGCCGGAACCGCTCGTCGGCGAAATAGTCCGCCGTGTTGTACGGCATGCCCGACTGCGCCACCAGCCCGCCCAGCCCGGCCCCCATCGCCAGCCGCAGCCCGCGGAACCGCGCGGCCGAGGACCCGTCGGTCACCCGCATGAACGTGTCCCCCCGCTCGGGATCGTTCAGCGTCATGTACGCGACGTCGGTGCCCAGCAGCTGCCGGGCCCGCCGCACGATCGCCGCCAGCACCGCGTCCAGATCCCGCAGCCCCGCCAGGTCCCCGGCCGTGTCGAACAGCGCCGACAGCTCCGCCTCCCGCCGGGCCCGCCGCCGCAGCATCCCCCGGACCCGCAACGCCGCGACCTTGTCCTGCTCCAGCCGCTCCAGCGTCTCCGCCCCGGCCCCTTCGGCCCGCGCCCGCAGCACCGGCCCTTCGAACTCGACGGCCGAGGCTTCCCGTACGAGCAGCTCCAGGAACACGTCCATGTCAGCCGCTTCGTCGGGCAGGCTGCTTCGGCTGGCCAGGGTGAACGTCCCGTTCCATCACACCCGGCAAGCTATATCGCCTGCCCCGGAGCTGTCGATCCGGCTCAGGAGGCTCTGGGGGAAGGTGTAAGTCTCCGGGAAATCAGCGGTCATGGGTTATCTCTCCCGGTGTGTCGTGACCCGCCGCGCGGGCGGCGTATGGCGTAGTTCTATGACTACTGTGCGTTAACGCTTCGGGGGTTCTCATGCTCGACACCGTGGCCGCCGCGATCGAAGAGATCGCCGCGGGGCGTCCCGTTCTGGTCATCGACGACGAGGACCGGGAGAACGAGGGGGATCTGATCGCGGCCGGGTCGCTGATGACGCCGGTGCTGATGGCGTTCCTGATCCGGCACAGCGGCGGCGTGGTGTGCGCGGCCATGGAGGGGGCCGACCTGGACCGGCTGCACCTGCCGCCCATGGTCGCCCTCAACGAGGACCCCCGCGTCGGCGCGTTCACCGTCTCGGTGGACGCCGCCGACGGCACCACCGGCATCTCGGCGGCCAGCCGCGCCAACACCCTGCGCCTGCTGGCCGACCCGGCCACCGGGCCGCGCCAGCTGACGCGCCCCGGCCATGTCTTCCCGCTGCGCGCCGACGAGGGCGGCCTCGCCGCCCGCCAGGGCCACACCGAAGCCGGCATCGAGCTGGTACGGCTGGCCGGGCTGCCTCCCGTGGCCGCGCTCACCGAGGTGTTCAACCCGGACGGCACCCTGGCCCGCCTGCCCCAACTGCGGGTCTTCGCCGACGAGCACGGCCTGGCGCTGATCTCGATCGAGCAGCTGATGGCCCACCGCGCGGCCGTCCCGGCCGGAGCGTGACCCCGGTGCGTGCCGTCGTCTTCGACCTCGACGACACCCTGGTCGCCAGCGGCCACGTCTGGGACCGGATCTGGCGCGACTACCACGCCCGCAACGGCGGCCGGGACGGCGACCTGGGCGACCTGGTCGGCAGCGGCGACTGGGCCGCCTTCCTGGCCGGCGCCTGCGGCACCGACCCGGCCCAGGTGCACGCCGAATGCACCGAGGCCGCCCTCGCCGCCCTGCACGAGGGCAGGATCGCCTTACTGGAGGGCGCCTACCAGCTCCTCACCGCCGCCGCCCTGTGGGTTCCGGTGGCGGTGGCCTCGGCGGCCCCGCACCGCTACGTGCACGCCGCCGTCACCGCCCTCGGCCTGACCGGCCACGTCACGGCCGTCATCGCCGACGAGGACGTGCCGGCCTCCAAACCGGAACCCGACGCCTACCTGCTGGCCGCCGAACTCCTCGGCCTGCCCCCCGCCGAATGCCTGGCGGTCGAGGATTCCACCCCCGGCATCCGCGCCGCCCACGCGGCCGGCATGACGGTCCTGGCCATCCCCAACCGGCTCCGCCCGCCCGCCGTCGACACCCTCGCCCTCGCCGCCCACCAGGCCGGTACGGCGACCGCCGCCCTCCCCGTCCTCACCCGCATCATCGCCCACGGCGAAGTAAGCGTGTGACCCACCCGATCAGCCGCCACCGCGGTCACCAGGTTCTCCATGGACCGCGTTAGCCGGTTCGTGAGGACAAGGTGGCTGACGGGTGCTGGTGTGGCTACCGTGGCCCGCATGAGCGGACCGGTGGGCGTGCTGATCGTGGATGAGGATCCGCGGTCGCGGGCGGGGCTGCGGCTGGTGCTGGGGGCCGCGGCGGATCTGCGGGTGGTGGGAGAGGCGGGCGACGGGGCGCAGCTCGTGCCGATGGTGGAGCGCCATGATCCGGATGTGGTGTTGATGGACATCTGGATGTCGGCCTGGGACGGGCTGGCCGCGATCGTGGTGTTGCGGGAGCGGCCGGATCCGCCGGAGGTGATCGTGTTGAGCGCGGCCGACGCCGATGAGCGGGTGTTGCGGGCGCTGCGGGCGGGGGCGGCCGGGTTCCTGCGTAAGGACACCCCGGCGGCGGAGGTGGTGAGCGCGGTCCGCCGGGTGGCGCGGGGGCAGCCGGTGCTGTCTCCGGCGGTCACCCGGCGGCTGGTCGCGCGGGTCTCCGACTCCGATCGTGATCGGCGGCGGGCGGTGGCCCGGGCCGGGCTGGCCTCGTTGACCGCGCGGGAGCACGCGGTCGCGGTGGCCGTCGGCCGGGGACGCGGCGACGAGGAGATCGGAGTGCTGCTGTTCCTGAGCGTGGCGCAGGTGGAGGCGCACGTGGCGAGCGTCCTGGCCAAGCTGGGACTCAACAACCGGGTGCAGATCACGCTGCTGGTGCACGACGCGGGCCTGCTGGACGGTCAGGGCTGAGCGCGTCGTCCATACATCCGGCCGGGGAGAATCTTCTCAGACGCGGGTCAGGATGGAGTCGCAGCCGTCTCCGCCCGGGTAGACCCAGGCGCCCGCCATCGTGTCGCCGTCGAACTCGCCTTTGAAGTAGGCCGGTGAGCCCGGTTCCCCGGCCCAGATCGTCAGGGTGTCGCCGTCGAGTTCATACACGTAGTCGAAGGTGTTGCCCTGGTTGTCGTAGTAACGGGACCTGATCTCCCGGCCGGGCTCGGCGCCGAGCGGGCGCTCCCGGCCGATGATCTCCAGGCCGGTGACGGGCTCGCCGAACTGCCACAGGCGCACGTCCTGGGCGAGGAAGAAGCCGCCCTCCAGCCACCGGTAGGTGACCGTGCCGGTCGCGCCGCCGCTCACCGTCCAGGTGCCGACCAGCCGGTCCAGGGCGCGCAGGGCGGCGTCGGGCGTGCGGGTCTCGTTGGAGTACGTCATGGTCTGTCCCTTATCTCGCGGTGTACTTCACCCCCACCGGCGCGAGACAGGGCCTAGCCGCCGCCAGACGCGGCCTAGCCGTGGCGGGCGCCCCTGATGGGCGCCCGCCCCGGGTCGCCTAGTCCTCCTGCAGTACGGACAGGATGTTGCCGGCCGGGTCCTTGAACCAGGCGATGAGCGGGCCGCCCCGCCGGAAGACGCCGTCCTCGTCGACCCCTTCGTAGGTTTCGAAGGTGACGCCGCGCGCCCTCAGGTCCGCCATCGCGGCTTCGATGTCCGGGACCGGGAAGTTGAGGATGGTGAACGTCGCGGGCGTGTGCTGGTCGCCCTTCGGGTAGACGAGGGTGTCGCGGTCCCCGGCCAGGTGCAGGAACAGCAGACCGTTGCGCTCGCTGACGTTGAGCCCGAGCGTCTCGCCGTAGAACTTCCTGGCCTCGGCGATGTCGTCCACGGAGAACCCGCTGAACGCCTTGGTGTTCTCGAACATGATGTTCCCTCCTGCTCTCGGTCTCTTCTCGATGGAGACGTAGAAACCAACGAGCCGGTTTCGACATGGTGGGTGTGGAAATGCCGCTACCCAGGAAGACACCGATGAAATATCTGATCCTGATCTACACTAACCCGGCCACCCGCAAGGTCTGGGACGCTCTTCCCGAGGCCCAGCGTGAGGCCGGCTACCAGGCTCATCTGGCTTTCCGGGAGAGCCTGGCCGACTCCGGCGAGCTGATCGTGGCCGAGGCGCTGGCCGATCCGGCCACCGCGCGGCGGGTGACCGCGACCGGGGGCCGGACGAGGACCGCCGACGGTCCGTTCGCGGAGGCGAAGGAGCTGCTGGCCGGTTTCTACCTGATCGAGTGCGAAAGCCTGGAGCGGGCGATCGAGCACGGCTCGCGTGTCCCGGAGGCGGAATTCGGCCTGGTCGAAGTCCGCCCAATCCTGGACCTGCACGCGCCATGAACCCATCGAACCCATCGAGCCTTTCGAGTGCTTCCCGGTCTACCGGCGTCGAGGGCCTGCTCCGCGCGCTCGCGCCGCAGGCGCTCGGCGCCCTGGTCCGCCGGTACGGCGGCTTTGACACCTGCGAGGACGCTGTCCAGGAGGCCCTGCTGGCGGCGGCCGTGCAGTGGCCGCGCGACGGAATCCCCGCCAATCCGAAAGGCTGGCTGATCACGGTCGCCTCCCGCCGCCGGATCGAGCTGTGGCGGGAGGACTCGGCCCGGCGCCGGCGCGAGGAGAGCGCCGCCGCGCTGACCCCGCCGGATCCCGATCCCGCGCCCGCCGCCGACGACACCCTCACCCTCCTGCTGCTGTGCTGCCACCCCTCGCTCACCCCGACCTCCCAGGTCGCCCTGACCCTGCGCGCCGTGGGCGGCCTGACCACCGGCGAGATCGCCCGCGCCCTGCTCGTGCCGGAAGCCACGGTCGGCCAGCGCATCAGCCGCGCCAAGCAGCGCATCAAAACCAGCGGCGCCGAATTCCGCCTGCCCCCCGAGGCCGAACGAACCGCCCGCCTCGACGCGGTCATGGAAGTCCTCTACCTGATCTTCAACGAGGGCTACACCGCCAGCTCGGGCCCCGACCTGAGCCGCGCCGACCTCACCGCCGAGGCCATCCGCCTCACCCGCCAGCTGCGCGATCTCCTCCCCGGCCATGGCGAGGCCGCCGGACTGCTCGCCCTCATGCTGCTCACCGACGCCCGCCGCCCGGCCAGAACCCGCCCCGACGGCGCCCTGATCCCCCTGGCCGAGCAGGACCGCACCCGCTGGAACGCCGAAGCCATCGCCGAAGGCGTCGAACTGATCACCCAGACCCTCGCCGCGGCCCTCATCGGCCCCTACCAGCTCCAGGCCGCGATCGCCGCCGTCCACGCCGAGGCGGCCCGAGCGCAGGACACCGACTGGCGCCAGATCCTCGGCCTGTACGACCTGCTGCACGCCCTGGCCCCCGGCCCGATGGTCACCCTCAACCGCATCGTCGCCACCGCCATGGTCCACGGCCCGCGCGAGGGCCTGGCCAGGTTGACCGAAGCCGAGTCCGACCCCGCCCTGTCCGGCCACCACCGCCTGGCCGCCGTCCGCGCCCACCTCCTGGAACTCGCCGGCGACCTGCCCGAGGCCCGGACCTGCTACCGCCTCGCCGCCCGCCGCACCCTGAGCCTCCCCGAACGCCGCTACCTCGAGTCCCGCGCCGGCCGCCTCACCCATTGATCCTTATCGCGGTGCGGGTCCCGGGTCGTACCGGCAGGTGGTGCCCGTCCGCACGGTGCGGTCGAGGTGTTCGCCGAGTTCGGGCAGGGCCTCGCCGACGCGGCGGATGGCGTCGCGGATCCGGGCGGTGACGGCCTTGCGGGCGCGTTCCGCTGCCGTGGCCGCGAGCGGGCGCGAGCCGCCGCCGGGGCGGGTGGCCCGGCGCAGCTCGGTGAGGAGTTGCTCGCGTTCGTCGGTGGCGCGTCGCGTGCGGCCCAGATCGGTGTTCTCCTGTGCGGCGGCGAGTTCGTCGTCGAGCTCGGCCAGCCGCCGCCGGTAGGCGGCGAGGGCCGTCCGGTCGAGGATCGGCTCGAATCGATCCGCACCGGCGTGGACCGGGTCGCCGCCGGCCAGGTCCAGCGCGGGCCGGTCCTCCCCGGGCCGGGCCAGCAGCGCCGCCAGGTCGTGCAGCCCCTTGAGGTCGCGGAGGTAGGCACTCTGCCCGCGGTAGGTCGCCTGCCACATGTCGCCGACGCGGCGAAGCCGCGGACCGCCGGTGTCTTCGTGCGCGGTGTCTTCGTGCGCGGTGTGCTGGGGTGCGCCGTCGAGGGTCGCCAGAGCGCGCTGGGTCTCGGCCTGCCAGGCGTGGGCGCCGAGCCGGCGGTGCGCCTCGAGTGCCCGGTCCAGCCACTGCCGGGCCGGTGCCGGCTGGCCGAGGGCGGCGTAGAGGAGCCCGACCCGGTGGGCGTGCGCGCCCATGAAGCAGACGAGGGCGCCGTTGACCGCGCAGCTGTCGGCGACCGGGAGCAGATCGTCGAGGAGCCGCCGGCAGAGCGGGCGGTCGTCAAGCGCGATCGCGGCGGCGGCCAGCTCGCCGACGAAGACGGACCACAGGTAGGAGCGGTCGGTGCGCCAGTCCGGCAGCGCGAGGACGGTGTCGAGCTCGCGGCGGGCGGTGTCGAGGTCGCCGGCGCGGGCATGGAACCCGGCGGCGACGGCGTGGGCGTGCGCGGGGGCGCCGATCCACCAGCGGACCGCCTCGGCGGCCATGTCCCGCAGTTCGGCCGGGTCGTCGCGGGCGCGGGCGATTTCGAGGCGCTGGGACATGCGCACGTTGCCGGTGTCGCTGTCGCCGACGGCCCGGCCGAGGGCGTCGGCCTCGATGGACAGCCGCTCGCCGGTGTCGATGTCGCCGTCGAGAAGGGCGAGCGCGGCCTGCCGGGTGCGCAGCAGGTAGTCGTGGCGGGGCTGGCGCAGCCGTCCAGTGTGGTGCCGGTACTCGGCGAGGGTGGCGCGGAAGGCCGCCGAGGCGCTCTCCAGCTGGGCGGTGGCCAGCAGGAGCAGGGCCTGGGCATGCCGTTCCTGGTCGCCGGCCTGGCCGGCCAGGCCGGCGATCTCCGCCGAGATCGCGGCCCGGTCGGTGGCCGTGCCCGGGGTCCACAGCGTGTCGTGGTGGGCGAGCAGGCAGCTGGCCAGCGTGGCCGGATCGTCCAGGGTACGGGCGATCGCGACCGCGTTTTCGGCCAGCGGCCGGGCCCGGGGACGGTCGGCGGGGACGGAGTGCTGCAACTGGCGGGCCAGCGCCGCGGTCACCTGCGCCTCAACCGGCGTGCCCGTGCCGGCGAGGGCCTGCCGGGCGGTGTCGAGGATGGCGATCAGGTCGGTGCGGGGCATGGCGAAGCGGGCGCCGACCCGGTCGAGGCCGAGCGCGGCCGCGCCGAGCAGGTCGCCGCGGCCGGTGGCGGTGGCCCGGGTCCAGGCGGCGCCCAGCAGCGCGCGGGCCCGGGTGGTGTCGCCGGCGCGCAGCCGCAGCTCGGCCTCCTTGGTGAGCAGGTCGACCTGCTCGTGCTCGGCCAGCGGCTGCCCGGCGTCGCTGACCGCCGACCGGACCCGGGCGAGATGGCCGGCGGCCTCGGTGAAGGCGAACCGGTTACCGTCGGCGTCGGCGGCCAGCCGCGCCCACGCCATCGCGGGCGCCGGGCCGGTCAGTTCGACGGCGGCGGCGAAGTGAAAGGCCAGCTCGGCGGCGAACACCGGGCCGCCCCGCTCGTGGCGGCGCAGCAGCGCCGCGGCGACCCGCTGGTGCAGGTCGAGCCGCCGCGCCGGCGGCAGGGTGGTGTAGATGGTCTCCCGGTAAAGGTCGTGGGTGAACCGGCCGGGACCGGCCTGGTCGGCCGGGGTGAGGATGCCCGCCCGGCTCGCCTCGGCGGCCAGCTCGGCGATCCGGGTCGGGCCGGTCCTGGCCACGTCGGCGAGGACGTCGGCGAGGACGTCGGGCAGGACGACGCTGCCGGCGACGGCCGCCGCCTCCAGCAGCTGCGCGCACTGGCCGGTCAGGCGGGCCAGGCGGCGTCCGATGACGTCCCGAACCGCGGCCGGAATCTCGGTGGCGGGGCCGCCGGCGGCGAGCAGGCGGCACAGCTCCCGGGTGCAGAAGGGGTGCCCGCCGCCGCGGCGGTTCACCAGCTCGGCCCACCGGTCCGCCACCGCCGCCCCGGCGACGGCCTGGATCAGGTCGGCGACCTCGCCCGGGGACATGCCGTGTAACGGCACGAGCTCGGCTGTGGTGGCCAGATCGGCCAGCGCGGCGGCGACGTCCGCCGCCGGTTCCCGCGGCCGGTAGGCGCCGACCAGCAGCAGCGCGCCGGGATGGTGCTGGCCGGCCAGGAACCGCAGCAGGTCCACGGTGGACAGATCGGCCCAGTGCAGGTCGTCCAGGATCACCACCACCGGGGCGCCGGCGGCCGCGTCGGCCAGCAGGCGGCCGGCCGCCTCGAACACGCGTACCCGCACTGTCGTGTCGGCATCCGCCGCCGCGGGCGAGTCGGCGGCCAGTTCCGGCACGATCGCCACCAGTTCGGCGGAGGGGGTGCCGAGCCCGGCGCGCTGCTCGAGCAGCGCCCGCAGCGCCTGCGTCCACGGCCACCACGCCGGTGCCTGGTCGGCGTCCCAGCAGGTGCCCCACACGACCGTGGCGCCCGCAGCCGTGGCTTCCTCCGCGAACCGGGTCAGCAGGGCGGTCTTGCCGATCCCGGCCTCACCGGTGACCAGCGCCAGCCCCACCCGGCCGCCGGGCGGTGCGGTGGTGAGGGCCTGGTAGACGGCGGTCAACCGGGCCAGGGGCTCGATCCGGCCGACGAAAGTGAACATGTCTGGCATCCTCCGCTGGCGCCGGGCGAAAGTGCTAGGCGGTTTCTGGCGGGAGCCAGCCGCGTTCTGGCGCGTTCCGGGGTATGACCGGCATATTTGAGACAGGCGGGCGGCAATGACAACCGTGAAGATCGCCGCCGTGCAGGCGGCGTACATCCTGATGGATCAGAAGGCCTGCCTGGAGAAGGCGGCCGAGCTGCTGCGCCAGGCGGCCGCGGCGGGAGCCGGGATCGTGGTGTTCCCCGAGGCGTTCATCCCCGGCACCCCGATCTGGATCGACTCCCGCCCGATCTGGGACGGTGACGACGACTGGTACGCACTGCTGGTCGAGCAAGCCGTCACGGTCCCCGGCCCGATCACCGACGCCCTGGCCGCCGCCGCCGGCGAAACCGGCACCTACCTGGTGATCGGGGTGAACGAACGCGAACCGCACGGCACCACCATCTACAACACCACCCTCTACTTCGGACCCGACGGCACCCTGCTCGGCAAACATCGCAAGCTGATGCCCACCGGCTCGGAACGCACCGTGTGGGGCATGGGCGACGGCTCCACCCTGCCCGTCATCGACACTCCGTACGGCCGGCTCTCCGGGCTGATCTGCTGGGAGAACTACATGCCCCTGGCCCGCTTCTACCTCTACAGCCAGGGCGTGGACATCTGGACCGCCCCCACCCTCGCCCAGGGCGACGGCTGGCTCGCCGCCATGCGCCACATAGCCCATGAGGGCCGCTGCTACGTGATCGGCGTCAACCCGTGTGTCCACATCGACCAGATCCCCGCCGACTTCCCCCACCGCGACCGGGTCTGGCGCGCCGAGCAGGAATGGGTCGAACCCGGCAACAGCATCATCATCGATCCCACCGGCAAGATCCTCGCCGGACCCGCCCGGCACGAGGAGACCATCCTCTACGCCGACATCGACCTGGCCGCGGTCCACGCCGCCCGCCGCTACTTCGACCCGGTGGGCCACTACCACCGCCCCGACATCTTCCAGCTCACCGTCGACACCAGCCCCCGCCCACCCGTCATCAAGGCCTGAAGGCCGCCGCCGTCAGCCTTCGCGGAGGCTGACGACCAGCGTCTGGATGCCGTCCAGCACGCGGGCCAGGCCGAACTCGAAGGCGTGGCCGGGGTTGTAGGCCGCGCCGTGTTCCTGGCCGGCCGCCGTGCCGACGCGGGAGGCGATCGGGAAGCGGGTGTGGTCGACCAGGGCGTTCAGGAACGGCGCGTAGGTCTGCCACCACTGCTCGTCGGTCATCCCGGTCTCCTGGGGCGCCCGGGCGGCCTCCACCGCGCCGCGCGCGGCGCCGAGGACGTAGCCGTAGACGAGCGTGACGACCGAGTCCATCTCCACGTCGGACAGGCCGATGCCCTCGACGGCGGACAGTTCGAACTCGTATTTGGCCATCGCGTTCGGGCCGAGCGCCGGCCGGCCGGTGGCGACCTGCAGGAGCCACGGGTGGCGGTGGTAGAGCGCCCACTGCTCGCGCGCGATCGACTCCAGCCGCGCCCGCCAGCCGCCGGTGGGCGCGGCCTGGTAGAGGTCGCCGTAGACGGTGTCCAGCATGACGTCGATCAGTTCGGCCTTGCCCGGCACGTACGTGTACAGCGACATCGTGCCCACACCCAGGCGTTCGGCCACCCGGCGCATCGACAGCGCGGCCAGCCCGTCGGCGTCGCCCACCTCGATGGCGGCCCGCACGATCAGGTCCACGCTCAGCTCGGGTTTGCCCTTCCTGGACGCCCTGCCCTTGCCGGGGGTGCGCCAGAGCAGCGCCAGGCTGCGGGCGGGGTCGCCCTGCCCGCTGTATTCCGTCGTCATGGTGCAGGCCAGCCTACCCGTACGCTTAACCGTATGCCGTACGGTACGCTGTACGGCATGATACGCGTCACCGGTCTGGGCAAACGCTTCGGCGCCACCCCAGCCCTGGACTCCCTCGACCTGCACGTCCCCGAAGGCCAGGTGCACGGCCTGCTCGGCCCCAACGGCGCCGGAAAGACCACCCTGGTCCGCATCCTCACCACCCTGCTGCGCCCCGGCGCCGGCCAGGCCCGCGTCGCCGGCTTCGACGTGGTACGGCAGGCCGCCGACGTGCGCCGCCACATCGGCCTGGTCGGCCAGCACGCCGCCGTCGACGAGCTGCTCACCGGCCGCCAGAACCTGGCCATGTTCGCCCGCCTCTCCCACCTGCCCCCGCGCGCCGCCACCGCCCGCGCCGACCAGCTGCTGGACCAGTTCGGCCTGGCCGACGCCGGCCGCAAACCGGCCAAGGACTACTCCGGCGGCATGCGCCGCCGCCTGGACCTGGCCGCGGGCCTGATCCTCGCCCCGCCGGTGCTGTTCCTGGACGAGCCCACCACCGGCCTGGACCCGCGCGGCCGCGACCAGGTCTGGTCCGCCATCCGCGACCTGGCCGGGCGCGGCGCCACGATCCTGCTCACCACCCAGTACCTGGAGGAGGCCGACCGGCTCGCCGACCGGATCTCGATCATCGACGGCGGGCGGCTGGCGGCGGCCGGAACCCCGGCCGAGCTGAAGGCCACCATCGGCGGCGACCGGATCGAGGTCGTCGCCGCCTCGGCCGCCGACCTGGCCGCGGTGGCCGCGCTGCTCGGCCCGTACGCGCACATCGACGAGGAGGCGCGGCGGGTGAGCGCGCCCGCGCCGGACCGGGTGGCGGCGCTGACCCGGGCCGTGCGCGGCCTGGAGGAGGCCGCCATCGCGGCCGAGGACATCGGCGTGCGCCGCCCCACCCTGGACGAGGTCTTCCTGCGACTGACGGAGAGAATCACATGAGATGGGCTGTCGCCGACGGCTGGACGATCACCCGCCGCGACCTCGCGCACTGGGCCAACCAGCCCGGCCAGATCCTGGCCGGGCTGCTGTTCCCGGTCATGATCGTGCTCATGTTCGGCTACCTGTTCGGCGGCGGCATGACCGTCCCGGGCGGGGGCGACTACCGCGAGTTCCTGATGCCGGGCATGTTCGCGCTGACCATGGTCTTCGGCCTGGAGACGACCTTCGCCGCGGTCAGCGCCGACGCCGCCCGCGGGGTGACCGACAGGTTCCGGTCGCTGCCGATGGCCTCCTCGGCGGTGGTGACCGGCCGGGCCGCCGCCGACCTGCTCAACTCGGCCCTGACGCTGGCCGTGCTGGTCGGCTGCGGCCTGGCGGTCGGCTGGCGGGCCGAGGCCGGGCCCGGCCGGGCGGCGCTGGCGGTCGGCCTGGTGCTGCTGCTGCGGTTCGCGCTGCTGTGGCTGGGCATCTGGCTCGGCCTGGTGGTCGGCAACCCGGAGGCGCTGGTGGCGGTGCAGATCCTGGTGTGGCCGGTCGGATTCCTGTCCAGCGCGCTGGTCTCGCCCGCGACCATGCCGGGCTGGCTGGGCGCGATCGCCGAGTGGAATCCGCTGTCGGCGACCGCAGCCGCGGCCAGGGAGCTGTTCGGCAATCCGGGCTGGGGCGGCGACTCGTGGGCGGCCCAGCACGCGGTCACGCTGGCGGTCGCCTGGCCGCTGCTGATCACGGCGGTGTTCTTTCCGCTCTCGATCCGGGCTTTCCGGCGGCTGGGCGGCTGACCCCCCGGTAGCGTGTCGGACCACGGCGCGAGAGGGGAGTCCCGAAGCGTGGCACGAGACCCCGATCGGGTCGCCCTGGTCCGGGGCATGGCCGTCTTCGAACCCGCGGAGCCGCCCCGGGAGGGCCGGATCGCCTTCCACCCGCCGCCCGGCGCGCCGGGACCGGTGGTGCGGATGGCGGTGGCCGAGGCGATGCCGCTGCTCAGCCTGGCCCGCCGCGAGACCGGCGCGCACCCGTCGGCCGCCTTCTGGGGGGCGGCCGTGGTGGTGGCGCTGCAGCTGGTCGCCCGCGGCCGGATCCGGCCCGCCGGGGACGGCTCCTGGCGGGCCGGGCCGCTGACCGGCCTGGACGTCGAACGCGTCGAGGAACTCGTCGCCACGCTCGCGGACCCGGACGCGGAAGGCCTGGTCCGGGCGTTCCTGGACGCGGTCGCCGACGGCATGCCCCGCACCGCGGCCGCCATGCACGCCACCCGCGCCCCCGCCCCGGTATCAGGAGGGCGGGGATCCGAGCCCAGGCCCGGCACGGGGAAGCTGACCGTGCGCGCCGTCGTCGGGGCCGGCGAGCCCGCTCCCGGCGATCTGCGCGCGCTGCTGTCCGGCGGCGGCCTGCTGCGCTTCGACTGGCAGCTGGCCCTGGGCGGCGACCCGCTCACCGAAGCCGAGATGGACCTGCTGGCCGAATCCGCCCGCCCGCTGGTACGGCTGCGCGACCAGTGGGTGCACCTGGACGCCGCCACCACCCGCCGGGTCCGCAACCGATCGATGAAACCCCTCACCCCGATCGCCGCGCTGGCGCTGGCCCTGACCGGCTCGGCCGACCTCGACGGCGAGCGGGTCGAGATCGCCGCCACCCCGTGGCTGGAGGCGCTGCGGCGGCGCATCGCCGACCCGGGGGCCGCAGCGTCGAACGGACCGCCGATCGGGCCGCCGCCCGGGCTGGCCGCGACCCTGCGCGACTACCAGCTGCGCGGCCTGCGCTGGCTGGCCGCCATGACCTCGCTCGGGCTCGGCGGCTGCCTGGCCGACGACATGGGCCTGGGCAAGACCGTCACGCTGATCGCCCTGCACCTGCACCGGGGCGGCGGTCCCGCCCTGGTGGTCTGCCCGGCCTCGCTGCTGGGCAACTGGGAGCGCGAGATCCGCAGGTTCGCCCCCGGCGCGGCCGTGCGCCGTTTCCACGGGCCCGGCCGTACCTTGGATGGGGTGGTGGACGGGTTCGTGCTCACCACGTACCCGACGATGCGCCTGGACGCGGAGCGGCTGGCCGCGACCGCCTGGGATCTGGTGGCCGCCGACGAGGCCCAGCACGTCAAGAATCCCCGCTCCGGCGCGGCCCGCGCGCTGCGAGCGATCCCCGCCGGGGCCAGGGTGGCGCTGACCGGCACTCCCGTCGAGAACTCCCTCACCGAGCTGTGGGCGATCCTCGACTGGACCACCCCCGGCCTGCTCGGCGCCCTCGGAAACTTCCGCGCCCGCTGGATCCGCCCCATCGAATCCGAGAAGGACCCCGAAGCGGCGGCGCGGCTGGCCGCGCTGGTGCGGCCCTTCCTGCTGCGCCGCCGCAAGAGCGACCCCGGCATCGTGCCCGAGCTGCCGCCCAAGACCGAGACCGACCAGCCGGTGCCGCTCACCCGCGAGCAGGCCGCCCTCTACGCCGCCGCCGTCCGCGAGGGCATGGCGCGGATCGCCGACGCCGACGGCATGGCCAGGCGCGGCCTGGTGGTGAAACTCCTGACCGGGCTCAAGCAGATCTGCAACCACCCCGCCCACTACCTGAAGGAGCCGCACGGCCGCCTGGCCGGCCGCTCCGGCAAACTCCAGCTCCTGGACGAACTGCTGGACACCATCCTCGCCGAGGACGGCGCCGCCCTGGTCTTCACCCAGTACGTCGCGATGGCCCGCCTGCTCGAGCGCCACCTGGCGGCCCGCGGCGTAACCACCCAGCTGCTGCACGGCGGCACCCCCGTCGCGCGCCGCGAGGACATGGTCCGCCGTTTCCAGGACGGCGAGGCCCCGGTCTTCCTGCTGTCGCTGAAAGCCGCCGGGACCGGCCTGAACCTCACCCGGGCCGACCATGTCGTGCACTTCGACCGCTGGTGGAACCCCGCCGTGGAGGAGCAGGCCACCGACCGCGCCTACCGGATCGGGCAGACCCGCCCCGTCCAGGTGCACCGGCTCATCGCCGAGGGCACCGTCGAGGACCGCATCGCCGACCTGCTGCGAACCAAGCGCGCCCTGGCCGACGCCGTGCTCGCCGCCGGAGAGGCCGCGCTGAGCGAGCTCCCCCTGGACGAGCTGGCCCGCCTGGTCGAATTACGCTGAATCCATTTATTGGCACGGCCCCGCGCGGACGGGAGGATTTCCGCGCGGGGCCGGGGGAAGCTGCCCGGCCGGTGGACGGCCGCCATACCGCTAGGGGATGGGCCAGGTATGGCGCGTGTCCGCGGGCGCAGCGTTACCCGGTGGCCGGGCAGCCGGCTCTGATCGGTGTCAGGCGGGCAGTTGCTCGGCGTAGACGGGGTAGCCGTAGCCGACGACCTCGGCGGTGGGGCGGGTGCGGATCTCCACCTTGCCGTTGCCGGTGTTGCCCTCGACGGTCTTGATGGTGCCGTCGCCGTTGTCCTTGATGACGAAGCCGACGTGGTCGATGTTGTGGAGGTTCTTGCCGCCGTCCCAGCCGAAGAAGACGACCGCGCCGGGGGTCGGGGTGGTGCCCCAGCGCTTGTTCTGCTTGAACCAGTCGGCGTGGGAGACGGTGTAGGCGTCCCAGCCCATGGTGGGGCGGATGCCGAGCTGGTCGCCGACCCAGGAGACGAACATGTCGCACCAGGCGGCGTTGCGGTAGGCGTACACCGAGCCGCCGTCGCGGGCGACGGTCTGCTGGGCACGGGGGGAGTTCATGTACCACTGGTGGAACTTGGTGCCACCGCCGTAGTAGTTCTCGCTGACGCCGACCTGGCTCTGCGCCAGGCGCAGCACCTGCTCGGAGCTGACTCTGGGCAGCTTCTGGGCGATCTTGAGCAGCGGGCTGGCGTCCGGGTGGAAGTCCGCGGCGTCCGCCGCGTGGGTGTCGGCGTGGGCGGTGCCCATGGCCGCGGTGGTTCCGGTCAGCACCACACCGGCGAGGAGAGTGGTGGCCAGGGTGACGCGCACGTGAGAATTGGGGGCTCGCATGTGGGGTCTTGCTCCCTTGCTTCCATGCCGCCTACCGGGTTAGCTGACGGATTCGGGCGTGGAAGTCGCCCTACGGCCTGCGGGTGCAGGCCGATTCACCCCGAGAGGGCTGGGATTTGGTGCTTTCGTGTCGGGAGAGTGATCCCGGCCCTCGATGGTTCCCCGGCTCCGCGTGAGCGGACTCGACGGTCGGGCCGTCCCAGGAGCGGAACGGCCGTTCGATTGTGTTGTGGGGCATCCTTGACCTGGTTTGACGTCCCGGTGCCCCGGGTTCCATCGAAGGTAGACGAATCACCCAAAAGGGTCAAATGCCGACAAGTGGGTACATGTGGGGAGTCATGGGATTTCAGGGCCGTTAACGCCCCCGGTACGGGCTCCGGTGACAGCCACCGCGGCGAAGGCGCGGATGACGGAATGCGGGAATTCCACGGCCAATTCGGGCCAGAACAGGGAGAGCGGGAGGAACGGATGATCATCCAGTCCTGCCATCCGGATCTCGTCCTGAGCGTCGTGCCCGGTAAAGCGCAGACAGTGCTCTTCCAAGGTGGCCTGATGGCCGGATTGATCCCGAAGGAGCAGTTGTACCGGACCAGCGCGGGCCCCTCGCCCATGATCGAAGCTGTCCCGCCAGGCGGGTGACGGGACAGGTGCTTTACCGCGGGCGACCGGCTGCGGTCGCCCGTCTTGATCTTGCCGAGGATCGTCTTCTGGTTGCCTGCCCGCCAGGCGGGTGACGGGCAGTCGATCTACTCTGGGTGACTAATTCCGGTCACTTGTTCCGGATCTCGTCGAGGATCTCCTGCAGCATCTTGTTGGCCGCGATCTGGTTACCTTCGACCCGCTCCAGGCGCGAAGTGTGGTCCTTCTGCGTCTCTTCAACCCGTCCGAGGCGTTCGCCGTGCTCTTCCTGGACAGTTTCGAGTCGTCCGAGGCGCGCAGTGTGGTCCCGCTGCGTCTCCTCAATCTCGCCCAGGCGGTCGCTGTGCTGGCTGAGCTTGTTGTCGGCATCACCGAACAGCCAGGTGAGGGTGTCCATCCTGCTGTCGGCCTTGGTGAACTGCTTGTTCATCTCATGATGCATCATCTTCAGACGCCTAGCTGCCTCGTCCAGGCTGGCGTGCGCCGCCGCCGAGCTCCGATTGGCGAGATCGGCGACGGCGTGAGTCTCCTCCGCCTGTGGTTCCTTCTCGCGCATCTTGCGGAACTCCTCTTCGAGAACGGTCACACGGTCTTCGAGGGTGGGCACTTCGACCTCCTGCTTGGGGGGTTTCCGACGCCCCAAACCTATCGGCCGCTGCGCTCCGCGAGCGACCAAACACAAACGGTCATCGCCATCCTTCTGGGTCCACACCCCCAGGAATCGGGGCAGATGGATCGTAGGGTTCGCGGCTGAAGATGAACGTGTTGAGGGAAATATGCACACCCCCGGGATGACGTTCTACCCGCAGCGTCTCACCCGCGTAATACCCGTCCAGCCCGAGCCAGCTCCCGTCCGCCTGGGCGGCGAACCGGGACGCCCGCCCGACCGCCCCGAGCGGCGTCAGGGACAGGCCGCGCCGGGGGAGCAGCCGCAGCGCGTACGCGGTCGGCCCCCAGTACCAGGGCCCGGTCAAAGCGAGCAGGTCCTCATCGGCGGCGGCCGGTTCCCATTCGGCGGGCAGCGGCGGCTCGTGCTCGGCCAGGATGTCCAGCAGGTCGAACACCAGCCGCCCGCGCACACCCGAGGTGGTGTTGGCCAGGAACAGCACGCCGACCCCGTCGGCCGGGTCGCTCCACACCGTGGCCAGGAAGCCGGGCATCGACCCGGTGTGCCCGGCCAGCATCCGGCCGCCGTGGCGAGTCAGCTGCAGGCCCAGGCCGTACCCACGTTCCCAGGAGGGGCCGTCCTCCACGGCGGCCGGCTCGCGCATCTCCGCCAGGGTGCTCGCCCGCAGCACGCCGCCGCCGTCTCCGGCCAGGAAGGCCGCCCACCGGGCCAGGTCGGCGGCCCCGCTCCACAGCTGCCCGGCGGGGGCCATCCCGCCGGCGTCGTGCTCGGGTTCCGGCAGCAGCACGTCCGCCCACGGGTGCACGGCCAATCCCTGCGCGTGCGGCGGCTCGGCGCGCTCGGTCACCGCCCCCATCCCGAGCGGCTCCAGGATCTCCTCGCGCACGGCCCGCGCCCACCCCATGCCGCGTTTGCGGGCCACCAGCTCGCCCAGCAGCCCGTACCCGACATTGGAGTAGTGGAAGCGCCGCCCGGGACGGTGGCGGGCGATCTCGGGCCCGAGATCGCCGAGCAGACCGGCGGCGGGCGCGCCCGGGGTGCGCTCCCACCACTCGCCGGGCGGCTCGGCGGTCAGCCCGCCGGTGTGGGACAGCAGCTGCGCCAGCGTGAGGTCCCCGACCGGCGTGCCGGGAACGTGCTTGTCCAGGGGGTCGAGCAGGTCCAGCTCGCCCTCGTCGCGCAGCCGCAGCACCAGCACCGCCACCATGCTCTTGGTGATCGACCCCAGCCGGTACCGCGTCCCGGGTGTCGGGGGCGCGCCGGCGACGCGGCCGCGCGCCCCGAACCACACGGTCTCGCCGCCCCGGACCAGGGCGGCGACCAGCGAGGGAACCCGGCACTCGGCCTGTTCCGCGGCCAGCCGGTGGAGCAGGGCGCGGCCCGTGCTTTCGAGAACCATGGGCGACAGGCTAGTCCTCCCGCACCGGGATCAGGTCGGGGCCCACGATGTGTCCCTGATGGGGTTCCGGCGCGGCCTGGTCGTGCAGGAAATGACCGGCGTACCAGACGACCAGGTTGGCGCCGTCGATGTCCTCCCCGTCCAGGAATCGGTTGAGATGGGTTTTGCTGTCGGAGGGGCGGCCCATGTGGCCGCCGTCGTGCAGTTCGGTGGCGCGGTGGCGCAGGAACCAGGCGTCGGCGACGCCGTAGGAGTCGGAGCTGGAGTCGTGCTCGCCCGGCCAGATCTGGTAGCCACGGCGGGTCTTCTTGTCCAGCACCTGCCAGGCCTTGATCGTGCCGCGCCGCCGCCGCGAGGTCTCCCGCTTGATGGGGACGCTGTCCAGGACGATGCCGCCGCCGTCCTGCAGCTGCTCGACGGTGTCGTTGGCGGCCCCGTCCAGGTCGAAGTCGAGCCGCCAGTACGCGTGGTGCTGGTGCCGGTTGCAGGTCATCGGGTCCTTGGTGCCGGCGAAACCGAACCGGGGGCGGATGGTGCCGTCGTCGGCCAGCCGCCAGTCCGACACGTACCGGTACCAGCCGGCCTGCAGCTCGCTGACGATGCGTAACTCCTCGCCGTCGTGGTGGAACGCGACGCCCTGGAAGTCGCCGCGGTCGTCCTCGGGGCGTTCCAGGATGGTCTGCGGCGGCGCGGAGCACAGCCGCCAGCCCCATCCGGCCGGGTCCTCGCCGGTGGCCTTGAACACCGTCTCCTGGTTGGCCCAGTCGCGGAAGTTGGTCTCGCCGTCGCCGTACAGGACGTTCAGGACCGGCATGTGCGCCTGCCGCAGGACCAGCTTGCCCCGGTAGCGGACGTTCAGCAGCTCGACGCCGGCGCCGTCGGGGGCGGGCTGGGAGGCGCGCGGGCGCACCACCACCAGGTTCCATAACTCGACGCCGTCGCGGACCACGCGGACCCGCACCTGGTCGGGGCCGCCCCGGTCGACGAGCGAACCGACCCCTTCGGGCAGGTGCTTCTCGCAGTCGTCGTCGGTGTGGGCGGCCACGTCGGCCGGATGCCAGTCCACCTCGTGGGCGGCCAGGTCGACGGCGACGATCTGGTGGCGGGGCCCGCCCGCCGGGTTGTAGACGCCCAGCGTGGGCCGCCGCACCAGGCTCCCGTCGGGCCGCTCCAGATCCGCCAGCGGCGGCATCGGCTCGTAGATGACCACGTCCTCGCCGGACGGGAAGCGCGGGTCGCCGCGCAGGATCTCCGCCGCGGCCGCGAGCTCGCCGGGCTGCGGGCGGGGCCGGACGGCGCTGGGCCGCACCTCGACCTCGTCGAGCCGGTCCAGGGTGCCGCGCAGCTCCACGGCGCGGTTGCCGACCGGGTCGAACACGTGCGCCCGGAAGGCCGCGCCTGGCCCCGGGTCGTGGCCGAGGGCCGCCGCGTCGCCGGCGATCAGCTCTTCGACCTGCTCCAGGTGCCCCCGCACCTGGGCGTGGCCGCGCGCCAGCTCGCGCACCTGCTCGGCCCGCAGCCCGGGCCGTCGTACCGGTTCGATGGTCACTTTCACGCTCATGATCGACTCCCCGTCGGTAGGTGCCTCCGTCGTACACCGTCGCGCCCGCCCCCGCCAGCCGATCACGCGGAAACCGCTACGCTCACAGCCATGGAAGGCGCCAGTCTCGACGCGGTGCTGGAACGCGTCACCTACGCCAACGAGGAGACCGGCTACACCATCGCCAGGGTCGCCACCGAACGCTCCGGCGCCGAGCTGCTCACCGTGGTGGGGCCGCTGCTCGGCGCGCAGCCGGGGGAGTCGCTGCGCCTGACCGGCCGCTGGACCTCCCACCCCCGCTACGGCCGCCAGTTCGAGGTGTGGTCCTACACCACCGTGCTGCCCGCCACCGTCCAGGGCATCCAGCGCTACCTCGGCTCCGGCCTGATCAAGGGCATCGGCCCGAAAATGGCCGAACGCATCGTCGGCCACTTCGGCGCCGACACCCTGCGCGTCATCGAGGAGGAACCCGCCCGCCTGGTCGAGGTCCCGGGCCTGGGCCCCAAACGCACCAAGATGATCGGCGCCGCCTGGGAGGAACAGAAGATCATCAAAGAGGTGATGATCTTCCTGCAGGGCGTCGGCGTCTCCACCTCCATCGCCGTGCGCATCTTCAAGCAGTACGGCGAGCAGTCCATCACCGTCGTCCGCACCGAGCCCTACCGCCTGGCCGACGAGGTCTGGGGGATCGGCTTCAAGACCGCCGACACCATCGCCCAGGCCGTCGGCATCCCCCACGACAGCCCGCAACGCGTCAAAGCCGGCCTGCGCTACACCCTCTCCCAGGCCGCCGACGACGGCCACTGCTTCCTGCCCGCCCCCAACCTCGTCGCCGACGCCGTCAAAATCCTCGACGTGCCCGCCGACCTGGTCGCCACCTGCCTGGAGGAACTCGCGGCCGCCGAAGGCGTCGTCCGCGAGGACGTCCCCGCCGGGGACGGCACCGTCCCGGCCGTCTACCTGGTGCCCTTCCACCGCGCCGAGCAGTCCCTCACCGCCACCCTGCGCGGCCTGCTCACCACCTCGGGCGACCGCCTCCGCGCCTTCGCCGACGTCGACTGGCCGGCCGCCCTGACCTGGCTCAAAACCCGCACCGGCGCCGACCTGGCCGCCGAGCAGGACCAGGCCGTTCGGCTGGCGCTCACCGAGAAGGTCGCCGTCCTCACCGGCGGCCCCGGCTGCGGCAAGAGCTTCACCGTCCGCTCCATCGTCGAACTCGCCCGCGCCAAACGCGCCAAGGTCATCCTGGCCGCCCCCACCGGCCGCGCCGCCAAACGCCTATCCGAGCTGACCGGCCACGAGGCCACCACCGTGCACCGGCTGCTGCAGCTGCGCCCCGGCGGCGAGGCCACCTTCGACCGCGACAACCCCCTGGACGCCGACCTGGTCGTCGTCGACGAGGCCTCCATGCTCGACCTGCTGCTGGCCAACAAGCTCGCCAAGGCCGTCGCCCCCGGCGCGCACCTGCTGTTCGTCGGCGACGTCGACCAGCTCCCCTCCGTCGGCGCCGGCGAGGTCCTGCGCGACCTGCTCGCCGCCCCCGGCGTGCCCCGGGTGCGGCTCACCCAGATCTTCCGCCAGGCCGCCGAGTCCGGCGTCGTGGTCAACGCCCACCGCGTCAACAACGGCCAGTCCCCGCTGGTCCGCGAGTTCCGCGACTTCTTCCTGTTCCCCTGCGAGGAACCGGAGGAGATCGCCGCGCTGACCGTGGACGTGGCCGCCCGCCGCATCCCCGCCAAGTTCGGCCTCAACCCGCGCCGCGACGTCCAGGTCCTGGCCCCCATGCACCGCGGCGCCGCCGGCGCGGGCGCCCTCAACCTGGCCCTGCAGGAAGCCCTCACCCCCGCCCGCGAGGGCATGCCGGAACGCCGCTACGGCGGCCGCGTCTTCCGCATCGGCGACAAGGTCACCCAGCTGCGCAACAACTACGACAAGGGCGCGGCCGGGGTCTTCAACGGCACCGTCGGCGTCGTCACCGGCATCACCCCCGAGGAGAACCGGCTAACCGTCCTGACCGACGAGGACGAGAACGTCGACTACGCCTTCGACGAGCTGGACGAGCTGGCCCACGCCTACGCCGTCTCCATCCACCGCTCCCAGGGCAGCGAATACCCCGCCGTGGTCATCCCGCTGGCCACCAGCGCCTGGATGATGCTGCAGCGCAACCTCCTCTACACCGCCATCACCCGCGCCAAACGCCTGGTCGTCATCGTCGGCTCCCGCCGCGCCCTCGGCCAGGCCGTGCGCACCCGCGGCGCCGGCCGCCGCCACACCGGCCTCACCCACCGCCTGGACCTCTAACCCGGACCGTCAAGCGGGAATCAAAACGGCAGGCGCGGACTTTACTCTTCAGGGCGCCGAATTCACCTGGTTTCGCTACCAAAATGTGAGCTAACTCTCCAGAAAGATGCGGACACGTGCGGCCAGCCCTAATAGTGTCTTTGGGTGCGCTTTGCCACCGTGGGGGAGAGGTTGTGCTGAACAGGAAGACGCGCGGCACCTGGCCGGTCGGCGCGATCGCCACGATCGCCGTAACGATGACGGTGCTGCTTTCGGCATGCACCAGCGGGTCCGGCGGCGGCCTGCTCGGCGGCGGCGGCGTGACCGAGGCGACCGAGAAGCCATCGATCCCCGCGCCGGCGATCACGATCGTCCCCGCCGAAGGCACCAACCGGGTCAGACCCGACAAGAACGTCGTCGTCACCTCCGAAGGCGGCGCCCTGGAGGAAGTCCTCGTCGAATCGGCCGGCGAGAACATCGAAGGCGAATTCGACGCCGACCGGACCAAGTGGACCTCCAACAAGCCGCTGCGGCCCTCCAGCACCTACACCGTGTCGGCCAAGGCCACCGGTGAGGGCGGCCCCACCACCGCGACCAGCGAGTTCACCACCCTCAAACCCAAGGCCGAGCTGGCCGTCGCCGACGTGACCCCCGGCATCAAGGGCGAGACCGTCGGCGTCGGCATGCCCATCATGGTCACCTTCAACCAGGCCGTCACCAACAAGGCCGCCGTCGAGGCCGCCCTCAAGGTCGACGCCCAGAAGCCCGCCGAAGGCGCCTGGCGCTGGATCAGCGACCGCCTGGTCATCTACCGGCCCGCCAAATACTGGCCCGCCCACCAGAAGGTCACCTTCACCGCCGACCTCACCGGCATCCGCGGCGGCCCCGACATGTACGGCACCAAGTCCTTCACCCACACCATCAAGATCGGCGCCCGCCTGGTCAGCGTGGTCAACACCAAGACCCACATGATGGTCGTCAAGAAGGACGGCAAGGTCGTCCAGACCATGAAGATCAGCGCCGGCAAGGCCACCACCCGCGAGTACACCACCACCAGCGGCGTGCACCTGACCATGTCCAAGCACAACCCCGAGACCATGATCTCCCCGGGCAAGAAGGAAGGCGACCCCGGCTACTACAAGGAGATCGTCAACCACGCTGTCCGCATCTCCAACAGCGGCGAGTACGTGCACTCCGCCCCCTGGTCGGTCGGCTCCCAGGGCCGCGCCAACGTCAGCCACGGCTGCATCAACGCCCACCCCAACCAGGCCAAGTGGTTCTACGACAACTTCCACCGCGGCGACGTGGTCACCGTCGTGGGCACCGACCGGGAACTGGAGTGGAACAACGGGTGGGGCTTCTGGCAGATGTCGTACGCCAAATGGAAGAGCGGCAGCGCCCTGAAGGACGAAGCCGCCGACTCCGAAGTCTCGCAGGGCTAGTGAACGCCTAGTTTCATCAGCAGGAACGCGCCGATGAACTTCACGACCACCAGGCCGATCACGATCAGGAAGACGATGAGGGCGGGCTTGTGCTCGAAGTGCTTGCCCTCCTTCAGCGGCGGCCGCTTGGCGACGCGCTCGGCGATACGCTCCTCGATGGGCTTACGGTTGAACATGCTTTAACCGTACAGGGCGGGGCTTGAGGGCCCGCCACGAGCCCGGCTCACACCAGCGACAGCTGGCGGGCGGGGGAGCGGCGCCGCTTCCACCCGCGGGCGGAACGCCCGATTCCGTACGTCTCCGCCAGCACCGCCACCTGCGCCGCGATGCCCGCACGGTACTCCGGCGGCGCGGTGGGCGACTTGCCGTACAGGGCGGCGTAGCGGGGGACCAGGCCGGGATGCTCGCGCTCCAGCCACGCCATGAACCACTCCCGCGCCCCCGGCGGCAGCCGCAGCACCACCGGCGTGACCGCGACCGCCCCGGCCTCGGCCGCCCGCCGGACCGTGGCCCGCAGATGGTCGGACGAATCGGTGATCAACGGCAGGATCGGCGCCATCAGCACCTCGCACGGCACCCCATCGTCGTTGAGCGCCGCGCACACCTCCAGCCGCCGCTGCGCCCCCGCCGCGCCCGGCTCGAGACCGCGCCGGATCTTCTCGTCCACGAAACCGACCGACACCGCCGCCCGCGCCCGGGTGAGCTTGCCCGCCTCCCGCAGCTCCGGCGCGTCCCGCAGGATGAGCGGGCTCTTGGTCAGCACCGTGAACGGATTGCCCGCCTCGGCCAGCGCCCGGATGATCTGCGGCATCAGCCGGTAGGTCTCCTCCGCGGGCTGGTAGCAGTCCCCGGTCAGCCCCAGCGCCACCGGCTCGCCCTGCCAGCGCGGCGAGGCCAGCTCCCGGCGCAGCCGATCGGCCAGATTCGTCTTCACCACGACCCGCGAGTCGAAATCGTCGCCCGCGTCCAGGCCGAGATAGCGGTGCCCGCGCCGGGCCGCGCAGTACCGGCACCCCGCCTGGCAGCCCCGGTAAGGGCTGGCCGCCCACCCGAACGGCAGCTCCATCGCCGCCGGAACCCGCTCCAGCGCCACCCGCGCCGCCACCTCGTAGCAGGTCAGACCGCCGAACTCCCGGGTCACCGCCTGCCGCTCGATCCGCGGCCGCTGCGGGCCCCCGTCCAGCAGGGGGAGAGCATCCCATGGCATAGAGATCAGTAGAACACGCATTCGACCACGTCCGCCACCCGTTCCCGCAACCCCGGGCGGAACGGGATCGAACGCCCCTACTCGCGGAGGCCGATCTTCGAAGGCACCACCCCGCATGACGATCCGCACACGAGCGGGCGCCCTGCTCACCCTTACCGCACCCGCGTCCGGCCCAACGTTGACCTGCTCGTCCAGTCGAACAAGGTCCTACGGCGAAATGCTCGCGCCAGTGGTGGTGCGCGTTACCGGCGCCAGGGAGCGAATGGGTGGTTGCGGGAGGCGGCGACCGCCTCGAAGGCGTAGGCGAACATCTCCCGTTCGTACCGCGCCACCGCCGCGGCCAGGCCGCCGGTGCCTGCGGCCGCGATCTCGGCCGCCAGCAGGGCGGCGTCCTTCAACGCGATGTTCGCGCCCTCGCCGCGGCCCGGTGACATCGTGTGGGCCGCGTCGCCGAGCAGGGTCACGCCCGGGGCCTGCCACGGCGGGAAGGGCAGCGCCGATCGCAGGCGCACCGCGAACGTGGCCGGCACTTCGGCCTCCGCCACGATGCGGCGGACCGCCGGGTGCCAGCCGCCGATCATCTCGGCGGCCAGCCGGTGCAGTTCCTCGGGACCGGCGCCGGCGGGCGGTCCGTCCGGCCAGCCGTCGACCGTCCAGGCCAGATAATCGGGAATGCCGGTCAGGGCGGGGCCCGCCGCCGGAGTGTGCCGGCGGCAGGTGGCCACCGACATCGCGCCCACCAGGCCGGTGACCCGGTTGAAGCTGTCCAGCAGCACCTCGGGCAGCCAGCCGAGCAGGTCGGGGGAGATCGTGGTCCGGCCGTACACGGAACCGCCGAGATCCTCCAGTTCCGCGTGCGGCGCGATGATCCGCCGCACCGCCGAGCCGGTGCCGTCCGCGCCCACCAGGAGATCCCCGGTGGCGGTGGAGCCGTCGGCGAAGCGGGCCAGGACGCGGCCGTCGGCGGTGCGGTCGAAGGACTCGAAGGCCGCGCCGAAACGCACGTCGCCGCCGAGGCCGGACAGCAGGATCTCGCGGAGGGTCAGCCGGTTGACGCCCAGGTGTTCCTCCGGCGGCAGCGCCGGGATGGGCTTGCTGAACCGGGGTGTCAGCCGCTCGTCGGTGAAGGTCATCGTGGTGGCGGGGCGGATCGAGGTGGCCAGGCACAGCGCGTACAGGTCGGGGGGAAGGCAGGAGCGCAGCGCCTGCACGCCCGCGGATTTGAGGGTGATCCGGTAGCCCTGGCCGCGGCGGGCGGGGGACGGGTCGGCTTCGAAGACGGTCACGCCGACACCGGCCCGGCGCAGTCCCTGAGCCAGGCACAGGCCGCCGATCCCGGCACCGGCCACCAGGACGTGGGGGGCATCGTTCATGGCCGCGAAGCTAGCACTTAGCTGTCACGGCAGCAAATGTCGGAGCAGTTAATTTGGGGGCAGCTACCATGACGACCATGGACGCCACCCCCGACCCCGCACCCCCGTTCGACCTCATCCTCGCGGGCGGCGCCCAGCTCACCCAGGTCGCCCGCGACCTGCGCACCGCCCTAGACGACGACCTCGCCCCCTTCGACGTCACCTCCCAGCAGGCCGCCCTCCTCATGCACGCCAGCGGCAACACCCCCAACCGCCTCGCCGCCCTCCTCGGCACCGACACCGCCGGCATGACCCGCCTGCTGGACCGCCTCGAAACCAAGAACCTCATCCGCCGCCAACGCAACCCCGCCGACCGCCGCTCCATCGTCATCGAACTCACCCCCGAAGGCCGCGCCCTCCTCCCCAAGATCGCCCCCAGCTTCGGCCGCGCCAACACCCGCCTACTGCGCGGCTTCACCACCGCCGAGATCACCCAACTCCTGGCCATGCTCAACCGCATGCGCGACAACCTCGCCTGACCTCCGCCGATCATCCGGCCCGTCGCGAACCAGCGGGTCAGCCGGATATTCAGGGTGACCCGCGAGCCATTCCAAGTGGCCCCATGGCCGGCGTTCTGCGGCGACGTCAAGGCGCTGCTCGGCGCCGGCGCGATTGGCGGCGTATGAGCGGCGGGTTGGCCTGTCCGCTCGGCTAAACTGGGACAAGCGTGCCGTTTTGAGGAGATGTCATGGCGTGGATCCTGCTGGGCTTCGCGATCGTATCCGAGGTCCTGGCCACTACCGCGCTCAAGCTCAGTGACGGGTTTGCCCACAAGGGCTGGGCTGTGGTCGTTGTCATCGGCTACGTCGCCTCTTTTGTTCTGCTGTCGCAGGCGCTCAAGCTGCAGATGCCCGTCGGTGTCGCGTACGCGGTCTGGGCCGGCATCGGCACGGCCGCCGTCGCCGCCATCGGCACTTTGTTCCTCGATGAATCCATGAACCTCGCCAAAGCCGGTGGAATCCTGCTCATCATCGGCGGCGTCGTCCTCATCAACCTCAGCGGATCCCATTGACCAGCCACGGGCATTCCGTACCGGCGGGGGAGAGGGCCGGCGAAGCTGCCACCGGCCGGCAGGCGGCCGGGAAGGCCACCCAGAGGCGTGCCCAGGCGCGGCGCGGCGCCCTGCTGGACGCCGCCGTCGCTCTTCTGGAAGACGGGGGATTTTCCGCCGTCACCCATCGCGCGGTCGCCCACCAGGCCGGTGTTCCTCTCGCCGCGACCACCTACTACTTCGACTCCCGCGACCAGCTCGTCGCGCACGCCTTCACCCGGCTCGTCGAGCGCGAACTCGCCGCCATCGGCGCCATCCTCGACAGTCCCGGCTCGCTCGTGGACCGGCTCACCGCCCTGGTCGAACAGGACCGCGCCCGCCAGCTCGGCCTGTGGGAGCTCTACGTCCACGCCGGGCGCGACCCCGTTCTCCAGGCCATCGCCCGTACCTGGACCGACGGCTGCGACGCCGCCCTCGCCGTCGCCCTGCGCCGGGACCGTTACCCGCACGCCCTCGGCGACGTCCGCTTCCTGGCCACCCTGCTGTCCGGCCTCTGGGTCGAAACCACCGTCGAAGCCCGCTCGGGAACAGCCGCCTACGACACCCTCACCCGAGCCCTCAACGCCCTCCGCGCCTCCGAGGCGCCCACGACGACCTAGCCGAATACGGCGCCGTCAGTGGGCGGCTCCGAGTTCGATGAGCAGGACGCCGGTGACGATGAGGCCGATGCCGAAACCCATGACCCTGGTGAGAGGCTCGTGGAACAGGATCCGGGAGGCGAGCGCGGTCAGGGCGACTCCGGAGGCGGCCCAGATGCCGTAGGCGATGCCCAGGGCCAGCCCGCCGTCCAGGGCCAGGGTGAGGAAGACGAAAGCGGCCAGATAGCCGGCGACCACGACGATGAACCACTTCTTCGCGCCCTCGCGCTGCGCGGCCATCCGCAGCGACAAGGTGGCGCTGACCTCGGAGAGAATCGCGCCCGCCAGGAAGACCAAGGTCATGAGGTGGCTCCTTCCTCGCGGGCGTGCGCGGCCTGGGAGCCGAGTTCGACGCACAGGACGCCGCCGATGACCAGGACGATGCCGAGGCCCGTCGTCGCGGTGAGCGGGTCGCCGAAGATGACCGTCGCCAGGACGGCGGTGAGGGCGACACCGGAGGCACCCCAGATGCCGTACGCGACGCCGATGCCCATCCCCAGGCGCAGCAGAAAGGACAGCGCGACGAACGCGGCGATGTAGCCGACCGCCACGACGGCGAACCAGGCCGCGTGATCGAGGGCCGCGCGCAGCGAAAGCGTGGCGGTGACTTCGAGCAGGATCGCGGCGAGCAGCAGCAGCCATTTCCTCATGAGGCGGTCTCGACCTTCAGGAGCTCTTCGGTAACCGCCAGCAGGTGCGCGCGGTCCTGTGCCGGGACGGGGAAAACGTCGGTCGCGGAGGCCATCCAGTAGCCGTCGGCCAGGAGCCGCGCGGCCGTGAGCCTGCCCCGGGCCGGCCCCGGAAGGTCGTCGGGCAAGTCCAGCCACGGCTCGAAATGGCGCACCCAGGCCTCGGTGAGGGCGTCGCGGTACAGGGCGTCGAAGAAGATGGCGAAGTCCGCGCGATCGAACTCCCCGGTCAGCGCCACCTCGACGTAGGCCCGGATCCGCTGGTACGGCGAGGCCGTCTCCACCGGTTGCCCCAAATGGTCGAGCAGGAGCTCGTCCCACCGGGCGGCCACATGGTCGACGACGGCGAGCATCAGCGCCTCCTTCGTCGGGAAGTGGTACATCAGCCCGGGCTTGGTCAGCCCGACCTGCTTGGCCGTGGCGTCCAAAGTGATCGACCCGCCTCCTTCCGCGCGGAGCAGCTCGAGCGCGCCGTCCAGAACCCGCCGCTTCGTGTCTGTCGTCATGCATCGAACTTTACCATCCGGATGGTAAAGCACGAGCAGGGTCAGGGGCCGCTCAGGGACTTCCCCGATGCGACGAAAGAGAGCGGGGAAACAGGCTGAAGGCATGAACGAACCCACCCGACGCGAGGAGACACTGCTGGCGGGCGCCGCGCTTCGCGGCGCTCCCTGGAAGACCGCGGCCGCGGCCGCGGCCGCCGTCACCACGACCAGCCTGCTGCTGGGCCTGGCCACCGGGTCGGCCGACCTGAGCGGAGCGCTCTACGTGGGCATCACCCTGTTCTCCCTGATCTCGGGAATCGGGGCGATCTCCAAGCCGGACCGAGGGGACCAAATCACCCAGCAGACCCGCCGCTGGTCACTCCAGCACCCATGGCGCTTCGCGCTCTACCCAGCCGCCGGCTCGACCTTCCTGATGTACCCGGTCCAGCTCATCCTCGCCCGCGAAGGCGCCTTCGGAGCCGCCTGGGACGCACTCTGGGGCGGCGCCATGATCTATCTGATCACCGCACTACTCGCCCTCTCCATGCGCGGCCGCGCCTTGAAGGGCCACTAGCCACAGGCGGCCGAACATCGTACGAGCAGGTCGTCGAGGACATCGCGGCCTGGCGGGCTGAGCGCACATTGGAAGGGCGGGTTGGGGCTCGCGGGCCATACGCGGGAGGATCGGGCGGTGCACGGGAACGAGGAGACGCACCCAGGTCTATGCCTGGTACGGCGCGAGCACCCCTCCGTCATTCCGCACTGCGGACCGCACGCTAAAGTCCACGCCATGATCCTCCACCTGGCCCTCGCCTCCGACTGGGCGCACGCTCAGGCCAGCGGCCACTACCGTGTCTCCACCCTCGGCCGCACCCTCGAACAGGAAGGCTTCATCCACGCCTCCGCCGATCTCGCCCAGGCTCAGGGCGTCGCCGCCCGCTACTACACGACCGTCACCGAACCGCTGCTTCTCCTCCACATCCAGGAAGACCTCCTCGGCTGCCCCGTCAAACACGAAACCCCCGCCGGCAGCGACGAAACCTTCCCGCACATCTACGGCCCCATCCCCGTCACCGCGGTCACCGCCGTCACCCCATTCCAGCCCTGACCACCCATCCGGGCACCGGCGAGGCGGCAACCAAGCACCGACGCCCCTTTGGTCACCCCGTCTCCGGCCCAATCAACCCCGGCCGTCGCTGGGAACCCACGCGGGGGGCCTCCAAATCCGCTTGGTCGCCCGCGGCCCGCCCGTCCTCCCAGCCCGACCAATCCCGCAACCGCCGCCGCGCCCCACGCCGCACCCGCGGGAACATCTCCTCATACACCCGGCTCACCTGCGCCCGCCGATCCACCAGAACCAGCTCCGCCGACCGGCCGCCCGGCGCGCTCGCCGCGCTGTCGGCGGCCGCCCGGCGCTCCGCCTCACCCAGCCGTTCGCACACCCGATGCACGAACCCCGCCATCCAGCTCTTCCGGAAACTCACCGTCGCCAGCCCCTCCGGCGCCCGCACCCGCAACACCCCCGACCCCATCTGCAGGCACAACGACGTGAACAGCAGCTCCACCACCGCCAGATCCGACCCGAACCCCACCACCCGCACCACCGACTCCCGCCCCGACCGCCAGTAGATCGCCCGGCACCGCAACGCCGCCGCCACCCCCGCCAGCAGCGCCCGCCGATCCGCCTGGTACGGATTACCGACCGTGACCGTCAGCTGCCCCACCTCATCGGCCACCACCCCGGCGTCGGCCAGCATCGCCTGCTCGATCCCATACGCGGCCATCACCGCATACGCCTTCTCCAGATACACGGCCGCCTCGGTCGGATCCGTGCCCGGATGCTCGGCCACCGCCAGCAGCTTCCGCACCAACTCCAGCTTCCGCTCCGGGATGCCCGCCATCCCGCACCTCCTCCCGCCGACGACCATAGACTACGAACAGTGACCGACAATCCGCCGATGCCCGATGCCTTGGCCCCCCGCCCTGCACGACACCCTCGGCACCCCCGCCAACCCCCAGCGGCTCGGCAGCAGCCCACGCTCCCACATCTGGCGCATCGAACTCCACGGCCAGCCCGCCATCGTCAAACAGATCATCGGCGGCCCCGAACCCGGCCTCGACAACATGGACGCGGGGGAGCGGCACACCCGCGAGGCCACCGCCCTGCGCCTGGCCGCCCGCGCCCACCCTGATCGCCAGCGACCGCGCCCACCGCCTCCTCGTCCTGGAACAGCTGCCCAACCGGCGCACCGGCGCCGTCTCCGCCCGCGACCGCCTCACCCACCGGCTCACCGTGGCCGCCGCCTTCGACCACATGCCCGCCTTCGCCCACCTCTGCCAGAAGATGCACCAGCACGCCACCACCATCTGGCCGGGCCTGCGCCCCCTCCCGTCCCGGCTGATCACCTGGGTGTGAGCGCCGCAGCGACGTACGGAAGAAACGGCGCGAACGCCTTGAGCGGGGGAGTAGGCCCCGATACCTGACAGGAAGTGGCAGTCACCTCTGCCACGCTGGGCGCATGCACGCAACCGGAAGCTTCGAGATCACCGCCTGGGACACCCTCGCCACCGACGAGCGGGAAGGCGCCAGCATCGGCCGCAACCGCCTCACCAAGACCTTCCACGGGGACATCGCCGGCACCAGCGTCACCGAGCTGCTCACGGTCGCGACCGCGTCCGGGCCCGCCGCGTACACCGGAATCGAGCACCTCGAAGGCGTACTCAACGGCCGGAAAGGCACACTCGTCCTGCGGCACAACGGCGGCGCCGACGGCGATCGGCCCTGGCTCACCTGGATCATCGTCGAAACCTCCGGGACCGGCGAACTCACCGGCATCCACGGACAAGGCCAGATCGCCGTCGACGAGCAGGGCACGCACACCTTCACCCTCGATTACCAGCTGCCCGGCACGTGACCGGGGGAGCAGCCCCAACCCTTGATCAACAATCACCCAAACGGCGGCCCGCCGCCGGGCCTCCCGCCGCGATCGGAACCACGCTGACCACAGCAATCCCGATCAACGCGAAGGTTCACGATGAAACGCACGCTCCTCGCCCTGTCGGTCGCCGTCTGCACCGCACTGCCCGCCACCGCGCACGCCGCGGCCATCCCGCCGCCGGCGCCCGTCCCGGCCGTGAAAGCGCCCGTTCCGGCCCTCTCCGGGATCCCCAAGCCCAAACCGCCGGTCCCGCCGACATCAGTGCCGCGGCCGCCCAAGCCGATCCTGCCCGCCGGCGATCAGGAGCCCGACGCGCTCGCGATCCTGATCGCCGACCTCATCAAGGAACTGGGCACAGCCGTCAAGATCAAGATCGCCGAGAAGCTCACCGAACTCAAGGACAAGCTCGTCCTCGTCCCATAACGGGCTCTCGCCAACAATGCCCGGCTCCTCCTCGTTCCGCGCCCGCGGGACCGGAGGAGGAGCTCCTCCACCCCCAAAAAGGGTGCTACTTGACATAATGTTCATTATCGAGCAACAAGGCGGACGCGGAAACACTACGATCAAGCCATGTTTGGCATCGGAATCATCGAGCTCGTCGTCATTCTCGTCGTGATCGTGATCATCGCCGGCGTCATCGTTCTCGCCGCCCGCGCCGGAGGCCGACCCAGCGCCACCCTCGCATGGCGCACACCCGGATTCCTCCCACCCGTACCCGAGCACATCCAAGGCCGCATCCGCGAACTCGCCGCCGAAGGCCGCAAGATCGACGCTATCCGCCTCCTCCGCCAGGAAACCGGCCTCCGCCTCAAGGAGGCCAAAACCATCACCGACGCCATCGCCGCGGGCCGCTTCGTGCCCACGCCACCCGACCGCCCCGGCGCCGCCGACCTCGCCAGCCGCGTCCAGGAGCTCAAAGCCGCCGGCGACATTGAACAAGCCATCCTTCTCGTACGCGGCGAGACCGGCATGAGCCACGAACAAGCCGAAGCCTTCGTCTCCCTCATCTGAGCGCAGTCACATCTGAGCGCGGTCACATCACCCGCTGCATCGCCCGCTCCCGCCGCTCGGCCAGCCTCGACCCCGACTCCCGCCGAGCCATCCGCCGCAGCACGACCGGCGCCACCAGCAGCCCCAGCACCGCCCACACCCCCAGCACCCCGGCCGTCTCCAGGTGCCGCCACGACTCCCCGAGCTCCACCGCCACCGCGCCGTCCGGCAGCAGCGCCGACCGCATGCCCAGGCCGAGCCAGTAGAACGGGAACACCTGCGCCACCACCTGCACCCAGCCGGGCAGCGCCGCGATCGGATAGAAGATCCCGGAAATCGCCATCAGGCCGAGCACCGGCAACGTGATCAGACCCTGGCTCCGCGCGCTGGTGAACACCGACCCCAGCACCGCGCCGGCCGGCAACGTCGCCACCAGGCCGAGCGCCAGCACCCACAGCACCGTCAGCCACGAATCCAGGCCGCCCAGCACCAGCCCGGGAACGATGAACGCCCCGGGAATCACGAGGATCGCCAGATCGGCGACCAGGCCGCCCGACACCGACACCACCTTGCCGACCAGATAGCCCAGCATCCCGTTCGGCGTCGCCTTGGCCCGCAGCAGCGTCCCGTCCTCCCGGTCGGCCGTCAGCTGCTGGCTCATGCTCACGCTGCCCAGCGCCACGTTCATCCCCAGAATGCTCGGCAGGGCGAGCGTGCCCAGCAGCAGCCCGCTGGTCCCGAACGCCGTGTCCCGCAGCCACCACATGGCGGCCAGCATCAGCGCCGGCCAGAAGAAATGCGCCCACAGATCCGCGCCGTTGGTGAACGATTGCCGCAACTCGATCAGCCCGCGGGACCAGCCCGCCCGGATCGCCCCAGCAGCCGGATTCATCGGACCGCCCCTTCCCGTGCCTGAATGTCGCGTGCCTGCGAGGATTCGGCCTGGCGTACCAGCGCCAGGTAGGTCTGCTCCAGCGACGCCCGGTGGACTTCGAGCTCGGCGATCGCCTCGCCGTACTCCTGGAAGAGACCGCGTACGAACGCCGTCGAATCGGTTGTCGAGCGGGTGAAACCCTGGCCGTCGCAGGTCCAGCGCACCTCGTCGGCGCCGACGATCCGCCGGGCCAGGTCGGCCACCGAGCCGTCGGCGATGATCCGCCCGCCGTTCAGGACGATGATGCGGTCGGCGAGCTTCTCCGCCTCGTCCAGATCGTGCGTGGTGAGCACGATGGTCGTCTCGTAGGCGCCGGCCAGGCCACGTACCAGATCGTGGAACTCGTGCCGGGCCTGCGGGTCGAAGGCCGCGGTCGGCTCGTCCAGGAACAGCAGCTCGGGACGGCCCGCCAAGCCGATCGCCACATCCAGGCGGCGGCGCTGGCCACCCGACAACGTCTTGATCTTCTTGCCCGCCTGACCGGTCAGGCCGACCGCCTCGATGAGCTCGTCGGCGTCCCACGGCCGCGGGATCTCCTCGGTGGAGAAGGCGGCGTAGTAGCCGCCGAGGTGCGCGAGCAGTTCACGCACCCGCCATTTGCCGTGGTCACGCCACGACTGCAGCACAACTCCGACCCGGGCCCGCCACCGCTCGTCCCCATGCGCCGGATCCACGCCGAGCACCGCGACCCGACCCGCCGACCGCATCCGGAAACCCTCCAGGATCTCGATCGTGGTCGTCTTACCCGCCCCGTTCGGCCCGAGCAGGGCCAGCACCTCACCGTGACGGACCTGGAAGGTAACGTCATGCAGGATGTCGTTCACGCCGTAACGCATGCGCAAGCCCTCGACATCCAGCACTAATTCCTGACTTATCGCCATCTTCACCTCTCATGTGATTGGCGCCCCGGCAACGAGGCACACCGACAACAGGACATGGCGCACCGGGCACCTAAGGCACTTGAATGCCGCCGCGGACCATCCGCTCAATGGGCACGACGGAGCACTCCGACAGCACGGAAATTTCTGCATGGGAGTTCTGTGAAGCCATATCGAGGCTTCAGCTGACGCGTTCGAGGTCGCGTAACGTCGTCAGACCGAGGTGCGCCAGGAGGTCACGCCAGGTGGCGATGCCCCCGCGTCCGCCACCTGCGTCGAACCGGCGTCACCGCCACGTGCATCGCCGTCGGCCAGGGCATCGCCCTCGTCTCCTGGCACCGGTACGGCGAGAACCATCACCCGCGTGAACAGCACCAGGCAACGGCGAACCGCTGATCATGCTGGTCAATTGTCCTTGGCCGCTCCTGGTCGCCCCTCGTCCTCGACGGCGACCGACTCCAGAACGCGCGCCATCAGATCACCCTGGTCGACGCCGGCCAGCGCAAGGGCACGTGGCACCGTGCCGACCTGCGCCTGCAGGATGCCGAGAAGCAGATGCGCCGGACGCAGATTCTTGGGCACCCCGTATTTGAAGCTGCGTTCGAACACGAGCTTGGCCGACGCCCCCAGATGCGTCGGGCGTTTCCGATCGGGGCTCGCCCGTGGCAGATCGAAGGCCGCCGCCGACACTCCGGCCGCGCCCAGACTGTGCTCGAACTCCCGGTCCAGCGCGTCGCGGATGGCCTGATGGTCGAGCCCGGCCGAGGCCAGAACCCGGTGCGCGCCGGTTCCCTCCAGAGCGGCGATCCCCAGCAGGAGATGCCGCGCCTCGATCGTCGCCGACCCCTCCTGCAGGGCCTCGTCCCCTCCCTGCTCGATGAGCGTACGGACATACTTATGGAACACGGTCATCGTCAGCGCCTCCTCAGCGTGACGCCCGCGGCGATGAGCCGCTTGGCATGCTTCTTGTGGACGGCCTGGCGCGTCACTCCGAGCGCCTCGGCGACCTGCGGCCAACTCCAGCCCGCCCGCATCGCCTGCTCGACGGCGGCGTCCTCCATCTGATCGGCCAGGCGCCGCAACGCCGCAACGGCCGCCAGCGCATCGGCGGGCTCCTGGGAAACGGGAATCTCAACAGCGGGCATGTAAGCAACCCTAGTTGACTAATCCCGGATTAGTCAACACGAGTTGCTAATCGGGCTGTTTGGCCAGGACATCCCGTACTGTGAGGCAGGCCCTCCATCCCATGACACAGAGGAGCCGGCCCGCCAATGACCAAGTACGTGATCGGTCCCGACGTGGCCCTTCACCTGGCCCGCGATGAGGCCGTGATCTCCGACGAGCACCGGCTCCTGGCGCCGGCACTTCTTCGCTCGCAGATGCTGTCCCTGCTCTACCGAGCGGTACGCCAGGGTGAGCTGACCAAGAAGGACGCCGATCGCCAGCTCAATTACGTACGCGCGCTACGGATCCGGCTACTCGGAGACCGCGTCCTTCAGAACGTCGCCTGGAAGATCGCCGACGAGCTCGACTGGCCCGACACGCTCGACGCCGAGTACGTCGCACTGACCCGGCTCCAGGCCGACGCCCTCATCACGCTCGACGCGAAGCTCGCCCACGCCGTGAAGGACCTGGTGACGATCGCGCCCATCGAAGCACCGTCCTGAGCAATAGGAACAAAACTACCGATACCAGACAGAAGGTGAATTCTGTCTGGTATCGGAAAGGGGTTCTCAAGGAATGATCAAACGCCGTCCTGCCGGGCCCCGTCAGCCGCTGGGTCTTCCGAGCGGCACTCCGATGGAAAGGAATCCGGTGAACGCCTCCCACGTGGCGGCTTTGAGGCATGCCGCTCGGCGGTGGCGACCGCAACGCGACTCCCGCTCGCGTCTGGTCACGCTGGAGCGGGCGTTGCCGCGCTAGCGGATGGCGCGAAGATCAACGATGATCATTTTGTTGTTCAGGCGGTAGGAGTACAGGTCGGTGTGGTGGGAGAGTCCCCGGCGGGCCAGACCGTCCCCCACGCCGCGCTGGCCCACGAGGCCGGCCTGGCCGGTTTTCAGATCCACCAGGGCGATGGCCATGACCCGGTGGCCGGTCCCGTATACCCGCAGGATGGTGAAGCGGTCCTGGGCGATGGTGGCGCTCTGGGTCTCCATGGATGGGAGCCGTCGCTGAGCCGTGCCGTCCCGCGACTGGGTGGCTCCGTTCTCGTTGTGGTTTCCGGGGAGGGGGCCCATGCAGCGAGTGAGGCCGCAGATCCAGGAATGGGTGTCTGGGGGGACGACGGCGGTTCTGGTCTCGCCGGTCTCGATGTTGAGGAGTTCGCCGAAGGTGGGGCGGTTGGCGGTGGGTGGGC
>NZ_BLAF01000005.1:0-8447 GCF_009687885.1 Acrocarpospora pleiomorpha
GGACCGCGATCGCGGCTTCGGCCCGATCGATCGCCCGCGCCAACACCACAATCTCCGCCATCGCCGCCTCCACATCAGACGGCACCCGCGACCCGTCGGCGGCGATCACCTCGATCTGGTGCAGCCACTCCCGTATCGCCGCCCCGGCCAAACCCGGATCAGGGTGATCAGAACGGCCAGGATGATCAGAACGACCGGAGCGATCGGAGCGGCCAGAACGATCGGAGCGGTTAGAGCGATCGGGATGATCGGGATGGTCAGGGTGATCCCCGAACCCCGCAGCACCCCCTGCAGCCTGATCAGTCCCCCGCCCACGACCGGCGCCCCGCCCAATCTCCTCGGCACCCCGATCCGCCCCCCACACGCCCCAATCAGCCTTCCGGGCAGCGTGACCGGCCTCCCCGACATCCCGACCAGCCCCCCAGGTAGCGTGATCAGCCTCCCCGGCAGCGTGACCGGCCGTCTCGGTACGCTGACCGGTTTCGCGGGCACGCTGAGCTGTCTCCCGGACACCGTCACCGGCCTGTTGAGCACGCGCGTCGGTCACGTGCCGACTGCCGGAGGACTTGTGTCCGGATCGCGGCGACGGATGGCCGCCGCCGGAGAGCCGGACACCAGGCTGCTGGGCCGGACCGAACGGGGTGGGGCCGAACTGGGCAGAGCCGAACTGGGTGTTGGCGGGTTCAGCGGTGGCTCGGGCGGTGCTGGAACACGCCGGTGCGGGGTGTGCCGTTGGGGGGTGTGCCGTGCCGGAACGCGAGACGCCGGAACGCGAGGTGCCGGAGTCGCTGCCGGAGCCGGCTGTGATGACTCGGGTTCGGGAGGGATCGAGCAGCAGGACCGCGCCGCGGGAATCGCCGGGCATGCGGCCGGTTTCGTGTGCTCCGGCACGTCGCCGGGGTGGACGCGTTTCCGGGTGGAGGACCAGCACGTCGGCTGAGCGGAGGTTGAGGGAGAGTCCGGCGGGGTCGCGGTCGGCTGGAGCGCAGGTTTCCGGAGGAGAGAAGGGGGCGGGGTCAGCCGGAGTACAGGTGGGAGAACCAGCGGGGGAAGAAGTGGCGGCACGGTGGCCGGGCAGGAGCAGCACCGCACCCGAGGTCATCATCGCGGAACACCTCCTGCCTGGGATCGGCTGGCCGATTCACTTCCAGGATATCGCTCACACGTTCGATTGACAACTCCGCGTAGTCATTTATGTGCGAATTGTCAGCGACGCGTGGCATTGTCTTCCCGGTGTGCTCACAACATCGTCCTGTCAGATCGGCTGCGCCACATGGGCGGACCGCTTGGGCTCAGTCTCCAAGCCACGAGATGGCGGCGCATGCGAAGGGGGCTGAATACTGGAATGGTGAGTCCGATCGTCACCATTGCCGGTGAAGATCGTTTCTCCCTCATCTAGCTCGAAGATCCGATTCAGCCGCAAGAACGAAGGCCGTCCTCGCGATCCAGGTCCCCGGATCCAGCGCCAGCCACTCGTCCTCGCCGCCGCCCTTACTGGACAACATCATCCCCAGTAACCGCCGCCTATGCCGCCCCACGACCAGTAGCGGCCGATCCTTCCCCGCCCCGGATCCTCCACGTAGGGGCACCCATGCCCAGGGTCGGCCATGGGTCCGGGGGCGGATCAGCGCCAGATCGCGGCCGGGTTGGGCCGTGGGTCCGAGGCGGATGGAGGCCCGGCGGGATTGTCGGATGGCCCCGCTAGGATCGGGCGCATGCGTCAGATCGATCCGGATTTTCTCGCCCTGCCGCTTCGGCGGCTGGCCGACGCCGCGCTCGGCCGGGCCCGTGAGCTGGGTGCCGAGTATGCGGCTTTTCGTGTGGAGCGGGTGCGCGCGGAGACGCTGCGCCTGTTCGACGCGCGGCTGGAGGGCTCTATCGACGCCGACGACCTCGGCTTCGCCGTGCGGGTGGTGAAGAACGGGACCTGGGGGTTCGCCGCCGGGATCGCGCTCACGCCGGAGGCCGCCGTCGCGGTGGCCGAGCAGGCGGTGCAGGTGGCCGAGGTGAGCGCGCCGATCAACCGGGAGCCGGTCGAGCTGGCGCCCGAGCCGGTGTATGCGGATGTCACCTGGGTGTCGGCGTACGACGTGGATCCGTTCGACGTGCCGTTGCGCGAGAAGGTGGAGCTGCTGGGCGAGTGGTCGGGCGGGCTGCTCGGCCAGGTCGATCACGTGTCCGCCTCGTTGATGCAGGTCAAGGAGCAGAAGTTCTACGCCGACTCGACGGGCACGGTGACCACCCAGCAGCGGGTCCGGGTGCATCCGCAGCTGACCGCGATGAAGGGCGACGGCGAGCGCTTCGACGACATGCGCACGCTGGCCCCGCCGGTCGGGCGCGGCTACGAATACCTGACGGGGACGGGCTGGGACTTCCCCGCTGAGCTGGCCACGCTGCCCGCCCTGCTGGCCGAGAAGCTGGCCGCGCCCTCGGTCGAGTCGGGTAAGTATGACCTGGTCGTCGACCCCTCCAACCTGTGGCTGACAATCCACGAGTCGATCGGCCACGCCACCGAGCTGGACCGGGCGCTCGGCTACGAGGCGGCGTACGCGGGCACCTCGTTCGCCACCTTCGACCAGCTCGGCGAGCTCACCTACGGGTCCAAGATCATGAATGTGACCGGCGACAGGACCGCCGAGCATGGCCTGGCCACGGTCGGCTGGGACGATGAGGGGGTCCGGGCGCAGTCGTTCGACATCGTCACCGACGGCACCCTGACCGGCTACCAGCTCGACCGCAGGATGGCGCTGCTGAAGGGCTTCGGCCGCTCCAACGGCTGTGCCTTCGCCGACTCCCCCGGCCACCCGCCGATCCAGCGCATGGCCAACGTCTCGCTGCGGCCCGCCGAGGGCGGCCCGTCCACCGACGAGCTGATCGCCGGGGTCGAGAACGGCATCTACGTGCTGGGCGACAAGAGCTGGTCGATCGACATGCAGCGCTACAACTTCCAGTTCACCGGCCAGCGCTTCTACCGGATCTCCGGCGGGAAGCTGGCCGGGCAGCTGCGCGATGTGGCCTACCAGGCCACCACGACCGACTTCTGGCGTTCCATGGACGCGGTGGGCGGCCCGCAGACCTACGTGCTGGGCGGCGCCTTCAACTGCGGCAAGGGCCAGCCGGGCCAGGTCGCGCCGGTCAGCCACGGCTGTCCGGCCGCGCGCTTCCGGAACGTCCGGATCCTCAACACGGTGCAGGAGGGTGGCAAGTGACCCCGCAGGAGACTGTTGAACGCGCGCTCGCGCTGCCGGGGGCGGACGACCGCGTCGTCATCGTGGACGAGGGCTCCAGCGCCAACCTGCGCTTCGCGGGCAACACCCTCACCACCAACGGCGTGGCCCGCTCGGCCCGGCTGACGGTGATCTCGATCTCCGGCGCCGGGGTGGGTGTGGTGTCCCGCTCCGCCGTCCGGCCCGACCAGTTGGCCGACGTGGTCGCCGCCGCCGACCAGGCGGCCAGGGACGCGCAGCCGTCCGAGGACGCCAGGCCTCTGGTGGAGGGCTTCGTCCAGGCCGACTGGGAGGTTCCCGCCGAACCCACCTCGATCGAGGTGTTCTCCGCGTTCGCCCCCGCGCTGGGGGAGGCCTTCGCCACCGCCGAAGCCTCCGGCCGTAAGCTGTACGGGTTCGCCGAGCACCTGGTGAACTCGGTCTTCGTCGGCACCAGCGGGGGCCTGCGCCGCCGCTACGACCAGCCGACCGGGCGACTGGAACTGAACGCCAAGTCGCCCGACATGACCCGTTCGGCCTGGGCGGGTGTGGCCACCAAGGACTTCACCGACGTGGACGTGGCCGCGCTGGACGGCACGCTGGCACGGCGGCTTGACTGGGCCAAACGCCGGGTCGACCTGCCGGCCGGGCGTTACGAGACGATCCTGCCGCCGACGGCCGTCTCCGATCTGATGATCTATCTCTACTGGTCGGCCGGGGCCAGGGACGCGGCCGACGGCCGGACCGTCTTCGCCAAGCCGGGGGGCGGCACCCGGGTCGGCGATCAGCTGTCCAGCACGCCCATCCAGCTGTTCAGCGACCCGCGCCACCCCGGCGTGGAGTGCGTGAACTTCGCGGTCGCGCACACCTCGGGCCGGGAGCAGTCGGTGTTCGACAACGGGCTGCCGCTGGACCACACGAACTGGATCTCCGACGGCACGCTGGCCAACCTGGTGCAGACCCGCCACTCGGCGGAGCTGACCGGGCTGAACACCACCCCGCAGATCGACAACCTGATCATGGAAAGCGCGACCGGTTCCGGCACGCTGGAGGACATGATCGCCAACACCGAGCGCGGGCTGCTGCTCACCTGCCTCTGGTATATCCGCGAGGTCGACCCCCAGTCGCTGCTGCTCACCGGCCTCACCCGGGACGGCGTCTACCTGGTGGAGCACGGCGAGGTTGTCGGCGAGGTCAACAACTTCCGCTTCAACGAGTCACCGGTGGACCTGCTCGGGCGCCTCACCCAGGTGGGCACGAGCGAGCAGACACTACCGCGCGAGTGGAACGACTACTTCACCCGCGCGGTCATGCCGCCCATCCGCGTACCCGACTTCAACATGTCCACCGTCAGCCAGGCGAACTAGCAAACCAGGCGGTCGGCTGCCAGGCCAGGCAGACGTCCGATCGTTCCGGTTTGCCGGTCGCCTGAGCCAGGCGGTCAGGACGGGCGGCCAGTCGTCCGGGTTATTCGGTTATCGGTCGTCCGAGCCGACCGATCGTTCCGGTTTGCCGATCGTCTGAGCCAGGCGGTCAGGCCCGGCGGACCAGTTATCCGGGTTATTCGGCTGCCGGTCGTCCGGGCCGTCCGATCGTTCCGGTTTGCCGGTCGCCTGAGCCGGGCGGTCAGGACGGCAGCCAGGCGTCCTGGCTGTTCGGCTACCGGTCATTCCGGTGGCCGGGGAGATACCACGCGGTGGATGTCCCACCCACCCAGCCCTTTCGCTTACCCTCGGGCTCCGCCCGCCCCCGCCATCACCGTGGTTACCCGGCGAGAGTAGGTGTCATAGCGCGGTGGGGTGACTGAAATGACCGGCTGGGCGGTCCTTCCAGTTGGGCGTTCCTCGTGGGCGTCCGGGCGTTGGGTGGCCGGGCGTTGGGTGGCCGGTTGTTGTGGTTATTCGGAGTCTTCCAGGCGGAAGCCGACCTTCATGCCGACCTGGAAGTGGGCCACTTCGCCGTCTTGGATGTGGCCGCGGACCTCTGTCACCTCGAACCAGTCGACGTGGCGCAGGGTTTGGGCGGCCCGGCGGATGCCGTTGCGGATGGCCTGGTCGACGCTCTCCCCTGATGTGCCGACGATCTCGGTGACCCGATATGTGCGATCCCCCATGACGTCCTCCGACTCCTCGTTGATCGCATGATCATATCGTGGCGGCGTAGGGTGGAAACATGAAGGTCAGACGCCGTAACCGCCCGGAAGTGCATCAGGTGACGGACGCGCAGCCGAGCCTGTCGGCCGATATTCGCAAGCGCGAGATCTCCTACGTCATCAAGATGAGCATCCGTGTCGTCTGCCTCATCTTGGCTGTAGCGGTGCCCGCGCCCTGGCCGATCCGTGCACTGTTCATCGCGGGGGCTGTGCTTTTGCCGTACCTTGCCGTGATCGGGGCCAATGAGCGGGCCGCGGGGCTGCCCGCACCCTTGGACGATGCTGAATCTAACCAAAACGAGATACCACGGCATCGACGCGAGATCGGGTCGTGACTAAGTCTTGACGCATCCCAAGGGTGGTAGGTGTACAGTTTAGCCAAGCGCTCTGGTCCCCCGTCGGAGCGCTGGTGCCGGCGTTCCGGGCCCCCGTCGGAACGCCGATGAAGCGATGCCGGGTGGTTTGCCCCCGTAACCACCCGGCATCGCCCTTTTCCGGAGCCGTGCGTGAATCTGGTAAGAGCGGCGTCCCTTTTAACTTTTGATCGATCCCTGTGGTCTCTGGCTTGGCACCCGTTTACTCTTCCGGCCAGGCTTCAGTTACTGCTCCGGCATGGTTCCGGGCTGCTCCTTCGGCCAGGCTTCGGCGAGGGCGGAGATGCGGGCCAGCGCGTCCGGCGGGGCCGTGCCGGCGCCTTGGGCGAGGCCGAGCAGGTACGCGGTGAGCGGCGCGGCCGGGCGGGCGACGCCGTGCGCGACGTCCTTGGTCATGTCGAGGACCGCGTCCCGGTCCAGCAGGGCGGGGTCGACGCCCAGTTCCGCGCAGACCCGGGCCGTCCACTGCTCCAGCACGTTCACGCCGTCTCCTGTCGGTTGGCCAACGCCAGATCATCGGTGGTGTCGCAGTCGAACCACGGCACCCGGTCCCGCACGGCCACCCGTGCCGGTTCCAGGGGGCCGAGTACGCCGTGCAGCGAGCGCCCATCGTAACGAGCCAGCGCACCCGCCAGCACATCGCGCCGCCACACCCCGGCCAGCCACTGCTCGCGCCCGGTGTCGTCAACAAGCACGGCTCCCGTGCTCGCTGCCGAGAGCAACGTCTCGATGTCGGCGGTCGTAAGGAAGGGCAGATCTCCGGCCAGCAGCGCGACCCAGGGCTGACCGGCGTGAACCAGGCCCGCACGCACGGCCGGAACCGGACCGCCGCCGGGCGGATCCTCCCTGGTGAAAACGACCTCGCCGGGATGCGCCAACTCCCGCCGGTCTCCCACGATGATCAGACGACGCGCGGTGGACACGGCCGCCGCGACACGCTCGACCAGCGAACGCCCGCCGACCAGCGCGCCTGGTTTATCCGCCCCACCGAACCGTCTGGCGCGCCCTCCCGTGAGAACAATCGCGTCGTAGGGGGGCACCCCATCGCCTGCCGCCTCGGCGGCCATGCCATCCCTTGGCGCACCCGAACCCGCCACGCCACTCCCGGGCCAGCCTTCGATCGCCGCGCCACTCCCTCGCCGACCCTCGGCCAAAGCGCCGCTCCCCGGCCAGCCTTCGACCCCCGCGTCACCCCCAGGCTGACCTCCGGCCGCCGCGACAATTCCTAGCCGACCCTCGGCCAGGGCACGCCAACCTTTGGCCACCGCGTCACTCCCAGGCCGACCTCCGGCCGCCGCGCCGCTCCCTCGCCGACCTTCGGCCAGGGCACCACTCTCAGGCCGACCTTCGACCGCCGCGCTGCTCCCTCGCCGACCTTCGGCCAGGGCACCACTCTCAGGCCGACCTTCAACCGCCGCGCCGCTCCCAGGCCGACCTCCGGCCACCGCGCCGCTCCCTCGCCGACCTTCGGCCAGGGCACCACTCTCAGGCCGGCCTTCGACCGCCGCGCCGCTCCCGGGCCGACCTCCGGCCACCGTGCCGCTCCCGGGCCAGCTTTCGGCCGCTGTGTCAGGGACCGGGGGCATGGTTTAGCCGCCGATGGCGGACATTGGGCGGGCGGGCTGGAGGAAGGTGGGGTCGTCGATGCCGTGGCCGGGCTTCTTGGTTTGGACGGCGGCGAGCCATTGGGCGGCGAGGGTGTCGTCGGAGGCGCCGGCGCGCATGGCGGAGCGTAGGTCGGACTCCTCGGTGGCGAAGAGGCAGTTGCGGACCTGGCCGTCGGCGGTCAGGCGGACTCGGTCGCAGGCTCCGCAGAACGGTCTGGTGACCGAACCGATCACGCCGACCTTCGCCGGTCCCCCGCCGACCAGGAACAACTCGGCGGGGGCGCTGCCGCGTTCGCGGGGGTCGGCGTCGGTGAGGTCGAACTCCGCGCGCAGCGCCGCGAGCATCTCGTCCGCGGTGATCATGTTGGCCCGGCTCCAGCCGTGCTGCGCGTCCAGGGGCATCTGCTCGATGAAACGCAGCTCGTAGCCCTGCTCCAGGCAGAACCGGAGCAGCGGGACCGCCTCATGATCGTTGATGCCGCGCATCAGCACGGCGTTGACCTTCACCGGGGTGAGCCCGGCCTGGTCGGCCGCCGCCAGCCCGTCCAGCACGTCCTTGAGCCGGTCCCGGTGCGCCAGCTTGATGAAGATGTCCCGGTCGAGCGTGTCCAGCGAGACGTTGACCCGATGCAGCCCGGCCTCAGCCAGCGGGGCGGCCAGCCGCGCGAGCCCGATGCCGTTGGTGGTCAGGGAGAGCTCGGCGCCCAGCGAGGACGTCCTGGCCACGATGTCGACGATCTCGCGGCGCAGCAGCGGCTCGCCGCCGGTGTAACGCACCTCGGTGATGCCGAACCGCTCCACGCCGATCCGGACCAGCCGGACGATCTCGTCGGCGGTCAGCAGCTCGGGCTTGGGCAGCCAGTCCAGGCCTTCCGGCGGCATGCAATAAGTGCACCGCAGGTTGCACCGATCGGTCAGCGACACCCGCAGATCAGTCGCCACCCGTCCAAACGAGTCGACCAGCACGGGCAAACCCTCCATCGCACGAGATCCCTCCACCTTATGCCTCCGATCCCCGTCGCTCCAAAGCGGCCCATTGACGCCCCACAGGCAACGGAACTACCACGCCTCCACCTCACGGGGGTCGAATGCTTGCCGTGGTTGTCCC
>NZ_BLAF01000005.1:8799-31441 GCF_009687885.1 Acrocarpospora pleiomorpha
CCCGCCCACCCTTGATTGTTTCCGGGGCTTCCGCCCCGACCCCCGGGGATTGCCCGCTCCGGGGGCTTCGCCCCGCCCTTCGGCCAGCGCAAATCCCTACAACACATCGGTGGACGCGGTTCGGGTTCGGCGGAGTGTCCGCGTTGCTTGGCAGTGGCCTGATCGCCCTGCTCCACCTCGCCAGCCGTGCCCCTGGCTGAACGAAAACCAGTGGGATCTCGTCCGGCGGCTGGGCACACTGGAGGCCGACGAAAGGATCATCATGCCGAACGAGGTCGCCCCGAACGTGCTTTCGTGGGCGAGTGACCTGGACCCGGGCGCGATCACGCAGGCCGCGCGCGCCGCCCGGATGAGCTTCGTGGCGGGCCACGTCGCGCTCATGCCGGACGCGCACGTCGGCATCGGCGCCACGGTCGGATCGGTCATCCCCACCGAGGGCGCGATCATCCCGTCCGCCGTTGGCGTGGACATCGGCTGCGGCATGATCGCGACCAGGACCTCGCTGACCGCCGAGGACCTGCCGCACTCGCTGGACGCGCTGATGCCGCTGGTGGAGAAGCGCATCCCGGCCGGGGTAGGCAAGGGCCACGAGGACAGCGCGATCGACCACGCGCTGGACGCGCTGGGCCGCCCGCACACCGAGCTGACGGCCAAGCAGGCGCACACGGTCTCGGTCCAGTTCGGCACGCTCGGCTCGGGCAACCACTTCGTCGAGGTCTGCCTCGACGAGCGGAACCGGGTCTGGACGGTGCTGCACTCCGGCTCGCGCGGGATCGGCAACCAGCTGGCCACCAAGCACATCGTGGACGCCAAGAGCATGATGGAGCGCCAGGCGATCGCGCTGGAGGACCCGGCCATGGCCTACCTGGTCCAGGGCACCCCGGAGTTCACCGCCTACATCGAGGACATGCTGTGGGCGCAGGCGTACGCGATGGCGTCCCGCGCCCGGATGAACGTGGTGCTGAACAACGCCCTGTTCAGCATCGTCAAGAAGGGCGAAATGGTGGAAACGATCAATTGTCACCACAATTTCGCTCAGCGGGAGAAGCATTACGGCACCGACCTGTGGATCACCCGGAAGGGCGCGATCAAGGCCGACCGGGGTGACGACGGCGTCATTCCGGGATCGATGGGCACCCAGTCGTACATCGTCCGCGGGCTGGGCAACCCGGAGTCGTACAACTCCTGCTCGCACGGCGCGGGGCGGCGGATGTCGCGCGGCCAGGCGCGGCGGGAGCTGACCGCGAGGTCGCTGACGGAGGCCATGCGCGGGCGGACCTGGAACGCCAGCCGGGCGGCGGCGCTGGTGGACGAGCACCCGAAGGCGTACAAGTCCATCGACAGGGTCATGGCCGACCAGCGGGACCTGGTCGAGATCCGGCACACCCTGCACCAGGTCTTCAACTACAAGGGCTAGACCCCGGCGCCCCGGGCGAGCAGCAGGGCGACGCCGACCGCGGCCACGGCGATCGCGGTCACGAACGGGGCGCGCGGGCGCCGCGCGCCGAACGTCCAGCTCGCCGCCGTCAGGATCGAGGCGGCGGCGAGAGCCGTCCAGCCGGGCGGTCCTGGACTTCCGGGCGGCGCGAGGACGAGCAGTGCCGCGGCCAGGAGCAGCGGGACGGGGGCGAGGGCCCGGACCCGGCGGGCGCCGAGCCGCTGCGGCAGGCCGCACACGCCGGTGGCCAGGTCGGCGTCGATGTCGGGCAGCACGTTGGCCAGATGCGCGCCGAACCCGAGCAGCGCCGCCGCGCTCACCGCCCACCAGGCGGGCCAGGGACTGCCCGGCAGCCCCGCCGCGATGAACACCGGAACCATCCCGAACGCCACCGTGTACGGCATCCAGGACAGCACGGTGGCCTTCACCCCCAGGTTGTACGCCCATGCGACGGCCACCGCCGTCAGATGCGCGACCGCCGCGGGCAGCCCGGACAGCAGCGACAGCGGCACGCAGAGCACCAGCGCCACGGCCGCCGCGACCCCGACCGCGCGCACGCTGACCAGCCCGAGCGCGATCGGCTTGCCCCGCTGCCCGGTCGCGACGTCCCTGGCCGCGTCCACGGCGTCATTGCACCAGCCGACGGATAACTGCCCGGCCAGCACGGCCAGCGCCACCCCGACGCACGCCGCGATCGACCGCCCGCTCCCCGCCGCCAGCGCGGTGACCAGGGCGGTGACGGCGAGGGTCGGCCCGGGATGGCAGGCGGCCACCAGCCCGTGCGCGGGTGTCAGCCGGAGAAGGGGGTCGCTCACAGACCGGAAATGCCCCCGGGACATAACCCCTACACCAGATTAGAAGCGTGATAAGTCGGGCATGTCCGGAAACAGGGGGTGGGCGAGTTGAAGTTGGGCATTAGTGATTCGACAGGTAACCGTGAGACGGGGAGCCTGATGTCCCGAATTGCCGCTGTTTATGGTGTTGTGCCGCCGAATCGATATCCGCAGGCTGAAATCACGGACGCCGTCGCGCGGATGTGCCCGGGAGCCGATCGGCGGGTGCTGGATCGCCTGCATCGCAGCGCGAAAGTGGAGTATCGCCATCTCGCGATGCCGCTGGCCGACTATGAGAAAGTGTCCGGTTTCGGGATGGCCAACGACGTCTTCATCGAGGCCGCCCTCGATCTGGGCGCGGAGGCCGTGCTCGGCGGGCTGGCGGAGGCGGGGCTGACCGCGCGGGACGTCGACATGATCATGTTCACCTCGGTGACCGGGATCGCCGCGCCCAGCATCGAGGCCCGCCTGGCCGGCCGTCTCGGGCTGCGCCCGGACGTGAAGCGGGTGCCGGTGTTCGGGCTCGGCTGCGTGGCCGGGGCGTCCGGGATCGCCAGGCTCCACGACTACCTGCGCGGCTGGCCGGAGCACGTGGCCGTGCTGCTCTCGGTCGAGCTGTGCTCGCTGACCCTGCAGCGGGGCGACGTCAGCGCGGCCAACCTGGTGGCGGGAGCGCTGTTCGGCGACGGCGCGGCGGCCGTGGTGGCCGTCGGCGGCGCCCGGGCGGAGCGGGCGCACGCGACGGTGGTGGCCACCAGGAGCCACCTGTATCCGGGTTCCGAGCACGTCATGGGCTGGGACGTGACCGACAGCGGGTTCCGGATCGTGCTCGACGCGGGGGTGCCGGACGTGGCTCGGAAGTATCTCGGCGACGACGTCCGCGGCTTCCTCGCCGATCACGGGCTGACGATCGAGGACGTCGCCGCGTGGGTCTGCCACCCCGGCGGCCCGAAGGTGCTCGAGGCGGTCGGCGAGACCCTGGACCTGAAGCCCGGCGCGCTGGACGTCACCTGGCGTTCCCTGGCCGGGGTGGGCAACCTGTCCTCCTCGTCGGTGCTGCACGTGCTGCGGGACACGATCGCGCTGCGCCCGCCGCCGGGCACGCCCGGGCTGCTCATCGCGATGGGCCCTGGATTCTGTTCCGAACTCGTGTTGTTGAACTGGTAGGACTGGCGGCATGGCATACACGCTGCTGGTCCTGCTGGTCGGGGTGGAACGGCTCGCCGAGATGGTCGTGGCGCGGCGCAACGAGCGGTGGAGCCGGGAGCGGGGCGCGGTCGTGTCCGGCCAGGGGCACTATCCGTGGATGGTCGCGCTGCACACCGGCCTGCTGGCGGGCTGCCTGATCGAGGTGGCCGTGGCCGACCGGCCGTTCCTGCCGTGGCTCGGCTGGCCGATGCTGGCCCTGGTCGTCGCCGCGCAGGGGTTGCGCTGGTGGTGCATCGCCACGCTGGGGCCGCAGTGGAACACGCGGGTGATCGTGGTGCCGGGGATGCCGCTGGTGACCGGCGGGCCGTACCGGTGGGTGCGGCATCCGAACTATGTGGCGGTGGCCGTGGAAGGGGCGGCGCTGCCGCTGACGCACACCGCCTGGGTGACCGCACTGGTCTTCACCGTGGCGAACGCGGTGCTGATGGTGGTCAGGATCCGGTGCGAGGAGGCGGCCCTACGCCTGGCCAGCACAAGATCGACGGCATGATCGACATCCTGGTGGCCGGCGGCGGGCCCGCGGGTCTTGCCACCGCGATCCGGGCTCGCCTCGCCGGGCTCACGGCGGTGGTGGTGGAGCCCCGGGCCGGGCCGATCGACAAGGCGTGCGGGGAAGGCCTGATGCCGACCGGTGTGGAGGCCCTGGAGTCGCTCGGCGTCATCGTGGACGGCTGGCCGCTGCGCGGCATCCGCTACCTCGACGCCCGCCGCGACGTCGCCGCCGGTTTCCCCGGCGGGCGCAAGGGCCTGGGTGTGCGGCGCACCGCCTTACACGCCGTTCTGGCCGCCCGGGCCGCGAGCCTGGGCATCGAGGTCGTCCCCGGCAGGATCGACGACGTGCGGCAGTTCTCCGGCCATGTGGAGGCGGCCGGACGCCGAGCCCGCTGGCTGGTCGCCGCCGACGGCTTACACTCCCCCATCAGGACCATGGCCGGCCTCTCCCGCCCCGTCTCCGGAACCCGCCGGTACGGCTTACGCCGCCACTACCGCGTCGAACCCTGGACCGACTACGTGGAGGTCCACTGGGCCACCGGCGGCGAAGCGTACGTCACCCCGGTGGCCCCCGACCTGGTCGGCGTGGCCGTGCTCAGCTCCGTCCGCCGCCCCTACGACGACCATCTCGCCGACTTCCCCGCCCTCACCGCCCGCCTGACCGGGACAACCGCGACCCGCATCCGCGGCGCGGGCCCCTTACGCCAGCGCGCCCGCGCCCGCGTGGCCGGGCGGGTGCTCCTGGCCGGCGACGCCGCGGGCTACGTGGACGCCCTCACCGGCGAGGGCCTCTCGCTCGCCTTTCAGTCGGCCGACGCGCTGGTCCGCTGCCTGGCCGGCGGCCGGCCCGAGGACTACGAACGCCAGTGGCGGCGCCTGTCGGCACGGCACCGCGCGCTGACCGGCGCCCTCCTGGCGGCCAGGAACACCCGGCCGACCGCCCAGCTCATCGTCCCCGCCGCGCACGCCCTGCCCGGCGTCTTCCGCGCCGCGGTCGCCCTGCTGGCCTGAACGGCAGGACGGCCCGGCCTCCCGAAGGAGACCGGGCCGTCCTTGTGCCGAGATGCCTACTTCTTGACGACCTTCACGTAGTCGTACGCCTCGGAGCCCGCGAGATCGCGGTTTCCGTCGAAGCGGACGCCCCAAGTACCAGACTTGTACGCCTTGACCTGCGTGTAGAACGTGCCGTCGGGGTTCGTCTCGATCGTGTCGACGTAGCGCCACTTGTGCGAGCCCTTGGGCAGGAAGTAGACGTCGATGTCCTCCCAGCCGAGCTTGTACCAGCTGTGCCAGTACTTGCGGCTTTCGTAGCACGAGGAGGAGGAGGGATAGCCATCGAGTTCGACTCTTGCTTTGTCGTACTTGTAGTACCGGTCGCCGTAGCACTGGGCGACCTGGAGGCGACCTTCCAGGGTCAGCTTGCGACCCTGCTTGACCGGCTCAGGGCTCGCGTTGAAGCCCACGAACCGGGTCCCCTTCGGACTCTTCGGCGGAGTCCAGGTGTGGTGCTTGACGAAGAACGAGCTGTCGCCGAAAACCTTCCGGCCGTTGACGCCCTCGGCGACAACGCGCACGCTCCACGAGCCGACCGGGTCGTTCCAGCCGATGGTCTTGGAGAAGGTCTCCGCGAACCAGATCGGCTTGTACTCCGGGGCCGGCGTCTTCTCGTCATCCTTCTTGTCCCACGGACCGTTGCCGCCGTGGTCGCCGCCGCCGTAGCCGCCGCCGTCCCAATTGTGTCCCTTGGGAACGAAGTAGACCTGTGCGGACTTGAGGTCCACACCTTTGACGGTGACCGAGACGGCCTCTGAGTCATGGCGGTGCTTGAGCACCACCGTGCTGGGATTGACCACGATGCTCGTGATCTTCGGGTCGGGCCCGGGATGGTGCCCATCATTCGGGCCGGGATCCGCGTACGCGGGCCCCGCCACCGCGAGCGCCGAAGCGCCCACGGCGGCCGCCACTAAGGCGGTTGCCATTCGTCTGACCATAGAGGGTGCTTCCTCTCCCCGTTCACACACGCGATCTGAGGTAGACCGCGCCTACGTCATAGACGCGTCAAGACAGGGAAAAGTTGCGTAAAAGACAGAGAAAAACTGATCACGATCTGGCAACGGAACCGATATCTCGTGCGTCTAATTACGCCGTGGTCGCCGTTCCGGGCTGACATCCGCCGCATAACGCGAGGTAGCGGGGAATTCCACCCGATAAACCCCCTCTCCGGCTGGTTTGACCCGCTGGTCGAACGATCCGTCCCGCCGGGTCCGCGCGGACGCCACCGTCTGCCATTCCCCGCCCGTTCCCCGGAACCGGATGAGCACCTCCTTCCGCTTGCGGAAGGGCCTGCGGCCCAGCAGTCCGTACGGATCCAGGCGCATCAGCGTGCCGGAGACCCGGACCTTCTTCCGCTCGCTCACCGCAACCCCCTCCAGCACCGTCTCCCGCCGCAGATGGAACGTCGTGTACGCCTTGACCTCGTTACCCGCCTGATCGGTGGCCGTGGCCGCGATCGTCCACACGCCGCTCGGATACCAGCGCGTCAGCCCCACCGCCGGATTGAACCGCCAGGTCTGCCACCCCTCCGCGGCCAGCCGGAACCGGTGGAATCCCACCGGCGGCCTGACCGCCGTCGCCGTCAGCTCCGCGGCCGCGGGCTTGACCTCCGGAACGGCGGGCGCGGCCGGAACGGCTGGCGCCACGGGCGGAACAGCGGGCACCACAGGCGGAACCGCAGGCGGGACCGCGGGCGGGACCGCGGGCGGGACCGCGGGCTCGATCGAGGTTTCCGCCGGGGTGAGATCCGGGTTCACGCCCGTCAGATTCGTGGCGCCCGCCGGCGGGCGCCCGGGCTCGACCAGCACGGTCACGCCCCGCACCCCGTGCGCCCCCCGGGCTACCACATCGATGACCAGTTTCACCGCGCCAGTGGCCCGGACCACGGGCTCCGCCGGCCGCAAACTGATGGACCTGATCGACAGCTCCGTCTCCGCGGCCCGGGCCGGAACCCCCGGCCAGGCGAGCGCCGTGACGGCGGTCAGCGTCGCGAGCATTCGTCTCGTCATGGCGCAGAACGCTAGGCAGCCCACGGCAAAACGAACTGACCCGACACACGCCCCGAATGGCAAACAAACAGGGCCGCCCGGAAACGGACGGCCCTGGCGGGACGCGGATCAGTCGCGGTACATGTCGTCGATGATCTCCGCGTACTTTGCGTGGATCACCCGGCGCTTGAGCTTCAGGCTGGGCGTGAGCTCCTCGGTCTCCGCCGTCCACTCCACCGGCAGCAGCCGCCACTTCTTCACCTGCTGCACCCGGGCCAGCTTCTCGTTGGCCGTCTCGATGGCCGCCTCCACGGCCTTGAGCACGTCGGGGTGCTCGGCCAGTTCGGCGAGGGACTCGTAGGCGATGCCGTTGGCCTGGGCCCAGCCGGGGGCGACCTCGCCGTCCAGGGTGAGGATGGCGACAGGGAACGGGCGGCGGTCGCCGAAGGCGAGGGCCTGGCCGATGAGGGGGTGTTCCTTGAGGTAGTTCTCGATGTTGGCCGGGGAGATGTTCTCGCCGCCGGCGGTGATGATGAGCTCCTTCTTGCGGTCCACGATCCGGACGAAGCCATCCTCGTCGATGGAGCCGACGTCGCCGGTGTGCAGCCAGCCGTCGGAGTCCAGGAGCTCGGCGGTGGCCTCGGGGCGGTCGAGGTAGCCGGTGGTGTTGAGCGGGCTGCGGGTGATGATCTCGCCGTCCTCGGCGATGCGGACCTCGACGCCGGGTTCGGCGCGGCCGACGGTGCCCAGGCGGTAGCTGGCGGGGCTGTTGGCGGTGAAGGCGCCGGTGGTCTCGGTCATGCCGTACACGTCGAGGACCTTGAGGCCGAGGCCGGCGAAGAAGCGCTGGACCTCCAGGGGCATCGGCGCGGCGGCGGTGGCCAGCCAGCGGGCGTTCTCGAAGCCGATCATCATGCGGATGATGCCCAGCAGCGCGGCGTCGGCCTGCTCGTAGGCGGCCTGGACCTCGGGGCTGGGGGTGCCGCCGTGCTGGCCGGCCTCCACGTAGGCGAGCCCGGCGGCCATCGCGGCGCGCACGTTCTCCTGCTGCTCCTCCGGCTGGGTGGCCAGCAGGGCCTGCAGCCGGGCCATCATCTTCTCCCAGACCCGGGGCACGCCGAAGAACATGACCGGCTTGACCACGCCCAGCGTGGCGCCCAGGTTGGCCAGGTCGGTGCAGAAGTGCACGTGCGAGACCTTGAACACGGGCAGGTAGAGGGACAGGACCCGCTCGGCGATGTGCGCGTAGGTGAGGTAGGAGATCTGGGTGCCCTGGGTGGGCAGCGAGGTCATCCGGTCGGTGGCGCCCACCTCGAACAGCACGTTGCGGTGGGTCAGCGGCACGCCCTTGGGCATGCCGGTGGTGCCGGAGGTGTAGAGCACGGTCACCGTGTCGTCGGGGCCGACGGCCCGCCACCGCTCCTCGGCCGCGCCGGGGTCGGCCGCGAGCGCCGACGCGCCGAGGGCCAGGAAGTCCGCCCAGGACAGCTGGTCGCCGGTGGCCCCCTCCAGCATGATGATCTTGGTCAGGGCCGGCAGCTCGGCCAGGATGGGCTCCCACCGGGATAACTCGCGCGGCCCGCCGAGCACGACGACCTTCGCGCCGACGTTCTGCGCCACGAAGGAGACCTGGTCGGGCGCGAAGGTGCTGTAGACCGAGACCGGCACCGCGCCCGCGTGCACGGCGCCCAGGTCGGCCAGGACGTGCTCGCTGCGGTTGACCATCATCAGCGCGACCGCGTCGCCGGGCTGGAGGCCGAGCGCGGCGAAGCCCGCCGCGATCTCCAGGACCCGCTGCCGGGCTTCGGCGTAGGTCTGGGTGGACCAGCCGCCCTCCACCGGGTCGGAGTAGGCGGGCGAGTCGGGATACCGCTCGGCCGTCTCCGCGAACTGCTGACAGATGGTCCGGCCGGCGATGTCCTGCTCGATCGCCGCACGTTCCTGAAGGACCTGAGGATCCGCCATTCCACCCTCCGTATGTGCGTACAGGTGGCCTGCATCGCATCATGTGTAAGCAATCCCTGACAACCCCCCTTTCTACGAGAATTTTTGGCATAGAGCCGGTGATGGGATGATTATTCGGTGACTTCCGTACTCGATCTCGCCGGGATCTTCGTCTTCGCCACCTCCGGGGCGCTGCAGGGCGTGCGGAAGCGGCTGGACGTGGTCGGCATGGCGGTCCTCGCGTTCTTCACCGCCGTCGGCGGCGGCGTGCTGCGGGACCTGTTCATCGGCATCCAGCCCGCCGCCTTCCGCGACGTCGGCTACCTGCTCGTCCCGGTCGCCGCGACGGCCGTGGTGTTCTTCTGGCACCCGCAGGTGGCCCGGCTGATGCCCGCCATCCTGGTGTTCGACGCCGCCGGGCTCGGCCTGTTCTGCGCGGTCGGCACCGAGAAGGCCCTGCTGTTCGGCTTGTCCGCGCCGCACGCGGTGCTGCTCGGCGTCTGCACCGCCGTCGGCGGCGGCATCCTGCGCGACCTGCTCTCCGGCGAGGCCCCCACCCTGCTCTACGACCGCCAGCTCTACGCCGTCCCCGCCATGCTCGGCGCGACCCTGATGGCGGTGCTGTCCCGCCTGGGCATGGACTACTTCGCCGCCACCTGCGCCGCCGCCCTGCTGGCCTTCACCCTGCGCCTGCTGGCGATGCGCTACTCCTGGCGGGCGCCCCTGGCGCGAGGGATCACAACGCGGGAATGAGCGAGGCCCGGGGGCTGCGACCGGCCGCCCCCCTGGACGCGGCGATCCGGCGCACCGCGTCCACGAGCACGTCCGGGGGCTGGGTGAACGGCAGCCGCAGGTGGCCTTCCAGGGTTCCGTCGACGCCGAACCAGGGGCCGGGCGCGAGCCGTACCCCCGCGGCGGCGGCCGCCTCGGAGAGCGGCGTCGCGATCGGCGCGCCGAGGCGGATCCAGAGCGATCCGCCGCCGCCGGGGACGCGGAAGCTCCAGTCCGGGAGTTCGCGGCGGAGCACGTCCACCAGGGCCGCGCGGGAGGCGGCGAGGGCGCGCCGCCGTTCGGCCCTGGTCTCCTCGATGCGGTCGAACAGGCGGGCCACGACGAGCTGCTCGAACAGGGCGCTGGCGATGTCCACGGAGGCGCGCAGCACGGCCAGGCGGCGGACCAGGGCGGCGCTCGCCCTGATCCAGCCGATGCGGAGCCCGCCCCACCAGAGCTTGGAGGCGGATCCGACGCTGACGACCCGGCCGTCGGTGTCGAAGACCGCCGTGGGCGGCGGCTGGTCCAGGTCGTCGATGGCGAGTTCGGTCCAGGTCTCGTCCACGATCACGGTCAGGTCGTGGCGCCGCGCGGCGGCCACCAGGGCGGCCCGGTCGTCGGCGCTCATCAGATGGCCGGTCGGGTTCTGGAAGTCGGGGATCAGGTAGGCCAGCCGGGCCCCGGACTGCCGTGCCGCGCTGATCAGCAGGTCGAGGTGGCGCCCGTCGGCCGGGACGCCCACCGGGACGATCCTGGCTCCGCGCAGCCGGGCCAGGTCGATCACGTGCGGGTAGGTCGGCGACTCCAGCAGCACCGGGTCCCCCGCCCCGGCGTGGAGTGTCATCAGCAGGTGGATGGCCTGCTGCGCGCCGGTGGTGACGATGATCTGGTCGGGCCGGGTGGCCAGGCCGCGCGCCGTGTAGCGCGCCGCGACGGCCGCCCGCAGCTCCGGCAGGCCGATCGGGTCGTATCCCATGCCCAGGGTGAACCGGTGGTAGCCGGCGCCCGCGTGCGCGAGCGCCTCGTCCAGGAAGCGGGACGCGGGCGGGGCGGCGGCGTGCAACGGGAGCAGGCCGCCGTCGTCGGCGCTCGCCCACGGATTGTCGGCGCAGGCGCTCGGGTCCGGCAGCGCCGTCCAGCTGCCGGCGCCCTGGCGGCTCTCCAGGTAGCCCTGCCCGCGCAGCCGGTCGTAGGCGGAGGTCACGGTGGTCCTGCTCACCCCGAGCGCCTCGGCCAGCTGCCGCTCCGCGGGCAGCCGCACCCGCACCGGCAGCCGCCCGTCCAGGATGCGATCCCGCACGGCCGAGGCCAGCGCCCGATAGTACGGCCGCGCGTCCTGCGGCACCTCGACCAGCCGGGCCAGCTGCCCCGCGCTCATAATCACCCGCCCAATATAGGGCCATTTCCCGAAATTGGCTCTTTATCGGGACTTACCGCGCCGGAAGGATTGGGGCACTATGACTGAGCTCTCCATTCCCGTCGCGTCCTTCCCGGCCCGCCTGCTCCGCCTCTACTCCGGCCTCGCCCTGTACGGCGCGGGCATCGGCCTGCAAGTCGAGTCCGCGCTCGGCAACGACCCCTGGGACGTCTTCCACCAGGGCCTGGCCGTACGCACCGGGTGGTCGATCGGCACCTGGATCATCCTGGTCGGCGCGCTGGTGATGGTGTTCTGGATCCCGCTGCGCCAGAAGCCCGGCCTGGGCACGATCAGCAACATCGTCCTGCTCGGCCTGTGCGCCGACGCCACCATCTGGCTCTCCCCCACGCCGGGGCAGTTGGCCGTGCGCTGGGCGTACCTGCTGGCGGCGGTCGTGCTGGTGGCCTTCGCGACCGCCCTCTACATCGGCGCGGGCATGGGCCCGGGCCCGCGCGACGGGCTGATGACCGGCCTGCACCGGGCGGGCCTGTCGATCCGGCTGGCCCGCACGATCATCGAGGTCGGCGTGCTGGCGGTCGGCTGGCTCCTGGGCGGGACCGTCGGCGTGGGCACCCTGGTCTTCGCCGCCGCGATCGGCCCGCTGACTCAGCTGTTCATGCGGTTACAGCGTGTAGCGTGACGAGCATGCGGATCGAGGATTACGCGCTCATCGGGGACATGCAGTCGGCGGCCCTGGTCGGGCGGGACGGTTCGATCGACTGGCTGTGCCTGCCCCGGTTCGACTCCCCCGCGTGCTTCGCCAAGCTGCTCGGCGAGGAGTCCCACGGCTCCTGGTGGCTGGGCCCCAGCTCGGGTGAGCCCGCCACTCGCCGCGCGTACCGGGGGGAGACGCTCATCCTGGAGAGCGTCTGGGACACCCCGGGCGGCACGGTCAAGGTGATCGACTTCATGCCGCCCCGGCACATCAACCCGGACCTGGTCCGGGTCGTGGAGGGCGTGGCCGGCACGGTGGAGATGAGCACCGAGATCCGGATCAGGTTCGACTACGGCCGGATCGTGCCGTGGGTGCGGCGCGGGGACGGCCACGTGCAGGCCATCGGCGGCCCCGACTCGGTCTGGCTGCGCTCCTCGATCCCGCTGAAGGGCGGCGACTACAAGCACAAGGCCACCTTCCGGGTCTCCGCCGGGGAGCGGCAGACGTTCGTGTTCACCTGGCACCCCTCGCACCAGCCCCGCCCCGAGGACATCGACCCGATCCACCAGCTCGCCGAGACCGAGGCGTTCTGGACGGAATGGGTGGCCTCCGGCCGCCATGGCGGCCCCTGGCGGGACGCGGTGGTCCGGTCCATGGTCACCCTCAAGGCCCTCACCTACGCGCCCACCGGCGGCATCGTGGCCGCCCCCACCACCTCGCTGCCCGAGGACCTCGGCGGCGTCCGCAACTGGGACTACCGCTACTGCTGGCTGCGCGACGCCACCATGACCCTGGACGCGCTCATCCAGTCCGGCTACCTGGAGGAGGCCGGGGCCTGGCGGGAGTGGCTGCTGCGCGCGATCGCGGGCCGCCCGCAGGACCTCCAGATCATGTACGGCGTGGCCGGCGAACGCCGCCTCCCCGAGATGACCCTGGACTGGCTGCCCGGCTACGAGGGCTCCCGCCCGGCCAGGATCGGCAACGGCGCGGTCGACCAGCTCCAGCTGGACGTGTACGGCGAGGTCATCAACTGCCTCTACCAGTCACTCCGCCACGGCCTGCCCCCCAACGACCACGCCTGGCAGCTGACCCGCAAGATGCTGGACTTCATCGAGACCGGCTGGGACCAGCCCGACGAGGGCCTGTGGGAGGTCCGCGGCCCCCGGCGGCACTTCACCCACTCCAAGGTGATGGCCTGGGTGGCCGCCGACCGCGCGGTCCGCGTGGTCAGGGAGCTGGGCCGGGCGGGCCCCGCCGAGCGGTGGCAGGCGCTGGCCGACCACATCCACGCCGAGGTCCTCCGCAAGGGCTTCGACGCGGAGCGTAACACCTTCACCCAGTCCTACGGCTCCCGCGAGCTGGACGCGGCCCTGCTGCTGATCCCGATGGTCGGCTTCCTGCCGCCGGAGGACCCCCGCGTGCACGGCACCATCGAGGCCGTGGAGCGCGAGCTGAGCAGCGACGGCTTCATCCTGCGCTACCCGATCGCCGAGTCCAACAACGTGGACGGCCTGCCCGGCGGCGAGGGCGCGTTCCTGGCCTGCAGCTTCTGGCTGGCCGAGGCCAAGGCCAGGATCGGCCGCAAGGAGGAGGCGATCGAGCTGTTCGAACGCCTGCTGGCGCTGCGCAACGACGTCGGCCTGCTGGCCGAGGAGTTCGACCCGCGCTACGGCCGCATGGTCGGCAACTTCCCGCAGGCGTTCAGCCACGTGCCGCTGATCCACACCGCGCAGGCCCTCAGTTAGCCCCTCCGGCCAGGCGGGCCAGCAGCCGGGCGAACTCGGCGGGCGGGGTGACCACCAGGCGCACCTGGCCGTCCTGGGCCACCAGGTCGGCCTGGATGCGGGTGAGCCGGTCGTGATGCCACCAGTACACGTGCGGGCTGAGCCCGTCCGCGCGCCGCTCGTCGAACTCGCGCTGGGCGTAGACGCGCAGGCGTTCCAGGGCCCGTACGACGCCGATGCCCTCGACCGGGTGCACGGCGATCGCGCCCGAGTGCGGGAGCACGACCAGCACGCCGTCGGCGGGGGCGGGCAGCCGGCGCAGGTGGGCGACGGCGGTGGGCGCGGTCAGCAGGCGCACGTTGACGCCGCCGAGGTCGAGGTGCTCGGCCGTGAGGCGCTCGTCGGCGAGGGCGTTGCCCAGCGCGACGTCGAGGGCCTCGGCGGGCGGGATCGGCCAGCAGAACGCCTCTTCCGGCCGGACCGGGCGGCCGCCGATGGTGAGCACCTCGATCAGGTCGGCGCTCAGGTGGCGGCCGATGATCCGGGACGGGTCCGGGATGGACGGGTCGTCGGCGGCGTGCACCCGGGTGCGCAGCAGCGGCTTGATCCGCGGCAGGTTGCAGGCGTCGAACGGCTCGCCGGAGATCGCCCGGGAGAGGTGCTCGGAGACCAGCATCGGCCAGTCCTCGCGGGACCGCCGCGCGGCCTCGCGGCGCAGGCCGACCAGGTTGACGGTGCGGACGGGTCCGGAGCCGTCCCCGGCGCGGTCGCCCATGAGCAGCGAGGTGCCGTCGTTCTCGAAGGCGCACGTGTAGCCCATCGTCTCCACGACGAGCCCGAGCAGCGAGTCGAGGTCCACGTCCTCGGCCGCTCGTGGCTCAGGCTGCACGGGCTGTCCGGGCCGGATCCGACCACGTAGCCGCCGCAACAGACCCAAGGCACCCATCCCTCCGCGTTTCAGTTGAAAATGGCGTGCTGAGAAATCCAGCTTCAGGGTGCCTTGTCCGTGTCGCTGATGAGGCCAGTCAGAGAGCACGATTCGGTATCAATAACCCCATCTGTCCCGAGCCACACACTGAACTGTGGTGATCCATGACCGATCGGCAGCCCCGCGAGGATCGGCACTCCCAGCGGAATCAGCCGTTCGGCCAGGATGGGTAGAACGTTCCCGCAGTCCACCCAGGACCCGAGCGCGAACCCCTTGACCCCGTCGAACGCCCCGTTCTGCGCCAGCTGGGTGAGCATGCGATCAATCCTGTACGGATCCTCCCCCACATCCTCAAGCAGCACGATATGCCCTTCGGCCCGCATCTCGTACGGCGTTCCGCACATCGCCGCCAGCAGCGTCAGATTGCCGCCGATCATGGGCCCGACCGCCCGGCCCTCCGACATCACCCGGTCCCCGGTGACGGCCGTCGGCGTATGCCCGTGGAACAGCGTCGTGTGCAGGTGCCCGAGCGAGTACGGCTCCGGCCCCTCCGGGTCGGCCAGCGTGGCGCAGGCGGGCATCGGGCCGAACACGGTGGCCAGGCCGAGCCGCCGGGCGAACGCCAGGTGCAGCGCGGTGATGTCGCTGGAGCCGACCAGGATCTTGGATCCGGCCGACTTCATGGCGTCCCAGTCGATCAGGTCGAGCAGGCGGCCGGCGCCGTACCCGCCGCGGGCGCAGATGACCGCGGCCACCTCGGGATCGCACCAGGCCTCCTGGAGATCGGCGGCGCGGGCCACGTCGGGGCCGGCCAGGTAGCCGCGGCGGGTGAAGATCCGGGACCCGAGGACGACGTTCAGCCCCAGGTCGGCGAGGACGCGGCGGCCCCGCCAGAGGCGCTCGGCGTCGATCGGTCCGGACGGGGCGACCAGGGCTACGGTGTCGCCGGGAGCAAGCCTCGGCGGGGTGCGTTCGTGCACCCCCCAAAGGGTGTCAGACTAGGGCTCACCTATGCGACATCCGACCCACATTCTCGTGGTAAACGGCGTAAAGGTCCGACAGCCGGTCTTCGTGCTCGGCGCCCCGCACTCCGGCGCGGACCTGCTCGCGCGTGCCCTGAAACGTTCCCCGGGCTTCCATCTCACGATGGGCCGGGCGCCGGTGGCGCGCGTGGTCTACGCGTTCGCCCGCAAGCCGTCCATCGCCAGGAGCGGCGGCGCGCCGCGGGTGCTGCGCGACGTGCTGGCCGAGGCCTGGCAGGTGATGCCGGGCGCGTGCGGGGAGTGCGCGGCGCCGTGCCGGGAGGCGGGCGGCCTGATCGGCTCCGGCGGCGCGGGCCCGTGCGCGCTGGAGCAGATCGGCGCGGGCACGCTGGCCAGGTTCGGCGACGCCAGCCCCGACCTGCTCTACAGCGCGCCGGTGCTGCTCCAGGCCTTCCCGGACGCCCGGTTCGTGCAGCTGATCAGGGACGGCCGGGACGTGGTCGCCGACATGCTGGGCGACCCGGCCGCGATGGCCTGGTTCAAGCCGCACATGCTGGCCGAGGACACCGAGTTCCCCAACCCGTTCCTGGGCGTGAACGCGGCCGCGCACCGGGACCGCTGGAAGGAGATGGCCACGGCGGGCAAGAGCGCCCTGCGCTGGCGCGCCGCCATCCGGCTCAGCGCCGTCCTGCGCAAGGAGCTCCCGCCCGAGCAGCTGCTCACCGTCCGCTACGAGGACCTGCACCGCTCCCCCGCCGAGGCGATCGACACGGTCTCCGCCTTCCTGGACACCAAGATCTCCACCATCGCCCTGTACGGCGCCAGCGCCCCCAAGGTCGGCGCCTGGAGACGCCGCCTCACCCCGGACGACCTGAAGATCGTGGAGAAGGTGGCCAGGGAGGAGCTCAAGCGGCTGGGCTACCAGCGGTGAACTGGGTTCTGTACAGCTCGGCGTACAGGCCGCCCCGGGCCAGCAGCTCCTCGTGGCCGCCCCGCTCGGCGACCCGGCCGTCCTGCATGACCAGGATCGTGTCGGCCTCCCTGATCGTGGAGAGCCGGTGCGCGATCACCAGTGAAGTCCGGCCCTGCAGGGCGGTCTTGAGGGCTTTCTGGACGGCCGCTTCGGACTCGGAGTCCAGATGCGCGGTGGCCTCGTCCAGGACGACGACGGCGGGGGCCTTGAGCAGCAGCCGGGCGAGCGCGATGCGCTGCTTCTCGCCGCCGGACAGCCGGTAGCCGCGGTCGCCGACGACGGTCTCCAGCTCGTCGGGCAGGCTGTGGATCAGATCGGCGATCTGCGCTGCCCGCAGCGCCTCCCAGACCTCCTCGTCGGTGGCGTCAGGGCGCGCGTAGCGGAGGTTGTTGCCGATGGTGTCGTGGAACAGGTGAGCGTCCTGCATGACCACGCCCACGGTGTCACGCAGGCTCTCCAGGGTGGCGTCCCGGACGTCCACGCCGTTGAGCCGCACCGCGCCCTCGTTCACGTCATACAGGCGGGAGACCAGGGAGGTCGTGGTGGTCTTGCCCGCACCCGAATGCCCGACCAGCGCGACCAGCTCGCCCGGACGCGCGGTGAACGACACGCCGTTCAGCACCTGAGCGGGTTCGCCCGTCTCCGGCCTGGCCACCGTCTCCAGCGAGGCCAGCGACACCTCGGCCGCGGCCGGGTAGTGGAAGCGCACACCGTCGAACTCGATCGTGACCGGGCCCGGCGGGATCGCGCGGGCGCCCGGCCGCTCGGCGACCATCGGCTTGAGGTCCAGGACCTCGAAGACCCGGTCGAAGCTGACCAGGGCCGTCATCACGTCCACGTGCACGTTGGAGAGGCTGGTCAGCGGGCCGTACAGGCGCATCAGCAGGGCGGACATGGCGACCAGGGTGCCGAGCTGGAAGGTGTCGCCGATGGCCAGGACGCCGCCGAAGCCGTACACCAGGGCGGTGGCGAGGGCGGCGATGAGGCCGAGCGCGATCCGGAAGACCGTGCCGGCCATGGCCACGGTGATGCCCAGGTCGCGGACCCGGGCGGCGCGCTGGCTGAAGTAGACCGCGTCCTCGTCGGGGCGGCCGTAGAGCTTGGCGACCATCGCGCCCGCCACGTTGAAGCGCTCGGTCATGACCGAGCCCATCTCGGCGTCCAGCTGCATCTGCTCGCGGGTCAGCTGGGACATCTTGCGGCCGACCAGCTTGGCGGGGATCACGAAGATGGGCAGCATGGCCAGCGCCACCAGGGTGATCTGCCAGGACAGGACCAGCATGGTGGCCATCACGATGACCAGGCCGATCACGTTGGACACGACCGACGACAGGGTGCTGGTGATCGCCCGCTGGGCGCCGATCACGTCGGAGTTGAGGCGGGACACCAGCGCGCCGGTCTGGGCCCGCATGAAGAACGCCACCGGCATGCGCTGGACGTGGTCGAACACCTCGGTGCGCAGCTTGTAGATCAGGCCCTCGCCGATGCGCGCGGAGAACCAGCGCTCGCCCATGCTGAGCATCGCGTCCAGCACGGCCAGGCCGGCGATGGCCAGGGCCAGCCAGACCACCAGGTCGATCCGCTTCTGCGGGATGCCGGTGTCGATGATCGTCTTCACCAGCAGCGGGTTGGCGATGACGATCATCGAATCGGCCACGACGAACGCCAGGAAGGCCGCGATCTGCCAGCGGAACGTGCCCGCGTAGCGCGTGATGCGCCGGACCGTGCCCGGCTTGAGCCGTTCGTGCATCACCGAGCTGTCGCGGCGCATGGACCGCATCACCGAGGGGCCGTAGCCCCCGCCCATCATCGCCATAGCCGTCCAAGCGTTGTAATCACGTAATCATCAACCCGCCGGACGCCCCGCCGATTCCGCCTCAGCCAGAAGCGAACAGGGTTCTGATTCGCACGATCTGCTCCCTCCGCTCGGCGATCGCCTGCTCCTCCAGGCTGCGCCCCAGGGCGCCCTGCAACAGCCGCTTGGTCGCCGTCGCGGCCCCGCGGTCGGTCGCCAGCAACGCCCCCGCCAGATCCTGTACGGCCTGCGCCAGCTCCCCCGCGGGAACCGCGAGCTCCGCCAGGCCCAGCCGGACCGCCTCCTCGGCGCCGACCACCCGCGCGGTCAGGCACAGCTCGATCGCCCGGGGCAGCCCCACCAGTTCGACCAGCGGCTTGGTGCCGGTCAGGTCGGGAACGAGCCCGAGCGCCGGCTCCTTCATACAGAATTTCACATCATCGGCCACCACCCGCAGGTCGCAGGCGAGGGCCAGCTGGAACCCCGCGCCGATCGCGTGACCGTGCACGGCCGCGATGGAGACGATGTCCGGGCGGCGCAGCCACAGGAAGCCGCGCTGAGCGTCCGCTATCCGTCTCTCGAAAGTGGTTTCCTCGAGAGACGCGGCCGAGACGAACGAGCCCTGCCCGGGCACCCCCTCTGGCGTGAACATGCGCAGGTCGATGCCCGCTGAGAAGGACGGCCCCTCGCCTTTCACGACGACGATCCGCACCTGATCCGGAATGTGCTCCCCGATCCGGGCCAGGGCCGACCAGGTGGCGAACGTCTGCGCGTTTCGCTTGTCCGGCCGGTCCAGCGTGATCGTCGCGATCGCGCCGTCCACCTCATAGCGCAGTCCGATCTCCGCGAGCTCGCTCGCCGAGATGGCCTCCGCACTCCCCCCAAGATTCGCGTCCACAGTCACCGGCATCCCCTTCCCCTGCGGTCGCGTCCGAGCCTACCGAACATAGTTCGGCATCTCAGACGCGGCCGCTCGTGGACATACGGGACTGAGCGGCTGCGGTCGCTACTGTGAGGCGGATCTAGCGCTTGGACTTGCCTCGGGTCGCCCCGCCGCGTCCCCGCAGAGTCACACCGGACTCGGAGAGGATGCGGTGGATGAACCCGTACGACCGGCCGGTGGAAGCGGCCAGTGCCCGGATGCTCTCACCCGCGGCATAGCGCTTCTTGAGATCGCTGGCCAGTTTTTCACGGTCGGCCCCGGTCACCCGGGTGCCCTTCTTCAGAGTCTCGGCCACGAGTACCTCCTGTAGTGCCAGACTTCCGCAGCGTTACTCACGCCATGATCAGTCATTTCGGCGAGATCGGCTACCTACTCCCAGGGAAAAGATCCGTACCCGTCAAAATTACGATCAGGCGAGGGCCACAAGATCGGAAAATTCATCGCTCCACGCGTCTTCGATTCCGTCAGGTAGCAAGATCACCCTATCCGGTTGTAGAGCGTCAACCGCGCCCTCATCATGCGTGACTAGCACAATCGCCCCAGAATAGGACCTTAACGCCGACAAAACCTGCTCCCGGGAGGCCGGATCGAGGTTGTTGGTGGGCTCGTCGAGCAGCAGCACGTTGGCGCTGGACAGCACCAGGGTGGCCAGCGCCAGCCGGGTCTTCTCCCCGCCGGACAGCACCCCGGCGGGCTTGTCCACGTCGTCCCCGGTGAACAGGAAGGACCCGAGCGTCTTGCGCAGGTCCACGTCGGCCAGGTCGGGCCCGGCGGAGCGCATGTTCTCCAGCACGGTGCGGCCCGGGTCGAGCGTCTCGTGCTCCTGCGCGTAGTAGCCGATCTTGAGCCCGTGACCTGGGCGGACCTCGCCGGTGTCGGGCTTCTCCAGGCCGCCGAGGATGCGCAGCAGGGTGGTCTTGCCGGCGCCGTTGAGGCCCAGGATGACCACCCGGCTGCCCCGGTCCACGGCCGCGTCCACGTCGGTGAAGACTTCGAGCGAGCCGTAGGACTTGGACAGTTCCACCGCCGTGAGCGGGGTCTTGCCGCACGGCGCGGGGGCCGGGAAGCGCAGCTTGGCGACCTTGTCGGAGCGCCGCTCGCTCTCCAGGCCCGACAGCAGCCGCTCGGCCCGGCGGGTCATGTCCTGCGCGGCCTTGGCCTTGGTGGCCTTCGCCCGCATCTTGTCGGCCTGCGACATCAGCGCCGAGGCCTGCTTCTCGGCGTTGGCCCGCTCGCGCTTGCGCCGCTTCTCGTCGGTCTCCCGCTGCGCCAGATACGCCTTCCAGCCGACGTTGTACGTGTCGATCACGCAGCGGTTGGCGTCCAGGTGCAGAACGCGGTTTACCGTCGCTTCAAGTAGACCAACATCGTGGCTGATAATGATCAAGCCGCCCTGGTGTGATCGCAAAAAATCACGAAGCCACCCGATTGAGTCGGCATCGAGGTGGTTTGTCGGCTCGTCCAGGAGGAGAGTCTCAGCTCCGCTGAACAGGATCCTGGCCAGTTCGACCCGCCTGCGCTGGCCGCCGGAGAGGGTTTCCAGGGGCTGCCTGAGCACCCGGTCCGGCAGGCCGAGGCTGGAGGCGATGGAGGCGGCCTCGGACTCGGCCGCGTAGCCGCCGAGCACGTGCAGGCGGTCCTCCAGCCTGCCGTACGCCCGGACGGCCTTGTCGCGGGAGCGTTCGTCGGCCGAGGACATGCCGAGTTCGGCGGCGCGCAGGTCGCGGATGATCTCGTCGAGGCCGCGCGCGGACAGGATCCGGTCGCGGGCGAGGACCTGGAGGTCGCCGGTGCGCGGGTCCTGCGGCAGATAGCCGACATCTCCGGAAATGGTGACGGAGCCGGTGGCGGGGATGCCCTCACCCGCGAGCACCCGGGTGAGCGTGGTCTTCCCGGCCCCGTTCCGGCCGACGAGACCGATCTTGTCACCCGAGTTGACCCGGAAGCTGGCCTTCTCGATGAGCAGGCGCGATCCGGCGCGCAGTTCGACGTCAGTTGCAATGATCATGATGAGCGGAACACTCCGTGGCAGGCGTGGCTGAGGGGACCCGGTACGAGGAAGTCGATCGATACGCGGGGAGAAATCAATCGGGAGTGCCCATGCCAGCAATTGTAAGACCACCCAGAACCCCGGCCACCTAGTTAACCGCCCGCGCCGCATCCTCACCGATCCCGGCATCCGCCGGTAGGCGATGGCAAGGCCGTGTCAAGGCGGCCTGCCGATGCTCCCGGGTATGAGACACCCCCGGCGGCTGCTCCTCATCGGCGCCACGATCGCCGCCAGTCTGGCCACCCTGCTCACCCCCGCGACCCCCGCGCTGGCCGAGCCGCCCGCGCCCGCCCCGACCCCACCGCCGCAGCATCTCGAACTGTCGTCCGTCCAGCCGGAGTCACGCGACCGGGTGCTGGGCGCGAACTGGCAGAAGTCCAACGACCTCGCCGTCACCACGGCCGGTGACGCGACCGGGTTCCACGTGTTCACGGCGACGGCCGCCACGGGCTACCAGTGGCGGACCGTCGCCACCCTCACCGAGCCCGGCATGGACACCGACCAGTGGATCGGCAACGCCTGCCTCACCGGATCCGGCACCAAGATCGTGGCCGTCTACGCGCCGCGCTACTTCACCAACCGCGACTGGCTGTTCAGCCGGGGCGCCTTCGCCGCGATCATCGACGCCAGGACCGGCGCCGTCACCAAGCTCAGAGACCAGGTGACGCTCGCCTACTTCAACCCGGGCTGCGGCGCCGGTGACACGGTCGCGCTCACGCAGGGCGTCAGCGAGCGGCACGGCACCACCCGCCTGCTCACCGTCGACACCGCCGCCAAGCGCGTGACCCGGGCCGTCGTGGCCACCGGCCAGCTCACCTCGGCCGTCCCCGTGGGGGACACGGTGGTGGCGGCCGACGGGGCGCGGCTCGTGGAGGTGCGGGCGGGCGGCGAGCTCACCCAGCTCGCGGCCACCGACTCGGTGCCGTTCGACCTGCGCGCGACCGCCGACGGCGGCGTGGCCTTCGCCACCCGCGACGGTGCGTCGGTCAAGGTCCGGCAGTACCTGCGCGGGGAGACCCGCGAATTGGCGTCCGGCCCGCTGGGCGAGCTGACGGTGCAGGCCGGCACGGACGGCCGCGTCTTCCTCGTCGGCCGGGCCGATCGGCAGGGCGCCCTGCCGCAGGGCGTGTCACTCCTGGACGCCCCGGCGGCGGCCGACGTCTCCTCCGAGGGCGGCCTCGCCGTCACCGCGGCGGCCCGGCGCGGCCTGCGCGCGGGACCCGGCGCCCTGCCCGCCGGACCGCCGGACGCCACCGCCCAGGGCGACGACCGCTCCGGTGCCGGTACGGAGGTGCCGGACGCCGAGCCCGTCGACATCGCCGCGCAGGTCGTCACGACCAAGAGCGCCGTCGGCTTCCAGGTGCAGCCGGGCGCCGACCTCGCCCCGTCGGCGGCCTCCGGACGCGTGACCAACCCCAAACTGGCGCTGACCCTCAGACCGGCGGG
>NZ_BLAF01000005.1:31484-38134 GCF_009687885.1 Acrocarpospora pleiomorpha
CGCCGTGACCACGGCCGTCTCCGGGACCGTCGACACCGGATACACGTGCGCCGTCCCGCGCAACGACCCCGCGACGCAGGTCTACCAGCCGCACTGGCGGCAGGTGGAGTGGGCCGTGGACCAGCTCGTCTTCAAGAACCGGCTGACCGTGACCCGGCCGACCGGCTGGAAGGGCTCCGGGCTGCCCGCGTGGAACCCGCAGACCGAGTTCCCCATCCCGGACCTGCAGGGCGGCGGGCGCATCCCGGTGTCGATCATGTTCGGCATCCTGGCGCAGGAGTCGAACCTGTGGCAGGCCCAGCGCAGCGTGCTGGAGGGCGAGACCGGCAACCCGCTGGTCGGCAACTACTACGGCGTCAACATCTACGACGACAACCCGGCCAACGACTGGGACGTCGACTTCGGCCGGGCCGACTGCGGCTACGGCATCTCGCAGCAGACCGACAACATGCGCAAGGACGGGTCCCTCTGGAGCGCCGCCAAGCAGAAGCGGGTGGCGCTCGACTACGTCACCAACATCGCGGCGGGCATGTCGACCCTGGCCCAGAAGTGGAACGAGATCTGGACCGACACCGACGGGGTGGCGAAGGTCCACAACGGTGACCCGTCGAAGATCGAGAACTGGTATCTCGCCGTCTGGGCGTACAACTCCGGCTGGCACTCCAAGGCCGACGCCTGGAAGATCGACGGCAACGGCACGCCGAACCTCGGCGCGTGGGGTGTGGGCTGGCTGAACAACCCCGCCAACCCGTCCTACCGGCAGGACCGCCGCCCGTTCCTGGACAACAACAGCTACGCCGACGCGGCGCACCCGCAGGACTGGCCCTACCAGGAGAAGGTCCTGGGCTGGGCGGCGTGGCCGATCACCAAGACCTACTTCGACGCCGCCCAGAACAAGAACGTCACCGAGGGCGGCTACAACTACGCGTGGTGGACCAGCGAGGGCAACCGCACGATGATCGTGCCGACGATCTCCAACACGGGGATCGTCGACAACAACGCCTTCTGCGCGCCCGGCAACGAGTGCCAGCCGCCGGCGACAGGCAACGGGCGCGGCACGTGCCTGCGGTCCGACTCCAAATGCTGGTGGCACCTGCCCAAGGAGTGGAAGGACTGCACGTCGGCCTGCGGCAACGAGGCGTCGCTGCGGTACGACTCGACCTGGGGCGGCACGGAGCGCGCCGAACCGCAGGACCACTGGACGTCCTGCCACACGCCCGGGCTGCCGTACATCAGCGGGGACACGACGAACGTCCTGATCGTCGACGACGGGAAGCAGTACGCGATCCGCGGCGGCTGCAACAACGCCGGGTGGGACAACCACGGCACGCTGAGCTTCGAGTTCGCCCAGGACTCGGCGGGGCGGGTGCCCGCCAGGGCCGACTTCCAGCAGCTCGGCAGCGGATTCGGCGGGCACGAGTGGTTCGCGTACACGCGGACGGGCCTGCGCAACGGCGACGTGATGAAGGTGACCGGCACCTGGGAGCTCGACCAGCACATCAACGGGTGGGCCCGGGTCCTCGTCCACATCCCGAAGCGGCGGGCGGAGACCCAGCAGGCCCCCTACACCATCCACATCGGCGACGGCTCCGCGGAGTACCGCACCCTGAACCAGAGCCGGGAGGTGAACGAGTGGTACAACCTGGGCGTCTTCGAGTTCAAGGGGGCCCAGAAACCGAAGGTGTCGCTCACCAACCTGAACGACGAGGGCGACGGCTCGGCGGCCATCTCCTGGGACGCGATCGCCTTCCAGGTGCTCGCGAAACGGCCCAAGCACTTCGTGGTCGCCATGGGCGACTCCATCACCTCCGGTGAGGGCGTCGGGAACTACTACCCGGAGACCGACTTCGAGTACAAGACGCCACGCTGGAACGCCTGCCGCCGCAGCAAGGACGCCTGGATCCGCCAGACGGTCCTGCCGGGCGAGACCCAGACCATCGGCCAGCTGGCCGACTCCTGGGATCCGAAGCTCGACTTCTCGTTCGTGGCCTGCTCCGGCGCCACCACCCGGGACATGACCGTGGGGCAGTACGCGTACATGCAGAACCCGATCGGCTCCTGGTCGGACTACCGGGACAGCGCGGAGGGCCGGTTCCGGGAGGCGGCGCAGCTGAACAGCGGCTTCCTGACGAAGAACACGACCCTGGTCGCCCTCACGCTGGGCGCCAACGACGCGGGCTGGTCCGGCGTCATCCTCGACTGCATCCTCGGCGTCCGATGTCGCCAGGGCAGCTTCGAGAACGACCTGCGGACCAACATCCTCGAAACGCTCAACACCCGGGTGACGCTGGGAGACCAGGCGAACGTCGCGAACATCCTCAAGGAGATCGAGTCCGATGCGGAGAACAAGAACCCGTCCCGGGGCAAGAAGGCGAAGATCGTTCTCATGGGATATCCGGACATCGCCGGCGCGTCCCCGCCGCTGACAATGTGCGGGCAGTTCGGCGTCGAGGCGGTGGGCGTGCTCGGCCGGTCCAGCGCGTTCTTCGCCACCGAGGCGCGCAAGACGGTGCAGGGGCTGAAGAACAACGGGTTCGAGGTGTCCTTCGCCGACCCCATGTCCGCCTTCCAGGGGCACGGGGTGTGCGGCGCCGACCGATGGGTGAACGCCCTGACGCTCAACAAGACCGGCCCCGGCGACTTCACCGACGTCTGGACCGGCTGTCTCGGCGACGGAGGCCGCTGCGCGAGCCGCAGCTCGTTCCACCCCACCAAGAGAGGGGCGCAGGAGTTCGCCACCGTGTTCGGCGACCACCTCCGCAGCTCTGAGGTGAACTACACCGGCTGGTAGCCGGGAGCGCGGGGTGTCCAGGACGGGGCGCCCCGCCATGACCACCGCCACGACCTGCGCCGCGCGGACGCCCTCGACGGCTCGAAGTGGAGCGAGGGGTCCGCGCGGGCCATCCGGTCGTGCAACTCGTGGAGCTCCCTGGTCGGCTCCAGGCCGAGTTCCCGCACGAAGTCGCCGCAGGCTCGGCGATACCCCGCCAGCGCGTCCGGCCGGCGGCCGTCGCGATAGAGAGCGATCATGTGCGCCCGGATCAGCCGCTCCCTGAGCGGATGCTGCCGCACCAGATCGGCGAGCTCCGGCAGCAGCTCCCGGTGCCGCCCGCATTCCAGTTCGGCCTCCGCGCGCGCCTCGATCGCGGCCAGCCGCAGCTCCTCCAGCCCGACCCCCAGCCGGTCGCGCAGCCGATCGGTCGCGGCGTCGGCCAGCAGCGGCCCCCGCCAGCAGGCCAGCGCGTCGGTGAGCAGCCGCGACCGGCCACCCGGCCCAGCGGACCGGCGGGCCTGCCCGACCAGGTCCCGGAACCGGTGGACGTCGACCGCGCCGACGTCGGTCTCGGCCAGATAGCCGTCACCCTGGCGCAGCAGCCGGAACCCCCGGGACCCCGTCCGGTCGGGGTCGAGCGTGCCGCGCAGCCGGGCGACGTGGCTGTGCAGGATGCCCCGGGCGTTGGCCGGTGGGTCGTCGTCCCACAGCAGCTCCAGTAACCGGCCCACCGGGACGACCCGTCCCGCGTCGAGCAGCAGCAGGCCCAGCAGGCAGCGCTGGGCGCGCCTGGCGAGCGTGATCGTCGTGTCCCCTTGCCCCACCTCGACCGGCCCCAGCAGCCGGAACTCCCAACCTCGATTCGGCATGATTACGAGAGTCCGACACCTCGGTATAGCTGAGGTATAGACCCAGGTAGAACCCCTTCCGCCGGTCACGACAGGCAGCGGCAAGGCCGTGTCAAGACGGGCTGCCGAAGCTCTGAGTCGTGCTGCGAATTCACTTCACCGCCGAGGACATCGCACGAACCCGCCTGGCGACCGCGCCGCGCGCCGGCCACCACGACGATCTGATCCGCGCGAGCGTCGAGGCCGACGTCGCGGCCCGCGTCGGCGCGCTGCTCGCCGGGGGCGTCGAGGCGCTGCTCCGTGGCTTCGAACCGCTGATGCGCTGGCGCGCGCCGGTGCTGGAGGTGCGTCACCCGGTCGAGCGTGACCTGCACCTCCAGGGCCGGGGCCTGCGGCTGGTGCCGTCGTTCTGCTGCGGCGCGACGCCCCTGCCGCTCGCCGAGCAGGACCTGACGCCGGTCCTGGTCTACCCGATCGCGCCAGAACACCGCCGGGACGCGATCACCGACCCGGGGGACTCACTCGCCGACCTCATGGGCGGCACCCGCGCCGCCGTCCTCGCCGCCCTGCGCGACAGCGCTTCCACGACGCAACTCGCCACCAGGCTGCACACCTCGCTCGCCGCGATGAGCAGGCACACCAAGACCCTCCGGCAGGCGGGCCTGATCACCAGCACCCGTCGCGGTCCCGCCGTCCTCCACGGCCTCACGCCACTGGGCCGCAGGCTCCTCGACGGACCCCTTTGCGTTACCGCGCAAAGGTCTTCTCCGAGCCAGGGCGCTGATCGACTCTTACGGCTATGCGACTCACACGATCAATGATCTCGACGGCGATCGCACTCCTCATCGGCATCGCCCTCCCGCTGACCTCCGCCCAGCCCGCGAGCGCGCGAGCGTGCTCGAGCATGGTCAACGGCAGCTACAAGGCCTACGGCACCCTCAGCGTGCACGTCCGCGGCACCAGCTGCAGCACGCGCAAGGGACACCTCACCCTGAGCAACGACATACACTGCTGCCCGCAGGTCTGGGTGAAGGTCGAGCGGCAGCTGTGGGGCAGCTACGGCTGGCTGACCACGCACAAGCAGTCCTCGTACACCCTCCATGCACGCTACGCCGAGATCGACACCGCGACCGTTCCCTCGCGGCCCTCGGACGGTGACGAGCGGTTCCACGCCTGCTGGGCTTACGGCGACCCTTATGGTCCCGAACCCGGAGCCGCCTCATGGAACTGCGCCGGCTGGGTCGACTAGCGGGATCACGTGAAGGCTCGGTCGCTCGACGCGGCCGAGCCTTTTCGTCTGCCAAGAATCCCTCGCCATCGCCGTGCTCGCCGCCCTGATCGCGGTGAGGGGAGAGCCCGGCTAGGTGGTGCTGTCGTCTCCCCCGAACAGGTCCGCTCTGCCGTGGCGCAGCCGCCGTACGGTCAGGTGGAACACGCCCGGGACGTAGTGCTCGCGCGAGGCCAGCACGGGGTGCCCGTCCGCCGACTTCTCGATCTGGTCGAGACGCAGCACCGGGCTGTTGCGACGGCATCCCAGCGCGGCGGCCATCCGGGTGCTCGCCAGCGTGGCCGACACCTCCGCGACGCCGCCGAGCAGATGGATCCCGCAGTCGCGTTCCAGGAAGCGATAGATCGACCCGCCGTCGTACGCCGGGGATCCGGAACGCTCCAGGATCTCCAGCGGCATGACGTCCAGGCCGTGGGCCGCAGGCACGCCGTCCACGCGGATGATCCGCTCGACCGAGAAGACCCGGTCGTCGGTCTTGAGGTCCAGCGCCGCGGCCATCCAGCTCGGCGCGGCCTCCTCATGCGCGCCGACCACCTCCACGCCCAGCGTCGCGTTGGCGGCGAGCACGGCTTCGGTGACACCGATGTCGAGGTCGAGCGAGGTCTGCACCCGAGGCTGCTTCTGGGCCACGAAGGTTCCGACTCCGTGCACCCGGCGCACCAGCCCGTCCGCCTCCAGGCCGCTGAGGATCTCCCGCAGCGTGGGGCGGCTGATTCCGTACTGCTTCGCCAGCGCGGGCTCGGAGGGCAGACGCTCGCCTGGCCGCAGGCGGCCGTCGGCTATCTGCGCCACAAGCAGGCTCCGCACCTCCTCGGAGAGAGGCAGCCGCTGTCCAGGTGGGATGAAAGACGGGCCGTTCGGCATGTGTTGTAAGTTGTCAGACAACTGGAGGCGGGTCAAGAGTGGTCTCTGATATCAGGCGTCGGTGATTCTTATTCGAACGGCGCGGAACAGGGACGGGGTCTCGGTCAGGACGGCGAGCTTGGGGTCGGGGACCGTGAGGAAGGGTTCACGTTCCAGGGCGAACAGCGCGGTGAGGCGGCGGTCTTCGCGGAGTTCGTCGATGGCTCGTTTGTCGCCGCCGACGACGAGAGCGTCCAGGCTGTCGAGGTGCGGGAGCAGTACTCGCGCGGCGACATCGGCAGCGGCTTGGAGCGCTTCGGTGGACTGCTTCTCCCGGCGGCGGGCGAACCTGTGCTGCGACCAGCCGCCCGCGGCGCTGCGTCCGTGGACCAGGCGCGCGCCCACTTTCGAGGTCACCAGGCGGTCGCCGTCGAAGACGCCTGCCGCATAGCCGCCGAGGCGCACGAGGAGCACGCCGACGCGCTTGGAGCTGTTCGCGTGCGCGATCAGGCCGGCGACGGCGTCGCCGTCGTGAGCCAGGGGCGGGAACGGAACGTGACACTCGGCCACCGAACCGTCCGGCGCGCTCAACGTGACAAGGCCGGGCGAATCCTCAACGGAGGGCTCACCATGACGGTCGGCGAAGCCACGGACCCACCGGGCGACACGTTCCGGCCCGACCGAGACCCATCTTCCCCCGCCCGCGGCGGGCCTTGCCGTCATAAGAAGCCAGCCTAGCCATTACACAACACGCGAAGCGCCCACGTGAGCGGGGGCGAATGGGGCAGGGCGAAGCCTGGAGACAAAGGGAGAACCCGGATCGACTGCCGCTTCGTTCGGACGACCACGGTGCCGATGGGGCCGGGCGGAGCCCGAGAGAAATCAAAGGGAGGGTGGG
>NZ_BLAF01000005.1:38528-103301 GCF_009687885.1 Acrocarpospora pleiomorpha
TGGCGGGGCCGGGCGGAGCCCGGGGGAAACAAAGGGAGGGTGGGTGGGAGAACCACGGTCCTCTTCACGAGTTCACATTCGCGCGTCCACCTTGCGAGGACCTGCGGTGATGTTGTGTTCGGTGTGAAGGTGGGCTTGGGGGAAGGGGAGAATCGAGGTGGGCGGGTTCCCTCGCCGGTACCGTGGCAGGGTTGGTGGGAGAGGGCCGAGGCGGCCATAGAGGAGTGGGACGTGCGTGACGCCACGCGGCAGACCGTTGTATGGGACGCGCTTCGCGTCGCGCTGGCCGGGCGGGAGACCGCGACCGGGCGGGAGGCGCTGGACATCGTGGACGCGGGAGGGGGCACCGGGGGGTTCGCGGTGCCGCTGGCGCGGCTGGGGCATGCGGTGACGGTGGTCGATCCGACGCCTGACTCGCTGGCGGCGCTGGAGCGGCGGGCCGCTGAGGCGGGTGTGGCGGTCAAGGGGATCCAGGGGGATGCGGGAGATCTCGGGGAGCTGCTTTCGCCCGGGAGCGCCGATCTGGTGCTCTGCCACAGCGTGCTGGAGTATGTCGAGGATCCGGCGGCGGCGCTGGCCGCGATCGGGGGGTTGCTGCGGGCGGGCGGGGTGCTGAGCGTGCTCGCGGCCAATCCGGTGGCGACGGCCATTCACCGGGCGGTGGCCGGGAACTTCGGTGAGGCCCGCCAGGTGCTGGCCGATCCGGCGGGACGCTGGGGCGAGAAGGATCCGACGCCGCACCGGTTCACGGCGGCGGGGCTGACGAGCCTGCTGGGGAGCGCGGGGTTCACGGTGGGGGAGACGCACGGGGTGCGGATCTTCGCGGACCTGGTGCCGAGCCGGTTCGCCGAAGGGGATCCGGACGCGCTGGTGGCGCTGGAACAGGCCGCGGCCACCCATCCGGTGCTACGTGACATCGCCACCCAACTGCACCTCCTGGCATACCGATAAGCGGCTCGCGCCTGTGTCTGGACCGAGAAGTGCGGGTCGTGAACCGACTATGGGCAATCTCCGCGCCGTAGGTCGTGCGTCGCGGCTTGCCGTGCCTGTGCCTGGATCGAGAAGTGCGGGTCGCGAAGCAACTATGGGCAGCCTCCGCGCCGTAGTCGTATGCCCCGGCTTGGCCGCGCCTGTGTCTGGACCGAGGGACGCCGGGGAGTGACGTGACCCGGAGTGGCGAGGGAAGACGCAAGCTGAAGGTCGGGCGATTCGGGGGATTGGCTATGAGCATAGAACGGATGTTCGGATAGGCTGAGATTGTGTCCAGGAAACAGGTGCGGCCGGGTGGTGGGGGCGGTCTCGCGGATGACGCGGGGTGTCCGATCCTGCACGTGGACATGGACGCGTTCTTCGCCAGTGTGGAGCTGGTCGATCGGCCCGAGTTGCACGGGCTTCCGGTCATCATCGGGGCCGCGGGGGCGCGCGGTGTGGTGCTCAGCGCCACCTATGAGGCCCGGCGGTTCGGTGTGCACTCGGCGATGCCGATGACCAGGGCCAGGCGGCTGTGCCCTCAGGCCGTGGTGATCCCCCCGAGCCACGGGAAGTATGGCGCGATCTCCAAAGGTGTGATGGAGATTTTCCACGCGATCACCCCCGAGGTGGAGCCGCTCTCGGTGGACGAGGCCTTTCTGGACGTGGGCGGGGCCAGGCGCAGGCTCGGTTCCCCGGCCGGGATCGCGGCCATGATCCGCGAACAGGTGGCCGAGCGGTTCTCGATCACCTGTTCCGTCGGGGTGGCCAGCACCAAGTTCGTGGCCAAGCTGGCCTCCCGCGAGTGCAAGCCGGACGGCCTCCTGGTGGTCGCCGCCGACGGGGTGGCGGAGTTCCTGCACCCGCTGCCCGTGGCGGCCCTGTGGGGCGTAGGAGAGCGCACCGAGCAGGCCCTGACGCGGCTGGGCATCAACACGGTCGGCGATCTCGCCCAGGTGCCCGTGACGACCCTGCGGCGGGAGTTCGGGGTGGCCGGGGAGCACCTGCACGCGCTGGCCTGGGGCCGGGACGAGCGCCGGGTGGTGCCGCATACACCGGACAAGAGCATCGGCAACGAGGAGACGTTCGCCCAGGACGTGGACGATCCCGAGGTGATCGAGCGGGAGTTGCTGCGGCTGTCGGAGCGGGTGGCCTCCCGGCTCAGAGCGGCGGATCTGGTAGGGCGTACAATCAGTGTGAAACTACGCCGATCGGATTTCACCACGATCACGCGGTCTCGCACCCTGCGCGAGGCCACCGACGTGGCCAAGGAGATCCACGCCACCGCCTGCGACCTCTACCGGGCCGCGGGCCTGCAGCGGATTCGGCTGCGGCTGGTGGGAGTCCGGATGGAGAATCTCCGACCGGCGGGCACCGCGACCAGGCAACTGGGCCTCGGTGAGAAAGAGACCGGCTGGCGGGAGGCTGAACAGGCGATGGACAAGGCGATCCAGCGTTTCGGTCCGGATGCGGTGCGCCCGGCATCGCTTGTTCGCCGACCGTTTGGTCCAATGGATCTATGACGTCACCTCCGGTTTGTACCGCGCTTGTGGACGTTGTGACCGTTTTCTTTCGTCTACGTCTACAGACTCGTATTCTGGGGATAACCGACCGCAGGGTTCGGACACCCCGTGTCGTCCGTTGCCGTCTTCCCCGTAGTGGGGCTGTCCTTGGGAGGCGCCGTGCCGCTGTCTGAGCACGAGCAGCGCTTGCTCGACCAGATCGAGCAGGCGCTCTACGCCGAGGACCCGAAGTGGGCTAATACCGTCCGGATCAGTGATCCACGCAGCCATTACAAGCGCCGCCTGGTGAAAGCCTCCATTGGCTTCACGCTCGGCGTCGTCCTGTTGATGGTCGGCGTCGTGTCGAACACTATCTGGCTCGGCGTCGCCGGCTTCGTGGTCATGCTCGCGACCTGTCTGTGGGGTCTGTCCAGCTGGAAACGCATGAACGGTTTCGGCGGAGAGACCACGTCCCCGGCCGCTCCTCCCCAGGGCGGTCGCCGTGGCGGACGCCGGCCGGGCTTCATGGAGCGCATGGAAGAGCGCTGGCGCCGTCGTAACGACGAGAGATAACGAAAGGCCCGGGGGTTCGAAAACCCCCGGACCTTATCGAACTAGATATCGAGCCAGGTCGAATTAGCGCCGAGTCCCGGCCAGCGGGCGTTCCGCTGTGGGCTCGGCCTTCTCTGTCCGACCAGCCTTCCCAGCGCGGCGGGGCCGCCAGCCGATTCCCTCCAGCCGGTCGAACCCGTCCAGCAGCCCTTCGCCGATCGCCCTGAGTCGCAGCAATGCCGACACGGGCGTCAGCAGGGCGCCGATCCTGCGCTGCCAGGAGACGGTGGCGGCCAGCGCGCTCCTGGCCGTCTGGAGGTCGCTGACCAGCGGACCCGAGACAGCGGGGACCCGGGCGTACCGCAGCCGCTCCTCGGCCGAGGAGATCCTGGCGATGGCCGCCGCGGCCTCCCGGTCCAGCTCGTACCGCTCGGTGAGGCGGCGCCCGAGCGCCCGCGGGGTCTCGCTGGTCTGCCGGGCCATGCCCAGGTCGGTCAGCGTGTCGCAGAGCTCGGCCCAGGCCGCCTCCACCGCCGGGACGGTGAACTTGGCCGGATCCACGACGGGACGGTCGTCCGGATCGGCGGCGGAGCCGATCTCGTCACGGGTCCACCCGTCCGATTCAGGTTCTTCTCGTGTGCTCGATTCGATGGACCCAAATCCCGCCGCCCGGTTCACGATCCGCCGCCGCCACAGCCACAGGATCAACCGCAGCAGCGCCGGGATGAGGGACAGCAGCAACGCCACGCCCACCCCGATGAGGATCTTCACGATGAGCGGCAGGCCCGGATCGACCGCCGCCCCCGACGTGCCGGCGAACGGGTCCTCCAGCTCGCGGATGTTCCTGGCGGCCTCGGAGTTCGCGCCGGCCGGGTCGGTCGCCCCCGTCGACGGGTTGACCGAGGCCGTCGCCGTCGGGCCGGCCGTCGGGGTCACCGGCAGCGAGTACTGCGGCACCCGGGCGGTCGCCTGCCCGCCGCCGCCCGCCGGGGTCGGCTCGAACCTGAGCCAGCCCGCGCCCTCGAAGTAGAGCTCGGGCCAGGCGTGCGCGTCGTGGGTGCGCACCACCCAGCGGCCGTCGATCTTCGAACCGCCGGTGTAGCCGATCGAGACCCGGGCCGGGATGCCCAGCAGCCGGGCCATCACGGCCATCGCGCTGGCGAACTGCTCGCAGTAGCCGGTCCTGCTGTTCAGCAGGAACTCGGCCAGCGCCTCGTTCCCCGAGCCCCGGGTGGTCAGGCTGTAGGCGAACTGCCCGGTCTTGGTGAACCACTCCTGCAGCTTCACCGCCTGCTGGTACTGCGAGGACGCCCCGTCGGTCACCTCCATCGCCAGATCCATGATCCGGGGGTCGAGCCCGCGCGGCAGCGCCAGGAAGCGGGACTGCACCTCCACCGGCGCCACCGGCGCCTGGTCCAGCGTCTCGAACGTCGGCCGCAGGTCCATGCCGGTCACCTGGTATTCCAGACCGGCCGCCTCGTCGCGGGTGGAGAAGACCATCAGCGTGCTCCGGTCCGCCCGCCAGTCGCCGTCCACCGCCACCTGGGTGGCCGGGTACGGCAACGGCAGGAACCGCAGCTCCTCGATCTCGTCGCTGATCTGGATGGTGGTGGAGGTCCTGGTGGTCGGCGTGGTCGGGGACAGGCCCGGCACCGGCGGCATCGGTCCCTCGTCCACTTTGTCCTCCGGGCGCCCCTTCAGCGAGCTCGGCTTGAACTGCCGCCCGTCGAACACGTCCAGCGAGTAGATGCGCAGGTAGCGCGGGGTGTCGTCGGCCGAGGTGTAGCTCATCACGGTGGCGTTCACCGGCTGGGTGAGCTGCCCGCTGAGCTTGGCCACCGCGTCCGGGATGCCGACGTTGTTGCCGCCGTCGCCCAGGCCGTTGCCGACGCCGAAGCCGAACAGCGGGTCCGGGGTCAGCGTCGGGATCAGCGCGGGGATGGCGATCGACAGCGCGATCGCGGTCACGCCGACCCGCTTGCCCGACAGCGCCAGCCGCCCGGCGTCGGCGGTGGTCGTGGTCTTGGACCGGCGCACCAGCACGGCCCGGCCCCAGTGGCTGACCCGCTCCCGCCCGTCGGCGACCAGCAGCCCGACGTACCCGAGCGCGCCGATCACGAACGCCGGCCAGCCGATCGGCTCGTTCAGCACGGCGGCGGGCACGGTGAACAGGGCCAGCAGCGGCAGCCCGGCCAGGGCCGCCCGGCGCGCCCGCACCGCGAACAGGTCCACCAGGACCGCGATCAGGCCGGCCCCGCCCGCGGTGAGCAGGGTGATGCCGGGGTTGGCGGGCACCGGGGCCGCGTACTGCTGGATGTCGTCGAAGCCTTCCACCAGCAGGCCGGCCAGGGCCAGCACGGAGTCCTTGGTGGGGATGACCGCCAGCCAGGCGTCGTCCCTGGCGTACACCACGGTCAGGAAGATCCAGATGCCGCCGAGCATGCCCACGGGGGCCAGCCAGTCCGGGAGCGCCAGGCGGGTGATCAGCGTGGCCACCAGGGTTGTGACGATCAGCACGCCCAGGCTGGTCCAGAACCAGGCGCCGTCGGCGAACAGCGGGTAGAGGGTGAGCGAGACGGCTCCGGTGGCCAGTCCCGCCGAGATCGGCAGCCTCATCACGCCGCGCTCCTCTTGTATGCCGCGTCCGGCCAGACCGCGGCCAGCGACGTCCCGGCGGGCAGGCGCAGCACCCGCCAGCCCGTTCCGGTCAGTACGGCTTGCGCCTGCTCGAACCGCTCGTCGCTCGCGCGGGACTGCTCCCAACTGGCCACGTCCAGCATGACGGCGACGCCGGTCATGTGCCCGTGCCTGAGGCGGGCCAGCGCCTGCGCCTCCTCGGGGTCGATCGCGCCCAGCACGGCCACGATCAGGCCGTCGCCGCCGCCCTGGCGGAGCGCCGCGACGCCCTGCTCCAGGCTGCGCGACTGGCTCTGCCGCACCACCGCGAGGGTGTCGAGCAGCGACCAGGAGACGCCCTTGTCGGTGAGGTGCTGCGGCCCCTGGTCGGTGACCAGGCGCAGGCCGAGACCCTCGTGGGCCAGGTGCACGCCAATGGACGCGGCGGCCGAGACGGCCACCTCGAACGAGGAGCGCGGCCCGTCGCCGCGGTGGGCGGGGCGGCGGGTGTCCAGCAGCAGGGCGCCGCGGCTCTGCCACTGCTGCTCCTCCCGGCGCACCATCAGCTCGCCGTACCTGGCGGTGGAGCGCCAGTGCACCCGGCGCAGGTCGTCGCCCTGGCGGTACTCGCGCGGCGCCACGTCGTCGTCGCCCGCCGCCGCCACCGACCGGGTACGGCTGTCGCCCCCGCCGGTCCACTCCCCGGACAGGCGCACCGGCGGCAGCGGGATCACCTGCGGGGTGACCACCAGCGAGTCGGTCACGGTGAACGTCCTGGCCAGCTCGACGAGGCCGAACGGGTCGGTGATCCGGATCGCCAGCGGGCCGATGGTGAACCGGCCGCGCAGGTCGGAGCGGACCTTGTAGTCGATTTCGCGGACGCCCTTGGCCTCCACCCGGTCCAGCACGAAGCGGGGGCGGGTGCCCAGCGCGTACTGCAGGGTGTCCTCGATCAGGAGCAGGCCGGTGGGCAGCCGGGTGACGTTCTCCAGGCGGAGCGTCACCGTGCTGTCGCTGCCCGCCTCGACCCTGGCCGGGTCGAGACGGCGGGCGCAGCTCAGCCGGTACCTGGTCCTGGCCACCACCATCGCGGCCAGCAGCGGCAGCGCGGCGATCAGCACGGCCACCCGGAGCAGGTCGTGCTCGCCCAGGAAGAAGGCGCACAGCAGGGCCGCGAAACCCGAGGCCAGGAACGAGCGGCCCCGGGAGGTGAGCGCCTTGAGCCCGGTCATTTGCTGTCCGGCACCGGCACGCGCCGGACCAGCTCGGTCATCACCTGCTCGGGGTGACGGCGCTGGCCCTGGGCCTCCAGGCTGGGCAGCAGCCGGTGCGCGAGCACGGGGACGGCGAGCTCCTGCAGGTCGTCCGGGATGACGTAGTCCCGGCCCGACAGCGCGGCGTGCGCGCGGGCCGCCCGGACCAGGTGCAGGGTGGCCCGGGGGGAGGCGCCCAGGCGCAGGTCGGCCGAGTGCCGGGTGGCGCCGACCAGGTCGATCGCGTACTTCTTGACCGACTGCGAGACGTAGACCGCGCGGACGGCCCGGATCAGGGCCTGCACCTCGGCGGTGCTGGCCACCGGGTCCAGCTTGCCCAGCGGCTGCGGCGCGCCGTGCACGTCGAGCATCTCCAGCTCGGCGGCCGGTTCCGGGTAGCCCATCGCGATCTTCACGGTGAACCTGTCCCGCTGTGCCTCCGGCAGCGGATAGGTCCCCTCCATCTCGATCGGGTTCTGGGTGGCGATGACCATGAAAGGCGACTCCAGCGTGTACGTCACGCCGTCCACGGTCACCTGGTGCTCCTCCATGCACTCCAGCAACGCGGACTGGGTCTTCGGGGAGGCCCGGTTGATCTCGTCCCCGACCACGATGTTGGCGAACACCGGGCCCGGCTTGAACTCGAACTCCCGGGTCTGCTGGTTGTACGCGCTGACGCCGGTGATGTCGCTGGGCAGCAGGTCGGGGGTGAACTGCACGCGCCGGACGGGACAGTCGATGGATCGTGCCAGCGCTTTCGCCAGCATCGTCTTGCCGACCCCCGGCACGTCTTCGATCAGGAGGTGGCCCTCCGCGAGGAGAACTGTCAAGGTGAGCCGGACAACGTCGCTCTTGCCCTCGATAACCGATTCGATCGCGGTGCGGATCCGGTGCGCGACCTCGACCAGATCCTCAAGCCGTTCCGCGTCGACATCGGTGTCGGCGCCGTGTGTTACTGCCACCAGGCCTCCAGAGGCGTGCCGTATTACTGGGGGTTTGCCATTCCTTATCCATTGTGTGTACCGACACTATGCCGCGATGGGTTCCTGAGCGACTTTGTGCGAAACAACCGGGAACTGCCCCACAGTGTCGTGAACTTGCTTCTCGATCGGGTGGTACGGATGTCCAAATTCCGTGACATCGGGCCATCCGTTGCTGGTAATGGCCTTGATCCCCTCCATTACGCTCCACCCTGACCCGCCGGGAACCCCCGCGATCGGGGTTTTCGTGTCAAGTAGCGCCCGCGACACGCCCAAACACGGGGCACGGGCCGCACCCCGCCCCACTTTGCTCCACCCTTTCTGACCTGCGGAAACGCGAATTTAGCGCCGTCTCCATACCGTTTGAATCAGTTGACGGTGGGGAGAAGTGGAGTATGGTGGAGCCCAGTGGAGGGCCGTGGCTGCAGAGCTAGGTGTTCCGCAAGGTACGGGAGGTGGGGCCGGTGTTCCTCGGCACCCATCAGCCGCGCCTCGACGACAAAGGACGACTGTTCCTGCCGGCGAAGTATCGCGAGGAGCTGGCGGAGGGTCTTGTGATCACCAAAGGCCAGGAGCGCTGCCTCTACGTCTTCCCCGTAGAGGAGTTCCAGCGGCTCACTGAGGCTTTGCGCACCGCGCCGGTGACAGCCAAGGCCGTCCGCGACTACAGCCGCGTCTTCTTCGCCAGCGCTTCCGACGAAACGCCCGACAAGCAGGGGCGGATCACCATCCCCCCGAGCCTCAGGCAATACGCGGGACTGGAACGTGACTGCGTCGTCATCGGAGCCAACACCCGACTGGAGATCTGGGACGCCCGAGCCTGGGAGACCTACCTGGCCGAACAGGAGCCGGCGTTCGCCGATCTGTCGGAGGAGGTGTTGCCCGGAGTCCTGTAACCGGCGATCAGCCGTCCCTGGTGGGGTTATCGGGACAAAACCGATTGACCACACCATCGGCCGTACTGATCTTATTGTGACCCGTCGGTGACGTTCGGCGAGGTCTCCACCCGCACCCATCCGGCAGCTGATGCACCTTCCCCGGTGTCAGGTGCCGAGCAGCGGTCTGCGGATGGGGACCTGGCCGGACGGGTCGGCTCCCCGCCTGGGGCCGATCAGGGTGGGGACTAGATCATCGAGGGTGTGCGCCGCGTATCCGCGAGCCTAGAAGCGGCAGTCCGTTGGGGGTTGAACGATGTCTGAGGAGCGTCAGCAGCCGGGGGGTCACGTCCCGGTCCTGCTGGATCGTGTGCTGGAGCTGCTGGCCCCGGCGCTGACCGGGCCAGAGCCGGTCGTCGTCGACGCCAACCTCGGCCTCGGCGGGCACGCGGAGGCGCTGCTCGCCGCCCACCCGGCGCTGCACCTGATCGGCATCGACCGCGATCCCGTGGCCATCGAGCGATCCACCGCGCGGCTGGCGCCGTTCGCGGAGCGGGTCACGATCGTGCGCGCGGTCTCCGACGAGCTGGCCGGGGTGCTGGCCGATCTCGGCCGCCCGGTCGTCAACGGGGTGCTCTTCGACCTGGGCGTGTCCTCGCCCCAGCTGGACGAGGCCGAGCGCGGGTTCGCCTACTCGTACGACGCCCCGCTGGATATGCGGATGGATCGGGAGCAAGATCTTACCGCGGAAAAAGTGGTGAACACGTACCCGCCGGGCGAGCTCACCCGGATCCTGCGCGACTACGGCGAGGAGCGCTTCGCCTCCCGGGTGACCGGGCTGATCGTCAAGGAGCGGGCCAAGGAGCCCATCACCTCGACCAAGCGGCTCGCCGACCTGGTCAGGCAGGCGATCCCCGCGGCCACCCGGCGTACCGGGGGAAACCCCGCAAAACGAACTTTTCAGGCATTGCGCATCGAGGTGAACGCGGAGCTGTCGGCGCTGGAGACGGCGCTGCCGGCCGCGCTCGACGCGTTGGCCGTCGGCGGGCGCGTGGTCGTGCTCGCCTACCACTCCTTGGAGGACCGGCTCACGAAGCAGGTGCTCACGGCGCGGACCAGGGACACCGGCCCACCAGGGCTGCCGGTCCCGCTGGAGGCCCACCAGCCTCGGTTCCGCCTCCTGACGAGGGGAGCAGAGCTCCCGGACGACCACGAGGTGGCCCGCAACCCGCGGGCGGCCTCGGCCCGGATGCGGGCGGCAGAGAGGATCCGCCAGGGATGACGACCGACCAGGACAACCGGCGTGCCGGCACCGACATCCGGACCCGGGCACGGGTGCCGGGGCGGATGGTCCCCCCGCCGAAGCAGGCGCCCAAGCCGCAGCCTGCGCAGGTGCCCAACCCGGTGCCGAAGCAGACGCCCAAGCCGCAGCCGGAGCCCAAGGCGCCGCGACCGGCGAAGCCGCAGGCGACCCCCAAGGCTCCGCAGCCGCGGCCCCAGCCGAAGCGGCCGCAGGAGGCCGCGGCGGCCAAGCCCGTGCCGAAGCCGGTGGCGGCGCGGCTGGGCGACCGGCGGCCGCCGCGGGCGCCGTTCGTGCTGCTCGTGGTCGGGCTGCTCGGCGGCGGCCTGGTGAGCCTGCTGCTGCTGAACACCGTGCTCGCCCAGGACTCCTTCAAGTACAACGAGCTGCGCCGGGTCACCGAGCAGCTGCACCAGCAGGCCAACCAGGAGGAGGGCCGCATCCGCGACGCGCAGCAGCCCTCCGGCCTGGCCGAGCAGGCGGACGAGTTCGGCCTGCGGCCCGACGACTCGGCGCCGGAGTTCGTCGGCGAGGGGCTGCACCCGGCCAGCCTGGGCGAGCGCATCGCCGAGCCCACCGCCGACCCCGCCGCCGAGTCCGGGGCGCCGAGCCCCGCCGCCACGACGGAGGGCACGGTCCGGTGAAAGACGGCGGCGGCCGGCCGCCCAGCGCCGGCCGCGGCGGCCCGGGAGGCGGTTCCCCGGGCGGCCCCCGCGGTGGTCCTGGGAGCGGTTCTGGAGGCGCTCGCCGCACTCCCGGCCGCCCGAGGCCGCCCCTGCCGCCCCAGCCGCGCCCGGGGCTCCCACGCGAGCCCCGGCCCGCCCCGGGGCAGCCTCGCCCTGTCCAGAATCCGCCCCAGAACCCCGCTCAGCGCAAGGACGGTCCGAACAAGGACCCGCAGAACAAGACGGCACAGAACAAGACGGCACCGAGCAGGACGGCACAGGGCCGGGACGTCCGGGGCCGGGATACGCGCGACGCTCAGGGGCGTACCGTGCCGATCGGGCCGGGCAAGGGACGGGCCGGGGGCCCGCCGCGCCCGCCCGCGCGGCCCCCGCGCCCGCCCGCCATGCTGCGCCTGGGCGATCCGTCCCGGCGGATCAACGTCGCGCTGGTGGTGATGGCGTTCGTGCTGTCCCTGTTCGCCGGGCGGCTGGTCCAGCTGCAGGGCCTGGACTCCAAGTCGTTCCAGGCCAAGGCGGCCCAGCAGCGGGTGCAGCCGGAGACGCTGCCGGCCAGGCGCGGGCCGATCACCGACGTGAACGGCTACGAGCTGGCGCTCACCTCCGACGCCCGCGAGATCTACCTCGACCCCTACGAGGTCAGGCCCGCCCAGCGGGACATGATCGCGACCACGCTCGCCGCCGAGCTGGGCCGGCCCAAGGAGGAGATCGCCGCCAAGCTGGCCCAGGCCGACAAGCGCTACCTGGTGGTCGCCAAGGACGTGGACCCGCTCCGGGCCCGCAAGATCATGGGCCTCGGCTTCCGCGGGGTCGGCTCCAAGGCCACCTACCGGCGGCTCTACCCGGGCGGTTCGCTGGCCGGCGGCCTGGTCGGCTTCGTCGGCGACGAGGGCTTCGGCCTGGAGGGCCTGGAGCAGGCGCACAACAAGCTGCTGTCCGGCCAGGACGGCCAGCAGAGCATCGAGATCGGCCGCGACGGCCAGCGCATCCCGATGACCCGCAGCACCAGGGTCGCCCCCGTGCCCGGCCGCGAGCTGCGCCTCACCATCGACCGCTACATCCAGTGGGCCGCCCAGCAGGCCATCGCCAAGCAGGTGAAGGCGACCGGCGCGCGCAGCGGCAGCGTGATCGTGATGGACACCAAGACCGGGCAGATCATCGCGATGGCCAACGCCCCCGAGGTGGACCTGCGCAGCTGGCAGAAGGTCCCGGCCGAGCAGCGCGGCAACCGCGCCGCCGCCGAGGTGTTCGAGCCGGGCAGCACCAACAAGGTCATCACCGCCGCCGCGGCGCTGGAGGCCGGGGTGGTCGCCCCGCAGACGATCTTCACCGTGCCGGACCACATCCAGTGCGCCGACCGCACGCTGCGCGACGCCCACCCGCACGCGACCGAGCAGATGACCTACGCGGAGATCCTCGGCGAGTCCAGCAACGTGGGCACCATCCTGGCCGGGCAGAAAATCACCAACCAGCGCCTGTACGACATGTTCCGGTCGTTCGGCTTCGGCGCCAAGAGCGGCAGCGCCCTCCCGGGCGAGGAGGCCGGGCTGCTGCCCAAGTGGCAGGACTGGAGCGGCAGCCAGCGCTGCACCATCATGTACGGCCAGGGCATCTCGGTCACCGCCCTCCAGATGGCCAGCGTCTACCAGGCCATCGCCAACGGCGGCGTCAGGATCGCCCCCACGGTCGTGGCCGGGACGACCGACCAGCACGACCGGCTGGTCCCGGCCCCCCTCGGCAAGTCCACCCGGGTGATCAGCGACCTGACCGCCAAGCAGCTCACCGCGATGCTGGAGGGCGCGGTCTCCGGCACGGACGGCACCGGCAACGCCGCCGCCATCGACGGCTACCGGGTGGCGGGCAAAACCGGCACGGCAATGCGGTATGACCAGAAATGCGGAGGCTACTGTGGCTACACGGCCACTTTCGTCGGCTTCACGCCGGCGGAGGCTCCCCGGTTGCTGGCGCTGGCCGTGATCCAGGACCCGAAGAAGGACCACTACGGCGGGACGATCGCCGCGCCCGTGTTCAAGGACGTCATGACATTCGCGTTGAAGACCAAGAAAATCCCGCCTACCGGCTCGACGAGCGTTCTGCCGTGACCGGGAACGATACGCTCTCGCCGTGAACCAGCCCGCAGCGCATCCCACGGGCCATCCCGTGGATCACCCGATGCGCCCGTCCGCCACGCCGGCCCGCCCGCTCTCCGGGCTGGCCACCCTGCTCGGCGCGCCGTCCGCCTCCGGCCGGGTGGCCCGCGGCGTGATCACCGGCGTCACCATCGACTCCCGGCGGGTCCAGCGCGGCGACCTCTACGTGGCGCTGCCCGGCAAGGCCGCGCACGGCGCCGCGTTCTCCGCCGCGGCCTGCTCGGCGGGCGCGGTGGCCATCCTCACCGACGACGCCGGCCGCGACGAGGCCGCCGCCACCGGCCTGCCGGTGCTGGTGCTGCCGGATCCGCGCGCCCTGCTCGGCCAGGTCGCCGCCTGGGTGTACGGCCAGCCCGCCACCGACATCCTGGTCATCGGGGTGACCGGGACCAGCGGCAAGTCCACCTCCTCGTTCCTGCTGGAGGCGGGCCTGGCCGCCGCCGGGCACCGGACCGGCCTGGTCGGCGGGGTGGAGATCCACGCCGGGGACATCCGGATCACGCCCGAGCTGACCACGCCGGAGGCGAGCGATCTGCAGGGCCTGTTCGCGCTGATGCGCGAGCAGGGGGTCACCGCCGCCGCGATGGAGGTCTCCAGCCACGCGCTGGCGCTGGGCCGCGTCGACGGCATCTTCTACGATGTCGCGATATTTACGAATCTGTCCCAGGATCACCTGGACTTCCACCGGGACTTCGACGACTACTTCGCCACAAAGGCGCGGCTGTTCACCCCGGAGTTCGCCCGGCTCGGCGTGGTCAACACCGACGACCCGCACGGCCTCGAGCTGGCCGGGTTCGCCAAGATCCCGATCACCACGTTCTCGCCGGCCGGCGGCCCCGAGGCCGAGTGGCGGGCCGTGGACGTGCGCCTCGGCTCCGACGGCAGCGCCTTCCGCGTGGTCGGCCCCGGCGGCATCGAGGCCGACGTGTCGGTCGCCCTGCCCGGGCCCTTCAACGTGGCCAACGCGCTGGGCGTGCTGGTCGCGCTGGTCGAGACAGGCGTGCCGCTGCAGACCGCGGTGGCCGGGGTGAGCGGGTTCGCCGGGGTGCCGGGCCGGATGGAACGGGTGCCGTCCTCCGGCGGTTTCGAGGCGATCGTCGACTACGCCCACAAGCCCGGCGCGGTCGAGTCGGTGCTGCGCTCGCTCCGCGAGGTCACCGAGGGCACGCTGACCATCGTGCTCGGCTGCGGCGGCGACCGGGACCGGGGCAAACGCCCGCTGATGGGCGAGGCCGCCGCCCGGCTGGCCGATGTGGCCATCTTCACCAGCGACAATCCGCGCAGTGAGGACCCGCTGGCCATTCTGTCCGCGATGATGGACGGGGCGCTGGAGGTGCCGCCGCCGGAGCGGGCCCGCGTGATCGTGGAGCCGGACCGGGCCGAGGCCATCGAGCTGGCGATCTCCCGTGCCCGCGCGGGAGATGTGGTAGTTGTGGCCGGCAAGGGCCACGAGCAGGGCCAGTATGTCGCAGGCGAGGTCGTGCCATTCGACGACCGCCAGGTGGTCGCCGCCGCCATTCGCAGGAGGAACGCATGATCCCGTTGCCTTTGGGCCGGGTCGCAGAGATCACCGCGGGCGCCCTGATGGGCCTGACCGACCCCCGGGCCGTGGTGCGGGGTCCGGTCGTGATCGACTCCCGGGCCGCCGAGCCGGGGTCGCTGTTCGTCGCGCTCAAGGGCGAGCGGGTGGACGGGCACGACTACGCGGTCCAGGCCTGCGAATCCGGGGCGGTGGCCGTGCTGGCCGCGCGCCCGGTGGAGGCGCCCACCGTGATCGTCGGCGATGTGGTGGGCGCGCTGGCCGAGCTGGCCAGGGCCGTGGTGGCGGAGCTGCCCGAGCTGACCGTGGTCGGGGTGACCGGGTCGGCCGGCAAGACCTCGACCAAGGATCTGCTGGCCCGGATGACCGCGCGGATCGGGCCCACGGTCTCGCCCGCCGGGTCGTACAACAACGAGATCGGGCATCCGCTGACCGTGCTCAAGGCGGACGCGGAGACCCGGTATCTGGTGCTGGAGCTGAGCGCCCGCGATCTCGGGCACATCGCGTATCTGGCCGGGATCGCGCCGCCCAGGATCGGGGTGGTGCTCAACGTGGGCACGGCGCACCTGGGCGTGTTCGGCGGCAAGGACGTGATCGCGCGGGCCAAGGGCGAGCTGGTGGAGGCGCTGCCGAAGGACGGCGTGGCCGTGCTGAACGGCGACGACCCGCTGGTGGCGGGCATGGCGGAGCGCACCGAGGCCAGGGTGACCTGGTTCGGGCGCGGCGCCGGGGCGCACATCAGGGCCGAGCACGAGCGGCTCGACGAGCGGGGGCGGGCCGCCTTCACGCTGCGCACCCCGACCGGCGCGGCCCCGGTCCGGCTCCGCCTGTACGGCGCGCACGCCGTCGCCAACGCCCTGGCCGCCGCGGCCGCCGCCTACGAGCTGGGCCTGCCGGTGGCCACCATCGCCGACGAGTTGTCGCAGGCCGAGCCGCGCAGCCGCTGGCGGATGGAGGTGACCGACCGGGCCGACGGCGTCACCGTGATCAACGACGCGTACAACGCCAATCCGGACTCGATGCGGGCCGCCTTCGCCGCGCTGGACGCGATGGCCGCCGGGCGGCGCAGGTTCGCCGTGGTGGCCGCGCTGCGCGAGCTGGGCGAGGACGGACCCGAGCTGAACGAGGGCGTCGGCCGCCTGGCCGCGAGCGCGGGCCTGACCGCGCTGCTCGTGGTGGGCGAGAACGCCGGCGAGATCATGGCGGGGGCCCCGGACGCGATCCACGCGCCCGACGTGGAGGCCGCCGCTGCCGAACTCGCCGAGCGGCTCCGCCCGGGCGACGTGGTGCTGATCAAGGGTCCGCGGGCCGCCGGTCTGGAACGGGTGGCGCAGCGGCTGACAGGGGGTGACGCCCAGTGAGGGACATCCTCGTCGCCGCCGCGGTCGGCCTGGTGCTGTCCATGCTCGGCACGCCGCTGGCGATCCGGCTGTTCGCCCGCCGCGGCTACGGCCAGAACATCCGCGAGGAGGGGCCGTCCGGCCACCACGACAAGCGCGGCACCCCCACCATGGGCGGCACCGTCATCGTCATCGCGGCCCTGCTCGGCTACGGGGCGGCCCACCTGGCCACCCTGCTGTCGGCCGATCCGGCCCCGCCCACCGCCTCGGCGCTGCTGGTGCTGTTCCTGATGACCGGCCTGGGCATGGTCGGCTTCCTGGACGACTTCATCAAGATCTACAAGCAGCGCAGCCTGGGCCTGCGCAGCGGCGCGAAGGCGCTCGGGCAGCTGGTCGTGGGCGCCGTCTTCGCGGTGCTGGTGGTGCAGTTCCCGAACGCCTACTCGATCACCCCGGCCGAGACCCGGCTGTCGTTCCTGCGCGACTTCGGGCCCCCCATCGGCCTGTTCGGGTTCACCATCTGGGTGCTGATCATGATCGTCGGGTTCTCCAACGCGGTGAACCTCACCGACGGCCTGGACGGGCTCGCCTCCGGGGCGACCGGGATCGTGCTCGCCTCGTATGTGCTGATCGGCAACTGGCAGCTGCGTAACAGCTGCACCACCGCGATCCTCGGGCCGAACTGCTACATCGTCCGGGACCCGCTGGACCTGGCGGTGGTGGCGGCGGCTGTGCTGGGCGCGCTGGTCGGCTTCCTGTGGTGGAACGCCCCGCCCGCGAAGATCTTCATGGGCGACACCGGCTCGCTGGCCCTCGGCGGGGTGCTGGCCGGCCTGGCCATCACCACCAGGACCCAGCTGCTGCTGCTCATCCTGGCCGGCCTGTGCGTGGTGATCACCTCCTCGGTCATCATCCAGGTGGGCTTCTTCAAGATGACCAGGAGACGCATCTTCCGGATGGCCCCGCTCCAGCACCACTTCGAGCTGAAGGGCTGGGCGGAGACCACGATCGTGGTCCGGTTCTGGCTGATCGCCGCGCTCAGCGCGGCCGCCGGTCTCGGCCTGTTCTACGTGGAATGGATGCCGAAACTGTGAGGGGCTGCGTCGTCGTGGCCGGGCTCGGTCTGTCCGGCACCGCCGCCGCGCGCGGCCTGGCCAGGGGCGGGGAGCGGGTGGTCGTGCTGGAGCAGCGCGAGCGCCCGATCCCGGAGATCCTGTCCGAGCTCGGCGTGGAGGTCAGGTTCGGCGAGCAGGACCTGCCCGCCAGGACCGAGCTCGTGGTCACCTCGCCGGGCTGGAAGCCGGACCATCCGCTGCTGCGGGCGGCCGCCTCGGCCGGGGTCGAGGTCATCGGTGAGGTCGAGCTGGCCTGGCGGCTGCGGCACGAGGGCGCGGCGCCCTGGCTGGCGCTGACCGGCACCAACGGCAAGACCACCGCGGTCCGCATGCTCACCTCGATGCTGGCCGCCGCCGGGGAGCGCGCGCTGGCCGTCGGCAACGTGGGCGTCCCGATCGTGGACGCGGTGCTCGACCCGGGCGAGACCACCGTGCTCGCCGTCGAGCTGTCCAGCTTCCAGCTGCACTGGTCGGCCAGCCCGGCCCCGAAGGCGGCGGCGATCCTGAACGTGGCGCCCGACCACATCGACTGGCACGGCTCGCTGGAGGAGTACGCGCGGGCCAAGGCGCGGATCTTCGCCAAGGCGGAGCGGGTGATCTACAACGCCGACGATCCGTGGGCGGCGCGGCTGGCGGAGCCGTACCGGGCCAAAGGGGATGGCCGCTCGGTGGGGTGGACGCTGGGGGTGCCGCGGGCCGGGCAGCTGGGCGTGGTGGAGGATCTGCTCGTCGACCGGGCGTTCACCGGGGACCCGATGCGGTCGGCGGAGGAGCTGGCCGCGCTGTCGGACGTGCACCCGTTCGCGCCGCACAACGTGGCCAACGCGCTGGCCGCCGCGGCGTTGGCACGGTCCCACGGGGTGCCCGCCAGTGCCGTACGGCAGGGCCTGGCGGACTTCCGCCCCGACCCGCACCGGATCGCCCACGTGGCCCGGGTCGGCGAGGTCGACTACGTGGACGACTCCAAGGCCACCAACCCGCACGCGGCGGCGGCCTCGCTGGCGGCCTACCCGTCGATCGTCTGGATCGCCGGCGGCCAGCTGAAGGGCGCCGACGTGGAGGATCTGGTCCGGCGGGCCGCGCCCCGGCTGCGCGGCGCGGTGCTGCTGGGCGTGGACCGGGAACGGATCGCCGAGGCATTGGCGCGACACGCGGCGAATGTCCCCGTGCTTGAGGTGGCCGGGGACGACACTGGGGTGATGGATCGTGTCGTCACCGCAGCCGCCAGGCTCGCCTCCCCCGGGGACACCGTGTTGCTGGCCCCCGCCGGGGCCTCCCTGGACATGTTCCCCGGCTACGGCGCGCGAGGGGAGGCCTTCGCGCGAGCCGTCCGCAATCTGACCGGCCTGACCGGTCTGGTCGAGCGGTGACGGCCGCCACAGGGCCCGCCACGGAGGCCGCCACAGAAGGAGAGCGGCGCCGTCCCAGCTGGAGCAGGATCCAGCTGGCGCTGCTGCGCGAGCTGCTGAGCCGCCCGCTCACCTCCTACTACCTGGTCCTGGGCTGCAGCGCGCTGCTGCTCGCGCTCGGCCTGATGATGGTGCTGTCGGCCTCCAGCATCGAGGCGCTGCAGATCAAGGGCGACCCGTTCTACTGGTTCCTGAAGCAGTCGCTCTCGGTCGCGCTGGGCATCCCGCTCATGTACGCCTGCAGCAAGTTCCCGCAGCGCTTCTTCCGGCTGGCCGGATACCCGCTGCTGGCGCTGTCCATCATCGGCCTGGTGATGGTGATCTTCATCGGCTCCACCGAGCTGGGCGCGCAGCGCTGGATCTACATCGGCAGCCTCACCATCCAGCCGTCGGAACCGGCCAAGCTGGCCCTGGTGCTGTGGGGGGCCGACATCCTGGCCCGGCACGCGCGCGGCCGCCTGATGGAGTGGCGCAACCTGCTGATCCCGCTGATGCCCGGCGTGGCCATCCTGGCCGTGCTGGTCATGTGGGGCCGCGACCTGGGCACCACGCTGGTGCTGATGATGATCTTCCTGGCCCTGCTCTGGGTGGTGGGCGCGCCGGTACGGCTGTTCGCCGGCCTGCTCGGCGTGCTCGCCCTGGCCACCGTCTTCATGATCATCTCAGAGGGTTACCGGTCCGAGCGCATCACCGGCTGGCTCAACACCTGGGAGAACGCCCAGGGCTCCGGCTACCAGGCCGCCCAGGGGCAGATCGCGATGGGCTCCGGCGGCTGGTTCGGCCTGGGCCTGGGCAGCAGCAGGCAGAAGTGGGACTGGGTGCCGCACGCGGAGAGCGACTTCATCTTCTCCATCCTGGGCGAGGAGCTCGGCCTGATGGGCACGCTCGTCGTGATCGCCCTGTTCGGCCTGCTCGGCTACGCGGGCCTGCGCATCGCGGCCCGGGTCAACGACCCGTTCGTGCGGTTCGCCTCGGCGGCCTCGGTGGCCTGGATCGTCGGGCAGGCCATCGTGAACATCGGTGCGGTCATCGGCGTGCTGCCCATTACGGGCATTCCGCTGCCGCTCGTCTCGTACGGCGGATCCGCCCTGTTGCCGACGCTCGCCGCGCTTGGGATGTTGTTGTCGTTCGCGAAACGTGAGCCGGGCGCGGCCGAAGCGTTGGCCGCGCGGGGGCCCGGACCGGCTGCCCGGGCTCTAAGCTGGCTTGGCCTCCGGGCATAATCCGCGACTTGAAACACGCGGCTTTCACATAGGGAGAGACATGAGGGTGGTCCTCGCCGGCGGCGGGACGGCCGGCCATATTGAGCCGGCGCTCGCGCTGGCCGACGCGCTTCGTCAGATCGACCCCACGATCGGGATCACCTGCCTCGGCACCGATCGCGGCCTGGAGACCCGGCTGGTGCCGGCCCGGGGTTACGACCTGCAGCTGGTGCCCGCGGTGCCGCTGCCCCGCGCGATCACCCCGCAGCTGCTCGCGGTGCCGGGCCGGCTGGCCGGGGCGATCAACGCCGCCACCGGCATCCTGGACAAGGTCGGCGCCAACGTCCTGGTCGGGTTCGGCGGCTACGTGGCCACACCGGCCTACCTGGCCGCGCGCCGCCGCGGCATCCCGATCGTGGTGCACGAGGCCAATCCCCGGCCCGGCCTGGCCAACCGGCTGGGCGCGCGGCTGACCGACCACGTGTTCACCGGCCATCCGGACACCCCGCTGCCGGGGGCGGTGTGCATCGGCATCCCGCTGCGCCGCCAGGTGGTGGACATGGACCGGTTCTCGCTCGGCGACAAGGCCCGCTCCTACTTCGGCCTGGAGTCGGACCGGCCGACGCTGCTGGTGTTCGGCGGCTCCCAGGGCGCCCGGTCGATCAACAAGGCCGCGCTGGACGCCGCGCCCGCGCTGCGCGCCGCCGGGGTGCAGGTGCTGCACGTGATCGGCCCGAAGAACACGGTCGAGCAGGAGCCCCCGCCCGGCGACCCGCAGTACGTCATCCTGCCGTATGTGGACCGCATGGACCTGGCGTACGCGGCGGCCGACCTGGTGCTGTGCCGGAGCGGTGCGATGACCTGCGCCGAGCTGACCGCCGTGGGCCTGCCCGCGGCCTACGTGCCGCTGCCGCACGGCAACGGCGAGCAGCGCTTAAACGCCCTGCCGATCGTCCAGGCGGGCGGTGGGCTGATGGTGGAGGACGCCGACCTCACCCCCGAGTGGATCATGAGGGTGCTGGCGCCGCTGCTGAACAACCCGGAGAAGGTGGCCGTGATGTGCGAGGCGGCCCTGCAGATGGGGCGCAAGGACGCCGACGTGACGCTCGCCCGCAAGGTTCTGGAGATCGCAGCGCGATGAGTCTGGTGAAACTGATTGAGCCGGTGCCGGCCGAGGAGCTCGGCCGGGTGCATTTCATCGGCATCGGCGGGGCGGGCATGTCGGGCATCGCCAGGATCCTGCTCAAGCGCGGGGTGGCCGTGTCCGGCAGCGACGCCCGCAGCTCGGACATGCTCACCGAGCTGCGCGAGCTGGGCGCGACCGTGCACGTCGGGCACGCGGCCTCGCACATCAGGGACGTGAACACGGTCGTGGTGTCCACCGCCATCCGGGACTCCAACCCGGAGCTGGGGGAGGCGCTGCGGCAGAACGTGCGGATCATCCCGCGCGCGGCGGCGCTGGCGGCGGTGATGACCGGGCGGGTCGGCATCGCGATCGCGGGCACTCACGGCAAGACCACGACCACCTCCATGCTCACCGTGGCGCTACAGAAGTGTGGCGCGGACCCGTCGTACTGCGTGGGCGGGCAGCTGGTCACCACCGGGCTCGGCGCGGACGAGGGCACCGGGGACGTCTTCGTGGCCGAGGCCGACGAGAGCGACGGCTCGTTCCTGATGCTGGCCCCCCGGATCGCCGTGGTGACCAACGTCGAGGCCGACCACCTGGACAACTACGGCGACCCCGAGGCGGTCTACGACAGCTTCAACCGGTTCGTCGAGCGGATCGGGTCCACGCTGGTGCTCTGCGCCGACGACCCGGGCGCGGCCAAGCTGGCGCCCGTCGCCCGGGCGCGCGGCCTCAAGGTCGTCACGTACGGCGAGGGTGAGGCGGACGTCCGGGTCGCCGAGGTGCTCCCGAAGGGCCTGGGCGTGGAGTTCGAGGTGTCCGGGCTCGGCCGGGTCAAGCTCTCGGTGCCCGGGCGGCACAACGCGCTCAACGCGGCCGCCGTGATCGCCGTGGCGCTCGAGCTCGGCCTGCCGTTCGAGGAGGTCAGGGACGGCCTGGCGGCCTTCACCGGGGCCAAGCGCCGGTTCGAGGCCAAGGGCGAGGCGGACGGCGTCAGCGTCTTCGACAGCTACGCCCACCATCCCACCGAGCTCGCCGCCGACCTGGCCGCGGCCAGGGACGTGGTGTCCGGGAGCGGCCGGGTCATCGCCGTCTTCCAGCCGCACCTGTACTCCAGGACCCGGTTCTTCGCCGCCGAGTTCGGCGCCGCCCTCGGCCTGGCCGACGAGGCGATCGTGCTGGACGTCTACGGCGCGCGCGAGGACCCCGAGCCCGGCGTCTCCGGCGCGCTGGTGGCGGGCCAGATCCCGCTCCCGTCGGCACAGGTCTCGTATGCTCCGGACAGGTCCGCGGTGCCCGCCCTGGTGGCGGGCAGGGCCCGGCCGGGCGACATCGTGCTCACCATGGGCGCCGGCGACGTCACCGAGCTCGGCCCGCACATCGTCGCGGAGCTGCACGCCCGATAGTTAATGAGAAAGGCGTGATCTGGCAGCCGCAGCGGTGAGTCGCCTGGTCGGCGGCTAGGCGGCTGTCGGGGATGGTTTTCTCGTTAATAGGGAGCCCGCGGTGAGGAAGAGCGTCCTTTGGCGTACGGCTGTCGCCACCCTGCTGGCCGGTGGGGTGGTGGCGGTGGCCGGATGGGTGGTGTTCCTCTCGCCGGTCCTGGGGGTGCGCGAAGTCGCCGTGATCGGCAACCAGCGGCTGCCCGCCGAGGAAGTCCGCAGGGCCGCCGCAGTACCGCCGGACACCCCGCTGGTCGGGGTGGACACCGACGCCGTCAGGGCCAGGGTGGCCGCGCTGCGGGCGGTCGAGTCGGTCACCGTGGACCGGGAGTGGCCGGGCACGTTGCTGATCTCCGTGGTGGAGCGGATGCCGCTGGTGGCGGTGCCGATCAACGGCAGGACGACGGTCGTGGACCGGTTCGGCGTCGTGCTGGACCTGGTGAACACCACGGACACCGCGGATCCCGCGGGGGCGGTGGATCCGGTGACCTTGCGGCTGCCCGAGCTGAAGACCAACCGGTTCGATCCGGCCGATCCCGGGATCAAGGCCGCGCTGGCCGTGCTCGCCAGCCTGCCGGAGAGCCTGTCCCGGCGGGTGCGGCAGGTGAGCGCCGCGTCCGCGGAAACCGTGACGCTGACGCTCGCCGATGGCCGTACCGTGGTGTGGGGCGGTCCCGAGCGGACCGGGGACAAAGCCAGGATCCTGACCACGCTGCTTCGCGAGAACGCCATGACCTTCGACGTCAGCTCCCCTGACGTGGTAACCGTCAAGTGAGATGGGCGACACGCCGGACGTGCTTGCGGCGCGGTTAGTTGACCCTGGGGGAGGCGCAACCCTACTGTCCGTATCAATCCTCAGGTTGACATAACTCTAAACTTCAACTTGAGGGTGAGGGTTTGAACAGAGCGGGCAGCCGTCCGCGTTGCGACGCGTCGCAATGACAACAGACATATGTAAGCGAGCGGAAAGGCCCCTCGTCGTGGCAGCACCGCAGAACTACCTCGCGGTCATCAAGGTCGTCGGCATCGGCGGCGGCGGAGTGAACGCCGTGAACCGGATGATTGAGGAGGGACTCAAGGGCGTCGAGTTCATCGCCATCAACACCGACGCCCAGGCGCTGCTGATGAGTGACGCCGATGTGAAACTGGACGTGGGGCGTGAGCTCACGCGTGGCCTGGGCGCCGGCGCCAACCCCGAGGTGGGGCGCAAGGCCGCCGAGGATCACCGCGAGGAGATCGAAGAGGTCATCAAGGGCGCCGACATGGTGTTCGTGACGGCCGGGGAGGGCGGCGGCACCGGCACCGGCGGCGCGCCCGTGGTGGCCAACATCGCCAGGTCGCTGGGCGCCCTGACCATAGGGGTGGTGACCCGCCCGTTCAGCTTCGAGGGCAAGCGCCGCGCCATGCAGGCGGAGGCCGGAATAGAGAATCTCCGGGCGGAGGTGGACACCCTCATCGTCATCCCGAACGACCGGCTGCTGTCCATCTCGGACCGCCAGGTGAGCGTGCTGGACGCGTTCAAGGCCGCTGACCAGGTGCTGCTCTCGGGTGTGCAGGGCATCACCGACCTGATCACCACGCCGGGCCTGATCAACCTGGACTTCGCCGACGTGAAGTCGGTCATGTCCGGGGCCGGGTCCGCGCTGATGGGCATCGGCCACGCCCGGGGCGACGACCGCTCGGTGGCCGCCGCCGAGATGGCGGTCTCCAGCCCGCTGCTGGAAGCCAGCATCGACGGCGCGCACGGCGTGCTGCTGTCCATCGCGGGCGGCTCCGACCTGGGCCTGTTCGAGATCAACGAGGCCGCCCAGCTGGTCTCCAGCGCGGCCGCGCCGGACGCCAACATCATCTTCGGCACGGTCATCGACGACGCGCTCGGCGACGAGGTCCGGGTCACGGTGATCGCGGCCGGGTTCGACGAGCCGGTGCCGGAGAAGCCCGCCGTCATGCCGCAGCCGCGCCAGCAGCAGGCCCGCCCCGCCCCCGCCCAGGCCCCGGCCCAGGCCGCCCCGGCGGGCCGGGAGCGTCCCGCGCTGTCGTCCTTCGTGGCGCCGGCCAAGCCCGAGCCCCGCCATGACTCCCGGCAGGAGTCGCGGCCCGACCCGCGGACGGAGCAGCCGCCCGCGCCGGTGCGCCCGCTCACCCCGGCGGTCTCGCCGCCGGTCTCGCCCGTGCAGCCGACGCCGCCGATCACCTCGCCCCCGGCCCAGCCGGGGCCGAACCACCCGGCGGCGCAGCCCCAGGTGGCCTCGGCCGAGCAGGTCGCGCCCGCGGTGCCGTTCGGACGGGAGGGCGAGGCTTCGCGGCCGGACCACCAGGGGGCGTCGGGCACCGGCCCTTTCGCCATCCCGCGGCCGACCGAGCCGCCGACTCCGATCACCTCCAAGCTCACCCAGCCGGTCCCCCGGCGCCCGGTGGTCTTCGAGGAGCAGGAGGAGGAGCTGGACGTGCCGGACTTCCTGAAGTGATCCACGGCACGTGATGGACCCGGATCCCCCCGCCGGGCGCCGTATCGAGCTCGCGGCCGCGCTGGCCGACGTGGAGCGGCGCATCCTGGACGCGTGCCGCGCCACCGGCAGGGCCCGCGAGGAGCTGACGCTGATCGCGGTCACCAAGACGTACCCGGCGGCCGACCTGCGGTTGCTGGCTGAGCTTGGGGTGCGCGATGTGGGGGAGAACCGCGACCAGGAGGCGGCGGTCAAGGCCGCTGAATGCGCGGATCTCCCTCTTACCTGGCATTTCATCGGTCAGGTGCAGACGAACAAGGCCAGATCCATCGTCTCGTACGCGGATCTGATCCACGGCGTGGACCGGAGCCGCCTGGTGGCGGCGCTGAGCCGCGAAGCCGTCCGGGCGGGACGCGAGGTCGGCTGCCTCGTTCAGGTGGCCCTGGACGACCGTCCTGAGCGCGGTGGCGCCCGTCCTGCCGACGTCCCTGCCCTCGCCGCCGCTCTGGCCGAGGCGCCGGGTCTGCGGCTGCGGGGGGTCATGGCGGTGGCCCCGCTGGGATCTGACCCGGATGTCGCTTTCGCCCGTTTGTTCGACGTGGCGCAAGCCGTACAGAAGGAGCATCCTGGGGCGGATGTGATTTCTGCCGGGATGAGTGGCGATCTCGCGCAGGCGATAGCGAAAGGTGCGACACACCTGCGTGTCGGTACGGCGTTGCTCGGCCGCCGGACGCCCTTCGTCAGGTAATGTCCCCCGAGTAAAGGTAGAGGTCGATCAGCGGTTCGCCAGTCGGGGGGTTAGGCTTCCGCCACGGACCTTCAAGGCCCTCGACGGCGCCCGGCACGCTAGGGTGGCCGCAGAGGCACGGTAGACGGAGGACGACGGAGCGATGGCCGGCGCGATGCGCAAGATGGCGGTCTACCTCGGTCTCGTGGAGGACGACGACCGCTACGACAGGTATCGGGACTACGACGCCGACGATTTCGGCGTGGACCCGTATGACGGGCAGGGCGAGGAGTTCGCCGCTGCCGGGACCCACGGGCGCGATGCGGGCGACGACACGCCGGTTCCCGCGCCGAGGCCCTCCACCGCGGTGATCGAGCGCCGAACGACGGATCTGGCGCGGATCACCACCCTGCACCCCCGCACGTACAACGAGGCGCGCACGATCGGGGAGCACTTCCGGGAGGGCACGCCGGTCATCATGAATCTGACCGAAATGGTTGACAGCGACGCGAAACGTCTAGTCGATTTTGCGGCAGGTCTGGTTTTTGGGCTACACGGCAGCATTGAACGTGTTACCAACAAGGTGTTCCTGTTGTCCCCTGCCAATGTTGAGGTGACCGCGGAGGACAAGGCTCGGATCGCGGAACGCGGCTTCTTCAACCAGAGCTAGAGTTCCTTGTATGGACAGTGAAAAGCTGAGCGGTGCCCACGGGGACCGGAGGCGGCGAACCTGGCAGCGGGCCAGGACGGAGGCGGGGCGCGACCGTGGGGATCGTTAGTGGTGTCTTGGTCTTCGTCCTGTCCCTCTACCTGGTCCTGCTGATCGGCAGGATGATCTTCGAGACGGTGCAGGCGTTCGCCCGGGCCTGGCGGCCCCGAGGGCCGGTTCTGGTCCTCGCCGAGGCCACTTACACGGCCACGGATCCACCCCTCAAATTCCTCCGCCGTTTCATTCCTCCCCTGAGGTTGGGTACGGTGGCCTTTGACCTAAGCTTCACAGTGCTGTTCATTGTGGTCTTGGTCTTGATCCAAGTCGTGTCCGCGTTTGGTCGAGGATAGGTCACTTCTCTCCGGACAGACTCCAAGCGCGCCAAGGAGACCCAAATGCCGCTGACGCCCGCTGATGTGCGGAACAAGCAGTTCAGTACGACCCGGCTGAGGCCGGGCTACGACGAGGAAGAGGTGGACGCCTTCCTCGACGAGGTCGAGGCCGAACTCGACCGCCTCATCCAGGAGAACGAGGAGCTCCGCGCCAAGCTGGCCGAGTGCCTGCGGGGCAAGGTCCCCGGCGGCATGGCCGGGGGGATGGCGGGAGGCATGGCCGGCGGCATGATGGGCGGCGGCATGCAGATGGCTCCCGCGCCCGTCGCCGAGCCCAAGCCGGAGATGATGGTTCCGCAGCCGGAGCCGATGCGCCAGCCCGAGCCGGTGCGTCCCGAGCCCGTCCCCGTCGGCATGGGCCTGCCGCCCGCCGAGGACAACATGGACACCGCGGCTCGGGTGCTGGCCCTGGCCCAGCAGACCGCCGACCAGGCCATCGCGGACGCCCGCCGGGAGGCGGACGAGACCGTGACCCGGGCCCGCCGCGAGGCCGACGAGGTGCTGGGCAAGGCGCGCCGCCAGGCCGAGCAGATCATCGGCGACGCCCGTGCCCGCGCCGAGACGCTGGAACGTGACGCTCAGGAGCGGCACCGCCAGGCGATGGGGTCGCTGGTGCAGACCAGGGACGAGCTGGAGCGCAAGGTCGAGGAGCTGCGCAGCTTCGAGCGGGAGTACCGCAGCCGCCTCAAGCTGTACCTGGAGAACCAGCTCGCCGAGCTGAACGTCTCCGCCGAGGGCAGCGGTGGCTTCCCGATCGTGCAGGGTCAGGTGTCAGGTGCGCAGCAGATGGCGCACGCCATCGCGCCCGGCGGCCAGCAGATGCCCGCGCCGAACCCGTTCGGCGGCGACCCGCAGCACTCGGGCGCGTTCCAGAACCCCGAGGGCCCGCACGGCGACCGCCGGTAACCTTCCGCGTGGAAGTGTTGTCCGGGTCAGGTGTCCGGTAGGCGTCTGGTCACGCGTTCGGTAGTTCGGAGATCCCCCCAGTGATCCTTGTCAGTGCCGCCCTGGTGCTCGCCGCGATCGTCCTGCTGATCGCGGGCGTCGTCCTGGCGAAGCCGTTCCTCGTGATGTGGTCGATCGTGGTCAGCGTGCTGTCCGCGGTCTGCCTGCTGATCGGGGCGTTGCTCAGGCGGCACGAGCTGTTCCCGGCCGGCGGGCGGTCTCCGGCCGCCACCCCCCAGCCGATGCCCCAGCCCATGCCCCAACTGCCGCAGGGGTTACCGCAGCACGCGCAGCAGCCGATGACGCAGGCCTCCCCCCAGATGGCGCACTCCGCCGCCTACAGCGGGGGGCCGACGCAGCAGATGGCGAACCCGATGATGGCCGCACCCGTGCCAGGACCGGTGGCGGCCCCTGTGCCTCCCGCGCCATCGATGGCGACCCAGCAGGTTCCCTTCCCGGGAGCGGCCGGTCAGGAGCCGCCGGAACGGCGGCCACGTCCCCCGATGCCCCGGTCCCTGCCGGGCGGTGGTCTCGGGCCCGACTCGATCGTGCTGGTCATCCCGGGCCGGAAACGGTTCCACCTGCCCAACTGCCGTCAGCTGGCCGATCGCGAGATCGAAGAGCTGACCCTGGAGGAGGCCCGCGAGGAGGGCTTCACGCCGTGCACCGCCTGCGTCGCCGAGAGCGCCGCCCCCGGGCAGCCGGGAGAGCCGGCCGAGACCGCACCCGGGCGCGCCGGGTCCGCGTCTCCCGCGGCCCCCACCGGCTCCGCCACGAGCATGGACGCTCCCACGGTCTCCGCGTCGATGCCCCGGCCCGAAACGCATCAGCCCGGAGCACCTCGTTCAGAAACGCCCCGGTCTGACGCACCCCGGTCTGACGCGCCCTGGCCAGAATCGCCCCGGTCTGAAAAGCCACGACCTGAAACACCACGGTCTGAAACGACACGGTCTGAAACGACACGGTCTGAAACGGTCAACCCGACGGTGTCCGTCCCCGTGCCTCCGGCCTCTGTGCCGCCCGTGGTTCCGGTGCCTTCGTTCCCCTCGGTGCCGCCCGCCTCGTCTGAATGGTCCGCCTTCTCGCGTCCGTCGCCGACCAAGGCGCCGACTTCGCCCGCGCCCGACCCCGAGCCCAGCAAGCCCGAGCCGGTGGTCGCCGAATCCGCGGCGGTCAAGGACGAGAAGCCGCGCCCCTTCGACTCGACGGTCGAGGCCACCCGGCCGGTCACGGCCAAGGACGACGGCGCCAAGGATGACGGCGAGGACGCCACCCCGGAGAAGGCACCCGAGCGGGCGGACGGCGAGATCGTCCACGTGCTGGTCGGAACCCGGCGGTATCACCGTGCGGAGTGCTCGCTCGTCGGCGACGACAGCGCCGACATCGAGACCATGACCAAGACCAAGGCCGAAGAAGCCGGTCTGACCCCCTGCTCGGCCTGCGCCGAGAGGTAATAGCCGAACAGCCAAAGGTATCGGTGAAACCTCCTTGTCGTTCATCCCTTGGTGGCTCCGGCGGTCAGACCGGCGACGATCCACCGCTGGAGCAGCGTGTACGCGATGAGGATCGGCACGACCGCGATGAGGATCCCTGCGGCCAGGCCGGTGTTGTTGTTGGAGAACTGGCCCTGGAAGTTGAGCAGCCCGACGGGAAGAGTCTTGTTCTCATCGGAGTTCAGCAGGATCAGGGCGAACAGGAACTCGTTCCACGTGGCCACGGCGTCCAGGATCAACACGGTGACCAGGGCGGGCGCCGACAGCGGCAGCACGACCCGCCAGAAGATCCGCCAGTCACCGGCGCCGTCCACCCGCGCCGCCTCGACGATCTCGTTGGGGATCTGCCGGAAGAACGAGTGCAGGACGAGGACCTCGAACGGGATGCCGAAGGCGAGGTAGGGGCCGATCAGGCCGATGACGCTGTCGGTCGCGCCGACGCTCCGCATCATGATGAACACCGGCACGATCGTGATGTAGATCGGGATCGTCAGCCCGAGGAAGACCCCGAACATCACACTCCGGCGGAACTTCATCCGCAGCTTCGCCAGGGCGAAGCCGAGCATCGCCGAGATCAGCACGCCGAGCGGTACCTTGAGGATCAGCAGCAGCCCGCTGTTGCCGTAGGTGGTGGCGAAGTTGCCGATGCCCCAGGCATCGGCGAAGTTCTCCCAGGTGAACGCGGACGGCCAGGACATCGGGCCGTTGCCGACGAAGTCCGCCAGCGGCCGCAGCGCCGTCACGATGAGCAGGGCCAGCGGCGAGATCCAGAAGACGGCCGCCGCGCTGATCACGATGGTCAGGACGAGGCCGCCCTTGCCCTTCTTCTCGGCGGGAGGCCGCGCGGAGGCGGCGGCCGGCGTCCTGGTGGCTGGGGCGATCGAGGTCATCGCGCGTGCTCCCTGGTCTGAGAGCGCACGTACGGAATCCCCACCGCTATGGCCACCAGGGTGATCACGACGGCGATGGCCGTGCCGTATCCGGCTTGGTAGTACTGGAAGACGTTGGCGTACATCCAGGTCCCCATCACTTGGGTGGCGGTGCCAGGACCTCCGTAGGTCATGGCGTAGACCAGGTCGAAGACCTTGAAGGAGTCGATCAGGGACAGCGCCAGCACGATGTAGTGCGTCGGGCGCAGACCGGGCATGGTGACATGCCAGAACTGCTCCCAGCGGGTCGCCCCGTCGACTCTCGCCGCCTCGTAGAGGTCTTTGGGAATTCCTTGCAGAGCGGCCAGGTAGAGCAACATCGGAAAGCCCGTCCGCAGCCACACCGCCGGCACCATCACCGCCCACAGCGCGGTGGAGTCCTGGCCGAGCCACGGCTGGGCCAGGCCGTCCAGGCCGATGAGCCGCAGGAAGGAGTTGATGGCGCCGAGGTCGGGGTTGTAGAGCCAGCCCCAGATGGAGGCGATCGAGACCAGCGGCAGCACGCCCGGCGCGTAGAAGATCAAGCGCAGCACGGGCTTGCCGCGGGCCTTGCCGTTCAGCAGCAGCGCCAGGGCCAGGCCGATCGTCACCGGGAAGACGATCGTCACCACCGACCAGATGAGATTGTTCTTGCCCGCCGTCAGCACCACCGGGTCGCTGAGCATCCGCGTGTAGTTGTCCAGGCCGACGACATTGTAGGCCGGGCTGAGGCCGTCCCAGTCGGTGAAGCTGAACCACAGCGACGACAGGGCCGGGTAGACGAGGAAGGCGACGTAGACCGCCAGCGCGGGAAGCGCGAAGAGCCAGGGCCGCCATCCGCCGTGCTGCCGGTGGCGCCGTATGCCGTGCTGGCCGGCACGCCCGGGGGTCAGAATGGTCATGAACGGCCTCGTGTCAGTTACGGGCCCAGGCGGAGATGATCTCCTGCATCTTCTTGGCCGCCGCGGCCGGCGCCACCTTGCCCTGCAGCAGGTCGCTTTGCACGCTGAAGTACTGGTCGGACTGCTGCTTGGGGAAGGCCTGATCCTGGATGGTGTAGAAGGGGCTCTCGCCGTGCTTCTGGCCCCACTCCGCCGACAGCGGCAGTTGCCCGGCGTCGGGCTCCGCGCCCTTGACGGTGGAGGAGGTGATCTGCATGGCCTTCTGGCTGTCCGGCTTCATCAGGAAGTCGATCAGTGCCGCCGCCTTGTCCTTGTTGCCCGACCTGGCGTTGATCATGTACCCCTCGACGAACCCGGAGTGCCGGGCGGGAGAATGGCCGGTCGGCAACTGGAAGCTGCCGAACTGCGCGGGGTCCTTCTTGGCCGCCAGGATGTCGGCCTCGGTCCAGTTACCTTCGATGCCGTAGGCGGCCTTGCCCTGCACGTACGCGCGGCTGACGTCGGCGGGATCGAGGCCCAGCGCGCCCTCGGGCAGCCACTTGTTGTCCTGCCACTTCTTGAACAGCGTGAACGCCTCGACGACCTCGGGCCGATCCCAGCTCTCCTGTCCCGCCAGCAGCTTGTCGTGCAGCGTGGGACCCGCGGTGTGCTCCAGCAGGTACTCGAACAGCCGCATGATGTGCCAGCCGTACTTGCCGCCCAGCCCGCACGGCGTCACGCCGGCAGCCACCAGCCGTTCGTTCATCTGCTCGAGTTCGGCGTATGTCGTGGGCGGGGCGTCGACCCCTGCCTTGGCCAGCAGCTCCTTGTTGTACCAGGCGCCCACGCCGCGCAGGACGAACGGGACACCCGCCTTGACGCCATCGAACGTCATGCCCTGGATGGCCGCGGCGTTGATGGAGGAGTCCCAGCCGTACTTCTGGTAGTACGGCGCGAGGTCGGCGGCCTGCTTCGCCTTGGCGAACGGCGCGCCGAGCTGGCCACCCCAGATACGCCAGACATCGGGACCGGCCCCGCCGAGCAGCTCGGTGCGCAGTTTGTCGGGGAACTGGGCCGCACCCGAGCCCGGCAGGCTGTTGACCGTGGTCGTGGTGCCGTTCTGCTGGTCGAACTTCTGGATCTGCGCCTTCAGCATGCCGATGGTGGTGTCGTCCTCGTAGGTGAACAGGCGCAGCTTGTTCGAGGCCGGCGCCGTGCTCGCGCCGCCGCTGCCGGAGGTGCCGGTGCAGGCGCTGACGGCGAGTCCGACGGCCGTGACGGACGACAGCGCGAGGAATCCCCGACGGGTGAATGAACTGCCGGTCATGTCGATCTCCTTGGTCGGCGGGGCAGGTGGCTCCTCATGTGGAGCGCGCGTCAGGCGTGGCCGCGGCCGAAGGCCCGGATCTTGGCGAACATGTCTTCCAGCAGGAAGCGCACGTCGACTTCCTCACAAACCCGGATCGGGTGGTTGGAGCCGGGCTGGTAGGAGCCGTCGGCGCCGAAGCGGGGCGCGGGTGTCACGCGCAGGTTGCCGCTCTGGGGGAAGAGCATCAGCGCGACAGCCGGGGAGTCGCCCAGCGAGCGGGACTCGATGGGCGACGGGTGGTAGGCGGCGTTCCACTCGTGCAGTTGCTTGATCAGGTAGCGGCCCAGCGGGCCGGCGTCACCGATCTTCTCCTGCAGCTCGGCATAGCTCACCGACACCTTGGTGTAGACGTCGCGGGGCACCTGCCACACGGTGATCCCCGAGTCGAACACCACGTTGGCGGCGTGGATGTCGTTGGAGAGGTTGAACTCGACTTCCGTGCCCTCGTCGTAGCCGCGGTATCCGGAGCCGCCGATCCAGATCACAACCACCGGCCGCCGGACGAGCTCAGGGTCCAGCAGGACGGCGGCGGCCATGTCGGTCAACGGCCCGAGGAAGGCCACGTGGAGCGGGTCGTCCTCGCTCGCCAGCATCGACTCCTCGATGATCAGCCGAGCGCCCGGCGAGTCCACCGGGGTCCGCTCGTCCGGCAGTGCCGTCGGCGCGCCGTCGGCGACGGGGACGGTCAGCCCGAGCAGGTCGAGCAAGAGGTCGATCTCCTGGCGGGACTCCTGCATGCTGCGCTGCGATCGCCGGGTACCGAAATGGGCCGGGATCAGGCCTCGCAGGTCGAAACTGGGTGACAGCAATGCGTGGACGATGGCGAACTGGTCATCGGCTTCGTTCTTGGCATCGGTATTGATGATCACTCTGCGCTGGCGCAAGAAGCCTCCAGGTGCATAATTATGCGATACTGAATAATCTGTGCCCGTAGATTGGCCGATCCGTGAAGTGCTGTCAATAACTTCATGAAACGTTCGCCTGTGAGGGGGTGCTTCTCGCGCGCACCACGAGGGCTTCGCGGCCGAGCCGGCCAGAGGCGGCATTCCGGCTGCACGAGGAGCGAACGTCCAGGCTCCGGGCCTGGTCGGCACGGCTGAGATCCGCCAGAGCCTGATCACCGACGCGGCCATGCAGTCGGTGGCCGAGGAGTGGCAAGCATGCGGCCATCCGCGCTGCGATCACTGGCGGCTGGGTCAACGTCATCATCACCGACGTCGTGACGGCCAACGCGCTACTCGACGAGGATCAGCTAGTGCCGTAAGGACCACGTGTCCTGGCTGACTTGATGAGCCCCGGCCTTTGCTTGATCACGTATCGACGGCCGTCGCTGCCTCATATCTATTCAGTATTGACACGAAACCGGATCGCCGACCACCCTGTGAGCGCACAGACATTCGTGTGTGACTAGAAATTCACATCATCTTCACTGGAGAGTCTCGGCATGAGAAGAACGACGGCAGCGTGGGCTCTTACGCCACGCCCCGGGCACTCCCTCAGGCGGCGGCGGGTCATCCGCACCATCGGCTTAGCTGGAGCGCTCGGTGCCCTGGCGGTCGGCGGCCTGGCGCCGGCCCATGCGCAGACCATCGGCAGCATGCACGCGGCCGGCGCACCGATGGCGGCCGCTGGTGAGGTAGCGGCTCTCGCCACGGCTTCGAATCCAGCGGCGACCAAGACAACCCGGGTGGTCGTGACCACGGACGGTGAGGGCGACGACCAGGCCTCCATGCACCGACTGCTGCTCTACGGGAACGACCTGGACATCGCGGCGATCGTCAGCTCCTCCTCCAGATGGCACTGGGCCGGCGACCCGACGGCCAATCCGCCCATCCCGGCCAGACGGTGGTCCGGCACTGCCTGGATTCCCCAGTTGATCGACGGCGGCTACCGCCAGGTGTACCCGAACCTGATCAAGCAGGATGCGCGATACCCCAGCGCTGACGCCCTGCTGAAGATCGTCAAGGACGGGAACGTCACCGCTGAAGGCGAGATGGCGAAGGACACGCCGGGCTCTCTGCTCGTCAAGAGCATCTTGCTGGACAACGATCCTCGGCAAGTGAGTCTGGAGGCGTGGGGCGGCACCAACACCATCGCAGCGGCGCTTCGATCCATCGAGGATCAGTACGCGAATACGCCGCAGTGGGCCTCCGTCTACAAGAAGATCGTCGCGAAGGCGAACCTGTACATCATTCAGGACCAGGACTCGACCTACAAGAACTACGTCACGGTCAAGTGGCCGGACCTGAAGACGGTCATGAACCGGGATGAGTTCGAGGCGTTCGCCTATCGCTGGGAGGGCACGCCGGAACCGATCATCAACGTGTTCCGGAAGGCCTTCGTCAGTCAGTACCTGACCCAGGGCCCGTACATGGCCAGTTACCCCGTCGCCGCCACTGGTGACTGGTTCTCTGAGGGCGACTCGCCGGCGTTGCTGCACGCGATCCCGACCGGGCTGGGGAACTTCTCCGACCCCACCTACGGTGGCTGGGGCGGACGGTTCGTCCAGATCAATAAGAACCTGTGGGCGGACGACCCGCGGTACTTGGACGTCGACCAAGACCGCGCCAACGACAGCAGCTTGTACGGCTTGACGAAGAGCACCACTCGTGGCCTGTTCACCGTCACCCTGACCGCTGCCGCGCCGGCAGGGACCAGCACCATCACCCTCTCCGACAACAAGAGCGCCCACACCTCGGGCATCTGGCGGGTGTCGCAAATCTTCCCCGGGAACGTAGTTACCGTCGGGGTTGGGCCGGCCACCGAGCAGCGCACCATCGTGGCCGCCCAGACCACCACTGCTCCGTACACCATCACCCTGGACCAGCCGCTCACGTCGAACCACGCTGTCGGTGACGTCGTGGTCAACTACAGCAGCCCCCATTGGGCCCAGGCGCGCTGGGACGAGGCGATCCAGCACGACTTCGCGGCTCGCGCTGCCTGGACCACCGCGCGTTCTTACTCAGCGGCGAACCACGCACCGGTCGTCAGCATCCGCCACACCAAGATCTCCGCGAAGCCTGGGCAGCGGGTGCTCCTTACCGGCACCGCGAAGGATCCAGACCGCAACGCGCTGACCTACCAGTGGTGGGACTACCCCGAGGCCGGCACCTACAAGGGTGGCGAGGTCGCCGTCGAAAGTTCTCCGGGGCTGCCTGGCGCGGCATCCTTCGTGGTGCCGAAGGACGCCAAGAAGGGCGACACCATTCACATCATTCTGCAGGTGAGTGACGATGCTCCACTGAGCCTGACCAGCTACGCCCGTGGGGTCGTGACCGTCGAGTAGCAGTGCAACGGCTTCAACCAGGGCTCTGAATCCGGCAAGGCAAGAAGCGAGTAGACAGAAGAGGTCCGCTGCCGTCTCGCGACGGTACCGGACCTCTTCTGATCAGACCTTGCGCAGCTGGAAGCTGAGCCCCAGATCGGCGTCCTGGTGCACCACCAGGCCGGTGTCCAGGTCGGCTTCGGCGAACGAGGTCGCCAGCACCTCCTCGGCCACCGTGCCGCCCCCGCCGCGCAGCGCCTCGGCGAGCTCGTCGGAACCCGCCGCCCAGCGCAGCTCGATCCGGTCGGTGATGGCCAGCCCGCTGGCCTTGCGCGCCTCCTGGACCAGCCGGATGACCTCCCGGACCAGCCCGGCCCTGCGCAGCTCGGGTGTGATCGCCAGGTCCAGCGCCACCGTCTCGCCGGTCCCGGTGTCGACCGCGCCGGTCTCCACCGCCCAGCCCGACTTGGGCTGCTCGGTGACGATCACGTCGTCCGGCCCGACGGTCACCGCGCCGAGCTCTCCGGCGTCGAGGGTGGCGGCCGTACCGGCCCTGAGGGTCTGGGCGAGGGCCGCCGGGTCGGCGGCGGTGACGGCGGCGGCGACCAGCTTGGTCTGGGAGCCGAACCGTTTGCCCAGCGCCCGGAAGTTGGGCTTGACGGTGAACGTCACCAGATCAGCGGAAAAACCGGACATGTCCTCCAAGGCCAGCACGTTCAGCTCGTCCGCGATCAGGTCGCGCAGCTCGCCGGTGAGCCCGGGCCAGCCCGGCGCGCCGACCAGCGCGCGGCCGAGCGGCTGGCGGGTCTTGACCGAGGAGGACGCGCGGGCCGAGCGGCCCAGCTCGACCAAGCGGCGGACCAGGGCCATCTGCTCGGACAGGGCTGGGTCTACCAGCTCGGCCTTCACCTGCGGCCAGGTGGCCAGGTGCACCGAGGAGGGCGCATCCTGGCCGCGCAGCACGTCCCACACGTAGTCGGTGGTGAACGGCACCAGGGGGGCCATCAGCCGGGTGACCGTCTCCAGGCACTCGTACAGGGTGGCGAAAGCGGCCGGTTCGCCGGTCCAGAAGCGGCGGCGAGAGCGCCGGACATACCAGTTGGACAGATCGTCCAGGAACTCCGTGATCCGGCGTCCGGCGCGGGCCGTGTCGAAGACGTCCAGGGCGGCCGTGACCTCGGCCACCGTGCGCTGGAGCTCGGCCAGGGCCCAGCGGTCGATGAGCGGGCACTCGCCGTCGTGGGTCTGCCCGGGCTGCCAGCCGGAGGCGTTGGCGTACAGGGTGAAGAAGGAGGCCGTGTTCCAGTAGGTCAGCAGGACCTTCCTGACGATCTCCTCCAGTGGGCCGTGGCCGATCCGCCGGGGCGACCAGGGCGAGCCGGAGGTGGCCATGTACCAGCGCAGCGCGTCCGCGCCGTGCTCGTCCATGAGCGGCATCGGCTGGAGCACGTTGCCCAGGTGCTTGCTCATCTTGCGGCCGTCCTCGGCCAGGATCAGGCCCAGGCAGAGCACGTTCTCGTAGGCGGAGCGGTCGAAGACGAGCGCCCCCACGGTCATCATCGAGTAGAACCAGCCGCGGGTCTGGTCGATGGCCTCGCAGATGAACTGGCCCGGGTAGGAGGCCTCGAAGACCTCCTTGTTGACGTGCGGGGCGCCCCACTGGGCGAAGGGCATCGCGCCGGAGTCGTACCAGACGTCGATCACGTCGGGCACCCGGCGGGCCTCGCCGCCGCAGTCGGCGCACGCGAACGTGACGTCGTCCACGAACGGGCGGTGCGGGTCCAGCGCGGACAGGTCCTGGCCCGCCAGGGCGCCCAGGTCGGCGAGGGAGCCGACGCAGGTGACGTGGTCCTCCTCGCAGACCCACAGCGGGAGCGGGGTGCCCCAGTAACGGGAGCGGGACAGCGCCCAGTCGACGTTGTTGCGCAGCCACTCGCCGTACCGGCCGTGCTTGATGGTCTCGGGGAACCAGTTGGTGCGCTCGTTCTCGGCGAGCAGCAGGTCCTTGATCTGGGTGGTCCTGATGTACCAGGAGGGGAGGGCGTAGTAGAGCAGCGGGGTGTGGCAGCGCCAGCAGTGCGGGTAGCTGTGGTCGAAGTGGCTGCCCCGGAAGAGCAGGCCGCGGGCGCGCAGGTCCGCGGTGAGGCCCTCGTCGGCGTCCTTGAAGAACTCGCCGCCGACCTGGGGGACGTCGGGCAGGAACCGGCCGTCGGGGCCGATCGGGTTGACCACGGGCAGGCCGTACCGCTTGCAGACGGTCATGTCGTCGGCGCCGAACGCGGGAGCCTGGTGCACCAGGCCGGTGCCGTCCTCGACGGTGACGTAGTCGCCGAGCACGACGAAGTGCGCGCCGGGGATGTCGACCAGCTCGAACGGCCGCTGGTACGGCGTGTGCTCCAGCTCGGCGCCGGAGAAGCTCTCCCTGGCCGTCCAGCCCTCGCCGAGGGCGGCGGCGAGCAGCGGCTCGGCCACGATGACCGGGCGCTCGCCGTCCTTCTCGGCCACCACGTACGTCACGTCCGGGTGCACCGCCACCGCCGTGTTGGACACCAGGGTCCACGGCGTGGTCGTCCAGATGAGCAGGTCCACGCCCGCGAAACGCCCCGCCGTGACCGGCATGCGCACGTACACCGACGGGCTGGACACGGTCTCGTAGCCGCCGGGCTGGCCCAGCTCGTGGTCGGACAGGCCGGTGCCGCACCGCGGGCAGTACGGCGTGATCCGGAAGTCCCGGAACAGCAGCCCCTTGTCCCAGATGACCTTGAGCGACCACCAGACGGCCTCCACGTACGCGGGGTCCATCGTGCGGTAGGCCTGGGACATGTCCACCCAGTAGCCCATGCGCTCGGTCATCTCTTCGAACGCGTCCACATGCCGGAGCACCGATTCGCGGCATTTGGCGTTGAACTCCGCGATGCCGTACGCCTCGATCTCGGGCTTGCCGGACAGGCCGAGCTCCTTCTCGACGGCCACCTCGACGGGCAGGCCGTGGCAGTCCCAGCCCGCCTTGCGGGGGACGTGGAAGCCGCGCATGGACTTGTACCGGGGAAACACGTCCTTGAACACGCGCGCCTCGACGTGGTGCACGCCGGGCATGCCGTTGGCGGTCGGGGGGCCCTCGTAGAAGACCCAGGAAGGGCCGCCGGCGTTCTGCTCCAGCGACCGCTCGAAGACCTTGCCGTCGCGCCATCGCTCCAGCACCTCGTGTTCGAGGGCCGGCAGGTCCACCTGCGCGGGTAGCGAGCGGAAAGAGTGGGAAGACACCGGACCTCCACGCTGATTCGACAGGGCGTGGAGGGACGAAGCCACGCTTGGCTCCGCGGTACCACCCTCCTTGGCCGCCCTCGCGGGGGCCCACTCATTCAGGTCGCGGCCGGGTCTAATAAGCGTCTACCAGAGGTAAAGCCGTTCTTCCGGCGGCTCCGGGCTGATCTTCCCCCCGCGGCTCGCCCCGGGCTCGCACCGTCCCCGGGTCGCTCGTGCGAGTGGGTGCGGAGGTACTCGTCCCATCAACGCCTTGCAGACCTCACGATAACGCAGCGGAGGGCGTCAGGCTTCCCGGTTTCATTCTGGTAGTTCCAGCGGAACACGGGACGGGGTGTTGTTGTTCAGGATGTACCTGGCATAGGGGGATGAGCATTCCGAGCCTGGTACGGATGGCGTAAATGCATCGGCGAGTCGATTGCCGCGCTCCAATCCGGCACCTATGCTGCCCGGACTGCTTGATCACTGTTCATGGGGAGGCCACATGGCGACGCGCGCGGCGAAGAGCGCCATCACGGGGAACGCCGTCACGGAGGGCTCTGTCACGGAGAATTCTGTCACTACTACCGATATCTGGTCCGCCGGCGAGCTCGCCGAGGTGCGCGAGCGACTGCTGGCGGAAATTGACGAACTGCACACCGAGATCCTGCGGGCCGAGACCGAGCTCGCGGCCGGGAACGCCAGCGAGGGCGCGGGCGACGATCCGGCCGACGCCGGGGCCAAGACCTATGAGCGCGAACGTGAGATCGCCCTTACCCTGAATGCGCGCGATGTGCTCGCGCAGAACGAGCGGGCGATCGCCCGTATCGACGCAGGGACGTATGGAGTGTGCGAATCGTGCCAACGGCCGATCGGCAAGGAACGCCTGCAGGCGTTCCCGAGGGCGACGCTGTGCGTGGCGTGCAAGCAGCGGGAGGAACGCCGCTGACCGCCGCCGCCGGGGGAGTACGGGCACGGCGGATCGGGTTGCTCGCCGCCGTGGCCGTGCTCATTTACGTGTTCGATCTGGTGACTAAGTACCTGGTGGTCGAATACCTGGAGAAAGACCCTCCGGTCGTGGTCGTGCCGGACGTGCTCGTGATCAATGTGATCAGGAATTCGGGGGCCGCGTTCAGCATCGGCACCGGGATGACCATCATTTTCACGATCATCGCCACGGCCGTGGTGATCGCGATCATTCGCACCGCGCGGCAGCTGCGCAGCATGCCGTGGGGGATCACGCTCGGGCTGCTGCTCGGCGGCGCGTTCGGGAACCTGACCGACCGCATCTTCCGGGCCCCCGCCCCGTTCCAGGGGCACGTGGTGGACTTCATGCAGGTCTTCCCCGCGACCGGGTTCCCGATCTTCAATGTGGCCGATTCGGCGATCGTGTGCGGCGGGATCCTGGCGGTCTTCCTGGCCTGGCGGGGCTACCAGATCGACGGCACGCGGGAGACGGGGGCCGAGAAGGATGGGTGACCTGCGCAGCCTGCCGGTGCCGGACGGGCTCGAGGGCGAACGCCTCGACGCCGCGCTGGCCCGCCTGTTCGGCTTCTCCCGGACCAGGGCCGCCGAGCTGATCGCGTCCGGGGACGTGCTCGTGGACGGCTCGACCCCCGCCAAGTCGGACCGCGTCCGCGGCGGAGCCTGGCTGGACGTCACCATCCCGCCGCCGCCCGCCGCGCCCATGCCGGTCGCCGAACCCGTCCCCGGCATGACGATCCTGTACGAGGACGACGACATCGTGGTCGTCAACAAGCCGATCGGCGTGGCCGCCCACCCCAGCGTCGGCTGGACCGGCCCGACCGTGATCGGCGGGCTGCTCGGGGCCGGGCACCGGGTGTCCACCAGCGGCGCGGCCGAGCGCCAGGGCATCGTGCACCGGCTGGATGCCAACACCACCGGCGCGATGGTGGTGGCCAAGAGCGAGCGGGCGTACACGGCGCTGAAGCGCGCGTTCAAGGAGCGCACGGTCGACAAGCGGTATCACGCGCTGGTGCAGGGCCACATGGATCCGCTCCGCGGCACCGTGGACGCCCCCATCGACCGGCACCCGTCCGGGGACGGCCGCTGGGCGGTGGTCGCCGGGGGCAAGGACTCGATCACCCACTACGACACGATCGAGGCGTTCCGCGCGGCCTCCCTGCTGGACATCAAGCTGGAAACCGGCCGCACCCACCAGATCCGCGTGCACATGTCCGCGCTCCGCCACCCCTGCGTCGGCGACCTGCAGTACGGCGCCGACCCGACCCTGGCGGCCCGCCTCGGCGTCACCCGCCAGTGGCTGCACGCGGTATCCCTGGCCTTCGACCACCCGGCCACCGGCGAGTGGGTCTCCTTCACGACCGATTACCCGGCCGACCTCGCCGAGGCGCTCGACCGCGCCGACGACTCCTGATCACATCCCCAGCAGGCGGGTCGCGGCGGTCACCACCGCCGCCGCGATCAGGATCACCAGGAAGGGCGCTCTGAGCAGCAGCGCGACCACGGCCGCCGCCATGCCCGCCAGGCGCGCGCCGTCCAGGTGCAGGTCCTGGCCGTGCCCGAAGGTCTGTACGGCGATCAGCGCCGCCAGCAGCCCGACCGGGACCAGCCTGGCGAAACGCCGTACGCCGGGGTGGTCGAGGACCCGGCGGGGGGCGGCCAGGCCCGCGAGCTTGAGCAGGTAGCAGCCCAGGCAGGTGACGGCGATCGCCCACCAGACGGTCATTCCGCAGCCGCCCTCTCCGGGGTTCCAGGGGTTTCGGGGGTGAGCATCACGACCAGGGCCGCCACCGCGGCCAGCAGGACAGGGACACCGGGCGCGGTGAACGGGGTCGCGAGCAGCGCGATGGCGGCGCCTCCGGCGGCGATCATACGCAACTGGGCGGTCTCTTGTTGGGAGGTGTTCGCGTCGCCGCGCAGCCGGGGCCAGAGCAGGGCCAGGAAGGTGGCGGGGCCGACCGCGTCCAGGCCGAAGACGGCGGGGTCGCTGACCTGGGACGCGCCGAACGCGCCGAGCAGCGTGGTCAGGTTCCAGCACAGGTAGATCGCGCCGAAAGTGGTGTAGAAGCCCGCGCGGGCGGCGGCCGGGGTGGGCTGGGCGAACGCGACGGCGGAGCTCTCGTCGATGACGCCCTGGGCGGTGACCAGGGTGCGCAGCGGGCCACGGGTCCCGCCGAGGACCACGGCCAGCCGCAGGCCGTAGAAGCTGTTCCTGGCGCCGAGCAGGAGCGCGCCCGCCGCTCCGGCCACCAGACCGCCACCGGCGCCCACCACGCCCGCGAGGGCGAACTGGGAGGCGCCGGTGAAGGCGAACAGGCTGAGCGCGCACGCCTGGGCCACGGTGAGCCCCGCCGTGATCGCGGCCGCCCCGAAGGCCACCCCGGAGACCCCGACCGCGACTCCGACACCGAGCCCGTCCCTGATCGCGGCCCTGCGCTGCTGCCGCTCCGTGTCATGCATGTCGGCAATATTAGGACCTGACAGGGGTGGGCTTTGCCGGGGTTTTGCCCGGTACGTGGCCACGGCAACTCAGCCGTGTTCGACCTGATCCTGAGCTCGTTTTCAGGAAAGTCACGTACAAACCAACGTATGGACGCATCCCTTCCCGCCAAGGTCCTGGTCGTCGATGACGAGCCGAGCATTCGTGATCTCCTGTCCGAGGCGCTGGAGCTGAACGGGTTCACCGTCCGGACCGTCTCGTGCGGGCGCGCGGCGCTTCAGGAGGTCGGGAGAGACAGGCCTGACATCGTGGTGCTCGACGTGATGCTGCCCGACATCGACGGCTTCTCGGTGGCGCGCCGGCTGCGGGAGGCCCGGTGCGGCCCGCCGGTCCTGTTCCTGACCGCGAAGGACGCGGTCGGCGACCGGATCGCCGGGCTGACCGCCGGTGGTGACGACTACGTCACCAAGCCTTTCAGCCTGGAGGAGGTGGTGCTGCGGCTGCGGGCGATCCTGCGCCGCATCCGGCCGCAGGAGGAGTGGTTCGACGACGACGGGGTGGTGCGGTACGCGGACCTGGAGCTCGACGAGGAGGCGCACGCGGTGCGGCGGGCGGGGCGGGCGATCCGGTTGTCGCCTACGGAGTTCGCGTTGCTGCGCTATCTGATGATCAATGCTGACCGGGTGGTCAGCAGGACGCAGATTCTGGAGCGGGTGTGGGATCACGGGTTCGACACCGACAGCCGGATCGTCGAGTCCTACATCAGCTACCTCCGGCGCAAGATCGACACCGGCGGGCCGCCGCTGATCCACACCCTGCGCGGGGTCGGCTACCGCCTGTCCCTGACGCCGTGAAGCGTCCCTGGCCGCTGCGTCTGCGGTTGCTGGCGGCGTTGCTGAGCCTGTCGGCGCTGGGGCTGGCGGTCTTCGCCGTGTCCGGTGTGCTGGTGCTGGAGCGGTCATTGCTGGCGCGTGCCGACACCCAGCTGCGCGACTTCGCCGTGAGCGTCGCCCTGCGTCCGCCACCACGGGCCGCGCAGCCGCCGCCACCGGCGAACCTGGAGCTGCCGAGCCAGTTCCGGGTCGCCTTCTACTCCCCGTCCGGTGTGCTGGAACGTCGGATGCCCGCGGCGTCAGGCGACGAATCGGTCGTCCCCGCCGAGGCCGTCGCCCGGGCGTCGCACCAGCCGTTCACCGTGGGGGACTGGCGGGTGGTGGTCGAGCGGCTGCCGTCGGGCGGGCGGGTGGCGGTCGCGATGTCGCTGGAGTCCAGCCAGGTGACCGTGCGGCAGCTGCTGGTCATCGAGACGGTCGCCGGGGTCGTGGTGCTGACGTTGCTCGGCGCGCTGGCCTGGGTGGTGGTACGGCTCGGGCTGCGGCCGCTGACCAGGATGGAGCGGACCGCCGAGGCGATCGCGGCCGGTGACATCGACCGCCGGGTGGCCGACGCCGACACGCGCACGGAGGCCGGCCGGCTCGGCGGGGCGCTGAACACGATGCTGGAGCGCCTGGCCTCGGCGCTGCGGGCCAGGGAGCAGTCGGAACGGCGGCTGCGGCATTTCGTCGCGGACGCCTCCCACGAGCTGCGCACTCCGCTGACCTCGATCCGGGGCTTCGCCGAGCTCTACCACCACGGGCAGCAGGCCCGCGATCCGGTGGCCGAGCGGCTGCTCGGCCGGATCGAGAACGAGGCCCGGCGCATGGGGGTGCTCGTGGAGGACATGCTGTTGCTCGCCCGGCTGGACCGGGAGCCGGTGCTGGAGCAGGGCACGGTCGACCTGCGGGTCCTGGCCGGTGACGTGGTGCACGCCGCCCGCGCCCGCGACCCCGGACGGCCGATCGCGCTGGAGGTGCCGGCCGACCCGGTCACCGTGCTCGGCGACGAACACCGGCTGCACCAGGTGATCGGCAACCTGGTCGGCAACGCGGTCACCCACACCACCGGCAGGGTATCCGTCGAGGTCGCCCGGCCCGACCCGGGCACGGCGCTGGTGGCGGTACGTGACCAGGGCGAGGGCATCGACCCCGCGCACCTGCCGCACGTCTTCGACCGCTTCTACCGTGCCGACCCCGGCCGGTCGCGCGCCTACGGCGGCACCGGTCTTGGCCTGGCCATCGCCGCCGCACTGGTCGAGGCGCACCAGGGCCGGATCGAGGTGACCAGCACCCCCGGCGAGGGGACCACGTTCAAGGTCGCCCTGCCGTTCATCTCTGGTTCGTGCTGAGTTCACACATTGTTCCCAGGTTCGTTCTGTCAGATATGCGCATGCTGCAACGACTCCGCACCCCTGTGGACGACGCCGGGCACCGCCTGCGCGCACCGAGCACGCTGCACGCCTTCAACCGCTACGAGATCAAGTACCTGATCGACGTCGATCAGGTCGAGAGCCTGCGGCAGGAGATGGAACGCCGCCTAGACCGGGACCAGCACTGCCCCGACGAGGGCTACAACATCTGGAGCGTCTACTACGACACCCGTCGGCTGCGCTTCTACTGGGAGAAGATCGAGGGCCTGAAGTTCCGCCGCAAGCTGCGCATCCGCCACTACGGCGACCGCTTCGCCGCCACCGGCGACACCCCGGTCTTCGTCGAGATCAAGCAGCGCGTCAACCGGGTCACCCAGAAGCGCCGGGTCCGCCTGCCCTACGCCGACGCGCTCGGCCTGTGCGACGGCCGGCGCATGGTCGGCCACGAGCCCGGCCAGCGGGCCTTCCTGGAGGAGGTCCTCGACCTGGTGTCCCGCCTCGACCTGCACGCCACCGCGATGACCGGCTACACCCGCCACGCCTATATGGGGCGCGACGCCGACGTCGGTCTGCGGGTCACCTTCGACCAGCGCGTCCGGGGCCGGGACCGCGACTTCCAGCTGGGCGCCCAGGCGGAGAACCGGCTCATCGTGCCGGCCCGCAAGGCGATCCTCGAAGTGAAGGTCAACGAGCGGGTGCCGTACTGGTTCACCGATCTCGCCGCCGCCAGGAACCTGCAGGTCGTGCGGGTGTCCAAGTACTGCCAGAGCGTGGAGGCCTACGGGCTGGCGCCGCGCTCGATCTTCCATCTGCCCGCTCACTCGGAGGCATGACCCCATGGACTTCACCTTCCAGGATCTGTCCGGCACGTTCAGCGTGGCCGACATCGCCATCGCCATGAGCCTGTCGTTCGTGCTGAGCGCGATGATCGGCTGGATCTACCGGGCGACGCACCGCAACGTCTCCTACAGCCAGTCCTACGTGCAGACGCTGGTCATCCTCGGCATGCTCATCTCGCTGATCATGCTGGTCGTCGGCTCGAACATCGCCCGCGCGTTCGCCCTGGTCGGGGCGTTGTCGGTGGTGCGCTTCCGCAACGCGATCAAGGAGACCCGCGACGTCGGCTTCATCTTCCTGGTGATGGGCGTCGGCATGGCCGTCGGCACCCGCTTCTACCTGCTGGCCATCGTGGCCGCCGTGGCCATCTCGCTGATCATCGTGATCATGCACCGGTTCAACTGGTTCCAGCTCAACACCCGCCGCCAGGTGGTCAAGGTGCAGGTGCCCTCCGACGACGACTACACCCTCGTCATCCAGGACGTCCTGATCCAGCACACCGACGAGTTCGAGCTGGTCAGCATGGAGTCCATCCGCGGCGGGGCGCTGCTGGAGCTGATGTACACGGTCAAGATCAAGAAGGGGCACGAGCCGGCGGACGTGATCACCGCCCTGCGCGCGCGCAACCACGGCCAGCCGGTCACGGTCCTGACCGGCTACGACCAGACCGACCTGTGATCGCCATGGCCCGCCTGAGGCATCGCATCCCGGTCAGCCTCCGCCAGAACTGGAAGCTGGTCGTCGCGTGCGGGGTGTTCCTCGCGGTGTGCGCCGGAGTCTTCGGCAGCGGGACGATCCGTCCGTACGTGACCAGCGCCCGCGCCGCCTCCGGTGCGACGGTCGTCACCGACCTGGCCGGCGGCAAGGAACTGTTCGACCCCTCCGCCGCCCACGAGGTGAGGCTGACCTTCACCGACCAGGCGTACGAGGACATGCTGAGCGAGTACTTCAAGAGCGGCGATAAGACCTACGTCGAAGCCGACCTGGTCATCGACGGCACCACGATCCCCAGCGTGGGCGTGCGGCTCAAGGGCAACTCGACGCTGTCGGGCCTGACCTGGAAGGGCGAGTCCCGGCAAGGAGGCCGCGGCGGACCGGGCGGCGGCCAGCGCCCGGAGGGACTTCCCGAGGGTTTCCAGCCCCCGGACGGTTTCCAGCCGCCTGACGGTTTTGAGCTGCCTGAGGGTGCCGAGCTGCCTGAGGGTGCCGAGTTGCCAGACGGTGCCGGGATGGCGGAAGGCGGGGCTGGTTTCGGCGGGTTCGGACGGGCGTCGCTGAAGGCCGAGGAACCGGAGAACCTGCCCTGGCTGGTCAGCTTCGACGAGTTCGTCGAGGGCCGCCGCTATCAGGGGCACAGCCAGATCGCCGTGCGACCGGTGTCGATGGGCTCCGCGACACTCCTCAAGGAGTCACTGGCGATCTCCATGGTCGGCGCGTCCGGTGAGCCCTCCCAGGGGTACGCCTACAGTTCCTTCACGGTCAACGGCCGTTCCTCGGCGCCCCGGCTGCTGGTGGAGTATCTCGACGAGGGATACGCAGAAGAGCTGGGTGACGGGGTGCTGTACAAGTCCCTGGCGACCTCGACCTTCTCGTACAAGGGAGAGGACCAGACCGCCTACACCGACGACTTCAAGCAGGTCAACGCCAAGGGCGAGCAGGACCTTCAGCCGGTGATCGATCTGGTCAAGTGGGTGGAGCAGGCCTCGGACGAGGAGTTCGCCTCCGGTCTGGCCGCCCGGCTCGACGTGGAGTCCTTCGCGCGCTACCTCGCGCTGCAGAACATGTTGCTGAACTTCGACGACATGGCGGGCCCTGGCCGTAACTACTACCTGTGGTACGACCTGAGCGGCAAGAAGTTCAAAGTCATCAACTGGGACCTCAACCTCGCCTTCAGCGGCGACGCGAGCGCGGGCCCGGACGACGCCCTGAGCATGGGCGGATTCGGCCGACAGCAGCCTGAGGGGCAGGCCGGTCAGCAGCCTGAGGGGCAGGCCGGTCAGCGGCCCGGTGGCGGTGGCATGCGCATGGGGCACGCGCTGAAGGACCGCTTTCTCGAGACGGCCGCCTTCAAGGAGGTCTACCAGGAGCAGTACCGGAAGCTTTACCAGGATCTTCTGGCCAGCGGGAAGGCGGAGACTCTCCTGGACCAGGCGGTGGCGTCCTACCAGGCGAACCAGGGCGCCGACGCCGCCGAGGCCCAGAAGGAGGCCACCACGCTGCGCACGACGCTCGCCACCCGTGCCGAAGCGCTGGGCGAGGCGTTCGCGGAGCAGGGAAGCTGATCAGCCTACCCAGGTCCGGTCCGCGAGCCGGAGGTCCGCAGATTCGTCTGCCGGAACGCCGCCTGCTCGCGGCGGACCTTTGTTGAGCAGGTTCTTTGTCCGGCCATCACGGGCGAAATGTCGTGAGAAATGTGTCGAAGTAGGAGCGGGCGGCTTCCCAGTTGCTTTCGGGGACCTGCCAGTAGAGGGCGTAGCAGTCGTCGCCGATCCGGAAGGCGCGGTCGATGACACGCTGCCGCCCGGCGGAGGTGGCGAAGGTGAACTCCCAGTCGGCGGCGGCCACGCCCCGGTATTCCGCGGGTTCGATGCTGATCTTCTCGTACTTCGGCAGCAGGCCCTTCGCGGTGGAGTTGCGCTCCACCGTCTCCAGGGCGGCCACGGGGTCGCTCTCCTCCCAGGGCGTGAGGTCGACCTGGAGGTAGCCGGGCATGGCCGGGCCCCGGAACCGGACCCGGGCGGCGTTCGGCACCCGCTCGGCCTTCCACCCCCGCGGCAGCGCGATCGCGAAGCCGAGCTCGTCCCGGTAGGACCGCCAGCCCGGCGGGAGACGGTTCACGGGCGATGCCGAGGGAGCGGAGGTCGCCGTCTCCCTGGGCGTCTCTGTGGGCGTCTCCACGGGCGTCCCTGTGGCCGTCACGTGGGATGTCGCGGCGGCGGTCTCCGTCGGGGTCCCGTCGATGGTCTCCGTGGGGGTGTCCGCGGTGGGCAGCGTGATGACGCCGGATCCCGGATCACCCGCGAGCTGCTGGTACCCGAACCACCCGGCCACGCCCAGCGCGACGACGAGCACGGGAACCAGCACGAAACCAATCAAACGTTTGTTCGATGACGCTGGGCGCGGCTGGGTCGGCACCGGCGGGACGCCCCATTCGCCGCCGCCCCAGGAGCCCGCCCCGGCCTGCGGCCACCCGGCCTGCGACCACCCGCCCGGCGGTCCGGTCGGACCAGGAGTCGCACCAGGAGTCGCACCAGGAGTCGCACCAGGGCCCCACGGAGGCGGCGTTTGAGGCGGCCCAGCCGGTACCGGGGTCTGTGGCGACATAAGTGACATAGGCGACATAGACGGATTGGTTCCGGAAGCTGCCTGCTTCAGGAGTTCCTGCGCCTCCACGGCGTCGATCCGCCGGCCGGGCTCCTTGCGCAGCAACCCCTCGATCACCGAGGTCAGCGGCCCCGCCCGGCGCGGCATATCGGGCTGGCTGTGCAGGATGGCCGCCATGCTGGCGATCGGCGTGCCCCGGTCGTACGGCGAGCGCCCCTCCACCGCCGCGTAGATCGTCGCACCCAGCGACCAGAGATCCGACTCCGGCGTGGCGGGCTGCCCCATCAGGCGCTCCGGCGGCATGAACGCGGGCGTCCCCGTGATGCTCCCGGTCATCGTGAGCCCCGGGTCCTCCGTCATGGTCGCGATGCCGAAATCGGTGAGCACCACCCGGTTGTCGCCGCTGAGCAGCACGTTCTCGGGTTTCACGTCGCGGTGCAGGACGCCGGCGGCGTGTGCCGTACACAGCGCGTCCAGGATCTGCAGCCCCATGGCGGCGGCGCGTTCGGGGATGAGCGGCCCGTGCTCGCGCAGGACCTGGCCGAGCGAGCGGGCCTGGACCAGCTGCATGACGATCCAGGGGCGGTCGTCCTCCTCGATCACGTCGTGCACCACGACCACGTTCGGATGCGAGAGCCGCCCGGCGGCCCTGGCCTCGCGGATCGTCCTGCGGTTGAAGGCGACCCGGTCATCCTCGCTCAGCGCGGTGTACAGCACCTCCTTGATCGCGACGGCCCGGTCGAGCAGGTCGTCGTGGGCACGCCAGACCACGCCCATGCCGCCCCTGCCGATGGGTTCGAGCAGCTGGTACCTGCCCGCCAGGCGACGCGCTTCGTCCAACGCAACCCCCTCCGGGACGAAAGGCTACTTGTCCGGCTTGAAGGTGGCCGTGAACGTCTCGAAGTAGTGGAAGTACTTCTTCCAGTCCGAGTCGCGGGTCTTCCAGAAGATCGCGTACCCGTGCTTCTTGTCGGTGACGAACCCGCGGTTCATGACGTGGCCGGTCGAGCCGCCGGGCTCCCAGGTGAACTCCCAGTCGGCGGCCTCGTCGAAGTAGTCCACCGACTCGATCTTGATCCGCTTGTAGCCGGGCCAGTTGCCCACGCTCCCCCGCTCCTGCTCCTTCCAGTCCTTCACCGCGTCCTTCCTCGGCGAGCTGGTGAACCCGATCTGGAGGTACGCCCCCTCCAGCGGCCCCCGGAAGAACACGCCCATGCTGTTGCGATTGTCCTGCTTCCAGCCCTTGGGGAGGGCCAGCGAGAAGCCGCTGCTGTCCTTGTAGCGCTTCCAGCCGTCCGGAAGCGCGTCCCCGGATGATTCGGGCTTGGGCGACTCGGCCGCCTTGGAGGGTTCGGCTGAGGGCTTTTCAGCGGTCGGCTCCGCGCTGCCCGACGGCGGGGCGGAGCTCGGGGGCGCGGACCCGGCGGCGGTGGCCGCCGGAGAGCCGCCCTCGTCGTCGGCCTGCTGAGCCCCCAGCCAGACGCCCACACCCGCGATGAGCAGCAGCACGGGCACGATCACCAGCGCCGCCCTGACCGCCAGGGGCCGCCGCTCCGGCGGGTTGATGTTCCAGTCCGGATACGACACGGGCAGCTTCGACCGCGCGGTGTCGGCCCCGTCGCCGGCGCTCCAGCTCGGCTCGGCCGGCGGCTCCTCCTCGCGCTTCCATTCCGCCGGTACGGCCCGAGCCCCCGTCTCCACCGGATACGGGTCCTTCCGGACGGCGGCGGCCGGGACCGGGCTGCGCCTCGGCGTCTCCTCCCGATCCGCGGCCTCCTCGGGTTCGACCTGGGGCTTCGGCTCGGGTTTCGGCTCGGGCTTGGGTTTGGGCTTGGGCACCGGCTTGGGCGTCGGCTTGGGCACCGCCAACGATCGCGGCGGCTCGGCGCGCTTGGGTTCCGGCCGCTGCGGCGGGACCGGCGCCTCGACCGGCAGTTCGACCGGACCGGTGTCGGCCTCGCTCGCCTTGACCGCCTGGAAGGCCTTGGTGGGCGGGGGTTCGGTCTTGGCGCGGCGCAGCAGCCGGACCGTCTCGTCGTAGCTCGGGCGGTCGCCGGGCTCCTTGACCAGGAGCCGGTCCAGGACCACGCCCAGGCGGCCCGCGTGCACGGCGGGGTCGGGCTGGTCGTTCAGCACGGCGTGCATGGTCGCCATCGCCATGCCCTTGTCGTGCGGTGGGCGCCCCTCCACGGCCGCGTAGAGGGTCGCGCCCAGCGACCACAGGTCCGACTCGCGCTGGGCGGGACCGCCGCGTAACCGTTCCGGCGCGATGAACGCGGGGGTGCCCACGAGCCCGGTCCTGGTCATCGTCGAGTCGGTCTCCACCCGGGCGATGCCGAAGTCGGTCAGGACCACCCGGCCGTCCTCGGTGAGCAGAACGTTCTCCGGCTTTACGTCCCGGTGCAGCACCCCCTGGCCGTGCGCGGCGCGCAGCGCGTCCAGGACCTGCAGCCCGATGTCGGTGACCCGGGCGGGCGGCAGCGGCCCGTCCTCGCGGATCACCTGCCCGAGCGAGCGGGACTCCACCAGCTGCATGATGATCCAGGGACGGCCGTCCTCCTCGATCACATCGTGCACCACGACCACGTTCGGGTGGGTGAGCCGCCCGGCGGCTCTGGCCTCCCGCATGGTCCGGCGGTTGAGCTCCTCCAGCTCGTCGCCCATGGCGCTGTCGTACCTGACCTCTTTGACGGCGACCGTGCGGTCCAGCAGCTCGTCGTGGGCCTTCCACACGATGCCCATGCCTCCCCGGCCGATGGGCTCGATCAGTTGGTACCGGCCTCCGACGAGTCGGCCTTCCGCGTTCGACATCCACACCCCTCTCGAAACCCAAGAATCGTCCCACGGATGGCAAATGGATCAAACGAGAGACCACTGCCCTAATCCTGCGATGTGAGACAGAACATTCTCAGGCCGGGGGAACCGGGTCAGCTGAGCGTATCCGGTGCGGGCCGGGCCGCGGGCTCGGCAGCGCGCTCGCTTAAGGCACGGCGCATGCCCACCACGCGCCAGCCGACCGCGATGGCGATCGCGAGCACGGGGATCAGGAAGAAGGCGACCCGCTGGTCGGGGTCCGCGAACGGCATCAGCACCAGGATCAGCGCCAGGAAGGCGAGGCCGACCCAGTTGCTGACCGGCGAGCCCGGCATCCGGAAGGACGGGCGCTCGATCTCGCCGCGCAGGCAGGCCTCGCGCAGTTTGATCTGGCAGTAGAGGAATGTCCCCCAGGTCGTGATCACGCCGAGCGAGGAGACGGCGATCGCGATGTTGAACGCGCGCCCGGGAAGGAAGTAGTAGAGCGCCACCCCGGCGAGCAGGACGACGGCGGTGAACACGATGCCGCCGGCGGGCACCTGCCGCCTGCTCATCGCCCCCGTGAACGCCGGGGCCTCGCCCTTGAGCGCCATCGAACGCAGGATGCGGCCGGTCGCGTACAGCCCGGAGTTGCACGACGACATGGCGGCGGTGATCACCACGAGGTTCATCACGTCACCCGCCCCCGCGAATCCGATGTGGGAGAAGACGGTGACGAACGGTGATTCGCCCGCGCTGTAGGCCGTCCACGGCAGCACCATGGCGAGCAGGATCACCGACCCCACGTAGAACACCGCGATCCGCCACATCACGCTGTTGACGGCCCTCGGCATGACCTTGCGCGGCTCCTTGGTCTCCCCGGCCGTGATGCCGACCATCTCGATCGCCGAGTACGCGAACACGACCGCCTGCAAACTCACCAGAACCGGGCCGAACCCCGTGGGAAAGAACCCCCCGTGCGTGACCAGGTTCCCGGCCCCCGCGCCGTTGACCGAGAACAGCACGAGATAGAGCCCGACCACCAGGAACGTGATGATCGCCATGACCTTCAGCAGCGCGAACCAGAACTCCAGCTCGCCGAACAGCCGCACCGAGACCAGGTTGACCGTCAGGACCAGGCCCAGCGCGATCAGCGCGGTGAGCCAGCGGGGAAAGTCGGGCGCCCATTTCGCGATGTAGATGGCGACGGCCGTCAGCTCGGCCACGCCGGTGGCGGCCCAGTTCACCCAGTACATCCAGCCGGTGGCGAACCCCGCCCACGGCCCGATGAACGTCGTCGCGTACTCCACGAAAGAGCCTGAGACCGGTCGGTACAGGACGAGTTCTCCGAGGGCGCGCATCACGAGAAAGGCGGCCACGCCCGCCAGCGCGTACGAGATGATCAGGCCGGGACCGGCGGCGGCGAGCCTGCCGCCGGCGCCCAGGAAGAGCCCGACGCCGATCGCCCCGCCGATCGCGATCATCTGCACCTGGCGGTTCCCGAGCGCGTGCTTGTAGCCCTCGCCGGTCTCGCCTCTGGTCTTCTCGTCCACCCGGACATCTCCCCCCGAAGATCGTGGCCACGCTACCGGCCAACTCCTGGGGTCCCTGCCAGCCACTCCTAAATATGGGGATTCCTTTGGACAATCGCGGTGAAAACGCTCAGCCCACGTTGAGGCGGAAATAGGGGATCAGGGAGCGCAGCACGACGGCCGCGTGCCAGGCGGCGGTCGCCTGCTGGCTGTCGTCCTTCCGTTGATCGTCCTTCCGCTGGTCGGCGTTGTCGCTGATGCCGCGCACCACGGCCCAGCCGCGGACCGGGCTCGACCGCTCCCGCTCGTGGAAGGCCTGGGCGAGCCCGCCCGCCTCCATGTCGACCGCCAGGATCTTGTCGTTGACCGCGCGCAGGTGGTGGACGATCTCCGAATCCGCGTCGGCGATCACGGCCTCGCCGGAGCCGATCGGGCCGTGCAGGACCCGGTGGCCGCGGGAGACGCCGCGGGCGTCGGCGGTCTGGAAGCGCGCCGGATCGCCGTAGTCGGTGAAGAAGCAGTTCACCGCGTGGGTGATGGTGGCGGGGGAGGACTGCTCCGAGGTTCGGCGGCGGATCTCGAAGGCGGTTTCCTTGCGCAGGTCGTAGTAGACCACCTCGGTGGAGACGGCGACGTCGCCGATCGCGATGTGCGGGTTGACCCCGCCCGCGATGCCGCTGATGACCACGATCTCCGGCGCGTACTGCTGGACCAGCCGGGTGAACGCCATGACGGCGGAGCGCTGCCCCTGGCTGTGGGCGCGCAGCGCGGCCACCCGCGTGGAGGTGCCCCTGACGTGCACGGTGCCCTCGTAGAAGGGCGTGCCGCCGGTCATCGCCAGGGTCAGGTCGAGCACGTCGCGCACCGCGCCCATCTCGACCGGCAGGATCGTGATCACCCCGATGTCCGCCTGGCGCTCCGGGCGGGGATCGGCCCGGGGCCCGGTGGAGGTCTGGACGGTCGCCCCCGTGCCGACCGCCGACCCCGTGATGTTCGCGGTACCACCGCCGATGACGATGCCGCTGTTGGTGCTGACGTCGCCGTTCACCGCGCGCTCCTCACGCTCGCTATTCCTCGAAGGTGGTGCCGCCGGCGTGGACCCGGGCGTTGGCCCCGACAGCCGACTGGTTCATGTCGATCTTGCCGCCCATGTTGAGCACACCCAGGTTGTTGATGATGCTCGCGGCCCCGCGCCGGAACGACACGGGATCGAGCCCCGCCGACGCCAGGAACTCCTCCGTCGCCGTGAGCAGCAGCCGCTCGATGATCTTCAAGTGATCCTGGATCAAGGTCTCGTCCAGACGCGCGTCTGCCCACGGGACGCTCGCCCAGTCCTCCCGGACGCTGCGCCGCGTGCCTATTGTCCCCCCACGCCGGGGCACCAGCGTACGATCCCGCCCCGCCAGTATCGCCCCGATCACCAGCCCCGGCGCCGCCACCAGCCGCCACACCCCGGCCACCTGGCCGGGCAGCTCGCCCACCCCGCGCGCGACGGCCCGCACGACCGCTCCGGGCCCGTTCTCCGCGTACGCCTCGACCTGCTGGAACTCCGGCGGCGTACGGGTGAGCGCGCAGGTGACCAGTTCCAGGCTGAGCGTGCGCGCCTTGACCGTGGCCCGCAGGAACACCGTGACGACGACCTCCTCGGCCACGTGTGTGGTGATCTCCAGGAAGTGCCGCACCCGGCCGAAGGGGTTGTCGACGACCGTGTCGATCTCCTCCTGGCCGGGCCGGATCCGCAGGAAGTCCCGGTCGCCGAGCACGTCCTCCTCGGCGACGTAGAGCCGGTCGCGGAGCTCGAAGCCGGGCAGCTCGGCCAGGGGTTCCAGGACGTCCTTGAGCCGGGCGACCAGCGCGGAGGCGCGCACGTGCGGGGTTTCGTCCGGCTGGAGCGCGTCGGCTCGTTTCAGCGGGACCCCCATCGCCCACCGGTGGACCAGCTTGCCGCTGCCCACGAAGAGCTTGTCGGCGCCGGTCCGCCGGTAGACGACGTAGGGGTACCGCTGCTGCCGGTCGATCTCGTGCAGGCGCGGGCCCCCGCGCCGCACCCGCATCGAGCTCGCCCAGTAGGTCTGGTTGAGCGCCTGCTGCCGCAGCCCGCCCGCGAGGCCCGCCACCACGGCCAGCAGGATCCCCATGCCGCCGGCCGTCCGCCCCAGCTCCCCGAGCGGCGTCCGCACGGCCTGGGCCACCACGGGCGGGACGAGCGCGAACAGCAGGCAGCCGGTCACGCCGAGCCGCAGGAGCCGCGTCCGCCCCGGCGTCACCTCGCCGCGGCGCGGCCGACGGTGTTCCCGCGCCTTGACGGCCCCGCGGACGGTCAGCCGGGCCAGGCCCCAGAAGCCGAGCCCCCCGGCCACCACGATCGTCGCCGGGGCGTTCCTGGCGAAGCAGGCGGCCAGCAGGCCGAGCAGCGCGACCTGCTGACCGGTCTCCAGCACCCAGGCCCGCCAGGCGTGCCGTACGACCGGGACGAGGTCGAACCCGTAGGAGGGCGCGATCCGGTGCTTGCTGTCGTTGTGGACCTCGCGGAGGACGTTCCCGCGGAATTCCCGATCGAGGTAGGTTCCCGCGCAGAGGTGGCGGGTGGTGGCGTCGAGCCGGAACGCGGTGAGGTCCCGGCCTGCCGGAATGTGGGCCATAGTGCCCCCCGCAGACTATTAAGGTAAGGATGACCTTAATACGCGGAAGGGCTTTTGGTCAAGTTGACGTTTAGTAGGGTGGAGCGGTGATCGGTACGACCGGGCATGACCCGGAGGTGTCCCTGCTGGCCGTGACCGTGGACTTGGTGATCTTCACGGTTCGTGGGGATGAGCTGCACATTCTGGTCATAGAACGGGGGAATGCGCCATTCCTGGGGGTCATGGCACTGCCTGGGGGATATGTGCGGCCGGGGGAGACGCTCGATGAGGCCGCGGAGCGGGAGTTGCGCGAGGAGACCTCCCTCGATGGGAGCGCTCTCCATCTGGAACAGCTGCGCGCCTACAGCGAACCGGAACGCGACCCGCGCGGGCGCGTGATCACCGTCGCCTACCTGGCGCTCGGCCCGGATATGCCGCCGCCGGTGGCGGGGACCGACGCGCGGGAGGCCGTCTGGGTGCCGGTCGCCTCGATCCTCGGGGGAGGTACCGAGCTTGCCTTCGACCACGCCACGATCCTGCGAGATGCGCTCGAGCACGCCAGATCGCAGCTGGAGCACACCACGGTCGCGGCCAGGTTCTGCCCCGAGCCGTTCACGGTGGGCGAGCTGCGCCGGATCTACGAGGTGGTGTGGGGGTTCAAGCTCGACCCCAGCAACTTCCGCAGGAAGATGACACGCGCGGAGGCGTTTCTGGAGCCCACCGGGGAGCAGCGGTTCCCCGACGTGGGCCGGCCGGCGGCGCTGTACCGGCGCGGCAGCGCGCGTTTCCTGGTCCCGCCGCTGCTGCGCACCGCCGCTTCGCACGATGACGCCCGCGTTCACCCTGGGTGACGACATATTCGGGTTCGGTGACGCCTTGTGTTACGTTGACGCTGCATGCGCTCCCCCTGGTCGTTTCATGGTCGGCGAGGGGAACTGCGATGGCGCGGGTTGGCGCTGCGGGCGGGCTGGCGTTGTGCGGGGCGGTCGGCGGGCTGCTGGCGGCCGCGGTGGCGGTGCCGGCGGTGGTCGGGGCCGGTGTCGTCGGCAACGCCACGGCCGAGACGTTCACCGAGCTGCCACCGCCGCCCCGGGAGGAGCCGCTGCCCGAGCTCACCCGGATCCTGGACAAGAACGGCAAAAAGATCGCCCAGTTCTACTACCAGAACCGCAGATCCATCCCGATCGGCCAGGTCTCCCGGCCGATGCGCAACGCCATCATCGCCATCGAGGACGCGCGCTTCTACGAGCACGCCGGGCTTGACGTCAAGGGCACCCTGCGCGCGCTGGTGGCCAACGCCCAGGCGGGCGGCATCAAGCAGGGCGGCAGCTCGCTGACCCAGCAGCTGGTGAAGAACATCCTGGTCAACCGGGCCGAGTCGGAGCGGGACCGGGACTCCGCCCGGGTGCAGAGCATCCGCCGCAAGCTCGCCGAGCTGCGCTACGCGCTGTCCCTGGAGGAGGTCTACACCAAGGACGAGATCCTGGAGCGCTACCTGAACATCGCCTACTTCGGCGCGGGGGCGTTCGGCGTGCAGGCCGCCGCGCAGCGGTTCTTCGGCGTGGACGCGGCCCGGCTCACGCTCGTTCAGGGGGCGACGCTGGCGGGGGCGGTGCGCACGCCGTACTGGACTGATCCGTCGCTGGGGAAGGAGCAGCAGGCGCGGCTGCTGGAGCGGCGGAACCTGGTGCTCGAACGGATGGAGCAGCTGCGCATGGCGACGCCGCAGGAGGCGGCGCGGGCCAAGGCGGAGCCGCTCGGCCTGCGCATGCAGGCCGAGGGGGGCGGCTGCGGGGCGAGCCGGTTCCCGTACTTCTGCGCGTACGTCCAGGCGGAGATGCTGACCAGCTCCGCCTTCGGCTACTCCAAAGCCGACCGGGAGCGGCGGCTGCAGCGCGGCGGCCTGACCCTGCGCACCACCCTCGATCCGATCGCCCAGGAGGCCGCGGAGCGGGCCATCTCCGCCCGGGTCGCGCCCAAGGACACCGAGGTGGCCGCCGAGGCCATGATCCAGCCGGGCACCGGCCAGATCCGCGCGCTGGCCGCCAGCAAGCACTACGGCCGCAACCCCAACCGGGCGACCAGCATCAACCTGCCCGCCGACCGGGAACACGGCGGCGGCATGGGCTTGCAGGCCGGGTCCACCTTCAAGATCTTCACGCTGGCCACCGCGCTGGCCAAGGGCTGGCGGTTCGGGCAGGGGTTCAACACCCCGGGCGCGTACGTCCCCTCGGAGGGGTTCACCAACTGCGCGGGCGACAAGGTCAACGCCCCCAACGCCACGATCTACAACGCCAGCGGCGAGGGCAAGGGCGGCCCCTACAGCCTGGAGCTCGGCACCTGGAAGTCCTCCAACATCTTCTACATGATGCTGGAGCGGGACGTCGGCCTGTGCGACGTGGTGAAGACCGCGCGGGCGCTGGGCGTCAAGCGGGCCGACGGCGGGCCGCTGGCCGAGGTGCCCACGTTCACGCTCGGCGTCAACGAGATGGACCCGCTCACCGTGGCCGCCGCCTACGCCACGTTCGGCGCGCGCGGGCGCTACTGCCGCCCTGTCGCGATCACCGAGATCATCGAGCGGGACGGGCGCAAGGTGAGCGTGCCGCCGAGTTGCTCGCAGGCGATCGAGAAGCCGGTGGCCGACGCGGTCAACCGGGTGTTGTCGGGGGTGTTCACGCAGGGCACCATGCGGGGCCAGTCGATCGGGCGGCCCGCCGCCGGGAAGACCGGCACCAACAACAGCTACACCTCGGCCTGGTTCGCCGGGTACACGCCGGATCTGGCGGCGGCGGTGAGCGTGGGGGACATCCGGGGGTCGTACAAGTATCCGCTGACCGGGGTGCAGATCGGGGACTCCTACTACGGCTCGGTGCAGGGGGCGTCGCTGCCGGGGCCGATCTGGGTGGACTCCATGCAGTCGGCGCTGCGCGAGACCGCTGCGACCTCCTTCGTGGCGCCGGACATGTGGCGGTTCGGCGGTGGTTACACGCCGGGGTTGAAGGAGCTCATCAAAGCCCAGGAGCGGCAGGAACGGCGGCGGGAGCGGCGCGCCCGCGAACGCGACGAATTCGGCGATTACCCCTACGAGGATTACGGGGACTACTTCGACGAGCCTGACACCCGTAGCAACCCCGACAACCGCGACACCCGTGGCAACCCTGACACCCGCGCCAACCCCGGCGGCCGTGGTGACGCCGGAAACGCCGGGGGCTGGTGACACGGGAACGGTCCGGCCGGTCCAGCGGCCGGACCGTTCCCGCGATCAGCCTCGGCGGATCTTCAGGCCGAGCGAGGTGAACTGGTCGAACGGGCGGTGGTAGCCGCGCTCGATGTGGTTGACGCCGCGCAGCGTCGAGGTGCCGTCGGCCACGGCCGCGGCCAGCACCGCCGAGAACCCGGCCCTGATGTCCGGCAGCGTCACGTCCGCGCCGCGCAGCTTGGACACCCCGCGCACCACCGCCGAATGTTTGGCGTTGGTGTCGTGGTAGCGGCAGGCGGGCCCGCCCAGGCACTGCGCGAACACCTCGATCTCGCAGCCCATCTTCTGCAGCGCCGGCACATACACCAGGCGGTTCTCGAAGACCGTCTCGTGCAGCACCGACATGCCCTCGGCCCGGGTGAACAGCACCATCAGCGGCGTCTGCCAGTCGGTCATGAACCCGGGATGGGTGTCGGTCTGCACGGCCGCCGCGCGCAGCCCGTCGGGGGCGGAGGCGGTCAGCCAGTCGTCGGTGATGTCGAACCGCGCCCCCATCCGGGCCAGCGTGGTGATCGCGGTCACCAGCCGGTCCTGCGGGCAGCCGTGCACCCGCACCTCGCCCCCGGTGACCAGGCCGGCCACCAGATACGAGAAGGCCTCGATCCGGTCCCCGGCCAGCCAGGTGGACGCGCCGCGCAGCCGCTCCACGCCCTCGATCACGATCCGCCGGTCCGGGCTGAGCTCGATCATCGCGCCCATGCGCTGCAGGAACAGCGCCAGCTCGACCACCTCGGGCTCCATCGCGGCGCCCTTGATGACCGTCTTGCCCTCGGCCAGCACGGCCGTCATCAGGATCGTCTCGGTGGCGCCGACGCTCGGATACGGCAGCGTGATCCGGGTGCCGTGCAGCCGGGTCGCCTTCGCGGTGATGCCGTTCTCGTCCTCGATGATCTCCGCGCCCATCGAGCGCAGCGCTTCCAGGTGGAAGTTGACCGGCCGCCGCCCGATCGGGTCGCCGCCCACCATCGGGACGAACGCCTCGCCCGCCAGGTGCAGCAGCGGGCCCAGCATGAGGATCGGGATGCGGTTGAGCCCCGTGTACTTCTCCGGCACCCGGGGACGGATCTCCGGGCCCTGCTCGATGGTGATCTCCCCGTCGGTGATCTCCACGTGGATGCCGAGCGCTTCCAGCATGGCGGCCGTGAGGCCGACCTCGCCGACCTCGGGGGCATTGTGCAGCGTGCTCGGGCCGGTGCCCAGCATCGCCGCGACCATGTGCTTGGAAACCGCGTTCTTGGACCCTCGGACCTCGACGTCCCCCCGTAGCGGGCCGGAGGGTTCGATATGCCACGCCTCTTCGTTCACGGAGCAATGCTAACGGCGGGCGGACCCGGCGGGGCAGCACGGAAGACGACGCGTCGGCGGGCCCGTGGGATCCGCGCGGGATCTCTGTACTATCGGGACGGTGCGGCAGTTCAAGTACTTCGCGGGAACCGTCCTGGTGCTGGCGGTTCTGGGGGCGGGCGCGGGGCTCGCGTGGTCGGCCCTGGCGCCGCGCACCCGGTACGCGCTCGTCGAGGGCCGGTGGCTGCTCGCCGACCCGAACACCCAGACGCTGATCGCCGCCGACGGCTGGTTCGCGCTCATCGCCGCCGCGTTCGGCCTGGTCTGCGGCCTGGTCGCGTACCGTTTCTCGGGCGAGCACGCCATCGCCTCGGTGGCCGGGCTGGGCGTGGGCGGGATCGCCGGCGGCCTGGTCGCCTACCTGATCGGCTCCTCCACGGCCGGCGAGGTCGTGCAGGCCGCCGCGGCGGGCGGGTTCGCCACCCAGGACCGGCTGGGGCTGACCGCCTTCGGGGTGATCATGTTCTGGCCGGTGGTGGCCGCGGGCACGTTCTGGGCGCTGGAGTTCGCGATCACCTACCGGGAACGCCGGGAGTCGTGACCCGGCCGAATCCGGTGGCCCGCTCGAACGCGTGGCCCAGGCGCAGCACGTCCAGGTCGGCCCACGGGCGGCCGATGATCTGCACGCCGACCGGCAGGCCCGCCGAGGTGAAGCCGCAGGGCACCGAGAGCGCGGGCCCGCCGAGCACGCTGATCCAATAGCAGGAGCGCATCCAGGCCAGGTAGTCCGGCATCCGCTGCCCGTTGATCTCCGTGACGTACGGCTGGCCGACCGGGAACGGCGGGACCTGGCTGACCGGGGCCACCAGGAAGTCGTACCGGTCGAAGAAGGCGTTCATGCGGTGATAGAGGGCGGTGCGCAGGCGTTCGGCCCTGGCCAGATCCTCGCCGGTGACCTTGCGGCCCTGCTCGACGTTCCACGCCACGTTCGGGCCGACGCCCGCCAGGTCGCCGAAGTTGAGCGCGTAGTACCAGGAGCGGTAGATCCGGAACGCGTCCTCGGCGCCGTCCAGGTCCGGGTCTTCGTGCTCGACGGTCGCGCCCAGGCCGGTCAGCACGCCGACCGCGTCCGCCGTCACCCTGGCCGTCTCGGTGTCGACCAGCAGGCCGCCCAGGTCCGGGCTGAACGCGATCCTGGTCCCGGCGAAGTCGCGGTCGAGGGAAGCCGCGAAGAGGTCGCCGCCCTCCCGGACGGCGAGCGGGGAGACCGGGTCGAAGCCGGCGATGGCGGTCATGAACAGGGCCACGTCGGCGACCGTGCGGGCCATCGGCCCGGAGACCCCCAGCGTGTACCAGGCGGCCGTGGCCGACTTCGCGGGCACCCGGCCCGGGGTGGGGCGCAGGCCGACGATGTTGCAGAAGGAGGCCGGGTTGCGCAGCGAGCCGCCCATGTCGGAGCCGTCGGCCAGCGCCAGCATGCCGGTGGCCAGGGCGGCGGCGGCGCCTCCGCTGCTGCCCCCGGCGGACTTGCCCAGATCGTACGGATTGCGGGTGGCCCCGAACACCTCGTTGACGGTGTGCGACCCGGTCCCGAACTCGGGCGTGTTGGTCTTGCCCAGCATCACCCCACCGGCCGCCCGCACCCGCGTCACCAGCAGGTCGTCCTCCTCCGGCACGTGCTCGGCGAACACCGGCGAACCGTAGGTGGTGCGCACCCCCGCCGTGTCCACCAAGTCCTTGTGCCCGACCGGAAGCCCGTGCAGCGGCCCCCGCCAGGGCCCCGCGTCCAGCTCGGCCGCCTGCTTGAGCGCCCGGTCGGCGACCAGCGTGACGATCGCGTTGACCGCCGGATTCACCGCCTCGATCCGCCGCAGATGCGCCTCGGTCACCTCGGCCGCGCTCACCTGCCTGCCGCGCAGCAACTCCGACAACTCCACCGCGGACGCCTCGTGCAACGTGCTCATCCGCCCATAGTGCCAGCGGTAGGGTGCTCTGGTGCTTCCCGACCACCTCTTCCAGCCGCTCGACCTGGACCGGGCCCTCGACCGGGCGTACGACCGGGGGGAGGAGCGGGCCGCCTGGGACCTGCTGGCCGACGCGCTGCTGGACCCGAGGGCGCGCGGCGACGCGGGGCTGCGGGCCTATGTCGAGGTGCTCGTGGACGAGTACACGCTGGACGGCTGGGAGCGCGACACCCTGGCGGTGCTGGGCGAACTCGCGGACGCCGAGCCCGGGTTGCGGGGGGCGCTGCGGCTGCCGATGGCGGAACTGCACGCGCAGCTCGGCGAACAGGAGTCGGCGCTGCGGCTGCTGCGGGCCCGGCAGCGGGAGCTGGCCGGGCTGCCGGAGGCTGACCGGGACGAGGAGTTCTATCCGGCGGCGGCCATGGTCGCCGGTGCCGCCGATCCGCGGTTCGCCCGGGCGCTGCTGGACGAGGGGCTGGCGCTGGCGATGGGCCTGCGCCGCCCGGAGGCGACCGTGCGCTACCTGAGCCTGCTGCGCAACCGGTTCGGGGGCGCGCAGGACCCGGCCGTCGCGGCTTATCTGGCCGGGTCGGCCGAACCGGAGCCGGAACGGCCGCGTCCGGTTCAGCCGGAGATGGCGCGCAAGCCCACGGTGCGGATGCCGTACCCGCCCGGGGCGGATCTCAAGGCGCTGGAGAAGGGCTTCCGGGAGGCCGACCTGGAGGCGAGGGTGGCGGTGGTCAGGATCGCCGCGGGCGGGTCCGTGGAGGATGCCGATCCGGCGGGTGACCTTGCCTGGCCGCCCGGGCGCAACGATCCCTGCTGGTGCGGGAGCGGGCGCAAGTACAAGAAATGTTGCGGGTCGCCGGTCTAGCCGCGGGAGATCGGGGCGGTGACCGCCTGGGTGAGCCGGACCAGGTTGCCGGGCGCGGTCTCGATCTGCAGGCCGCGCCGCCCGGCCGAGAAGTAGATCGTGTCGAAGCCGAGCGCCGACTCGTCCACCACGGTGGGCAGCCGCTTGCGCTGGCCGAGCGGGCTGATGCCGCCGACCACGTAGCCGGTCACCCTCTCCACCTTGGCGGCCTCGGCCATGGCCGCCTTCTTGCCCTTCAGCGCCGCCGCGAACGCCTTCAGGTCGAGCTTGCCCGCCACCGGCACGACCGCGACCGCGAGCCCGGCCTCGGTCTCGGCCACCAGCGTCTTGAAGATCCGCTCGGCGGGCACTCCGAGCGCGTTCGCGGCCTCCTCGCCGTACGCCTCCGCGCTGGGATCATGATCGTACGGATGCAGGATGAACTCCGCCTTCGCCTGGGTGAGGGCCACCGTCGCCGGGGTGCCCTGCCCGCCCTTGGTCTTCGCCACGGCCCTCAGCCTAATGCGGTGGATCCCGCGCCCAGGCAGACGAACCCGGCCGCCGCCACCCCGCCCGCCCGCTCCTGGGCCAGGGCCAGCGCGCTCGCGGCGGGGTGGCCGTCGGCGAGCAGGCCGTGCAGGCCGACCATCAGCGGGGTGGTCTGCGCGTCCGGCACCGGGACCAGGGAGGCGATGATGCAGCGGGTGCCCAGCGCGAGGAAGGTGGCGCTCAGGCCGAGCAGCTCGTCCCCGGCCCTGACCACCGAGCGCCCGCTCTCGCAGGCGGCCAGGATCACCATCCGGGGCGGCTCGGCCAGGCGTTCCAGGTCGTAGACGGTGAGCGGGCCGTCGGCCAGGCTCAGCGCGGAGAACAGCGGGTTGGTCAGGTTGACCCGGCCGTGCGCCGCCAGGTGCGCCAGACCGGCGCCGTCCAGCGCGGCCAGCGCCGCCTCCGCGGTGGCGTCCTCGCCGGTCAGCGCCTTGGCCCCGTGCAGGGCCGCGACCGCGACCGCCTCCTCCCGCGCCCCCGGCAGGCCGGGCCCGGCGACCGCCGACACGTGCCCGCCGCCGTCGCGCCCGCTCGCGGTGTGCCACAGGCTCGCCGACGGCGCGACGCTGACCGCGCGCCCGGCGCACGAGGGGAGCACCGACCAGGGCAGGAACTGCAGCGGACCGGTGGGGATCAGCACCAGCGGCCGGTCTCCGAGCTCGGCCGCCAGCGGCGCGAGCAGCAGCGCGTCCAGCCGGTCGGCGGCGTGCCTGACCATGACGGCGGCGGCGGAGGAGTCGGCCCTGGCCAGCCGCCGCAGCGCGAACGGCAGCCGCTCCACCAGGTCCCTGATCGGCGCCAGCGGGCCCAGCGGGTGCAGCCTGGCCCGGCCCGCGGTCACGGTGACGGCGTGCAGCTGGTCGTCCAGCTGGACGTACTCCACCAGGGCCTGCTCGCCCAGGGACTCGGCCAGCCGCGCCACCGGCGGCGGACCGGCCGCCGGACCGGCCGCGCCGTGCTGCCTGCGGCTGTAGTCCCGGATCTCCCGCTCCAGCGCGGCCTGGCGCTGCACGACCTTCGGGTTCCGGCTGGCCTCCAGGTTGCCCGCCGTGGCCCGCAGCTCGGCCAGCGCCCCGGCCAGCCACGGATCGCCGGGCGGCCTGGCCCGTTTCATCAGCAGATGGCTGGCCCGGCCCTGCTCCGCCCAGGCCAGCACCCGGGCCGCCGCGCCGTGCTCGAAGGCCATCCGCAGCCCGAGCCCGGCCAGCTCGATCCGGAACCCGGACGAGTAGGCGCGCAGGTCCGTCGCCCCCAGCGAGGCGCGGTGCTCGTCCAGGATGCGCAGCGCGGTCCTGATCGCCACCGCCGCCCCCGGCCGGTTGCCCCGCGACAGCCGCAGCAGCGCCTCCGCCTGCCAGGCCCTGACCCGCAGCAGGGCGGGGCCCCGGCGGCGGGCCCGGGCGGCCAGGGCCAGCAGGTCCCGCCCCCGCGCGCGCTGCCCCCGGCTCAGCGCCAGGGCCGCGCCCAGCAGCCTGGTCTCCACCCCGGCCCCGGTCCAGCCGGCCGCGTCCAGGTCACCGGCCAGGGTTTCCACGCGCCGTACGGGGATGCCGTGCTGACCGGCGGCCAGTCGCGAGCGAAGCACTACGAACGATGCCAGTACCCGCCATTCCGGGCGCTGCTGCGCGGCGAACTCGCGGACGGCGCGGCGGGCC
>NZ_BLAF01000005.1:103513-146847 GCF_009687885.1 Acrocarpospora pleiomorpha
GCGCGTCCTCGTGGTCGCCCGCCATGGTGGCGGCGCGGGCCAGCAGCAGCCGCACCTCCGGCAGCAGGATCGCCCGCCGCAGGCGTTCCAGCTCGGCCACCGCCTCCTCGGCCGCCGCCCGCGCCTCCGCGACCAGGCCGACCGACAGCAGCAGCTCGGCCCGGTCGGTCAGCAGCCAGCCCAGCTGGTGGGTGCGCAGCTCCCGGAACCGGGCCTCGGCCTGGTCGAAGTAGCGCAGCGCGGTGGGCACGTCGCCGCGCGCCCCCATCACCCAGCCCAGGTTCCCGCGCGCGATGGCCAGCGACAGGTCCAGACCGAGCTCCCGGCAGAGCGCCTCGGCCTCGCGGAAGTCGGTCTCGGCGGCGGCGAACTCCTGCCGGTAGCCGTGCACGATGCCCCGGTTGGACAGCACCCGCTGCAGCCACAGGTGGTCCTGGGCCCGGCGCAGCACCGGGATGGCCGCCCGGTAGCCGGCCAGCGCGTCCGCCCGCCGCCCGAGGTGGTTGAAGACCGCCGCCTTCTGCGCCTCGGCGCGGGCCCGCAGCACGCCGTGCAGGCCGGGCAGCAGCTCCTCGATCTCCCGCAGCGCCTGCCGCGGCCGCCCGCCGACGCTGGTCACGAACGCCAGCCGGAGCCGGGCCTCGGCCGCCAGCTCGGGCGATCCCGCCCGCTCGGCCAGCCGGATCGCGGCGTTCAGGTGGCGGCTGGCGGTACCCAGGTGGTTCAGGTGCACCGAGGCGATGCCCATAGCGCGCCTGGCGGTCGACTCGGCCAGCGGGTCGCGGGCCGCGCGCGCCCGCCGGGCCAGGGTGGCGGCGAAGGCCACCGCCCGCTCGGGATCGGCTTCGGCCAGCGCCAGGGGGTCGTCGACCGTGGTCGTCGTCATCACCCGGATTTCTCAGGCGGGATTCTCCGAGAGATGTATCAAATCCGGGTGGCACGCCTCCGTCAATAGAGCAACCGATCAATAGCAGCCGATCGATACCGTCAGGAGCGAATCATGGCGCAGACGCCAGAGATATCGGAGAACGTCCATCGCGGCGCCCTCGGGGCGTGGTGGCAGGACCAGATCGTCGTCGACCTGCGCCACGCGGAACTCGTCCGCGAGCGCCTGGTCAAGGTGGCCGGCCTCGCCTGGCGGGAGCTGCGGGCCAGCCAGGAGCTCGGCCTGGCCCTGGTCGAGCTGCCCGGCCTGGCCGACGCCGCCGCGTCCTTCCGCGCCGACCTCGCGCTGGTCCGGGCCGCCCAGGCCAGCCGCCAGCTCGCGTACGGCCCCGACGCCTCCGTGCCCGACCTGGACCTGGTGATGTTCGCGCTGCGCAAGAGCTTCTCCGACGAGTTCGAGGGCTGGGTCCCCACCTGGGGCAAACACCGGCTGATCGACGGCGTCGCCGGCTCGCCGTACACGGGAGGCGGGGAGGACCGGCCGACCCCGTGCCCGCCCGTGGCGATCCCGCCGGCCACCGGGACGGGGCTCCGGGTCGGCGTGCTGGACACCCGCCTGGTCGCGCACCCGGCGCTGGACGGGCGCTGCGACGTCCCGGCGGACGCGATCTTCGAAGGGACGGCGCCCTACCCGTCGCTCGCCGGGCACAGCGCGTTCATCTGCGGTGCGATCCTCCAGGAGGCGCCGGACGCGCGCCTGGTCGTCCGCGCCGTGCTCGACGACCACGGCGTCACGGTCTCGTCCTGGGACGTCGCCGAGGCCATGATGAGCTTCCACGGCAAGGCCGACATCCTCAACATGTCCTTCGGCTGCGTCACCGCCGACCACTCCCCGCCGCTGGTGCTCAGCCGGGCCATCGAGCGGCTCAGCGGGAGCATGGTCCTGGTGGCCGCCGCCGGAAACCACGGCATGCGCCAGCCGGCCTCGCCGGGCGAGCCCAAGTTCTCCGTGGTCACCGCCAGGACGCCGGTGTGGCCCGCCGCGTTCGACGAGGTGATCGCGGTCGGCGCCACCCACGACGACACGATCACCGTGAAGGCGCCCTTCAGCCCCGACCTGCCCTGGGTGGACGCCGCGGTGGACGGCGTGGACGTGGTCAGCACCTACTTCACCGGCCTGGTCGAGATCGTCAGGCCGGAGCTGGGCGGCACCCGCACGCCGATGGGGACGGAGACCTTCGACACCGGATTCGCCCGGTGGAGCGGCACGTCGTTCGCGGCCGCCCGGTTCTCCGGCATGATCGCCCGGCGCGCCGGGGAGCCGGGGCTCGACCTCAGGACCGCCTGCGCCCAGGTCGTCGCCGAGCACCGTCCGCCCACGAAGTGATTCGCCGTGACGGTGGTCGGGGCTGGCCGGGGCCTGCCCTGACCGCCGCTCGGGGTCGCCGGGAGGGGCGTCTCCATGTCAACGATCCATTTACTGCTGTTAGCTGTTCCGCTGCTCGGGCAGGATGGGTGCCATGCGTGAGCACCCGTCCGATGATGAGTTGATGGCCGAGCTGGCCGCGCTCTTTCAGGCCGTCGACGGCGTGCCCGCCGAGGTGCTGGAGATGGGCCGGGCTGTGTTCACCTGGCAGCACGTGGACGCCGAGCTGGCCGAGCTGACCTACGACTCCTGGCGCGGCGATCCCGCGCCGGGAGTGCTGGTCCGGGCCGAGGTGGCCGCCCTGCGCGACCTCGCGTTCGAGACCAGATCCGGCGTGCAGATCGAGATCGGGGTGACCGGCGACGCGCTGCAGGGCCAGCTGATCCCGCCCCGGTCCGGGGAGGTGCGGGTGGTGCTGGTGTCCGGCCGGGACGCCAGCGCTCCGGTGGACGAGGTCGGCGGGTTCACCATCCGCCCGATCCCGCCCGGCCGGTTCCGGCTGCACTTCCGCACCCCGGACGGGGTCAACGTGGTGACCGCGCCGATCTCACTGTGAATATCGCTGTGATCAGATCCAGCTGCTGAACAACATGCGGCGGAACCACTCCTCGTGCGGGATGTTCTCGGCGGTGAGGACCGGCTGCAACCACCAGAAGTTGGCCAGCGCGAACAGGGTGAACACCCCCACGATCGCGGCCCCCACGGCGCGCCGGTTCGGCGGCGCGTCGGCGGGCCCGATCAGCAGCCCCGCGGCCAGCACGATGGCCAGGATCAGGAACGGCAACATCGGCAGCGCGTAGAACAGGTACATGGTGCGGTTGTCGGCGATCGCGAAGTAGAACCACGGCAGCCAGCCGACGGCGTAGGCCAGCAGCACCGCGCCGCCGCGCCAGTCCCGGGTGGCGGTGTACCAGGCGATCATCGCGATCAGGGCGAGCAGGCCGCCGTACCAGATGACCGGGGTGCCGACGCTGAGCACCGCCTGGTTGCAGGAGGCCACGTCGCAGCCGGGGGCCTGCTCGTTGAAGAACAGCACCGGGCGCTGCAGCAGCGGCCACGACCAGGGCCAGGACTGGTAGGAGTGCGAGGTCGCCAGGCCGGTGTGGAAGCTCAGCGCGGCCTGCTGGTAGCCGAACCAGGACCGGAAGGAGTCGATCACGAAGAACACCGGGCCGTGCGCGGTGGCCTGGTCCCAGTTGCGGCCGTAGCCGCCCGCAGTGGCGAACCAGCCCGCGAACGACAGCACGTAGAGGACACCGGGCAGCACGAACGTCCAGGCCGCCGTCAGCGGCAGATCCCGCCGGTACGCCCCCGCCAGCGGCCGGCGCAGCCCGATCGCCCGCCGCGCCCCCATGTCCCAGATGAACACCATGACGGTGAACGCCACGATGTAGAAGATCGCGGTCCACTTGGTGGCCAGGGCCGCCCCCAGGCAGAGCCCGGCCGCCAGCCGCCACGGCCGGTACCCCAGCTGGGGCCCGAGTTCCTCGAGATCGGCTGATTCGTACCAGGCGACCAGCCGTTCCCTGGTGCGATCCCGGTCCACGACCAGGCAGGCGAACGCGGCCACCAGCCAGAATGTCAGGAATATGTCCAGCAGCGCCGCCCGGGACAGGGTCAGGTGCAGCCCGTCGATGGCCAGCAGGAACCCGGCCAGCGAGCCGAGCAGGGTGGAGCGGGTCATCCGGCGGGCGGTCCTGGCCAGGATGAGGATCGACAGGGTGCCGAGCAGGGCGGCCATGATCCGCCAGCCGAACGGGTTCACCCCGAACATCAGCTCACCGAGGCCGATCACCCACTTGCCCAGCGGCGGATGCACCACGTAGTTCGCGCACTCCGAGACCGTCGGGCAACTCGCGAACACCTCGCCGCCGTTGAGCAGCGGGATGTTCGGCTCCTCCACCGACTTGCGCTCCACGCCGAATTTGATCAGTGAATACGCTTCTTTGGCGTAGTACGTCTCGTCGAACATCACCGCGTGCGGAGTGCCCAGGTCACGTAGCCGGAGGTAGGCCCCGAAGGCCGTGACGAGCAGTGGTCCCGCCCACCCCCACAGAACGCTGTCCTGGAATGGCGGTAAAAGGCGGTCGCGCGCCGACGGTGATTCTGCCATTAGGCAATGGTATTGAGGTTGCTGAGGTGAATTGACCCTCTTATGGGGTATCGGGGGCGCGGCGACACGTCCGAATCGTGGACAGAATCGGATCAGGGCCGGTCCCTCCGTAGACTGGGCGGGTGATTTCCCGTATCGACCTGCGCGGCCCGCTGCCGCGGGACCTGCGCGACGTGCTGCCCCGCGCCGACCTCGACGTGGAAGCCGCCCTGGAGAAGGTGCGGCCGATCTGCGAAGACGTGCGCCATCGCGGCGCGGCAGCCGTACGGGAGCTGACCGCGCGATTCGACGGAGTGGATCTGCCCACCGCGCGCGTGCCCGCCGAGGCCCTCGCCGCCGCCCTGGCCGGGCTCGACCCCCAGGTCAGGGCCGCCCTGGAGGAGGCCATCCGGCGCACCCGCCTGGTCCACCGCGACCAGCGCCGCGCCGACGTGACCACCACCGTCGTCCCCGGCGGCACCGTCACGGAACGCTGGATCCCGGTCGAGCGCGTCGGGCTGTACGCGCCGGGCGGCCTGGCCGTCTACCCGTCCAGCGTGATCATGAACGTGGTCCCCGCCCAGGAGGCCGGCGTGTCCTCGATGGCCGTGGCCTCGCCGCCGCAGGCCGACGGGCTGCCGCACCCGGCCATCCTGGCAGCCTGCGCCCTGCTCGGGGTGGACGAGGTCTACGCCGTGGGCGGCGCCCAGGCGATCGCCATGTTCGCCTACGGCACCGCGGACTGCCCGCCCGTCGCCATGGTCACCGGACCTGGCAACATCTGGGTGGCCGCCGCGAAACGGCTGCTCAAGGGCCGGATCGGGATCGACGCCGAGGCCGGGCCCACCGAGATCGCGGTGCTCGCCGACGCCACCGCCGACCCGGTGCACGTGGCCGCCGACCTGATCAGCCAGGCCGAGCACGACCCGCTGGCCGCCGCCGTCCTGGTCACCGACTCCGAGGACCTGGCCGAGGCGGTCGAGAAGGAACTCGCCGCCCAGATCACGGCCACCCGGCATGCCGAGCGGATCTCGGCCGCCCTGACCGGCCGCCAGTCCGGCATCGTGCTGGTGTCCTCGATCGACGACGGCCTGCGGGTCGTGGACGCGTACGCGGCCGAGCACCTGGAGATCCAGACCGCCGACGCCGCCGCCGTGGCCGCCAGGGTGCGCAACGCCGGCGCCGTCTTCGTGGGGGCGTTCGCGCCCGTCTCGCTGGGCGACTACCTGGCCGGGTCCAACCACGTGCTGCCCACCGGCGGCTGCGCGTGCCACTCCTCCGGCCTGTCCGTCCAGACCTTCCTGCGCGGCGTGCACGTGATCGACTACACCCGCCCGGCGCTGGCCGAGGCCGCCCGGCTCGTGTGCGCGCTCGCCGACGCCGAGGACCTGCCCGGTCACGGCGCCGCCATCCGTGCCCGCTTCGACTGGGAGATTCCGGCCTCGTGACCACTCTTGACGACCTGCCCATCAGGGACGACCTGCGGGGCAAGCAGCCCTATGGGGCGCCGCAGCTCAACGTGGCGGTGCAGCTCAACACCAACGAGAATCCGTACCCGCCGTCGGCGGCGCTGGTGGCGGATCTGGCCGAGGCGATCCGGCGGGGCGCGGCCTCGCTCAACCGCTACCCGGACCGGGACGCGGTGGAGTTGCGCAAGGATCTGGCCGACTATCTCGGGCACGGGCTCACCGGCGGGCAGCTGTGGGCCGCCAACGGCTCCAACGAGATCCTCCAGCAGGTGCTGCAGGCGTTCGGCGGGCCCGGGCGGTCGGCGATCGGGTTCGAGCCGTCGTACTCGATGCATCCGATCATCGCCTCCGGCACCAGCACCCGGTGGATCGAGGGCGGGCGCGAGGAGGACTTCTCGCTCGATCCCGACCGGGCCGTCGCGCTCATCGAGCGGCACCGGCCCGACGTGGTGTTCCTGACCTCGCCGAACAACCCGACCGGGACCGCGCTGCCACTCGCGGTGATCCAGCGGGTGCTCGAGGCCGCGCCGGGCATGGTGGTGGTGGACGAGGCGTACGCGGAGTTCGCCAGGGCCGGCACCCCGTCGGCGCTGACCCTGCTGCCCGGGCGTCCCCGGCTGATCGTGACCAGGACCATGTCCAAGGCGTTCGCGCTGGCCGGGGCCCGGGTCGGGTATCTGGCCGCCGACCCCGCCGTGATCGACGCGCTGCTGCTGGTGCGGCTGCCGTACCACCTGTCCACGCTGACCCAGGCCGCCGCCCGGGTGGCCCTGGCGCACCGCGACGAGCTGCTCGGCACGGTGGACGCGCTGCGCGCCGAGCGGGACGCGACCGTGACCTGGCTACGGCAACGTAACCTGACAGTTGCTGACAGCGACTCAAATTTCGTGCTATTCGGTAAGTTTCCGGATCGGCATGCGGTGTGGGCGGGGATTCTCGACCGCGGGGTCCTCATCCGGGAGACCGGTCCCGACGGGTGGCTGCGCGTTTCCATCGGCACACAAGATGAGATGGCGGCCTTCCGCGCCGCGCTGGAGGGGATTCTCTGATGAGGGTCGGACGGATCGAACGCGCCACCAAGGAGACCTCGGTCCTGGTCGAGGTCAACCTCGACGGGACGGGGGAGGTCGACGTGTCCACCGGGGTCGGGTTCTACGACCACATGCTCGCCCAGCTCGGCAAGCACGGCCTGTTCGACCTCACCGTGAAGACCGAGGGCGACCTGCACATCGACTCGCACCACACGATCGAGGACACCGCCATCGCGCTGGGCGCCGCGTTCCGCGAGGCGCTGGGCGACAAGTCGGGCATCAGGCGGTTCGGCAACGCGTCCTGCCCGCTGGACGAGGCGCTGGCCGAGGTCACCGTGGACCTGTCCGGGCGGCCGTATCTGGTGCACAGCGAGCCGGACGGCATGGCGCCGATGATCGGGCCCGACTACGACACCACGCTCACCCGGCACATCCTGGAGTCGTTCACGGCGCAGGCGGCGATCTGCCTGCACGTGCGCGTGCCGTACGGCCGAAACGCCCACCACATCGTGGAGGCGCAGTTCAAGGCCCTGGCCCGGGCGCTGCGCGCGGCCTCGGAGCCGGACCCCCGCGCGGTCGGCGTGCCCAGCACCAAGGGAGTCCTGTGAGCAAGCGCGTCGTCATCCTCGACTACGGCTCGGGCAATCTGCGCTCGGCCGAGCGGGCGCTGGCCAGGACCGGCGCGGAGGTCACCGTGACCGCCGACTACGAGACGGCGCTGGAGTGCGACGGCCTGGTCGTGCCCGGGGTCGGCGCGTTCGCGGCCTGCATGGCGGGGCTGAAGGGCGTGCGCGGCGAGCGGATCGTGGGCCGCCGCCTGTCGGCCGGGCGGCCGGTGCTGGGCATCTGCGTGGGCATGCAGATTCTGTTCGAGAAGGGCGTCGAGCACGGCGTGCACACCGAGGGCTGCGGCGAGTGGCCCGGCACGGTGGAGCGCCTGGACGCGCCGGTGCTGCCGCACATGGGCTGGAACACCGTCACCGCGCCGCCGGAGTCGGTGCTGTTCCGCGGCCTGGACGCGGGGACCAGGTTCTACTTCGTGCACTCTTACGGAGTCCGGACGTGGGAGCTCCAGGCCGGGCCCGGGTTCACCCAGCCGCTGGTCACGTGGGCGGAGCACGGGGTGCCGTTCGTGGCCGCCGTGGAGAACGGGCCGCTGATGGCCACCCAGTTCCACCCGGAGAAATCCGGCGACGCGGGCGCCTTACTGCTCGCCAACTGGCTTACCACCCTGCCATGAGCCGCTTATGAGCAAGGAACGAGCCAAGCGCAGGGCCGTCCGTGAGGCGGAACGGGAGCGGCTGGCCGCTGTCAGGGCTCGCCGCGAGGCCCGCGCGACCCGCCGCAGGGAGCTGCGCGGCCGGCTCGCGGCCGCGCTGCCCAAGCCGATGCGGGTGGCCAGGCAAGGTGGCTACCTGGCGCGGCGGCGGCGCGCCCAGAACGCCGTGATGGCAACGCTGTGGTTCCTGATCCAGGTCCTGGCCTGGATCCTGCTGGACACCTGGATGGCCAGGCTCGCCGTCTTCGGGGTGTCGCTCCTGCTGATCCCGGTGCTCGTCACCGTCTTCTTCGACCGGAGGTCGTGAAATGTCTATAACCGGGTCGCTTGTGTTGCTCCCCGCCGTGGACGTGGCGGACGGCCAGGCGGTTCGCCTGGTGCAGGGTGAGGCGGGGTCTGAGACCTCCTACGGCGACCCGCTCGCCGCCGCCCTCGCCTGGCAGGACGCCGGAGCCGAGTGGATCCACCTGGTGGATCTGGACGCCGCCTTCGGCCGGGGCACCAACCGGGAGCTGCTCGCCGAGGTGGTCGGCAAGCTGGACGTGCAGGTGGAGCTGTCCGGCGGCATCCGCGACGACGCCTCGCTGGCGGCGGCGCTGGCCACCGGCTGCCGCCGGGTCAACATCGGCACCGCCGCGCTGGAGAACCCCGACTGGTGCGCCAAGATCATCGCCACCCACGGCGACAAGATCGCCGTCGGCCTGGACGTGCGCGGCACCACGCTCGCCGCCCGCGGCTGGACCGAGGAGGGCGGCGACCTGTGGGAGGTGCTGGACCGGCTTGAGGCCGACGGCTGCCCCCGCTACGTGGTCACCGACGTCACCAAGGACGGCACGCTCCGCGGCCCCAACCTGGACCTGCTCCGCGACGTCTGCGCCAGGACCGACCGGCCGGTGATCGCCAGCGGCGGCGTCTCCTCGCTGGACGACCTGCGGGCCCTGGCCACCCTGGTCCCCGACGGCGTCGAGGGCGCCATTGTCGGCAAGGCCCTGTACGCCGGGCAGTTCACGCTGGAATCGGCGCTCGCGGCGGTGCGCGCATGATCCCCGCCACGCGTATCGCCTCCGGCGGCCCCTGGGAGGACCGCTACGGCTACTCCCGCGCCGTGATCGCCGGCCCGCACGTCCTGGTCTCGGGGTGCACCGCCGTGGTGGGCGGCGAGGTCCAGCACCTCGGCGACGCCTACAACCAGACCATCACCGCCTTCGGGATCGCCCTGGACGCCCTGGACCGGGCCGGGGCGAGCCGCGACGACGTGGTCCGCACCCGGCTGTACGTGGTGAACGTGGCCGACTTCGACGCGGCCGGCCACGCGCACGGCCACATCTTCGGCGAGGTCCGCCCGGCCTGCACCAGCATCCAGGTGGCCGGCCTGGTCGACCCGCGGATGCTGGTCGAGGTCGAGGTCGAGGCGTACCTGCCATGACGGTCGCGGTGCGGGTGATCCCCTGCCTGGACGTGGACGCGGGCCGGGTGGTCAAGGGCGTCAACTTCGAGAACCTCCGGGACGCGGGCGACCCGGTGGAGCTGGCCCGCCGCTACGACGCGGAAGGCGCCGATGAACTGACATTTCTGGACATCACCGCGTCCAGCTCGGATCGCTCGACCATGTACGACGTGGTCCGCAGGACCGCCGAGCAGGTCTTCATCCCGCTCACCGTCGGCGGGGGAGTGCGCGCGGTCGAGGACGTGGACCGGCTGCTCCGGGCCGGCGCCGACAAGGTGGGCATCAACACCGCCGCGATCGCCCGTCCCGAGCTGCTGCGCGAGGCGTCCTGGCGGTTCGGCGCCCAGTGCGTCGTGCTGTCCGTGGACGCCCGCCGGGTGGTGGACGGGCCGCCCACGCCGAGCGGGTTCGAGGTGACCACGCACGGCGGCCGCCGCGGCACCGGCATCGACGCGGTCGAGTGGGCGGCGCGCGGCCAGGAGCTGGGCGTGGGCGAGATCCTGCTCAACTCGATGGACGGCGACGGCACCAAGGACGGCTACGACATCGAGATGATCGAGGCGGTCCGGGCCGTGGTGACGGTCCCGGTGATCGCCTCGGGCGGGGCGGGCAAGCCGGCCGACTTCCCGCCCGCCGTCGCGGCGGGCGCGGACGCGGTGCTGGCGGCCAGCGTCTTCCACTTCGGCGAGCTCAAGATCGGCGACGTGAAGGACGCTCTGCGCGCCGCCGGTCACCCCGTCAGGTGAGACTCAGCGGCGGCTGATCACCGCGTCGCCGCAGGCCGCCTCGGTCTGGGCGATCAGCTGCTGCAGCGTCTCCGGCAGCGCGGCCAGCGACTCGCGCAGGTAGCGCGGGTTGGCGTCCCAGAGCACGAGCTGCCCGCCGCCGGTGGCGACGATCAGGCCGAACAGCACGCCGTCCTGCATCCGCATGGGCTGGCGGCGTTCGATCGCCAGGTTGAGGCGGCCGACCGGCCAGGCGGCCGTGTTGGCCGCCACCGGCGCCTGCACCTGCTTGGCCAGCAGGCGCCGCCCCGGCGGGTGCAGCAGCCCCGCCTCGGTCATCCGGGCGGCGATGTCGGCGTGTGCCGTACGGGCCAGGAAGAGCAGCCAGGTGCCGACCGGGTGGGTGGGCTCGGCCTGGATGTGGTCGAGCGCGAACTGGGTCGGCGCGTCGCCGGTCTCGGCCGGGTCGACCACGGCGAGCTGGATCTGGCCCGGCACCAGGCGCACGGTGACGCGCCCGGCCAGCATGAGCTCGCCGAGGACGGCGGCGGCCAGCCCGAGACCGGTCAGCCGCGGATGCAGACGCCCGCGCCCCGTGACGTCGTCGTGCATGACGAAATACAGATCGTCAGCCAGACGCGATGCTGGAAGATCACCCTCAGCCACGTTCGGTGATGTTATCGGCGAATTGTTAATTCTGTCAGTACGGCGCTGGAGTTCGGTCACGGGAATTTCGCCGACGCGCCCGCGCGAACCCGTGGAATAAATGTGTTTTCAGCGACTTTTGGGTGATAAGTCCAATTTTGTGTGCGTGGTGGTCAAGTGACGCTCCGTAGCGGATACTGGGATGAGCGGGCTGACAAGGTGTCGGCCTGATCCTCGACTCAGGGATGGGGCCTGGGCACGCGTGACAGGCGTGCGCAAGCCCACCCCTCGACCACATTCGTTCTGTCCGGGCTCAGCCCCGGACCGAGTCGCAAAAAAAGACCCGTGAGGCGAGCTCACGGGCCGGGTCAGATCACCCTAGAACCTGCGTGAAGAAGGTCGCCAACTGCGTGGCACCTGTGTTGATCGTGTCGAACACGCCCGTCACGGCCGCGGCCGCGGCGGACGGCTGCGTGTAGAGATAGAAGACCACGAACGCGATACCCGCATACGTGAGCACCTTCTTGACCTGCATCAGGGGGCCTCCTGCGGTCAGTTTCCCGCTGCTATGTACCCGGCAACCCGAATGATCATAACTAGCCGGGAAGAGAGGAGGACCTTCCGCCCGCCCTTAGGACGCTGACTTCTCGCTGACTGGCCCTGACCGGCGGCTACCGACTGGCGGCTACGACCCCGTGAACAGGGAGTTGAAGAACTGCGCCAGAGAGTTCGCCCCGGTGCCGATGCCGTCCATCACGCCGCGCACGGCGTTCGCCGCCCCTTCCGGCTGGGTGAACAAATAGAAGACCACGAACGCGATGGCCGCGTAGGTCACCAGCTGCTTGACTTTCATGGAGGGGCTCCAACCGTGATGCGCGCTGCCCTCATGCTGCCCCATTTCGGCCGCAACCGTAGGGGATTTGCGGAGATCATCCCAGGCCCGCAACTCGCCCGCGCGCCGGAAATTTCCCGTCATCGGGTGAAACGCCTGCCCCAGGGTCGCGTGGATGAACCATTCATCGAACATGGCTCGCGCATGATCGTATGCTGGCCTCGCGCACCGCATGTGGACGCTGCACCCTGGCGTATTCCGCGGCCGGGTTCCGGTCCGGCTACCTGAACGTCCACCAGTTCATCCTGGAAAGGGCAGAAACATGTCGGAGACGCTCACCTCCGGATTCGCCGGGCGGCTGATGCACCTCGTCGAGGAGCTGTTCGGGGGCTTCTCGCCGGTGGCCCTGCGCACCTGGGACGGCGGCTTCGCCGGGCCGGCCGGAGCGCCCGTGGTGGTCCTGAGATCGCCGCAGGCGCTCCGGCAGCTGCTCTGGAGCCCGGGAGAGCTCGGCCTGGCCCGGGCGTACGTCACGGGGGATCTCGACGTGGAGGGCGACCTGGCGGAGGGTTTCCGGCGGGTCTGGGCGAGCCGTGGCGCCAAGCCGGGCAAGGCCGCTCTGGCGCGGGCGCTGCGGGCCATCCCGGAGGTGCTCGGGCCGCGCCCGCCGGTCCCCGCCAGCGAGGCGCGGCTGCGGGGTAAGCGGCACGCCCGGGATCAGGCGTTCCACTACGACCTGCCCAACGAGTTCTACGAGCTGATCCTGGATCCGTCCATGGCGTACTCGTGCGCCCGCTGGGCGCCCGGCGACTCGCTGGCGGACGCGCAGCGCCGCAAGCTCGACCTGGTCTGCCGCAAGCTGAACCTGCGGCGCGGCGACCGCCTGCTCGACGTGGGCTGCGGCTGGGGCTCCATGATCTTGTACGCGGCCCGCGAGTACGGCGCCCGCGCCACCGGCGTCACCGTCTCCCGCGAGCAGCGCGCCTTCATCCGGACCAAGAGCGCCGGGGTCGAGGTGCGGTTGCAGGACTACCGGGACATCACGGGCGAGCCGTACGACGCGATCTCGTCGATCGAGATGGGCGAGCACGTCGGCGAGGAGAACTACCCGGCCTTCGCGGCCACCCTGTTCCGGATGGTCAAGCCGGGTGGCCGGGTCGTGGTCCAGCAGCGCTCGCGCGGCGCCGGTGAGCCCGGCGGCGGGCCGTTCATCGAGCGCTACATCGCCCCCGACCTGCACCTGCGCCAGGTCGGCGAGACCATCGCCGTCTTCGAGGAGGCCGGGTTCGAGGCCGTGCACGTGGAGAGCATGCGCGAGGACTACGCCCGTACCGCGCACGCCTGGCACGAGACCTTCGAATTCCGCTACGACCGGGCGGTCGCGCTGGTCGGCGCGGAGCTGGCCCGGGTCTGGCGGCTCTACCTGGTCGGCGGCGGCCTCGCCTTCGAGCGGGGCCGGATGGGAGTGCACCAGATCACGCTGGCCCGTTGACAACCACTCCCGCGCCGCCCGCGTCTGGTGAAAAGCTCGGAAAAAACGCGGAGGGGAATGCCGATGGAGCAGCAACAGGGCGGCTTGAGCATGTTGCAGGCCGTGGTGGCGATCGTGCTGATCGTGGTGTTCGCGGCCGTGCTGGTGGTGCTCGGGTTCCTGCGCGACGACGAGCACTGGGACCGCCTGGTCTACCTGCTCGGCGGGCTTGAGGCGATCGTGTTCGCCGGGGTGGGCGCGCTGTTCGGCAGCTCCATCCAGCGGGCCGGGACCGCCGCCGCCCGCCAGGACGCGGCCGAGGCCAAGGAAGAGGCCAAAACCGAGCGGGAACGCGCTCAGGGCCTGCAGGAGGCCGCCACGAACGGGGCGAACCTGGCGGCGGCCGTGCAGATCGCCGCGGCGGGCGAACCGGACGCGCGCCGGGGCGCCCGCCCGGACGCGGCGGCGCGGCCGTCCGACGGCCGGTTGGGGGACCTTGCGGCATACGCGCAGAGGCTGTTTCCTGGCGTCTAGGGGCACACATTGATCACCAGCATCCTGAGGGTCGGCCCGGTGGCCGCGGGAGGCTACCCGGCGGCGCTCCACACCGACCGTGGCGCGGCCTCCGACGCCTGGGCGCGGGAGCCGGTGGCCAGGTGCGTCATCCCGGCCTCGGCGGCCCTGGACGATGCCCGCGCCGTCCTGCTCGGCGCCGTCCCCGACCCCGCGGCCCGGCGCGCGGTCGGGAAGTCCCTTTACGACATGGTGGCCGCGACCGACGTCGGCCGCGCCTGGACCGACCTGCTTCAGGATTCGCCGATCCGGACTTATCTCGATATCCGTCCCGCCGAACTGCGGGCTCTGCCGTGGGAGCTCATGACCGATCCGGACCGGCGGCATCTGTTCCTCGACGACGACCGCGCCTGCGTGCGCGGCGACTATCGGCCCGGCCCGGTCGGTGAGTTCCTGGTCCCGATCCGCCTGCTGATCGTGGTCGGCAACGCCCGGGATCCCGAGCTGCGGGCCGCCGATGAAGTGGACGCGATCCGGAGCGCGCTCGGGGAGCAGCTCGGCGAGTGGCACATCGAGGTGCTCTGGGAGCCGACCCCGAACGAGCTGTTCGATCGATTGGAGGCGCTCCGGCCGCACGTGTTCCACTTCGTCGGACATGGCGGCACCGATGATGGTCTGCCCATGCTGGAACTCGTCACCAGGCAAGGCATCGAGACGCTCACCAGCGAGATGATCGACAACGTGCTGCGGCACGGCCCGAAGATGGTGTTCCTCAACGCCTGCCGCACCTCCTACGGGGACCCCGCCGAAGCGCAGCTCTCCACCTGGGCCATGGCGGGCGCCTTCGAGGCGCGCGGCGCGGACGCGGTGCTGGCCATGCAGGGCGACATCCCGTCCCCGTCCGCGGTCGACTTCGCCGGGCGCGTCTACGCCGCCCTCGCCGCCGGGGATCCGCTGGACGCGGCCGTGCGCCGCGCCCGCCGCGCCCTGTTCGCCGCGCGCGACCCCGCCTGGGCGCTGCCCTCCCTGCTGGTACGGCGCGAGCCCGAACACGTGCTGCCCTGGCGGCTCGGCGTGGCCAGGCCGAACGCCGAACGAGCCACCCGCGCCTGGAATCCCACCGTGCGCGCGACCATCGACAGGACCAGGGAACACTGGCGGCTGTGGGGCGGTCCCGACTTCGACGACAACGGGTGGCACGCGCTGCTGGTCGGCGGCGGCGAGAAGACGGGCAAGACCTCGCTGGTCCGCTCCTGCGTCTTCACCTGGCACCTGCGCGGCTGCCAGGCCGTGTACGTGGACGTCCAGGCGATCAACGACGGCAAGAACGTGTCCTGGCTGGACATCCTGCGCGAGCTCGCGGGAACGCTCGCGGAGTGCGTGCCGGACCGCGCCGCCGTACCGGTCCGCCGGTTCCTGCACCGGCTCTCCTACCTCCGCCGGGGTGAACTGCCGCCGGCCGATCTCGGCGAGCCGGACCCAGGCGAGGTGGATCCGAAGGACCGCAGGCGCTGGGATCCCGCCCACGAGGGCGAACCCGAGCTGCGCGCCCGCCTGTTCACCGCGACGCGCGCCCTGCTCGCCGAGGTGGCGGGCGGCCAGCGGCTGGTCATCGCGTTGGACCACGTCGCGGCCGCGCTCGCGCTCGAACTGACCGCATTCCTGGTGCCCGGCCTGCTGGTGCCGATCGCCGAAGGCCAGGTGCCGGGGGTGCGCGTCATCGTGGCCGAGCAGACGGCGATCACGTCCGGCCTGCTCGGCGACTTCGCCCGGCTGGCCGAATCGCTGGAGGTGGAACGGTTCCCGCAGGCGCAGGCGATTCAGATCTTCCGGGAGTACGGGGCCCGGGTGCGCAGGCCGTACCGGGATCAATGGAAGCGCATCGTGGAGGAGCTGAGCACCCTGCCGGGGCCGTGGCTGGACCCGGTGATGCTGACGCAGCTGCACGCCATGCTGCCGCGTGAGGCGGGCCGCCCGTGACGCCCGCGACCGGCCTCGCGGCCGCCTTGTTCGGCCTGTTGCCGGAGACCGAGCGCGGCATCCTGCAGCGCTGCGCCGCGGTCACCCGGTTCGACCCGTCCTTGTATGAGCGGCTGCTGCGCCGCGACGGGGGCGACCTGGACGAGTTGGTCGCCCGCGGCCAGGTGCAGCGGGTCGCCTCCGGGTGGTACCGGCTGGAGCCCAGCCTGCGGGTCTGCGCCTGGGACCAGTGGTGGGTGGACGAAGGGCTCACTCCGGGCGCGGCCCAGGTTCCGCCCGCGCTCGCGTCCCTCGCCTTGGACCTGGCCGCGTTCTACCGGGGAACCGACGAACTGGAAGAGTTACGCCAGTGCGTGCTCTGCGCTCCGGTCCGCGCCCGCGAGCTCTTCGACCGCCTGTACGCCGCCGCCGACCGTGACTTCGACCTCGTGCGCTGCCAGGACCTGGTGGACGTGCTGGCCGATCCCGACCGCGCCCACCTGGTCCCGATCGACCTGGCCGAGCGGCGCGACGCCCGCCAGGTCCGGCTGACCGCCCGCGGCCTGGCCGCCACCGAATACCACCAGACCGGCCGATACCTCGCCCGCCACGCTCTCGAACAACGGCTGGCGGCACTGACCGGAGAGTCCGGGATCCTCCAGCTTCACGCGATGGGCGGCATGGGCAAGACCATGCAGCTGCGCTGGTTCACCGCCCGCCACTGCCTGACCCAGGACCCGCTCATCCCGTGCGCCCGGATCGACTTCGACGTGATCGACCCGGTCAACGCCCTCCGGTTCCCGTGGCTGCTGCTCCTGGAGCTGGCCGGGCAGCTGAACCCGCAGATCACCGGCTCCCCCTTCCAGGAACTCCTCCGCGACCAGGGCAAATACCGCCGCGCGCTCAGCCGGTCCGCGGTCCCGGACACCGCGCTGCTGGGCGAGGTGGCGTCGGTGGCGGCCGACTCCGCCGACATCACCGGCCGATTCCTCGCCGCCCTCGCCGAAGCCCCCGGCCTCACCCGGGCGATCATCGTCCTGGACACCCTGGAAGAGGTCATCCTCCGCCCGGTCGCCGACCCCGCCGTCCTGCTCGACCTGCTCGCCGCCCTCCACACCGCCGCCCCCACCCTGAGCTTCGTCCTCTCCGGCCGGTACGACCTCCGCGACCGCCTCCCCGGCTTCACCGGACGATTCCCCGCGGCGGAAAGCGTCGAAGTCACGCCCTTCGACGAGGAGGAGGCGACCCGCTACCTCGCCCGGCGCGGCGTGCGCGCCGACCTGATCCCCGCCATGATCAGAAGATCGGACGGCCTGCCCTTCACCCTCGCCCTGTACGGCGACCTCGCCCAGGGCAACCCCGCCATCACCGCCGCGGAGATCGACCAGACCGAGGACCCCGGTCTGCTCTACTGCCTGGACCGCATCCTCGAACGAATTCCCGACGACCGCCTCCGCTGGCTGCTCCGCTACGGCGTCGTACCCCGCCGCTTGGACCTGGACTACGTCACCCGGGTGCTGCCGCCGTTCCTGATCGAAGGCATGACCACCGACAACCCCCTCGACAACCCCGCGCTCGACGACCGCCCGCCCCGGGATATCACGATATTTCTGACAAACGAGCAGTCGCCCCAGGACCTCGACCTCCCGGGCCTGTGGACGGATCTGCTCAAGTACGCGGGCGCGTCCTCCTGGGTCTTCCCCGTCGCCCCCGACGTGGTGATGTTCCACGAGAACCTGCGCGGCCCCGTCCGCGCCTTCCTCCGCGACCAGGCGGTGTTCTCGCGGCTGCACGAGGCGTCGGCCCGCTACCACACCGCACGCCGCGACGCCGAGCCCGCCCTGTGGTCCCGCTGGACCCGCGAGATCGTCTTCCACCGCCTGCACCTCTCCCGCGACGACGGCCTCGCCTTCTGGCGGGCCGGCCTCGAAGAAGCCTGGCGGGCCGGTCGTGACGACTGGGCGGCCGAACTCGCCGCCGACCTGCTGGCCGCCGACTACCAGGACCTAAATGGCGAACCCGCCCTGATCGACCACCAGGCCTGGTACGAAGCCCACATCGCGCTCGCCCGTGCCGCTGTCGCCCGCGCCCGCAGGGAGAGCGGATCGGGCGCGGCCGGAGCATCATGGAGCACGGCCGAACGAGACCTCGCCGCCGCCGACCTGCTGCTCATCGGCCATCCGGAGCTCACCGGCCCGACCGTCCCCCACCTGGTCGCGAAGGCCGCCGTCGACGCGCTGCGAGGCCGGACCGAGGAGGCCGCGGCCACGCTCGCCCGCGCCGAGGAACTGGGCATCCCGCCGTCCCTCGAAGCCGACACCCTGCTGACGCACGCCGACATCAGGCCATCCGAAACGCTGCTAACGATCTTCACACGCGCACAGGAGCTGGCCCTGGACGAGGTCGCGGCACACGCGGCACGACGATTGGGCAATCAGCATGCGTCCGATGGCCAGCTGACGACCGCTCTCGACTGGTACGAGCGAGCGGGCAGCGCCGGCCTCCCCGAACTGGGCGAGACCCTGATCAGGCTCGGCCGTCCAGCTGAGGCGATCGACCGCCTGACGCGCCCCAGCGCACGGCCGAGGACGAGCGAGATTGCGCGGGCGGCCGCCAAGGCGATGCTCGCACTGCGCCAACCCACTCGAGCCCTACTGTTTCTGGCGGAAAACGACCTGGGCGATGGGGATCTGGATCGGGCTGCGGTTTTGGGGACCCGTGCCGAGAATGACCCGGGCGATGGGGATCTGGATCGGGCCGCGATCCTGGGAGCCCGTGCCGAGATCGATCCGGGTGACGGGCACCTGGTTCAGGCTGCGGTTTTGGGGACCCGTGCCGAGAATGACCCGGGCGATGGGGATCTGGATCGGGCCGCGATCCTGGGAGCCCGTGCCGAGATCGATCCGGGTGACGGGCACCTGGTTCAGACCGCAGTCCTGCGAGCCCGTGCCGAGGGCGATCGCCTGCGAACGGCCGCGGCTGAGGCGATCCTGGAGGCCGCGCGCCGCCAGGTCTCCTCGGACCTGGACCACGCCACGCTCACGCTGGAGCTCGTGCGGTTGCACCTCAAGCGAACCGGGAACCTGCGCCTCGCCGAGCGGGCACTGGACGCCGTCGAGCGTCATCCGGAGCTGCCGCCCGGGCTCGAACTCTCGGCCAGGCTGGCCCGGATCGACGTGCGATACGGGCGTTCGCAGTGGTCCCTAGCCCGGGAATTGGCCTCCGACACGGTGGACAGAGCGCAAGATGGTCCGCCAGACCTGTTGGTGGCGGCGGGCTTGGGCGGCCTCCCGTTCGGCGACGCCCTGTTCGCGCGCGCGATCTTGCGGGGGATCAGGCAGTTCGAGGAAACGGGGGCACGGCTCGCGCTGCTGGGCGAGCTGCGGGGCACCGCGTCGTTGGGCGACATGGAGCTGGCCCACGCACTCGCCCGGGAGACGCTCGATCCATGGCTGCTGGAGCGCGATCAGTACCAGGGCGCCGACCGGGCGCACCTGGATCTCGTCGCGGCCGAGGTGGCTCGGCTGGACGGCCGCGCCGAATTGGCGCGGCAACTGCTTCGTGACGCGGCCGAGGTGCTCGGCGCGCTCGACCCCCTGGTCTGGCTCGACTGGATCGACGCCATGGACCGTCTCGAACCCGCCCGCCCAGGCGAGCCGGAACCGCCCCCCGGATTCCTCGACCAGCACGCGGACCATCCCGAACTATGCGCCGCCTATCTGATCGCGCTGGCCCGGCGGCGACTGCCGATCGACCCGCACGAGGTCACCCAGCGGCGTCTCGCGGACGCGGGGACCCGGCTCCGGGACACTTGGCGTCGCGCCGAACTGGCGGCGGCGCTCTCCGCGCTGGCCCTGGCCCAGGGCCTGTCCTCGGCCGCGCGGGCAGCGACCGGCGAGGCTGTTCGCCTGTGGACCGAGCTTGGCCGCGACGAGGACGCCAGAGTCGCGGCCGAGATCCTCTTCCCCGGGTCCTCCGGCGAGCCCGAGGCGGCTCCGACCGTACCCGGCCACGCGGGCGACGAACTCGCGCTCCGGCTCGGCCTGTCGCAGGATCGGGAACGCCTGCAGGTGCAGGTGGACGGCCCGCGCGGGACCGCCACCGAACTGTTCAGGATCCCCGACTGGCTCGATGTCCCGGGTGCCCGCGGCGAACTCCCGCTAGCCCAGGAGCTGACCCGGCCGATCGATTGGGGCGGGTCAGCCGGACAGGTGCTCGGGCCGCTAAGCCCACGCCTGGAACCCCGCGGCGACGGCAAGCCCGTCGACCTGCGCCTGATCGCCGATGGCCCGCTCGCCTCGGCCCCCTGGGAGCTGGCCCGGCTTCCCGCCGATCACGCCGAGGCGCACGATGGCCCCCTGGCCGTCCACCCTGAGCTGCGCTACCTCTATCGCGGCATCGGCGTACGGGAGGGACTGCGGATCGAGGCACAGGCGGTGGAGCGCCTCCTCGCCCGGCTGGCCCTGCCGCACGACGAAGTCGACCGCATCCTCGGCGTCACGGCGGCGGCGGACCTCCGTGACTTCCAACGGCAATCCCGGCTCCGGGACCATGGCCGGTTACGTCGCTCCACCTGGCGGGAGCTGCACCGGGCGCTACGCACGGCGCGCAGGGGTCGTCCGCCGCACGTGCTGCTGCTTCAACCGAGCCGGAGCAGATCGGTGCGAGAACAGCGCGCCCTGCGGGGCAGCGTCGCCGACGCCGAGGCGATATATCGCGACCATTCGGTCCACCTCACGGTTCTGGAGGATCTGACCGCGTCCAGTCTGGACTGGCAAATGATCGCCGACGTGGGCGAAGCAGAACGGGTGGACGTCATCCACGTGATCGCGGCCATCGAACGCCCTCGCCGGGAAACCGTCCTGCACTTCCTGGCCGACGAGCCCGGCCAGAAGGGCTCCGGTCTGACCGTCGACGACCTCGATCGCTTCGTCCACACGCTAGGCCAGACCATCCCGCCCTTGATCATCCTGGATTCGATCACGCCCAGCACGTCCCTGGAACTCGCTCTGGGCATGCTGCAGCGCAACAGAATGGCCAACGACCTGCTCACCGTGGACGGCATCTGGACCTTACTGGCCACCGGCCTGGCCGCCGGGAAGGCCAGAACCACACAGATGACCCGAATCGCCGCCGCCCTCGTCAACGGCGAGGGCCCCGCGGAGATCTGGCGCACCGTCCAGTCCGCCTCGGGCGACTTCCCCTTCGCGACGACCGCACTCTTCTCGAAGCTGCGCCCGGACGCCATGTTCCACCCGGGCAAACAATGAGCACGGCGGAGCGCCGGCGGGCCGAGTTACAGGCCAAGCTCGGGGGTCCTCGTAGCCGAACTCGCCTCCTGGAGCGAGTTGAGCCGGGCGGTCTGCTGGAGAAGCATCACTCAGGTGGCGGCGATCGTGGTCGCGTTCCGTCCGGGTCGGCAATGAGCGCGGCGGAGCGGCGGCGGGCCGAGTTGCGGGCCAAGCTGGGGGGCCTGGAGGCCGAGCTTGCCTCTTGGAGTGAGTTGAGCCAGGTGGGCGGGCTGCTGGAGAAGCATCACACTCAGGTGGCGGCGATCGTGGTCGCGTTCCGTCCGGGCTGGCAATGAGCGCGGCGGAGCGGCGGCGGGCCGAGTTGCGGGCCAAGCTGGGGGGCCTGGAAGCCGAGCTCGCTTCCTGGAGTGAGTTGAGCCGGGCGGGCGGGCCGCTGGAGAAGCACCACACTCAGGTGGCGGCGATAGTGGCCGCGATGGCGGTCCCGATCGCCGAGTTGCGGCCCCGGGTGGACGCGGCGGACGTGCTCGACACCTGGCCTGAGATCGAACGTTCGCTGCTCAGGATTCACCAGGTGCTCGAATATTTCCGGTCGAAGCTGACCCTCCGGTTCGTGGCCGCCTTTCGGGACCATCTGGCGATGGCCGACGAGTTCGCCTGGGAGTGTTACCGCCCGGCCAGGCAGCGGGGATCCGGGCCGCACAACGTTCCGGCTGATCGGGTGCGGGAACCGCCGCTGACGTTCTTCAGCCAGGACAGCACGCCGTTCGCGATCCCACGCGGCGCCTCCTACCGCAGCGAGATCGGCGTTCTCCCGCCGGGGACTCTTCGCGCGGTGGTCGAGCGGCTGCCGGTGCCGGTGATCGGCATCCCGTGGTTCCAGTTGCGGCACCTGCCGGACGCGCTCGTGCTCGCCCACGAGGTCGGCCACCACGTGGAAACCGACTTCCGGCTCACGCCGACACTCGAACGACTGGTCGACGAAGCTGTTCCGGCCGCGCGCAGGCCAGCGTGGCGACGATGGCTGGGCGAGGTCTTCGCCGACGTGTACGGAACCCTCGCCGCGGGCCCCGCATTCGCCGCCGCACTGACCGACTTCCTGGCGACAGGCCCAGACAACGGCCAGGGCGCCTACCCGCCCTCCAGGATCCGGATCGCCCTGGTGGCCGAGGTGCTGGGGGAGTCCCCCTCCGACGAAGAGGACCCGGACGCGCCCGCCGTCGCCGCCGCGCTGGTGGCCGGCCCATATCCGGAGTTCGGTGGCGTCGCCCTCTCCGACGTGATCAACTTCAGCCAGGAACACGCATTGGCCGAGCGGACCGCGAACCAGCTCCTGCGCGGTTTCGCCGTCAAGGGAGCTCCAAGCGTCCGGACACTCCTGGCCGCCGCCGGACTCGCCTTCGGGTCCGACCCCCTCGCGTACGAGCAGAGAAACGTCGCGGACGCCGTGGTCAGAGCCGCACTGGCGACGATCAAGCAGGGAATCCGGGCCGCGGGCACCCCCACCGCCCCAGCACGCGACACCGAGGCCGGTCAGGCAATCATGGACATCCTGACCGCCCCCTCAGACAACCCTTCGTGACTCACTCACCGCCCATGGGGTGTGGCTACATGCCCAGAGGAGCTTTCATGAGCCGGTCCACTGCGTCAGGGTCGCCATCGAGGGTGACCCGTGCGTGGTCCTGACGGCCGAAGGCGAACAGCAGTAGCTCCTGGGCCTCGCCGGTCACCACCACGGCCGGTTCCGCCACCTTCGCTCCGGCTTTGTCGCCGGTGCCCACCCGGCGCAGAACTACACCGACGGGTGACTTGCGGAAGAACAACCTCCCGCCCGTCTTGAGCCGCCGCCACAGCATGTCGTCCAGATCCGCGGGCAACGCACGCGGCTCCCAGCCGGGCTGCGCCCGGCGCACATCCTCGTGGTGGATCAAGAACTCGACGGTGTTGACCAGCGCGTCCAGGCCCGGAACCAGCCCATACGGCGTCCACCGCAGCGGACCCTCCCGGAACATGCCCACGACTTCGGGGTAAGGCCGGGCGGCCAGTTGGTTCTGCACCGATCTCGTATACGGCGCCAGGAACTTCACCGCGATGCCCGCAGAGGCGTCCACGCGCCGTTCCCGGACCACCAGGTGGGCGGCCAGATCGGCGGTGGTCCAGCCCGCGCAGAGAGTCGGCGCGCCGGGTCCGAGCCGATCGAACAGATCGCTGAGCGCGCGGCGCTCGGCGCGCGCGTGGGTTTCCTGGGTCGCCTGGGTCACCCCTCAAGCCTAGACCGAGCGGCGTTCTAGCGCGGGCGGCCGGAGCCCTGGAAATGAACAAGGGCGGTTGGAAGAACCCCAGATCGGCAGCCGCTTCGTTCGGGCGGCCACGATGCTGGCGGAGCCGGGCGGAATCCAAGGGTGGGTGGGGAGAACCACCTCGAACACGGCCTTGGCGGGATTCGAACGGACGATCGGGCGTGTTCGGGAATATTCCGACAGATCACGGCAATTTTCAATGCTTAGGACCAACGACCTGCCTTCGTGTCGGCCAATGGGCTGATCCAGGATGTCTGTCCCCTTATGTACTGTCATTCCTTGGCAGCCACCCGATCGAGAGGACCCCGCGTGCCGACAAAGGTCTCATCCACAGTCATGCGCCAGGGGTTCAAGGTCATCGGCCACGCGATCCGCGCCGAACCGGGCATCTTCCTCGCGGCCGTACTCTCCAGCGCCGTCTACGGCGTGATGACCGTCCTGTCCGCCTGGGCCCTCGGCTGGGCCACCGAGCACGCGGTCATCCCGGCCTTCCAGAACGGGGCGCCGGAGGGCGCGCTGGCCACCGCCACCCTGCTCATCATCGGCACCGCCCTGTTCAAGGCACTCGGCGTGATGGGCCGCCGCATCCTGGCCGGCATCATGCAGTTCCGCATGCAGGCCCGCTCCCGCCGCGCGGCCACAAGGCAGTACCTGCGCCTCCCGCTCGCCTGGCACCACCGCCACCCCACCGGCCAGCTGCTCTCCATCGCCAGCTCCGACGCCGAGGCGGCCTGGGGCCCGCTGGCCCCGCTGCCGATGGCCGTCGGCGTGGTCGTCATGCTGATCGCCGCCGCCGTCGCGATCGTGATCACCGACCCGGTCCTGGCCATCGTCGGTTTCCTGATATTTCCAGCGATCGCCCTACTGAACCTGGTCTACCAGCGCCGGCTCTCCCCACTCGCCACCCGCGCCCAGGAACTGCGCGCCGCGGTCAGCGAGGTCGCCCACGAGAGCTTCGACGGCGCACTCGTGGTCAAGACCCTCGGCCGCGAGGACGCCGAGACCGCCCGCTTCCAGGCCAGAGCCGACGAGCTGCGCGACGCCAACATCGCGGTGGGCCGAATCCGCGGCCTGTTCGATCCCCTCCTGGAGGCACTGCCCACGCTGGGCGTGCTGGCGGTGCTCCTGGTCGGCGCGTACCGGCTGGGCGGCCAGGATGTCACCTCCGGCGAGCTGATCCAGGTCGCCTACCTGTTCACCCTGCTGGCCTTCCCGATCAGGGCGCTCGGCTGGGTGCTGGCCGAGCTCCCGCGCAGCGTCGTCGGCTGGACCCGCGTCCAGGAGGTCCTGGACGCGACCGGCTCCCTGGAGTACGGCACCGCCGTCCTCCCCGGCGACGCCCCAGCCAGGATCGAGGCCACCGGCGTGACCTACGGCTACGACCCCGGCGCGCCGGTATTACGCGGCGTCAGCTTCGGCGCGGCTCCGGGCCGCACGGTCGCCCTGGTCGGCCCGACCGGGGCGGGCAAGTCCACCCTCACCCTGCTGCTGGCCCGGCTGATCGACCCCGACGAGGGCGTGGTCGCGGTCGACGGGACCAACCTCAGGGACGTGGTGCGCGGCGGGGTGGCCGCCAGCGTGTCGCTGGTGCCCCAGCAGACGTTCCTGTTCGACGACTCCGTACGCGGCAACGTGACCCTCGGCGCCGACCTGCCGGACGAGCGGGTCTGGGCGGCCCTCCGCCTGGCCCAGGCCGACGGCTTCGTCAGCGCGCTCCCCGACAGCCTCGACACCCGCGTCGGCGAGCGCGGCGCGACCCTGTCCGGCGGGCAGCGGCAGCGGCTGGCCCTGGCCAGGGCGCTGGCCAGGGAACCCCGGCTGCTGATCCTGGACGACGCCACCTCCAGCGTCGACCCGCAGGTGGAGAAGCGCATCCTGGTCGGCCTGCGGGAGCAGGCGTCCACCGTGATCGTGGTCGCCTACCGGATGGCCACGATCGCACTGGCCGACGACGTGATCTACCTGGAGCAGGGCGTGGTCGCCGACCACGGCACCCACGAGCAGTTGCTGGACCGGTGCGAGGGCTACCGCAACCTGGTCACCGCGTACGAGCGGGAAGAGGCCGAGCGGGCCGCCCTGGCGGAAGAGCTGGAGACCGAGGAGGTCGTCGCGTGACGATGCAAGCGCTGGAGCGATCCGCCGTCGAGACGGTCCGGCAGGGGTTCCGGCTCTCGCCGGAGTTCCGCCGCGGCCTGGCCGGCACGCTCGTGCTGGCCGTCCTGGCGACCGTCGGGAAGATCATCGTCCCGATCGCGGTGCAGCAGGTGATCGACGAAGGGCTGACCAAGGCCACCCCCGACCTCCCGTTCATCCGGAACGCGCTGCTCGCCTGCGCCGCGGCCGTCCTGCTCACCGCGCTGTGCTCCTACCTCATGAACGTGCGCCTCTACCGGGCCACCGAGTCCGGCCTGGCCACCCTGCGCGGCAAGGGCTTCCGGCACGTGCACGACCTGTCGGTGCTCACCCAGAACACCGAGCGGCGCGGCGCCCTGGTCTCCCGGGTGACCGGCGACGTGGACCAGATCAGCACGTTCATGCAGTGGGGCGGCCTGATGATCATCCTGGCGGTGGGCCAGCTGGGCATCGCCACCGTGCTGATGGCCGTCTACTCCTGGCAGCTCACCCTGGTGGTCTGGGGCTGCTTCCTGCCCGTGCTGGTCGCGCTTCCGCGCTTCCAGCGGCTGGTCGCGCGCGGCTACACGACGGTCCGCGAGCGCACCGGCGACGTGCTGGCCGGGGTCAGCGAGTCGGTCGTGGGCAGCGCCGTCATTCGCGCGTACGGCTCGGAGGACCGCACCTCGGACCGCATCGACACCGCGATCAACGCCCAGCGCAAGGCGCAGATCCGGGCTCAGCGGATCATCGGCCTGACCTTCCCGATCACCGAGCTGGTGGCCTCCTTCGCCATCGCCGGGGTGGTGCTGCTCGGCGTCGTCCTGGGCGCCGACCGGACGATCACGGCCGGCGAGCTGCTCGCCTTCCTGTTCCTGATCACCCTGTTCATCATGCCGCTGCAGATGGGCACCGAGGTCCTGAACGAGGCGCAGAACGCGATCGCCGGCTGGCGGCGCATCCTCGGCGTGCTCGACACCCCCGCCGACGTGGCCGACCCCGCCGACGGCGCGATCCTGCCGCGCGGCCCCATCTCGGTCACCTTCGACAACGTCGGCTTCGCCTACCCCGACGGCCCGCCCGTGCTGCGCGAGGTCTCCGCCGAGATCCCGCCCAGGACCAGGATCGCCGTCGTCGGCGAGACCGGCTCCGGCAAGACCACCTTCGCCAAGCTGCTCACCCGCCTGATGGACCCCGCCTCGGGCCGGATCCTGCTGGACGGGGTGGACCTGCGCGACATCAGGTTCTCCTCGCTGCGCGAGCGGATCGTGATGGTCCCCCAGGACGGCTTCCTGTTCGACTCCACCCTCGCCGACAACATCCGGTACGGCCGCCCCGACGCCACCGACGAGGAGCTGACCGCCGCCCTCACCGAACTCGGCCTGGCCGACTGGCTGGAGGGCCTCGCCCAGGGCCTCCAGACCCCGGTCGGCCAGCGCGGCGAGTCGCTCTCGGCGGGGGAGCGGCAACTGGTCGCCCTGGCCCGCGCCTACCTGGCCGACCCCGACCTGCTCCTACTGGACGAGGCCACCTCCGCCGTGGACCCAGCCACCGAAGTCCGCCTGGCCAGGGCCCTCGACGGCGTCACCCGCGGCCGCACCGCCATCTCGATCGCACACCGCCTATCCACCGCCGAGGCCGCCGACGAGATCATCGTCTTCGAACACGGCCGAATCGTCCAACGCGGCCCACACGCCGACCTCGTCGCCGAGCCCGGCGTCTACGCCGACCTGTACGCCTCCTGGACCACCGCCACCCGCTCCTAGCTGCTCGCTCATGGCGCGGGCAATCCGCCTAGGGAAACCCAACACGCTCCGTGAAAAGATCTACCTATCCGCCACCATCCGAAGAGCCATCCGCCACTCCCGATCAGGAGCCGCAGACCAACCCGCAGACCCTCAACCCACGAAAACAGGCCTAGCGGGTGGCCTCGCCCGTGATCCGCTGGGCCAGCCAGATCGGCAGGACCGACAGCAGGATGAGCGCCGCGGCGACCACGTTCACCACCGGTGCCTGGTTGGGACGGAACAGGTTCTCGAAGATCCAGATCGGGAGCGTCCTGACCCCCGCCCCGGCCGTGAACGTGGTCACGATGATCTCGTCGAAGGACAGCGCGAACGCCAGCAGCCCGCCCGCGAGCAGCGCCGACCGCATCATCGGGAACGTCACCAGCCGGAACGTGGTGAACATGTCCGCGCCCAGGTCGGCCGACGCCTCCTCGATGGACACCCCGAGCCGCCGCAGTCGGGCCAGCACATTATTGTAGACCGTCACCACGCAGAACGTGGCATGTCCGACGATCACCGTGAACAGCCCGAGCGGCACCCCCAGAACCGAGTGGAAGGTGTTGCTGAGCGCGATCCCGGTGACGATGCCCGGCAGCGCGATCGGCAGCACGATCAGCAGCGACACCGTCTCCCGGCCGAAGAACGCGTGGCGCTGCACCGCGAACGCCGCCAGCGTGCCCAGCACCAGCGCGATCAGCGTCGCCCCCGAGGCGGCCTGCACCGAGGTCCACAGCGCCTCGCGCATGCCGGTGGATCGCCAGGCCGCCGCCCACCAGTCGAAGGTGAAACCGGGGGGCGGCCAGCCGAACGTGCGGTCGGCGTTGAACGAGTTGAGCACCACCACGGCCAGCGGCACGTAGATCACGGCCAGGCCGGCCGCGAGGGCCGTCCACAGCGCGGCGCGAGCCGTACGAGACAGGTTCACAGGTTCTCCAGCGCTCCGGTCCGGCGCACCGCCGCCAGGTAGGCCAGCATGATGACCACCGGCACGGTCGCCACCGCCGCCGCGAACGGCAGGTTGTTGGCGGCGCCGATGTTGTCGTAGACCACGTTGCCGATCAGCTGCGACCGGCCGCCGACGATCTTCACGGTGATGTAGTCGCCCAGCGACAGCGAGAACGTGAAGATCGACCCGGCTGCCACGGCCGGGAAGGTGAGCGGCCACACCACCGTGCGGAACGTCCGCCAGCCGCGCGCGCCCAGATCCCCGGCCGCGTCCAGCAGCGAGTTCGGCAGCCGCTCCAGGCCCGCGTAGATCGGCAGGATCATGTACGGCAACCACAGGTACGACAACGTCAGCACGGTCGCCCCCAGCCCGTACCCCCAGCCCAGAATGCCGTCCGAGGACAGCAGCACCCGCCACGCGTACGCCTTGACCAGATACGACGCCCACAGCGGTGTGAGCACCGCGATGACCAGCCAGCGCTGGGCCCTGGGCGAGGCCAGCTTGGCCATCGCGAACGCCACCGGGAACGCGACCACCAGATCGATCAGCGTCACCGCCGCCGCCACCCCGAGCGAGCGCAGCGCGATCGTCCGATACACCTCACCGGTGACCAGATCCTCGAAGTTCGCCCAAGTGAACGTCCTGACCAGGTTCCCGGTGAAGGTGTCGGTGGACCAGAACGCGGTCACCAGCAGCGCGGCCAGGGCGCCCAGATAGGCCAGCCCCAGCCACGCCATCGGCGCCGACAGCAGCAGCGACAGCCGGACCCCGGCGTGCCGGTGCAGGAAGGTCGCCAGTCGCCGCCTCACATCAGCCCTTGATCTCGGTCCAGGCCCGGGTCCACTCCGCGTAGTCCTTGCAGGTCACGTCGGTGCGCCCGTCCAGGCACTGCGGGATCGGGGTGGTCCAGTAGTAGACCTTCGAGAAGTAGGCCTCGTCGGTGGCGTGGAAGGTGTCGCAGTGCTTCGGGTCGGCCGTCTCCGCGCACGACTTGGCGTTCGACGGCGCCTCCCCGAACCACTCGGCCACCTGCGCGTTCGCCTTCGGGGAGATGATCCAGTCCAGCCACTTGTAGGCGCAGTTGGGGTTCTTGGCGGCGGCCGCCACCATCCACGTGTCCGACCAGCCGGTCGCGCCCTCCTTCGGCAGCGTCACCTCCACCGGGGCCTTGTCGGCCAGCGCCAGGTTGGCGATGACCTGCCAGGTGGTGCCCACCACGGTGTCGCCCGCCTTGAAGGCCTGGATCTCCTTGGTGTAGTCCGACCAGTACTCGCCGATGATGCCGCGCTGCTGCTTCAGCAGGTCCACCGCCGCCGCGAATTGCGTGTCGTCCAGCGCGTACGGATTCTTGATGCCGAGTTCGGGCTTGGTGGCCATCAGGTAGACGGCCGCGTCCGCGATGTAGATCGGCGAGTCGTAGGCGGTCACCGCCCCCTTGTACGGCGAGGCGGGGTCGAACACCACACCCCAGGAGTCGGGCGCCGGGCTGACCTTGTCGGTGCGCCACATCAGCAGGTTCGCCCCCCGGCCGTGCGGCACGCCGTAGGAGACGCCGCCGACCGAGTTCCACGGCTTGTCCTTCAGGCCGGAGAACACGTCCGCGTAGTTGGGGATCAGCGAGGTGTTCACCGGGGCGACCGTGCCGGCCGCGATCAGGCGGAGCGAGGCGTCGCCGGAGGCGGAGACGGCGTCGTACTCGCCGGTCTTCATCAGGTTGACCATCTCGTCGGAGGTGCCCGCGGTCTTGGTGTTGACCTGGCAGCCGGTGCTGCTCTCGAACTCGCTCACCCAGTCGACCTTGGGGTCGGTGGAGCCGTCCTCCACGTAACCGGCCCAGGCGACCAGGTTGACCTGGCCCTCGCCGGCGCCGAGGGAGGCCAGCGCCTCGATCTTCGGCGGGGTGAAGCCGCTGACGCCGGGGGCGGGGGCGGCGGTGCCGGACGGCTCGGTGGAACCGCAGGCGGCGGCTAAGGCCAGTGCTGCGACGGCTGCGGCGATGCGGGGGGTTGATCGCATGTGAGCTCCTGATATCTAGACGATCGCGAACTCGTGGCGGCGGTGCCACACGAGCCGGACCCGGGTGCCGCGCAGGCCCATCACGTCCATGGACGAGACCTGCAGGTTCTGCTGGAGGGCGATGAGCCGCCCACCCGCGTCCAGATCCACCACGAACCGGGTGGCGGGCCCGGCGTAGACGACCTCGGTGACCAGGCCGGTGGCGCTGTGCTCGCCGTCCCCGACGGCTTCCTCCGGCGGCGCGACACGCAGCTTCTCCGGCCGGACGCTGAACGTGCCGTCCCGGCCGAGCACGGCCTGCGCCGCCTCGCCCGAGATCAGGTTGGAGGTGCCCACGAAACCGGCCACGAACGCGCTGGCCGGTCGCTCGTACACCTCGGCCGGGGTGCCGACCTGCTCGATCCGGCCCTGGTCGAACACCGCGACCCGGTCGCTCATGGTCAGCGCCTCCTCCTGGTCGTGGGTGACGAACAGGAACGTGATCCCGACCTCGCGCTGGATCGCCTTCAGCTCGACCTGCATCTCCTCGCGTAACTTCAGGTCGAGCGCGCCGAGCGGCTCGTCCAGCAGCAGCACCCGGGGGCGGTTGACCAGGGCGCGGGCCAGCGCCACGCGCTGCCGCTGGCCGCCGGAGAGTTCGCTGGGACGCCGTTTGCCGAAGCCCTCCAGGCGGACCGTGGCGAGAGCTTCGAGGGCCTTTTCGCGGCGATTGGGGACCTTCTTGACGCGCAGGCCGTACTCGACGTTCTGCAGCACGCTCATGTGCGGGAACAGGGCGTAGTCCTGGAAGACGGTGTTCACGTCCCGCTCGAAGGGCGCCAGCCGGGTGACGTCCCGGCCGCCGAGCTCGACGGTTCCGGCGGTGGGGGTCTCGAAACCGGCGATCATCCGCAGCACGGTGGTCTTGCCGCTGCCCGACGGGCCGAGCATCGCGAAGAACTCGCCGTCCGCGATGCCCAGGTCCACACCCGCGACCGCCTCGACGCTCCCGAAGCTCTTGCGCAGCCCGCGCAGGGCCACCGCTTGGTCTGCCATGAAATTAAACATATGGTGTTAAATGTTTCGCAACAAGACACGATCCGGTATCACAGGGGTTAACCAGATGGAATCGGCGCGGCTGGCCGTCTTCGCTCCGGTGGACAGCACGGCCAGGGTCGAGGCGGTCGTCCGCCGCCTCGCCGACGCGATCGCCCTCGGCCTGCTCGCCGACGGCGAGCAGCTCCCCAGCGAGGCCGAGCTCGCCGGGCAGCTCGGCGTCTCCACGGTCACCCTGCGGGAGGCGCTGATGGCGCTGCGTCAGCAGGGCATGGTGGAGACCCGCCGCGGGCGCGGCGGCGGCAGCTTCGTCCGCCTCCCCTCCGACCTCGACCTCGGCTCGCTCCTGCGCGGGTACGCGGTGGAGGAGTTGCGCGATCTCGGCGACCACTACGCGGCCATCGCCGGAGCCGCCGCCCGCCTCGCCGCCCAGCGCGCCCTCCCCTCCGACCTCGCCCCGCTGCTGCGCTCCCTGGACGAGATGGCCGGAGCCGACTGGGACGGCCGGCTGCGCCGCCTGGACGGCCGCTTCCACGTGGAGATCGCCGCCGCCTCCCAGTCCGCGCGACTCACTCAGGAGGAGATCCGGTTACAGGCTGACATCGGACCCTTGCTGTGGCTTTCCCGCGACGAGCACCATGAGATGGCCAAAAGACATCTGTTCGACCAGCATCGGGCCATCGTCGAGGCCATCAGGGCGGGAGAGGGAGACCAGGCCAGGGAGCTCGCCGAACGCCACGTGCTGGACGCGGTTGACCACCTCATCGAGCTTCGGCTGCGGCTCCAGGAGTAGCGAAATGACCCAACTTCAGGCCGGTCGCCCCGCCGACGTCGTCAACGCGGCCGTCACCCGCGTCACCGAGGTCGCCGACGAGGTCTTCGCCACCCTCCACGAAGTCCGCACCGCCACTGCCGCCTCCGTGCGCTCGGTTCGCGGCCGTACGCCTGTCGCCGCCGACCTGGCCACGCTCCGCCCGCTGCTGTGGAGCCGCCTCGACCTGGGCGCGCTGATCGCCGGAATCGGCTTCATCGCCGCCCCCGGCCTGCTCGCGGACGCCCCCTGGTATCTGGAGTGGTGGCAGGAGAACCCCTCAGGCCGCCCCGTCCAGCTGTTACGCGACCTCGACCCGTCCAGCAGCGCCTTCTACGACTACACGCACTGGGACTGGTACACCGGGCCCCTCGCCGGCGCCGAACACACCATCTGCGGACCCTACGTCGACTACCTGTGCACCGACGAATACAGCCTCACCCTGTCGGTCCCCGTGACCGTGGCAGGCGCGTTCATCGGCGTCGCCGCCGCCGACGTGTTCGTCCGCCGCTTCGAGGCCGCCGTCGACCCCGCCCTTCGCGAGATCCCCGCACCCGCCCTGCTCACCAACGCCGAAGGCCGCGTGGTGGCCTCCAACACCGCCCGCTGGATCACCGGCTCGGCCTACCGCGGCGCGCCCGGCTTCACCGCCCACCCGATCGCCGATCTGCCGTTCGCCCTGGTCGCGGCCGACGGCTGACCACGCCCGAGGGGACGAACGCGCTGGTCGGGGCCCCAGATGAGGCAGAATTACGACATGCCCTTGGACCCGAAGATCGCCGGTAGGTTGAAACGCACCCGGGACGGCCTGGTGGCCGTGGTCGTGCAGCAGCATGACAGCGGGGAGGTGCTCATGCTGGCCTGGATGGACGACGAGGCGCTGCATCGCACGCTCAGCACGGGCCGGGCGACGTACTGGTCCCGGAGCCGGGGCGAATACTGGGTGAAGGGCGACACGTCGGGACATGTGCAGTGGGTCAAACACGCCGCGCTCGACTGCGACGGCGACACGATCCTGCTCCAGGTGGACCAGGTGGGGGCCGCCTGCCACACCGGCGACCGGACTTGCTTCGACGCCACACCCCTGGAAGTGACGATTACATGAATCGGCGCGTGATCTCGCTCTGGCTGGCCGTCTGCGCCGCCGGATCCGGGCTCACCCTGCTCGCCGCGAGCCGGGACTGGGCGGTGCTGACCTTCGACGCCACCGCCCCCAACCTGCCCACCCTCACCCTCACCGGCGGCGAAGTCGCGGCCTCCCTGACGCCGGTCGCCCTCGCCGCCCTGGCCGGATCCGTCGCCGTGCTCGCCGCCCGCGGCGTCTGGCGCTCCATCCTGGCGGGACTGGTCGCCCTGTGCGGCGCGGCGCTCGTGCTGGCGTCCCTGCCCGCCTGGGGCGACCTCGCCCCCGAGGGCAGCGCCGCGGCCACCACCCAGCTCACCCCCTGGCCGCTGATCGCGGTCGCCGGAGGAGGGCTCCTGATCCTTTCCGGCCTGTACGCGACCCTTCGCGCCACCCGATGGGCGAGCCCGGCACGCGGAAGCCGTACTCCGATGAGGCCATCGGGAGAGCGAGAGTTGTGGGACGCCCTGGACGCGGGACTAGACCCGACGGAATCCGACGAGCATCGTTGACACGCGGGCCACGCCTGGTCACAAATTGTCCACACCTTGAGCGTATTTCCCAAGTAATCAGTGCAAATCGCTAGGCTGCGCCCCGCACCTCTCACGATGACCGCTAGGAGTCATTCACATGAGTTACGGGAACCAGCCGGGCGACACCGGGGAGCACGGGGGCCAGCCCGGCTACGGGCAGCAGCCCGGTTACGGCCAGCAGCCCGGCTACGGGGATCAGGGATACGGCCAGCAGCCGGGTTACGGGCAGCAGCCCGGCTATGGGGCGCAGCCCGGCTACGACCAGTACGGCCAGCCGCAGCCCGGCTACACCCAGCCCAGCGGCTACGACCAGTCCTACCAGCAGCAGGCTTACCAGCAGCCCGGCTACCAGTACCAGCAGCCGGGCTACGGCTACCCGCCGCAGCGGCCGACCAACGGGCTCGCGGTCGCGTCCCTGGTGATGGGCATCGTCGGCCTGGTGCTGTGCGGCGTCACCAGCATCCTCGGCGCGATCTTCGGGCACATCGCGATGGCGCGGATCAAGGACAGCGGCGAGGAGGGCCGCGGCATGGCCGTGGCCGGCCTGGTCACCTCCTACATCACGATCGCCCTGTGGGTCATCCTGTGGCTGGCCTTCGGCGCCGCCCTCCTGGCCCTGATCGGCATCGCCGAGACAGCCGACACGAGCTTCAACTACTAGGCGGCCCGCACGGGGGCGGGCCTGGTTAAGCTGTTCGGATGGAGACGGCGACGCGGCGTTTCGCCGTGCCCGCGGGAGTGGCGGCGATCACGATCGCGGCCACCGGATACGTCGCCGCCGTCGACCCGAACGCGGCCGGGCACTATCCGGCCTGCCCGTTCCTCGCGGTCAGCGGCTTCTTCTGCCCCGGCTGCGGCAGCCTGCGCGCCGTCCACGCGCTCGCCCACGGCGACCCGCTCGCCGCCCTCGGCCTCAACCCGCTGTTCACGCTGACCGCGCCCGTGCTGCTCTATCTGTGGATCCGCTGGGCGCGCGCGGCCTGGACCGGCCGCCGGATGAGCACCGTCCTGGCCAGGCCCGTCTTCGTCTGGGGGTTCGTCGCGGTGGCCCTGGTCTTCTGGGTCGTACGGAACCTCCCGTTCGGCCGCTTTCTCGCCCCGTGACACGCCCCGGTGGCCGGGCAGGGGCGGCAGGGCCGATACCATCGGCAGGGCAAGGCGGGCGCGGAAGCGAAGCCGGCAGATGCCCCGCGAGCGAAGCCAATCGGAGGGACCCGGAGTTCGTGAGCGTTCTCGACGAGATCATCGAAGGGGTCCGGGAGGACCTCGCCGAGCGGCAGAAGACCGTGTCGATCGACGAGCTCAAGCAGCGCGCCGGACGTGCGCCCGCCCCCCGTGACGTGCGCGCGGCGCTGGGCGGAGACCGGGTCTCGGTGATCGCCGAGGTGAAGCGGTCCAGCCCGTCCAAGGGCGCGCTCGCCGCCATCGCCGACCCGGCCGGCCTGGCCGCCGACTACGAGGCCGGGGGCGCGCACGTGATCAGCGTGCTCACCGAACGCCGCCGGTTCGGCGGCAGCCTCGACGACCTGGCCGCCGTGCGGGCCAGGGTGGACGTGCCGATCCTGCGCAAGGATTTCATCGTCAGCTCCTACCAGCTCTGGGAGGCCCGGGCCTACGGCGCGGACCTGGCGCTGCTGATGGTCGTCTCGCTGGAGCAGGAGGCGCTGGTCTCGCTGATCGAGCGGGCCGAGTCGATCGGGCTGACGCCGCTGGTCGAGGTGCACACCGAGGACGAGCTGGAGCGCGCCGTCGCCGCGGGCGCTAAGATCATCGGGGTGAACGCGCGCGACCTCAGGACGCTCCAGGTGGACCGGGACGTCTTCGCCAAGCTGGCCCCGAAGATCCCGGACGGCATCATCAAGATCGCCGAATCCGGCGTGCGCGGGCCGCACGACCTGCTCGCCTACGCCCGCGCGGGCGCCGACGCGGTGCTCGTGGGGGAGAGCCTGGTCACCGGCAAGGACCCGAGGGCCGCGGTCAACGACCTGGTGACCGCGGGCGCGCACCCGTCATCCCGTCAGGAACGGCAGCAGGAGAAGCCATGACATCCTCCGAGGACGCGGTCCTCCAGCCGGGCGACCTGGTCGGCGGTGACGCCGGGACCGGCGGCAAGTTCGGCGTGTTCGGCGGCCGTTACGTGCCGGAGGCGCTGATCCCGGCGCTGGACGAGGTCGCCGCCGTCTACGAGAAGGCCAGGACCGACGTCGCGTTCATCCGCGAGTTCGACCACCTGCTGCGGACCTACGCGGGGCGTCCCACCACCCTCACCGACGTGCCCAAGTTCGGCGCGCACGCGGGCGGCGCGCGGATCGTGCTCAAGCGCGAGGATCTCACCCACACCGGCGCCCACAAGATCAACAACGTGCTCGGCCAGGCGCTGCTGACCAAGCGGCTCGGCAAGACCCGGGTCATCGCCGAGACCGGCGCGGGCCAGCACGGCGTCGCCACCGCCACCGCCGCCGCGCTGATGGGCCTGGAGTGCGTCGTCTACATGGGCGCGGTCGACTGCGAGCGGCAGGCCCTCAACGTGGCCAGGATGAAGCTGCTCGGCGCGACCGTGGTGCCGGTCACCAACGGCAGCCAGACCCTCAAGGACGCCATCAACGAGGCGTTCCGCGACTGGGTCACCAACGTGGACAGCACCCACTACCTGTTCGGCACCGTCGCCGGGCCCTACCCGTTCCCCGGCATCGTCCGGGACTTCGCCCGGATCATCGGCGTCGAGGCGCGCCGCCAGATCCTGGCGCTCACCGGCAAGCTGCCCGACGCCGTCTGCGCCGCCATCGGCGGCGGTTCCAACGCGATCGGTATCTTCCACGCCTTCATCGGTGACGAGGGCGTCGCCCTGCACGGCTACGAGGCCGGCGGCCGGGGCCTGGAGACGGGCGAGCACGCGCTCACCCTCACGGCCGGATCCATCGGCGTGCTGCACGGCTCCCGCACCTACGTGCTGCAGGACGAGGAGGGCCAGACGATCGAGTCGCACTCGATCTCGGCCGGTCTGGACTATCCGGGCGTCGGGCCCGAGCACGCCTGGCTCAAGGACAGCGGCCGGGCCTCCTACCACGGCGTCACCGACGCCGAGGCGATGGACGCGTTCGCGCTGCTGGCCCGCACCGAGGGCATCATCCCGGCGATCGAGTCCGCGCACGCGCTGGCCGGGGCGCTCAAGCTGGGCCGCGAGCTGGGCCCGGAGGCGACGATCCTGGTGAACCTCTCCGGCCGGGGCGACAAGGACATGGGCACCGCGATGACGTACTTCAACCTCTAGGGCTCCGATATGACATCTCTTGCCGCGGTCTTCGAGAAGGCCCGATCCGAGGACCGCGCCGCGCTGGTGGGCTACCTGCCCGCCGGGTTCCCGACCAAGGACGGGGCCGTCGCCGCCGCCTCCGCCATGGTGGACGCGGGCTGCGACGTGATCGAGATCGGCTTGCCGTACTCGGATCCGCTGATGGACGGGCCGACCATCCAGGACGCGGTGCACCGGTCGCTGAGCAACGGCACCCGGATCGCCGACGTCATGCGCACCGTCGAGGGTGTGGCCAAGACGGGGGCGGCGACCCTGGTCATGACGTACTGGAACCCCATCGATCAGTACGGCGCGGCGCGTTTCGCGCGGGACCTGGCCGGCGCGGGCGGGGTGGGCACGATCACGCCCGACCTGACGCCGGAAGAGGCCGGGCCGTGGCTGGAGGCCAGCCGGGAGGCGGGCATCGAGACCGTGTTCCTGGTCGCGCCCAGCTCCACCGAGGAGCGCATCGGCATCGTCGCCGACTGCTGCACCGGCTTCGTCTACGCGGCCTCGCTGATGGGCGTGACCGGCGCCCGCGAGTCGGTCGGGCTGGCGGCCGAGGGCCTGGTCAAGCGGACCCGCGCGCACACCACGCTGCCGGTCTGCGTCGGTCTCGGGGTCGGCACCGGCGCCCAGGCGGCCGAGGTGGCCGCGTACGCGGACGGCGTCATCGTCGGGTCCGCGTTCATCCGGCGGCTGCTTGACGCGCCCGACGAGTCCGCGGGGCTCTTCGCGGTGCGCGAGCTCGCGGCCGAACTCGCGGCGGGCGTGCGCCGCCGCTGAGCCTGCTTTTCCGTACGGCCGATCTCCCTCAGGAGATCGGCCGTTTTGGCGTGTTATGCAGGCAATATTCGGCGATCGCTCGCGATTTACCAGGCTCTTATCCAGGGCATGGTGAGCTGTCTCTATTAGGTTCGGGACCGGTGACCGCCTACGCGGTCAGGTTAAGGAGTTCTGACGTGGCAGCGGATATTCCCGCTTCGCGATGGCCACTCTCCGTACAGGGAGCGGTACCCTGGGTGACGACCATCACCCGGCTCGTGCTCGGTGGCGTGCTCATCGCCGCGGGCTGGCTCAAGATCGGCACGCCCGCCCTGTCGGTGCAGGCGGTCAAGGCCTACGAGCTCCTGCCGGGCGGGGTCGCCACGGCCGTGGGTTACGGCCTGCCCATCCTGGAGATCGTGGTCGGAGCGTTGCTTGTCCTGGGCTTGCTCACGCGCGCCTCGGCCGTCGTGGCCGGGCTGCTCATGCTCGCCTTCGTGGTCGGCATCGCCTCGGCCTGGGCGCGCGGGCTGCGCATCGACTGCGGCTGCTTCGGCGGCGACGGCACGCTCGCGGCCGGGCAGGAGCCCGCCTACCTCAGTGAGCTGCTCCGCGACGCCGGGCTCGTGCTCTGCGCGGCCTGGGCCGCCTGGTTCTCGCCGGGCCGGTTGGCGCTCGACTCCGCGCTGGGCCTGAGCGCCCCGCCCGATCACCACGACGACAACGAGGAGAACGTTTCATGAGCAAGGGTGCGCGGGAAGCGTCGGCGCGTAGCCGCATCGCGGCGCAGCGGGCCGCCGAACGTCAGCGGGAGCGGCGCAAGCGCCTGATGGTCATCACGGCCGTGGGGGTGGTCGCGGTGGCGGCCATCGGCCTCGGCTCCTGGTATGCGGCCTCCCAGGACGCCGCGGAGACACCGGCGCTCGCCCAGGCCCCGGCCACCGTCAACTCCGACGGCACCGTCACGCTGGCCAAGGCGGGCGTGACCGCGCCGGTGCTGGATGTATACGAGGACTTCCAGTGCCCGGCCTGCAAGGCCCTGGAGACCAGCAGCGGTTCGACGATCAAGAACCTGGCCGCGGAGGGCAAGGCCAAGGTGGTCTACCACCCGGTCTCGATCTTCTCGGCCGAGCCGACCAAGTCCAACTCGATCAGGGCGGGGGCGGCGGCCCGTTGCATCAGCGACGGCGCGCAGTGGCTGGCCTTCCACGACAAGCTCTTCCAGAACCAGCCGAACGAGACCGTCGAGGGGTTCGCCCTCAACGACCTGGTGACCTGGGGCAAGGAGGCCGGTGTCACCGATCCCGCCTTCCCCGAGTGCGTGACCACGCAGAAGCACGCGGCCGCGCAGGAGAGCCAGTCGGCCAAGGTGCTGCGGGAGGCGAAGGTCACCGGCACGCCGCAGGTGAAGCTGAACGGGAAGGACCTGCCCAACGAGGTCGCGTTCGTGCCCGCCAAGCTGCGCGAAGCCGTGGTCGCGGCCGGCGGCTGACCGGCACGCGAGGGTCCCGCACCGATCCCGCACCGGCCGCGAGAGGCAGCGCTGGGCGTTGGGCTTCCGCCCGCGCGCTTCTCCGCCCTCCAGGAGTGCCTCCCGCTCGGCTCCGACGATCGGGCTTCCGTTCGCGCGCTTCTCCGCCCTCTTGGAGTGCCTCCCGCTCGGCTCCGACGATTGGGCTTCCGTTCGCGCGCTTCTTCGCCACGGGGGATCTGAGACGGCGTCGCTCCGCTGATTACAGGCGCTGTGACAGGTCCTTTACGATCGTCCGTACCCGAGCGCGTCGCGGAGGCGGTAGCGTCCTGTGACATGCCCCTCGCCTTCATCCCCAGCCCGTCCCAGGGGGTCTGGAATCTCGGACCGATCCCCATCCGGGCCTACGCTTTGTGCATCGTGCTCGGCGTCGTCGTCGCCGTCTGGATCGGCGAGCGCCGCTGGCGGGCCCGTGGCGGCCAGCCCGGCACCATCACCGACCTGGCCGTCTGGGCCGTGCCCTTCGGCCTGGTCGGCGGCCGGCTCTACCACGTCATCACCGACTGGCAGCTGTATTTCGGGGCGGACGCCCCCAACCAGCCGATCGACGCGCTCTACATCTGGAAGGGCGGTCTCGGCATCTGGGGTGCCATCGCCCTCGGCGGCGTCGGCGTCTGGATCGCCTGCCGGCGACGCGGCATCTCGCTGACGGCGGTCGCGGACGCGCTCGCGCCCGGCATCGCCGTCGCCCAAGGCATCGGGCGCTGGGGCAACTACTTCAACCAGGAGCTGTTCGGCAGCCCCTGCGACTACGCCTGGTGCCTGGAGATCGACCCGGGCCGTCCCGGCACGGTCCCCGGCGCGGCCACCTACCACCCGACCTTCCTGTACGAGTCGCTCTGGGACTTCGCGCTCGCCGGCGTGCTGATCCTCCTCGGCTCGCGCCTGGCACTCCGCCACGGCCGCCTCTTCGCGCTGTACGTCGCGGGTTACACGGTCGGCCGGTTCTGGATCGAGGGCCTGCGGGTCGACCCGGCGCACGAGATCCTTGGCCTGCGGCTGAACCAGTGGACCTCGGTCGTCATCTTCATCGGCGCGATCGCGTACTTCTGGCTGACCAGGAACAAGACCACCGAGGAGATCATCGTCGCGGGCGACGGGGACGACCCCGCCCATGACCCCGCCCACGGCCCCGAGCAGGCAGAAGCCACCGAACTAGCCACCGCCGACAAGTCCGCCACCGCCGACAGGTCCGCCAAGGACGCTGAGGCCGCAGAGGACTCCGCAGATCCCCCCAACTCGTCGGACTCCTCCGACTCCTCCGATTCTTCGGATGTCGATCCCGACAAAGCCACCTCCGGAGTATCGGGGGAGGAGGCAGGCGGGCGATGACGGACCCGGCCGCCTCCATGGCCGGGGCTGCGTACGTGTCGTTGGCCGGCCGGCGCGAGCCGGCCCAGGCCGAGATCGGGGTCGAGCGACATGAGCTCGAACGGCATCCGAAGGACGAGCAGGACGAATTGGCTCAGGTTCACGTAGGCCGCAGTGCCGATCCCGCGCTCGTGGGGCAGGTCTCGCGCAGTGCGGGCAGTTCCGCGCTTGTGCGGCAGGTCTCCCGCAGCGTGGAAGATCCCTTGCTCGTGCGGAGAATCTCGCGCAGTGCGGAATATGCCGCGCGGCATCCGAAGGACGAGCAGGGCGAATTGGCTCAGGTTCACGTAAGCCGCAGTGCCGATCCCGCGCTTGTGCGGCAGGTCTCGCGCAGTGCGGAGAATGCCGCGCGGCATCCGAAGGACGAGCAGGGCGAATTGGCTCAGGTTCACGTAAGCCGCAGTGCCGATCCCGCGCTCGTGGGGCAGGTCTCGCGCAGCGCGGAGAGTCCCGCGCTCGTGCGGAGGACCTCCCGCAATCCGGAAAAGGTGCTCATGGTCGGCGGGGGCGTCGCCGTGCTTACCTGGGGCGTCAGCTCGATCATCGGAGTCGGCGGCATATGACTCCCCGCAAACGACGCCCGGCGGTCCGGCAGGACCGCTGGAGCGACTCTCGCCTGGCCGAGCTCGGCCTCACACCTCTCCAGCAGAAGATCTTGCTCGGGCTCGGCGGCGTCGCGGCCCTCCTGGTCATCGGCCTGCTCCTCACCCTCGTGGTTCAGGGCGTCAACGGCACCGCGGCCGGGCCCAGCCAGCTCTCCGCCGGATCCTCCATCGGCCAGGCCCGCCCGTCCGAATACCGGTCCTGGCCGTCGCTGAAACAGTTCGCCCCCATCGCCGACCGCAACGCCGACGCGAAACCCCTCACCGCCGAGGAGGTCTTCGCCACCCGCACCCTGAAATCCGGCAAGCAGACCCTGAAGCTCGCCCAGCGCCAACTGGACAATTCCTGCGCCTCGGTTTTGTGGGGCGACGAACTACGCGAACAGGTGGCTGCCGCAGGCTGCACTCAAGCCGTCCGCGGCCTGTACACCACCACAGTCACCACCAGCGCCAAGCCCAGCGCCAACCCCACCGGGACGCCGACCAGCACGACCACCGAGCCAACCGAAACCACCGGGTCACCTGGCGCGACCACCCGCACCACCTACATCGCCCAGTACACCCTGCTCAACCTCCGCGACGCCGAAGCCGCCAACACCCTGGTCACCACCTTGGAAGCCCTCCACCGCGGCGGCTGGACCCTCCCCCTCAAACCCGACCAGGCCCCCTTCCAGGGCTACTCCGAAGCCAGCGGCCACGCCATGGGCCACTACGTCGGCCTCGTCTGGGTAGCCCGCTCCGACGGCGCCGACCCCGAACCCACCGACGACTTCGTCACCCTAAGCCTCACCCTCCGGGAAGCCGAGAAGGCCATCTACCGTCGCGTGGTCACTGCCACCGGCGGAACCCCTTCCGCGGGCTCGTAAGTGATCGCCGCGTCACCGAGGCCGATCCCAGAGTAACTGTCGGGGCGCTTGAGTAGGATCTGGCGTCATGAGGTGGGTCGGGGTGGTCGTGGCAGGGGCGTTTCTCGGGGCGGGGTGTTCGGTGGTCGCCGGTGATCCTCGGCCGCAGGTGTTTCGGGCGGAGTCGTCTTCGGCGATCTATGAGGCGATCGTGTCCAGGGAGGTGGATCCGGAGCCGTTGGCTGTTGGTGAGGTCTTCGGGAAGGACACGCTGAGCTTTGGGGCCGTGCAGATGAAGCGGGGTCAGTCGTTCGTTTCGGGGAATTGTGCGGAGGCGGTGTGGGGGAATCCGCCGTTGCAGGGGTGCACGCAGGTGTTGCGGGCCGTCTACAGCGCGGACGGGGTTTCGGGGCAGTTCGCGATCTTCAATCTGGCTGATTCCGGGGCAGCGGATCGGCTGGTGCAGGCGTTCAGGAAGGATGCGTTCCTGAAGCTCGCGCCAGGGCAGCCCGCGATCGCCGGGGGTTCGGCGCAGGGCAGGGCACTGGGGCATTACGCCGTCGTGAGCTGGGTCGCGGCGGTGGGCGACGAGAAGCCGGACCTCACCGATCCGCTACTGGCCGTGGACTCGGTCAGCCAGTTCCTGCAGACCCGTCTCCTGAAGGCCGGGTAGCGGCCGTCAGGGAGTCCGTTCACCGCTCTCGAAGACCGGGCGGCAACCGTCAGGGAGTGCGCCGCCGTTCTGTTAAGGGCGGGTAGCGGCCGTCAGGGATTCCGCGCGCCGCTCTCGAAGGCCGGGCGGCAACCGTCAGGGAGTGCGCTGCCGCTCTGTTGAGGGCGGGTAGCGGCCGTCAGGGAGTGCGCCGCCGTTCTGTTAGGGGTGGGTAGCGGGCGACACGGAGTCCGCCTCCGCTCTTGAAGGCTGGGAAGCGGTCGTCAGGGAGGCCGCCGCTGCGTGCGGGAGGGCGGTCAGGCGGTGGGCCGGGAGTTCCAGGGTGGTGGCGTCGGCCCAGTCGGGGATCAGGGCGCGGGCCTGTTTCTTGGTGAGGTTCTGGGTGGAGATGAGGGCTTCGCGCCAGGAGTTGGTGGCTTTGCCGTGGGCGTTGTCGAGGATGCGGCGCGTGATTCTGGCGGGGGTGTGGTCGGGGAGCGCACGGCGTACCGCGTTGAGGACGGTGCCCTCGGCGGTGAGGTCGTAGAGGGGGGAGAGCAGGTCGGTGAGGTCGGGGGGTGGGGTGG
>NZ_BLAF01000005.1:147117-340659 GCF_009687885.1 Acrocarpospora pleiomorpha
GAGGCGAGGAGCACGCGGGGTAGTGCGGCTTCCAGGCCTGGGGGGACGGCGATCGCGACCCTGTCGGGGTCGGCGGCGTAGGGCTTGGCCAGCCAGGTCGACAGGCGGACCCGGGGGAGTTTGGGCAGCAGGTCGCGGGGCCAGTCCCCGACCAGCAGTCCGGGAGCGAACGCCTCGATTCCGGCAAGACCCGGCAGATCTTCCTTGGCTCGCGCGGACTCCACCGACTGCGGGCCCTGCGTGTAGATCGCGGTGGCCAGTTTGTCCACCCGGGACGCCACCGAGGGCCAGGTCTTCGTGGTCGGCCGCAACACGTAGAGATCCGCCGCGCTGCCGATCGCCTCCGCCCCGTGATACCTATTGAAATCCGGAAATATCGCCTCAGTCAGAAGATTGAGATCAGAAAGCGCGCTCTGCACCTTCAACGCCAGCATCGGCGTGCGCTCAGAAGCCCCATACGCCAGCAGGATCCGCCCCTGATCACGATCCCGCAGCCCTTCGGCCGCGCGCGCCACGAACAACCCCACCCCCTCCGGCGTGTACGGCGGATCGGTGATCGCCAGATCCGCCCACCCCCGCGCCGACGGCGGCAACCCCAGCCGCAGATCAGCCCAGAATGTTCGAACCCCCAGCTCCTGGGCATCCAGATACTCAAGGATCCGCTCGTCGATGTCGGCCACCGCCACCTCGGCCTCCGGATGGATCATCCGCACCGCCAGCGAGGTCAGATCGTGATCTCCGACACACAATACCCGCGCCCCGGGCAGCCAGAACCGCTCCCCGAGCAGCAAGGCCCGCCGCACCACCGTGTCCGCCGTGGCCGCCACGTGATCGAGCGTGTGCCGCCCCCGCGGCGCCTTGGCGATCAGCTCCCCGATTCGGGCCACCGTATCCCCATATATGTCCATAAGGTGAGACACAGGGTCCGAAATATTGGATTCAGTGCCAGTGTTGTAGTGTTTAGCCTGATCAGCTGGGATTCGGACGCGTTCGCCGCGATGCTCAAGGGGGAGTTCGCGGAGCAGCGCCTCGATGGTCCGCCGCGACGTGGCGGTCTCCCGGACCAGATCGGCGAGTGACCACCAGCGCCCATCCGCGAGGAGGGCGACCGCCCTACGGAGCCGCCTGCCATCCACTCCGGCCTGTGCGAACAGCTCGTCGATAGTCATAACTGAAACCCTATCGGCGCGCCACCGCCCGAACTCGTCCTCCGAACGCCCAGGCGGGACCATTCGCACACGGTGGGGTAATCTCTACACACCACAACTGCAGCAGGGCCAGCGTCGTCCCTCTGTCTCCACGCAGAAGATGACGACGGGAGTGATTACATGCCTGCTGCCCGCCTTGGCCGCCCTGGGGGCTTTCCCGAGCCTCAGGGCCTTTACGACCCTGCGAACGAGCACGACGCCTGTGGCGTCGCGATGGTTGCCGACGTGAACGGCCGCCGCAGCTATGACATTGTCGCGAAGGCCCTGACCGCGCTCATCAACCTCGATCACCGGGGTGCGCGGGGGAGCGAACCGGAGACCGGAGACGGCGCCGGCATCCTGACGCAGATCCCGGACGCGCTCTACCGGGCCGTCACCCCGTTCGCGCTGCCCGAAGCGGGGGCGTACGCGGCCGGGATCGCCTTCCTGCCGCACGACGAGCAGGCTCGCGCGGTCGCCATGGGCATGATCGAGGAGATCGCGGCCGAGGAGAACATCACCGTGCTCGGCTGGCGCGAGGTCCCGGTGGGCACCGCGCACGCCGGGCCGAGCGCCCGCGCCGTGATGCCGTCGTTCCGCCAGCTGTTCGTCAGCTCCGGCGAGCTGTCCGGGATCGAGCTGGACCGGGCCGCGTTCGCGTTCCGCAAGCGGGCCGAGCACGAGGTGGACGTCTACTTCGCCTCGCTCTCCTGCCGGACCGTGGTCTACAAGGGCATGCTCACCCCGCAGCAGGTCGAGCCGTTCTTCCCCGACCTGTCCGACGAGCGGTACGTCACCGCGATCGCGCTGGTGCACTCCCGGTTCTCCACCAACACCTTCCCGTCCTGGCCGCTGTCCCACCCGTACCGCTACATCGCGCACAACGGGGAGATCAACACGGTCAAGGGCAACCGCAACTGGATGCGGGCGCGGGAGGCCATGCTCGGCACCGGGCTCATCCCCGGCGACCTGGAGCGGCTGTTCCCGATCTGCGACCCGGACGCCTCCGACACCGCCTCCTTCGACGAGACGCTGGAGCTGCTGCACCTGGGCGGCCGGTCGCTGCCGCACGCGGTGCTGATGATGATCCCGGAGGCGTGGGAGAACCACACCGAGATGGACCCGGCGCGGCGCGCCTTCTACGAGTTCCACTCCACCCTCATGGAGGCCTGGGACGGCCCCGCCTCGATCTCCTTCTCCGACGGCACCCTGGTCGGGGCGGTCCTGGACCGCAACGGCCTGCGCCCGGGCCGGTTCTACGTCACCGACGACGGCCTGGTCGTGCTCGCCTCCGAGGCGGGCGTGCTCGCCGACATCGAGCCGGAGCGGGTGATCCGCAAGGGCCGCCTGCAGCCCGGCAAGATGTTCCTGGTCGACACCGCGCGCGGCCGGATCATCGAGGACGACGAGATCAAGGCCGAGCTGGCCGCCGCCGAGCCGTACGGGGAGTGGCTGCACGCCGGTCTGGTGCGCTTCGAGGAGCTGCCCGAGCGCGAGCACGAGCACCCCACCCACGAGGCGCTGGTGAAGCGGCAGCAGACCTTCGGCTACACCGAGGAGGAGCTGCGGATCATCCTCACCCCGATGGCGGTCACCGGGGGCGAGCCGCTCGGCTCGATGGGCACCGACTCGCCGGTCGCGGTGCTGAGCGAGAAGCCGCGGCTGCTGTTCGACTACTTCAGCCAGCTGTTCGCCCAGGTCACCAACCCGCCGCTGGACGCCATCCGGGAGGAGCTGGTCACCTCCCTGCAGTCCACGATCGGGCCAGAGGGCAACCTGCTGGAGCCGGGGGCGGCGTCCTGCCGCCGCCTGGTCCTGCCGTACCCGGTGATCGACAACGACGAGCTGGCCAAGATCGTCCACATCAACGACGAGGGCGCGCTGCCCGGCTTCCAGCCCTACGTGGTCTCCGGCCTGTTCCACGTGGGCGGCGGCGGGGACGCGCTGCTGCGGCGGCTGCGGGAGATCCGCGAGGAGGTCTCCCGGGCGATCGCGGACGGGGCCAGGATCATCGTCCTGTCCGACCGGGGCTCCTCGGCCGAGAAGGCGCCGATCCCGTCGCTGCTGCTCACCGGCGCGGTGCATCACCACCTGATCAGGGAGAAGTCCCGCACCCGGGTCGGACTGGTGATCGAGACCGGCGAGGCCCGCGAGTGCCACCACATGGCTCTCCTGGTCGGGTACGGCGCGAGCGCCATCAACCCGTACCTCGCCATCGAGACCGTCGAGGACATGACCGCCACGGGCATGCTCTCGATCGACCCGCGCAAGGCCGTCCGCAACCTGATCAAGGCGTACGGCAAGGGCGTGCTCAAGGTCATGTCCAAGATGGGCGTCTCCACGGTCGCCTCCTACACCGGCGCGCAGATCTTCGAAGCCCTCGGCCTGGGCCCCGACGTGATCGCCGAGTGTTTCACCGGCACCACCTCCCGGCTGGGCGGCGTCGGCTTCGACGTGCTGGCCAGGGAAGCCCAGCAGCGGCACCTGAAGGCGTACCCGAGGGCGGAGAACGCGCACCGGCGTCTTGAGGTCGGCGGCGAGTACCAGTGGCGGCGCGAGGGCGAGCCGCACCTGTTCAACCCGACCACGGTCTTCAAGCTGCAGCACGCCACCAGGACCAAGCGCTACGAGATCTTCAAGGAGTACACCTCCCTGGTCGACGGCCAGGCCGAGACGCTGATGACGCTGCGCGGCCTGTTCAAGCTCCGCCCCGGCACGCCGGTGCCGATCGAGGAGGTCGAGTCCGCCGAGAGCATCGTGCGGCGGTTCTCCACCGGCGCGATGTCGTACGGCTCGATCTCGATGGAGGCGCACGAGACGCTGGCCATCGCCATGAACCGGCTGGGCGCCAAGTCCAACACCGGCGAGGGCGGCGAGGACCCGGAGCGGCTGCGCGACCCGGCCCGCCGGTCGGCGATCAAGCAGGTGGCCTCCGGCCGGTTCGGCGTGACCAGCGAATACCTGGTCAACGCCGACGACCTGCAGATCAAGATGGCGCAGGGCGCCAAGCCAGGCGAGGGCGGCCAGCTGCCCGGACACAAGGTCTACCCGTGGATCGCCAAGACCCGGCACTCCACCCCCGGCGTCGGCCTCATCTCGCCGCCGCCGCACCACGACATCTACTCCATCGAGGACCTGGCCCAGCTCATCCACGACCTGAAGAACTCCAACCCGCTGGCCCGCGTGCACGTCAAGCTGGTCTCCGAGGTCGGCGTCGGCACGGTCGCGGCGGGCGTCTCCAAGGCGCACGCCGACGTGGTGCTCATCTCCGGCCACGACGGCGGCACCGGCGCCTCCCCGCTCACCTCGCTCAAGCACGCCGGCGCGCCCTGGGAGCTCGGCCTGGCCGAGACCCAGCAGACGCTGCTGCTCAACGGCCTGCGGGACCGGATCGTGGTGCAGGCCGACGGCCAGCTCAAGACCGGCAGGGACGTCATCGTCGCCGCCCTGCTCGGCGCCGAGGAGTACGGCTTCGCCACCGCCCCCCTGGTCGTCTCCGGCTGCGTCATGATGCGCGTCTGCCACCTGGACACCTGCCCGGTCGGCGTGGCCACCCAGAACCCGGAGCTGCGCAAGCGCTTCACCGGCAAGCCCGAGTTCGTGGTCAACTTCTTCGAGTTCATCGCCCAGGAGGTCCGCGAGTACCTGGCCCAGCTGGGCTACCGCTCGCTGGACGAGATCATCGGCCACGCCGAGCTGCTCGACACCGACGCGGCCGTGGACCACTGGAAGGCGGCCGGTCTTGACCTGACCCCGATCCTCTACCAGCCGGAGCTGCCCGCGGGCACCCCGCTGCACCAGGTCGTCGGCCAGGACCACGGCCTGGACCGGGCGCTGGACAACACGCTGATCCAGCTGGCCGAGGGCGCGCTGGAGTTCGGCGAGCGGGTCACCCTGGAGCTCCCGATCCGGAACGTGAACCGGACCGTCGGCACCATGCTCGGCCACCACGTCACCCGCAGGTGGGGCGGCGCGGGCCTGCCGGACAACACCATCGACGTGTCGTTCACCGGCTCGGCAGGCAACTCCTTCGGCGCGTTCATGCCGCGCGGCATCACCCTGCGGCTCACCGGCGACGCCAACGACTACCTGGGCAAGGGCCTGTCCGGCGGCAGGATCGCGGTCCGCCCGGCCAACGACCTGGACGGCCACATCGTCTCCGGCAACGTCGGCCTCTACGGCGCGACCTCCGGCGAGGCGTTCATCCGGGGCGTGGTCGGGGAACGCTTCTGCGTCCGCAACTCCGGCGCCACCGCCGTGGTGGAGGGCGTCGGCGACCACGGCTGCGAGTACATGACCGGCGGGCGGGCGGTCGTGCTCGGGCCGACCGGGCGCAACTTCGCGGCGGGCATGTCGGGCGGCATCGCGTACGTGCTGGATCTCAACCCGGTCCGGGTCAACCGGGAGATGGTGGAGATCGAGGCGCTCACCGACGAGGACTCCGACTTCCTCCGCGAGACCGTGGAGAAGCACCTGGCCGAGACCGGCTCGCCGGTGGCCAAGGCGCTGCTCACCGACTGGGACGCCGCGCTGGCCCGGTTCGGCAAGATCATGCCCATCGACTACAAGCGGGTGCTGCGCGCCCGCGCCGAAGCAGAAGCCGAGGGCCGGGACATCGACGAGGCCGTCATGGCCGCTTCGCACGGATAAGGGGGGACACTCGATGGCTGACCCGAAGGGGTTTCTCACGCACGACCGGGAGCTGCCGCAGCGCAGGCCGGTGGACGTCCGGATCCGCGACTGGCGGGAGGTCTACGACGACTTCCCGGCCGAGAAGCTGACCAGGCAGGCCGCCCGCTGCATGGACTGCGGCATCCCGTTCTGCCACAACGGCTGCCCGCTCGGGAACCTCATCCCGGAGTGGAATGACCTGGTCTACCGGGACGACTGGCGGGAGGCGATCGAGCGGCTGCACGCCACCAACAACTTCCCCGAGTTCACCGGGCGGCTCTGCCCGGCGCCCTGCGAGATGGCCTGCGTGCTGGGCATCAACGCCGACCCGGTCGCGATCAAGCGGGTCGAGGTGGAGATCATCGACCGGGCGTTCGCGGAAGGGTGGGTCTCGCCGCAGCCGCCGGTGGCCCGTACGGGCAAGAAGGTGGCCGTGGTCGGCTCGGGCCCGGCCGGGCTCGCGGCCGCCCAGCAGCTCACCCGCGCCGGGCACGACGTGGTGGTGTTCGAGCGCGCCGACGCGATCGGCGGCCTGCTCAGGTACGGCATCCCCGAGTTCAAGATGGAGAAGCGCAACATCGACCGCCGGATCGAGCAGATGGCGGCCGAGGGCACCGAGTTCCGCACCGGCGTGAACGTCGGCGTGGACGTCACGGCCGCCCAGCTGCGGGCCGAGTTCGACGCGATCGTGCTGGCCGGCGGCGCGACCGCGTGGCGCGACCTGCCGGTGCCAGGCCGGGACGCCGAGGGCGTCTACCAGGCGATGGAATACCTGCCGCCCGCCAACAAGGGCTTCGGGGACTCTGGCATCTCGGCGCAGGGCAAGCACGTCGTGGTGATCGGCGGCGGCGACACCGGCGCCGACTGCATCGGCACCGCGATCCGGCAGGGCGCGGCCTCCGTCACCCAGCTGGAGATCATGCCGAAGCCGCCCGCCGACCGGCCGGGCTCGCAGCCGTGGCCGACGTTCCCGATGCTGTTCAAGATGGAGAGCGCCCACGAGGAGCTGGCTGAGATGGGCGGCGACCGGGTGTACGCGGTGTCCACAACCGAGTTCGTCAAGGACGCCGAGGGCAGGCTGGCCGCGCTGCGGCTGGTCGACGTGGAGGGCCCCGCCGCCGGGTTCAAGCCGGTGCCGGGGACCGAGCGGGAGATCCCGGCCCAGCTGGTCACGCTGGCGATGGGCTTCCTCGGCCCGGAGAAGGGCGGCCTGCTGAGCGAGCTGGCCGAGCTGTCGGCCGGGGAGTTCTTCGACCCGCGCGGCAACGTGGCGCGCAACACGTCCTACGAGACCGGGGTGGACGGGGTGTTCGCCGCCGGGGACATGGGACGCGGGCAGTCCCTGATCGTCTGGGCGATCGCGGAGGGCCGCTCGGCCGCCGCCGCCGTGGACGAGTTCCTGACCGGCCAGACCGCCCTGCCGGTCGCCATCCCCCCGACAGCCCGGCCTCTGGTTTAATAGTCCGATATATACGGCGTCCTGCCTTTATGGCAGGACGCCGTGTGTATTTTTGCACATATCGTAAATATGCTGATCGGCTTGTAATTATCCTCAACGGGAAGAATGATCATATTCCTGTGCGAGGAGGATTGTTGAGCAAGCAGCGGCGGGCAGCCCGGTTTCTGGCGCTCGGGATATCAGCGGCACTGCTGGGCACGGTTTTCGCCGGGGCATCGGCGACAGCGGACCCGCCGGGGGAGTACCTCGTCTTCTACCTTCCCGGCCAGCGGGACGACGCCGCCCGGGCGGTGGCGGCCAGCGGCGGGGCGGTGATCGGCGAGGAGCCCAGGCTCGGTTACCTGCTCGCCACGACCGCCGCGCCCGCCCGCGTGGGCGCCAGCCCGGCCGTCGCCGCCGTCGCCAGGGACCGCAAGATCGGCGCGACCACCCGGGCCCGCTGGGACGGCGACCCGCCACCCGCGACCGCCAAGCAGCCCCCGGCCGTCAAGAAGGCCGCCGGGGAACCCCTGGCCTCCCGCCAGTGGGACATGCGGATGATCGGCGCCACCCCCACCGGGTCGTACGCCAAGCAGCGCGGCAGCCACAAGGTCCTGGTCGGCGTGATCGACACCGGCATCGACGGCAAGCACCCCGACATCGCCCCCAACTTCAACCGCAAGCTCAGCCGCAACTTCGTCACCGACCGCCCCAAGGACCCCAACGGCAAGACCTTCGACGGCCCCTGCGAGTACAAGAGCTGCAAGGACCCCGCCGACGTGGACGACGACGGCCACGGCACGCACGTGGCCAGCACGATCGGCTCCCCGCTGAACGGCGTGGGCATCGGCGGGGTCGCCCCCGGCGTGTCCCTGGTCAACCTGCGGGCCGGCCACGACGCGGGCTTCTTCTTCCTCAAGCCGACCATGGACGCCCTCACCTACGCGGGCGACAAGGGCATCGACGTGGTCAACATGTCCTTCTACGTCGACCCGTGGATGTTCAACTGCGCCGCCAACCCCGAGGACAGCCCGGCCGAGCAGCAGGAGCAGCGGGGCATCCTGGAGGGCATGAAGCGGGCGATCGCCTACGCCCGCTCGCACGGCGTGACGCTGGTCTCGGCGATCGGCAACAGCGCCCTCGACCTGGGCAAGATCACGGTGGACGTGACCAGCCCCGACTACCCGATCGGCGCCGAGCGCGAGCGCAAGGTGGACAACTCCTGCCTGAACGTGCCCACCGAGCTGGACGGCGTCATCTCGGTCACCGCGGTCGGCCCGAGCGGGCGTAAGGCGATCTACTCCGACTACGGCGTCGAGCAGGCCGACGTGTCCGCGCCCGGCGGCGACCTGGCCGACCCGGCCACCAGGCTCAAGGGCCCGGCCCGCGAGATCCTGGCCGCCGCGCCCGCCAAGGCGCTGCGCGCCCAGGAACTGATCGACAAGCGGGGGCGGCCGATGACCTCCTCGGTGATCAGGAGCTGCGCGGGCGGGAAGTGCGCGTACTACCAGTATCTGGAGGGCACGTCGATGGCGGCGCCGCACGCCACCGGCGTGGTGGCGCTGCTGGTCGCCCGGCATGGGCGGCCCGGCAAGGGCGGGCTCCACCTGAATCCGGCGACCGCCGAACGGCTGCTGTACTCCACCGCGTCGCGCAGATCGTGCCCGACGCCCCGGGCGTACCGGTATTCGGCGAAGGACGTGCAGGTCTGTGAGGGGACCCCGGCCAAGAACGGGTTCTTCGGGCATGGGGTGGTCAACGCGTTCCGGGCGGTCACGCTACCTAAGGACGCCTGAGTAGGCGGGCGGATCCCCCGGGGATCCGCCCGGCTTACCGTGGAAGCATGATGTATCGGGCTGTCTGGGAAGTCACGATGGTCGTGCACTTCATCGTGATCGGCTACATCGCCCTGGGCGGATTCCTCGCCTGGCGCTGGCCACGCCTGATCTGGCCCCATCTGGGCTTCGCCGGCTGGGGCCTGATCCAGCTCACCGGCCTGGTGGAATGCCCGCTCACCGCGCTGGAGAACTGGGGCCGCGCCCAGGCCGGAGCGGGCGGCCTGAAACCGGGCGGCTTCATCGACACCTACATCGAAGGGGTCGTCTACCCGGCCCAGTATGTCTGGCTGGTCCGCTGGATCGTCATCGCCGCCATCCTGATCTCTTGGACGGGCGCGCTCCGGGCTCAGCTCGGCAGGTCGCACAGATCCACCGCGTAGTCCCAGAACCGCTGCTGCACCGCCTTCGGCGGCACGACCTCCATCGTGTACGTCTCCCCGATCCCCGGCGGGGTGCCCCAGAGCGGGAACAGATACGCCTGCTTGGCCTCGGCGAACGCGTGCGGATCACACCGCGACGAGGTGACCAGCACGGGAATCTCCAGGCTCGCCCCCGACAGGACGGCGATCGGCTTGCGCCGGCCGGACTCCGGCTTCAGGTCGAAATGCGTGGTCGCGCCCACGTCGTCGATGGTGACCGGTTCGCCGCTCTTCCTGACCACGGTGAGAACCCCGCGCAGGGAGTCCCCCTCCCGGGTCCAGTCGGACCCGAAGGACACGTCGATCGCCTGCTTCAGGATGAACTGGGCGCACTCGGACTTCACCAGGCGGGCCAGCAGGGGATCGGTGGCCGGGATCGGGTACCTGACCTCGCGCAGCGGCTCGTCTCCCACCCGGAGCCTGGCCACGATCACCGCGGGCTTCGGCGCGGGGATGGTCGTGGGGTGGCAGCGCGCGGGGCCGTACGGGATGGGGAAATCCGTCCGGAGCGTACGGGTGAGCGCCATGTCCACCCGTTTGGGGGGCATAGTCTCGAAGGAGTCGGACAGGACCTGGAGTTCGCTGAAATAGACCGGTGTCGTGGTCGTGTTGGTGACCGCCACCCGCATCCGGTGCACGGGGACATCAGAACGTAACTGCTGCAACGAAACCGAAACACCGGTTGGGGGCTCGGTTGATTCGGTAGCCTGTCCACCGCACGCGATGACGCTCAACAGCGTTGAGACGGCAGCTAACCTCCAGAAATGCCCCATAGCGGGTAAGGCTAGGACACCTTAGCGATCGCGTGAAGTCACTGACAATTAGGCCACAGCAATGGAAGCCGTCACTATCAAGTGGTCTGGACCAATTAGGCTAGGACTCGTGAGTCGTCGAGCAAAGATCGTTTGTACCCTCGGTCCCGCCACCTCCTCTCCGGAGCGCCTCCGCGAACTGATCGCGGCGGGCATGGACGTGGCGCGATTCAACCTCTCCCACGGCAGTCATGAACTGCACCAGGAGATCCTCGACCGGGTGCGTGAAGCGGCCGCCGACTGCGGCCGCGCCGTCGGCGTCCTCGCCGACCTGCAGGGCCCCAAAATCCGCGTGGGCAAGTTCGCCTCCGGCCCGGTGCGGCTCGGCGTCGGCGACGTGCTGACGATCACCACCGAGGACGTGCCCGGTGATCGCGACATGGTCTCCACGACCTACCAGGGCCTGCCCGGAGACGTCAGCCCAGGGGACACCATCCTGGTCGACGACGGCCGCCTCAACCTGGAGGTGACGGCGGTCGAAGGGCCGCGGGTGACCACCCGGGTGGTGGTCGGCGGCATGATCTCCGACAACAAGGGCCTCAACCTGCCCGGCGTCGCGGTCAGCGCCCCCGCCCTCACCGAGAAGGACGAGACGGACCTGCGCTGGGCCCTGCGCACCGGCTTCGACATGATCGCCCTGTCCTTCGTGCGCTCCGCCGAGGACGCCATGATCGTGCACAAGATCATGGACGAGGAGGGGGTCCGCCTCCCGCTGCTCGCCAAGGTGGAGAAGCCGCAGGCGGTGGACTGCCTGGAGGAGATCATCGACGCCTTCGACGGCGTCATGGTGGCCCGCGGCGACCTCGGCGTGGAGCTCCCGCTCGAGCAGGTGCCCATCGTGCAGCGCCGGATCATCGAGCTGTGCCGGGAGAAGGCGCACCCGGTGATCGTGGCCACCCAGATGCTCGACTCGATGATGAACGCCCCCCGCCCCACCCGCGCCGAGGCCTCCGACGTGGCCTACGCGGTGATGGACGGCGCGGACGCGGTCATGCTCTCCGGCGAGACCTCGGTCGGCAGCTACCCGATCGACTCGGTCGCCACCATGGCGAAGATCGCCACCGCCGCCGAGGGCGCCACCCTGCACGCCACCCACAACCTGGACCGCCGCCCCGAGACCACCGGCGGCGCCATCGCCCGCGCGGCCGCCGAGGTGGGCGCCATCGTCGGCGCGAAGGCCCTGGTCGCCTTCACCATGTCCGGCGAGACCGCCCGCCGCCTGGCCCGCTATCGTTCCCCGATCCCGCTGATCGCCTTCACCTCCAACCCTCAGATCCGCGGCCAGCTGGCCCTCACCTGGGGCGTGCAGACCTTCCAGGTCCCGTTCGTGCACCACACCGACGACATGGTCCGCCAGGTGGAGGCCTCGCTGCTCGCCCTCGGCGAGTTCGAAAAGGGTGACAAGATCGTTATCGTGGCCGGTTCCCCGCCCGGGAGCCCCGGCTCCACCAACGCGCTCCGGGTCCACACCATCGGCTCCGCGGTGGCCCACCCGCAGGCCTGATCCGGAAACGGAACAGCCCGCCGAGCATCCGCCCGGCGGGCCGTTTTCGTGCCCTGAGTGGGATTCGAACCCACACTAGATGGTGTTTGAGACCATTTCCTCTGCCGTTGGGATATCAGGGCAGAACAACGTCCGAGATCATGTCAGCCCCCGGGCGTGTTCCTAATGTAGCGGACGTCGGTAACCTCTTGTGCGTGACTGGAACGCAGCGGCGAGTGGTGATCGCGGAAGATGAGGCACTGATCCGCCTCGACCTGAAGGAGATGCTGGAAGAGGACGGCTACGCGGTCGTGGGCGAGGCGGGCGACGGTGAGACGGCCGTCAAGCTCGCCACCGAGCTCCGCCCCGACCTGGTCATCCTGGATGTGAAGATGCCCGTCCTGGACGGGATCTCGGCGGCCGAGCAGATCGTGTCCGAGCGGATCGCGCCGTGCCTGATCCTGACCGCGTTCTCCCAGCGCGACCTGGTCGAGCGGGCCAGGGACGCGGGCGCGATGGCCTATCTGGTGAAGCCGTTCACCAAGGGCGACCTGGTTCCGGCCATCGAGATGGCGGTCAGCAGGCACGAGGAGATCGCGGCCCTGGAGAAGGAGGTCACCACCCTCTCCGAGCGGCTGGAGACGCGCAAGCTGGTCGAGCGGGCCAAGGGCCTGCTGATGGCGCAGCACGGCTGGACCGAGCCGCAGGCGTTCCGGTGGATCCAGAAGGCCTCCATGGACCGGCGGCTGAGCATGCGCCAGGTGGCCCAGGCGGTGGTGACGGAGGCGGCGGGGCCGTCCTGACCTGGGATGGTCATGAACAGGGCGCATGGGCGATCTTGCGGCTTTCGCCCCTTTCGTCGCGACGTTCCAGGTCAACGGCATCGCCGGGCTAGGTTGAGGACTTATTACGACTCCGCATCCAAGTGCCGTCAGTTCTGATGCATTCCTGGTCAGAGTAGTGCGGTGTTATGTACGTTTTCCGCATTCGATCGGGTTCACGCCGACCCCTCTGGCGTGTCCCGGGCATGGATGAAGGAGACACTTCATGATCCGCATTGCCCCCCTCGGGCGCGCGCTGGCGGTCGCCACGGCGGCCAGCCTCGCCCTGACGGCCTGTGGTGGTGGCGAGGAGACCGCGACGCCGGCGACCTCGGCACCGGCCGCTTCGTCCGCGCCCGCCGCAGCGAAGGGCGACGGTGTGCTCACCATCGGCACCCTGCTGCCGCAGACGGGCAGCCTCGCGATCCTGGGCCCGCCTGAGTTCGCCGGTGTCGATCTTGCCGTTGAGGAGATCAACGCGGCCGGTGGCGTGCTCGGCAAGCCGGTTGTCAAGAACCACACCGACTCCGGCGACACCTCGACCAACATCGCGTCGCAGTCGGTGGACAAGCTGCTGGCCCAGAACACCGACGCCATCGTGGGCGCCGCCTCCTCGGGTGTCTCGTTGTCGGTCATCGACAAGATCACAGGTGCGGGCGTCGTGCACTTCTCGCCGGCCAACACCTCTGACGAACTGACCACTTACGCCGACAAGGGCCTGTACTTCCGCACCGCCCCGCCGGACGTGCTCCAGGGCCGCGTCCTGGGCGACCTGGTCGTCTCCGACGGCAACGACACCGTGGGCATCCTGGCCCTGCAGGACGCGTACGGCACCGGCCTGGCCGACAACACCGAGAAGGCCGTCACCAACGGCGGCGGCGAAGTGGTCGAGAAGATCATCTACGACCCCAAGGCGACCGACTTCTCGGCGGACGTGGCCAAGCTCAAGGCCGCCAACCCCAAGGGCATCGTGCTCATCGGCTTCGCCGAGACCGTCAAGGTCATGCAGGAGCTGATCAAGCAGGGTCTGACCACCGACAAGCACAAGTGGTACCTGGTCGACGGAAACCTCTCCAACGAGAACTTCCTCGAGTTCCCCAAGGGCACCATGGACGGCGTCAAGGCCACCCTGCCCGGCGCGGCCGCCCCGGACGCCTTCCAGGCCAAGCTCAAGGCGATCAACCCCGCGCTGACCGACTTCAGCTACTCCGCCGAGTCCTACGACGCCACCAACCTGATCGCGCTGGCCGCCGAGGCCGCCAAGAGCGACGCGGGCGTGGACATCGCCGCCAAGCTGGGCGAGGTCAGCAAGGGCGGCACGAAGTGCTCGGACTTCAAGAGCTGCGTCGACCTGCTGAAGGCCGGCACGGACATCGACTACGACGGCGTCAGCGGTCCGGTCGAGTTCAACGACGCCGGTGACCCGGCCGTCGCCACGATCGGCATCTACCAGTACGGCAAGGACAACACCTACGACACCAAGGCCCTGGAGTACCGCACCGGCAACATCGCCGGCTAGGACCCCACGGGTTACGGCCGCCGAGCCCCCGGGGGTTCGGCGGCCCTTGTCGTATCTGGGCACATCCACAAGGATTCTCGGTGTGAAAGCACGCAATAGGGCCCTGATCGCCCTGGTGTCGGCCCTGGCCACCCTCGCCGCCTGCACCCAGCAGGCCCCCGCGACCAGATTCGCCACCGGCGGCGACCCCGATGACGACCCCTGCGCCCGCATCGTCTCCGCCATCGGCTACGCGGGCCTGCTGCTGTCCCCGGCCGGCCAGGAGGACGATCAGAACTTCGAGGACGCCGTCATCGGCCGCCTGGCCGAACTCCAGGGCATCATCCTCACGTACGGCCCGGCCATGCCCGCCGACCTGGCGGTTCCGGTCGAAACCGTCACCCGTACCACCAAGGCCCTGTCCGACGGCCGCCTGCCCCGCGACCAGCAGGTGAAGCTCCTCAAGGAGTACCGCCCCGCCGCTGATTCCGTCGTCAGCGGGTGCGCTTCCTAGGTAAACAAACAAGCTGGTTACTTATTGATGACGAAAAGGCGTTAGCGCGGCGACGTGGGACTATGCTCCCGCCAGCGCATTGCACACTCATTGCGTTTCGCGTGTTCGGGATGGGCGAGGCACAACCTCACCATGACCTACTGAGGGAGCTCCATTGCGTAGAGCCGTGATAGCGTTCACGGCCTTCCTGGGTGGCCTCATCCTCGTTCTCTCGGCTGGGGCGGGCGCCGCCTGGGCCGAGGGTGAGGGGCTGAGAGGCACACTCACGTTCCAAGGCCAGCCGGTGAACGGCGTGAAGATAACGGTCACCACCGAGTCCGGCGCGCCGGTCGCCGAGGTGACCAGCGATGCCAAGGGCGCGTGGGAGGTCCCCGTCCCCGCGGCGGGCAAGTACACCGTCAAGCTGGACGCCGGCACCCTGCCGCCCAACGCGCAGGTGCGCGGCGGCAACGTCACCAGAACCCCGAACGTGTTCGCGGGGAACGTCTCGACCGTGCTGTTCGCCCTGGTGGCCGCCGACGGCGCGGGCGCGCCCGGTGAGGAGCCGGAGTCGAGCGCGGAGAGCCGCTGGTGGAGCCGGGTCGCGCAGCTCACCTTCGAGGGCTTCAACCTCGGCCTGATCATCGCGCTGGCCGCCATGGGCCTGTCGCTGATCTTCGGCACCACCGGCCTGACCAACTTCTCCCACGGCGAGCTGGTCACCCTCGGCGCCGTGTTCACCTACTTCTTCAGCAGCGTGGTCGGGCTGCCGGTGATCGTCGCCGGAGTCGCGGCGGTCCTGCTGGGCGGGTTGTTTGGCTATCTCCAGGATCGTTACTTCTGGGGGGTGCTGCGCGGGCGGGGCACCGGCCTGATCGGCATGATGATCATCTCGATCGGTGTCGCGTTGTTCCTGCGTTACGCGATCCTGTTCTTCTTCGGGCCGCAGAGCCTGCCGTACAACGAGTACGCGGGCCAGCCCGGCATCGAGGTCGGCCCGATCTCGGCCGCCCCCAAGAACTTCATCGCGATGGGCATCGAGCTCGCCGTCCTGGTCATCGCCGGGCTGGCGCTGCTGAAGACCAGGACGGGCAAGGCGGCCCGCGCGGTCGCCGACAACCCGGCCCTGGCCGCCTCCTCCGGCATCAACGTGGACCGGGTCATCCGGATCATCTGGACCGCCGGCGGCGCCGTCGCGGCCCTGGCCGGGGTCATGCTCGGGCTCTCCCAGAACGTGCAGTTCCAGATGGGCCAGGACATGCTGCTGCTGATCTTCGCCGGGGTCACCCTGGGCGGGCTCGGCACCGCGTTCGGCGCCCTGGTCGGCTCCCTGGTCGTCGGCCTGTTCATCCAGGTCTCCACGCTCTGGGTGCCGCCGGAGCTGAAGAGCGTCGGCGCGCTGGCCGTGCTCATCATCGTCCTGCTGCTCCGGCCGCAGGGCATTCTCGGCCGCCGCGAGCGGATCGGTTAAGGGGGGACGTTCGTGGACTGGCTCACAATCTTCGTCACCACCGTCGAAGCCGCCGTCGGCGTCGAGACGGTCGTCTACGCGCTGGCCGCCCTCGGGGTGAACATCCAGTTCGGCTACAGCGGGCTGCTCAACTTCGGCCAGGCGGCCTTCCTCGGCGTCGCCGGGTACGGCCTGGCGGTGATCGTCTCCACCTTCGGCCTGCCGTTCTGGCTCGGCATCGTGGTCGGCCTGGTCAGCGTGGTGATCTTCGCGTTCCTGCTCGGCGTGCCCACGCTGAAACTCCGGGCCGACTACCTGGCCATCGTGACCATCGCGGCCGCCGAGATCATCCGGCTGATCTTCCGCTCGGTGGCGTTCAAGGACGTCTTCGGCGGCTCGGACGGCCGCCGCGCCTTCTCCAGCACCTTCTACGACATGAACCCCTTCCCGCCCGGCGACTACGAGATCGGCCCGGTCGGGTTCACCGACCGGGTGCTCTGGGTGCTGGTCGTCGGCTGGGCCCTCGTCGGCATCTCCTGCCTGGCCATCTACCTGCTCATGCGGAGCCCGTGGGGCCGCGTGCTGAAGGCCATCAGGGAGGACGAGGACGCCGTGCGCAGCCTCGGCAAGAACGTCTTCTCGTACAAGATGCAGGCCCTGATCCTGGGCGGCGTGGTGGGCAGCTTCGGCGGCTACGTGTACGCGTTGGCCTTCGCCTCGGTGCAGCCCGACGTGTTCGGCACCGAGCTGACGTTCTACGCGTACACCATCGTGATCCTGGGCGGCGCGGCCCGGGTGTTCGGCCCGGTGCTGGGCGCGTCGATCTTCTGGGTCCTGCTCGTGCTCATCGGCAACACCCTCAGCGAGGCGGTCAGTGCCGGTTACATCACCTTCATGACCACCACCCAGGTCGGCCCCGTGCGCTTCATGCTCGTCGGCCTCGGCCTGATCCTGCTGCTGGTGTTCCGGCCGCAGGGCATCTTCGGCGACAAGAGGGAGATCGCGCTCGATGCACGCTGAACCGACCGGCTTCCGCGCCAAGGCCCAGGCCGCCTTCGCGGGCCTGGAATCCGAGCCCGGAGTGCCCAAGCCCGACCCCATCCTGGTGGTGGACAAGGTGGTCCGCAGGTTCGGCGGCCTGACCGCCGTGGACGTGGACCACGTGGAGATCCAGCGGGGCTCCATCACCGCCCTGATCGGCCCGAACGGCGCCGGCAAGACCACCTTCTTCAACCAGCTCACCGGCTTCGACACCGCCGACGCCGGGGAGTGGACCTTCAACGGCACCCGGCTCAACGGGGTGCCCGCGCACCGGGTGGCCCGCCGCGGCATGGTCCGCACCTTCCAGCTCACCAAGGCGCTGTCCAAGCTCACCGTGCTGGAGAACATGCGGCTCGGCGCGCAGGGACAGAAGGGCGAGAACTTCTTCCGGGCGTTCTTCTCCTCGATCTGGCAGGGCCAGGAGGACGCCATCACCGAGCGCGCGGAGATCCTGCTCGAACGGTTCAAGCTGGACAAGAAGCGCGACGACTTCGCCGGGTCGCTCTCCGGCGGCCAGCGCAAGCTGCTGGAGATGGCCAGGGCCCTGATGGTCGAGCCGGAGCTGGTCATGCTGGACGAGCCGATGGCGGGCGTCAACCCGGCCCTCACCCAGTCCCTGCTCGGCCACGTCAAGGACCTCCGCGACCAGGGCATGACCGTGCTGTTCGTGGAGCACGACATGGACATGGTCCGGGACATCAGCGACTGGGTCATCGTGATGGCGCAGGGCGCGGTGATCGCCGAAGGGCCGCCGGACACGATCATGTCCGACTCGCGGGTGATCGACGCCTACCTGGGCGCGCATCACGACGCCCCGCTGTCGGATGAGGAGGCCGAACGCCAGCTGCACGAGGCGGAGGCCGAGCTGGAGGAGCTGGCGGCGGACGGCGACCCCGGCGACCCCGGCGACTCTGCCGAGCCCGTCGAGCCCGTCGAGCCTGCCGAGCCCGCCGGGCTCGCCGAGGAGAAGAAGGAGGCCAGCGCGTGAGCACCACCGAGACCGACCGCTCGGCTCATCTGAGCGGCGCGGCCACCGCCGTGCTCCGCTGCGACGAGCTGTACGCGGGCTACGTGCCGGGCGTCAACATCCTCAACGGCGCCGACCTGTACGTCGGCGACGGCGAGCTGGTCGGCATCATCGGCCCCAACGGCGCCGGCAAGTCGACCCTGCTCAAGGCCATGTTCGGGCTGGTGAACGTGCGTAGCGGCACGGTCGTGCTGAAGGGCGAGGAGATCACCAACCTGAAGGCGCACGCGCTGGTCTCCCGGGGCGTCGGGTACGTGCCGCAGACCAACAACGTCTTCCCCAGCCTGACCATCGAGGAGAACCTGGAGATGGGCGCCTTCCAGGTGCCCAAGAAGTTCCGGGAGCGCTTCGAGTTCGTCTGCGAGATCTTCCCGGCACTGCGGGAACGGCGCAGGCAGCGGGCCGGATCCCTGTCCGGCGGCGAGCGGCAGATGGTGGCGATGGCCCGGGCGCTGATGACCGAGCCGTCGGTGCTGCTGCTGGACGAGCCGTCGGCCGGCCTGTCGCCCAAGCTGCAGGACCTGGTGTTCATCCAGGCCCAGCAGATCAACAAGGCCGGCGTGACGGTCATCATGGTCGAGCAGAACGCCCGCCGCTGCCTGCAGATCTGCCACCGCGGCTACGTCCTGGACCAGGGCCGCAACGCCTACACCGCGACCGGCGCCGAACTTATGAACGACCCCAAGGTGATCGAGCTCTACCTCGGCACCCTGGCCCGCGCCTGAACCCTGAGAGCCCGTGGTTCGACCTTTGGGACCATGCGACCGCTTCCCCGGCGGTGCACGTTGTCTACTCGGCCGTCCCACGGGCTCTCTGAGGGTCAAACGGTAGCGACCCCTGGGGCTGCCGCGCAAAGAGAGTCTGAGATTGCTCAGATCAATCAGCTCAGGCGTCGCGGAGCATGCAGGTCAGGCGGGAGGTGCAGACGCGGCGGCCCTGGTCGTCGGTGATGACGATCTCGTAGGTGGCGATCGTGCGCCCGCCGTGCAGCTGGGTGGCGACGCCGGTGACGTGGCCGGTGGTGGCCGAGCGGTGGTGGGTGGCGCTGATCTCGATGCCGACCGCGATCCGGCCGGTCCCGGCGTGCATGGCGGCGGCGGTGGACCCGATCGTCTCGGCCAGCACCACCGAGGCGCCGCCGTGCAGCAGCCCGTACGGCTGGGTGTTGCCCCGCACGGGCATCCGGGCCACCACGCGCTCCGCGGTCGCCTCCACGAACTCGATGCCCATGCGCTCGGGCAGGTGCCCGTTCCCGGCCTCGTTCATCAGCGCGACGAGCTCTTGGGTCAAGGCTCTTCCTTCCGGAGGTTTTCTGTCGTAGGGGCAGACTAGGCTGCGGGTGTGCCGAAGAACGAAGCCACCCCCACGCGTCCCCGCCTCCTGCTCCTAGACGGGCACTCGCTGGCCTACCGGGCGTTCTACGCGCTGAAGGACGCCAACCTCATGACGACCGACGGCCAGCACACCGAGGCGGTGTATGGCTTCACGTCCATGTTGACCAACATCCTGCGCGACGAGACGCCGACGCACATCGTGGTCTGCTTCGACCGCAGCGAGCCCACGTTCCGGCACGAGGCGTTCGCCGACTACAAGGCGAACCGCTCCGAGACCCCCGAGGACTTCCGCGGCCAGGTCCAGCTGATCTTCGAGCTGCTCGACGCGCTGCGCGTCCCGCGCCTGTCGCTGGCCGGCTTCGAGGCCGACGACCTGATCGCCACGCTGGCCACCCAGGCCGATGCCGAAGGCATGGACGTGCTCATCGTCACCGGTGACCGGGACGCGCTCCAGCTGGTCAACGACCGGATCACGGTGCTGATGACCCGTCGCGGCATCAGCGACATGACCCGCTTCACCCCCGAGGCCGTCCGGGAGAAGTATGGGCTGAGCCCGCAGCAGTATCCGGACTTCGCGGCCCTGCGCGGCGACCCCAGCGACAACCTGCCCAACATCCCCGGCGTGGGCGAGAAGACCGCGATCAAGTGGATCGTCGACTACGGCTCGCTGGAGGAGCTGGTCCGGCGGGCCGACGAGGTCAAGGGCAAGGTCGGCGGCATGCTCAGGGAACACCTCGGCCAGGTGATCCACAACCGGATGCTGACCGAGCTCAAGCGCGACGTGGCCCTGGACGTGCGCCCCGCCGAGCTGACCATGGGCCAGTGGGACCGCGAGAAGATCAACGAGCTGCTGGACTCGCTGCAGATCCGGGGCGAGCTGCGCGAGCGCCTGTTCAAGACCCTGGGGACCGCCGAGTCGGAGGTCGAAGGCGCGGTCGAGGTCGAGGTCACCACGCTCGCCCCCGGAGAAGTCGCCGCCTGGCTGGCCGCCCTCCCCGAGGGCCGCGCCGGGCTCGCCTTCCGCGGGGCGTATGGGAGCGGCACCGGCCGCCTGGACGGCATCGCGATCGCCTCCCCCGACGACTCCGCGGCCTACCTGGACCCCACCCAGCTCACTCCTGAGGACGAGAAGGCCCTGGGGGCCTGGCTGGCCGACGACAGCAAGCCCAAGACCGTGCACGACGCCAAGGGGCCCCTGCTGGCCCTGTGGGCGCACGGGCTGGACCTGCGCGGGCTGACCTGTGACACGGCGCTCGCGGCCTACCTGGCGCTGCCGGGCCAGCGGACCTTCCCGCTGGACGACCTGGTCCGGCGTTACCTCCACCGCGAGCTGAAGGCCGAGAGCGACGGCAACGGCCAGACCAGCCTGTTCGAGGAGGACGACACCGCCGCCAAGGAGCTGGGCACCCGCGCGCTGGCCGTCCGCGACCTGGCCATCGCGCTGGAGGATTTCCTGTCCGAACGCGGCGGCACCCGCCTGGTGACCGACGTGGAGCTGCCGCTGGTCCGGGTGCTGGCCGAGGTGGAGCAGGCCGGCATCGCGGCCGACCGGGAATACTTCGCGGCGCTGGAAGCCGAGTTCGCCGCCGCCGTCAAGCAGGCCACCGAGGCCGCGCACGACTCGGTGGGGGAGCAGTTCAACCTGGGCTCGCCCAAGCAGCTCCAGGAGATCCTGTTCGTCAAGCTCAACCTGCCGAAGACGAAGAAGACCAAGACCGGCTACACCACCGACGCCGACGCGCTGGTCTGGCTGGCCGCGCAGACCGAGCACGAGCTTCCGACGATCATGCTCAGGCACCGGGACCAGCAGAAGCTGCGCACCACGGTGGAGGGCCTGATCAAGGAGATCGGCGACGACGGCCGCATCCACACCACCTTCAACCAGATCGTGGCCGCCACCGGGCGGCTGTCCAGCGAGAAGCCCAACCTGCAGAACATCCCGATCAGGACCGCCGAGGGCCGCCGGATCCGCAAGGGCTTCGTCGTCGGCGCGGGCTACGAGACGCTGCTCACCGCCGACTACAGCCAGATCGAGCTGCGCATCATGGCCGACATGTCCGGCGACGCGTCGCTGATCGAGGCGTTCGAGTCCGGCCACGACTTCCACATGGCCACCGCCGCCAAGGTCTTCGACGTCGGCCCGGAGCTCGTCACCGGCGAGATGCGCGCCAAGATCAAGGCGATGAACTACGGCCTGGCCTACGGGCTGTCCGACTTCGGGCTCTCCGGCCAGCTGAACATCCCGGTCGCCGAGGCGCGCGCGCTCAAGGACGGCTACTTCGAGGAGTTCGGCGGCATCCGGGACTACCTGGAGGCCATCGTCGCCCAAGCCCGCAAGGACGGCTACACCGAGACCATCCTCGGCCGCCGCCGCTACCTGCCCGATCTGACCAGCGACAACCGCCAGCGCCGGGAGATGGCCGAGCGGATGGCGCTCAACGCCCCGATCCAGGGCTCCGCGGCCGACATCATCAAGGTCGCGATGCTCAACGTGCAGCGTGCCATCGCGGGCATGCGCTCCCGCATGTTGCTGCAGGTCCACGACGAGCTCGTGTTCGAGGTCGCGCCGGGCGAGCTGGAGGCGCTGCGGGAGGTCGTGGTCGGCCAGATGCGCGGGGCGTATGAGCTGCGGGTGCCGCTGGAGGTCTCGGTCGGGGTCGGAACCACCTGGGAGGACGCCGGCCATTAACCGGGGGATCGGTTCGTTGGCCGTGAGATCGTCCGTCTGTTTTCGGGTTATCACGTGTGATGGCCGGGATTGATACCGCGCGCCCGGGACGGGCGCTAAGGTCGTCTGACTGTGCGCAAGCTTGCTGGGGTGACCGCCGTCGCCAACGTGCTCGTCGTGGCGACCGCTCTGGTCGCCCTCGCGGTGCTGCCCTCGGCCGACGACGAGAGCACGGGCCAGGGCAAGGTCCAGGCGGCGCCCCGATTACCGCAGCCGACGCTGCCGCCTCCCGTGGCGGCGACCGTCGAGTCGGCCAGGAAGGTCAAGGCCAACGAGCTCGGCAAGGTGCCGGTGCTCATGTATCACCGAATTCTGAAGAAACGTTTGGCGTCCATTGACCGAACTCCCGCGCAGCTCAAGAGCGAGCTGGAAAAGCTGGCCACCCGCGGGTTCGTGCCGATCACCGCGGCCGAGTTCGTGGCGGGCGCCATCGACATCCCGGCGGGAACCCATCCGGTGGTGCTGACCTTCGATGACGGCAATCCCACGCATTTCGCGCTGGACGCGGCGGGTCTGCCGAAAAAGGACACCGCGGTCGGGATCATCTTCGAGGTGGCGGCCAAATATCCGGCCTTCCGGCCGGTCGCCACGTTCTGGGTCAACCGCGAGCCGTTCGGGCTGAAAGACGAGGCCGGGCAGGCGGCGGGGGTGCGCTGGCTGCTGGAGCACGGCTTCGAGGTGGCCAACCACACCTACGGCCACCCGGACCTGCGCCGGCTCACGAACAAGCAGGTCAGCGAGCAGATCGTCCAGGAGGATCGGCTGCTCAAGAAGCTCGGCGTGACCTCCTCGACCACCTTCGCGCTGCCGTTCGGGTCCCAGCCGAGGAAGCGGAGCCTGGCCACGAAGGGGAGCTGGGACGGGACGTCGTACCATTTCGACGGGGTTTTCCTGGCGGGCGCCGAGCCTTCGGTGTCGCCGTTCGACGAGCGCTTCGACCGGCGGGCCATCCAGCGCATCCAGTCCAACGGGACGGCGGGGGACTGCCGCAAGTGGTGCTCGACGTACTGGCTGGAATGGTTCAAGAAGCACCCAGGCGAGCTCTACACGGCCGACGGAGATCCCGATAGCCTCTCTCTTCCAAAGCAACGCCATGGTGATATAGGTTCAAAGCGGCTTAAAAGGGTCATCGAGTACTAAGGGACTCGTGTGCCCCTCCGATTGACCAGAACCGTCAGGTCTCATATGCTGATCGCTGCGCTGTGGGCTCGCGCGCGCCTCAAGGGAGCGGGCTCGCGCTCGCTCATCCCTTCCTCGGTTTGAACGAAACAGGGCCTGCCGCGCTTCGGTCACAACGACATCTGTCCGGTTCGGAGCAATTCCACACATGACGAGCAGCACTGAGGCCACCTCGAGCACCCCGCAGGTAGCGGTCAACGACATCGGTTCCGAGGAGGCCTTCCTCGCCGCGATCGACGAGACCATCAAGTACTTCAACGACGGAGACATCGTTGAAGGCACCGTCGTCAAGGTCGATCGAGACGAGGTCTTGCTCGACATCGGTTACAAGACCGAGGGTGTCATCCCCTCGCGTGAGCTCTCCATCAAGCACGACGTCGACCCCGCCGACGTCGTCGCCGTGGGCGAGCACGTCGAGGCCCTTGTCCTCCAGAAGGAGGACAAGGAAGGCCGTCTGATCCTGTCCAAGAAGCGTGCGCAGTACGAGCGCGCCTGGGGCACGATCGAGAAGATCAAGGACGAGGACGGCATCGTCACGGGCACGGTCATCGAGGTCGTCAAGGGTGGTCTCATCCTCGACATCGGCCTGCGCGGCTTCCTCCCGGCGTCGCTGGTGGAGATGCGCCGCGTGCGCGACCTCCAGCCGTATGTGGGACGCGAGCTCGAAGCGAAGATCATAGAGCTGGACAAGAACCGCAACAACGTGGTTCTCTCCCGCCGCGCCTGGCTCGAGCAGACCCAGTCCGAGGTGCGCCAGACCTTCCTCAACACCCTGCAGAAGGGTCAGGTCCGCAAGGGCGTCGTCTCCTCGATCGTCAACTTCGGCGCCTTCGTGGACCTCGGCGGCGTCGACGGACTCGTGCACGTCTCCGAGCTGTCCTGGAAGCACATCGACCACCCGTCCGAGGTCGTCGAGGTCGGCCAGGAGGTCACCGTCGAGGTGCTCGACGTGGACATGGAGCGCGAGCGCGTCTCCCTCTCGCTCAAGGCGACGCAGGAAGACCCGTGGCAGCAGTTCGCGCGCACCCACCAGATCGGGCAGGTCGTGCCCGGCCGGGTCACCAAGCTGGTGCCGTTCGGCGCGTTCGTCCGCGTCGAGGAGGGCATCGAGGGCCTGGTCCACATCTCCGAGCTGGCCGAGCGCCACGTCGAGATCCCCGAGCAGGTCGTCCAGGTCGGCGACGAGATCTTCGTGAAGATCATCGACATCGACCTCGACCGTCGCCGCATCAGCCTGTCGCTCAAGCAGGCCAACGAGGGCGCCGGTGTGGACGTCGAGTTCGACCCCACGCTGTACGGCATGGCGGCGACCTACGACGACCAGGGCAACTACATCTACCCCGAGGGCTTCGACGCCGAGACCGGCGAGTGGCTGGAAGGCTTCGACAAGCAGCGCGAGGAGTGGGAGCGGCAGTATGCCGAGGCCCAGGCTCGCTTCGAGGCCCACAAGACCCAGGTCGAGAAGGCCCGCGCCGAGGAGGCCGAGGCGAGCGAAGCCGCTCCCTCCAGCTACTCCGGCGAGACCCCGGCTCCGGCGGCCTCAACCGGCGGCGCCCTCGCCTCCGACGAGGCCCTCGCCGCCCTCCGCGAGAAGCTCGCCGGCGGCCAGAGCTGATCACCGCTTCACCTACGAAAAGCCCCGCTTCGGCGGGGCTTTTCCGTTTCCGCGGACGCTCATAGCGTTGCTGGGGTTTGATCTACTTTGTAAAGCCGCCAGCATCTGTTCCGGTGGGACAGCCGCGCCAGGCTTGCCGATAGGGTGGCGCGCGTGCCGGACATTCAGCGGGCCTCGCCCGGGGACGCGGGGGAGATCCTCACCCTGCAGCGTGCCGCCTACGTGAGCGAGGCCCAGCTCTATGGGGATCCGTTCATCGCCCCGCTAGTGGAGTCCCTGGAACAGCTCCGCAAGGTGGTGGAGACCTCCGTCGTTCTCGCCGCACGGGACGGCGGCCGGATCGTCGGCGCGGTGCGCGGCCGGGTGGCCGAGCCGGGGGAGCAGGGGCGCACCTGCGTCGTCGGGCGGCTGGTCGTCGCCCCCGATCGCCAGGGCCAGGGCATCGGCACGGCACTCCTGTCCGCCGTCCACGATGCCGTCCTGGCCGAGCACCCCGACGTGCACGCCTTCGACCTGTTCACCGGCCACCTCTCCGGCGGTAACTTGCGCCTCTACCGGCGGCAGGGCTACCGGGAGACGCACCGGGAGCGCCTCCAGGACCACCTGACCCTGGTGCATCTACGCCGCCCGGCTAAGCTGCCGTCGTGAAGATCGGACTAACCGGCGGCATCGGCTCAGGCAAGAGCGAGGTCGCCAAGCGCCTGGCCGCCAGGGGCGCCCTTGTCATCGACGCCGACCTCATCGCCCGCGAGGTCGTGGAACCGGGCACCCCCGGCCTCGCCGAGATCACCGCCACCTTCGGCGACACCATCCTCCGCCCCGACGGCACCCTGAACCGCGAAGCCCTAGGCCGCATCGTCTTCACCGACCCAGACCGCCTCAAAGCCCTCAACGCCATCGTCCACCCCAAAGTCGGCGCCCGCGTCGCCGAACTCCAGCACACCGCTCCCGAGGACGCCATCGTCGTCTACGACGTCCCCCTCCTGGCCGAGAACAACCTCGCCTCCATGTACGACAAAGTCATCGTCGTAGACGCCGACGACACCACCCGCCTCACCCGCCTCACCACAATCCGCGGCATGACCCCCGAAGACGCCCAGGCCAGAATCGCCGCCCAATCCACCCGCGAAGCCCGCCTCGCCATCGCCGACATCATCATCGACAACAACGGCCCCCTGTCCGCCCTGGACGCCCAGGTAGCCGAACTCTGGCACGAACTCATTCATGTAGCCCTATAGCAACGCTTTGTGTACCTGAGACTCCATGTTGTTGGTCTGGCATACCACCAAGGCCTGGCTGATTAGCCTTGCCTTAGGGAGGCGCTATGGCCGAGTTCATGGGGATGGACCCAGCCGGAGTGCACGCGCTGATCCGGCGGCTGGAGTCGGGGAAGAGCGTGCTGGCGGGGATACGGCCGGGGTTGGAAGCCGCGATCGCCGAGGCGGGGGCGGATTGGGCCGGTGCGGGCGGGGTGACGGCGATGCACCGGGCGTGGGCGTTCTTTCATGATTCACAGGCGGATCTGCGGTGGCGGCTGGACGTGCTCAGCCAGGTCTTGCCGCAAGATTCGCCCGCGCTGACAACGGTGCGGGTGCCGTTCGCCAGCCAGGAACAGGCGGCCACCCAGGGAAGCGCAGCCGGGGCGGCGCTGTCCGACGCGCTCGCCGCCCATCTGGCCGAGGGAACACAGCGGTCCTGGGCAGATGTGGAGGAGGCTATGAAGAGGACCGGGTCGGCGGCGCTCGACCCGGCGTACGCATGGGCGTTGCTGGCGAAGCTGGGCGGGCCCGAGCAGGTGCGGACAATCTTCGGGCAGTGGATGACGATGCACAACGGCGGCCCGCGCCGCGGCCTGACGTTCGAGCTGCTGGGCAAGGCGCAGCCGTCACTGGGAGCGCTAGCGCAGGCGTTCGCCGTCGCGGAAGACTCTGGCCGGCTGCCCCCGCAATGGCGGAAGGATGTGCTGACCCGCGCCGCGCCGGCGACCCTGTCGGCGATGGTGGCCTTGTCCCGCCCCTCCGAAGCCTTTCTCAAGGAGGTCGCCGTCCGCCAGTTCACCTCACCTACCGCGGGGTTCGCGCCCAGTTCCCCGGATCCCGACTGGAACACCGTCCACGTGATCGGCGCCTTCACCGGCAACCCCGCGGCGCTACAGCGGCTCCTGGCCGAGCACAGGGATGTCGCCGGGCAACTGCTCCGCCCGGATCTGGTCAAGGGCACCGGAACCGCCGACTTCGACGAACTGCTCGCCGATGTCCTGGGACGGGCCCTCGATCCGCACACAGGCTCTGCGGCGACGCGGGAGAGGGCCTGGATCAACGTGATCGACGCAGTGGGATACGACGGTTCTCAGGAACTGTCCGGTCACTACCAGACGTTCGAGAATTCGGCGGTCAACGCCGCGCTGGCCAAGAATCTGACGCCGTACCTGGGCGAGCTGGCTCTTGGCCAGGTCCACGCTGACTCTCCAGGGCTGGGCCTGACGCCGACCGGTCCGTGGAAGGCTCTACATGAGGATGTCGCCGGCCGTTTCGTGGGTGCGCTCATGCAGGATCCCGCCACGGCCAAGAGTCTGCAGGCCGACTTCCAGGCATATGTCCGCGGGCTGGATATAGGCCAGGCCCACCCGTTCAGCTCCGATCCGTCAGTACGCGCCGAGTACACCCGGCTCAGCGCTCAGGCTGGCGGTCTGTCGAATTTGCTGATGGGAGGTTCTACATACGCCGAATATAACGACGACGAGTTCATCGACATGGTGAGCGAGGCTGCTCTCCTGCCGGTTAACTACACCATCGCCCGACTGACAAAGGCAGCGGGGCCGCTCGCCAGCACCATGATCGACTATAGGACGGCCGAGGCCAAGGACGGACTGGCGGATCTACTCAAGGGCCGGCTCGACGAGCTGACCCCGGAAACGGCCGACGTCGTCGCCAACAGGATCGTCGACTTCGAAGTGAACCAGGTGCAGCTCTCTCTGCAAGAGCACGGACAAGAACGGTTGACCGAGGAGGACAAGGAACAGCTACGGCAGGCATTCCGAGGCCGCCTTTATCCTGCGCTGGTAAAGGCCCTCCAGGCCCGAGGGGGATAGGAACCGTGGTGGACAATCCACATCGGATTCTTCTGGAAGCGGCGGCGAAGGAGGTCCTGGCCAGGGTTTTCGAGAGCTATGCGGGGGAGCTTGAGGCCGTGTTCAAAGGTGTGCCGGTGGCGTCCGGCGGCAGCAGGGGTTATTGGACCGGAGACGCTGCGGACAGGTTCGTGGACACGGCGCGTCAACTCGACAGGGGAATAGTCGAACTCGCCGAGAGTTGCACGTTGACCGCGCGGACTCTGCGACGAAGCGCCGAACAACTCCGCGCTGCGGTCATGCTGCCCGCTTCGTGACCGGTCAGCCGTCATTCTTCTGCTGCCTTGAAGCAGTCGGTCTTGCCGACGATCAGAATATTCGGCTCAGTGGTCCGTGCCGCGACGATGAAGGTCACCGCGGAGTCGGGCTTGTTCATAACAATCACCGAAAGGTTGTCGTCCCTGAAATCGAGCTCATCGACGAGACGGTCGTAGTTCATCACGAGCAGTTCGCCATGCGCTGCTCCTACCGCGGTGCCAGGATCCTTGGGCCCTCCTGGCAGGAAGTTCCCGGATGCGCGGAAGAAACGCTGCTTCGAGCCCGGGACGCAGGCCGTCTCCGAATCCTTGTCGGCCTTTTCGGATACCTGGAACTGTCCCACCCGCGAGACCATATTGGCTACGAGCAACTTTTCGCCGTCGCCCACCAGATTCCGGATCGCCTCCGCGAATGTCGGCTGTGGCGGTTCCGACGTGCACCCGATGAGCGTGGCGAAACAGATTCCTGCGGCGGCGATGCGGGAGGCTAGCGGCACAGTCCGGAGGCTACCCGAATCGCCGTATTGGCTTGCGGAGTTCCTTGAACCGGATATAGGCAACGGCCCCCGCGAGCGATCACGCGGGAGCCGTACCCGGAAAGACGTTAGAACCAGCCGCGGCGTTGGGCCATGGACTGGAGGCCGGCGGCGAGGGCCTGTTCGGCGGCGGCGGGGTTGCCGTTGAGGGGGACGGTGAAGCGGTTGTAGACGTCGTGGCCGGAGGAGATGAAGCCGCCGCGCTTGTCGGCTTCGAGGATGACGTCCATGGAGTGCGGGCCGGTGATGAAGGTCAGTTCCAGGGCCTGGAAGTGGCGGCTCCACTGGGGGCCGGCGTAGTACTCGATCTCCTGGTAGAACGGCATGTGGGAGCCCTGCAGGGTGCCGCGCTCCAGGTCGGCCTTGCTGAAGCGGAAGCCCATCCGGTCCAGCGCGGTGATCAGGTGTTCCTGGATCGGCAGCGGGTTGACGAACAGCGGGTCGAGGTCGCCCTTGTCGAGGGCTCCGGCCAGCGAGAGCTCGGTGGCGACGCCGAGCGTCATGCCGCGCAGCGGGTGGCCGCCGATGGCGCTGATCGGCGTCTCCCACGGCACCGGGATCTGGAACGGCTGCGCGTGCGCCGCGTTCGGCTGGAGGTGGAAGGGGCCGGCGACCTGCTGGCGGAGGAAGCTGTGGGTCTGCTTGTATTCGCTGTCGCCGCTCTCGACCTCGACCACCGCGGTGAAGTCGATGAAGATGCCTTCGACCTTGTAGTCGCTGGCGCCGCCGCGGAAGTTGACGGTGCCGACGAGGGTCTCACCCGGCCGGACGGTGGAGGACTGCAGGACGGTGTCGACCTCGACGCCGGCGCCGAACGCGGCCATGAGCTTGCGGAAGACCATTTCTGAGGCTCCTTGAAGGGGGACTTCGGATTGTTTAAACGGCCGGTCCGGCCGGGGGGTTCCCCAGCCCGAGCCGGGGAAGTAGCTGGGCGAGCAGGAGTGCCGACGCCGGGTCGCCGCCTTCCGAGGTGCGGATGACGAGCGGCGTCGGCGCGTTCTCCGCTAGTTTGGCACCGACGTCGAGCCGCCGCCGGGCGAGTTCGTAGCGCAGGACGGCCCTGTTGTCCCGGTAGGAGTCGGCCAGCCGCCGGAGCGCCGTGGCCTCGTTCTCGGCGGCGGTCAGTTCGGCCCGCCCGCGCGCCTCGATCTCCCAGCGCACCCGCTGGGCTTCGGTCTCCTGCTCTTCGAGCATCCGGGCGACATCCTTGCGCGCGGTGTTCTGCGCCGCTTTGACCTCGACGAGCCGGGCGTCGCGGGTCTTCTTGGCCCGCTCGATCTCCATCAGCAGCGTGTCGATCCGCCGCTTCCTGGTGAGTTCCCATTCCCGCTCGTACGCCGAGAGTTCCTTGGCCACTTTCTCCCGCGTGGCCAGATGCTGCTGGTAGGTGTCGGGAAGCTGCACGTCGGGGATGTTCGCCCCGGTGACCCGCACGCCGTACCGCCCGAGCTGGCGGTTGAGGGACTCCTGCATGTCGCCCACGTCGGACCCGCGCAGGTCGTAGGCGCGCTCGGTGGTGACCCGCCGGGACCGCTGCCGGATCGCGTCCTGTACGGCGCTGCTGAGCACCAGGTCGAAGTTGCCCGCCCCGATCGTCCGGACGAACGCGACCGGATCGACGATCCGGAACTTGAGGAAGAACTCGATCGACTTCAGCGGCACGTTCTCGGCCGTCGGGCAGGCGATGATGGGCGCCGTGTACGGAATCTCGGTGGAGGTGTCCACGACCGCGTCGACCCGGTCCCACGGCAGCCACAGGTAGTGGCGACCCGGCGGGAGGTTGCCGGAGATCGCGCCCCAGCGGCTGCGTACGCCGGTGGTGCCTTCCTCGATCTCGATGATGGCCCGCCGCCACAGCCACACCACGGCGGCCAGCAGGACCACGAGCGCGGCGACCGCGGCCAGCGGGCGCAGGGTTTCGCCGCTCATGACGGCCGTGCCGGCCAGATACAGGGCGAGCAGGAGCAGCCCCACCCAGGCGTACCCGCGCCGGTCCTTCGGGATCACCACCGGCACCAGCTGCCCGCGCTCGCCGCCGCGCAGCAGTTGCCGGATGTCCGACCAGGACGCCAGCGATTCCTTGATCTTGGAGGATTCGCGGCTCATCGCTTCAGCCCTTCGATCTCGGCCTGCCGGCCGTCCACGCGTGCCTGGATGGCGCCGAGTCTGGCCTGAATGTCGGTCATGTCGGCGTCGGTGAACAGGGGGGCCTCGCCGGTGCCGACCAGCTCCCCGGCGAGCGCCAGGAAGTTGATCTCCTGGGCGTCGCCGACCTGCACGACCTGCGGCAGCCGCGCGGCCACCGACTCCAGCTTGTCCAGCACGTCCTGCTGGTAGCGGTAGTCGAGGATCTCGGGTGCCTCGGCGCTGCTCAGCGCCCGGATGTCGAGCGCCTGCGCCTCCAGCAGGGCCGCGGTGGCCTTGGCGGTGCTCTCCGCCTCGATCAGGCGCTGCCGCGCCTGCGCCGTCGCCCGGTGCGACTCGCGTTCCAGCGCGGTGTCCATCTGGGCCTGGTACGTGGCGATCTCGGCCTGGATGCCGGAGAGGGTCTCGTGGAGCGCGGCCAGTTCCCTGGTGAGGTCGCCCTCGTTCTGTTCCTTGCGCAGCTGGAGCTCGTACTCGTAGGTGTAGGCCTCCTTCGCCACCCGGACCATCTCGGGGGCGGCCAGGTCCATGCGGTATTCCTGGCTGGACGGCTCGGCGTGGGTGATGTTGACGTCGGTCATCCGTACGGCGGGCAGGAACTGCTGGTTGAGGTTGTCCAGCATGCCCTGGGTGCTCTCGCCGACCAGATCGTAGATGTCCTCGGCCCGCTGGGAGTAGATCAGGCTGCGGGTGACCTCGCTGATCGCGTTCTGCAGCTTGGACTGGAAGCCGCCGACCGAGCCGAGCACGAAGATGAACTCGGCGGGGTCCTCGATCCGGAACTGCAGGAACAGATCTACCGAGGCTTTGACACCCTGCTGGGTGGGCGCTTCCCTGATGGGCGCGTTGAAGGGGTATTCCCTGGTCGTGTTGACGATGTAGCTGACCCGCTTCCACGGGCTGAACAGGGTCACCCGGCCGGGTTCCGCGACCTGGACGAGCTTGCCGAACTTGGTGATCAGCGCCCGGCAGCCCTCCGGGACCATGACCACGCTGCGCCGCCACCACAGGAACAGCGCCGCCAGCGCGAGCACGGCCCAGTAGTGCGGGCCGAACACGCCGTCCAGGTCGAGGCCGAGCCCGGACAGGCCGACCCCGCCGAGACCGATCGCGGCCAGCCCGGCCAACCCGAATAGCTGGAACACCAGCCAGCCGGTGCCGGATTTGGGAATGACGACGGGGGAGATCACGTGCGTCGCGCCGCCGCCGGGGGCCTGGCCCTCGAAGCTGCGGTTGACGATCTCGTTGGCCTCGGTCAGCTGGGCGCTGCGGGCTTCGAGGGAGGTGCCCGCGGCGACGTTCTCCAGGCGGGCGTCGAGGAAGTCACGCGGATCGAGGCGGAACGCGGACGATTCGGCGTAGTCGCCGACCGCCGCCAGCACGGTTTGCCGCGGATCACCGCCCGCCGCGACCGTCTGCGCCACCTCCATGACCTTCTGGGCGGTGCCCTGATAGGGACTCGACATCACGCTCCTCAATCTTTTGCCCGACCTTGAAATTCAGATGTTTTCGGACCGTATCGGGACAGACTTGATGATCGCTTGCAAAGCTTGCCGCCGATCCGGGGATCGGCCGTCAACAGCGGCTGCGGAAATGTCGGTGGGGGCGCGTAGGTTATGGAAGCGTGAGGCCGGTTACAGATTTGCAGCGCAAGGTGGCGCCTTTCGAGGTGATCACGGAGATGAAGCCGTCCGGCGACCAGCCGGCCGCGATCGCGGAGCTGGAGCGCCGGGTCAGGGCGGACAGCAAGGACAACGTGCTGCTGGGCGCTACCGGCACGGGCAAGACCGCGACCGTCGCCTGGCTGATCGAGCGGCTGCAGCGGCCCGCTCTGGTCATGCAGCCCAACAAGACGCTGGCCGCCCAGTTCGCCAACGAGCTGCGCGAGATGCTGCCCAACAACGCGGTCGAATACTTCGTCTCCTACTACGACTACTACCAGCCTGAGGCTTACGTCCCGCAGAGCGACACCTACATCGAGAAGGACTCCTCGATCAACGAGGAGGTCGAGCGGCTGCGCCACTCGGCCACCAACTCGCTGCTGACCCGCCGTGACACGATCGTGGTGGCCTCGGTGTCCTGTATCTACGGTCTTGGCACGCCGCAGGAATATGTGGACCGGATGCTCCGCCTGAAAGTGGGGCAGGAGATCGAGCGCGACCGGCTGCTGCGGCGCCTGGTCGACATGCAGTACGCGCGAAACGATCTCGCCTTCACCCGGGGCACCTTCCGCGTGCGCGGCGACACCATCGAGATCATCCCGATGTATGAGGAGCTCGCCGTCCGGATCGAGATGTTCGGCGACGAGATCGAGAAGCTGGCCACCCTGCATCCGCTGACCGGCGAGGTGGTGACCGAGGATCAGGAGCTCTACATCTTCCCGGCGTCGCACTACGTGGCGGGCCCGGAGCGGATGGAGCGGGCGATCAACGGGATCGAGGCGGAGCTGGCCGAATGCCTGGCCACGCTGGAGCAGCAGGGCAAGCTGCTGGAGGCGCAGCGGCTGCGGATGCGCACGACGTATGACATCGAGATGATGCGCCAGGTCGGCACCTGCGCCGGGATCGAGAACTACTCGCTGCACATCGACGGCCGGGAGCGCGGGTCCGCGCCGAACACGCTGCTGGACTACTTCCCCGAGGATTTCCTGCTCGTGCTGGACGAGTCCCACCAGACCGTGCCCCAGATCGGCGCGATGTACGAGGGGGACGCGTCCCGCAAGCGCACCCTGGTCGAGCACGGGTTCCGGCTGCCGTCGGCGATGGACAACCGGCCGCTCAAGTGGGAGGAATTCCTGGAGCGGATCGGGCAGACCGTCTACCTGTCGGCCACCCCCGGCCCGTTCGAGCTGGGCCGGTCCGGCGGCGACGTGGTGGAGCAGGTCATCCGGCCGACCGGGCTGGTCGACCCGGAGATCGTCATCAAGCCCACCAAGGGCCAGATCGACGATCTGATGGAGGAGATCAGGACCAGGGCCGACAAGGACGAGCGGGTTCTGGTCACCACGCTGACCAAGAAGATGTCCGAGGACCTGACCGACTACCTGCTGGAGAACGGCATCCGGGTGCGTTACCTGCACAGCGAGGTCGACACCCTGCGCCGGATCGAGCTCCTGCGCGAGCTGCGCTCCGGCGAGTTCGACGTGCTCGTCGGCATCAACCTGCTCCGGGAGGGCCTCGACCTGCCCGAGGTGTCCCTGGTGGCGATCCTGGACGCGGACAAGGAGGGCTTCCTGCGCTCCGGCACCTCGCTCATCCAGACCATCGGCCGCGCCGCCCGGAACGTCTCCGGCCAGGTGCACATGTATGCCGACCGGATCACCCCGAGCATGGAATCGGCCATCGACGAGACCAACCGCCGCCGGGCCAAGCAGGTCGCCTACAACGAGGCCAACGGCATCGACCCGACCCCGCTCCGCAAGAAGATCGCCGACATCCTGGACTCGCTCAACCGCGAGGACGCCGACACCGCCGAACTCCTCGGTGGCGGCGGCCGCCAGCAGTCCCGCGGCAAGGCCCCCGTCCCGGGCCTGTCCTCCCGCCAGACCGGCCAGCACGCCAAGGCCATCGTCGGCGAGATGCCCCGAGCCCAGCTGGAGTCCCTGGTCGAATCCCTGACCGCCCAGATGCACTCCGCCGCCGCCGACCTCCAGTTCGAGGTCGCCGCCCGCCTCCGCGACGAAATCAAGGAACTCAAACGCGAAGTCCGCGACATGCGCACAGCAGGCGTCAGTTAGGGGCGTTCTGGCTCGCGGTCATGTGGGGATGGTGGTGATCAGGCTGATCCGCGTTGGGCGGTGCGGGCGCGGCGGGTGGCTTTGTAGCGGCGTACGCGGCGGATGGCGAGCCAGCCGAGGGTGCCGAAGGCGGCCAGGGCGATGAGCACGAGCACCGGGAGGAAGATCGCGATCAGGCTCATGCTCAGCGAGCTCGCGTCCTCCACGGTGCTGACCACGGGCGCGCCGACTCCGGCGGTGCTCGCGTTCACCACCGGCCGCACGCTGGACTTGATCACGTGGACGATCAGCGCGGTCACGATTCCCAGTACCCACCCGACCGCCGGGTGTTCCGTCATCCAGGTGGAGTTGTCGAGCTCCGCGGCGGCCGAAGTCGCGCTGAACACGACACCGCCCGCCGCGGGCCGCACCGCGGTCTGAATGATGTCGTTCACGTGATCGACGACAGGCACCTTGTCCAGCACGAACTCGGCCAGCAACAGCACGCCGATGATCGCCAGCACCCACCCGTTCGACAGCCGCTCATACCCCTGCGGCAACCGCACCGCATCCGTGAGGTTGGCCGCCACCCCGACCACCATCAACGGGATGTAGGCATTGAGCCCAGCAGCCGTGGAAAGCCCTAACCCAGTCAATGTCGCGAACATCACACCCCCTGCCCCAAGCCAACGCCCGAACCCCTCACCAAGTTGCCACAATCGCGGACATTGTCAGGAGGCCGTCTTGGAGATGTGGATGACCCCGGGGGCGTGCCAGCCCTCCTCCTCGGTGAATGTGCGGACGATTCTGGCCGGCACGCCCGCGATCACGCAGTGGTCGGGGAACTCGCCCCGTACGACGGCTCCGCCCGCCACCACCGACTGCCGCCCGATCCGGGTCCCCGGCAGGATGATCGCCCCCGCCCCCAGCCAGCACCCGTCGCCGATCTCCACCGGATTGTTCCGGGGCCACTGCCGCCCGATCGGCACCTCCGGATCGTCATAAACATGGTTCTGATCGGTGATGTACACATAAGGCCCGGTGAACACGTGCGACCCGATCACGAGGGACTGATGCCCGACGATGTGCGACCCCCGTCCGATCGAGCAGCTACCCCCGATCCGTACGATCGGGTCCGGCCCGAGATCCACCCCCGGCCCCATCCCCGCCGAAATTGAAACACGTTCTCCCACCAGGGTGTGCGCCCCGATCTCGATCCACTCCTCGCCGAAGATGGCGCCGACCGGGAACGCCAGGCAGGCCCCTTCGCCCAGGTGCCGGAACCGGTACCCCGCCGGACTGAGCGGGCTCACCGCCCCCAGCGTTCTCAGCATGCCCCAGCCCCGGTGCACCAGACGCCCGGCGGCCCGCCTCAGGATTGACATAACCGCCCAAGTTACCCTCACGTTAGAGCCGGGGCCACAGCGGGTTCGCGCACGTGGTGGCCCATTCGGGGCGAGGATTTGATATCCTGACAGCCCGTGGGCATGGCTGCCGTCTGGATCCAGTCGCGACGCCACTACTTCAGACCACGGGAGACCCCTTGCGCAACGCCGTACACACCAAACATCTGTTCGTCACCGGCGGCGTCGCCTCAAGTCTCGGCAAGGGGCTCACGGCCTCTAGCCTGGGGCGGCTCCTCAAGCTTCGGGGCCTGAAGGTCACGATGCAGAAGCTCGACCCGTATCTCAACGTCGACCCCGGCACGATGAACCCGTTCCAGCACGGCGAGGTGTTCGTCACCGACGACGGCGCGGAGACGGATCTGGACGTCGGCCACTACGAACGGTTCCTCGACACCGAGCTGCACGGCTCGGCCAACGTGACCACCGGCCAGGTCTACTCCAACGTGATCGCCAAGGAGCGGCGCGGGGAGTATCTGGGCGACACCGTGCAGGTCATCCCGCACATCACCAACGAGATCAAAGACCGGATCCGGAGCATGGCCGGGCCCGGCGTGGACGTGGTGATCACCGAGGTGGGCGGCACCGTGGGCGACATCGAGTCGCTGCCGTTCCTGGAGGCCGTCCGGCAGGTCCGGCACGAGGTGGGCCGCGATAACGTGTTCTTCCTGCACGTGTCGCTGCTGCCGTACATCGGGCCGAGCGGGGAGCTGAAGACCAAGCCGACCCAGCACTCGGTGGCCGCGCTGCGCAGCATCGGCATCCAGCCCGACGCGATCGTCTGCCGCTCCGACCGGCCGATCACCAGCTCGCTCAAGCGTAAGATCAGCTTGATGTGCGACGTGGACGAGGACGCGGTGGTCTCCGCCATCGACGCCCCCTCCATCTACGACATCCCGAAGGTCCTGCACACCGAGGGCCTGGACGCCTATGTGGTACGGCGCCTGGGCCTGCCCTTCCGCGACGTGGACTGGAAGGAGTGGGACCAGCTCCTGCGCCGCGTACACAAGCCCGCCAAAGAGGTCACCGTCGCCCTGGTCGGGAAGTACATCGACCTTCCGGATGCGTACCTGTCGGTGACCGAGGCGCTGCGCGCCGGAGGGTTCGCCAACGACGCGCGGGTCAACATCCGCTGGGTGACCAGCGACGACTGCGCCACGCAGGACGGTGCGGCCCGCGAGCTCGACGGCGTGGACGGCGTGCTCGTGCCCGGCGGGTTCGGCGTGCGCGGCATCGAAGGCAAGATCGGCGCGATCCGGCACGCCCGGGAGCAGAAGATCCCCCTGCTCGGCCTCTGCCTCGGCATGCAGGGCATGGTCATCGAGGCCGCCCGCAACCTGGCCGGCCTGGACGGCGCCAACAGCGCCGAGTTCGACCCCGACGCCAAGCACCCGGTCATCTCCACCATGCCCGACCAGGAGGACGTCGTCGCCGGCGACCGCGACATGGGCGGCACCATGCGCCTCGGCCTCTACACCGCCAAACTCGGCGAGGGCACCCTCGCCCGCCAGCTGTACGGAAAACCCAAGGCCGACGAGCGCCACCGGCACCGTTACGAGGTCAACAACACTTACCGCGAGCAGCTGGAACGCGTCGGCGTCGTGTTCTCAGGCCTCTCGCCCGACGGCCGCCTGGTCGAGTACACCGAACTCGCCGTCGACACCCACCCGTTCTTCATCGGCACCCAGGCACACCCCGAATTCCGCTCCCGCCCCACCCGGGCTCATCCGCTGTTCAAGGGCCTCATCGGCGCGGCCCTCGGCTACGCGGAGAGCCGGGCCACCGCCAAGATTGCGAAGACTAAGTGATCATTGAAGACCGTCACGAGGAATGGCCCGTCACCGCTTCCGACCAGCGGTTCGAGGCTCGGGTGATCTCCGTCGTGACCGACACCGTCCGGATGCCGGGCGATGATCTCGCCGACCGCGACTACGTCGTGCACCCCGGCTCGGTGGCCGTGGTGGCGATCCAGGACGAACGGGTGCTGCTCCTGCGGCAATACCGGCACCCGGTCCGCAAGCTGCTCTGGGAGCTGCCCGCGGGCCTGCGGGACAAGCCGGACGAACCGCTGGCGGAGTGCGCTGCCAGGGAACTCGCCGAGGAGGCCGGGTATCGCGCCGACACCTGGCACACCCTGGTCGACATGTTCACCTCGCCGGGGATGAGCGACGAGCGCATCAGAATCTTCCTGGCCAGAGGCCTCACGCCCATCCCCGCGACCGAGAACACCTTCGTGCGCCGGCACGAGGAGATCGACATGCCGGTGGAGTGGGTACGCCTGGACGAAGCGGTCGAGAAGGCGCTGGGTGGAATGATCCACAATTCCCCGGCCATCGCCGGTATTCTCGCCGCGTACGCCGCATCCGACGACGACTACGAGGGCCTGCGGGCCGCCGACGCGCCGGAGGCATGACCGTGGGGAGGGACGCTGAGCGAGCCCGAAGCCGTGCTGTCCAGCTACCTCGCCCATCTCGCCGTGGAGCGCGGGCTGGCCGCCAACACGCTCGCCTCCTATCGGCGTGATCTCCGCCGTTATGTGGACCATCTGAGCGCGCGGGGGCTCGCCACGATGGCCCAGGTGGCCGAGTCCGACGTGGTCGCCTTCCTGGCCTCGCTCCGGGAGGGCGACGAGGAGCATCCCGCGCTGGTCGCCAGCTCGGCCGCGCGGGCCGTCTCCGCCGTCCGCGGCCTGCACCGCTTCGCCCTCCGCGAGGGCGTCGCGGGCCACGACCCGGCCCATGAGGTACGGCCTCCGCGGCAACTCCGCCGCCTCCCCAAGGCGATCACCGTCGAGGAGGTGGAACGCCTGATCGCCGCCTCCGGCCCCGGCGACACGCCCCTCACCCTCCGCAACCGCGCCCTCCTCGAAGTCCTGTACGGCACCGGCGCCCGCATCTCCGAAGCCGTCGGCCTGGCTGTGGACGATGTCACGCGGTACGCCTCAGGCGGTGGCTCCGGTGGGGCGGGCTCCGGCGGAATGGGTCACGGCGAAGCGAGTCCTGGTGGGGTGGGCTCTGGCGAAGCGGGTCCTGGCGAAGCGGGTCCTGGTGGAGTGGGTCCTGGTGGAGTGGGCTCTGGTGGAGTGGGCTCTGGTGGAGTGGGTCCTGGCGGTGGTCATGGTCATGGCGACAGTGCCGGTGGGGGAGTCGGCCAGGGAACCAAGGCCGGGGATGGTTTCATCGGTGGCGAGGTGCGGTTGCGGGGCAAGGGAGGCAGGGCCAGGATCGTGCCGCTAGGGCGGTTCGCCCGTGGTGCCCTGGATGCCTACCTGGTCCGCGCGCGGCCCTTCATCGCCGCCCACGGCCGTGGCACGCACGCGCTGTTCCTGAACGCCCGAGGGGGCAGGCTGACCCGTCAGGGCGCCTGGGAGGTGCTCCAGTCCGCCGCGGAGCGGGCCGGACTCTCCGGCGTGTCCCCGCACATGTTGCGCCATTCGTTCGCAACCCATCTCCTGGACGGCGGCGCTGACGTTAGGGTTGTCCAGGAACTGCTCGGCCATGCCTCGGTGACCACCACCCAGGTGTACACCTTGGTCACGGTCGATCGGCTTCGCGAGGTTTACGCTGCGGCCCATCCCCGAGCCCAGCGGTGAGATCGAACTGCTTGTCCGTATTCTCCGTCTCCGTGGCGCGTCGCCTTGCCGCATACGTGCCTACCCTCTAGATTCAGTCCGGTTCGGGACCGTCAGGGAGGTTCATCAATTGACTGCGACCACTGATGCGACGTGGACCGCGGGGACCCCCAGCGTCTCGTTGGGGCCGACCGGCCGGCCACGCCCCGTCTTCCCCGAGCCCGTCGTCCCCGACAGCCACGGGCCGGCCCGGATCGTCGCGATGGTCAACCAGAAGGGTGGCGTCGGCAAGACGACCACCACCATCAACCTGGGCGCGGCGCTCGCCGAATGCGGCCAGCGGGTTCTGCTGGTCGACTTCGACCCGCAGGGGGCGCTCTCCGTCGGCCTGGGCATCGACCCGCGGCCGCTGGAGTCCACGATCTACGACCTGCTGATGGAGGAGCCCGACGTCGTCGCCGAGGACGTGCTGCTCGGCACCAGCGTCGAGGGCATGGACCTGCTGCCCAGCAACATCTTCCTGTCCGGCGCGGAAATCCGGCTGGTCAACGAGGTCGCCAGGGAATACGCGCTGCAGCGCTCGCTCGAACCGCTGCTGCCCGACTACGACATCTGCCTCATCGACTGCCAGCCGTCCCTGGGCCTGCTCACCGTCAACGCGCTGACCTGCGCGCACAGTGTGATGATCCCGCTCGAGTGCGAGTTCTTCGCGTTACGCGGCGTGGCCCTCCTGATGGAGTCGATCGGCAAGGTCCAGGAACGCCTCAACAAGAACCTCGAAATCGACGGCCTCCTGGCCACCATGTACGACCCCCGCACCCTGCACGCCCGCGAGGTCCTCCAGACCATCATGCAGGGCTTCGGCGACAAGGTCTTCCACACGGTCATCAACCGCACCGTACGTTTCCCCGACGCCACCCTCGCCGGCGAGCCCATCACCCAGTTCGACCCCAGCTCCATGGGCGCCACGGCCTACCGCGAACTGGCCCGCGAACTCCTCGCCCGCTGGCCCGCCAAGATCTAACCGAATTTCCCCACCCACCCAGCCCTTGGTCTGTCCTCGGGCTCCGCCCGTCCCCGTCATCCCCCTGATCGCCGGATGAATTGGCAATCGCGGCACCGTGGATCTCCACCGGCCCAGCCCTTGGTTCGTCCTCGGGTTCCGCCCGATCCCGCCGTCCCGCGTGATTGCCTGGACGAAACATCCCTCCACCGCGCCCATGGGTGTCGTTCCGTGTGGGCATTCACGGGGAGGGCGGGCCGGGTCGGCCCAAGGACGTGTGGGAGAACCACCTGGGTCAGGCTGCTGTTTCGTTCGGCCGGTCACGGTGATGGCGGGGTCGGGCGGAGCCCGAGGGAAATGAAGGGCTGGGTGGGTGGGAGACCCACCGGGTCAAGCTGCCGCTTCATTCGGGCGGCCACCGGGATGGCCGGGGCGGGTGGAGCCCGATGGGAAATCAAGAGCTGGGTGGGTTGGAGGGCCACGATCCCGTTGTGGGGTGCGGGACAATGGGGGAGTGACTGAGCAAGGAACCGCCGCGCCTGAAGAGGGCTTTCATGTGCATTTGGAGGTGTTTCAGGGGCCGTTTGACTTGTTGCTGGGGCTGATTTCTAAGCACAAGTTGGATATCACCGAGGTTTCCCTGCATCAGGTCACGGATGAGTTCATCGCGTATATCCGGTCGCGGGGGCCGGAGTGGGATCTCGATCAGACCAGTCACTTCTTGCTTGTCGCGGCCACTTTGCTGGATTTGAAGGCGGCGCGGTTGCTGCCGACCGGGGAGGTCGAGGACGAGGAGGATCTGGCGCTGCTGGAGGCGCGGGATCTGCTGTTCGCCCGGTTGTTGCAGTATCGGGCGTACAAGGAGGTGGCGAAGGTCTTCTCGGGGCGGATGGCGGAGGAGGCGCTGCGGTATCCGCGGCTGGTGCCGATGGAGGCGGCGTTCGCGAACCTGCTGCCCGAGTTGATCCTGGGGATCGGGCCCGAGCAGCTGGCCAGGATCGCGATGAAGGTGTTCGCGCCGAAGGCGCCGCCGACGGTTTCCGTCACGCACATGTATCAACCGCTCGCCAGCGTCAGGGAACAGGCCGCTATCCTGGTGGAGCGGCTGCGGCGGGCCGGGCGGGCCACTTTCCGGTCGCTGACCGCCGACTGCGCGGGCACCTACGAGGTGGTGGCGCGATTCCTGGCCGTTCTGGAACTGTTCCGGGAGGCCGCGGTCTCCTTCGAACAGCTCGAACCGCTGGGAGATCTGTACGTGACCTGGACCGGCGCCACGGACGGCGACATTACCGTGGGCGACGACTACGACGAGACGGCCGAACGCCGGAACCGGCCCGGCGCCGGGACTTCCGGCGATGACGCCGAGGACGGTGCCGAGAACGGTGCCGAGAACGGTGCGGAGGATGGGGACGCGGGCGATGCCTGACCTGGACGAGACGGGCGACGAGACGGGCTTCGACGAGCCGTCCGGCCCCGAACCGGGAGAGCCTCAGCTGCGGGCCGCCCTGGAGGCGATCCTGCTCGTGGTGGACGAGCCGGTGGCCGAGGTCACGCTGGCGCAGGTGCTGGAACGGCCGACGCACGAGATCGCGAGCACGCTGCGTGAGCTGGCCGGGGAATACACCGCCGCCGGGCGCGGGTTTGATCTGAGAGAGGTGGCCGGGGGCTGGCGTTTCTACACGCGGGCCGAGTGCGCCGCGCTGGTCGAGCGGTTCGTCCGCGACGGGCAGCAGGCGCGGCTCACCCAGGCCGCGCTGGAAACCCTCTCGGTGGTCGCCTACCGGCAGCCGGTGAGCCGGGCCAAGGTGGCGGCCATCCGCGGCGTCAACAGCGACGGCGTGATGCGCACGCTTGCCGCGCGCGGCCTCGTGGAAGAGGCCGGAACGGAACCGGAGAGCCAGGCCGTGCTCTACCGGACGACAAGCTACTTCCTGGAGCGACTGGGCCTGCGGGACCTCGACGAGCTTCCCGCGCTCGCCCCGTTCCTCCCCGATGATGTGGAAACCCTAGAGGAGCAACCGAAGTGAACAAGCGCAGCACCCCGTCCGGTGATGGACGCGGTCGAAGCCGAGACGGCAACCCCAGAAGCGGCGGCCAGCGCCCCGACCGCTCATCCTTCCGCGCCGACCGCGACGGCTCCCGAGGCGGGTACGGCAAGCAGGACTCCCGCGGCGGCTACGGCCGCCCCGACTCCCGTGGCCGCGACGGCGGCAGCGGCTCCAGTGGTTCCAGAGGCTCCAGCGGCTTCCGTGACTCGCGCGATTCCCGCGACGGCGGCCACCGCTCCGACCGGTCCCCTTCCGGCGACCGCTACAGCCGTCCCCAGTCTCGCGAAGGCCGTCCGGGGGGCGAGGGCTTCGCCCGGCGCGACGGCGAGGGCTACGGGCGCTCTGAGGGCCGCGACCGCCCCTACCCCCGCTCGGGCGACGATCGCGGCCGGTCCGCCCCGAGAGACGACCGCGGCTACGGCGCCCCCCGGGACGACCGCGGTTACGGCGCTCCCCGCGACGATCGCGGCGGCGCTCCCCGAGACAGCCGTGGCTACGGCTCCTCCCGCGACGACCGTGGTTCCCGTGGCTCCTTCGGACGTTCCGGCGACCGGGCCTCGTCCCGCCCCGAGGGCGGCTCACGCGCCCGCTACGGCCGCCCGGACGGCGACCGCGGCGCTTCCCGCGGCTACGCTCCGCGAAACGACTCCCGCTACGCGGACCGCCCCCGCACCGACCGCCCCCGCTCCGACCGTGACGGTTACGGGCGCGCGCAGGGCCGCGACGACTTCAGCGGTGCGGACCGTTCTCGCGGCGACCGCGACGGCTACGCTCCGCGAGATGGCTCCCGCGGTGCAGACCGCCCCCGCTCCGACCGTGACGGCTTCGGGCGCGCGCAGGGCCGCGACGACTTCAGCGGTGCGGACCGTTCTCGCGGCGACCGCGACGGATACGCTCCGCGAGACGATTCCCGCAGCGCGGACCGCCCCCGCACAGACCGTCCCCGCCCCGACCGTGACGGTTTCGGGCGCGCTGAGGGTCGTGACGACTTCAGCGCGTCCGGCCAGCGCTCCGGTCGCGAAGGCGCGTCCGGATACGAACGGCGTTCCGATCGTGACGGATCCCGTGGCTTCGATCGGCGGCCGGAGCGTGACGCACGTGGCTTCGGGCGCTCGGAGGGACGCGACCGCGGCTATGGGCGTCCCGGTGATCGTGACCCGCGCGGGTCCGCGTCCGGTGGGGATCGGGGCGGGTTCCGGGCCGATCGTGGCGGTTCCCGGCGGGACGATGTGCAGACCCTCGGCGGTGGCAGCCGGGGACGTTTCGGTCGGGACAGTTCGCGGAGTGAGTTCCGTACCGGCGGAGGAACGGGCAGGAGTCAGGAGCGGGGCCGTAAGCCGGTCGCGAGCCAGAATCCGTTCAAGTCGGCCAAGCAGCCCTTGCGGGACCCCGACTTCTATGACCGCGACTACGTCGACGAGCGGGACACCACCGAGGTGCCGGACGGCGAGCGGCTGCAGAAGGTGCTCGCGCAGGCGGGCGTGGCCAGCCGCCGGGCCTGCGAGGAGCTGATCGGCGAGGGCAGGGTCACCGTGGACGGCCAGGTCGTGCGGCGGTTCGGCGCGCGGGTGGACCCGGCCAAGCAGATCATCCACGTCGACGGCAAGCGTATTCCGACCGCGCCCGATCTGGTCTACTACGCGCTGAACAAGCCGATCGGCGTGGTCAGCACGATGGAGGACCCGGACGGCCGTCCGTGCCTGAAGGACTACGTCCAGGAGCTGGCGCCGCGTCTGTTCCACGTGGGCCGGCTGGACACCGAGACCGAGGGCCTGCTGCTGCTCACCAACGACGGCGAGCTGGCCCACCGCCTCACGCACCCGAGCTTCGGCGTGCAGAAGAAATACTGGGCCAAGGTGCCGGGGCCGGTTCCGCGGGACCTGCACCGGGTACTGCGCAAGGGGATCGAGCTGGAGGACGGCCTGGCCAAGGTGGACGAGTTCCACATCGTCCAGGAGCACGGCCAGCAGGCGCTGGTGGAGGTCGTCCTGCACGAGGGTCGCAAGCACATCGTGCGCCGACTCCTGGAGGAGACCGGGCACCGGGTGATCGACCTGGCCAGGATCGAGTTCGGCCCGGTCAAGCTGGGCCGCCTCAAGCCGGGCACGGTGCGCGCGCTGTCGCTTCAGGAAGTGGGGGAATTGTACGCGGCGGTCAAGCTGTAACCTTTCCCGACGAATCTTCATTTAAGGGGACATTATGGTTCGGGCGATCCGTGGGGCCATCCAGGTGGACGGCAACGACCGCGACGCGATCATCTCCGGTACGACGGAGCTGGTCTCCGAAGTGATGGAGCGTAACCGGCTCACCACCGATGACGTCATCAGCGTGATCTTCACGGCCACGCCCGATCTGACCGCCGAGTTTCCCGCCCTGGCCGCGCGCAAGCTGGGCTTTCACGACGTGCCCCTGCTGTGCGCGAGCGAGATCGACGTGCCGGGCGCGCTGCCGCGGGTGGTCCGGCTGATGGCCTACGTGGCCACCGACCGCCCGCGCCAGCAGATCCAGCACGTCTACCTGCGCGGCGCGGTCGCGTTGCGCGTCGACATCGCCCAGTAGGTGTTGCCCAGCGGAGGTTGATCGGTGATCGGCATCGCCAGGTGCCGATGTCGCCCAGGAGGAGCGGGCCAGGCTGGAAACTCCCAGCCAGACGCGCGATTCGCGGGTAACAATTTGAGTGACCAGTCAGTAGTCAGTCAGTAAACAGCCACTTGTCCGAAAACCCGTGGATCGGCGCTTCGGCGGCGCATAGTTAGAGCAGCGCATCGCAAGAGCACAAACGCACGAGCACGGTATGTAAGGAACCATCCACCATGACCCCCAGCCCGGGCGGCGTGATCACCAGCGCCGCCATCGTCGGAACCGGCCTCATCGGCACGTCCGCCGCCCTCGCCCTGCGTCAGCGCGGGGTGCGCGTCTTCCTCACCGACCGCGACCCCCGGGCCGTACGGCTGGCGAGGGAGCTCGGAGCCGGGGAGGAGTGGGGGCCCGGCGAGCGGGTGGATCTGGCGATTCTCGCGGTGCCTCCGCAGTTCGTGGCGCATCAGCTGCTCGATCTGCAGAAGAGTGGCGCGGCTCGGTTCTACACCGATGTGGCGAGCGTGAAGGCGTTGCCGCTGGCTCAGGCCGTACAGCTGGGGTGTGATCTGAGTACGTATGTGGCCGGGCATCCGCTGGCGGGGCGGGAGCGGTCGGGGCCGGGGGCGGCGCGGGCGGATCTGTTCTTGGGGCGGCCGTGGGCGCTGTGCCCGACCGCGGCGGCGGCGCCGGAGGCGGTCGGGGCGATGCGGGAGCTGGTGTCGCTGTGCGGGGCGAACGCGGTCGTGGTGGACGCGCGGGAGCACGACGAGGCGGTCGCGGTGGTGTCGCACGCGCCGCATGTGGCCGCCTCGGCCGTGGCGGCGCGGCTGGCGGAGGCGTCGGAGACGGCGCTGGGTCTGTCGGGGCAGGGGGTCAGGGACGTGACGCGGATCGCGGCGAGTGATCCGGGTCTGTGGACCGGCATCCTGTCCGGGAACGCGGGTCCGGTGGCGGCGGTGCTTGAGGCGGTCGCGGACGATCTGGCGGCCGCGGCGAGGTCGCTGCGCGAGTTCGCCGCCGAGGGCACCGAGATCGGCTCGGTTACCGAACTGTTGCGGCGTGGGGTGGCCGGATCCGGGCGGATTCCCGGCAAGCACGGCGGCCCGGCCCGCACCTACGCGGTGGTCGGCGTGGTCATCGGGGACCGTCCCGGCGAGCTGGCCCGGCTGTTCCAGGTGGCCGAGCAGGTCGGCGTCAGTATCGAGGACGTGCGCCTGGAGCACGTGCCGGGCCTGCCGCTGGGCGCGGTGGAACTCTCGGTCCAGCCAGAGGCGGCCGGCGTCTTCGCAGCGGCGCTACGCGAACACGGGTGGCAAGTGCCTTAACCGTAAAAGCTCGATGCGCGGCAGAGCCGGGACTGCCGGTACCTTGGGGGGCGGACAACTCAAGTAAGGGGAGCGATGGTGTCGGGTCTGATCGTCGCGATGGACGGGCCTTCCGGGTCGGGCAAGTCGAGCGCGTCGCGTGGGGTGGCCCGGGCGCTGGGCCTGCGCTACCTGGACACCGGGGCGATGTATCGCGCTCTCACCTGGTGGATGCTCCAGCTGGAGGTCGACCTCGGCGATCCGGCCGCGATCGCCGCCGGCGCCGGCGAGCCCATGCTGGAGATGAACACCGACCCGGACTTTCCCGGCGTGACGCTGGACGGGACCCGGGTGGACGGGCCGATCCGGTATCCGGAGGTGACCCGGGCGGTTTCCGCGGTGAGCGCGGTGCCCGAGGTTCGCAGTCGGCTGGTGGCCCTGCAGCGGGAGCTGATCGAGGCGGCCCTCAAGGAGGGCGGCATCGTGGTGGAGGGGCGCGACATCGGCACGGTGGTCGCCCCGCAGGCCCCGGTCAAGGTCTATCTGACCGCCAGCGAGGAGGCGCGCGCGACGCGCCGCAGCGCCGAGCTGGCGGGGACCACGGTGGCCGCGCAGCGGGTGGAGCTGGCCCGCCGCGACACCCTCGATTCGACCAGGAAGGCCGACCCGCTGGCGATGGCCGCGGACGCGGTCGAACTGGACACCACGGCGCTGACCCTCGATGAGGTCGTCGCCGAGGTGCTGAGACTTGTCAAGGAGCGCGCCTGAATTCCGGGCGGGCGTGAAAGGGAAAACGCGATCATGAGCGCGGGGGAGTACGAGGACGACGGCGGCTGGATCGAGGCCGAACTCGCCGATCTGGAGACCGGCACGCCGGAGGAGGAGGCCGACGCCGGCCCGCTGCCGGTGGTGGCCGTGGTCGGGCGGCCGAACGTGGGCAAGTCCACGCTGGTCAACCGCATCATCGGCCGCCGGGAGGCGGTCGTCGAGGACGTGCCGGGAGTGACCAGGGACCGGGTGACGTACGAGGCGAACTGGCGCGGCCGCAGGTTCACCCTGGTGGACACCGGCGGCTGGGACCCGGACGCGACCGGGATGGCGCTCCGGATCGCCGAGCAGGCGCAGATCGCGGCCGAACTGGCCGACGTGATCCTGTTCGTGGTGGACGCCAGCGTCGGCATCACCGACTCCGACGAGGCGGTCGGCTCGGTGCTGCGCCGTTCCGGCAAGCCGGTCGTGCTGACCGCCAACAAGGTCGACAACCAGCTGCAGGAGCTGGAGGCCAATGAGCTGTGGTCGCTGGGCCTCGGCGAGCCGCACCCGGTGTCGGCCCTGCACGGGCGCTCCAGCGGCGACCTGCTCGACGTGGTGCTGGACGCGCTGCCGGAGACGCCGCCGGTGGTGTTCGGGGCCGCGCGCGGCCCGCGCCGGGTGGCGCTGCTGGGCAAGCCGAACGTGGGCAAGTCCTCGCTGCTGAACAAGGTGGCGGGCGAGGAGCGGGTGCTGGTCGACCCGATGGCGGGCACCACGCGGGACCCGGTGGACGAGCTGATCGAGCTCGGCGGCAAGCCGTGGCGGTTCATCGACACGGCCGGGATCCGGCGGCGGGACCGCGAGCTGAAGGGCGCCGACTTCTACGCGGCCATGCGGACCCGGGCGGCGCTGGAGCGGGCCGAGGTGGCGATCGTGCTCATCGACGCCTCCGAGGTGCTGACCGAGCAGGATCTGCGGATCATCTCGCTGGTGATCGAGTCGGGCCGGGCCATGGTGGTGGCCTTCAACAAGTGGGATCTGGTCGACGAGGACCGGCGCTACTACCTGGAGAAGGAGATCGAGCGGCAGCTGGTCCGCACGCCGTGGGCGCTGCGGGTGAACATCTCGGCCGTGACCGGCCGCCACCTGGAGAAGCTGGTTCCGGCGCTGGAGCTGGCCATCGACTCGTGGGGGACCCGGGTATCCACCGGGCGGCTCAACCAGTTCCTCACCGAGCTGGTGCAGGCCACCCCGCCGCCGGTGCGCGGCGGCAAGCAGCCGAAGATCCTGTTCGCCACCCAGGCGTCCACCGAGCCGCCCAAGTTCGTGCTGTTCACCTCCGGGTTCCTGGAGGAGACCTACCGCAGGTTCATCGAGCGTCGGCTGCGCGAGGAGTTCGGGTTCGCCGGGTCGCCGATCGAGGTGACCATGAAGATCCGGGAGAAGCGGAAGAAGAAGTAGGGTCTGCCCTACCCCCAGGAGGGCAGTGGACCGGCTCGAAGCCAAGGGGTGAGAATCCTAGTTTGAGAGCTATGAGAACACTCCTCCGCCGCCTGGTGGGCGACACCCGTTACCTGATCGAGGGCTTCCTCCTCACCACGATCGCGTTCTGCGTGCTCATCACCGGAATCTCGGCCGGTGCCGGTCTGGTGGTGGTCTGGATCGGGGTCCCGATCATCGGGCTGACCCTGCTGACCGCCCGCGGCTTCGGCGACCTGGAACGCGTCCGCCTGAGGTCCGTGTTAGGCCGGGAACTGGCTCGCCCGCGCTACCCGGAGCCCCCGCCAGGCGCGGGCTGGGTGCGCCGCATGGTCAACCCGCTGCTGGTCGGCCAGTCCTGGATGGACCTGCTCCACGCCATGGTGGCCTTCCCCGTCTCCGTGGTCACCTTCACGGTCGCGATCACCTGGTGGACCGTCGTGCTCGCGGGCCTCACCTATCCGCTGTACGGCTGGGTGACCAGCGACATCCCCGGCAACACGGGACTCCCCGAGCTGCTCGGCCTGGGCAGCGGCTACGGCGTCGACTCGACCTTCTACTTCGTCCTGGGCCTGCTCGCCTTGGCCGCCCTCTACCCGGTCGTACGGACCTGCGCGCTGCTGCAGGCCGGACTGGGCCGGGCCCTGCTGACGGGGATGGCCGAGCTGCACGAGCGGATCGAGGACCTGACCGAGGGCAGGAACGCGGCCGCGCACGCCGAGGCGAACGCGCTGCGGCGGCTGGAGCGGGACATCCACGACGGGCCGCAGCAGCGTCTTGTGCACCTGGCGATGGAGCTGTCGCGGGCCCAGCGCCTGATGGAGCGGGACGCGGCGGCGGCCAGCGCCACCATCGGGCAGGCGATCACCGCCACCCGGGAGACGCTGGACGAGCTGCGCGCCCTGTCCCGGGGCATCGCCCCGCCGATCCTGGCCGACCGGGGGCTCTCGCCCGCGCTGGCCGCGCTGGCCGGGCGCTGCACCATCCCGGTGGAGCTGGACGTGCGCACCGCGGAACGTTTCCCCGCGCTGGTCGAGAACACCGTCTACTTCGTCACCGCCGAGGCGCTCACCAACGTGGCCAAGCACAGCCGGGCCACCCTGTGCACGATCACGCTGACCCGGGTGGGCGACACGCTGCTGCTCACGATCGGCGATGATGGGGTCGGCGGCGCCCATGTCGCCAAGGGGCACGGCCTGTCCGGCCTGGCCGACCGGCTGCGCGCGGTGGAGGGCGAGCTGGCCGTCCAGTCGCCCGCCGGCGGGCCGACGATGATCGTGGCGGAGGTTCCGTGCGGGTAGTGGTGGCCGATGACGCGGTGCTCATCAGGGAAGGCCTGGTGCGCCTGCTCGAGGAGTTCGGCTGCGAGGTGCTCGCGGCGGTCGGCACCGGCACGGAGCTGGTCGCCGCGGTGGACGAATTGCGGCCTGACGTGTCCGTGGTGGACGTGCGGATGCCGCCCACCTTCACCGACGAGGGGCTGCGGGCGGCGGTGGCGGCCCGGCAGAAGGTGCCGGGCGCGCCGATCCTGATCCTCTCCCAGTATGTCGAGGTCTCCTACGCCGACGACCTGCTGGCCGACGCCAGGGGCGGGGTCGGCTACCTGCTCAAGGACCGCGTGGTGGACGTCGAGGAGTTCCTGACCGGGCTGCGCCGGGTGGCGGGCGGCGGCACGGTCTTCGACCCCCAGGTGGTCGCCCAGCTGATGGTCCGCCGCCGCCGCGACGACCCGCTCGGCTCGCTCACCCCGCGCGAGCGCGAGGTGCTGGCGCTGATGGCGGAGGGCAGATCGAACCCGGCGATCAGCCGCCAGCTGGTCGTCACCGAGGGCGCGGTGGAGAAGCACATCCGCGGCATCTTCGTGAAGCTCAACCTGTACGCGGACGACACCGACCAGCACCGCCGGGTGCTGGCCGTGCTCGCGTACCTGCGTTCCTAGGCCGGGTGGTTGCCAGAGGTCCCGCCCAGGTCGAACGGGCTGGTGACGCCCTCGTAGGCGAGATGGAACTCCATCCCTTGGACGGCGTGCGCCAGATCATGGCAGTGCGACATCCAGACGCCTGGATTGTCGGCGGTCAGCGCCACCTCCCACACCTCGCCCGGCTGGACGTCGAAGGTGTCCATCCAGACCCCGTTGGCGGGCACGCCGTTCCTGGACAGCACCTGGACGTGGTGGCCGTGCGGATGCATCGGATGGGTGTCGGAGCTCCGGTTGACGACCCGGATCAGGACCTTCTCGCCCTTCTTCACCAGCGGGGTCGGGATGTTCGGGAAGCCCTTCCCGTTGACCGTGTAGGCCAGCGCTGGCCTGCCGTCGACCATCGCGAGGGTGCGGTCGAGCACCCAGGTGATCTCCTGGTCGAATTCGGTGGGAACCGGCGTCCCTGAGCCGTAGGTGGTGATGTCGACCAGGGGTCCTGACGCGGGCTTGGGCGGGACCTCCCCGTTGATGAGCAGGCCGGGATGGCCCTCGACGTCGAGGTAGACGGGGCCGGAGGGCATGGTGAAGGTGAGGTCGTATCGGCCGCCCGCGGCCAGCCGCAGCCGGTTCCCGGTCAGGTCGGTCGCGCCGGGCACGTCCGTTCCGTCCACGGCCGCCAGCCGGTACGGAACCCCGGTGAGACCCAGCTCGACCGGGAGGCTGTTGGTGTCGACCACGCGGAGCCGTACCGGACTGCCCGGGGGAAGGGCAGTCTTCACCAGCGTGTCGGAGGGCGGCCGGCCGTCCAGGGCCATCGTCAGGCCGCCGTAGGTGTGCAGGGCGAGGGTGTGGTCGCCGGGGGCGGGGTCCACGATGAGCAGGCCGTACAGGCCTTTGGCGACGGCGAGGCTGGAGTTCTGGTGGCTGTGGTACCAGTACGTGCCGGGGTCGGTGGCCTGGAAACGGTAGACGTGCGAGCCGCCGGGCAGGACCGCGTCCTGGGTGACGCCGGGCACGCCGTCCTCGCCGCTGGGCACGTCGTAGCCGTGCCAGTGGATGGTGACCGCCTGGCCGGGCAGTTCGTTGCGGAGCGTCAGCTCCACGAACTCGCCCTGTTTGACCCGCAGCGTCGGCCCCGGAGACTGGCCGTTGAAGGTCCAGGCCTCGAAGGTACGGCCCAAGGGCAGCTTGAGCGTGGCGGGTTTGGCGGTCAGGGTGAACTTGGCAGCTCCGGGCGTGGGCGCGCCGACGAGGGAGGCGACAGAGACGCCGGTGGCGCTCGCGCCGTGGCCCGCGTGGAACGCGCTCCCTGACCAGCTGCCGGAGATCGCCCAGGAAGCCGCGAGCAGCACCACCGCCGTGCCCGCCGTTCGCCAGCGGTCGCCCGTACGCCCCGAGAGGACGCGCCAGGCCAGCGCCGACGCGCCCCCGGCGGCGAGCAGCACCACGATCGCCGCGGACACGGTGACGGGGTAGGAGATCACGAGGTCGCACGCGACCCCGGCGACCGCCCCGATGGCGGCGAGCACCACGGGCAGCGTCCCGGCGGGTTCGAGCGGGCTCCCGTGCCGCCAGAACCGGATCAGGGCGGGCAGCGTGACCGCCGCCGTCGCCAGGCCGGGCACGATCACCAGCGGCATCGCCAGGATGATCTTCTCGGCGGCGAACCACCAGCCCGCCGCGGCGAGCCCCGCCGTGGTCAGCCCGCGCAGGGCGGTCAGCACGATCGCCGCGGCGATCAGCGCCGCGGCGATCGGGGCCAGGTTCCTGGCGGCGCCCCGCAGGGCGGCGACGGCGACTCCCGCCGACGCCGCCCACAGCCCGGCGACCAGGATGAGCAGGATCTGATCGAGGCCGATCAGCTGGCCGGTGTTCACGCGCGCACGGCCACCGGCTCCGCCACCTGGCCCTTGACCAGGGCGCGGGCCTTGCGGACCACGGTCACGGCCACGAACAGGATCGCGACCCCGTCCAGGGCGTGGAAGCCCAGCACGAACAGGCTGGCGGTGGTGGTCTTGTCCTCGGTCGCCCCCAGCAGGCCGGCGATCTCGAAGATCACGAACAGCTGCACGGCGACCAGGGCGAACGGCGTGATCGACAGCCAGATCAGCTGGCGGCCGACCTTGGCGATGGCCGCGATGACGGTCAGCACGATCGAGAGCAACGGAATGATCATGGTGCCGTTGATGACGTGCGGCATGATCGCGCTGTCCTCGGCGCCTAGGGCCGGCACGGGACGCTCGAAGGCGCCGAAGGTGGCGAAGTAGAACTGGGCCAGCACCGCCACCAGTGTCAGCACCGAGAACCAGAAAAAGACCTTGCGCATGGAGGGGCTCCTGAACCACGTATCGACGGCCCCGGCTACCGGCGGGGCGCTACCGGCTTAGCGTGTGCCACCCGGCGTCCCGAGTGCACGGGACGCGTGTCCTGCTCTGACCGGGAAATATCCGGTCGGATTCGGACGCACATGTCGATCGTGTCCGGCGGGCGGGATCCCCGCTTGAGCATCCCCCTACTCAGATTTGCCCGGCATCGCCAGCGCCGCCACCGCGCCGGCCGCGCACAGCACGGCGGTGATGAGGAAGATCTCCGAGTACTCGGTGTGCAGGGCCGCCTTCACCGCGGCCTCGTATTCGGCCAGCCGCCGGGCGAACTCGTCCGCGGCGACGCCGAACGGCAGCGGCGTGTCCAGCTCCGCGGTCAGCGACTGGAAGCGGTGGAACCCCCAGGCGGACACGGCGGCCACGCCCAGCAGCATGCCCATCATCCGGGCCACCACCACCGCCGCGGAGGCGACCCCGTGGCGCTGCGCGGGAACCGCCCGCAGCACCGCCGAGGAGACCGGCGCGATCACCAGCCCAAGACCGAGCCCGGCCACGACCAGGTCCACGTCGACGCGGGTCAGATGATCCCCAAGCTCGACCGGCCACTGCCAGATCCTGATATATCCGGCGACGGCGATGGCCAGCCCGGCCACCGACACCAGCCGCTCCCCGAACCGCCGCGCCAGCCACCCCCCGGCCAGCGCCGCCACCGCCAGCGCGATCAGGAACCTGGTCAGCACCAGCGCGCCGCCCACCGGATCCACGCCCAGCAGCGTCTGCGCCACCAGCTGCACGTCCACCAGCGTCACCAGCAGCGCGGCCCCCGCCAGGAAACTCACCCCGAGCGTGGCCAGCAACGGCCGCTTCGGCACCCCCGACAGGTCCAGCAGCCGCACCGGTGACCTGATCTCCCACCCCACGAACACGACCAGCACCACCGCGCCCGCCACCACGCACGGCAGCCCCCACGACGGCAGCACGGTCCTCTCCGGCGTCGGGTTGTACAGCCCCGCCACCAGTAGCCCCAAGGCCACGGCCAGCAGCGACCCGCCGACCACGTCGATCCGCACCCGCTGGTACGGCTCCCGCCCGTTATCTCTCGTCCCGGGCACCCACCGCTGCACCGCGATCGCCGCCGCCAGCGCCAGCGGCAGGTTGACCCAGAAGATCGTCCGCCAGCCGAACAGGGGCAGCGCGGCGAGAGCGGCGCCGTACAGCGGGCCGAGCACGCTGCCGAGCTCCTGCGCCGCCCCGACCACCCCGAGCGCGACCGGCCGGGTCCTGGCCTCCCACAGGTCGCCGATCAGCGCCATCGTGATCGGCAGCAGCGCCCCGCCCGCGACGCCCTGCAGCGTGCGCCCCGCCACCAGCAGCGGCATCGAGTCCGCCAGGGCCGTGATCAGGGAGCCGGCCGCGAAGCCCGCCAGGCAGGCGTGGATGAGGGGGCGCCTGCCGTACCGGTCGGAGAGCTGGCCGAGTAACGGCATCGCGGCCACGTAGCCGAGCAGGAACCCGGTCACGATCGGCGTCGCCCGCTCCAGCCGGTTCACCGGCACGTCCACGTCCGCCGCGATGTCGATCAGGACCGTCACCACCACGTACGCGTCCAGCGCCGCCAGCAGCACGGCCGCGCCGCCGACCCCGAGGGCGACCCCGCGGCCGCGCAGCGCGCTCTTGACCGGCCCGCTCACGACAGCGGGGGAGCGGTGACGGTGAGCGGCGCGTCGTAGTCGGACAGCGCGACGGTGATCGTGCCGCCGGTGACCGGCAGGTCGATCCTGGTCAGGCGGCTGGACGTCTTGTCGATCAGCAGCGTGCCCTGCGCGGTCTGGGTGATGCCGGGGACCACCTTCTTCAACGCCTCCGGCGGCAGTTTCACCCCCACCTTGTACGCGTTGCCCTCCTCGCCCTCCACCGTGACCTCCTGGGCGGTGGCCAGCAGCTCCGGCACGCCCGAGATCACCGTGCCCGGGTCGTAGAAGGCGGCCAGCTGCGCCCGGGTCATCGACTTCTGGTAACCCCCGGTCGGGCCCTTCAGGTAGACGTCCTCGCCGACCAGCACGAACTCCAGCTCCTGGAGCGTGCCGATCAGCTCGATCTGGATCGAGCCCTTCGCGTCCCCGGCCCGGGTCAGGCTGCCCTCGGCTCGCCGCACCTGCACGGCGGGCTTGCCCTCCGTGGTCAGCGTGAACGCGACCGTCTTGACGGCGGCCATCGCGGCGCCCGATTTCACCAGCAGATCGGGCCCCGACGGCAGATCGGAGGAGCTGCACGCCGCCCCGAACAGCAGGCTCGCGCCGGAGAGGATCGTCCAGAGGATTCTTCGCACAGCCGGATAGTAGCCACTCCCGGGCCATGCGGGGCGCGGGCTATTTGCCCTGAAGCTTGGCGATGACCGGGGTGTAGATCTCCTCCAGCTCCGCCACCTGCGCCGGAGTGAGCAGGTCGATGAAATGGCGGCGCACCCCCGCCACATGATCCGGCGCTACCCGCTGGATGGTGTCCCAGCCCTCGCCGGTCAGCACCGCGAACGTGCCCCGCCGGTCGTCCTCGCAGTTCTCCCTGGTCACCAGGCCCGCCGCCTCCATCCGGGAGATCTGGTGGGACAGCCGGCTGCGGGACTGGATCGTCGCGTCGGCCAGATCGCTCATCCGCATCCGCCGTTCCGGGCTCTCCGAGAGGTTGACCAGGATCTCGTAGTCGTTGAACGACAGCCCGTGCTCCTGCAACTCGCGGTCGAGCCGGTGGGTGAGGAGCCGGTGCGCCGCCAGGTGGGCACGCCAGGCCGACTGCTCAGCTGGGCTCAGCCAGCGGGGATCTGCCATTCCTCCAGCATAAAGATCGTGTACGCCTGCCGCGTACCCCGGCCCACCGATCCGGAGGATCGGCCGATATCACTTCATCCGCCCATCAGGCGGAGCTCGCCCGGCTCGTTGAAGATCGCGGTGGCCATCACCGTGCCCGCCGTCCACTCCAGCAGGTGGCGGCCGTCCCACTGGTGGCTCCCGCCCTCGAAGGGCAGCTTGGACAGGTCCACCTCGCGGAGCCGGTCCAGGGCGAGCTCGCCCCGCTTGACCAGGGCCTCCTTGCGGACCCACTGGCGGATCAGCTTGCGGTTGTCGAGGCCGACCAGGTCGGCTTCCGCGGGAGTGAGGGCGAGCGCGATCAGGTTCTCGTCGGCCAGGCCCGAGGTGGCGTGCTCGGCGTCCACGCCCACCTTGCCCAGGCCTGCGGCGGCCGACACGTATCCGGCGGTGTGGGCGAGGCTGACCGACAGTTCGGGGGCCTCGGCGATGGACGGGCGGCCGTGGGCCCGGCCGCAGCGTTCGCAGGACTGCACCAGGGTGAGCACGCAGGCGCGCGCGCCGAGGATTTCGGCCGCGCAGTGCCGTACCAGCAGGTGGGCGGCGACGAAGTCGAGGCGGTCCTGCTTGCGGGTGAAACGTCCGGCCCGGTCCTGTTCCGCTTCGGTGAGCGTCCCGCCGACGGCGTCGAGGACTTCGTCGGTGTAACCGGCGACGACCAGAGGGGCGCGCATCACCCCAGCCTAAGGAAGCCGTGTGTCGATCAAGTGAACTACAGGGGGTAGCGGGGATTCACGCTGCCGAAAGTGGGCAGCCAGGAGCCTTGACGCAGGGTCATTGAGGGTTGTCCCCTGTGTGGACAGGATTTGCCTTTTCGGACGCTTAGCCGGGATCCGAAAAGGGGATCCCCACCTGTACCCCCGGCAGGAAGGGTGTGGTGTCGGTTGCTGATCGGTACGATCTTGCAGGGTAAGGGAGCCGGTGTCGTCACCGTGACTCCGCAAGCCACGGTCGCGGAGTTGCTCGGCGTACTCGCGGAGCAGAACATCGGCGCGGTGGTGGTGTCCGAGGACGGAGCCGCCATCGCTGGAATCGTCTCGGAACGTGATGTCGTGCGGCATCTCCACCAGCGTGGCTCGGATGTCCTGGGCGGACCGGTCTCTTCCATCATGACCTCCGAGGTGCGCACCTGCGCCCCGGACGCCAACGTGGAGGACCTCCGCCAGACCATGACCAACCATCGGATCAGGCACGTCCCCGTCGTACGGGACGGACGGCTCGTCGGCATCGTCAGCATCGGCGACGTCGTCAAGAGCGCCATCGAGGAACTGGAATCCGAACGGGAGCACCTGGTCGGCTACCTGCGCGGCTGAACCTCGCTAGCACGGGACGGGCCCGGCGGATGATCCGCCGGGCCCGTCTGCGCTGCTACTGGACGGTGATGTTGTCCACCTCCACGGTGATGCCCTTCACCTGGTCGGTGGAGGTCTCGGTGGTGACCGTGCCGGTGCCGCCGGCCACGCCCTTCACCTTCAACGTGTACGTCAGCGACTCACCGGGAGCGCCAGGCGTGCTGGTGACCCGGTAGTCCGAGGTGACCCCGGTGCCGGCCGGGATCTGGCTTCCGGCGGAGCCGTCGACGTTCTCGGCGCCCACGGTCAGCCCGTACGCGTCACCCGGGTAGGGCAGTGCGCCCGGGTAGGTGTAGGTGATGTCCTCGACGCCGTTGACGCCGATCCACTGCTGGAACACCCGCTGGCTGCTCGTACCGAACAGGTTGAGCCGCCATTCCAGGACGATCCAGTCGCTGACGCCGTCCGTGAGCGTGGTGGCGAGGATGCCGGGCGCGCCCGTGCCGTCGAGGTCCGTCCAGAACGGCGCCAGCACGCCGTTCGGCCGGGCCGCGTCCGGCAGCGACTGCGGCGTGAACTGGATGTCCGCCGAGCCGTTGGTGCCGCCCGCCACCGCGTACCCGTTGGAGGTGACGCCGATCCGGGTGAACGTCTGCCCGGCGAACTGGAACGCCGGGACGGTGAAGTTCAGCGCCTGCTCGTCCCCGACCGGTATCGGCGTGACGCCGAACGCGTCCAGCGGGAGGTAGCCGAACAACTCGCCGGGGGCGATGACCGGCCGGTCGGGCTGCCTGCCGGAGAGCGTTTCCTGGACGGTGGCGGTCTGGGTGTCCACCATGGTGGCCCCGGTCACGCTGTTGAGGCGGAGCTTGGAATTCAGCGTGCTCGTAGCGGTGAGCTCGGTGTCCTCCAGCGTGTCGTTCTGGACGGTGACCGTACAGGTGGACTCGCCGGCGTTGCGGACGATGGTGGACGGCGCGCAGCTCTGCTCGAGCGGGATCGCGCCCTCCTTGCGGAAGAACGCCACCGGCAGGCGGTGGTCCTTGTTCCCGTCCTCCTGCCGGAGGTCGATCTCCCCGAAGTACTGCCCGTCCGGCAGCGCCGGCGCGCTGATCGTGATGGTCAGCTCGACGCTCCCGCCCGCCGGCACGTCGAACTCCGCCGGCGAGACCGTGATGGACGCGCCGCTGGTGGTCTTGCCGCGCGCGGTGTAGGAGACGGTCTCGTCGGTGACGTTCTTGACGGTGCGCTTGGCGGTGATCACGCCCGGCATGGTGGGCGCGTTGATCGACGGGAGGTTGAGGTCGATCCGGTTGAGCGGGTCGTCCGCCGAGGCCATGAAGTTGGCCGCGGTCTCGTCGAGCGTGAGGACCGCGTCGTAGGCCTCGCCCAGGTCGATCCGGCCGCCGCCGGTGTCGAACGGGTCGGCCGGGGTGACCCGGTCCTCCTTGGTGACGTTGGTCCGCGCCGTGGTCTCCAGCGCCGACTTGACCTGCCCCGGCGTCCAGTCCGGGTGCAGCGAGCGCAGCAGCGCCGCCGCGCCCGCCACGTGCGGCGAGGACATCGAGGTGCCGGCGATGACCTGGAACAGGTTGCCGGGCGGGCCCTCCAGCGGCGACTCCGGCGTCGGCGTGGTCCCGGCCAGGATGTGCAGGCCGGGCGCGGTCACGTCCGGCTTGAGGAAGTCCCCGCCCGGCCCGCGCGAGGAGAACGTGGTGATCGAGTCACGCTGCCAGTTGGCCTTCGTACCCTGGGTGAACGTGGCCGTCGCGCCGGGCGTGGCGGCCAGGTGCGCCAGCATCACGTCGGTGGCCGGCTTGTCGATGTGCACGGCCGGCAGCCAGTGGTTGTCGGTCATGATGTCCAGCGGCGTGCTGTTGTAGAGGATCATGCCGACCGCGCCGCCCTGCCTGACGGCGAAGCCCTTCAGCACCCGGTTGGGCCCGCGCTCACACGCCACGATCTTCCCGGTGAACAGGCCGGGCGGCGCCGGGTTGATGCACAGCGGGTCGCTGTACGGCGGCGCCGACGCCAGAACCACCGGCGCGGCCGTGTCGATGCCGGCCGTGATCGAGGAGCCCTTGATCGTCGGCCCGCCGGTGAAGGTGATGGTCGACTCGAACGTGCGCTTCTGCGTGGACGCGGCCACCGTGGTCAGCCAGGGACCGCGGTGGTCGGTCGTGCCCGCGCCCGGCCCGGAGTTGCCCGCCGAGGCGGCCACGAAGACGCCGGCCGCGTAGGCGTCGAGGAACGCCAGCTCGACCGCGTCGCTGTACGGGTTCGCGCCACCCGAGATGGAGAAGTTGATCACCTTCACGCCGTCCAGGATGGCCTGCGCGATCGCCTGGACCGAGTCGGTGGAGAAACAGCCCTCCGCGCCGCAGACCTTGTAGACGGCCACGTGCGAGGCGGGCGAGATGCCGTGGATCTTCCCGCGCGAGATGCCGAGCGGGTTGGCGTCCGCCACCGGCCCGCCCGCCGACGTGGTGGCGGTGTGGGTTCCGTGGCCGTTGGAGTCACGCGCGCTGGTCGGGTAGACGTCGCCGCCGACGAGCGCGTTGTAGGTGGCGAGGAACGGCTGGCCCGAGATCAGCTTCCGGTTGCACACGAACACGTCCGAGGCCGGGGTCAGCGGGTTGTCGCCGAAGTTACAGGTACGCGGCGTCCCGTCGGCCTTCGGCGGGACAGCCGGGATCTCGGCGGTCTCCACGAAGGACGGGTGCTCCGGCCACGCCCCCGAGTCCAGGATGCCGACGATGACACCCTTGCCGGAGGACGGCGCGCCGCCGAGTTCGTTGTAGACGGGGGTGGCGCCGATGGCGTCCGGGCTGGAGTCCGTCAGCGGCTTCTCCAGCGTGTCCTCCTGCACGGCCGCCACACCCGGCAGCTTCAGCAGGTCCTTCGCCTCGTTGGCGGGCAGGGTGAGCGCGACGCCGCCGTACACGGTGCGCAGCTTCTGGCCGACCTTCGCGCCCGCGACCTCCTCGGGCAGGGCGGCCAGGAACTTGTTCTCTATGCCCTCGATGTGCTTGACGTACTTCTTGGCGTCCGCGCTGCCGGGGTCCAGATCCTCCCCGGTCACCGCCGGGCTGGTGCCCGGCAGCCCGCTCAACCCGCCCTTGTAGGCGGCCAGCGAGTCGTAGTCCAGCTTCACGACAACGTTCACGGGCTCCGAGGAGCTCGACTTCAGCAGGCTCTCATCGCTCTTCGCCAGCTGCCCGGTGGCCGACTTGGCGCCGTACACGAGCTCAGGATCGCCCAGCGGGATCGCGGTGAACGAGGGAGTCGGCGACGGGGTGGGATCCGCCGTCGCCGACCCTGCCGGGACCATTGCCGCGACCAGGCCGAGAACGGCCGCGACGCCGGTCAGACGTAAGTGCCTTGTCGAACGTGGCTTCCTTGACACGAAACCTCCATCAGGGACTGCGGGACTCGTCGCACAGCAAAGAGGCGTCGCGCCACCCCCGGCAGGCGCCTTCAGGGCGCACGGAAGAGACTCAACCCTCCCCAGTGGTTGACGACGGCTTGACCACCGCTTGGCGGTAGTCCAGGCCTGATGGGGAGTTTAACTAGCCACCATTTCCCCCGCTAGATGCCGATTTGACATGGTGGGTGGCAATTTTGGGCGCGAGTTACACTCATCGCATGAAGCTGAAGTTGGATCTCCACGACATCTTCAATAAGGGCGACCAAATCGACCGCGCCCTCAACGCGATCATCCAGGAGGCCCTGGCCAAGAAGGCCACCGAAGTCGAGATCATCCCCGGCAAGGGCTCCGGCCAGCTGAAGAAGAAGGTCCTCCGCTTCCTCGACCAGAAACACATCAAGGCCCTCTACCACCGCATCGACAAGGACGCCAAGAACCACGGCCGCCTGTTCGTGTACTTCCGGCATAAGTGACATCTGGGCGGAGGCCCTCGGGCTCGGGAAGTGAACTCTGTTCGGCATAATCGAACCGTGATCCAGTCTGTGGAGCGGGCGGCGTTGATTCTGCGGGCCCTGGGGGCGGGGGCGCCTCGGTTGGGGGTTACCGAGATCTCGGAGCGGGTGGGGCTGGCGAAGCCGACGGTGCATGGGTTGTTGCGGACGCTGGAGCGGCATGAGCTGGTCGTTCAGGACGCGGAGACGGGGAAGTACGCGCTGGGGCCCGCGGTGCTGCAGTTGGGGAACGCGTATCTGGATGGGTCGGAGTTGCGGGCGCGGAGTCTGTTGTGGGCGGATTCGCTGGCGCAGCGGGCCAATGAGTCGGTGTGGGTGGCGACGTTGTCGGGGTCGCGGGTGATCGTGTTGCATCACGTGTTCCGGCCGGACGACATGATGCAGATCCTGGAGGTGGGGGCGGCCATTCCGTGGCACGCGTGCGCGCTGGGGCACGCCATCGCGGCGTATCACCCGAGGATTGAGGAGCTGTTCGAGGAGCCGCTGGTCGCGCTGACGGGGCAGACGCGGACGGAACGGGAGCAGTTGGAGGAGGCGCTCACCGCGGTGCGGCGGACGGGGATGGCCGTGGAGGATCAGGAGGCGGCGCTGGGGGACGCGGGGATCGCGGCGCCCGTCTTCACCAGGGGCGGGGTGGTCGCGGGGGCGATCGGGGTGGTGGGGCCGGCCGAACGGCTGCTCGGGGTTCGCCGGAACGATCTCCTGCTGGCGGTGCGGGAGTCGGCCCGGGCGCTCTCTCGTGACCTCGGGGCGCCCCGGAGCACATCCGCCTACGGGTGACCTGCGATCTGGCTGGGGATGGGATCACGTAGCGCCTAACAGAATGAGCAGGTCGTCGCGTTACTCGCCGTTATCCGGCGCCGTTCACGCAGGTGGCGGTTCTCGCCGCACCGGCGCCAAGAGCGGCTGCGGCATTGGGCGTTTTAAGCAGGAGGGGATCAGAGCTTGCCGATGTGGCGGGCTTCCTCGGCGGCGGTGAGGACGGCTTTGACGTCGGCGCCTCCGCCTGAGGTGACCAGGGCGGAGATGGCGCCCTCGACGAAGGGGGCGTCGGCGAGGAAGACCCGGGGGCGGGGGTGTTCGTCGAGGAGGGTTTTCGCGGTGAGGACGGCGCTGCCGAGGTCCATCAGGAGGATGACGCCGTCGCCCTGGTCGACGGTGGCGATGGCGTCGGCGACCTTGGTGATGCTGGTGCCGAGGCGGCCGTCGTCGGTGCCGCCGGCCGCCGCGATGGGGACGTCCCTGCCGCCGATCTGGGCGGCGAGTTCGGCCACTTCGACGGCCAGCTGGGGGCTGTGGGAGATGAGCACGATGCCTACCATGTCCGGAATCCCGCCGTCCGGAGCGCGCTCAGCACCAGCGCGGTGGAGGCCGCGCCGGGGTCCTCGTGACCGGCGCTGCGCGAACCCAGGTAGCTGGCCCTGCCCTTGCGGGCCTGCAGCGGAATGGTGGCCCGCGCCCCTTCCTGCGCCGCCGCCGCGACCGCGCTCAGCGCGTCCTCGGGCTTCGCCCCCTCCTGTACGGCTTGCGCCAGCGCCCGCACCGCCGGAGCGAGCGCGTCCACCATCGTCTTGTCGCCCTCCACGGCCGCGCCCAGCTTCTGCACCCCGGCCAGGGCGGCGTCCAGCGCGGTCGACAACTCGGCGAGCGAAACGTCTGGAACATCCCCGAGGGACTTGCCCATCTGGCGGAACGCCGTCCCGTACAGGGGGCCGGACGCGCCGCCGACCTTGCGGATGAGCGTGGACCCCGCGAGCAGCAGCGCCGACCCGGGCGTCTCCGGCGGCGAGTCGGCCAGAGCCCGCCGGACCTCCCCGAAGCCGCGATCCAGGTTCGAACCGTGATCGGCGTCCCCGATGGCGGCGTCCAGCTGGGTCAGATGATCACGCTGAGCCTGTACGGCTGTCGCGATCTCCTCCATCCAGGCGACGAAGAACGAGGTGTCCAAGAGAGCTCCCGGTCTGTATGCACGCAATGTGACGGATATTTCGAGTTATGCCCCCACCCGGCGGACATTACGGCACGCAGGGTGGGGGATGGCCAACGAGAGATCGGTGCCGGCTGCGAGGCCGGACCGTGGCCGAGTCCACGAACGGCTCGGCCACGGTGTCGAGGAACCAAATAAGACAGTTCCTGGCTTGCGGTGGATCGGAAGCTGCGCTCCGACTGCAGTTCCTGGTTTGGGGTGAATCGAAGCCGCGTTCTGCTCCGACGACGGTAATTCCTGGTTGTGGCGGTTCGAAGCTGCGCTCCGTTCCGACGGCAGCTCCTGATTTGTGGTGGATCGGAATCGGTCTGACTAGCGGCCCCAGCGCAGCCCCGGGGTCTCGACCGGAGCGTCCCAAAGGTGGGTGAGTTCCTCGGTCAGGGCGCAGGTGGTGACGGAGAAGCCCTGCATGTCGAGGCTGGTGACATAGTTGCCGACCAGGCTGCGTACCGCGGTGGCCCCCTTCTCCTTGAGGTAGGCCGCGACCTCGGCGTACGCGATGTAGAGCTCCATCAGCGGCGTGCCGCCCATGCCGTTGACCAGCACCAGGAGCTCTCCGGAGACCGGAAGGTCGTCGTTGATCGCGTCCATCGCCACCCGGACGATCTCCCGCGCCTCGGCGTGCGCGGCGCGGGTCCGGCCGGGCTCGCCGTGGATGCCGATGCCCAGCTCGATCTCGGATTCGGTGAGCTCGAAAGTGGGTTTCCCGGCGGCGGGGACCGTACAGGGCGTGAGGGCGACGCCGAAGGAGCGGCTGCGCTCGTTGACCTCGCGGCCGATCCTGGCCACGTCGGCGAGCGAGGCGCCCGTCTCGGCCAGGGCGCCGGCGATCTTCTCCACGAACAGCGTCGCGCCGGTGCCGCGGCGGCCCGCCGTGTAGAGCGAGTCCTGGACGGCCACGTCGTCGTTGACGAGCACGCTGACCACCTCCACACCCTCGTCGCCGCACAGCTCGGCGGCCATCTCGAAGTTGAAGACGTCGCCGGTGTAGTTCTTGACGATGTGCAGGACGCCCGCGCCGCCGTGCACGCCCTTGGTGGCTTCGATCATCTGGTCGGGCACGGGGGAGGTGAACACCTCTCCGGGGCAGGCGGCGTCGAGCATGCCGTACCCGACGAAACCGCCGTGCAGGGGTTCGTGGCCGGAGCCGCCGCCCGAGACCAGGCCGACCTTTCCGGGGCGCGGACCCGCCGCCCTGAATATGATCTTGTTGTCGAGGTCCACGCGGAGCGACGGGTGCGCGGCGGCGATGCCGGTCAGGGCGTCGGTGACCACGGAGTCGACGCTGTTGATGAGCTTCTTCACGGTGCCGTCCTCACTGGAGTCGTGCTCTCAACCTCTGCCCTGTCGCGCGCGACGGCAAGCCCGAGGTAGGCGAGCGCGCCGAGCAGGCCACCGGCGAAGTCACCGATCAGGTACGCGGGCAGCTGGTCCCAGCCGACCGTGCCGCCGAACGCCGCGGTCACCAGGAACGGGCCGACGTAGCGGGCCGGGTTGATGGCGGCGCCGGTCGCGGGGCCCACGATGATGATGATCGCGAACACGATGGATCCGATGGCCATCGGCGCCCAGCCGGGCACCGCCCTGCGATCGATCACCCCGAAGATCACGAAGACCAGCATGAAGGTGCCGATCGCCTCGATCAGGGTGCCGCGCAGGAAGCCCGTTTCCGCCGCGTACGTGGTGACTCCGCCGCCGGCGGCTTTCGCGGCGTCGGCGCCCAGGGTCACGAAGATGGCGAGGGCCCCCGTGGCCGCGCCGACCACCTGGGCGGCGATGTAGCCGGGGACCTCGCGCCAGGGGAACTTGCCGGTCGCCGCCAGGGCGAGGGTGACGGCCGGGTTGATGTGACCGCCGGAGATGTGGCCGATCGCGTACACGGTGCCCACGATGACCAGCATGAAGGCGAAGCTGATCACCCCGAGCTGGGCCATCGAGAAGGGCACCTGGGTGCCGGCGGCGATGACGCCCGTCGCGGCGGCGGAACCCGCCCCGACGTAGACGAGGAAGGCGGTGCCCAGGAGTTCGGCGAGGAGCTTCTGGGGGGTGGTGGGGGAGTCGCTCATGACACCGTCCAGAACTGGCGTGAACATTGTTCGACAATGTCGAACACGATTTCATAGAAGTTAAATCGCCTGGCTCGCGCCGTCAAGACGGCATTACCGGCGATCTTCAGGAGCTGGCACCTGGCACACTGGTGGGCATGTCGAGGCGACCATGACGGAGACGCTGTCCTCGACCCTCGCCCAGATCTTCCCCTGGCCCCGGCCGGTCATTGATCCGCCGGCCGCCTATGCCCGGCTGCGCGCGGAGAACCCGGTGGTCCGCGTCACGCTGACCGGCGGCAAGCGGGCCTGGCTGGTCACCCGCTACGACGATGTCCGGGCCATCCTGGCCGACCCCCGGGTGAGCGCCGACTCCCGCGATCCCGGGTTCCCCAACTTCGGTTTCGTGCCGGCCGAGCACGAGCGCTCGTTCCTGCGGATGGATCCGCCGGAGCACACCCTGTTCCGCCGCCTGCTGTCGAAGAACTTCATGGTCAGGCGGGTGGAGTCGCTCCGCCCTGACATCCAGTGCCTGGTCGACGAGACGATCGACGCGATGCTCGCCCAGCCGGACCGGCCGGTCGACCTGGTGGAGCACCTGGCGCTGCCGGTGCCGTCCACCGTGCTGAGCTGGATCCTCGGCGTGCGGGCGGCGGACCGCGCGTTCTTCAACACGGCCGCCGAGGAGCTGCTGAACGCCACCGACGTCACCGACCCCGAGGCACTTCCGCGCGCCCTGCGGGCCAATGCGAGCCTGCGGGCGTACATCGGCGAGTTGGCGGCCGAGAAGCAGGCCCAGGAGGACCCCGGCGACGACATCCTGGGCCGGCTCGTCCTGGCCGCCCGCGACGGGGTCATCACCCACCAGGACATCATCAACAGCGGCCTGGTGCTCATCGTCGCCGGTCATGACACCACCGCGAGCATGACCGCGCTCGGCACGCTGACCCTGCTCCAGCACCCGGACCAGCTCGCCGAGCTGCGCGCGAACCCGGCGCTCATCCCGGCCGCGATCGAGGAGCTGCTGCGCTACCTGACCATCGTGCACCTGATCGTCTTGCGGGTGGCCACCGAGCCCATCGAGATCGGCGGTCAGGTGATCCCGGCCGGGGACGGGATCATCCCGCTGAACTTGTCCGCCAACCGCGACGACGCCCACTATCCGGACGCGGCGACCTTCGACATCCACCGCGGCGCGCGCGACCACTTCGCCTTCGGTTACGGCGTGCACCAGTGCATCGGCCAGCAGCTGGCCAGGGTCGAGCTCCAGGTCATCTTCGAGACCCTGCTGCGCCGGATTCCGACGCTCAGCCTGGCGGCGCCGGTCGAGGAGATCCCCTTCAAGATCTGGTCGCCCATCAACGGCGTGCTCAGGCTTCCGGTCACCTGGTAAGGGGCCGTCGCTGACCACGTGGGCGATGGGCGAGGTCGTCATTCGATTTCCCGGGCGACGCTGAGCAGCCCTTCCCACCCAGCGTCGGAATCGATGCGTCGGCGAGGATGTACCGCCAACCGTCGAGCAGGTCCCCGGCGCGCGTGCTGAACGTCGTCAGAGGAAGGACCCGTTCGGGGCGTTGATGACCGCCCACCCGGTCTCCAGGAAGATCGGTTTCACCGGTTCGACGGAGACGGGGAAGCGGGTGGCGGTGGCCGCCGCGAGCGACCTCAAGCGGATGATCCTGGAGCTCGGCGGCAATGACGCCGGCATCGTGCTGGACGATGTGGGAACAGCATCGCCCCGCAGGGAATCTCCTTCCGGGGCGTCGCTGTTCGGCAGTGTCGTGGCGCGGACTACCTAGTAGCGCCAGTCGTCCCAGTCGTCGTCCCAGTCGTCCCAATCGTCGTCCCAGCCGTCATCGCCCCAGTCCTTTTGAAGGCTCGGGGTCGCTGTGGTGAGCATGATCACCGCTAGCAGGACGCTGGTTCCGAGTGCTCGGATCATGAGAATCGCTCCGTAACGGATTCGTCTCCGGCCCTGGGGGCTCGCCCTGGGGCCGACGGAGCGTCGCAATGGTTTCCCGAGAATCGCATAACGGCGCGCGGTTCGGTTTCTACGCAACCACGCGATCGGTAGGGATAACCCGAGGGAACGCAAATCCACGGCACACATTGGGGCAAAGATTCGCATCCTGTGGCGGGTCGCACGCCAAGGTTGGGCGACCCACGCTGTTCGTCTGCTCGCATCCCCGGCGCGTGGCGCGGAAGGATCGCCGACGCTGTGTCGCGTCGGCGATCCCGGGTGTGGTCAGCGGGCGAAGACCACGATGTTGTCGCGGTAGCTGCCCCGTGAGCGGTCGAAGGTGCCGCCGCAGGTGATCAGGCGGAGGTGGGTGCCGGATTTGGCGGTGTAGACGGTGGTGTTGGGGATGCGGTTCTTCGGGTAGCGGGCGACGCGTTGGACGGTGAAGGTGACCTTGGTGCCGTCCTTGCGATGTACGTGGATGCGGTCGCCCTTGGAGAGTTGGCGGAGGCGGTAGAAGACGGCGGGGCCGGTCTTGGAGTCGACGTGGCCCGCGATGACCGCTACGCCTTTCTCGCCGGGTTCTGGGCCCGCCTTGTTCCAGCCGACGCGGTCGAACTGGCGGGGGGCGACCAGGCGGCCTTCGCGGTCCAGGGGGAGGGCGATCACCTTGGTGGAGACGCCGATGGCGGGGATGTTCAGGCGTACCGGGTCGGCGACGTCCTTCTGGATGGCGGCCGCGGGTTGCAGGGCCACTGGCTGGGGGAGTTCGGCGGGGATGCCGGCGGAGGCGGTGGTGCCGCAGCCGATCGTGAGGAGCGTGGCGGTGGCGAGGGTCAATCCGCCTCTGACGGTCAGGGCGCTCATCGTCAGCTCTCCGCGGTGAGCTTGCGGCGCAGCCAGAACCCACCACCGGCGATCATGGCCGCCCCGGCCAGCCCCAGCGGAACCAGCGGAGACGTCCCGCTGTCGGCCGTCCCGCCAAGCCCGGTTTCGACCCCGCCGCTCGGCTGCTCGTCGTCGTCGCTCAGCCCGGCAGCGCCGCCCTTGCCGGTGTCGACCCCGCCACTCGGGCGGTCATCGTCGTCATCGTCGCTGGCACCACCCTTGCCGGTGTCCACGCCACCCCGGGGACGGTCGTCGTCGTCATCGTCAGATGCGCCACCTTTTCCGGTGTCGACCCCGCCGCTGGGACGGTCGTCGTCATCGTCCGAGCTGCCGCCCTTGCCGGTGTCCACGCCGCCGCTCGGGCGGTCGTCATCGTCGTCATCGTCCTGGGTCGCGCCCAGGCCGGTGTCGACGCCGCCTCGGGGCCTGCGGTCGTCATCGTCATCGTCCGAACCTCCGCGAGCCCGGTCGTCGTCGTCATCGTCGTCACGGTCGTCGTCGTCGTCATCGGCGGTGGTGATCGCTGAGAGGGGGGTCGCCTGGGCTGGGTAGGTGAGGGCGACCGTGGTCGTGGTCAGGCCCAAGGCGAGGGCTACGGCGAGGAGGGTGGGGCGGAAGGTTTCGGTCATTGTGGGCTCCTGGAAGGTTGGGCCGCTTTTCGCGGCTGGTTCCAGGATTCGGGGGCGGGGTGGGGTGACCGTGATGGGTTGGTGAGAGGGTTCTCACTCGGCGCGGAGGCGGTAGCCGGTGCCGCGTACGGTCTCGATGCGGTCGTGGCCGAGTTTGCGGCGCAGGTAGCGGACGTAGACGTCGACGACGTTGGAGCCGGGGTCGAAGTCGAAGCCCCAGACGTGGCTGAGGAGTTGTTCGCGGGTCAGGACCTGGTCGGGGTGGCGGAAGAAGACCTCGGCTAGGGCGAATTCGCGGGTGGAGAGGTCGATGGAGCGGTCGGCTGCGTGGGCGCGGCGGGTGCGCAGGTCGAGGGCTAGGTCGCCGGCTTTCAGCACGGTCACTTCGGGTAGGCGGTCGGAGCGCAGGCGGAGCCGTACCCGGGCGAGGAGCTCTTCGAAGGCGAAGGGTTTGGACAGGTAGTCGTCGGCGCCGCCCTCCAGGCCCGCGACCGTGTCCACGACGCTGTCCCGGGCGGTCAGGATGATGACCGCGATCCCGACCCGGGACTCGCGCAGCCGTCGGAGCACGGTGAAGCCATCGCTCAGCGGCAGGCCGATGTCCAGGATCAGAAGATCGAACTCTCCGGTCCTGGCGTGCTCATAGGCGGCCAGCCCATCGCTCACGACCGTCGTCACGAAGCCGCTCCCGCGCAGCCCTTTCTCCAGGAAGGACGCGATCCGCTCCTCGTCCTCCGCGATCAGAATGCGATTCACCTACACCTCCTTACACGGAAATTTCATGACAAATAGGGCTCCGCCGCCGGGGGATTCCTCCACCCTGACCGTGCCGCCGTGGCTCTCCGCGATCGACCGCACGATGGCCAAGCCCAGCCCGGCCCCTTCGCCGGTACGGCTCCCGCCCCGCACGAACCGCTCGAAAATGCGCTCCCGGTCCTCGGCCGGAACCCCGGGGCCACTGTCCCGCACCCAGAGCCGTACCAGCCCGTCCCGGACAGAAGACCCGACCGCGACCAGATCGCCCACCCGGGTATGGCGCACCGCGTTCGCCGTCAGCTGCACCAGCGCCTGCGTCAGCCGTTGCCGATCCGCCAGCACCCGCTCCTCGGCGACCTCCTCCACCCGCCACCGCCGATCCCCGAGCGCCCGCGCCTTGGCCACCACGCTCACCGTCAGATCCGCCAGCTCCACCTCCTCGGGACTGAGGAAGTCGGGCTGCCCGGCCTTCGCCAGGGTGAGCAGATCATCGACGATGCGGTTCATCCGGGCGAGCTCGTCGGTGACCAGGGCCAGCGTCTCGGCCTGGTCGTCCTCGCCCATCAGCTCCAGATGCCCGCGGATCACGGTGATCGGCGTACGCAGCTCGTGCCCGGCGTCGTCGACGAACTCGCGTTGCGCGGCGAACGCCCGTTCCAGCCGGTCCAGCATGTGGTTGAAGGTGGCGGCCAGCGCGGCCACGTCGTCGTTCCCGGACACGCGGAGCCGCCGGGTCAGGTCGGATGAGTCGGTGATCTGGGCGGCTGCCTGCCGTACCAGGCGGACGGGGGCCAGGACGCGGCCCGCCACGAACCAGCCGGCCCCGCCCGCCAGGGCGAGCGCGGCGAGCGCGGTGAAGGCGAGCACGCGCACGGATTCGACCACTTCCTCGCGATGCCGGTCGTAGAAGACGGCGACCACAAAATGGCCGCTGCGGTCGTCGCCGGTCACCCGTACCGGAATGGTGGCGTATCGCACCTCACCGGCGGCGCTCTGCCATCGTCCGGGGGTGGCCACCGTGGCTTCGCCAAGGATCTCCACCAGATCTTCGTCGTCGTCCAGCCGCACCGGGGGAGTGACGCCGGTTCTCGAGTCGGGGCGGGCGTCGACCAGGGTGAAGAAGGTCTCCCAGCGGTCCGGCACGTTGACCGCGAGGTAGGAGTCGAGGAGCCTGGAGACCGTCCAGCCCGTGGAGTCCACGCTGTCCGCGTAGGAGCGGAGCTTCATGGTCTCGTTGCGGAGTTCCTCGTTCACTCGGTCGTCGAGGCGGCCCAGCAGGATCGTCCAGGTCGCGAAGAGGGAGACGGACAGGGCGAGCGCGACCAGCAGCAACATCCAGCCCACGATCCGGGCGCGGGCGCTCACCCGCCGAGCCGATCAGTCGTCATCGCCCTCATCGTCGTCGTCATCGTCGTCCCCACCTCGCTGCGGCGGTGGAGGTTTGACCGGATCCGCGCGCTTTGTCGATACAGGGTCCAGTGTCCCCGGTGTCGGCTTCGAGGGGGCGGGCTTTCCGGCGGGCGCCGCCGTAACGACGACGGGACCGCCCAGGTCAGGGGTGCCGGTCCCGGCCGCCCAGACGATTCCGACGAAGGCGAGCGCGACGGCGACCGCCCCGGCCAGGAGCACCACAACCGATATCCGGCGACTCATGCCGCCATCCTCGCCGCGCTCCAGGAGCCCAACCTGAGCCCAGGATGAGAAGACTCTCATCTTGGGCTATACCGTGGCCGATCGGCTGTAGGAAGATCGGGGACAAGCACCTGGCTTGGCCATTCCTGTGTCTGCGGGCTACGGAGCGGCCGAGCCCGCCGTGCCGGAGGCGCGGCCATAAGCGCAGTCGGAGGAATCATGTCGGTTTTGCGGGATTTGGTGGCGGGCATTCGTGCGGGCTCCATCGAGGTGATCGACCTGACCGCGCCGCTGGCGAGCTCGACGCCGATCCTCATGCTGCCCGAGCCGTTCGGCAACACGATCCCGTTCACACTCCAGGAGATCAGCCGGTACGACGACCGCGGCCCTGGCTGGTACTGGAACAACATCGCCACCGGCGAGCACACCGGCACCCACTTCGACGCCCCCATCCACTGGGTCACCGCCCGCGACGGCGAGGACGTCTCCCAGGTCCCGCCGTCCCGCTTCCTGGCCCCGGCGGTCGTGCTCGACTTCGCCGCCGAATCGGCCGCCGACCCCGACTTCCTGCTGGAAGTCGATCACGTCGCCGCCTGGGAGAAGGAGCACGGCGCCCTGCCCGACGGAGGCTGGCTGCTCTACCGCACCGGCTGGGACGCGTACGCCCATGACCAGGCCGAATTCCTGAACGCCAACGAGAGCGGCCCGCACACGCCGGGCATCTCCGTGGAATGCGCCCGCTACCTCGCCGAGCGGACCTCCATCGCCGGAGTCGGCGTGGAGACCGTCGGCACCGACGCGGGCGCGGCCCACTCCTTCGACCCCGCGTTCCCGTGCCACACCTTCCTGCTCGGCGCGGGCAAGTACGGCCTGACCCAGCTGCGCAACCTCGACCGGTTGCCGGCCACCGGCGCCGTGGTCGTGGCCCCGCCGTTGCCCATCGTCGGCGGCTCCGGCAGCCCGCTGCGAGTGCTGGCCCTCGTCGAGAGATGACCGTGAACGTCGCCGGGGCGGTCGGGGCCACGCTGGCCCGCCTCGGGGTGCGGACCGCTTTCGGCGTGGTGGGCAGCGGCAATTTCCATGTGACGAACGCCCTGGTGGACGGGGGTGCGCGGTTCGTCGCGGCCCGGCATGAGGGCGGCGCGGTCACGATGGCCGACGCGTACGCGCGGATGAGCGGCGAGGTCGGCGTGGTCACCGTCCATCAGGGACCGGGGCTGACCAACGCGCTGACCGGCCTCACCGAAGCGGCCAAAAGCCGCACACCACTCCTGCTGCTGGCCGGAGAGGTGACGTCGCCACGCTCGAACTTCTACGTGGACCAAGCGGCCCTCGCCACTGCCGTGGGAGCCCTGACGATCAGGATCTCCGCCGGAACCGCGGTCGAGGACACCGTCAGGGCCTATCGGATCGCGCTCACGGGCAGAGCGGTCCTCCTCAACCTGCCACTCGACGCCCAGGCGGCTGTCACCGAGGAGACCGTCCTCCTCGAGATCGAAACACTCGCGACGCCAGCCAGTTCGCAGGTGCCCGGAGCGCTCTCCACTGAAGGCGGCTCCGTCAGTTCGTCCGACACGGGCGTTCCGCACGCCGGCAGTTCGGAGACTGTCGGTTCGGGAAGTGCCGGCTCTGAGACCGCCTTTTTGGAGGTCGCCGGTTTCGAGGCCGATGGTTCGGTGGCCGGTGATTTCGGGGTTGAAGGTTCCGCCGGTGCCTTGAGCTCCGGGATCAGCGGTGTGGACGAGTTCGTCGACGTGTTGCTCGGCGCGCGGCGGCCGGTTTTCGTCGCCGGGCGGGGCGCGCGCGGGGCGCGGATGGAGCTGGTGGCGCTGGCTGATCGGGTGGGCGCGCTGCTCGCCACGTCGGCTGTCGCCAAGGGGCTGTTCCGGGGGAGCACGTGGGACCTGGATGTGAGCGGCGGGTTCGCCACGCCGCTGGCCGTTGAGCTGATCAAGGACGCGGACCTCATCGTCGGCTGGGGCTGCGCGCTCAACATGTGGACGATGCGGCACGGCAGCTTGATCGGCCCGGACACCACCGTCGTCCAGGTCGACCACGACGCCAGCGCGATCGGCGCCCACCGGCCGGTGACCCTGGGTGTCGTCGGAGACGTGGGCGAGACGGCGAAGCACGTGCTGGACCGGCTGAACCCCCGCCACGTGACCACCTTCCGCATGGGCTACCGCTCCCCGGGCCTGGCCGAGCGCCTCGCCCGCGAAGGCCGCTGGCGCGACGTCCCCTACGACGACTGGGGAACCACCGGAGAGGACGATTCCGCGGAATCCGACGGGACCGGCGACTCGCAAGCGCCGCCGAACACCGGTGGGCATGGTGGTTCGCCAGCGGAGGGCAGGGCCGATTTGGGGACCGAAGGGCAAGGTGATTCGCCAGCGGAGGGCAGGGCCGATTTGGGGACCGAAGGGCAAGGTGATTCGCCAGCGGAGGGCCGGACAAGCTCGGGGACCGAAGGGTGCGGCGCCTCGGCGAGGAGAGCCAGGATCGACCCGCGGACGCTCTCGATTGGGCTGGACGATTTGCTGCCCGATGAGCGCATCATCGCCACCGATTCCGGAAATTTCATGGGATATCCGGCCATGTTCATGGACGTCCCAGACGAGTGTGGTTTCGTCTTCACTCAGGCCTTCCAGGCCATCGGGCTCGGCCTGGCGACCGCCATCGGCGCCGCGCTGGCCCGCCCCGACCGCCTCCCGGTGGCCGCGCTCGGCGACGGCGGAGCGCTGATGGGCGTGGCCGAGCTGGAGACCGTCGTCCGCCTCGGCCTGCCCATGGTGATCGTCGTGTACGACGACGAGGCGTACGGCGCGGAGGTCCACCATTTCGGCCCGGATGGATTCCCGCTCGGCACGGTCACGTTCCCGCCCGCCGACCTCGCCGCCATCGCCCGCGGCTTCGGCTGCGACGCGCTGACCGTACGGGCGAAAGAAGATCTTCACGGGGTCGCCGAGTGGCTCAAGGGCCCGCGCGAGCGGCCGTTGCTGGTCGACGCGAAGGTGGCCGCGCACCGCGGGTCGTGGTGGCTGGAGGAGGCGTTCCGTGGTCACTGATCCCGGGGTCACTGAACTGTTACGGTGCTCGCATGGCTGAGATTGTGTACCCCCCGGTTATCGGGGCCCTCCGGACCATGTTCCGGATGCTCGACATGAAGATCGACATCGTCGGCGCCGAGCACATCCCGACGACCGGCGGCGCCGTGCTCGTCAGCAATCACATCAGCTACCTGGACTTCATCTTCGCCGGCCTGGCCGCCCGCCCGTCGGGGCGGCTGGTGCGGTTCATGGCGAAGAAGGAGGTCTTCGACAACAAGATCTCCGGTCCGCTGATGCGCGGCATGCACCACATTCCGGTCGATCGCGCCGAGGGCGCGGGGGCGTATGTGGCGGCGCTGCGCGCGCTCAAGGCGGGCGAGGTGGTCGGCATCTTCGCCGAGGCCACGATCAGCCGCTCGTTCACCATCAAGGAGATCAAGAACGGCGCGGTGCGGATGGCGGCGGCCACCAGCTCGCCGATGATCCCGGTCGCGCTGTGGGGCACCCAGCGGCTGTGGACCAAGGGCCGCAAACGCGCGATCGCCCAGCGGCACATCCCGATCACCATCCTGGTGGGCGAGCCGATGTACCCCAAGCGCGGCGAGGACATGGACGCCCACACCGCCGAGCTGCGCCGGCGCATGTCCGAACTGGTGGACAAGGCGCAGCGCGGATACGCCGAGATCCCCGAGGGCGTTTGGTGGCAGCCCGCCCATCTCGGCGGCTCCGCCCCCACCCCCGAGGAGGCCGAGGCGCTGGACGCCGCCGAACGCGAGGCCCGCGAGGCCAAGCACGGCTGACGTTCTGGATCATGAAGAAAGCGCTCCCTCAATCAGGGTGACGCGAGGTTTCGGGCGTGTCAACCGGCCGTTCTTCAGCATTCATCGCACGTCAAGATTTCTGCTGACGCTTGGCGGTGGGTGGGGCGATGGGGTGGATATTTCGCCATAAGTCCATGTCAAAGGGCAAATATCCTTGCTCTGGTATGGGCTGGAGAGCGCTCTCGTCGGGAGTTTTGGACCGCTTCAAAGGGTTCGTTGTATTACATCAGAGTTAAGTTAACTCTTGACATAAGTGTGTGGCAGAGGGGACATTTTGCGTGCAGGGAGCGCTCCCCGACATTCGCCCTCCCGAGGAATCGGCCTCGGGCCTAGCACGCGGCGGCGACCCGTGTGTCCCCCTGGCTGTTCCGCCCATGCCTGGAGTTCGCATGACCATGTCCTTCCGCGCCCGTGTCCCGGGCAGGACCCGCCTACGCCTGGCCACCCTGATCGCCGCCATCACCGCCCTGCTCGCCACCAGCCTGTTCGTCACGGCGGAACAGGCCTCTGCCGCGGTGCTCTCGCAGGGCCGCCCCACGCTCGCCTCCTCCGTCGAGAACGGCGGAACCCCGGCGGGCGCCGCCGTCGACGGCAACCCCGGCACCCGCTGGTCGAGCACCTTCTCCGTGCCGCAGTGGATCCGGGTCGACCTCGGCTCCGCCCAGGCCGTCAACCAGATCGTGCTCAACTGGGAAGCCGCGTACGCCACCGCCTTCACCATCCAGACCTCACCCGACGGCAACACGTGGACCACCATCCACACCGTCACCAACGGCACCGGCGGAAACCAGACGTACAACGTCAACGGCAACGGCCGTTATGTACGCCTGCACGCCACCGCCAAGGCCACCCCGTACGGCGTCTCGCTGTGGGAGTTCCAGGTGAACGGCCCCGGCGGCGGGGGAGGAGGCGGCCCGATCGTGCGGGTGGCCGAATTCCTGGCCGACTGCCCGTTCAGCCACCGGCTGCCCGACGACCCGATCGTCTTCCCCAACCTGCCCGGCGGCTCGCACATGCACAGCTTCTTCGGCAGCACGGTCACCAACGCCTTCACCACCCTGACCGACCTGCAGAACGCGCCCAGCAACTGCAACCCGTCGATCGACCTGTCCTCGTACTGGGTGCCCACCCTGTACGTCAACGACGTGCCCGTCGAACCGACCGGCACCACCTTCTACTACCTCGGCGAAGGCGTACGGGACGACGTGATCGCCAGGACCCAGCCGATCCCGCTGGGCCTGCGGATCGTGGCCGGCAACGCCAAGGCGACCGCCCCCGACGCGAGCTCCACCGCCCGCTGGTCCTGTCTGCACGCCGGGCAGGTGCCGCCGAGCAAGGACTTCGTGACCTGCCCCGCGGGCACCATGCTGGAGTCCTACCTGGACTTCCCGCAGTGCTGGAACGGCACGGCGCTGGACTCACCCGACCACAAGAGCCACATGGCTTACCCGGTCAACGGCGACTGCCCCGCCACCCACCCCGTCCCGGTCCCCAAACTCCGCCAGGTCCTCCGCTACCCGGTCAACGGCAACCCGGCGGGCTTCCGCCTCTCCTCCGGCCCCGGCTACACCATGCACGGCGACTTCTTCAACGCCTGGCCGGTCGCCGAAATGGAACGCCGCGTCCGCGACTGCATCCGCCCCATCATCAAGTGCGGCGCCAACGGCACCCCGTAACAACCACCTACTGATCGAGACGGCATCCCCTCGCGATCGCCCGGAGGAATCCGCTCATCGGCATTCATTTGCGGTGATTGCCAGAAGGCACCCCTGCACGACGGCTCGAGGAAGGACATTCGATGCGAAACCTGCTGATCCTGTCCTTCCTCGTGGCCGCCTGCGCGCCGTCACCGGCGGCGGTCACCCCCCAGATCTCCGCCCCGCCGCCGGTGGCGACCACCACCCTCAACCCGACCACCCTCAGCTCCGCCACCCTCAACCCCGACCCCCTGAGCACCGGCACCCTCAACGCCACCGACATCGCCTGGGCCCAGCTCATGATCCCCATGCACGAGGGCCTTCTCCAGCTCCTCGACCAGGCCCCCAGCCGCGTCACCGACCCCGACCTGGCCCGCCTGGCCGCCCAGGTCGGCACCGCCCACCGCGCCGAGCTCCCCGCCCTCCGCGAAATCCTCACCCGCGCCGGCATCACCGGCGCCAACCCCCACGAGGGCCACGACATGCCCGGCATGGTCACCAAAACCGACCTGACCATGATCACCCCCATCACCGGCCCCGCCTTCACCCGCCTCTTCATCGCCCACCTACGCGGCCACCTAGAACAGGTAACCCTGATCTCCAAAGCCGAAGGCAAATCCGGCACCGACCCCACGGCCCACACCCTCGCCACCGCCATGGTCAAATCCAGAACCGCCCAACTCGCCACCCTCAACCACCTGACCAGCACGGAACCAGCCTCGAACTGATGATCGCGCCTGATCCAGCGGCGCATTCCGCTGAGCCGCGCGACCTGGATGACGTGGTTTCCGTTCCGCTGGGACTGCACCAGATCCACTAGCCCTCACGCCGCAACTAGAACCGCACCCGTCGCCACCGGAACGATTCCCGCGCGATCGTTCACAGGGACGTCAGCCCAGGATGAGCAAGCCGAGAGCCGCCGTGAGGAATGTGACGCCCAGTCCTATGAGGATGCCGCCGACCAGGGTGCCTCGGCCGCGTAGGTCGTCGATTCGTACCTGGCGTGGGTCGGCCGGGTCGTACCGGATGGCCACCACGTCTCCCGGCTGGGCGGGGGCCGGGTTGGCGCCGACGGGTGACTCCGCCTCGACCCGCACGCCATCCGCCGTCACGAACCGCAGCACCGGATGGTAGACGTGGCTGTACCGGGGCTTCTGGGGCACACCCTCCCGGCTCACGCGCAACCGGACGACCTCTCCCCGGCTGGTCACCGAGCGGCCCTGGAATCCGCGCGCGACGACGATGACCTCCCGCCCCCGGGCGACAAGATGCAGCCCAAGGAACTCGATCATGACCGCGAACAGGACCTGCCACACCATCCACCGACCTTACGGCCTTCGGCACCTATCGGAGGGATGACGGGTCGGGCTGGGGTCCAGCCGGACGGCGGGATATCGCCCCGGTACGGGCCCTGGACCACGGGCGGGTTGAGGGTCTCCTTGATGGTCTGGGCGTTCACCCAGCGGATCAAGTTGAAGATCGAGCCGGCCTTGTCCTTGGTGCCGGAGGCGGACACGGCCTAGCCGTTTCCCGTCACCATGTTGATCACCCCGGGCGGCGGCCCTGCCGCCTAACCAGCGGGGAGCCGCCGAAGGGTTGAGGGCATCAGCTAGGCCTGACCAGCGGTGTTCTATGAGAAGTATAGTTATGATAACTGTACTTCTCAAAGCTGGAGCGTGGATGCGCAAGCCGCCGGACATGTTCGATCGGGACCGCGAATGGGCGGCCCTGGTGCGTTTCGCGAGCGATGAACAGCCCGGGGCGACGCTGGGTGTGGTGTCCGGCCGCCGGCGGCAGGGGAAGAGCTTCCTTCTCGAATCGTTGTGCCAGGAGGCGGGCGGGTTCTACTTCTCGGCGCAGGAGGCGACGGACGCCGAATCCCTGGCCTCGCTGGGTGCGGCGCTGACGAGATATCTGGATCCGGTGGTTCCGTTCGTGTTGCCGAACTGGGCGACCGCCATCGACGCGCTGCTGCGGATCGGCAGGGATCGGGCGATCCCCGTGGTGATCGACGAGTTCCCGTACCTTGCCCGGGCACATCCCGCGCTGCCGTCGATCATTCAAGGGGCCTACGCGCCCCGGCGGGCCGAGCGCGTGGAATCGCGGACCCGGCTGCTGCTGTGCGGCTCGGCCATGTCGTTCATGGGCCGCCTGCTGTCGGGCAACGCGCCGCTTCGCGGGCGGGCGTCGCTGGATCTGCCGGTGGACACCCTCGACTACCGGCTCGCACGCCGATTCTGGGAGATCGAGGACGTCCGCCTGGCGGCGCTGGTGCACGCGGTCGTCGGCGGTACACCCGCCTACCGTACCGAGATGATCCGCTACGACCGCCCCCGCGATCTCGGCGATTTCGACGACTGGGTGGTCCGGGCCGTGCTGTCGCCCGGCAGTCCCATGTTCCTGGAGGCCCGATATCTCCTGGCCGAAGAACCCGACCTGAGAGATAGCGCCATGTACCACTCCGTGCTCGCGGCTATCGCCGAGGGCAACAACGGGCGAGGCGGTATCGCCGGCTATGTCGGCCGCAAGAGCAACGATCTCTCGCATCCGCTGACGGTTCTGGAGGACGCGGGCCTCATCGTCCGGGAGAGCGACGCCTTCCGCGGCAACCGCACCAATTTCCGGATCAAGGAACCACTGCTCACCTTCTACCACACGATCATGCGACCGTTCTGGCCCCAGCTCATGCGCGCCACCGCCACCGACCGCATCTGGCAGCACGCCACGCAGCGTTTCACCGGCAACGTCCTCGGCCCCCATTTCGAGCGCCTCTGCCGCGACTGGACCCTGCACTTCGCCGAGGACCGTTTCGGCGGCTGGCCGGTCGAGGTCACCGCAGGAACCGTCAACGACCCCGCGAACCGCACCACCCACGAACTCGACGTGGTCGCGATCGGCCACGCCGACGGCGGAAAACCCCCACTCCTGGCCATCGGCGAAGCGAAATGGGGCGACACCATGGGCATCGGCCACCTCGACCGCCTCCGCCGCATCCGCGACCTGCTCTCCCACAACGACCGCTACGACACCTCCCAAACCCGCCTGATCTGCTTCTCAGCCACAGGCTTCACCGACGACCTCCTCCACACCCGCGACCAGGGCGAGGTCGACCTGATCACCCTCTCCGACCTGTACGACTAGCAGTCACTCTTCGCCCAGGTCAGAGCTCTGGTTGGACCCCAGCCTGGCTGGGGGAGACGGATCAACTGGCGCATTCGAGGGCGGTTCGCCCCTGGACGGGAGCCTGCGCCTGGTGGGGGATATGGCCGGTGAGGGTGACCCTTGCCGCGGCCCCGTGACCATCACGCCATGCGCCGAGCCTACGATGTCCGATGAGTCAAGGGGTTGCAGTTACTGCAGATATCAAGCTGGGAGTGGTCATGTCGCGAACTGGCGTTCTTGCCAATGCGACACGTGTCGAAGCGGATGGTGACGAGCAGGAGTTCCTTGCTCGAGTTGAGGCCACCGCCGAGAATGCCGCGCAGCTCGTTTTGCGCGGAACGGATGGCCAGGACATCGTTCTGCCTGAGCCATTGCTCACGCTGGTGCTGGCGGCGATTCATGACCTGGCCAGGGGCAACGCCGTCCTGGCGCTCGCTGTGGAGACTCGCCTGACCCCCAACGAGGTCGCCCAGATGCTTGGCGTTTCGCGTCCTTTTGTCACCCGGTTGCTCGACGAAGGCGAGATCCCCGCGCAGCACCTCCCCGACAGCCGTCACCGCCTTGTCCGGCTGGCCGATGTCCTGGCCTTTCAGGCTCGCCGCGAGCGTCGCGCTGAAGGAAGGCGAAGAATCATCGGGGCCGCAGAGGACGCGGATCTGCCCTACTAACGCTCGGAGAATAGCTGACGACATATCTAAGAGAAGTACAGTTATGGTAACTGTACTTCTCTTAGATATGTGCAGGTCAGAGGTCTGGTTGGGTCCAGCCTGACTGGGGGATGTCGCCGCGGTAGGGGCCCTGGACGATTGGGGGGTTGAGGGTTTCCTTGATGGTGCGGGCGTTGACCCAGCGGATCAGGTTGAAGATGGAGCCGGCTTTGTCGTTGGTGCCGGAGGAGCGGGCGCCGCCGAAGGGCTGTTGGCCTACTACCGCGCCGGTGGGTTTGTCGTTGATGTAGAAATTGCCGGCGGCGAAGCGGAGGCGGGCGGAGGCGGAGGTGATGATGCGGCGGTCTTGGGCGATCAAGGAGCCGGTGAGGGCGTAGGGGGAGGCGGATTCCATCTGGTCCAGGACGGGGTCGAAGTCGGCGTCGTCGTAGACGTGGACGGCGAGGATGGGGCCGAAGTATTCGGTGGTGAAGATCTCGTCGGTGCGGTCGGCGGACACCAGGACGGTCGGTTTCACGAAATATCCGGTTGAGTCGTCGTATGAGCCGGTCAGGACGTCGATCGTGGGCGTCGCGCGAGCCCGGTCGATGGCGGCCTTGTGCTTGGCGAAGGCGCGGGCGTCGATGACGGCGCCGAGGAAGGCGGACAGATCGGCGGAGACGTCGCCGATCGTCAGCGATTCGGCGGTGCCGACGAGCTCGTCCCGGAGCGATCCCCAGATCGAACGCGGAATGTACGCCCGCGACGCCGCGGAACACTTCTGCCCCTGATACTCGAACGCCCCCCGGACCAGCGCGGTCAGCAGCGCGCCCCGATCGGCGGACGGGTGCGCGAGCACGAAGTCCTTCCCGCCGGTCTCCCCGACCAGCCGCGGATACCCGTGATAGGAGCCGATGTTCGCCCCCACACTCGCCCACAGATGCTGAAATGTCGCCGTCGACCCGGTGAAATGGATCCCCGCCAGCTGCGGATGCGGAAGAGCGACCTCGGACACCGCCTGCCCGTTCCCGGTAACCATGTTGATCACTCCGGGCGGCAGCCCCGCCGCCTCCAGCAACCGCATCGTGAAATGCGCCGCGAACTGCTGCGTCGGCGACGGCTTCCACACCACCACGTTCCCCATCAGCGCCACCGAAGCCGGCAGATTCCCCGCGATGGCCGTGAAGTTGAACGGCGTGATCGCCAGAACGAAGCCCTCCAGCGGCCGGTACTCCATCCGGTTCCACACCCCGGGCGAGGAAACCGGCTGCTCGGTGTACAGCTGCCGCGCGTACGCCACGTTGAAGCGCAGGAAGTCGATCAGCTCGCAGGCCGCGTCGATCTCGGCCTGCTGCGCCGACTTGGACTGGCCGAGGATGGTCGCGCCGTTCAGCGTGTTGCGCCACGGACCCGACAGCAGGTCGGCCGCGCGCAGGAAGACCGCCGCCCGCTCGTCGAACGGGAGCGCCCGCCACTCCGGCGCCGCCGCCAGCGCCGCCGAGATGGCCGCCGACACGTCGGCGTTGGTGGCGTCAGCCGTACGGCCGAGAACGGCCTGGCGGTTGTGGGGTTGCACGACGGGGATCGGGGAGCCGCCGCCCATCCGGCGTTCGCCGCCGACGGTCATGGTCAGGTCGAGGTCGGCCCCGGCGAGTTCCTTGATCCGGCTCTCCAGCGCGGCCCGCTCGGCGCTGCCCGGCGGGTAGCCCTGCACTGGCTCGTTCGCCGGCACGGGGACATTTGATACGGAATCCATCATTTACCCCCAAGGGAACGCAGGAAGAAGGTGACGTTGGCCGGGCGTTCGGCGAGGCGGCGCATGAAGTAGCCGTACCAGTCGTCGCCGTAGGGCACGTAGACGCGGACGTTCGCGCCGGAGCGGGCGAGCGCGAGCTGTTTGTCGGTGCGGATGCCGTACAACATCTGGAATTCGTAGCCGGGGCGGCCGTCGGCGAGGGTCTCGGCGATCGTGATCAGCCGGTCGTCGTGGGTGGCGATCATGGGGTAGCCGGTGCCGGACATGAGCACCTTCAGGCAGCGCACGTACGCCCGGTCCACCTCGCTCCCGCGCTGGTACGCCACCGACGCGGGCTCGTCGTAGGCGCCCTTCACCAGGCGGACCCGGGAGTCGCGCAGATCCCGGCAGTCGGCCTCGCTGCGGAACAGGTAGGACTGGATCGCCACTCCCGTGTCGGGAAAATCCGTCCGGAGCGCCCGCAGGATCGCCAGCGTGGAGTCGACCGTGGTGTGGTCCTCCATGTCGAGCGTCACCGTGGAGCCGTTCTCCCTGGCCGCCTCGCAGATCCGCTGGGCGTGATCGAGCGCCATCCCGTCGTCCAGCGCCTGCCCCACCGCCGACAGCTTCACCGAAACCTCGGCCCGATCGCCGAACCCGAGCGGGCGCAGCGCCTCAAGCAGCCGCACGTACGCCTTGGTGGTCTCGACGGCGGCCCCCGTATCGCGGACCTCTTCCCCCAGATGGTCGATCGTGGACATCAACCCCAGATCGGCCAGCCGCCGGGTCGCCGTGACCGCGTCGATGGTCTGCTCACCCGCCACGAACCGGTCCACCACCCGGCGGGTCAGCGGAAACCGGGACACCGCACGCCGCGCCCGCTTGTTCCGGGACGCAGCCAGAAGCACCTCACCAAGCATGCAACCAGCCTAAATCTCCTTCTCAGCTGCCTTCCACGGACATCCGGCCAAGCGTGTTCAGACAAATGCTCAATAATGGTCCACGTGCAGGAACTCGTCGACGAGATCGCCCGCCTGCTGGACGCGTCGGTGACCTTGGAGGACCGATCGTTCCAGCTCGTCGCGTACGGCGCGCAGAGCGGGGACATCGACGCGGTCCGTGAGGAGGTGATCCTGCGCAGGCGCGCCACCGACGCCACCCGCGCCCACTTCGAGGCGTACGGGATCGCCTCCGCCGAAGGCCCCGTCCGGATCCCGGCCATCGCGGGCGTGCTCGGCCGGGTCTGCGTGCCGCTCCGCCACAAGGGCGTGACCTACGGCTACCTGTGGCTGCTCGACTCCGGCGACCTCACTGACGATCGTCTTAAGACGATCGAACCCCTGGTCGCGCGGGCGGCGGCGACCCTCGCCAGGGAGACCCAGACCCGCCAGGTCCCGCTCGAGGACCTGTTCTCCGCCAACCCCGACACCCGCGCCGCCTCCGCCGCTGACCTGGAAGGACCGCTGGTGGCGATGGCCACCCGCGCCGCTCCCGGCCAGGTCGCGGCGCTGTGGACGCTCCCGCACGACGTCAGCGTCGACCTCACGCTGACCTGCCCCGCGTTCCTCGTCCCCGCCGCCCAGGCCCGCGACGTCGCCCGCCGCGTCCAGGACATGTACGGCACCGCCACCGGCGTCGGCGCCCCCCGCCAGGACGCGGCCGACGCCTGGGAGAGCTGGCGCGAAGCCCTCGGCGCGCTACGCGTGGCCGAAGCCCGCAAGCTCCCCATCGCCTACTGGGCCGACCTCGGCGTCTACCGCTACCTGGTCAAACTCCCGCACAGCGAGCTGGCGGCCCTGGCCGCGGAAGCCGCGCCGCTGGGCGAGCTGGCCGCCACCGTCGAGTGTTACCTCGACCATGGCGGCCACGTCCAGGAGACGGCGGCGGCGCTCGGCGTGCACCGGCAGACGCTCTACTACCGGCTGGGCCGGGCGGCCGAGGCGACCGGCCTCAACCTGGCCGACGGCCGCGACCGCCTGCTGCTGCACCTGGCCTTGAAGGCGTCTCATCTCTAGGCGCAGACGTTCTCGTACACCCGGATGAGCTCCTGGCTGACCCGCTCCAGCGAGTAGCGCGACCGCGCCCGGTCCACCCCGGCGAACCCGAGGGCGGTGCGCAGCGTGCGGTCGCCGAGCAGCTGCCGCATCCGCGCCGCCACCTCGGCGGGACGCCGCACGTGGAAGCCGGTCACGCCGTGCACGACCGCGTCCAGATGCGCGCCGGTGGCCGACACGATCACCGGAACGCCGCAGGCCATCGCCTCCAGCGCGGCCATCCCGGTCGGCGCGGAGGGAGCCAGCGCGAGCGCCACGTCGGCGCTGCGGATCAGCTTCGGCATGCTCGCGTGCGGCACCCGGCCGAGCAGCCCGACCCGGTCCTCGACGCCCTTCTCCTTGGCCAGGATGCCCAGCCGGGCCCGCGTGGCGTCGTCGCCCCCGGCCACCAGCAGCTCCGCGCCCGGCACCGAGGCCAGCGCGCCGATCGCCATCGCCGCGCCGCTGTCGCCGATGTGCACCATCCGGGCCCGCTCGCCGCGCGGGGCGGCCGGGCCCTGGCGGCGGAACCGCTCGACGTCGACGCCGCTCGGCACGACCGCGATGTTCCGGCGCGGCACGCCCAGCCGGATCAGCTCGGACTCCTCGCCCGCGCAGGCCGCGATCACGGCCCTGGCCTGTCGGCCGATCGCCCGCTCCAGCCGCCGCTCCGGCGCGGACGGCACGTCGTCGGGGTGGAAGGTCTGCGTCACGGGCACGCCGAGCCCGTCGGACCCGGCGATCGCCGCCAGCCCGCCGGTCCAGGAGTGAGCGTGTATCACGTCCGGCCGGTCCCGCCGCCAGCACCGCTTGAGCCCATCACTGAAGTCGGAGATGTACGGCAAAAGGTCGCTGTCGGAGAGCTCTCCGGCGGGCCCGGCGGGCACCTGCTCCACCCGGACGCCCTTGATGGCGGACGAGGTGCGCGTGTAGACGGTCACGCTGTGGCCGCGGCCCAGCTCGCGGGCGATGGCGGGGGTGTCGCTGGACAGACTGTGCGTGGAGACGATGGCGATATGCATGGCACACCTCATGGCGGTGATCGCGATGAAAGGGTGTGCCTGCGTCTTAGGCACCAGGTATGTAGCTCTCCTTACCGTACATCGACCGGCGCTAAACACAAACTTTCCCGGGAACTAGCGAGCCCGCCGCAGCGTGAGCACCGTGATCTCGTCGATGATCCGGTCCCCGGTGAAGGCCCGGTGGTCCTCCTCGATGGCCTTCACCACCGCCGCCGGCGGCTGGTTCGCGCACCGGGCCAGCACCTCGGTCAGCCGGTCCTCGCCGTAACCCGCCCCGTCCGCGCTGCGGGAGCCGACCAGGCCGTCCGAGTAGAGCACCAGCGTCTCCCCGGCCGCCAGCGTGAGCTCCTCGGTGGCCGGGTCCGCGCCCTCCTCGAAGCCCAGCGGAACCCCGCCGCCGTCGGTGAAACGCACCCCGCCGTCGGGTTGCAGCAGGGCGGCGGGGTGGTGGCCGGCGGAGGCCAGCCGTACCTTCCTGCCGCGCACGAAACCGGCCGCGGCCATCACGAACAGGCCCGTGTGCTGCGCCACCAGCGCGTCGTTGACCTTGCGCAGGGCCGCGCCGGGGTCGCGCTCCCAGACGCTCATCACCCGCAAGCCGTTGCGGACCAGCGAGGTCACCGACGCCGCCTCGTCGCCCCGGCCGGCCGCGCTGCCGATCACGAAGCCCCAGCCGCCCTTCATCGGGAAGACGTCGTAGAACTCGCCGCCGATCGCGCGCAGGCCGGAGCCCGGGTGGTAGATGGCGGCGGTCTCGAAGCCCTGGATGTCGGGCAATGTCCGGGGGAGGACCCCGCTGCGCAGCGCGTCGGCGGCGTTCGAGCTGCGCTGGAAGCTTCGCTGGGCGCGCAGGGCCAGGCCCAGGTGGAGCGCGACCTCCTCCAGCAGGCCCAGGTCGGCGAGGCCGAACGGGGGGCGGTCGCGGAGCCGTACCAGCGTGAGGACGCCGTTGATCTCGTCGTCGGTGCGGATCGGGACCGACAGCAGCGAACCGGCGCGCATCTGGGCGAGCAGGTCGTCGCCCAGCAGGCCCTCATCGGTCAGCATCTCGTGGATGAGGCCGCTCTGGGTGGCCAGCACGTGGGCGACCAGCGGGGCGTCCGCCGGGGGGAGCGCCTCGACCGCGCGCTGCAGCCGCGCCACCGGCTCGGCGCTCGGCGCGATCACCGCCGACCGGTGCGGCACGCCGTCGCGGAGGATGTCGGCGATCACCCAGTCCGCGGTCTCCGCCGCCAGCAGTCGCGCCGCCCGGATCAGCGCCACCGGCTCGCGCAGGCTCTCCTCGTCCAGCAGCAGCCTGGTCAGCCGGGAGAGCAGCTCGTGCCGCCGCGCCGCGGCCAGGAACAGCGCCTCGTCCGGCGCCTGCGCGCGATCCGGGGGCTCGGGCAGCTGGACCTCGGTCGGCAGCGCGACCGCCGCCACCATCTCCTGCGGTTCGCCCGGCATGCGCAGCCGGCTCAGCACCAGCCGGACCGTGTGCGTGCGTCCCTGGTGGTTCAGCCGGGTCTCGAAGGTGGTGCTCTCCTCGCTGCGCAGCGCCGCGCTCAGCTGGGCCCGGAACGCCGCCCGCTCGGACGATTCGATCAGCAGCGGGAAGCCCCGGCCGATCAGATACCCGGCCGGGCTGCCCAGCAGGCGGGTCGTCTCGTTGTTGATCCGCCGGACCGTGCCACTCGGATCCATCACGATCACCGGCACCGGCATCGTCCGGAAGATCTGCCTGAGCAGCTTCTGCTCCCGCTGCGGCCCGCCGTCCCGGCGCTTGCGCCCCCGGCCGAGCTCGGCGAGGGCGTCCCTGACCAGTTCCTCGGCCGCCGCCAGTTCCTCGCTGGGCGGCAGGGCGGCGACCCGGTCGGCGAACTCGGCCAGCCGCTGCTCAAGCTCGGTCACGGACATATGCTCCTCTGTACATTATCCGGCGATCCAGGGGAACGGTCATCCTTGTGATTCCCATTCTCGCCCGCGATCTCGCGGCCCTGGGCCGGGTGACCGAGGGCGCCTCCTGCGAGAGCGTGCTGCGCGGGGTCACCGAGGCCATCGCCCGCGGCGTCCCCGGCTGCGCGGGCGGCACCGCCGAACTCTGGCAGGACGAACGCGTCCTGCTCGCCGCCTCCCACAGCGAGCTCATCGCCGTCATCGACCGCGAGCGCGACCTGCGCGAGGGCCCGTCCCGCGACGCCCTCGCCACCGGCCGCCCCGTCGTCGCCGCCGACATCATGCGCGACCCGCGCTGGCCCCGCTACGCGGCCGCCGCCGTCCGGCACGGCATCCGTTCCGCCCTGGTCTTGCCCGTGCGGGCCGACGGCGCCGTCGTCATCGTCGGGCTGTACGGCGTGCGCCCCGGCGTCTTCGCCGACCACGAGATCCTCACCGACCTGCTGCGCGAGCAGGTCACGGTCGCCCTGGCCAACATCTGGGAGTTCGACGACGTGCTCACCGGCGCCGCCCAGCTCCAGGAGGCGATGGCCGGACGCGCCCTCATCGACCAGGCGAAAGGCATCATCATGCAGGCCAGCGGCTGCTCCGCTGAGGCCGCCTTCGACGAACTGCGCCGCGTCTCCCAGCACCACCAGGTCAAGGTCGCCGACCTGGCGAAACTCCTCGTAACGGAACACCAGCAGAAGAACGCGAAGTAGCCCGGCCCCTGAAATCTACAATGTAAAGGCGCCGGGACTTCAGTTCGCGAACGCGGCCAATGCCTCGTCGAGAGTCTCGAACATGGGGAGCCGTTGGGACAATCCGGTCACCCACATCACCTTCGAGGTGGGGTAGTGCACCGCTATCAGCGCGAAATGCCCGCCCGCCCCGGTGGAGCGCTGCCAGTGATGCACGATCAGGCCGAGGGCGCGCGAGTCCAGGAACGAGACGCCGCCCAGGTCAAGGACCATGCCCGGCCCGTGCTCCTCGGCCTCGGTGTCCAGGTATTCGGAGAACTGATCCCGCGTGGTGGCGTCGAGGATCCCGTCGATATGGATCACCACGATGCCCTCCGCAGCGGTCGAGCGCATGGTGAGATTGGCCACGGCGTTCCTCCTTCGCCGCAACCTTACTGTTATCCCGGGGGTGGTGAAACTCCCGAATCTGGGGCATTATTGCGCCAGAGGTCCAGCAGAGGGCTTCGTCTCGAACGTTGAGCGAGGCGCGCCTTCTGCACGGTAAGGCGCAGCCCGCGAATCATATGAGGGGCTTGCCGAGATGCCTGCCGAAATCTGCGAACCCACCGCGGAAGACCTGCTCGCCGAACTCGCCGCCGACGACGTCACCGAAGAACGGCGCACCCGCCTCCGCGAACTCATCGTGGAAATGCACCGCCCGATGGCCCGCGACATCGCCCGCCGCTACCTGCACCGCGGCGAACCCATGGAAGATCTCCTGCAAGCCGCGTACGTCGGCCTGATGAAGGCCATCAACGGCTTCGACCCCACCCTGGGCCACAGCTTCCGCGGCTACGCCATGGTCACCATGACCGGCGAGGTCAAGCGTCACTTCCGGGACCGTACCTGGGCGGTCCGCGTCCCCCGCCTCTACCAGGAGCGCCGCTCCGAGCTCAACCGCCTGGTGGCCGACATGACCCAGGAGCTGGGCCGCTCGCCCAAGATGCCGGAGCTCGCCGTCCGGATGGGCCTGTCCGAGGACGACATGATCCTCACCCTGGACGCCTCCGCCGCCTACAGCACCCTTTCGCTGGACGCCCCCCTGGGCGCCGACGACGACGCGGCCGCCCTCGGCGACGTCATCCCCGACAGCGACGACAGCCTGTCCGTCCTGGTCGACCGGGAGGCCGTGAAACCCCTGATCGACGAGCTGCCCGAACGGGAGAAGACGATCCTGCTGCTGCGCTTCTACGGCAACCTGACGCAGGCGGAGATAGCCGAGGAGTTCGACATCTCGCAGATGCACGTGTCCAGAATCCTGCGCAAGGTCCTCGACCAGCTGCGTTCCGAGCTCGTCGCCCGATGAGTGCGGCATGGACCCTTCCCTGGGGTATCGCCAAACTTGGGGCGATATCCCGGGGTATCTTCATCGGGGATTCGCCACGACCGGGAGGCGTTAGCGGGTGAACGAGGACGGCGCCACGTCCGTGCCAAGGGGCGGCAAGGAGATCACCTTCTCCCTCGCCGACCTTCCCGACGTGCGGGAGTTCGCCGCCGCCCTCGCCCGCAGAGGCGGCATGACCGAGGAGCGCGTCGGCGACTTCCTGGTCGCCCTCAACGAGGTCACCACCAACGCGGTGACCCACGGCGCCACCAAGGCCCGCCTCCGCGTCTGGTACGACACGGGGGATCTCGTCGTGGACGTCCACGACGAAGGCCGCCACTGGATCCTGGACGGCGTCCCCGGCCACAAGCCTCCGGGCGAGCACGCCACCAGCGGGATGGGCCTGTGGGTCGCCCGGCTGCTGAGCCGCTCCCTGAACGTACGCACGGGGGACAGCGGCACGACCGTGATCATGCGCTTCCCCCTTTGAACTCGATCCGTGGGTGCCGGTCGCGCGAGTGTGCCGCGTGACCTGGGCTGAGGGGGGTCACGCGGCACGGTTCTCGGGGGTCGTTATCGGTTACCTGCGGGTGCGGGTGCGGTAGCCGCGCCAGGTGTTGACGCCTGCCGTACCCACGCCTGCCTGGTGCAGGGCGAGCAGGCAGAGGCCGAGTGCGACCAGAGCGGTGATGCCGATGCCGATGGACGCGTTGAGCAGGTCCAGCAGGAAGGCGATGCCGAACACGATGGCCGCCGCGATTGCGAACATGGGTTTATCCCTTCAGCTTGTCGAACAGGGAGCGGTACTCGCGTAGGGCGAGCCGCAGCTGCTCGGTGTCGTTGTGGTTCTTCCAGCCGTCCACCAGCGCCTGGCGGCGGGCGGCCAGCGCGTTCACCGCCTCGTCGATCAGCGCGTCGGCCTTTTCCACCGAGTCGCGCGGGTCGTCGACGAAGCCGGCTTTGATGTCGTGCCAGCGGGCGTCGAAGTTGATGTCGTCGGTGGGGGAGCGCTGTTCCGGGATGGCCACGGCGGGGGACGTGAGCACGTCATCCTGGGTCTCGTTGACCGGATTGTGGTCGATGTTGTCGGTGTCGAGTCGATCGTGATCAGACTCGTCCGTGTTGAGTGGGTCGTGATCTGGTCGGTCGCTCGCCACCAGCAGATCCACGTCGGCGGCGTCCTCGCGGCGCGCCTCCTCGTTGAGAAGCTCCGGCGAATCGGGCACCGGCTCCTCGTGACGGGTTTCGTAGGGGGAGTTGTATGGGTTTCGTTCCATCAGCGATCGGCCTCCTTGGGGTGCGGGGAATCGGTGAGCAGTTCCTCGAACAGCGCGCGATAGTGGACCATCGCCTGGCGGAGTTCCTCGGTGCCGGCCTCCTGGCGGGCCGCGCGTCCGCTGATCTCGTGGGCCTGGCGGTAGTGGTCGAGAGTGGCGCCGTACCCGACAGAAAGCACGTTCAGGCGTTCCTCGAACGCGTCGGTCGGGAAGCCGCGATCCGCCATGACCGCGGTCACGAGCGCGTCGGCCTCGGTCACCGCGAAGCCGGGCGCGTCGACGAAGCGCTCCTGGACCTCCGTCCACTTCTTCGCGTACGTCTCGCGGGTCTCGTCGTCCAGCGGACGGATGTCGAGTTCGGCGACCCGCGCCTCCCGGGCCAGCAGTTCCCGCTCGGCCAGGCGGCGGTTGTCACTTTCCTGGACGGTGCGGTCGTACTCAGGACCGAAACGATTCTGAAGATGGCGGCGGCGATTCCCGTTCGCGACGAGATAGCCTGCGGCTCCCAGCGCCAGCACCACGACTACGACGACAGCCACCCATGCGATGGCACTCATATCTGCCTCCGGGTGATTCTGTTGAGTTGTCGATTCGCACTGCCCGGGAAAGGGGCGAGTATTCACTGTTCTCGCGGGTAGAGGTCGTCCTCCGACAGAGGAGGTTCGTCATGGGCTTCGGAGCCAGCCTGGCCTTTATCGCGATCGGCGCGGTGCTCGCGTTCGCGGTGAAGTGGGATGTACCGGGGATCGACCTGCAGATGATCGGGTGGATTCTGATGGCGGTGGGAGCGGTGGGGGCGCTGATCACCGGTCTCTACACGCGCCGGCCGCGGGCGGAGGAGCCGGTGGAGACGGTGGAGCATGACCTGATGTATACGGTGGATCCGCCGACGGAGCCGTACCGCGAAGTGCACGAGGAGGAGTCCCACGCCAAGGTCCATCCGGGCGAACGACACGTGCACGTCCGCCGCGACTCGTACGACGACTGACAGAGCCGGATTCGAGCCCTTGACGGGGGAGCCGGTCAGGTGAGAGCGGAGACGATCCGCGCGGCGGCTTCGGCGATCAGGGATTCTTTGTGCGGGGTGCTGTATCCGGATCGATCGGACATGATGGCCATCACGAGCGGGGCGGTGTTCGGCGGCCACACGATGGCGATGTCATTGGCTCTGCCATAGTTGCCGGTTCCGGTCTTGTCCGCCACCGTCCATCCTTGGGGGACCCCGGCCCGGATGCGTTTATCGCCAGTGGTGTTGCGTTCGAGCCAGTCTTTGAGCATGGCGCGTTTGCCGGTGGTCAGCGCATCACCAAGCACGAGCTTGTGGTAGTCGGCGGCGATCGCCCGGGGAGTGGTGGTGTCGCGCGGATTCCGTGGGGGGTTTCTGTTCAGCTCGGGCTCGTAGTTGTCTATGCGGCTGACGGTGTCTCCGAGCCCCCGCAGGTAGGCGGTCAACTGCGCCGGGCCGCCGATGTCGCGCACCAGCAGGTTGCTGGCCGTGCCGTCGCTGTAGCGGACGGCGGCGTCACACAGCTGCCTGATGGTCATTCCGGTCGCGATGTGATCCTCGGTGATCGGCGAGATGGAGTTGACCTCGGCGCTGGTGTAGGTGACGCGCTTGTTCAGGTGACTGAGCGGGTTCTGGTGCAAGACCGCCGCCGCGGCGAGCGCCTTGAAGGTGGAGCAGAACGCGAAACGCTCGTCCGCGCGATAGGTCACCGTGGCGCCGGTGCCGGTTGCCAGGGCGTACACACCGAGACGGGCATCGTGTTTGCGTTCGAGCGCCGCGAACCGCGAACGGTCCGGGGATCTGGTAGCGCGGCGGCTCGGTGTCGGGGAGCTGGCAGAGCGACTCGGCGCCGGGGTTGACCTGGTGGCTGAGCGGTCATCCGCGCCGCATCCCGCCAGCGGCAGGAGAGCTGTGGCTACCAGCAGAGCACGGCGGGACGGGCCGGACTCACTTTCGGCAGGCACCTGCTTTCACCTGCCCGCGGCTGTACGCGATCACGACCTTAAGGTAATGCACACCACCGACATTCGGTCGAACCGAATTAGCCGGGCAGAACCGGCGACCTCTGCCGAAGATGACCAATCGCGGCCGCATCCCCGGGCCCATCCCGCTCCGCGAGCCGTTCCGCCACGTACGCCCTATGCGCGTCGTCGGCGTTGCCGCCGTACTTGAACTTGCCCTTGATCTCGCTGACGATCAGCTCCAGACCTCGAATCCCCCGGAACTGCCGGACATGCTCGGCCGGATCGACCAGCCCTTCGTCCAGCGCCGCGATCTGCTGCCGCAGAATCTCCGCCTTCTCCTCCGGATCCGCCACCACCCGGGCCTGGCAAATGAGCTGAACAGCCGCGTAGTACGTGGTCGGAATCCCCGCTCCCGGATCACCCTCGCCGGGCATGACCTTCCAGGCTCCCCGCACGTACGCCCAGTCACCCGCGACCGCCAGCACCACGTTCGGATTCTCCTCAATCGCCGGCCACACGGGATTCGGCCGAGCCAGGTGCAACACGATGCGCCGATCGTCAACCAGCAGGAACTGTGTCGGCACGACAACCGGCACGTCCCGTCCACGCCCAGCCGCGATCAACTGCCCGAACGAGTTCTCCCGCACGAACGCCAACGACTCAGCCTCAGATCCCGCGTCCCACGGATGAATAAGCATGCATCAGACGGTAAGAGAATGAACCGACCTACGCAACCAGGTATTATTCCTCCGAACCGAGCGCCACCCGCGCTGCGGCCAGAACCCCCGCGATATGCGACGAATCACCGGCTGCTACCTCGTAAAACCCCTCCTCCGGGTCATACGCGATATCCAACCCCTGCTCCGCCAGCCGCCCCGCCCACCGCAACGCCGTATTGATCTTCTCCTTCGGAACCGTACGCCCCTGCGCCACCGCCGACAGATTCCGCAAGTTCGTCGCCGGCCCCGACTGACTGTGCTCCCGGCTCAGCTTCCACGGCAACGCCGCCCGATGATCGCTCATCGGCCGAGACAACCCCGCAGCCCGCTTCGCCTGCAAAACCCCCGACTCAGTCACCCCAAAATGAGCCGCCAACTCCCCATTCGACCACCCCTGAGCCACCAGCCGCGCAAGCTCCCCCTGATCGACCCGAGCCTTCCTTCCCATGATCGCCACCCTAGGCCCCGGCACCTTAACCATGTGCGCACCAGCGACGAATCTACGCTAAGGTTGTTCTCGCCTGGCCAGCCAGGCAACGGGACGTAGCGCAGCTTGGTAGCGCACTTGACTGGGGGTCAAGGGGTCGCAGGTTCAAATCCTGTCGTCCCGACCAGTTTTAGCTGGTCGCAAGGGGTTTCGGATCTTATCCGGAGCCTCTTTTCGATCTTCGGGAGCCAAACGGGGAGCCAGAGGGTCAGGCGGATGTCGTCCGCTTTTTGAAGATCTTGTCCATGGCCTCGGCGCCCTTTGTCAGGGCGGGCCGGATCTCGTGTCGGTAGACGGTCTCGGTCACGTGTGTACTTCCATGGCCGACCAGGCCGCTGATGTCCTCCAATCGAACGTCATGCGCGCTTCGTGTCGCCCCGCACGAACCGGTAGACGGCGATCGTGCCCGCCTTCAGGTCGACTTCCGGCCACGTGAGCGCACGGGCCTCCTCGGTGCGAATGCCGGCTAGGAGCGACACGATCACGTAGACCGAGAGCGGGATATCCCGGGCGGATTCGAGGCCTCCAGCAGGCGAACAGCTTCCTCGAGAGTCATTGCCCGTGAGGGCCTCCCTTCCTGGCCATCGGGGACACTGACAAGGCTGGCGACGTTCCGCCTGACCTTGTCGCGCGCCTGTCCATGGCGGATAGCGCGCTCGACGAGCTGGGCTCTCGATCATGAACGGATGATCGAAGTCTGTCGGAGAAGATCCACGACAACCGGTTCCTGCGGCTGCTGCGTAACATGCTCCAAGCCGGATACCTGGAGGACTGGGTCTGGCACGCCACTCTTAGCGGCGCTCCGCAGGGTGGCTGCGCTTCCCCCGTCCTGTCGAACATCTATCTGCACCGGTTGGACGAGTTCGTCGAAACGGTTTTGATCCCGGAATACACCCGAGGAGGACGCAGGGCACGTAACCCTGACGCACTTTCTCCCGCACGCCCATCCGGGTGGACCTGGTCCGGCTGTCGTCGCGCGCCGAAATGCGTTCCCGGCCCGGGTCTGGGTCCTGTCGATCGCCCGCCGGGCGGTCATCGACGGATTCCGGGCCGCCTCCGCCCGTCCCGTCATCGCCGACCTCGCCGACTGGCAGGGAGCAGCCGACCGCCACCAGCCGCGCGGGCTGCCGGGCGTTGCCGACGGCGTCGCCCTGGACGACCTGCTGGCAGCCGTTCCCGAAGAGCGGCGCACGGCGTTCGTGCTGACCCAGGTGATCGGCCTGCCCTACCACGAGGTGGCGGAACACCTCGGCTGTCCGGTCGGCACCGTGCGCTCGCGCGTGGCCAGAGCCCGGCTGCAGTTCGTCGCCTCGCTGACCCAGGCCGAGCAGGCGGCCTGACACACACGTGAGGGTGCCGGGCCGTGGTTCGGCTCGGCACCCTCAGTGTCTTGTACGGGTGAGAACAGCCGCCCCGGTTGCTCTCACCGCCGGTGGGGGAGGTGCGTCAATGGGTCGCGACTCATCTGTCGCAGAAGACCTCGGGAACCAATGGCGATGAGTTCGCGACTACTGGTGCGGGTGCGTTCCCCCGTCACCTGAGATCCGTCGCCCTGGAGTTCCCCGTGCCACGACCCCGTCCGTTTCTCGCCGCCATCGCGTCGCTCGCGTTCGCCGTGGCGTGCAGTCCGCCCAGCGGTCCCGAGCCCGCCGCCTCGGCTCCGGCCGCCGCGACGACCACACTGCGCATCGGCCTGAGCGCCGAGTTGGGCGCGCTGGACCCGAACGCGTTCACCGGCAACTTCCTCATGCTGGACGCGATCTACGAACCACTGGTCACCTACGGTCAGGACGGCAAGCTGGAGCCGGGCCTGGCCGAGTCATGGACCGTCGAAGAAGGCGGTGAGCAGGTCACCTTCAATCTGCGGGACGGTGTGAAGTTCACCGACGGCACGCCGTTCGACGCCGCCGCCGTGAAGTGGAACTTCGACCGGTGGGTCGGCAACGAGCGCTTCTCGTTCTTCCGCGCCTCGCAGGTGATCGAGAAGGTCGAGGCTCCTGACCCGGACACCGTCCGGCTGACCCTGTCGGAGCCGTACGAGCCGCTGCTCCAGGAGATGTCGATCGTACGGCCGGTCCGGCTGCTCAGCCCGAAGTCGGCCGCCGCCGACGGTAAGTTCCAGAACCCTGTCGGCACGGGAGCGTGGAAGCTCGTCTCCAACGCCGCCACCGGCGCGACGCTGGAGCGCAACGACGAATACTGGGGTACGAAACCGCAGCTCACCAAGCTGGAGTTCAAGGTCATCCCGGACTCCCAGGCCAGGATCGACGCCCTGACCAACGGCGAACTCGACCTGCTCGGCGGCTCCTACCTGTCCCCGATCACACCCGTCGAGGCGCAGTCGCTGAACGGGCGCGACGACGTCAATCTGCTGACCGGCGCGCCGGACGTGAGCACAATGCTGGGCTTCAACTCTGATGGGCCGGCGGGGGACAAGGCGGTCCGGGAAGCCGTCATCAAGGCGATCGACACCGCCTCTCTGGCCAAGGCGCTGCTCGCGGGGCAGGCCGAACCCGCGAAGCGGGTCTTCCCTCCAGGGGTGCCCGACTCCGGCACCGACCTCCCGCTCGGCTTCGACGCGGCGGGCGCGGCCAGCACTCTGGAGGCCGCCGGATACAAGCTCGACGGCGAGACCCGCGCCAAGGACGGCAAGCCGCTCTCGCTCCGGCTGCTCATCCCGTCGACCCCGGCGGAAGGCCAGCTCGACCCGCGCGCCATGGCCTCCGCCATCGCCTCGGAGCTCCAGAAGATCGGTGTCGGCGTGGAAATCACTCCGGTCGACGCCGCCGTCTACTACGACGAACGCGCCGAAGGCAAGTACGACATCACGTTCTTCGAGACGCTCGGCGCGCCCTACGACCCGTCCAGCTCGATCGTGTCCCTGTTCACCGACGAGGCGCGGGCGCCGCTCTGGACGACCCCGGCCATCGAAGGCCTGGTCGACAAGGCCCTGTTCGCCCCCGACCCGGCCGCCCGAGGGCTCGCCTACCAGGCTCTTTACGATGCCGTGGCGGCCGACGCCGGGTTCGTGCCGCTGGTCTACCGGCCGCGCCTGTGGGCGGTGCGGGGCGAGGTGAGAGGCTTCGACGTGCCGACGACCGACGTCGACCTCGAACTGACCGGGGTCACCATCGGATGAGAACGGCGGCGCGCTGGGCCATCGACACCGCGGGCGTGCTCCTGGCGCTCACGGCCGGGACCTTCGCGCTCGTCCTGCTGGCCCGGGGTGACCCGGCCGCGATCCTGGCGGCGACCCGGGCCGGCCGGTCGGCCACGCCCGAACAGGTCGAGGCGGTCCGGGTCGAGTTGGGGCTCGACGCTCCCGCGCTGGTCCGGTACTTCCGGTGGCTCGGCGACGCGCTCACCGGCGACTTCGGGTTGTCGCTGCGGACCAGTACCCCGATCGGGCCGGAGATCGCCGAACGCATGGGCGTGACGTTGTGGCTGGTGGGTGGTTCGGCGATCGTGGCCCTCACAGTGGGGTTGGCGCTCGGCATCGCCGGTGCGGTGCTCGGGCGCGGCCCGGCTCGCGGCGCGCTGCGCGGCGGGGCCCTGTTGCTTACCTCGATCCCGCCGTTCTGGCTGAGCTACCTGCTCGTCCTCCTGCTCGCCCTGCACCTCGGGCTGGTGCCGACCTCGGGGATCGGCGGGCCGGAGACGTGGGTGATGCCGCTGGCCGTCCTCGGGCTGCCCGCCGCCGGTGCGCTGAGCCGGGTGGTGGCGGTGACGCTGCGCGAGGCGCTCGACCAGCCATATGTGATGGCCGCACGGGCTCGGGGCAGCGGACCGGTCTCGATCGTGCTGCGAGATGGCCTGCCAAACGCGGCCGGGCCGATCCTGTCGCTGGCCGGCATCACGATCGGCATGCTGCTGGTCGGCACGGTCGTCGTGGAGCAGATCTTCGGCTGGCCCGGCCTCGGCGACTACTTCGTGCACGCCGCCGGAGCCCGGGACGTGCCCGCGCTTCAGGCCAGCGCCTTGATCCTGGGCGGCGGGTTCATCCTGGCCAACCGGCTGGCCGACGTGCTCCAGGCGCTCATCGACCCCCGGTTCCGGCGGCTGCGGAAGGGGACGGTGTGAGGAGTACCGTCCTGGTCGTCTTCGTGCTCGCCGGGCTGCTGGCACCCCTCATCGCGCCGTACGACCCCGCGGTCAGCGATCTGGCCGCCGGCCTGCTGCCGCCGTCGGCCGACCACTGGCTCGGCACCGACCAGCTCGGCCGCGACCAGCTCAGCCGTCTGCTGTACGGCGCGCAGATCTCGCTGACGGTTACGGCGGCGGTTTTGGCGGTCTCGCTGACCTTCGGTGTGCTCGTCGGCACGCTCGCCGGATACTTCGGCGGCTGGATAGACCGGGTGATCTCCCGTGTCATCGACATGGCCGTCTCGCTGCCGGGCATGCTCGTGGCCCTGGCCGTCATCGGGGTACGCGGGCCCGGCGTGTTCAACCTCGTCATCGCGATGTCCCTGTGGGCGTGGTCGCCCTACGCGCGGATCGCGCGGGCGAAGGTGGCGGCGATGCGGGACAGCCCGCACCTGGACGCGCTGCGGCTGATGGGCGCGGGGCCCGCGCGGGTCATCGGCCGGCATCTGGTGCCGCCCGCCCTGGGGCCGTGCCTGGTGTACGCCAGCACTGACGTCGGAGCGATCGTGCTGGGCGTCGCCACGCTGAGCTTCCTTGGCTTGGGCATCCCGCCGCCGTACGCGGAATGGGGCCAGATGCTCATCGAGGGGCGGCCCTTCCTGGCGTCCGCGTGGTGGCTGGCCTATCCGCCGGGGATCGCGATCACCGCCGTGGTGTTCGCCAGCAACCTGCTTGGGGAACGCCTGGCGGGAGGTGACGAGCGGCCCTCGATTCTGCGCTGGGTGCTGCCCGCGCGCCGGAACCGGACCGTCGCCGCCAAGGATGACGAGGCGTTGCGGGTGGAGGGCCTGTCCGTCGGCTATCCCCAGCGGGTGGTCGCCGACGTCTCCTATGAGGTGCGACGCGGCGAAGTCCTGGCCGTAGTAGGGGAGAGCGGTAGTGGGAAGACGACCTCGGTACTGGCGCCCTTCGGCCTGGTCGACCCTCGGGCGATCGTCACCGGGTCGATCACCCAGGGGAAGCGCGTGGGCGTGGTCTTCCAGGACAACCTCGCTGTGTTCAATCCGCTGCGAACCATCGGCTCCCACGTGGGCGAGGCGGTCAGGAACGCTCGGCGGGGGCGGCGCACCGAAGAACTGCTGACCCTGGTCGGCCTGCCCGCGTCCGTCGCCCGGCGCTACCCGCACGAGCTGTCCGGCGGCCAGCGGCAGCGGGTGCAGATCGCCATCGCCATCGCGGGTGAGCCGGAGTTGCTGATCGCCGACGAACCGACCTCGGCGCTGGACGTGACCGTACAGGCCCAGCTCCTCGATCTCCTCGCCCGGCTGCGCGACGAACTGAACATGGCGATGATCGTGGTCAGCCACGACCTCGCGGTGGTCGCCCGCCTGGCCGACACCGTCGCCGTCATGTACGCCGGGCGCATCGTCGAACAGGGTCCGCTCAGCACGGTGATCAACAGCCCGGCACACCCTTATACCCGCGGCCTGCTCGACGCCGTACCCCGTCCGGGAGCGGTGCCGGGCACCCGGTTCCGCACCATGCCCGGCCGATCCGGGGCGGCCCCCGACGACCTCGCCGGTTGCGCGTTCGCGCCCCGCTGCGTGATCGCCGTGCCCGAATGCTCCGCCAACAGGCCGATGCTGGAACTGATCGGCGCGGGACATCAGTCGGCCTGTCCGAGGAAGGCGTGACCATGCTGGAGGTCGACGGGCTCACCACCGCGTTCCTGAAAGAGGTCACCCTCCGGGTTGGCCCCAGGGAGATCGTCGGGATCGTCGGCGAATCGGGCTGCGGCAAAACCACGCTCGCCCGGGTGATCACGGGTCTGTGGCGTCCCACTGCGGGTGTGGTGCGGTTCGACGGTGTGGACGTGCACTCCCTGCGCGGACGTGCACTGCGCGATCATCGCCGGAACATCCAGATGGTCTTCCAGGACCCGTACCTGACGCTGAGCCCCCGGCAGACGGTCCGGCAGGCGATCAACGAGCCCCTGGCGATCCATCGCATCACCGACCCTGTCCGCGTGGACGAGCTGCTCGACCTGGTCGGGCTCGACCCCGAGGTCGGCGGGCGCAAGCCCCGGCAGCTGTCCGGCGGACAACAACAGCGCGTGGCCATCGCCCGCGCGCTCGCCCTGGGACCCCGGCTCCTTGTGTGCGACGAGCCGGTGACCGCACTGGACGTGTCGGTGCAGGCCAAGGTCCTCAACCTGCTCTGCGGCCTGCGCGACCGGCTCGGCCTGGCCTGCCTGTTCATCGCCCACGACCTGGCCGTGGTCCGCCAGCTCGCCGACCGCATCGCGGTCATGCACGAGGGCCGCATCGTCGAACAGGGCCCGACCCTGGACGTGATGACCGAACCGCAACACCCGTACACCCGGACGTTACTGGCCGCGACGCCTACGATCCCCTTCGCGTAGCCAGCACGACCAACGGGATCACCACGCACTGCGCGGCCACGGCCAGCCAGAACCACGGCAGATGGCCGGCCCGCTCGAACACGCCGTAGAGAGGGCCGCCCACCAGTCCGCTGAGGCAGGCGCCGATCCCGACGGCCAGGCGCTGCTGCCCGAAGACCACAGTCGCCGACCGTTTCGACCGGGCCAGCGCCTCCAGGTCGTTTTTGAGGAACAACACCGCGTTGCCGAAGCTGATCGCGGCGACACCCGGCACGATCAGGACGGCGGAGAAGGCGGTCATTCCGGCGGCCAGACAGCCGAACCCGATCAGCATCGCCGTGGGGTAACTCATGCGCTGGACCCACCCGGAGACCAGCGGCTGCAACAAGGCCAGACCGAGGGAGTAGCCCATCATCGCCAGGCCGAAGGTCAGCGTGGAGACCCGGCCCTGGGCGTAGCTGGACAGGTATTGGTAGAACTGCATGTACACGTACAGGGACAGAGCGGTCACCACGAACGGCAGCGATGCGCTCGGCGACCGCCGCCGTGGCCGGAGCGCTGGCGAACTGCACCAGGGTCGCCACCGCGAGCACCACCCCGACCTGCTCCATGGCCAGGTCCACGCGCTCGTGCAGCAGCACCGCCATATAAGGGTGCACGGAGAACGAACCGACGTTGACCAGGAACCCTCCGGCCAGCACGGCGAACCGAGCCCCGGTCAGTGATCGCCGATAGATCAGTCGCTTGGGCGTCGTCAACTGGCCGGTGACCTCCGTGTCGTGTGCTCCCTGAAAGAGTCGTCCGGCGAAGGCGGATGGTTCCTGCATGATCGGGACGAATATCCGAACTCGGCGGGAACCAGGCGGATACCGGATCCGACTCTCTTATCAGAGCCAGGGGCTCACCAGATTCGAGAGGACTCTCCCGTGACCACCGACTCCCTTCCCCCACAGGCCCCGCCCCGCCGAGGCGTGTGGTCCCAGTTGCGGCCCCTGCTGCTGCGTCTGCACTTCTACGCGGGTGTGTTCATCGCGCCGTTCATCCTGATCGCGGCCGTTACCGGCCTCATCTACACCACCGCGCCGCAGGTCGAGCGCATGGTGTACGACCATGAGCTCCGCGTTCCCGCCGGGCAGACGATGCAGCCGCTCAGCAAGCAGGTCGCCGCCGCCCGAGCGGCCCACCCTGCAGGCGACATCAATTCGGTCATGCCAGCCGTCGATGCGACCAGCACCACCCGGGTGGTCTTCTCGGACGAAACCGTGCCCGCCGACTACGAGATGGCGGTGTTCGTCGACCCGTACACGCTGGAGGTGCGCGGCCAGGAGCGGACCTTCGGCCAGTGGCTCGGCGTGCGGGCCTGGATCGACGACCTGCACCGCAACCTGCACCTGGGCGCGTTCGGCCGCAACTACAGCGAACTGGCTGCGAGCTGGATGTGGATCGTCGTCCTCGGCGGCCTGGCCCTATGGATCGGTCGGCGCCGCAGCCTGAAGCGCGTCGTCCTGCCGGACACCTCGGCCAAGAAGGGCCGCTCCCGCAACCTGTCGTGGCACGCCGCCACCGGCGTGTGGATCACGATCGGGCTGCTGCTTCTCTCGGTCACCGGCCTGACCTGGTCGAACTACGCGGGGGCCAAGATCGCGGACGTCCGGACGCTGTTCGACTGGAACTCCCCGCCGCTGGAGACGAGCCTGACCGCCGACAGCCAGGCGGCCGAGCACCAGCATGGTGCCGCCCCGGCCGTCGAGGGCGGCGACGCGGTGTTCACCTCGGGCGTCGGCATCGACGGCGTCATGGCCACCGCCACCGCGCAGGGCCTGCGGACCCCGCTATTCATCGCTCCGCCTGCTGATGGACAGTCGGCCTGGAAGGTGAACGAGAGCAAGCGCGACTGGCCGACCCGCTTCGACGCGGTCACCGTCAACGGGAGCACGGGCACGGTCGTCGACCGGGTCGACTTCGCCGAGTGGCCGTTCATGGCCAAGATGACCAACTGGACGATCGACGCCCACATGGGCATCCTCTTCGGCATTCCCAACCAGCTCGTGCTGGCCGGTCTGGCGATCGGTCTGATCTTCGTCATCGTGCGCGGCTACGGGATGTGGTGGCAGCGCCGCCCGACCGGACAGCGGTTCGGCCGCCCGGCTCCACGCGGCAGCCTGCGCGCGCTCACACCGGGCGTGCTGGCGGGTGTGGCCGTGGCCACCTTGGTCGTCGCCTACTTCGTGCCACTGTTCGCCGTCAGCCTGGCGATCTTCCTGGCGGTCGACGTGCTGATCGAACGACGGCGGACGACCCGCCCGGCGGTGCTGCCCGGTACTTTTGAGTCGGTCTCGGCCTCTCCCGAGGAGGCTCAACCGTCCGAGCCCAGCCTGCTTTAGAAGTTCACCGACTTCACGGCGAGCTCGAACGATTGCGCCACCCTTCCGACTTATCGCGAACTTCTCGCAACAAGAGGGACCCCGCTCGTGGACATTCATCCGCTTCGTGTGATGATGACGGCGAAGGCGAGCGCGGACTGAGGAAACCGGTGTGAATCCGGTGCGGTCCCGCCACTGTGATCGGTGAGCGAGTCCCGAAAGCGCGCCACTGCTCCGGCGACGGGGTGGGAAGGCGGGGACGAGCGTCGACCCGAGAGCCAGGAGACTCACGCGGTCGCCTCCTCGATGAACTGGGGCGGATTTCCCCTGAGAGGAGCGGGCCTCGATGCCTGGCATGCCGGTGGTGACGCCGCGAGGCCCTTCAGTGACCCCTTTCACAGATCCGCCCCGTTGTGCACATTCCTTGAGAGGAACATGTCATGACGGGCAGACGTCCCACGTCCCTGCTGCTCGCCCTGCTGGTTACCGGTGTGTTAGCCGCCTGCGGTGGCACATCGGCAGAAGAACCCCCGGCCGCACAGGCCTCGGCTGAACAACCTCCCGCCACGACCGCGAGCACGGGCTTCCCCCTTACGCTCGAGAACTGCGGCGTCACCACCACCTACGAGGCCGCGCCGACGCGCGCCATCTCGATGAACCAGCACGCCACCGAGGTGATGCTGGCGCTCGGCCTGGAGAAGTCGATGATCGGCACCGCCTACCTCGACGACCAGATGCTGCCCGAGTACAAGGCCGCCTACGACGCCATCAAGGTTGTCGCGAAGGAGTACCCCTCCTACGAGGCCTTGCTGGCCGAGGAGCCCGACTTTGTCTACGGCGGCTTCGGCAGCACCTTCGACGAGAAGGAGGGCCGCAGCCGCACCGCGCTCCAGGAGGCGGGCATCAAGACCTACCTCAACGTCGAGGAGTGCGCCGAGGGCGCGGTCACGATGCAGCTGATGGACCAGGAGATCCGCAATGTCGCGAAGATCTTCGGAGCCCAGGACAAGGCCGACCCGCTGCTGACCGAGCTTCACGGCACCCTGGCCTCGCTCCGCGAGAAGCTGGCCGGCGTCCCGCCGGTGAAGCTGTTCGTGTACGACTCCGGCGACAAGACCGCCTTCACCGCCGGCGGCAAGGGCATCGGCAACGAGATCATCAAGCTCGCGGGCGCGGAGAACATCTTCGCCGACGTCGACAAGGTCTGGGGCGACGTCTCCTTCGAGCAGGTCGCCGAGCGTGCCCCCGACTGGATCGTCATCTACGACTACGGCGACGAGCCCGTCGACGCCAAGAAGAAGTTCCTCCTGGACAACCCCGCGCTCAAGGACGTCCCGGCGATCAAGGAGCAGCGCTTCGCGGTGCTGCCGCTGTCGTCGGTCGTGCTCGGCGTCCGCGCCCCGAGCGCCGTCGAGGCGCTGGCCGAGCAGATCTACGCCGACCAGTTCCGGTGAGCGAGTTGACCGTGGCCGCCCTGCTTCCGGCGCGGCGCCCTGGCCTGCGCTATCCGATCGTCATCGGCCTGCTGCTCGCCCTGCTGGCCGGGGCGGTCACCGCGGCGATCGCCGCCGGATCGGTCCCGCTGCCGGCCGGGCAGGTGTGGGCGATCCTGCTCCACAACGTCCACCCCGCCCTGGCCGAGCCGACCTGGACCGCCGCGCGGGAGACCATCGTCATGGACGTGCGGCTGCCGCGCGTTCTGCTCGCGGCCGTCGTGGGCGCGGGCCTGGCCGTCTGCGGCATGGCTCTCCAAGCTCTGGTACGCAACCCGCTCGCCGACCCCATGCTCCTGGGCGTGTCGTCCGGGGCGAGCGTCGGCGCGGTCAGCGTACTGGTCTTCGGCCTCGGGTTCTTCGGCGCGTTCTCTCTGCCGATCGCGGCCTTCGTCGGCGCGCTGGCCGCCCTGGTGGCGGTGTACTTCCTGGCCAGGCAGGGCGGCCGGATGACCACAGTCCGCCTGGTGCTGGCCGGGGTCGCCATGGCCGAGGTGCTGTCGGCGGTGGCGAGTTTCCTGGTGGTGACGTCCAATGACCCGCACAAGACCCAGGCGGCGGTGCGCTGGATGCTCGGCGGCCTGGCCGGCACCACCTGGACGATGGTGTGGATCCCGGCGGTGGCCGTCCTGGTCGGCACGGTCGTGCTGCTGGGGGTGTCCCGTCCGCTGAACCTGCTGCTGGCGGGGGAGGAGGCGGCGGCCTCGCTCGGCCTGGACGTGCACCGGTTCAGGGCGGCGCTGTTCGTGCTGGTCGCGATGATGATCGGCACGATCGTGGCAGTCAGCGGGGCGATCGGCTTCGTCGGCCTGGTCATGCCGCATGTCGTGCGGCTGATGATCGGCGCCGACCACCGCAGAGCGCTTCCGGCGACGGCCCTGCTCGGCGCGTCCTTCCTCATCCTGGCCGACCTGCTGGCCCGCACCCTCATCGCCCCCGAGGAGATTCCGGTCGGCATCCTCACCGCCCTGGTCGGCGGCCCTTTCTTCCTGTGGCTGATGCGGAGGCGGTCGAAGTGACGCTCACCGTGGAGAACGTCTCGGTCCGCATCGGCGGCAAGAACCTCGTCCACGACGTCTCGCTGGAGGTCGCCAAGGGTGAGGTGCTCGGCCTGGCCGGACCCAACGGCGCGGGCAAGTCGACGCTGCTGCGCACCTTCTACCGGGCGCGCAGGCCGACCTCCGGCCGGGTGCTCCTCGATGGTGAGGACGTTTGGAAGATGCCGGGAACCGCCCTGGCCAGGCGCCTGGCGGCGGTGCTCCAGGAGACCGGCGGCGACTTCGAACTGTCGGTGTACGACATCGTGGCCATGGGTCGCACCCCGCACAAACGCGCCTTCGACGGCGACAATGCCGACGACAGGTCCGTCATCGCCGACGCCCTGGAACGGCTCGACGTCGCCGGGCTGGCCTACGCGCCCTTCGACCGCCTGTCGGGCGGCGAGAAACAGCGTGTCCTGATCGCCAGGGCGCTGGCCCAGCAACCGGCCACGATGGTGCTCGACGAACCCACCAACCACCTCGACCTGCGCCACCAGCTCGATGCCCTGAGCCTGGTGCGCGGCCTCGGCGTCACGGCGGTGGTCGCCCTGCACGACCTCAACATGGCCGCCGCCTTCTGCGACCGCATCGGCGTCATGGACGCCGGCCGGATCGTCTCCCTCGGCACCCCCGAGGAGGTGCTGACCCCCGCGATGCTGGCGGAGGTCTACCGGGTCGACGCCGACGTGGCGCTCCATCCGGAGACGGGCGTCCCGCAGGTGACCCTCCGCACCGGAGGGAGACGCCTCACGAGCTGACCCCTCCGTTCCTGAAACAGCCGGATCAGAGATCCGGTCTTTTCGCCGTGCGATTTTCACGAATGGAGTCTCGGAATATGAATTCGGAAACGATCCGCGCCGCTCTCGAAGAAGTCGCCGATTTCGGCTCCTTCTTCGCTTTGCGAATGAGTGGCGATCCGACGGGATGGCATGACGTCCGCCTCGATTATGAACGCGGATTCACCGATCTGGTCGACTCGACAGCCGAAAGATACGGCACGACCGAAAAACGGATCGGCGCCTCGATCGCCCAGTTGAGCCACGCCGCCCGACTCTGGTCACCGGTCATCGGCACCGTCCTCACCCACGGTGTGGTCCCCGACCTGACCCGCCTCGACCGCGCCGACGACGGCCCGGGGCTGCGTCTCCCCACCGTGTCCGGATGGCCCTACGAATCTCCCCGACAGCTCTACGATCTCGTCATGCACGGCCATTTGGAGCCCTTCACCGCAGGACTCAAGATCAAGATCGCGCCTCGGTTGCTGGCCGGCAATGCCGCCTCCGCCGTCGCCGAAGCAGGACGCGCGGTTGTGGCGGCCCGGCCGGAACTGGCCGACGCCGCCACTGACTTGGTCGACGGACTACTCGCCGAAGGCGACCTGGCCGGAAAGGGAAAAATAATCTCGCCGGATCTCGCATTCCACCGTACCACCTGCTGCCTCTATTACCGCGTCCCGCACGGGAGTAAATGCGGCGACTGCGCATTATTGAATTCGCCGTGAGGCTGTGCCTAAAGTACTTGCCAGGAGCTACCCGATGCTCGCCGGCACCGCCGCCGCCCCGACGACGGCCGAAGCCAGGCGGGCCGCACTGCGTGAGGTGCTGGAACGCGACGCGGTCACCCACTGGTGGGCCAGCGGAACATCAGCCGCACCCCTGGCCGAGCCCGATCACGGACCGCTCGCCAAAGCACTCGGGGAAGCGTCGGAGTCCGGGCTGTCGGTGACGCTGCTGCGTCTGCCGTCGGAATTCGGCGCCACCGTCGCCGGTGCCTTCGTCGAGGATGGCGGGAATCGGATGCGCGGAGCTCAAGGTCTGCCGGGTCGTCGCGCCCGGCCTCCACTGCAACGCCCCGGCGGCCTTCCCGCTTGCGCGCCCGTCGGAGAACTCCGTCCGAACACCGGACGTAGGGACGCGGGCATCGGGCGGCCACCGGTTGGAGGGCGGCCGGAGCCGTTGCTAGGCTCCGGCCATGAAGTGCCCGAAACGGACGATGCGCGGTCTGCGCTCGGCCTTGGTGGCACTCAGCACCACCGTGATCGCGGTCGCGGCCCATCGCGCCCACGGCACGACACCGCCTCTGCTGGCTCTGGTCCCCGTGGTCCTGGCAGTCTGGGGCGTCGCCTACGGGCTGGCGGGCCGCAGGGTCAACCGGCGGGAGTTGCTGACCCTGCTCGGCGCCGCCCAGCTCGGCATCCACGGCCTCAGCGTCTACCTGGCGGACCCGATCCACCCCGGCCACTACGGTATCGACGACACCTCGTCGTCTGGAGTCCTCTCGCACGCGGCGGCCACCGTTCTCACCGCGCTGCTGCTGGAGTACGGCGAGCGGATGTGGTGGGGGCTGCTCTCCCTGCTCGGGGTGCGCTACCGCACGGTCCACCTCCGCGATCTTCCGCCGCCGGTCCGGCGCCCCATCCCGGTCGCCTCCCGCGCCGTTCCCCTGCTGACCCGGCTGTGCGCCGGGCCCGTCGGGACGCGTGCCCCGCCCCTCCTCACCCAGATCTGAGCACCACGGGGACAACAGGCCCCGCTTCCCCCAACCGGACCCGACGGTTCGGCCATGATCTGTTTCAGAGGAGAACCCCCATGAGCTCTGCCCTGCGCAACACCCTGCGCACCACCGCCGTCGGCACGGCCGCCCTAGGGCTGGTCCTGTTCGGTGCGAGCGCGGCGTCGGCCCACGTCACCGTCACCCCCTCCACCACCGCGGCCGGCAGCTACACCGTGCTGACCTTCTCCGTCCCCCACGGCTGCGACGGGTCGTCCACCACCTCGGTCGCCATCTCGATGCCCGAGCAGATCATCGCGGTCACCCCGACGGTCAACCCGGGCTGGGACGTCGAGAAGAAGATGGAGAAGCTCGACACCCCGGTCGACAACGGCCACGGCGGCCAGTACACCGAGCGGGTCGACCAGGTCGTCTACACCGCCAAGACCCCGCTGCCCGATGGCCTGCGCGACGCGTTCGAGCTGTCGCTGAAGCTCCCGGAGGAGGCGGGCGCCAAGCTCGTCTTCCCGGCGATCCAGAAGTGTGAAAAGGGCGAGACGCCCTGGACCGAGGTCACCGAGGACGGCGCCGAGGAGCCGGAGCACCCTGCTCCGTTCATCGTTCTGACCGCCGCCCAGGCGGCGGGGCACGACGCGGTCACGCCCGCGCCCGTGCCGACCGCAAGCGCGGCCCCGGCGATCGCTCCCTCGCAGGCCGCGGCCGACTCGGCGGCGTCCTCCGACTCGGGCGGCGCCGGTGTGGTCGGCTGGGCCGGTCTGGTGCTGGGCGCGATCGGGGCGGCGGCGGGCGTGACCGCGCTGGTGCGCAGCAGGAAGACCTCTTGATCCGTCCGGTTCGCCGGACGTCCGGGTGGGTGCGGCCGTCGGCCACGCCCACCTGGGCCGTCGTGCTCCTGGCTGCCTTCCTGGTCCTCCTCCTGCCGGGTACGGCCGACGCCCACGCCGTACTGAAGAGCTCCGACCCCACCGACGGCCAGGTCCTCGCCCAGGCGCCGCGCACGATCACGGCCACCTTCAACGAGGCGATCAGCCTCGCTCCGAAGGGGAACATGCTGCTCGACTCGGCCGGCCGCCCGGTGCCCGCCGACATCCGCTCGGTGAACGACACCGTCGTTTACACCCCGGCGTCGACCCTCGCCGAGGGCACGTACATCGTGAGCTGGCGGGTCATCTCCGCCGACACCCACCCGGTCGGCGGCGGCATCAGCTTCTCCGTCGGCAAGCCGAGCGCGAGCTCCGTCGCCGTTCCCACCCAGGTCGCCGACCGCGAGGTGAACCTGCTCCGGATCGGCGCCGAGGTGCTGCGGTACGGGGGAGTGCTCGGGTTCGCCGGTCTCACCGCCTTCGGCCTGTTCATCGCCGAGCCGAGCGTGCGCAGGTCGGCGACATTCGCCCGGAGGGTCCGGCGTGTCCGCGATGCGCTGGCCGCCGCCGCGGTGTTCGGCGCCGCTGCCCTGGTCCCGCTGGTCAAGCTCTGGCAGGACGGCGCGGGCGTCGGCGACCTGTTCTCCGCCTCCTTGTGGCCCGCGGCGCTGTCGACGGCGCCCGCCGCCGCCGCGGCACTGCTGGCCGCCGGCACCGTGATCGCCCTGGTCGCGGTGCGCCGCGAGCTGCCGGTCGTCGCGGCGGCCGGGGCGGCGCTGGCGTTGGGCTCTCTCGCCGTGGTCGGCCACACCAGGGTGTACGGGCCGGGCTGGCTGGTGCTCGCCGCCGACCTGCTGCACCTGGCCACCGCCGCGCTCTGGTTCGGCGGGCTGCTCGGGCTGTGCCTGCTGTTCCTCCCCGACCCAGACCACCGGGTGGCCGAGGTCGCCTCGGCGGTCGGTCGCTTCTCGGGTGCGGCGCTGTGGCTGGTCGCCGGGCTCGGCGCGAGCGCGGTCCTGCTGTGGTGGCGGATCGCCGACAGCGTGGACGGCCTGTGGACGACCGGCTACGGCCGGCTCGTCCTGGTGAAACTCGTGCTGGTGCTCGCCGTCATCGGCGTCGCCGCCTGGAACCGGTACCGGCTCGTCCCCTCGGTGCTGTCCGGCCCGCGCCGGCAGGACACCCTCGGGGCGCTGCGCCGTACGGTCGGGATCGAGGCGGCGGGTCTGGCCGTGGTGGTGGCCGTCACCGGCGTGCTGGTCTCGCAGACGCCGCGAGAAGAAGTTGCCGCCGCACCCGCGGCGACCGCGCCGTCTCCCTCCGCCGGGCCCAAGACGCTCACCGCGGCCGTCGGCGATGGCAAGGCCACCATGGTGATCAGCCCCGGCAAGCGGGGGGTCAACGCGCTCCAGCTGTCCCTGGTGGACGGCAAGGGCGTGCCGCTGGTGCCGCATGAGACGCCTGAGCTGTCGGTGCGGCTGCCCGCGTACGAACTGGGGCCGTTCAAGAAGCCGCTGTCCACGACGGGCAAGGGCACGTACGAGGCGACGGTCGACTTCCCGCTCGACGGGACGTGGACGGTGACGCTGGTCGTGCGGCTGTCGGAGTTCGAGAGCCCAGTCGTCTCCCAGAAGGTGGTGATCCCATGAGGTCGGTCTGCCGTGCGGTCCGGGCCGCCGGAGTGGCGCTGGCGGCGGTCGTGCTGGCGCTGCTGCCAGCCGCTCCGGCGCTGGCGCACGTGCTGCTGGAGTCCGCGCAGCCCAATGGGGACGGTTCGGTCACGCTCACCTTCTCCTTCGACCACGGCTGCGACGGGCAACCGACCGAGGCGCTCGTCGTCAGAGTGCCGGCCGGGTCGTCGGTGCTGTCGGCCGGGCAGCCGGTCGGCTGGCGCAACGTGGTGAAGGGGAACACGGTCGAGTGGACCGGCCCGGGGATCGCCGACGGCACCAAGGCGGCCTTCACCCTGAAGGCGCGGCTGTCGGGGAAGGTCGGCACGCCGCTGCTCTTCCCGACCACACAGCGGTGCGGCGGAGGCAAGGGGTATGAGTGGATCGGCGTCGATGACGCGTCCGAGGAGCCCGCACCCCGGCTGATCGCCACCGCCGCCGTCCTGGACCCGGCCCTCAACCCGGCCCCGCCCCCAGCCGTGGGCGCGGACGGCGCCGACGACGTCCAGGTGGCCGTGGCACTGGGAGCCTTCACCGCGCTGGCGGCCCTGACCGCTCACCTGACCCGCCGACGTCTCCGCCGCCCTGACCCCGGCCCGACGGCATCCTCGGTATAAAGATCGCGGCCGCTACCCTCTGCGAGATCCTCAGGAAGGAAGGCGCTGATCCGGAGCGTCTCGGCTACGTGCCATCTCGCATCCCGTCGCCGATCCACTGGACGACCTGAACGTACGCCGACGGGACCGGATCGGTGGAGCTATTCACGTACTCGCGTGCCGGATTCAAATCGGCCGGCAGCGCGGCGACCGGCTTGGAGGTCATCGAGGTGCCCCGGTCGGCGTGTACGTGCCCAGGGGCCCGCCCTCCGTTGGCGGCGATGGCATCGGTGATGAACCGCTCGGCCAGCCCCGCGCTTTCCCGGGTGTGGACCTGCCAGTGCACGACGTACCGCCAGTAGATGTCGATCATCACGTACAAGTCGTAGTAGACGCCCCTGGCCGGCCCTACCAACTTGGTGATGTCCCAGGAGAAGACCTGGCTCGGGCCGCGGGCGACCAGCTCAGGCCGTACCCGGGCCGGGTGAGTGGCGTGACGGCGCCGCTCGCGGACCTCGCCGCGGGCACGCGGCAGCCGGTACATGGTCGAGATGCTGCACAGGTAGGTGCCTTCGTCCAGCAGCGTGGCCAGGGACCTGCCCGTCAGCGCGCATGCCGCCGTGACGCCGACGACAGGCTCCTGCGCCGTCAACGCCTCATCGATCACTTCTTGCGCGGCGTGTCGTCGTCCGCGCCCTCGGAGAGCAGTTCCAAGCTTGAGATTTAACCCTCCTTCTTGTCTCCCGTCTTCGCGAGACTGTCCGTTTTGCGAAGTTCGGATCCAAGACGGTAGCGGGGAGCTGGCCTATTCTTCCCTCCGGGAGGGCGCCCGGACCGGGGTGAGTGGATTTCGGCAGACGCGCCGACGTGCCCAGGCGATCATGGACATGCCGAAATGCGCGGCGGACCCGATACGGCGTCAAGGGCCGTCCGGGCCGGGGCCGCCGCTCCCAGGGACGGCGAAGATCGCCGACCAGGTGTCGGGCGAGACGTAACTGGACGTAGGCGGCGAGGAGCAGCCAGGTCCAGCGGACCGCCTGCTCGGGATGCCGGACGCGGGCCGCCGTCCAGCCCAGCTGGGACTTCATCATTTTGAAGGTGTGTTCCATGTCGAAGCGGCGCAGGTAGGCTCGCCAGCAGACATCCAGATCAGGTTCGGGCAGGCCGGAGTACCACAGCCACATGGTCCGATGCGGGCTGCGGCCGTTGGGCAGCCGTTCGACCCGGACCTGGATGACGGTGCCCTCGATGATCGGCAGCCGGGAGAACAGCTCACCCTCCAACAGGGCGAAGTAGCCGGTCCGCTGTACCTTCTGGTGCATGCCGTGCCAGGCGCGGACCTCCACACGCCCGTACTTGGTGGTGTCGGGGACGACCAGGACCTGATCCGGTGGCCGCGTGTCCGCGTCGGCGGCCAAGTTGAAGCGCCGACCGTGGACGCCGTTGCGGCCGGGCCCGGGTTTGCGGGGTCCGGGCCGGCCGTCGTAGAAGACGCGGTCCCCGGCGATGCGGACCAGCAGTTGGACGTCAATGCCTTCCAGTGCGTGGGTGAGCGCGGCGGCGGCATAGCCTTGATCCAGGACGAATAACGGCCTCGGCCGCTGGCCGGGGTCCTTCTGCTCGGCCAAGCGTTCGGCCAGGTCGCGGATCTGAGTAGCCGTCGTGGTCACTGGGCAGGCGCCTTCGGGCAGTCGGCGGGCATCGACGGGCAATGTCCACGACGAGCTGCCCCATTCCAGTCCGGTGACCCACTGGAACTCCCAGCCGGGGACGACTTTGCGGTCACCGTCGCAGTGGCACGGCGCGTAGTGCAGGCCACGATCGGGTGAGCACTCGGCATTCGGGCGGGGAAAGGTGGTCGCATCGACACCGAACATCAGGGGTGCGTCGGTAGGAAGCTGGGCGGCCAACAGGTCACGCAGACGATCCTCGTCGATACCACCGTCGGCCAGCGCGTCGTAGAGTGCGCCGTGCCCGCGGCGGAAGAGCGGCGACAGCGACAGCTCCACCAGGGAGGTGACGGGACCATCAGTGCACAGCACCGCGTCGGTCGCCTGTCATGGCCATCTTCAGAGACGGCAGCGTGCTGCACGTGCTCGGAGGTGACGGCGACGTCCGCGATCTGTCGCTCGATCCGGAGCGGGGCCTTACCAGAGGTGCGTCAACGAGGGGGCAGATCCATGACGCCCGCCGAGTGGTAGGAGCACGGGGGCAGCGAGGTGCCCTATACGGAAGTCTGCTGAGGCAACCGCGACGATGAACGCGACAGGTCACCCGCGGTGGTCACTGTTAGGTTGCGCACGAGATGGTGGCTAGCATCGTTCGGGATATGAGCGCAGCAATAGTTGTGAAGGATCTCGCGGCCGGGCACGGGGAGCGGGTCCTGTTCTCGGGGCTCGATCTCGTGGTCGCCCCTGGGGACGTCATCGGGCTCGTCGGGGTCAACGGTGCGGGCAAGTCGACGCTGTTGCGCCTGCTCGCCGGCCTCGACGCGCCGGAGCAGGGCGGCATCAGCCTCACCCCGGCCACGGCGGTCGTCGGCCACCTGCCCCAGGAGCCGGAGCGCAGGCCAGGCGAGACCGTCCGCCTGTTCCTGGCCCGCCGTACCGGCGTCGCCCAGGCACAGCGTGACCTCGACGCCGCCACGCAGGCACTGGTGGAGGGCCTGCCGGGTGCCGAGGACGCTTACAGCACGGGCCTGGAGCGCTGGCTCTCGCTGGGTGGCGCGGACCTCGACGAGCGCGCCACCGAGGTGGCCGCCGACCTGGGCCTCACGGTCGGCCTCGACCAGCCGATGACTTCGCTGTCCGGCGGCCAGGCGGCCCGCGCGGGGCTTGCCTCGTTGCTTTTGAGCCGCTACGACCTCTTCCTGCTCGACGAGCCGACCAACGACCTCGACCTCGATGGGCTCGACCGGCTGGAGAAGTTCGTGACCGGCCTGCGCTCGGGCACGGTGCTGGTCAGCCACGACCGCGAGTTCCTCGCCAGGACCGTCACCAGCGTGCTCGAGCTCGACCTGGCCCAGCATCGGGTTCGGCTGTACGGCGGCGGCTACCAGGCCTACCTGGACGAGCGTGAGGTCGCGCGGGCGCACGCCAGACAGCAATACGAACAGTACGCCGAGACCCGCACCCAGCTCGAGGCCCGCGCCCGCACCCAGCGCGCATGGATGGAAAAGGGCGTCAAGAACGCGCGCCGCAAGATGAGCGACAACGACAAGATCGGGCGGAACGCCCGGGTCGAGACGACCGAGAAGCAGGCCGCCAAGGCCCGCCAGACGGAAAGGCTGATCGAACGACTCGATGTGGTGGAGGAGCCGCGCAAGGAGTGGGAGCTGCGGATGGAGATCGCCGCCGCGCCCCGCGCCGGAGCGGTCGTCGCAACCTTGCGCGGGGCGGTGGCCCGCCGCGGCTCCTTCAGGCTCGGTCCTGTCGATCTGGAGATCGGCTGGGCCGAGCGGGTGGCCATCACCGGGGCCAACGGCGCAGGTAAGACCACATTGCTGGCCGCGTTGCTCGGTCGGCTTCCGCTTGAGGAGGGGCATGCCTCACTCGGCCCCGGCGTGGTGGTCGGAGAGGTGGACCAGGCACGAGGATTCTTCCTGGGAAGCGAGCCGCTGCTGGATGCCTTCGGGGCGCTGGTCTCGCCGATACCGCCCGCCGAGGTGCGCACGCTGCTGGCCAAGTTCGGGCTCAAGGCCGCCCACGTGATGCGCCCTGCGGCAACCCTGTCGCCTGGCGAGCGGACCCGGGCAGCCCTGGCGTTGCTGCAGGCCAGGGGTGTCAACCTGCTCGTACTCGACGAGCCGACCAATCATCTCGACCTGCCCGCGATCGAGCAGCTGGAGTCGGCGCTCGCGCACTATCCAGGCACGCTGCTGCTGGTCACGCACGACCGGCGCATGCTCGAGGCGGTGCAGGTGGGCCGTCGCCTGCGGGTCAGTGCGGGGCTGATCACCGAGATCTGAGTACGACCAGAGCCCTGGCGACGCTGATCACCCTGTGGGCCAAGAAAGTACGGCGAGTAGCGGCCCGACGTGCGAGAGCCCCGACGCTCAGTCTGCCCACCTTTCGGCTGGGCCGGACCACAGGGAGGTCCTTCCGTGAACCTCGTCACGGCCGTCAAGCTCATATCCGCAGCCCAGGCGGGCCGGTCATGACCGGCCTTGGCGACATCGCACTGCTGGTCGGCGCAGGGCTGCTCGCCGGGGTGGTCGGCACTGCGGGCGGCATCACCTCCTTGATCTCCTATCCCGCCCTTCTCGCGGTGGGTCTTCCCGCCCTGTCGGCGAACGTGGCCAACATCGTCGCGCTCGTCGCCTGCTGGCCTGGCTCGGCCCTCGCCTCTCAGCCCGAACTGGTCGGCCATGGACTATGGCTGCGCCGGTGGGTGCCGCTGTCGGCCCTGGGCGGGGCGGCGGGCTCGCTGTTGCTACTGTCCACACCGCCGGGCACCTTCGCCCGCGTCGTGCCGTTCTTGGTAGCCGCCGGTTCGGTGGCTCTGCTCGCCCAGCCCCGGCTTGCCGCCCGCAGGCACCGGCGCGGCCATCCTTCAGGAGCGGGCGGTGTGATCCTTCCGCTGGGACTGACCGCGATGTCGGTGTACAACGGCTACTTCGGCGCCGGGTCCGGCGTGATGATCCTCGCCCTCCTCCTGATCACCGCCGAGCCCCATCTGGCCACCGCCAATGCCCTGAAGAACATGGTCCTCGGCGCCGGGACGCTCATCTCCGCCGCCGCCCTCACCGTTTTCGGCCCCGTCGACTGGACGGCCGTCGCGCCCCTGGGACTGGGCATGTTCGTCGGCTCCACGCTCGGCCCCCGCATCGCACGCCGCCTACCGGCCACTCTGCTGCGCTGGCTGGTAGTCCTGATCGGCATTGGTCTGGCAATCCAGCTATGGATCAACCCAAACGGCTGATCACCTCCACGAGGGCTTGCAGGCCAGAACGACGGCTCTGCTTCGGTCGCCCCGGGGCACGGTCGAGGAGCTGGTCGGCAGCGAGCCCGGCGCCCTGTCGATCTGGGCGGCCGACGAGTTCGGGTTCACCTGCGCGGCCGGAGTCTCGTCTACCAGGCCGTCAACCCGCCGGAAGGCGCCGTGGAACTGCTCATCATGGTCTTCCCGGGCAAACCGACGGAACCGATCGTTCACAAGTAGCCGTCAGCCCTTGCGGTAGGCGTGCAGGACGTCCTGCCGCAGCAGGTATGCGAACCCGGCCTGGCTCAGGCGCGACCCGAGTTCGGGCGATGTCGATCCCGAGGGCGTCCGCCGTCCTGCCCAGATGCGCTTGAGCTCGCCCGCCGGTCGGATCCACCCGGTGATGGCACTCGTCTCGTCACGACCGTGCACGCTCTGCGCATGGCTGGACAGTAACGATTGCCAAGTAGTGAATTGCCTACTATTCAGCTGTTCGGTAGTGCCACTATCCATGTGCTGGTCGGTAGGTCGGAGGAGTCACGCCGCCTCCATGCCGGCAGCAACGATGTGCGCGGTGACCAGCATCGACAGGAACCAGATCCGGGAGCCGACCGCGCTTGCCGCCGCCGCCGACCTGCTGTCGGCCGGGGGTGGATGTCTCGAAAACTCGCGAGGAGGCTCCCTTGACTGGCAACATGCTCGGGTATAAAAACAAACGGAACAACATCGAAACGGCGGTGAATCAACAGCAATGTACGCCGAGGAACGGCAGCAGGAGATTCTGCGTGAAGCCCGGTCCGCGGGGCGGGTCAACGTGGTGAGCCTGGCGGAGCAGTTCGGCGTCACGACGGAGACGATCCGCAGGGACCTGACGGTTCTTGAGCGCGCGGGTGTGTTGCGGCGCGTGCACGGCGGGGCGATCCCGGTCGAGCGGCTTGGCTTCGAGCCCGCTCTCGCGGCGAGGGACGAGGTCATGACGGCGGAGAAGGAGCGCATCGCCAAGGCGGCGCTGTCCGAGTTGCCGCAGGATGGCGCCATCGTCATCGATGCGGGCACGACGACGGGCCGCCTTGTTCAGGCCATACCCGCCGATCGCGAGCTCACCGTCATCGTCAATTCGCCGCCCTTGGCGACCGCGCTGGCCGCGCGTGCCAATGTGACGGTGTTCATGCTGGGGGGCCGGGTCCGGGGGCGTACGCTCGCGACGGTCGAGGACTGGGCACTCCAGCAGCTCTCCCAACTGCATATCGACGTGGCCTTCATGGCGACCAACGGCTGTTCCGTAGCCAAGGGACTGACGACGCCCGACCCGGCAGAGGCGGCGATCAAGCGAGCCATGATCGCCTGCTCACAGCGGGCTGTGCTGCTGGCGGACCACACCAAGTTCTCCGACAACTACCTGACGCGCTTCGCGGCGTTGTCCGAGATCGATGTGATCATCACTGACACGCGGCTGGATCTCCAAATCGCCGGGGATGTGGCGGCTGCCGGACCAGAGGTTGTGCGCGTATGATCCTCACGCTGACGCTGAACCCAAGCCTGGACCGTACCATCGAGGTCGGCTCGCTGACCCGCGGAGCCGTCATCCGGGCGGCGGCCGCTCACCTTGACCCCGGAGGCAAGGGGGTCAACGTGTCACGCGCGCTGCTGGCCAACCAGGTGCGGTCGCGCGCCGTCATCCCGTTCGGCGGGGCCGAAGGGCAGCAGCTCGTGGCCCTGCTCGCCGCTGCGGGCATCGACATGATCTCCGTTCCGGTGGCAGGGTCGACCCGTTCCAATGTCACGCTGGCGGAACCCGACGGAACCGTCACCAAGATCAATGAGCCTGGCACGCCGCTGACGGCGGCCGAGCTCGACACGCTGGCGAGCGCGGTCCTCGACGCCGCCGGATCGGCCGACTGGGTCGTCGCCTCGGGCAGCCTGCCGCCCGGTGTGCCGACCGAGGTGTACGCCGTTCTGTGCGAGAGGTTCGTCAGCGCCGGCATCCAGGTCGCGGTCGACACGAGCGGACCGGCCCTGGTCTCCGCGCTTGCTGCCGGCCCCACGCTGATCAAACCCAACCGCGAGGAACTCGCGGAGGCGACCGGCACCCCGATCACCTGCCTCGGCGACGTCATCGACGCCGCGGGCAAGCTCAGGGCGATGGGCGCACGCTCGGTGCTGACCAGCCTCGGCGCCGATGGAGCCGTGCTCATCGAGGGCGACCAGGTCTGGTACGGCACGTGCCCCGTCGAGGAGCCGCGCAGCAGCGTGGGCGCGGGCGACTCCATGCTCGCGGGATTCCTGGCGGCGGGCGCACGCGGCGAATCGGCGCTGGCCGAGGGCCTCGCGTGGGCGAGCGCCGCCGTGGGACTGCCGGGCAGCCGCATGCCGAGCCCGGCCGACATCGATCGCACAGCTGTCCGGATCTGCACCGCTGATCCGGCCCTGCCGCTCATGCCCGGGGGATGAGCGGCGCATTCCCCCCACCAGGCGGCCCTCGCAAGGGTTCGCCCACCCCGAAGGAGTACATCAGTTGGCCACCCCATATACCCCCACGGTTCAGGGAACCGGAATCCGGGCCACGATCCAGCGTTTCGGCGGTCACCTCGCCGGGATGATCATGCCGAACATCGGCGCGTTCATCGCCTGGGGCCTGATCACCGCCCTGTTCATCCCCACCGGCTGGCTGCCCAACGAGACGCTGGCCGCCCTGGTCGGCCCGATCATCACCACGCTGCTCCCCATCCTGATCGGCTACACCGGCGGCCGGATGGTCCACGGCCAGCGCGGCGCCGTCGTCGGCGCCGTGGCCACCATGGGTGTCGTGGTCGGTGCGGACATCCCGATGTTCCTCGGCGCCATGATCATCGGACCGCTCGCCGCGTACGTGATCAAGCTGGTCGACAACTTCACCCAGCAGCGCACCCGCGCCGGCTTTGAGATGCTGGTGGACAACTTCACCGCCGGCATCGTCGGCGGCGGCATGGCCATCTTCGGCCTGTGGGGCGTCGGCCCGATCGTGAAGGTCGTCACCGACGCCGCCGGCGAGGCGGTGGAATACCTGGTCGGTCACAGCCTGCTGCCGCTGGCCTCGGTGCTGATCGAACCGGCCAAGGTGTTGTTCCTCAACAACGCGATCAACCACGGCGTGCTCGGCCCGCTCGGGGTGGCCGAGGCGGTCAAGTCCGGCCAGTCGATCCTGTTCATGCTGGAGTCCAACCCCGGCCCGGGTCTGGGTCTGCTGATCGCTTACATGCTGTTCGGGCCGCGTTCGCTGCGTCCTTCCACCCCGCCGGCGATGATCATCCACTTCCTGGGCGGCATCCACGAGATCTACTTCCCGTATGTGCTGATGAAGCCGCGCCTGATCCTGGCCGTGATCGCCGGCGGCGCCTCGGGGATCCTGACCTTCCTGGTCACCGGCGCCGGTCTGGTGGCCACGCCGTCGCCGGGCAGCATCTTCGCCTATCTGGCGGTGACCCCGAAGGGCGGCTGGTTCGGCGTCATTCTGGGGATCATCGTGGCGACCGCGGTGTCGTTCATCGTCGCGTCGGCGCTGCTGGGCTTCGGCCGCGGCTCCAATGACGAGGAGACGCCCAGCACCGAACCCGCAGCACAGGAGGCGTAAAGGCGATGGCCAGCATCGACAGCAAGGACGTCCGCAAGCTCGTGGTGGCCTGCGACGCGGGGATGGGCAGCAGCGTCATGCTGGCCAGCCAGCTCCGCAAGCAGTTGAAGGGCACCCAGGTCGAGGTGGTGCACACCCCGGTCAACTCGATCCCCGAGGACGCCGACGTGATCGTCAGCCATGTCGGGCTCGCGGCCCGGGCCCGGGTGAGCGCGCCGGGTGTGGTGCTCGTGCCGTTCCAGATCTTCATCGGTGATCCGGCGGTGACCAGGCTGGTGACGGTACTCAAGAACGGCGGCACCATCGATGGCTGACCTGGCGGACACGGCCCCGCTCCCGCTCGATCCTCGGGCCGTCCGCCTCACCGCCGTCGCGGACAGCCGCGACGACGCGATCCGCCAGTGCGGACAGGCCCTCGTCGACGTGGGCGCCGTGGGCGAGAGCTACATCGACGCCATGATCGAGCGAGAGCGCTCGATCTCCACGTACGTCGGTGAGGGTGTGGCCATCCCGCACGGCACCCTCGCGGCCAAGGACGCCGTCCACCATGACGCGATCTGCGTGCTGCGTTTCCCCGACGGCGTCGACTGGAACGGCGAGCAGGTCACCGTCTGCGTCGGCATCGCGGCGCGGGGCGACGGCCATGTGCGGCTCCTGGCCGAGCTCGCCCAGATCCTGCTCGATCCGGACAGCGCCCGCGCCCTGCGGGACGCGACGGAGATCTCCGAGGTCGTTGACCTGCTGCAACCCTCAAGAGAGGAAGCTCCCTAGTGAAGGTCGCCCGTTTCCACGCTCCCGGCGACATCCGCATCGAGGACGTTGCGGAGCCCACCGAGAGCGCCGGTGAGGTGAAGATCCGTGTCCGCAACTGCTCGACGTGCGGCACGGACGTCAAGATCTACAAGCACGGCCACCACCACATCAGGCCGCCCAGGGTCATGGGCCACGAGATCGCCGGCGAGATCGTCGCCGTCGGCGAGGGCGTGACCGGGTGGGAACCGGGCGACCGGGTGCAGGTGATCGCCGCGATCCCGTGCGGCCAGTGCGAGGAATGCCGCCGCGACCGCATGACGGTATGCCCGAACCAGGAGTCGATGGGCTACCACTACGAGGGCGGTTTCGCCCAGTACATGATCGTGCCGGCCAAGGTGCTCGCCGTGGGCGGTCTCAACCGCATCCCCGACGGGCTCGGCTTCGCCGAGGCCTCGGTGGCCGAGCCGCTGGCCTGCGTGCTGAACGGCCAGGAACTGGCCCGGGTCGGCGCGGGCGACGACGTGGTCGTCATGGGAGCGGGCCCCATCGGCTGCCTGCACGTGCGGCTGGCCCGCTCGCGCGGCGCCGGGAGGGTGATCCTCGCCGATCTCAACGCCGAGCGGCTCGCGATGGCGGCCGATCTGGTACGGCCGGACACCACGATCTGCGCCGGTGACACGGATGTCGTGGACGAGGTGCTGAAGCTGACCGGAGGCAGGGGAGCGGACGTCGTCATCACCGCCGCCGCCTCCGGAATCGCCCAGCAGCAGGCGCTGCAGATGGCGGCACGCCAGGGACGCATCAGCTTCTTCGGAGGCCTGCCCAAGGACGACCCGATCATCTCGGTCGACTCCAACCTGGTGCACTACCGAGAGCTGACGATCGTCGGCGCCAACGGGTCGAGCCCGGCACACAACGCGCGAGCGCTCCAGCTCATCGCCGAGGGCGCGGTGCCGGTGTCCGACCTGATCACGCATCGCCTCCCCCTCGCGGAGGTCCTGGACGCCATCGACATCGTGAGCCGTGGCGCCGCGATCAAGGTGACCATCGAGCCCTGAAAGGAGTCCGCAGATGCCGGAAAGAACAGTGGCCGTCGCCTCGCGGTCCGGTCTGCACGCGCGCCCCGCCAAGATCTTCGTGGAGGCGGTGGCGCGGCAGGGGATGGCCGTGCGCATCCGGGTGGGTGACGGCAAGCCGGTCCCCGCCAACAGCATGCTGGCCGTGCTGTCACTCGGCGCCGGGCACGGCACCAAGGTCACCCTCGACGCGGAGGGGCCGGGCGCGGACGCGGTGCTGGCGTCCCTCGCCGAGCTGCTCGCCCAGGACCTGGACGCCGAGGCGGTGCCCGATGCCTGAACCGGTGGCGGCCGTGCCGACCGCCGAGATGCTGCGCGGCCTGGGCATCAGCCCCGGCCGCGCCGCGGGCCGGGTGTACCGGATGGCGGGCCCGCCACTGCTGCCGAGCCCCGTCCCGGTCACGGACCCGGTGGCGGAGGTCGCCCGGGCGGTGCTGGGGCTGGAGACGGTCGCGGAGGAGCTGGCCCAACGGGCAGCGAAAGCGGCCGATCCCGCGGCCCGCGACATCCTGGAGGCGCAGGCCATGATCGCGGCCGACCCCATGCTGCGCGAGTCGGTCGATGAGCAGGTCAGAGCGGGGCTGGACGCCGCGCACGCGATCGACACCGCGTGCGCCCACCATCGCCAGATGCTGCTGTCCGCGGGCGGCTACTTCGCGGAACGCGCGAGCGATCTCGACGACATCAGGAACCGCGCCGTCGCGGCCGCCCTCGGCCTGCCGATGCCGGGCGTCCCTTCGCCGGGCCACCCGTTCATCCTGACGGCTGAGGATCTCGCGCCCGCCGACACCGTGAATCTCGATCCCGGCGTCGTGCTCGCCCTGGTCACGGAGAAGGGCGGGCCGACGAGCCACACCGCCATCCTCGCGCGCGCCCTGGGGCTGCCCGCGGTGGTGGCGTGCCATGGCGCCACCGGCATCGCCGACGGGACATGGGCGTCCGTCGACGGCGACACCGGCGAGGTCGGCGCCGGCATCGGCGAGGAGGCGGCCGGTGAGATCCAGCGGCGAGCGCTCGCCGAGCGCGACCGGCTGGGCGAGGCGAGCGGCCCTGGCCGCACCGCCGACGGGCATCCGGTCAAGTTGCTGCTGAACATCGGATCCGTGGCGGATCTCCAGGCCGGCGTGGCCGCGGAGGGCGTCGGTCTCTTCCGCACCGAGTTCCTCTTTCTCGACCGTCGCACGGCCCCCACGCATGAGGAGCAGACCAGCGCGTACGCGGCGGTCCTGCGAGCCTTTCCCGGCGCGCAGGTGGTCCTGCGGACCCTGGACGCCGGCACGGACAAGCCGCTGCCCTTCCTCGGCCTCGCCGACGAGATCAACCCGGCGCTGGGGGTCCGGGGGCTCCGCGTGGCGCGCCGCCAGCCGGACGTGCTCGACGCCCAGCTCGACGCCATCGCCGAGGCCGCCGCCGCGAGTGACGCCTCGCCGTGGGTGATGGCGCCCATGGTCACCACGCCAGGGGAGGCGGCCGACTTCGCGCGACGGGCCCGTTCCCGGGGACTCGCCAACGTCGGCGCCATGGTGGAGGTTCCGGCCGCGGCGCTGCACGCCCGTCGGCTGCTCGACGAGGTGGACTTCCTGAGCATCGGCACCAACGATCTCAGCCAGTACACCTTCGCCGCGGACCGCCAGCACGGCGACCTCGCCGACCTGCTCGACTCCTGGCAGCCGGCCCTGCTCTACCTGATCGCGCAGTGCGCCGAGGCGGGGCGTGCCGTGGGAAAGCCGGTGGGAGTCTGCGGAGAGGCGGCCGCCGACCCGTTGCTGGCCACCGTCCTGGTCGGGCTCGGCGTCACCAGCCTGTCCATGTCGGCCCGTAGCGTGCCCGCCGTACGGGATGCCCTCGCCCGTCACTCCATCGCGCAGTGCCGGCACAACGCCGAACTCGCCCTGGCGGCCCGTGACCCCGACGAAGCACGAAGGGCAGTGCGGGAGGGCTGGTGAGCGCCAGGCTGGTGGGCAGGGAAGCGGAGTTACGCGCGCTGCTGTCCGGGTTGGACAAGGCCGCACAAGGGCCGGCCCGCATGATCCTTATGCGCGGTCCGGCGGGATCCGGCAAGACCGTTTTGCTGGACGCCTTGGAGTGGCACGCCCGGCGCGCGGGAGCGACGATTCTGCGCGGCGCCTGCTCGCCCGCCGGGGCCCGCCGGCCCTGGCACGCCGCGCAAAGCCTGTTCGGCGGGGAGCCGCCGCACGCCGAGAGCACCGCTGTGCCGCTGTCACACCGGTTGCTCCGGCGGGTCACCAAGGCGACCGCGTCGGGGCCGGTGGCCATCATGCTCGACGACACGCAATGGTGTGACGAAGAGTCGCTGGCCTGGCTGGACTTCCTGATGAACCGCGGGCACCACCTTCCGCTGCTCGTCCTGCTCGCCCAGCACCGCTCCGGCCTGGTGAACTGGCGGCAGGCGGTGCCCGGTGTCGCCGCGCGCGGACACCGCACCATCGACCTCGGGGCACTGCTCGGGGAGGACGCGGGAGAGCTGGCCCGGCAGTGGTGGGACGCCGTACCGGAGAAGCCGTTCGTCCGGGTGTGCCACGGCGTCTGCCGCGGCAATCCATCACTTCTCGTACGATTGTTCGAACGTCTGAGCGAGAAGGGCGTGCCGGCTGATGCCCGGGGCGAGCTCAGGGCCCATGAGCTCGGCGCCGAACTCTTCGCGGGGCATCTGCTGGCCACGCTCGACCGGCAGCCCGAGTACGTGCGCAAGGTCGTGGAGGCTCTCGCCGTGCTGGGGCAGGCCGACGAGGAACTGGCGGGAATGCTGTGCGGGGTCTCGGAGCCGCTGGTAGCCGCCGCGATCGACATCCTGCGCGACGAGGGGATCATCGACGCCGGCCTGGCCGAGCTGAACGACGATCAGGTACGCACCAGGGTGCTGGGCGCCATGCCGGCCGGCAAACTCGACCGGTGGCGGAGCCGGGCCGCCCGGCTGCTCAACGACAGCGGCCGGCCGGTCGAGGAGGTCGGCGCGCAGCTGGTGCTGCTGCCCAGGCTTCCCGAGCCCTGGATGCGGGACGCGCTTCGTGCGGCGGCGCGCAGCGCCGAGCGGGACGGGTCGCTGGGGACGGCGGCGCGCTACCTGGGCCGGATGGTGGTGGCTGATCCCGCCGACATCGACGCGCAGGCCGACTTCGAGCGGCTGATCGGGCACGACGATCCAAACGACGGCCTGCCGGAACTCGACGGCGTGGTCGCCGACAATCACGAGCTGCGGAAGCTGGTCTGGTCGGCTCTGTCGATGGTCGGAGGCAGGCGCCGGTCCGGCAAGGTGATCTCCGAGCGCGTGCTGGCGATGGGGATGCCGGAAGCGCCCACCGCGGGCGAGCGCGAGTCGCTCGCCATGCGATCGATGATCTGGGCGATGTCCGGTTCCTCGGCCGAGGTCTGCGTCGCCCTGGCCCGCCAGGCACTGAGCGGTGGGGATGGCATTTGGGCGTTGGGCCCTGCCGCCTGCGTACTCTCGCTCGCCGACAAGGTCGAGGAAGCGGTTCAGGCCATGGACCCGATAATCGCGCGTGCCACCGAGCACGGCGACGATTGGGTCTGGATGATGGCCCTGTCCACGCGGTCGCGGATCCTGGGCGATGCGGGCGACCTCGACAGGGCCCTGACGGACGCGAGACGTGCCGCCGAGCTGGCGGATGAGCGGTCGTGGTCGAAAGGCGTCTCGGCGTCACGGGCGGCCCTGGCGGCGGTGCTCGCCCAGCGCGGCGACATCGACCAGGCCGCTTCCGTGCTGGGGCGGCTGCCCGCGCTGGACGTGACGGAGTCCTTCCTTGACTACCCATGGGTGCTGATGACGAGGTCGCACCTGGCGGTGTCGCGAGGTGACCTCGAAGGCGCGCTGTCGGCACTGACCGCCTGTGGCGCGCTGCTGGCCGACGCCGGCGTCAGGAATCCGAAATTCATGCCGTGGTGGCTGGACGCGGCCTGTGTGCTCGCCGACCTGGGCCGCCAGAAGGAGGCTGAGGAGTTCGTCGAGCATGGGGAGCGACTCGCCGCGGACTGGGGGGAGGCCTCCGGCCGGGGATTCGCGCTGCTGGCGAGGGGGGCGATCACTGAAGGGAGCGAGGGGGTGGAACTGCTCGCCGAGTCGGCGGAGACGCTGGCGGGCACCTCGGCGCGCTGGTACCGGGTTCGGGCCGAAATCCTGCTCGGCGAGGCGCTGCTGCGAAGAGACGATCGCGAAGGCGCCCGCAGGCATTTCCGCCAGGCCGTGTACCTGTCGTTGCGGTGCGGGTTCGGCGCGCTGGCCGCGCGGGCGCGCGATCGGCTGGTCGCCGCGGGCGGCTGGATGAACCAGGGGGTCGGCGGCGTCCAGGATGTGCTGACCACGGGAGAGCGGCGCGTCGCGGAACTCGCGGCGGCCGGCGCCACCAACCGGGAGATCGCCCACGCCCTGCGCATCGCGGTGCGCACCGTCGAGATCCACCTGACCAGCGTCTTCCGGAAGCTGGACGTGAGCGGCCGCACGGACCTGGGGCGGGCGCTGGACTTGCTCGGGAAAGCGGGCCGGAACACGCCGACAGCCAGGTGACGTGGATTCGCTGAAGACTGCGCAAACGCCTAGGAATTTGCGGAGACAATCAGCAGACTTGGCAGTGGCGAGAGCAGGTGAAATCCCCCGATGTCCGCCCACAGGAGGAGACGACGGCGAGGCGCCGACGGACCGAAGTTTCACCCACTCGCCTTCGGCGGCTGGGGTGACTACAAGACCTGGGCCGAGCACCAGTTCCTGCCCAGGCCCATCGAAGACGTGCCAGACGACGACGTGCTGCACGGCGAGGTGCTGGACGGCGAGGTGCCGGACGACGGGCGGGGTAGTGACGCCACCCCGGTCCTCGTGCAGCACCAGCAGCCGGTCGAACTGCAGCCGGTCGAGCTTCGGCCGATCGAACTGCGGCCGTACGTTCTCGCCCTCGCCGGGGGCGGCACCCAGCGTGATGCCCCGCTGCGCATCGACTCGCTGATCTCGCTGACGCCTGAGGGCGCCGTGACCGCCCACAGCTCCACGCTGTCTGAGGAATATCGCCAGATCTTCGACATGTGCCAGCGGCCCACGCCCGTAGTCGAGATCGCGGCTCGCCTCAGGGTGCCGCTCGGGGCGGCCCTCGTCCTGATCGGCGATGCGATCGGCTGGAACCTGCTCAAGGCGCCGCCTCCCCCAGAGATCGACGGTCAGCCCTCGCTTGAGTTGATCATACGTGTGCACGAAGGGCTGCGCCGGCTGGTCTGACGAGAGGCGCGGGCACCGGCCAAAACTAGGGATTTCCTCGGCACCGCTCCTGGTTCACTTGCGGCTCGGACAACGGGCGATTCGCAGAGGTGAGCGATGACACTTCCCACACTGGCCGTGATGGACCGAGACGAGCCGAGCCTTGATCACCGCGTGCCGGCGGTCCGGATGTCACGGTTGGTGGATCCCGGCTCACTTGAGATCATCCACCGGCGTGACGGCCTGGGGGTGGTGGTCGCCTATGGGCGGATCAACGGCGCGAAAGTGGTGGTCTACTGCACCGACGCCACCCTGAAGGGCGGCGCGATCGGGCTCGACGAGTGCCAACTGATCGTCAAGGCCATCGATCTCGCGGTACACGAACGCTGCCCGGTGATCGCCGTGTGGCACTCCGGTGGCGCGAAGCTCGGTGAAGGCGTCTCGGCGATGCACGGGATCGGGGAGATGTTCGCCGCGATGGTCCGCGCCTCGGGCGAGATCCCGCAGCTGTCGGTGATACTCGGCCCCGCGGCGGGCGGCGCGGCCTACGGCCCGGCGCTGACCGACATCGTGATCATGTCTGATGCCGCCCGCATGTTCGTCACCGGCCCGGACGTCGTACGGTCGGTGACCGGCGAGCAGATCGACATGGAAAGCCTGGGCGGGCCGGACGCGCACGGCCAGAAGTCCGGAGTGGCCCACATCGCCGCGGGTTCCGAGGAGGCCGCCTTCGCCCGCGCCCGCCAGCTCGTCACGCTGCTGGCGAAGCCGGGCTTCGTGGACGTGGATTCGGTGCGGGAGGAGAAGCCACTGCGCCACCTGCTCCCCGACTCGCCCAGGCGCGCGTATGACGTGCGCCCGCTGGTCAAGGCGATTCTGGACGAGGAGGATGGCGCCTCTGGATTCGTCGAGTTACAGCCCAAGTGGGCGCCGAACATGGTGATCGGGCTCGGCAGGCTCGCGGGGCGGACGGTAGGGGTGATCGCCAACAATCCGCTGCGCAAGGGCGGTTGCCTCGACTCGCTGTCTTCGGACAAGGCGTCCAGATTCGTCCGGATGTGCGACTCGTTCGGCGTGCCCTTGCTCGTGCTGGTCGACGTTCCCGGTTACCTGCCCGGCGTCGGCCAGGAATGGGAGGGCGTGATCCGCCGGGGCGCGAAGCTGTTGCACGCCTTCGCCGAGGCCAGCGTTCCGCGGGTCACGCTGGTCACGCGCAAGTCCTACGGTGGCGCCTACATCGCGATGAACTCCCGCTCTCTCGGCGCCACCGCCGTGCTCGCGTGGCCGGAGGCCGAGGTGGCGATCATGGGGGCGAAGGCGGCGGTGGAGATCCTGCACCGCAAGCAGCTCGCCGCCGTGGCGCCGCACGAGCGCGAGGAGCTGCTGTCCCGCCTGGCCGTTGAGCACGAAAGGAACGCGGGGGGCGTGGCCAGGGCGGTGAGCCTGGGCGTTGTCGACGACGTGATCGATCCGGCGTGGACCCGGTCGAGGCTCGGCGAGGTGCTGGCCGCCGCTCCGGCACGCCGAGGCCGCCACACCAACATCCCACTGTGAGCATCACAGGCAAACAAAGGAGACACCATACAAACCAACGCCCAAATGCTTGCAAACAAAACAGGAGATGATTAAAGTTTGCTCATTAGGCGATTGGGGTGCTTGAGCTTCAGGCGCATGCATCGTCGATTTGAGGTGCGGAAATGCCCAGCGGAAGTGGACATGCAGTCGGAATCGGGGTCACAACGGGGCCGTTCGAGCCGACGGGCACAACGCTTCTGCCCGTTCGCGGGGTTGACGCGGTCGTAACCGAGCTCTCCGAAGCACCGGAGTTCCTGGCCGAGCGGGAAGGTCAGATACATCAGCTGGGCAGGCACGTGGACGAGCTCCAGCTCGGACGGTCTGGCCTGGTGACCGTGCTCGGAGAGCCGGGCACGGGACGGAGCGCCCTGCTCAGGGCGGCTGTCGCACACGCCAGGGAGGCCGGATTGCCGGCCGTCCTGGCCCGCTGCTCGCCCGCTGAGGCCGATCTCCGCTTCGGTGTGGTCTCGCAGATCACCGCTGGGCTGGCCGGCGCCGGATATCTGGCCTCGTCGCGGCGATTATGGGCGGAAGAGCAGGCGGTCACCACCTTGATCCCGGCGCTGTGCGGGGCGTTCGCGGCGCTCGCCAGGAAGCACCCGCTGCTGATCGCCCTGGACGATGCTCAGTGGGCCGACGGGGAATCGAAGGCGTGGCTGGCGGCCATGGCACAACGGCTGCGCTATGTTCCGATACTCCTGATTCAGGCCAGCACACTCGCCGAAGGCGCCACCGAGCCCGGACCGGTGGCCCACAACGTTGTTCATGTGCCGCCGCTGTCCGAGCGCGGGGTCCGGGAGGTGATCGCCTCCCGGTGCGCCGGGCCTGTCGACGGAGCATTCGTGACCGCCGCCACCGAGGCCACGGCGGGCAGTCCGGCGGTCCTGCTCGCCGTACTCGACCATTTCGCGCTGGCCTCCCTGCCGCCTGTCGTACGGCATGCCCAGGTCCTGCTGGAGCGGGCCGCGGAGGTGACCGGCGATCGGGTGGCGGGCTCACTCTCCCGCCTGCCCGCAGACGCCCTCGCGCTGCTCCGCGTGATAGCGGTCTGTGAGGGGGGCCTCGGTTTCGACCTGCTCACGTCCCTGGCGGCACCGCGGACGATGTCTCCTGAGCAGGCGCTGTCCTTCCTCCTGCGACTGGATCTGGTGACCGGCGGAGAGCACCCGCGGCCGACCAGCCCCCTCATCACCGACATGGCGCTGGCCGGGATGGACGCCGGAGAGCGGCAGGCGCTGGCGACGCGCTCGGTCGAACTCGGGTACCGGGCGGTGATTCCGGAGGACCGGCTGGCCCGGTTGCTGCTCAATGCTCCGCCGGTCGGTGCCGGATGGGTGGTGAACCTGCTGCGCCGGGTGGCCAGGCGGCGCCGTCTCGATGATGATCACGAGGGTGCCGCCGCCCTGCTCGGCCGCGCGCTGCGGGAGCCGGTGGAGGGCGAGCAACGGCAGCGGCTGCTCATCGAGCTCGCGATGACGGAGGCGGGCCGCAGCCCCGCGACGAGCGACCGGCGATTACAGCAGGTGCTGCTGAACAGCGGACCCGAGGTGCCGGTCTCAGTGCTCGTGCAGGCGGCCGATCTGCTTCTCTCGAGGGGCGACGCGTCCGCCACCTACCGCGCCGTCGCGACGGCTTACGCGCGGCGGGAGGGCGTCGGGGCGGACGTCGGATCGCTGGCGGCCATCGGCTGGCTGGCGGAGAACGAGTGCACGACCGACCCGGTGCTGCCCGTGCGGTCGTTCCCGGACCCGGCTGGCCGGTCGGGAGATCCCGTGCCGGCGGGCGTCGCGGCCTGGATGCTGGCCGCCCGCGGCAGGCACCTGTCCCGGGCGCGGGAACTGGCCAGGACGGCCTTCCGGCGCAAGGGCGAGGACCAGCCGCTCGGCCCGAGGATTCAGGCCGCCGGGGCGCTGCTCCTGGCCGATGAGGTGGCCGAGGCGGTGATCGGTCTTGACGAGGTCGTGGCCGACGCCCGACGCTGTGGCGCACGGGCACCCGCCGCGCTGGCGCTGCTCCTGCGCAGCCGGTGCGAGATGCGGCGGGGCAACCTCGGGCAGGCGGTGGGTGACTTCGAGGCGGCACGGGCGGAGCTGCCGCTCACCTCGTGGCACCCGCGAGTGGTTCCGTACTTCATCTCGATGGAGGTGCGCCTGCGTCTGGCCGGCCAGGCGGTGGAGGAGGCCAAGCAGGCGCTGGCCCAGGAGCTGCCGGCGGGGGCGGACCAGGGCTCGGCCTGGGCGATGCTGCTGTACGCGCGGGCCAGCGTCCACATGGAACTGGCCGATCCGGAGGCCGCGCTGCGCGACATCAACGAGTGCGGGCGGGTCCTGCTGTCCAGGGGATGGACGAATCCCGCGGTGCTGTCCTGGCGAGGGGTGGCCGCCGCGGCGCACAGCGCCTGCGGGAACAGCGCGACCGCCAGCCGGCTGGCGGTGGAGGCCGTTGAGCGGGCGCGGGAGTGGGGCGCCCCCAGCACGCTGCGGAGGGCGCTGAGCCTGCTGGAGGCCACGAGGAAGATCCCGCCGCACCCGCTGACCGCTCAGGAGGAACGAATCGCCGTCCTTGCCGCCGCGGGCCGCTCCAACGCCTCCATCGCGGGCCTCCTGTCGGTGAGCGTGCGAACCGTGGAGCTGCGGCTGACCGGGATCTACCGCAAGCTCGCCGTCACCAGCCGCAACGAGCTCGGATCGCGCCTGGCCCCGATCCCGGCGGCGCGGAACGTGGGTGACTGATTCCATGCTGCTGGAACGCGGAAAGGAGCTGGCGCGCGCCGAACAGGCGCTCCGCCAGGCCGTGGCGGGCGACGGATCCATGATGGTGGTCATCGGTTCGCCCGGTGCCGGCAAGTCGGCCCTGCTGCGCTCCGTCGCCGACGCGGCCGCCCCGCACGCGCGGGTCCTTCGCGCCAGCGGCACGCTGGTCGAACAGGACTTCACCTTCGGCATCGCCCAGCAGCTGTTCGAACCGCTCGTGGCCGGAGCGCCGGAGGCCCTCTGGGCGGCCTGCTTCGGGGGCGGGGCGGGCATGGTGCGGGAGATGTTCTTCGGCGGGTCGTGGTCCATCGGCTCCAACCAGTCGCTCGGGCAAGAGGCGATCCTGCAGGGTCTGAACTCGCTCCTCGTCAATCTGAGCAAGGACCAAGCCCTGCTGATCATGGTCGACGACCTCCAGTGGGCGGACCCGCTGTCCCTGCGCTGGCTGGCGTACCTCGCCAAGCGTCTGGGCGGCGCCCGAGTCCTGGTCGCCGGAGCGTGGTCGGAGGAATGCGCGGTCTCCGACCACATGCTGCTCAGAGAGATCGCCGCCTCGGCGGCTCGCACGCTGTACCCGATGCCGCTGTCCACCGGGGGAGTGCGCCAGCTGATCGGCGAGGAGTTCGGGGAACCGTGCGACCCCGACTTCGCCCGGGCCTGTCACCAGGTGTCCGGTGGGAACCCCGCGTTACTGGCCGCGATGTTTCGCGGGCTGCGCGCGGCGGGCTTCCACCCGGTCGCGTCGCAGGCCGGTGAGCTGCCCGCCGCGAGCCAGCCGCTCCTGCGCGACCGGCGCATGTTCTGCCTCAGCATCCAACCCCCGATCGTCCGGGATCTCGCGCAGGCGATGGTGGTGTTCGGAGACCTGGCCGAGCCAGAGCTCGTCAGCGAACTCGCCGGCCTGGACAGCATCGACTACAAGTCCGCGATGCAGACCCTGGAGCGCCTCGGGCTGCTCGCCTCCGGTGACTCCCCGCGGTTCGTCCACCAGAGCGTGCGGCACGGCATCGAATCGGCGATGAGCGTCAACACGCGAACCTTGATGCACCGCCGGGCGGCGGCGCTGCTGCACAACGCCGGGCACCCGGCCGAGCATGTCGCCGACCAGCTCCTGCTGGTCACCTCCGGGTACGAGCCGTGGGAGATCGACACTCTGCGGGCGGCCGCCGGTACCGCGCTCGAACGCGGCCGCGCGCGCGAGGCGGTCCGTTATCTCCGGCACGCGCTGCTGCACAGCCCGCCCGACAGCGAGGTTCGGGGCCGGCGCCTGGTCGACCTGGCCGCCGCCGAGCGGGGGTTCGACCTCGCGTCCTCGGTCACGCACATCGCGCAGGCCGTGCCGATGCTCACCTCCGCGACGGAACGCGCGGCGGCGGCACTGTGGATCCCGCCCGCGCTCGCAGCGGTCAACCCGTCGTTGGACGCGCTCGTTCAGGACACGGAGCGCCGGCTGCACGACCTCGGATCGGCGTACGCCCGGGGCGATCTCGCCCTGCGACTGGAAGCCCGTACCCGCTACCTCCATCTCCAGGACCCCGCGCATCTCGGCGTGGCGGCCGACCGGTTGCGCGGGTTCGGCGCGGATGTGCCGGTCTCCACCGGTGCGGGGCGCGAACTGCTGGCCGTGCTCGCGTACGCGGCGGCCGTGGCCGGCGAGGTCACGGCCGGTGAGATCGCCGCCCTGGGCACCCGAATCCTGGAGCGCGAGGCGCCGCGCGCCGGGCACGCCTACACCGCCCTTTCCCTGCTGGTCCCGGCCCTTGTCCTCGCCGATGCGGCGGCACCCGTGGCCCAGTGGCTGGACGCGGTGCGGGACCAGGCTCAGTGCCAGGCACTCGACGGAGTCACCGCGCTGGTCAACGCGGAGCGGAGCGCGGTCCTTCGCGCGTCAGGACAGCCGGCCCAGGCGAAGAGCGCCGCGCTGAGCGTGATCGACAACGCCGACCCGGCCTGGCCGGAGGCCACGACGCTGTCCGTCTGGACGCTCGCCATGGTCGCGCTCGAAACACGGGACGTCGAACTGGGCGAGCGAGTGATCCAGACAAGTCCGGAGACCGGCGACCTCCGCGTGCTCGTCGCGCATCGCATGGTGCGGGGGATGCTGGACACGGTACGCGGTGATCTGCCTGCCGCGCTGGACAGGTTCCTCGACAGTGGCAAGCAGTTGTCGCGCTGCGGATGGACGAACACGGCGCTGTACCCCTGGCGGGTGTGGGCCGCGGCGGTGAGTCACCGGCTCGGGCGCACGCAGCTCGCGGCCGAGCTGGCCGACGAGGAGCATGTCTTCGCACGGGCCTGGGGCGCACCCGCGGCCCGCGGCCGCGCGCTGCGGCTGCGTGGCATGATCACCCCGGGTGGGGAGGGCGTCGATCTCCTTCGCCGGGCCGTCGACACGCTTCGCTGTTCTGAGGATCGGATCGAGCTGTCCCGGGCGCTCACGCTCCTCGGCAGAAGGCTGGCCGAAACAGGTTCTGACAGCGCGGATGAGTTCATCTCGGAGGGCCGGCGGATCGCTCAGGAACTGGGCGTTTCATGGGCCGAGGGCGACGAGGATTCGGAATTGAACGGCCCGGCGCTGCGGCTGGGCGCGCCGGAACGCGGTGATCTGACCAAGGCTGAGGAAACGGTCGTCGCCTTCGTGCTGCGAGGCTGGACGAACCAGCAGATCGCCGATTCTCTCGGCGTAACCCGCCGGGCCGTCGAAAAAAGTCTGACGAGCACCTATCGCAAGCTCGGGGTGAATGGCCGGGCGGCGCTCATCGAAGAGTTGAGCGCGCGGAACATCGGCGAATAGGCCGGTCGCCGGCCCTCCGCGATCTGGATTGCGGTAGTTCAATTTTGAATGGTCTGCCGGCCTGCTCCGGTGCCGTTTTTCCGCGGCGCGTCCGCGAACCGTCATGAGCTTCAGGAGTTCGGTGAGTTCGGTACCGAACACGACCGAGCGGCCGAACCGCAAGCTCCGAACCAACCGTCCTACATACCACAGTTTTTTACCGTTTGTACCGCATCTGTGTTGACTTGGTTTCGGGCGGGTTAATATCATGCAAATAGATCATTCGATCGTTGCTCCGAGCTACAGAGCATCGTCTGTCACCAGAGGAGAGTGGTCATCAGATGAGCATCGATGTCGGAGTCGCCCTCATTGATGAGGAACCGGTATTTCTGCCGGTTGGTCAAGAAGTCAATGACAGTATAGGTCAGTACCGTTCATTCCTCGACCAGCCGGGAATATGCGTGGCGAGCCTCGACCACGCGACCAGAGTAATCGAGGCGAATCTCGAATTCACCCGGCAGTTCGGGCGTTCCCTGGCGGACATCCGTGGACGGGCGTTCTGCGAGCTGCTGCATCCGAGCGTCCGCGACAAGATGGGACAGCAGTTCACCCGCCTGACGGACCACCACCGCCCCCGGTTCGAAGAGCGCGTACTCGCCGTACGGCCGGACCACACCGTGCTCGGGGGTGAGCTGACCGGCCTCGCGCTGCACGGAGACGCCGGCTATGTCGAGAGCGTCATGGTGCTGGTGCGGCCCGACCGGGAGCAGCGAGACGACCTGCTGATCGGCCGGAAGAAGTTGCTGAGCAACATGGAAGCACGCGTCATCGAAGGTGTCGCGGCGGGAGTGTCGACCGTGCAGCTCGCGTCGATGCTTTATCTCAGCCGCGGCGGTGTGGAATACCACGTGACGACGCTGCTGCGAAAGCTGAAGGCCAGCAATCGCCCGGCCCTGGTGTCCAAGGCATACTCCATGGGCATCTTCCGGCTCGGCTCCTGGCCGCCCCGGGTGCTGCCCGAGTTCGTGAAATAGGTCCATGCGGCCGACGTGACAGGCCATTGACCCGATGGCTTGATCTGAATTATCTGCGACATTCATCGTACTCTGGTGCGGCGATTCAGGCGGCACCAGACCGGATGGATCGGGCCGATTTCCATGGAAAACGCGCCGATCCCGATCACATTCTCTCCATAGGCCTGCCATTGTTAGGGAGGTGTCATCGTGACCAGTACAAGAATCGTGCTCGACGGTGGACCGGAGTTCAAATACGGCCACGTTCGGCCGACGGACGACGGTTCCGAGAAGGTGAAGATTCTCCTCGGCTCGGGGTATGAGCACTTCGTGCACAACGGTGAGTTCCTGGAGATCGACGGAGAGAATCTCCCGGTGTTCCAATGGTCCGCACGCACCAAAATAGCCGAGTAAGCGTAGCCGGTCGGTTCCCGAAACGAGCGGGACCCTATGTGTCGTGTCGTCGGCGGTCCGACTCACGGCCGAACTTCGAGCGGATCCCGGGGTGGTTCGCCTGGCAGGGCTCCTCATTTCGGGGAGCGTGGTTCTCGTGAGGTGTGGTCATGCCAAGTGGCAAGGTAATCAGCTTCGACGAATTCCGTGGCTTCGGCTTCATCGCCCCGGACGGAGGCGGCGAAGACGTCTTCATGCATGTCAACGACCTCGACAGCGACAAACGTCTTATCTCGGTCGATGCGCAGGTTGAATTCATGGTCGAGAACGGTGGCAAAGGGCTGAAGGCCTCGCACGTCCGCGTGCTCGACCGATCCGGCGCACCGAAGGTCACCCTGGTCTCGCCCCCTCCGCCGAGCCTCACACCGAAACTCACGCCGACGCCGCCGCCCGCACCGACACCCGCGACGATCGCGGCGATGGTGTCACCAGGACCGGCCGTCTCCACCCCCGCGAACGACACCGGTTTCTGCGACGTGCTGTCCGTCAAGGAATTCACGCGGGAAATCACGGAAGCCGTGCTCGCGGCCGTGCCGACGATGACCGCGCAGCAGATTCTGGGCGTCCGCGAATGCCTCGTCGGACTCGCGCAGACACACAGCTGGGTCGATGGATAGCCGTCACGGCTTCCCGCCGGCTCCGGGCGAAAGGAAAGTGTATGTCCAGGCGCGCGCTGATCACCGGTATCACCGGTCAAGACGGCTCCTATCTGGCTGAGCATCTGCTGTCCCTGGGATATCAGGTCTGGGGACTGATCAGAGGGCAGGCCAATCCCCGCAAGTCCCGCATCAGCCGCCTTGTCAGCGACGTGTCGTTCGTCAACGGCGACCTGCTGGACCAGGGCAGCCTGGTCGCGGCGGTGGACCTGGTGCAGCCCGACGAGGTGTACAACCTCGCGGCCATCTCCTTTGTCCCGATGTCGTGGCAGCAGGCCGAGTTGACCACCGACGTCAACGGCATGGGCGTGCTCCGGACGCTGGAGGCGATCCGCCTGGTGTGCGGGCTGGACAAGTCCCGCAGCAGCACCGGTCAGATCCGCTTCTACCAGGCGTCGTCTTCGGAGATGTTCGGCAAGGTGGTGGAGAGTCCGCAACACGAGATGACGAACTTCCACCCGCGCAGCCCCTATGGGGTGGCGAAGACCTACGGCCATTTCATCACCCGGAACTATCGTGAGTCGTTCAACATGTACGGCGTCTCCGGCATTCTGTTCAACCACGAGTCGCCCCGCCGGGGCGCGGAATTCGTGACGCGGAAGATTTCGCTGGCCGTCGCCCAGATCAAACTCGGCCGGCAGGACAAGCTGTATCTCGGCAACCTCGACGCGGTCCGTGACTGGGGGTTCGCCGGTGACTATGTCCGCGCGATGCATCTCATGCTGCAGCAGGACGAGCCCACCGACTACGTCGTGGGCACCGGTCGCACGCACTCGGTCTACGACGCCGTACGGATGGCCTTCGAGTACGTCGGGCTGAACTGGCGGGACCACGTCGTCATCGACCCGGGGCTCGTACGTCCCGCCGAGGTGGAGACCCTCTGCGCCGACCCCGGCCGGGCCAGAGACGAGCTGGGCTGGGAGCCGACCGTCAGCTTCGAGCAGCTCATCCACATGATGGTGGAGTCCGATCTCCTGAACGTCTCGCGCGAGCGGGAGCTGGGAGACCTCATCCTCGCATCGAGCTGGTGAGCACATCATTGGGACCAGGGATGAGCGATGAGTGAAGTGGCAGGCGCCCGGCTGGGAGTGCTGGGCGCCGGCGTGATGGGCACCGGGATCGCCACCCTGGCGATCGGCCACGGCATACCGGTGGTGCTCGTCGACGTGGCGGAGGACAGGCTCGCCACCGCCCGGCGTCGGGTCGACGCCCAGCTCCGGCATGCGCGGCTGATGGGCGCGGTGCCGGCGCGGGACCCGGCCGGTCTGACGACGGCCGCGGAACTCGCGGCCGTCGCCGGCGCCACCGCGGTCGTCGAGGCGGTCACCGAGGACGCTGAGATCAAGACGAAGGTGCTGGAAGAGGTGTCGAGCCTGGTCGCCGCCGGCACCCCGATCGTCTCCAACACCTCGGGCATCCCGATCGGGGAGCTGGGGAGGTTCGTCAGCCGCCCGGACGAACTGCTCGGCATCCATTTCATGAATCCGGCCTACCTGATCACGATGGTGGAGGTGATCAGGAGCGCGCGGACCAGCGACGAGACCATGGCCGCGGTCACCGGGTTGCTGGCGCGGATGGGACGCCGCGGGATCGTCGTCCGGGACGCCCCGGGGTTCGTCACGAGCAGGCTGCTCCACCCCATGATCAATGAGGCGGCCCGGATAGTCGGGGCCGGCGTGGCCACCGCCGAGTCGGTGGACGACCTCATGCGGGGCTGCCTCGGGCATCCCACCGGGCCCCTGCGCACGGCCGACCTCATCGGACTGGACAACCTGGTCGACGCGCTGTCGACCCTGTGGGAGCGCACGGGCGAAGCGAGTTTCCAGCCCTGCGAACTGCTGCGGCAGAAGGTGGCCGCAGGACACCTCGGACGCAAGTCCGGCAAGGGTTTCTACGATTACGAGAAGGTGCTGTCGTGAACACGGGATCAGAAGAGACGGTTCAGCGGCGGATCCGGGAGTTCCTCGAAGATCGGATCAAAACCAACATCGTCGTCGACAAGGATCTGTTCGCGTCCGGACTCGTCAACTCCATGTTCGCCATGGAACTGGTCGTCCACCTGGAGCAGGAGTTCGGCATCGCCATCGTCGGGGGGGACCTGAAGCTCGACAACTTCCGCACCGTCGAGCGGATGACGTCGCTGGTGTGCCGGCTGCGTGACGCGCCGGTGACGGACCATGACTGACTGGCGCGCCGATGCCGGGGAACGGGTCGCGCGGCTGGTCGGCGACCAGGCCGCGGCCTGGGACCTGGCCGGCGTCCTCCCCGTGGAGACGCTCAGAACCCTTGGCAAGGCGGGTCTGCTCTGCGCCGAGATGCCGGTCGAACACGGCGGCATCGGCGCGGGAAGCCTGGACAACGGCGACTTCACCGCCCAGGTGGGAAGTCTCTGCGGGTCCCTGCGCAGCGTGATGACGTCACAGGGAATGGCGGCGTGGACGATCCAGCGGCTCGGCGATGCCCGCCAGCGGCGGGAGTACCTGCCCAGGCTGACCGGCGGCGAGCTGGCCGCGGTCGCGTTCAGCGAGCCCGACGCCGGCAGCGACGTGACGGCGATGGCGACCGAGATACGCTCCGACGGCGACACGGTGGTGGTCGAGGGACGCAAGTCGTGGACCACGGCGGCCCGCTACGCCGACTTGATCGCCGTCTTCGGACGGTACGGGGACGGCGGTGGCGTCGTTCTCGTGCCCGCCGGCGCACCGGGGGTCACCATCCGGCCGGTGCCCAACCCGAGCGGCTGCCGAGCCGCCGGGCACGCCGACGTCGTCCTCGACGCCGTACGGCTGCCCGCGACCGCCGTGCTCGGCGGCGGCGGGCAGTCGCTCCAGCTGCTGGTCACCACGGCTTTGGCGTACGGCAGGATCTCGGTCGCCTGGGGTTGTGTCGGGATCCTGCGTGCGTGCCTTTCGGCCGCGGGCGCGCACGCGGGCGGGCGCCGGCAGTTCGGCCGGCCGCTGGCCGAGCACCAGCTCGTGGCCCGGCACCTGGCCGAGCTGGTGGTGGCCGAACAGGTGGCGACGCGGGTCTGCGAGCACGCGAGCCGGTGCTGGGACGCGAGATCGCCGGAAATGGTGATCGCCACGGTCCTGGCCAAGTACGTTAGCTCGACCGAGGCCGCACGCGGTGCGGCGACGGCCGTGCAGGTGCTGGCGTCAGCGGGAGCGCAGGACGGCCACGTCGTGGCGCGGGCCTACCGGGACGCCAAGCTCATGGAGCTCATCGAGGGCAGCACCGAGATCTGCCAGATCATTCTCGCCCAGCACGCTGTCGCCCAGGCGAGCTGAAGGAGACGAGGAGTAACACGTGACAGTGAAATGCCTGGTATGGGATCTGGACAACACGCTGTGGCAGGGCACGTTGCTGGAGGACGGCGAGGTACGCCTTCACCCCGGCGTACGCGAGCTCATCCAGGTCCTGGATTCCCGCGGCGTCCTGCAGTCCGTCGCGAGCAAGAACGACCACGACCACGCCTGGGCGAAGCTCGAGGAGTTGGGCGTCGCGGAGTACTTCGTGCTGCCGCACATCGGCTGGTCGCCCAAGTCCGGCTCGATCCGGAGCATCGCCGAGGAACTGCGGTTCGCCCACGGGGCGATGGCGTTCGTGGACGATCAGGCCGCCGAGCGCGCCGAGGTGGCGTTCCACCTGCCCGACGTGCGGTGCTACTCCGCCGATGAGGTCGCCGGGCTGGCCGCGCTGCCGGAGTTCAGCCCGAAGGTGGTGACCCAGGACGCCCGGCGCCGCCGAGAGATGTACCAGGCCGGTTTCCGGCGGGAGGCCGCGAAGTCGGACTTCACCGGTCCGGACGAGGAGTTCATCCGCTCCCTCGGCCTGGAGATGCGCATCGAGCACGCGACCGTGGATCACCTCGCCCGGGTCGAGGAGTTGACCCTGCGTACCAGCCAGATGAACGCGACCGGCGTGCACTATTCGCGGGAGGCGCTGGCCGGGCTGGTCCTCGACGACCACGGGCACCAGGTCCTGGTCACCTCGATGAGCGACCGGTTCGGGCCGCACGGCGCCGTCGGGGTGGTGCTGGTGGAGACGGGAGCCGACGTGTGGCACCTGAAGCTGCTCGCCACCTCCTGCCGGGTCGTGTCCTTCGGCGCGGGTTCGGTGATCCTGCGCTGGCTGACCGATCAGGCCGCGCGGGCCGGCGCGCACCTGGTGGCCGACTTCCGCAGGACCGAGCGCAACCGGATGATGGAGATCGCCTACCGGTTCAGCGGGTTCGCCGACGAGACCTGCCCGTGTCTCGCGAGCCTGCCCGCCGGCGAGGTCAGCGGCCTGCAACGGTTGCACCTCGTCCCCGCGCCGCAGGCCCCGCCCACCACGATGCGCCTCATCGCACCCGATCTCACGGCAGTGCCTGAGAACCGGTTCTCCGATGTCCTCCCTTAGAGCTCTTTCTTACGTACCAAAGTGATGCCGTCCGCCACCGGCAGCAGCGAGACGTCCACCCGGAGATCCTCCAGCAGCATGGCGTTGAACGCGCGAATCGCCTCGGTGTCCGCGTCCTGCGCCGCCGAGTCGGCGACCCTGCCGAGGAACAGCGTGTTGTCCACCACGATCAGGCCGTTCTCCCTGACCAACGCGAGAGCGGCCTCGTAGTACTTCGGGTAGCCGGGCTTGTCGGCGTCGATGAACACGAAGTCGACGGAGCCCGGCCCTTCCTCGCACAGCAGGGTGGCGAGGGTGTCCGACGCGTCGCCGATCCGCGAGTCGATCCGGTCGAGCACTCCGGACCTGCGCCAGTAAGGCACTCCGATATTGGGCCACCGGTCGGTGATGTCGCAGGTGATGACGCGGCCTCCGGGGGCGAGCGCGCGAGCCAGGCAGAGCGTGCTGTAGCCGGTGTAGGTGCCCACCTCCAGGACGGTGCGTGCGGAGGTGAGGCGGACCAGCAGCGCCAGGAGTTGCCCCTCCTCGGCCATGACCTGCATCGCCCCTCCCATGGGCAGGGCGGCGGTCTCTTCGCGCAGGGAGCGGAGGATCTCGTCCTCCCGTAACGACACCGCACGAACGTAGTCGGACAGGACTGATGTGATGTGGAGCTGACCGGCCATTGCGCGAGCGTATGGTCCGCGCGCTGGTCTTTTCCCCAGATTCGACGGCCGCGCGGTTCTAGTGATTTTCAGGGAGCCCGGGTTTGAGACTGGGCTCCGCGATCCGGCCGTCTAAAAAGGGTTGAGCTGAAATGGACAATGAGGCGAAACTCCGGGAATACCTCAAGCGAGCGACGGCCGATCTCCGGCGTACCCGGCAACGCGTCCACGACCTAGAAGAACAGAACCTGCAGCCGATCGCGATCGTCGGTATGAGCTGCCGGTACCCCGGAGGCGTGTCCTCGCCGGAGGACCTGTGGCGCCTGCTCGCCGAGGGCGGTGATCCGATATCCGAGCCGCCCGCCGAGCGCGGCTGGGACCTCGACAGGCTTCGGGATCAGCACGGCGACGCCGTGCCGCTGTCGCTGGCCGGTGGTTTCCTCAATGAAGCGGCGGACTTCGACGCCGGCTTCTTCGGCATCTCGCCGCGCGAGGCGCTGGGCATGGATCCGCAGCAGCGGCTGCTGCTGGAAGCGTCATGGGAGGCCGTCGAGCGGGCCGGAATCGACCCGATCGCGTTACGAGGCAGCCTGACCGGGGTGTTCGCCGGGGCGATGTCGTCCGACTACCGCGAGAGCCTGCCGCGCGACATCGACGCCTTCGGGCTCACCGGTACTGCCAACAGCGTGCTGTCCGGCCGGGTTTCGTACACGCTCGGCCTGGTCGGCCCGGCCGTGACGGTGGATACGGCCTGCTCGTCGTCGCTGGTCGCGTTGCACTGGGCCGTTCAGTCGCTGCGTACGGGCGAGTGCACGCTGGCGCTCGCCGGCGGGGTGACCGTCATGACGAGCCCCAGCACCTTCATCGAGTTCAACCGCCAGGGCGGCTTGTCGCCCGATGGGCGATGCAAGGCGTTCGCCGACGGCGCCAACGGCACGGGCTGGTCCGAGGGCGTAGGCGTCCTGGTGCTGGAGCGCCTGTCGGACGCGCAGCGCAACGGGCACCAGGTGCTCGCGGTGGTACGCGGGTCGGCCGTGAACCAGGACGGGGCGTCCAACGGTCTGACCGCGCCGAACGGGCCGTCGCAGCAGCGGGTGATTCGCGACGCCCTGGCCAACGCGCGGCTGTCGACGGCGGACATCGACGTGGTGGAGGCGCACGGGACGGGCACGGCGCTGGGCGACCCGATCGAAGCCGAGGCGTTGATCTCCACGTTCGGTGCGGACCGTGAGCGCCCGCTGTCGCTGGGGTCGATCAAGTCGAACATCGGTCACACGCAGGCGGCCGCCGGGGTGGCGGGGATCATCAAGATGGTCCTGGCGATGCGGCATGGGGTGCTCCCCAGGACGTTGCACGCGGACGCGCCGTCGTCGCGGGTGGACTGGGACTCGGGGGTGCTCGAGCTGCTGACCGGGGAACGGCCCTGGCCGGAGACCGGCCGTCCGCGCCGGGCGGGTGTGTCCTCGTTCGGAGTCAGCGGCACCAACGCTCATGTGGTGGTGGAGGAGGCGCCGCCGGCTGAGGTGGCGCCGCCCACGGCGGACATGCGTGTGCTGCCGGTGCTGGTGTCGGGACGGACAGGGGAGGCACTGTCCGCTCAGGCGGCGCGTCTGCTGGCGTACCTGGACGGTGTGCCCGAGACGTCTCTGGCCGACGTGGCCTTCTCGCTGGCGACGACACGGTCGGCCTTCGAGCATCGGGCGGCCGTTGTGGCCGCCGATCGTGCCGGGTTGCGCGAGGGTTTGGCGGCGCTGGCGGATGGGGGCGCCGCCGCCGGAGTGATCAAGGGCCATGGCAGGCAGGCCAAGCTCGCGATGGTGTTCACCGGTCAGGGGAGTCAGCGGGCGGGGATGGGCCGGGAGTTGTATGACCGGTTCCCGGTGTTCGCGGAGGCGTTGGATGAGGTGATCGGCGAGTTCGACCCGTTGCTGGATGGGTCGTTGCGTGAGGTCTTGTTCGCTGAGGCGGAGTTGCTGGATCAGACGGGGTGGGCGCAGCCGGCGTTGTTCGCGGTGGAGACGGCCCTGTTCCGGTTGGTTTCCTCGTGGGGTGTGCGACCGGATGCGCTGGTCGGGCACTCGATCGGGGAGATCACGGCGGCGCATGTGGCCGGGGTGCTCTCGCTGGCCGATGCGTGTGCGCTGGTGGCGGCTCGGGCGCGGTTGATGCAGGCGCTCCCTGCGGGTGGGGCGATGGTCGCGGTCCAGGCGTCCGAAGATCAGGTTGCTGATCTGCTGGTCGGGCGTGAGGGTGAGGTGTCGGTCGCGGCGGTCAACGAACCTGCCTCACTGGTGCTGTCCGGGGCCGAGGAGGCGGTCCTTGAGGTGGCGGCCGCGCTGGAATCTCAGGGGGTGCGGACGCGGCGGTTGCGGGTGTCGCATGCGTTCCATTCGCCGTTGATGGATCCGATGCTGGCGGATTTCCGGACGCTGGCGGGCAGGCTCGCCTACAACCCGCCGCGGGTTCCGATCGTGTCCACCCTGACGGGGGAGCCGGCTACGGCCGAGAGGTTGTGCTCGCCGGATTATTGGGTCGACCAGGTCCGTGGCGCGGTCCGTTTCGGTGACGCGGTGCGCGCTCTGCACGCTCAGGGGGTGCAGGCCTATCTGGAGCTGGGTCCGGATGGGGTGCTGACCGCCATGGCTGAGGATGTCCTCGCCGCTCACCCGGATGTGGTGGCGGTGCCGGTGCTGCGCAGGGACCGCGACGAGGAGTCCGCGGTCGTGTCGGCGCTGGGCGCCCTGCATGTGCGTGGCGTGGCGGTGGACTGGCGCTCGGTGTTCCCCGGCGCCGGCCAGGTTGAGCTGCCCACATATGCCTTCCAGCGGCAGCGGTACTGGCCGAGTCCCACCTCGGCCGGGGATGCCCGAGGGCTTGGCCTGACAGCGGCCCGGCATCCGCTGCTGGGGGCCTCCGTGGGGTTGGCGGACTCCGATGAGGCGCTGCTGACCGGAAGGTTGTCACTGGGGTCGCATCCGTGGCTGGCCGATCACGCCGTGGGCGGGATCGTGGTGTTCCCCGGCACCGGATTCCTGGAGCTGGCCATGCGGGCGGGCGACCAGGTCGGCTGCGATGTGGTGGCGGAGCTCACGCTCATCGCGCCGCTGGTGCTGGGCGAGCGGGACGCGGTCGCGGTTCAGGTGCGGGTGGGGCCCGCGGACGGCCAGGGCCGGCGTGAGCTGAGCATTCACGCCAGGCAGGACGATGCCGACGATTACGACGGCTGGGTACGGCACGCGGTCGGCGTCCTGGCGAGCACCGCTCAAGAGGAGCCCGGCATCGCGGACATGGCGGTGTGGCCGCCCTCGGGGGCGTCGATGATCGACGTCGAGGGGGTTTACGAGCGCCTGGCCGAGAGCGGGTTCCATTACGGACCGGCGTTCCAGGGGCTGCGGGCGGCCTGGCGGGGCGCGAGCGGTGAGGTCTTCGCCGAGGTCGCCCTGGGCGAGCAGGCGGCGTCGAACGCGGGCTTGTTCGGGGTCCATCCGGCTCTGCTGGACGCGGCGTTGCACGCGATGTCGTTCGTCGGGATGGAGGACGCGCAGCCCGGCCGGTTGCCGTTCTCCTGGGGCGGAGTGCGCCTGCACGCGGCCGGCGCGTCGGTGCTGCGCGTGCGGCTGGCCAAGGCGGGCGACGATTCGGTTTCGGTGAGCGCGGTGGACGCCGCCGGGCAGTCGGTGCTGTCGGCGAGGTCCCTGGTGCTGCGCCCGTTCTCGGCCGACGACCTTCCCGGCGGGAGCGGGCGGGACCCGCTGTTCGCCCTGGAGTGGACGGTGTCGCCGCAGCCGGCCCCGGCGGTGACCGGTGCGGTGGCGGTGCTGGGCGTGGGGGCTCTGGGTACGCTCTCGGCTTGGCGGCCCGGCGGGGATTTGCAGATCCACACGGATCTGGCGTCGCTGGTGGAGGCGGGGCCGGTGCCGGACGCGGTGCTGACGGAGGTGGTCTCGGATCCGGCGGCCGGGGTGGTGGAGTCGGCGCACGAGCTGGGCGCCCACGTTCTGGATCTGATGCAGCGGTGGCTGGCCGAGGAGCGATGCGGCGGCTCCCGCCTGGTGGTGCTCACCCGGGGTGCGGTGGTGGCGCGTGCGGAGGACTCGCTCACCGACCTGGCGGCTGCGACGGTGTGGGGTCTGGTCCGTGCCGCGCAGTCGGAGAATCCCGGCCGCTTTGTGCTGGTGGACGTGGACGAGGCGTCGGCGATGTCGGCGTTGCCCGGGGTGCTGGCCGGGACGGTGGCCGGGGTGCTGGCGTCGGCGGAACCGCAGGCGGCGATCCGCCACGGCGAGGTGCGGGTACCTCGCCTGACGCGGGTGGCGGCCGGCGGTGCCCAGGACGTATGGGACCCGGAACGGACAGTGTTGATCACCGGCGGCACCGGTGGCCTGGGGGCGTTGTTCGCCCGGCATCTGGTGGCCGAGCGCGGGGTACGGCATCTGCTGCTGGCCGGCCGCCGGGGCCTGGACGCGCCCGGCGCGGCGGAGTTGCGGGCCGACCTGATCGCCCAGGGCGCCGACGTCACGATCGCCGCCTGCGACATGGCCGACCGCGACCAGGTGGCGGCGCTGCTGGCGCGGGTGGACCCCGAGCACCCGCTGGGCGGGATCATCCACACCGCCGGCGTGCTGGACGACGGGACGATCCCGTCGCTCTCTCCTGCGCGGCTGGACGCGGTGCTGCGGCCGAAGGTGGACGCGGCCTGGCACCTGCACGAGCTCACCCGCGACCTGGATCTGGCCGCGTTCGTGCTGTTCTCGTCGGTGGCCGGCACCATGGGAGCTCCCGGCCAGGGCAACTACGCGGCGGCCAACACGTTCCTCGACGCGCTGGCCGGGCACCGGCGGGCCGAAGGACTGCCCGCGCTGTCGCTCGCGTGGGGGCCCTGGGCCCAGGACACCGGGATGACCGGCGCACTGGACGACGTCCAGGCACGGCGGATGACCCGCGCCGGGATGTTCGCGCTCACTCCGGACGAGGGCGTCGCGCTGTTCGGCGCGGCCCTCCGGGCGGGGGAGCCGGTCGTGGCCCCGGTCCGGATCGACCTCGCCGCGGTGCGGACGCATGGCGAGGTGCCGCACCTGCTCCGCGGGCTGGTACGAGCGCCGCGCCGGTCGGCGACGTCGCTGTCCGCGGCCGGTGGCAGCGCACTGGTACTCCGCCTGGCGGGAATGGAGCGCGCCGATCGTCTCCGGGTCGTGGTGGACCTGGTACGGGCCGAGGCGGCGCTGGTGCTGGCGCACGCCTCGCCGGAGACCGTGGACGTCCGGCGGGAGTTCCGCGAACTGGGCTTCGACAGCCTCACCGCGGTCGAACTGCGCAACCGGCTGAGCACGACGACGGGGTTGCGCCTGCCGGCCACGCTGGTGTTCGACCACCCCACGCCCGCCGTACTGGCGGAGTTCCTGCTGGACGAGGTGCTGGGCGAGCAGCACGACGTGGCCGTTCCCGCCGCCGTCACGCCGGTCGCCGACGACCCGATCGTGATCGTCGGGATGAGCTGCCGCTACCCGGGCGGCGTCGCCTCGCCGGAGGACCTGTGGCGGCTGGTGGCCGAGGGCCGTGACGCGATCACGGACTTTCCCGCCAATCGTGGCTGGGATCTGGCCGCGCTCTACCATCCGGACGCCGACCACGTGGGCGGCTCGTACACCAGACAGGGCGGTTTCCTGCACGCCGCGGCGGAATTCGACGCGGACTTCTTCGGGATGAGCCCGCGGGAGGCCATGGCGACCGACCCGCAGCAGCGGCTTCTGCTGGAGAGCTCGTGGGAAGCGGTCGAGCGGGCCGGAATCGACCCGGTCACGCTCCGGGGCAGCCGGACGGGCGTGTTCGCCGGGGTGATGTACACCGACTACAGCGGAATGCTCGGTGCGGCTGAGTTCGAGGGCTACCGGGGCACGGGCACCGCCGCGAGCGTCGTCTCCGGACGGGTGTCCTACACCCTGGGCCTGGTGGGCCCGGCGGTGACGGTCGACACCGCCTGCTCGTCCTCGCTGGTCGCGGTGCATCTGGCGACGCAGGCGCTGCTCTCGGGTGAATGCACGCTCGCGCTGGCCGGCGGGGTGACCGTGATGGCCACGCCCGGAGCGTTCGTGGAGTTCTCCCGGCAGCGGGGGCTGTCCCCGGACGGGCGGTGCAAGTCGTTCGCGGACCGTGCGGACGGGGTGAGCTGGGCCGAAGGCGTCGGGGTGCTGGTGCTCGAACGCCTGTCGGACGCCCGGCGCAACGGTCACCAGGTGCTCGCCGTGGTGCGCGGATCGGCGATCAACCAGGACGGAGCCTCCAACGGGCTGACCGCTCCGAACGGCCCCTCCCAGCGGCGGGTGATCCGCCAGGCCCTGGCCGGAGCGCGGCTCTCCCCGGCCGAGGTGGACGTGGTGGAGGGGCACGGGACCGGGACCACCCTGGGCGATCCGATCGAGGCGCAGGCGCTGCTGGCCACCTACGGCCGGGACCGGCCGGAGGGACCGCTGCTGCTCGGGTCGATCAAGTCGAACATCGGTCACACGCAGGCGGCTGCGGGTGTCGCGGGCGTGATCAAGATGATCATGGCCATGCGCCACGGCATCGTGCCCAAGACCCTGCACGTCGACGCGCCGTCCGCGCACGTGGACTGGTCCTCGGGCGCGGTGGAGCTGTTGACCGAGGCGCGGGAGTGGCCGGAGACGGGCCACCCCCGCCGGGCCGCCGTGTCGTCGTTCGGCTTCAGCGGCACCAACGCCCACCTCATCATCGAGCAGGACACCGGGCACGACGCCGTCGAGCGGACGCCGCCGATGGCAGGCCTGCCGCTACCGGTCTCGGGCAAGACGGAACAGGCGGTGCGGGAGCAGGCCGCGCGGCTGCTGTCCCACCTGGAAGGCCGTCCCGAGGCGGACCTGGCCGACGTGGCGTTCTCGCTGGCGACCACCCGTTCCCCGTTCGAGCACCGGGCCGCGGTGCTGGCCGGCGATCGTGCCGGGGCGCTGGCCGGGTTGCGGGCGCTGGCCACCGGCCAGGCGGCGCCGGGAGTCGTACGCGGCCGGGCCAAGGACGACCAGAAGACGGCGTTCCTGTTCACCGGCCAGGGCGCTCAGCGCGTGGGCATGGGCCTGGAGACGTACGAGCGGTTCCCGGTGTTCGCCGAGGCCCTTGACGGTGTGCTCGCGGCGCTGGCCCCTCATCTGGCTGTGGATCGTCCGCTGCGGGAGGTGCTGTTTTGTGACGCCGAGTTGCTGGACCGCACGGCGTACACGCAGCCGGCGCTGTTCGCCTTGGAGGTCGCGCTCTACCGGCTGGTGGAGTCGTGGGGTGTGCGGCCGGACGCGCTGGCGGGGCATTCGATCGGGGAACTCGTCGCTGCGCATGTGGCGGGGGTGTTGACCCTGGAGGACGCCTGCGCGCTGGTGGCCGCGCGGGGCCGGTTGATGCAGGCGCTCCCGGCCGGCGGCGCCATGGTCGCGATCCAGGCCGACGAGGAGGAGATCCTGGAGTCGCTGGCCGGGCGTGAGGACGAGGTGTCCATCGCGGCGGTCAACGGCCCGGCGTCGGTGGTGATCGCCGGAGTCGAGCCCGCGGTGCTGGAGGTCGCCGCGGGGTGGGCCGCCAGGGAACGCAGGACCAAGCGGCTGCGGGTGTCGCACGCGTTCCATTCACCGCTGATGGAGCCGATGCTCGCGGAGTTCCAGGCGGTCGCCGAGACGATCGCGTACGAACCCCCGCGGATCCCGGTGATCTCCAACGTGACCGGCGAGTTCGCCACGGACGAGCTGTGCTCACCGGCCTACTGGGTGCGGCACGTGCGGGAGGCGGTCCGGTTCCGCGACGGCGTGCGGGAGCTGCATCGGGCGGGCATGACCGCGTTCCTGGAGATCGGCCCTGACGGCGTGCTGACCGCGATGGCCCTGGACACCCTTCCCGCCGAGGCGGAGGCGCTGCTCCTTCCCCTGCTGCGCGGTGACCGCGACGAGAGCACCGCCCTCATGACCGCGCTGGCCGAACTGCAGGTGAACGGCGTACGCGTCGACTGGCCGGCCCTGCTTCGCGGAGCCCGCCGGGTGGACCTGCCGACGTACCCGTTCCAGCATGAGTCGTTCTGGCCAGAGATCCCCGCGAACGACACCGTCGCCGATCCGGCGGACGCGCGGCTCTGGGACGCGGTCGAGCGCGGCGACGCCGGGGACGTGGCCGCGATCCTCGGCCTGGGTAACGAGCACTCCTCCTCGCTGGACACCCTGCTCCCGGCCTTGTCGTCGTGGCGGCGGAGCCGGGGCGAGGCGTCGACGCTCGACTCCTGGCGCTACCTGGTCGAGTGGAAGCCCCGCCGTACGCCTCCGCTCGCCGTGCTGGCGGGCACCTGGCTGGTGGTGACCGCGGCCGGGATCGTGGACGGCGACGTGGTCGGCGCGCTGGACAGCCACGGAGCACACGTGGAGCGGCTCCTGTTGGAGGGGACGGACGTCGGCCGTGCCTCGCTCGCCGCCCGGCTCCGTGAGCTGGGCGAGATCTCCGGAGTGGTGTCGATGCTCGCGCCCGTCGCGGGCGGTGGCCCGGTGCCGAGCGGCCTCGCGCTCACGGTCACGCTCCTGCAGGCGCTCGGCGACGCGGAGATCGACGCACCGCTGTGGTGCCTCACCCGCGGCGCCGTGTCGGCCGCTCCCGGGGACAGGGTGACGAGCCCGGTCCAGGCGCAGGTGTGGGGCATGGGCCGGGTGGCCGCCTTGGAGCACCCGAAGCGGTGGGGCGGCCTGGTCGACCTGCCCGAGGTCGTCGCCGGGCGTGCCGCACTGGGCCTGGCGAGCGTGCTGGCGGGCCTGGACGGTGAGGACCAGGTGGCGGTGCGGGCGTCGGGCGTGTTCGGCCGGCGGCTGCGGCGTCATCCGGTCACCCCCGATCAGGTCGGCTGGGCAGCCGCGACCGGTGGGACCGTGCTTGTCACCGGTGGGACGGGTGCTCTCGGCGCGGCCACCGCGCGGTGGCTGGCGCGTGCTGGCGCCGCGCATCTCGTGCTGACCAGCCGGCGCGGCATGGCCGCCCCTGGCGCGGCGGAGCTGCGGGACGAGCTGCTCGCGCTGGGCGCCGAGGCGAGCATCGTCGCCTGCGACGTGGCCGATCGCGAGGCACTGGCCGGCGTGCTGGCCGCGATCCCGGCCGAACGCCCGCTCACCGGGGTCGTGCACGCGGCCGGCGTGGGCCAGGCCGTCGCGCCACTCGGGCAGGCGGACGCCGCCGAGTTCGCCGACGTGATGACGGCGAAGGCAGCCGGCGCCGCCAACCTGGACGGCCTGCTCGGAGACCGCGAGCTCGACTTCTTCGTGCTGTTCTCCTCGATAGCCGGGATGTGGGGCAGCGCGGGGCAGGGCGCCTACGCGGCCGCCAACGCCTACCTCGACGCGCTGGCCGAGCACCGGCGGGGGCGAGGTCTCGCCGCCACGTCGGTGGCCTGGGGCGCGTGGGCCGAAGCCGGCCTGGCCGTGGCGGACACCGTGGCGGACACCCCGGCGGACACCCCGGCGGACACCATGGCCGACTACCTGCTCAGACGTGGGCTGGCCCTGCTGCCGCCCGGCCTCGCGATCAGAGAGCTGAGCCGGGCGGTCAGCGGCCAAGACGCGGTGGTGACGGTCGCGGACGTCGACTGGGACCGGTTCTATCCGATCTTCACCTCGGCCCGGCCCAGCCACCTGTTCAGCGAGCTCCCTGAGGTCAGGGCACAACTCGCGAGCGCGGACAAAGCAGCGACCTCCGACGACCCCGAGTTCGTCGCGCGGCTGCGGCAGCTGACCGAGAAGGAGCAGCGGCGCGGGCTGCTGGATCTGGTGCGCACCGAGGTGGCGGCCGTGCTGCGGCACGCGTCGGCCGAGGCGGTTTCCGAGCGGCGCGCCTTCCGCGAGATGGGGTTCGACTCACTGACCGCGGTGGAGCTGAGAAAGCGGCTGGTCGCGACGACCGGCCTGGCGTTGCCGAGCACGCTGGTGTTCGATCACCCGAACCCGGCCGCGCTGGTGGAGTTCCTCCGGTCGCAGGTCGTGGGCTCGGCGGACGCGGACGTCGCCGGGGTCCCGATGGCGGCCCACACCGACGAACCGATCGCGATCATCGGGATGGCCTGCCGTTTCCCCGGCGGCGTGGGCTCTCCAGAACAGCTGTGGGAACTGGTGACCGGCGAGATCGACGCGATCTCCGGGTTCCCCGCCGACCGGGGCTGGGACGCGGGGGGGCTCTACGATCCCGACCCCGATCACTCCGGCACGACCTACTCCGTCGAGGGCGGGTTCCTGCACGACGCCGGTGACTTCGACCCCGGATTCTTCGGGATCTCCCCGCGCGAGGCGCTGACCATGGACCCGCAGCAGCGGCTGCTGCTGGAGACCGCATGGGAGGCCATCGAACGGGCCGGGATCGCCCCCTCGTCGCTGCACGGCAGCACGACCGGCACGTTCATCGGCTCCAGCTACCAGGAGTACGGCTCGGACGCCGCCGACGCCGAGGGACACCAGGTCACCGGCTCCAGCCCGAGCATCCTGTCCGGCCGGTTGTCGTACGTGCTCGGCCTGGAAGGGCCCGCGGTCACGGTCGACACGGCGTGCTCGTCGTCGCTGGTGGCGCTGCACCTGGCCTGCCAGTCGCTGCGCAACGGGGAGAGCTCCCTCGCCCTGGCGGGCGGCGCCACGGTGATGACCACCCCGGCCGCCTTTGTGGCGTTCAGCCGCCAGCGGGCCCTGGCCGCCGACGGCCGGTGCAAGGCGTTCTCCGACTCGGCCGACGGGATGAGCCTGGCGGAAGGGGTCGGCCTGCTCCTGGTGGAGCGGCTGTCCGACGCGCGGCGCAACGGCCACCCGATCCTCGCGGTGGTGCGTGGTTCCGCGGTGAACCAGGACGGCGCGTCCAACGGACTGACCGCGCCCAACGGCCCCTCCCAGCAGCGGGTGATCCGGCACGCGCTGGCGAGCGCGCGGCTGTCCCCGGCCGAGGTCGACGCGGTCGACGCGCACGGCACGGGTACGGCCCTGGGCGACCCCATCGAGGCCCAGGCCCTCCTCGCCACGTACGGGCAGGGCCGGGAGCGCCCGCTCCTGCTCGGATCGATCAAGTCGAACATCGGCCACACCCAGTCCGCGGCGGGCGTGGCGAGCGTCATCAAAATGGTCATGGCCCTGCGGCACGGCCTGCTGCCGAAGACGCTCGGGGTGGGCACGCCCTCGTCCCACGTGGACTGGACGGCGGGCGCGGTCGAACTGCTGACCGAGGCCACGCCGTGGCCGGAGACCGGACGGCCGCGCCGGGCCGCCGTGTCCTCCTTCGGGATCAGCGGCACGAACGCCCACACGATCCTCGAACAGGCGCCGACCGGCGACGTCGCGCTCGCCGGTCCCGGTGCCGATGCGGGTCCCGGCGCCGATGCCGCCACGTCCGGTGCCGGGATGGTGCCGTGGGTGGTGTCGGGCCGGACGGCGGAGGCGCTGCGCGGGCAGGCACGGCGGCTGGCCACCCGCGTAGCCGACCGCGGTGAGCTGGAACCGGCCGACGTGGGCTTCTCGCTGGCGACGTCGAGGTCGGTGTTCGAGCACCGCGCGGTCGCGGTGGGCGGTGACCGCGACGCGCTCCGCGCCGCCGTCCAGGCGGTGGCCGCGGGCGAGCCGGCGCCGGGCGTGGTCCAGGGCATGGCGGACGTCGAGGGCGCGACGGTCTTCGTGTTCCCGGGGCAGGGCGCGCAGTGGGCGGGCATGGGCGCTCGGCTGCTCGAGCAGTCCCCGGTGTTCGCCGAGCGCGTCGCCGAGTGCGGCCTGGCCCTGAGCCGGTACGTCGACTGGTCGCTGCTGGACGTGCTGCGCCAGGCGGAGGGCGCGCCGTCGCTGGACCGGGTGGACGTCGTACAGCCGGTGTCGTTCGCGGTGATGGTCGCGCTGGCGGCGATGTGGCGTGCTCATGGAGTCGAGCCCGACGCGGTGATCGGGCATTCCCAGGGCGAGATCGCCGCCGCCTGCGTGGCGGGCGCCCTGTCGCTGGACGACGCCGCCCGAGTGGTGGCGGTACGCAGCCAGGCCATCGCGCGGTCGCTGGCCGGCGCCGGCGGGATGCTGTCGATCTCGCTGCCGCCGCAGGACGTCGCCGAGCGGCTGCGGCCCTGGGACGAGCAGATCTCGATCGCGGCGGTGAACGGACCGCGCACGGTCGTGGTGGGCGGCGATCCCGGCGCGCTCGACGAGCTGTCGCGGCGGCTGACCGAGGAGGGCGTGCGGGCCCGGCGGGTCGCGGTCGACTACGCGTCGCACTCCGCCCACGTCGAGCCGCTCCAGCATGAGCTGCCCCAGTCCCTGTCGGCGATCCGGCCGCAGCGGGCCGAGGTGCCGTTCCTGTCCACGGTGACCGGGGACTGGCTGGACGGGACGGAGCTGGACGCGGACTACTGGTACCGCAACCTGCGGCGGACCGTCCGGTTCGAACCCGCGGTGCGCCGCCTGCTGGCCGCTGGGCACCAGGCGTTCATCGAGGTCAGCCCGCACCCGGTGCTGACCGGCGCGATCCAGGAGACGGCCGAGGACGCCGGTGGGAGCACGGTCGTCGCCGGGACGCTGCGCCGCGACCAGGGCGGCGCGGAGCGCTTCCTGACCTCCCTGGCGGAGGTGTTCGTGCGCGGTGTGCCGGTCGACTGGCGAGCCGCCTTCGACGGCACGGGCGCCCGCCCGGTGGAGCTGCCGACGTACGCCTTCCAGCGCGAGCGGCTCTGGATAAAGCGCGCCGAAGCGCCGGCGACGGGCGCGACGAACCCGGCGGACGAGCGGTTCTGGGCGGCGGTGGGGCAGGAGGACCTGGACTCGCTGGCCTCGGAGCTGGACGTGGCCGCACCGGCGCTGGCCGAGGTGGTCCCTGCGCTGTCCTCCTGGCGGCGCAGGCAACGGGCCCGGTTCACGGCCGACTCCTGGCGCTACCGCGTAGTGTGGCGACCGGTGACCGATCTCGTCGCCACCCCCCTGTCGGGCACGTGGCTGCTCGTCACCACCGACGGCGTCGCGGACGAGGACGTTAAGGAAGAGGATGTCGCCGACACGCTCACCGCGCACGGCGCAGAGGTCCGCAAGGTCGTGCTCGATGAGACGTGCCTCGATCGCGCTGTGCTGACCGGCATGCTGAGCCAGGAGGAGCACGTCTCCGGCGTCGTGTCCCTGCTGGCCCTGGCCGAACAGCCCACCGAACGGCACCCGGAGCTGGCCACCGGCCTGGCCCTGACCGTCGCGCTCGTCCAGGCCCTGGGCGACGCGGACATCGACGCGCCGCTGTGGTGCCTCACCCGTGGCGCGGTCTCCACCGGCCGGTCGGATCCGGTGACCAACCCCGTCCAGGCCCAGGTCCACGGCGTGGGCTGGACGGCCGCATTGGAGCACCCGCGACGGTGGGGCGGCCTGGTCGACCTCACCGGGACGCTCGACCAGCGCGCGGCGCGGCGCCTGGCGAGCGTCCTCGGGGGCGCCGGCGGCGGCGAGGACCAGCTGGCGATCCGGCCCTCCGGAGTGTTCGCCCGGCGCGTGGTGCCGGCCCCGTCGCCCGCCGACCCGGCGCCCGCCTGGACGCCACGCGGGACCATCTTGGTGACCGGGGGCACGGGAACGCTCGCCCCGCACGTGGCCCGCTGGCTCGCGGCCCAGGGAGCCGAGCAGCTGGTGCTGGTCAGCCGCCGCGGCATGGACGCCCCCGGCGCGGCCGAACTGCTGGCGGAGCTGACCGAGCTGGGCACGACCGCCACCGTGGCGGCCTGCGACGTGTCCGATCGCGACGCGCTCGCCAACCTGCTCGCGCGGTTGCGGGCGGAGGGCCACGCCGTCCGCACGGTGGTGCACGCCGCCGCCTCCATCCAGCTGCACGCACTGGAGGACACCAGTATCGAGGCGTTCGCCGAGGTGGTGCGGGCCAAGGTCGCCGGCGCCCGCCACCTGGACGAACTGCTGGACGCCGACGAGCTCGACGATTTCGTGCTGTTCTCCTCGACGGCGGGGATGTGGGGCAGCGGGCGGCACGCGGCGTACGTCGCGGCCAACGCCTACCTCGGCGCGCTGGCGGAGAACCGGCGCGCCCGCGGGCTGCCGGCCACCTCGATCTCGTGGGGCATCTGGTCGGACGACCGCGAGCTCGGGCGGGTCGATCCCGAGCAGATCCGGCGCAGCGGTCTGGTGTTCATGGAGCCGGACCTGGCGCTCGAAGGGTTCCGGCACGCGCTGGCCGGCGCGGAGCCCGTGCTGGCGATCGCCGACATCGACTGGGAGCGGTACTTCCCGGTCTTCACCTCCGTACGGCCGAGCCCGCTGTTCAGCGAGGTGCCTGCCGTACGGCGGCTGGCCGAGACCGCCGAGCGGCCGGTCGGCGCCGCGGGCGCGGGGGAGTTCGTCACCCGGCTACGCGGGCTGCCTGCGGCCGAGCGGGACCGCCTGCTGCTGGAGCTGGTGCGCGCCCAGGCGGCGACCGTGCTCGGGCACGCCTCAGCCGACGCCCTCGCCGAGCGGCGCGCGTTCCGCGACCTGGGCTTCGACTCGGTGACCGCGGTCGACCTGCGCAACCGGCTGGCGGCCGCCACGGGCCTGACCCTGCCGAGCACGCTGGTGTTCGACCACCCGAACCTGGCGGCGCTGGCGGAGTTCCTGCGCGCTGAGATCGCCGGGGCGCAGGCCGGACCGGCGGCCGTGGCAGGCCAGGGACGGGCCGGCTCGGACGAGCCGATCGCGATCATCGGGATGGCCTGCCGCTACCCGGGCGGGGTCCGATCGCCGGAGCAGCTGTGGCGGCTCGTGGCCGCCGGGGTCGACGCGATCTCCGAGTTCCCCGGCGACCGCGGCTGGGACGCCGAGGAACTCTACGACCCCGACCCGGACCGGACCGGGAAGACGTACTCCACGCGGGGCGGCTTCCTCTACGACACGGCGGAGTTCGACGCGGACTTCTTCGGGATCTCGCCCCGCGAGGCGCTGGCGATGGATCCGCAGCACCGGCTGGTGCTGGAGACGGCATGGGAAGCCGTCGAGCGGGCCGGGATCGCCCCGTCGTCGCTGCGCGGCAGCGTGACCGGCACCTTCATCGGCTCCAGTTACCAGGACTACGCTCTGGCGATGGCCGGCCAGGGGGAGGGCCTGGAAGGCCACCTGGTCACCGGCACCGTGCCGAGCGTGCTGTCCGGCCGGGTGGCGTACCTGTTCGGTCTTGAGGGCCCGGCCGTCACGCTGGACACGGCGTGCTCGTCGTCGCTGGTGGCGCTGCACCTGGCCTGCCAGTCGCTGCGCGACGGTGAGAGCTCGCTGGCGCTGGCCGGTGGGGTGACCGTGATGTCCACCCCCGACGCCTTCATCGGGTTCAGCCGGCAGCGGGCCATGGCCCCCGACGGCCGCTGCAAGGCGTACGCCGATTCGGCGGACGGGATGAGCCTGGCCGAAGGTGTCGGCCTGCTGCTGGTGGAGCGGCTGTCCGACGCCGAGCGCAACGGGCACCCGATCCTCGCGGTCATCCGCGGGTCGGCGATCAACCAGGACGGCGCGTCCAACGGGCTGACCGCGCCGAACGGGCCGGCGCAGCAGCGAGTGATCAGGCAGGCGCTGGCCAACGCCGGGGTCGCACCGGCGGAGGTCGACGCCGTGGAGGGGCACGGGACCGGCACGGCGCTGGGGGACCCGATCGAGGCGCAGGCGCTGCTCGCGACCTACGGCCAGGAGCGGGATCACCCGCTGTGGCTCGGCTCGGTCAAGTCCAACATCGGGCACACCCAGATGGCCTCCGGCCTCGCCGGAGTGATCAAGATGGTCATGGCCATGCGGCACGGCCTGCTGCCGAAGACGCTGCACGTGGACACGCCGTCGTCGCACGTGGACTGGTCCACGGGCGCCATCCAGCTGCTCACGGAGCCGAGGGAATGGGTGCGCGCCGGACGCCCGCGCCGGGCCGCGGTGTCGTCGTTCGGACTCAGCGGCACCAACGCCCACGCGGTGCTGGAGGAGGCGCCGCCCGCGGCCGCACGGGTGGGGCGGGCCGAGCCGGTCGTCGTCCCCGTGCTGGTGTCGGGCAAGGACGCGCGGGCCCTGGCCGCCCAGGCGGAACAGCTGCTGGCCCTGCTCGCGGAGTCCCCCGAGCTCCACCTCACCGACCTCGCGCACTCCCTGGCGACCACCCGGTCGCACCTCGACCAGCGCGCGGCGCTGGTCGGACGGGAACGCGAGGAGATCATCGTCGGGTTGCGGGCACTGGCCGAAGGCGCCGGCGTTCAGGAGGCCGTCGTCCACGGTTCCCTGGCCTTCATGTTCACCGGCCAGGGCGGCCAGCGCGCGGAGATGGGCCGCGAACTGTACGGTCGCTTCCCGGCGTTCGCCGACGCGCTCGACCAGGTGCTGTCCCACCTGGACGCGCACCTGGACCGCCCGCTGCGGGAGGTGCTGTTCGCCCCGGCGGGCACGGCGGACGCCGCCCTGCTGGACGAGACGGGCTACACGCAGCCGGCGCTGTTCGCCTTCCAGGTGGCCGTGTTCCGCCTGCTGGAGTCCTGGGGCGTCAGGCCCGGCCACCTCATGGGACATTCGGTCGGGGAGATCGCCGCGGCGCATGTCGCGGGCGTGCTGTCCCTGCCGGACGCCTGCGTCTTGGTGGCCGCCCGCGCCCGGCTGATGCAGGCGCTGCCCGCGGGCGGGGCGATGGCCGCCGTCCAGGCCGGCGAGGAGGAGGTGCTCCCGCTGCTGGCCGGGCGCGAGGAGCTGATGTCGATCGCGGCGGTCAACAGCCCGGTGTCGCTGGTCGTGTCCGGCGAGGAGGACGCCGTCCTGGAGATCGCCGCGCACTTCGCGGCCCAGGGGCGCATGACCAGGCGGCTGCGGGTCTCCCATGCCTTCCATTCCCCGCGGATGGACGCCATGCTCGAGGACTTCCGCCGGGTCGCGCGCGGCCTGTCGTACGCGCCGCCGGAGATCCCGATCGTGTCGAACGTGACCGGCGAGCCGGCGACCGCGGAGCTGCTCTGCTCCCCGGACTACTGGGTGGAGCACATCCGGCGGCCGGTCCGCTTCGGCGACGGCGTGCGCGGCCTGGCCGAGCAGGGCGTCGTCACGTTCCTCGAACTCGGCCCCGACGCCGTGCTCACGGCCATCGCCGCCGACTGTCTCACCGACCGCCCCGGCGTCCAGACGGTGCCCGTGGCGCGCCGGGACCGGGCCGAGGAGCAGGCCGTCACGGCGGCGGTGGCCCGGCTGCACGTCCGTGGCGTCGACGTGGATTGGCGCGGGTTCTTCGCCGGCACCGGCGCCGAGGCGGTCGACCTGCCGACGTACGCCTTCCAGCGCCGGCGGTTCTGGCCGGACGCCAAGGTGGCCGCCGTACCCGCGTCGTCCGATGCCGTGGACGGCTGGCGGTACCGGTCCGTCTGGAAGCCGCTGCCCCGGCCCGCGTTCACCACGCCGACGCCGGCCCGGCTGCTCATGGTGGTGCCCGCCGGGCAGGCGGGTGAGGAGTGGGTGACGTCGCTGGCGGGCGCGCTTGGCGCGGAGGCCGATCTGATCGAGGTCCGCGAACCCGATCGGGAGGCGCTGGCCGCGCGGATACGGGAGCTGTGCTCCGCCGGACCCCTGCCCACCGGGATCGTGTCGCTGCTGGCCCTGGACGAGCGGGACATGGCAGAGCATCCGGGGGTCCCCACCGGTCTGGCGCTGACGGTCGCGCTGGCGCAGGCGCTCGGCGACGCCGGGACCCCGGCGCCCTTGTGGTGCGTGACCCGCGGCGCGGTGTCGGTGGGGCGCTCGGAACAGGTGTCCCGGCCGGTGCAGGCCGCCGTGTGGGGTCTCGGCCGGTCCGTGGCGCTGGAGCAGCCGCGGCTGTGGGGCGGTCTCGTCGACCTGCCGGAGAACCTCGACTCCGTCACGATCTCCCGCCTGGTGGACGTGTTGTCCGGCCCTATGGGCGAGGACCAGATCGCCGTTCGCCCCTCGGGGGTCTTCGGCCGCCGCCTGGCGCACGCTCCGCTCGGCGCGGACACCGATGACGCCGAGCCGTTCGGTGCGGGCACCGTGCTGATCACAGGAGGCGCCGGTGGCCTCGGCTCGCAGGTCGCCCGCTGGGTGGCCGGCGCCGGTGCCGCGCACGTGCTGCTGGCCGGCCGCCGTGGACCCGACGCGCCGGGCGTGGCCGAACTGCGGGACGAGCTGGCCGCCCTCGGCGCCCATGTCAGCGTGGTGGCCTGCGACGTCGCGGATCGTGCGGCCGTGGCCGCGATGCTCGCCGGGATCCCGGGGGACCTGCCCCTGACCGCGGTCTTCCACGCGGCGGGTGTGGTCGACGACGGGGTGCTGGACGGGATCACGCCGGAGCGTCTCTCCTCGGTTCTGCGGTCGAAGGCGGTCGGCGCGCTCAACCTGCACGAGCTGACCGAGCACCTGGACCTGCGGGCGTTCGTGCTGTTCTCGTCCACGTCCGCCACCTTCGGCTCACCGGGGCAGGCCAACTACGCCGCCGCGAACGCCATGCTCGACGCGCTGGCGGAGCACCGGCGTGCCCGGGGGCTCGCGGCGACGTCGATCGCCTGGGGGCCGTGGGCCGGGTCCGGCATGGCGGCGGACGACGTCGTGGCGAACCGGCTGCGCCGGGCCGGCCTGCGGATGCTGCCCCCGGGCCTGGCGGTCCGCGCGCTGGAGCGGGCGATGGGGCACGGCGACACGACCGTGACCGTCGCCGACGTCGACTGGTCCCGATTCGTTGGCGCCTTCGGGGCGATCCGGAACAACCCGCTGGTGAGCGACCTGCCGGAGCTCGCCACCGTCGCCGGGCCGGACCTGGCCGGCACGGCGGAGCCGGCGTTCCGGCTGCGGCCGGCCGATCTGTCCCCCGCCGAGCAGGGCCGGGCCGTCCTGGACCTGCTGCGCGGCATGGTGGCCAAGGTGCTGGGACACGACGGCGCCGACGGCATCGCGCCGGACCGGCCGTTCCGGGATCTGGGCTTCGACTCGCTGACCACCGTCGAGCTGCGCAACGCGCTGGCGGCGGCGACGGGGCTGACCCTGCCCGCGACGCTGCTGTTCGACTATCCCACCCCGAGCGTGCTGGCGGACTTCCTGCTGGGCGAGCTGTCCGGCTCGACGCCGCGCACTGAGCCGGTGCCGGCCGTTCGGGCCCAGGCCGAGGACGGCGATCCCATCGTGATCGTCGGCATGAGCTGCCGGTTCCCCGGCGGGGTGAGCTCCCCCGAGGATCTGTGGCGGCTGCTGGCGGACGGTGGGGACGGCATCTCCTCCTTCCCCGACGACCGGGGATGGGACCTGGAGGCGCTCGCCGCGGGGATGTCGTCCACGAGCATGGGCGGGTTCCTCAGGGACGCGACCGAGTTCGACGCCGAGTTCTTCGGGATCTCCCCACGCGAGGCGCTGGCGATGGACCCGCAGCAGCGGCTGGTGCTCGAGGCGTCCTGGGAGGCGCTGGAACGGGCCGGCATCGACCCCGCGGGTCTGCGCGGCGGCGACGCCGGAGTCTTCGTGGGCACCAACGGCCAGGACTACGTCGCCGTGCTCAAGGGCTCTGACGCGGATGTGCAGGGCCACGTGGCCACCGGTACCACCGCGAGCGTCATCTCCGGGCGGCTGTCCTACACGCTGGGTCTTGAGGGCCCCGCCATCACCGTCGACACCGCGTGCTCGTCCTCCCTGGTCGCCCTGCACTGGGCCACGCAGGCCCTGCGCGGCGGCGAATGCTCGCTGGCGCTCGCGGGCGGTGTGTCGGTGATGTCGAGCCCGGACTCGTTCGTCGAGTTCAGCGTCCAGGGGGGTCTGGCCCCCGACGGGCGGTGCAAGGCGTTCTCCGACACGGCGGACGGCACGGGCTGGTCCGAAGGTGTCGGCATGTTCGTGCTCGAACGCCTGTCGGACGCCAGGACCAACGGCCATCCGATCCTCGCCGTCGTACGCGGGTCGGCGATCAACCAGGACGGCGCGTCCAACGGTCTCACCGCGCCGAACGGCCCGTCGCAGCAGCGGGTGATCCGGCAGGCACTGGCCGCGGCGGGGCTGGCACCGGCCGAGGTCGACGCGGTCGAGGCGCACGGCACCGGCACGGCGCTCGGCGACCCGATCGAGGCCCAGGCCCTGCTCGCGACCTACGGCCAGGAGCGGGATCACCCGCTGTGGCTGGGGTCGATCAAGTCCAACCTCGGCCACACGCAGGCGGCGGCGGGCGCCGCCGGTGTGATCAAGATGGTGCTCGCCATGCGGCACGGCATGCTGCCCAGGACGTTGCACCTCGAGGTGCCGTCGTCGCATGTGGACTGGACGTCCGGGGCCGTCGAGCCGCTGACCGAGCCCCGGGAGTGGTCGCGGAACGGCCGGCCGCTGCGGGCCGGCGTCTCCGCCTTCGGGATCAGCGGCACCAACGCCCACGTCATCATCGAGCAGGCGCTCCCGGACGAGCGGTCCGGCGAGCGCTCCGGGGATCGGACGCCTCCCGCGGTCGTGCCGTGGGTCGTCTCCGGCCGTACCCAGGAGGCGCTGCGAGCCCAGGTCGAGCAGGTCCTGGCCGCCACGCGCGACCTCGACCCGGTGGACGTCGGCTACTCGCTGACGAGCAGGTCGATGTTCCGGCACCGCGCGGTGCTGCTGGCCGGCGCCGACGGGGTGGCGGAGATCGCGCGTGGCGAGGCCGCCGTCGTCGCGGGCGGATCGGCGATGCTGTTCACCGGTCAGGGCTCCCAGCGCCCTGGCATGGGCCGGGAGCTGTATGACCGGTTCCCGGTGTTCGCACAGGCGCTGGACGCGGTGCTCGCGCAGCTCGACGTCGAGCTGGACCGCCCGCTGCGGACGATCCTGTTCGCCGCAGCGGGCTCGCCCGAGGCGGAGCTGATCGACCAGACGCAGTGGACGCAGCCCGCGCTGTTCGCGATCGAGGTGGCCCTGTTCCGCCTGGCGGAGTCGTGGGGGCTGCGGCCTGACCTGGTGGCCGGGCACTCGATCGGCGAGATCGCCGCGGCGCACGTCGCCGGTGTGCTGACGCTGGCGGACGCGTGCACTCTGGTCGCCGCCCGGGGCCGCCTGATGCAGGCGCTACCGGCCGGGGGCGCGATGGTCTCCGTACAGGCCACCGAGGACGAGGTACGCCCGATGCTCGCCGGGCGCGAGCACGAGGTGTCGATCGCCGCGGTCAACGGGCCGTCGGCCGTGGTGGTCGCGGGCGCGGAGGGGCCGGTCACCGAGGTCGCCGCCCGGTTCGCGGCCGAGGGTCGCAAGACCACCCGGCTGACCGTCAGCCACGCGTTCCATTCCCCCCTGATGGACCCCATGCTGGAGGAATTCCGGCAAGCCGTCCGAGGGCTGCGGTTCTCGCCGCCGGCCATCCCGCTCGTCTCCAACCTGACGGGCGAGCCGGTCGCCGTCGAGCGGATCTGCTCACCCGACTACTGGGTCGACCACGTCCGGGAGGCGGTCCGCTTCGGCGACTGCGTGCGCACCTTGCGCGGCAAGGGAGTGAGCACGTTCATCGAGCTCGGCCCGGACGGCGTGCTGTCCGCGATGACTCAGCACTGCCTCGCGGGTGACGGCACCGAGGCCGGGACGCTGGTGGTGCCGGTGCTGCGGAAGGACCGTGGCGAGGAGGAGTCGGTCGTGGACGCGCTGGCCCGGCTCCATGTGCACGGGCTGCCGGTGGACTGGGGATCCCTCTTCGCCGGGTACGGCGCACGCCGGGTCGACCTGCCCACGTACGCCTTCCAGCGGCGGCGGTTCTGGCCGGAGGCCGTCGCTCCGGCCGGCCTGGCGCAGGACCCGGTGGACGCCGAGTTCTGGGCCGCGATCCAGCGCGGCGACCTGGCGTCGGTAGCGGCCACGCTGGAGCTGGAGGCGGACTCGCTCTCGACGGTGGTGCCCGCGCTGTCCACTTGGCGTCGCTCGCGCCGGGAGCGCACGCTCGTCGACTCCTGGCGGTACCGGGTGGCGTGGAAACCCCTGGCCGCCTTGCCGCCCGGCAGCCCGTCCGGGAGATGGCTGGTGGCCGTCCCGGCCGGTGGGTTCGAGGACGGGCAGTGGGCGGAGGTGCTCGAGGCCGTGGGCGCCGCCCTTCCGGGCCCCGATGCGCTGGTGCGTTTCGACGTCACGGATGCCGATCGCGCGGGGCTGGCTGTACAGCTCGCCGAACTGCTCAGCGAGTCGGACACGGACGGAGGGGCGCCGGTCGGCGTGATCTCACTGCTGGCGCTCGCCGAGACGGACACGGCCGGCCTGTCCGAGCTGTCCGGAGTGGCGTTGACGACCGCGCTCGTGCAGGCGCTGGGCGACGCCGGCGTGCACGCGCCGCTGTGGTGCCTCACCCGAGGCGCGGTGTCCGTTGGCCGCTCCGATTCGCGACCGAACCCGGGACAGGCCGCCGTTTGGGGCCTTGGCCGGGTGGCCGCGCTGGAGCATCCGCAGCGCTGGGGCGGCATGATCGACCTGCCGGGGACGATCGACCGGCGGGCCGTCGCCCGGCTGGCCGCGATGCTGGCCGGCGGACCTGACGGCGAGAGCGAGATCGCTCTGCGCCCCTCCGGAGTGTTCGGCCGCCGGCTCGTCCCGGCCCCGGCAGGGGATGCCGGCCGGTCGTGGCGGCCGCGCGGTACGGTGCTGGTCGCCGGGGACACGGGAATCGCCGGCGAGCGCATCGCCCGATGGCTGGCCGACGCGGGCGCCGAGCGGGTGGTGCTGGCCGGGCGCCCCGGCTCGGCGGAGTCCGCGAATACGGAGTCTGCGGATACGGAGTCTGCGGACCCGGATTCCCGTGTGACGATCAGGCACTGCGACCTGGCGGATCGGGAGGCGCTGTCCGCCCTACTCGTGGAGTACCCGCCGGACGCGGTCGTCTACGCCGACGAACCGCCGGCCGCCGCCCCCCTGGACGGAGCCGAGCCCGCGGACCTGGCCGCGGCCGCCGCGGCGCACGTCGCGGGCGCGGCGAACCTGAACTCCTTGCTGGGGGACTGGGAACTGGACGCGTTCGTCGTGTTCTGCTCGCTGGCCGGCGTCTGGGGCGTCGCCGGCCGTGCGGTCGCGGCCGCCGCGGAGGAGGTCAGGAACGCGTTGGTCGAGGCGCGCCGCGCGCGAGGCACGGCGGGGACGACCGTGTCCTGGTCGGCATGGGCGGACAGCGGCGTGACCACCGATAAGGGAATGGACCTGCACCTGCGGCTGAACGGGCTGCCCGCCCTGGCGCCGGAGCTCGCGCTCAGCGCCCTGGGCCGGGTCGTCGCGAGCGGAGAGAGCGCGGTGACGGTCGCCGACGTGGCATGGGACGTGTTCACCCCGGCCTTCCTCGCGCTGCGCCCGACCCCCCTGCTGGACGAGCTGCCGCAGGCCCGGCAGGCGAAGGCGGCGGCGAACGGTGGCGCACACGACGGCGAGCCCGCGCTCCGGGAACGTCTGCTCGGGCTGCCGGCGGCCGAGCGAACAGGAGTCGTCCTCGAGCTGGTGACGACCAAGGCCGCCGCCGTTCTCGGGCACGCGGACGGCGGCGCGATCGAGGCCAACCGGGCCTTCCGCGACTTCGGCTTCGACTCGCTCACCGCGGTCGACCTGCGCAACCAGCTCAAGGCCGCGACCGGGCTCGCCCTGCCGGCCACGCTCGTCTTCGACCACCCGACACCGGAGGAACTCGCCGAACACCTGGCGGGACAGCTGCTCGGCGAGGCGGGCCCGCGCGAGGAGACCGGGGCGGGCACGCGGGCGCCCGTTCCTGCCGTGCTCTCCGACGACCCGATCGTCATCGTCGGCATGAGCTGCCGGTATCCGGGCGGCGTCCGCTCGCCGGAGGACCTGTGGCGGCTGGTCGGCGACGAGGTGGACGTGGTCGGCCCGTTCCCCGTGGACCGGCACTGGGATCTCGCCCTCCAGTCCGGCGGCCGCAGCTCGTACACAAGCCAGGGCGGGTTCCTCTACGACGTCGCCGACTTCGACCCGGGTTTCTTCGGCATCTCGCCTCGTGAGGCGATGGTGATGGACCCGCAGCAGCGGCTGGTCCTGGAGGCGGCCTGGGAGGCGTTCGAACGCGCCGGTGTCGACCCGGCCGGCCTGCGGGGCGGCGACGTGGGCGTCTACGTCGGCGGCACCAGCGGCGACTACCAACCGCCCCGGGACCATCAGGGTCACGCGCAGACGGCTCAGGCGGCCAGCGTGATCTCCGGTCGGCTGTCCTACGCCTTCGGCCTGGTGGGGCCGGCGGTGACCGTGGACACCGCCTGCTCCTCGTCGCTGGTGGCGTTGCATCTGGCGGCCCAGGCGCTGCGGTCCGGTGAGTGCTCGCTGGCCCTCGCGGGCGGGGTCACCGTGATGTCCACCCCGGTGGGATTCGTCGAGTTCGGTGAGCTGGGGGCGCTGTCCCCGGACGGCCGGTGCAAGGCGTTCTCCGACGCCGCCGACGGCACGGGCTGGGCGGAGGGCGTCGGCATGCTCGTGGTCGAACGGCTGTCGGACGCCCGGCGCAACGGCCATCGCGTGCTCGCGATCCTGCGCGGTTCCGCCGTCAACCAGGACGGCGCGTCCAACGGATTCACCGCGCCGAGCGGTCCCTCGCAGCGCAGGGTGATCCACCGCGCCCTCGCCGCCGCCGGTCTCGCCCCCGCGGACGTGGACGTGGTGGAGGCGCACGGCACGGGTACGAAGCTGGGCGACCCGATCGAGGCCCAAGCCCTGCTGGAGACCTACGGTCAGAACCGCGAGCGGCCGGTGCTGCTCGGGTCGGTCAAGTCCAACATCGGTCATACGCAGGCGGCGGCGGGAGTCGCCGGAGTGATCAAGATGGTCATGGCGATCAGGCACGGTGTCGCGCCGAAGACGCTGCACGTGCACGAACCGTCGTCGCATGTGGACTGGTCGGCGGGCGCGGTGGAGCTGCTCACCGAGGCCAGGCCGTGGCCTGACGCCGGACGCCCGCGCCGTGCCGGGATCTCGTCCTTCGGAGCCACCGGCACGAACTCCCATGTGATCATCGAGGAGGCGCAGCCCGCCGATGCCGCCGTACCGGCGGCATCGGGCCCGGGCCTCCTGCCGGTCCCGCTGTCGGCCAAGACCCCGGACGCGGTGCGGGCGCAGGCGCGACGCCTGCTCGACCACCTCGCCGAGCACCCAGAGCTCGGCTTGGCCGATCTCGCGTTCTCCCTGGCCACCACCCGGTCGAGCTTCCGGGAGCGGCTCGCCGTACTGGCCGGGAGCCGAGAGGAACTGGTGGACGGCCTGACCGCGGCGGCGGACGGCGGCCCGGCGCCCCACGTGATCGAGGGCCGGGCAGGACGATCGGGCAAGACGGCGTTCCTGTTCACCGGCCAGGGCGCCCAGCGGGCGGGGATGGGCCGCGAGCTCTACGACCGGTTCCCGGTCTTCGCCGACGCGCTCGACGCCGTGCTGGCACATCTGGACGTGCGGCTGGACCGGCCGCTTCGGGAGATCTTGTTCGCCTCGGCGGACGCGCCCGAGGCCGGGCTGCTCGACCAGACCGGATGGACCCAGCCGGCGCTGTTCGCAATCGAGGTGGCCCTGTTCCGCCTGCTCGAGTCGTGGCATCTCACCCCTGACGTGCTGATCGGGCACTCGGTCGGCGAGCTGGCCGCGGCGCACGTCGCGGGCGTGCTGTCACTGGAAGACGCCTGCGCGCTGGTGGCGGCCCGGGGCGCGCTCATGCAACGGCTTCCCGCCGGTGGCGCGATGGTCGCCGTCCAGGCCGCCGAGGAGGAGGTCGCGGGACTCCTGGCCGGGCGCGAGCACGAGGTCTCCCTCGCCGCGGTCAACGGCCCGGAGTCGGTGGTGATCGCGGGGGCGGAGCAGGCGGTGCTGGACGTGGCGGACGCGCTGGAGAAGCGCGGGCGCAAGACGAGGCGGCTGCGGGTCTCCCACGCGTTCCATTCACCGCTCATGGACCCGATGCTGGAGGAATTCCGGGCGGTCGCAGAACGGCTCGCCTACGCGCCGCCGCGCATCCCCGTGATCTCGAACGTGACCGGCGCACCCGCCACGGACGAGCTGCACTCGCCCGGCTACTGGGTGGAGCACGTGCGCAGGACCGTCCGGTTCGCCGACGGGATCCGCTCGGCGCACGAGGCCGGGGTGACCCGCTACGTCGAGATCGGCCCCGACGGCACGCTGGCCGCGATGGCCGGCGACATCCTCCCCCCGGAGGACGAGGTCGAGCTGGTCCCCCTGCTGCGCAGGCACCGCGACGAGCACGAGGCGGTCGTCACCGCACTCGCTGGGCTGCACGTCCACGGGATGAGCCCGGACTGGACCGCCGTCTTCGCCGGCACCGGTGCCAGGCCCGTGGACCTGCCGACGTACGCGTTCCAGCACGAGCGGTTCTGGCCGACTCCGGCGCTGTCGTCGTGGCACGGCGAGGGGGCCCTAAGGTCCGCCATCGACGGCTGGCGGTACCGGATCGCCTGGCAGCCCTTCGCCGGCGCGGAGACGCCCGGCCGGGTCGCGGCGATCGGCCCCTGGCTGGTCGTGCTTCCCGAGGAACAGGCGGCGGACGCCTGGACGGACGCGGCGATCGACGCGATCGCCGCCCTGGGCGCGGACGTCGTACGCCTGGAGCTGCCCGGCCTCACCGGCACGCCCGAAGACCGGGCCGCTCTGGCCGAGCGCCTGCGCGCACACGCCGCAGCCGCGCCGTACAGCGGAGTGGTGTCGCTGCTGGCTCTGCGGGAATCTTCTGCTCACGCGGAAGTGCCCACCGGGCTCGTCCTGACGACGCTCCTCCTCCAGGCGCTGGGCGATGCCGGTGTCGACGCGCCGCTGTGGTGCCTCACCCGAGGCGCGGTCGCGGCCGGTCCCGGTGATGTTCTGGGCAGCCCCGCGCAGGCCGCCGTCTGGGGCCTCGGCCGGGTCGTCGCGCTGGAGCAGCCGCAGCGGTGGGGCGGCCTGATCGATCTGCCAGACAGCGTCGATCGTGGCGCGGTGCGACGGTTGGCGAGTGTGCTGTCCGGGGTGTCAGGTGAGGATCAGGTCGCCATCCGGCCTTCTGGCGCCTACGTCCGGCGGCTCGTGCAGGCTCTTCCCGGTCGGACCGGCGAGTGGGAGCCGCGGGGGACCGTACTGATCACCGGTGGCACCGGTGCGCTCGGCGGGCACCTGGCCCGCTGGCTGGCTACGAACGGCGCCGAGCACCTGCTGCTGGTCAGCCGGCGGGGGATGGACGCCGACGGCGCCGCCGAGTTGCGGGACGAGCTGGCAGGCCTGGGAGCCCAGGTGACCGTGGCCGCATGTGACGCGGCCGACCGGGACGCGCTGGCCGCCGAGCTGGCCGGCATTCCTGCGGAGTTCCCGCTCACCGCGGTGGTGCACGCCGCGGGCGTGCTCGACGACGGTGTGGTGGACGGTCTGACCCACGAGCGGTTCGAGACGGTGTTCCGCGCCAAGGTGAGTTCGGCGGTGGTGCTGGACGAGCTGACCCAGGATCTGGATCTGCCGGTGTTCGTGCTGTTCTCGTCCGCCGCCGGCACGCTCGGCAGTCTGGGCCAGGGCAACTACGCCGCCGCCAACGCGGTGCTCGACGCGCTGGCCGAGCGGCGGCGCGAGCGCGGGCTCGCGGCCACCTCGGTGGCGTGGGGCGCCTGGGCCGGCGGCGGCATGGCGGACGTGGCCGCGGCGCAGGAGGCGTCCCGGCGCATGGGGGTGCGGCCGATGGACCCCGCGCTGGCCGTCTCCGCCCTGAGCGGCCTCGTCGCGGGCGGTGAACCGGTCGGGGTGGTCGCCGACATCGATCACGAGAGGTTCCTCCGGTCGTACACTGCGGGCCGGCCCAGCCGGTTGCTGCGTGAGCTGCCGAACTACCGGGAGCTGGCCGAGCTGAACGGCTCGGTGAACGAGCAGCCGGTGTCCGCACTGCGGGACAGACTGACCGGTCTGCCCGACACCGAACGGCCTGGCGTGGTGCTCGACCTGCTGCGCGACCAGGTCGCGATAGTCCTCGGGCATGCTTCCCGGCGGGCGATCGGCGCCGACCAGGCGTTCCGGGACCTCGGGTTCGACTCGCTCAGCGCGATCGAGCTGCGCAACCGGCTCATGGCGGCGACGGCGCTGAAGCTGCCGCCCACGCTCGTCTTCGACTACCCGACTCCAGAGGCCCTCGCCGGTCACCTGATCGCCCAGCTCGTGCCGGAGACGGCCGGGATCTCGGGCGTCGACGAGGAGGAGGCGCGGGTCCGGGCGCTGTTCGCGTCGCTGTCCATGGCCCGGCTGCGGGAGATCGGCGTGCTGGACGCGCTGCTGCACCTGACCGATGGCCCTGCGACGGCGACCAGCGAGGAGGACGCGCTCGACTCGATGGGGCTCGACGAGTTGGTGCGGGCGGCCCTCAACGGCGGAGCCCAATAAGCTCGACCCGGCCGGGTGGACACACCCGGCCGGGTCGGATTCGTACGGTCAGACCGTGGTTTCAGCCTTCGGTCAGCGAGATGGACTGGGAAGGGCAGGCACGGACGGCCTCCCGCACGACCCCCTGGGCCGAGCCGTCCACGGTATCGGCCAAAACCGTGACGGTTCCCTCATCGGTCTGGTCGAAGACCTCCGGGGCGATGAGCACGCACTGGCCGGCGCCGACGCAGCGCTGGGCGTTCACATTGATACGCGTCACATTCATCACCAACGGACCGGTAGCGCGTGCAGCCCGAACAGCACGCCGTCGTACTTGAACGGCAGGTCCTCGACCGCCTGATCGAGCTCAAGGGTCGGAATCCGCCGGAACAGGGTCCCGAAGACGGTGTCCATCTCGATCCTGACGAGGTTCTGCCCGAGACACTGGTGCACGCCGTACCCGAACGCGACGTGGTGGCGGGCCGAGCGGCTCGGGTCGAACTGCTCGGCGTGCCCGAACGTGCCCTCGTCGTGGTTGGCCGCGGCGCCGAGCGGCACGATGCCCTCGCCGGCCCTGATGAGCTGCCCGCCGATCTCGACGTCCTCCACCGCCACGCGCAGCGCCACCCGGTCGGCCACGGACAGGTAGCGCAGCACCTCCTCGACCACCCCGGGTGCGTTGATCCACTGCCGGTTCAGCATCAGCATGACCGCGCCGAGCGCGATGTTGTTCGCCGTCGTCTCGTGCCCGGCGATCAGCAGCAGCAGGGCGACGCCGGAGATCTCCTTGGGGGTCAGCACCCCGGCACGCAGCAACCGGCTGATCAGATCCCTGCCGGGGAAGCGCTGCTTCATGGCGATCAGCTTGTTGATGTAGAGCAGCAGGTCCTGGGCCGCGGCATCGCGTTCGTCGTCGGTCGAGGTGAAGGTCACCAGAATCTGCGTCCTGGACTCGAAAAGCTCGCGGTCCGTGCGCGGCACGCCGAGCAGTTCGCAGATGATCAGCGACGGCACCGGCAGCGCGAACGCGGCCACCAGGTCGGCGGTGGTGCCACCGGCGAGCATGGCGTCGATGCGGCCGTCGACGATCCGCTGGACCGCCGGGCGCAGCTCGCCCACCCGCCGTACGGTGAACTCCGGGATCAGAGCCTTGCGGAACCGGGTGTGGTCCGGCGGGTCGTAGGCGACGAACCAACCGGGGATCTGGTCGGGGTGCGGCACCGTCCCGTTGCGCCCGATGGACGGAAACCCCGGGTGCGTTGGGCTGGCACTGATCCGCGGGTCGGTGAGCACGGTGCGCACATCCTCGTGGCGCGTGACCAGCCACACGGTGCTGCCGTTGGGCAGCGCCGACTTGACCAGGCCCGGGCGCGCCCGCAGTTCGGCGTACTCGTCCGGGGGAGAGAGTTGCCCGCGCCGTCGCGTCGGGAACTCGATGGAGATCGGATCGCTACTTGGCATGCTGTCGCCACGTCCTTCGCAGGTCCTGTCAGATCATTTCAGCGCCGGACTGCCCAGGATCAGATCGGCGGCGGCGTGGACGCCCCCCGCCTCTCGCATCGCCTTGGAGAAATGCTCGGCGCGTTCACGGAATGTGGGATTGTCGAGCACCTGGGTGATCTTGCCGACCCAGTCCTCGACATCGATGGTCTGCGGGTCGTCCACCGTGAGACTGACCCCGCTGTCCACGCCGCGCACCGCCTGGTCGTAGCAGTCGACCCACAGCGGCCGGATGACCTGCGGCTTGCCGAAATACAGTCCCTCGTGGAACGCGTTTCCGCCGGCATGGTTGACGAAGAGCTTGACGTTGGGATGGGCCAGCACATCGAGCTGAGAGGGGACCCAGCTCTCGATCCTGAGGTTCCCCGGCAACTCGTCGCTCGGCGGCAGCAGGTGTTGCTGCTCCTTCGGGAGCTTCCACAGCACGGAGTGCCGGCCGTCCAACCGGCGGGCGATCTCCGTCACCGCGTGGACTTCGGGGCCGGTCAGCCGGGTGATGGTGCCGAATCCCATGTAGACGACGGAGGGGTTGGCGTCCAGCCACTTCGAAAGGTCGTGGTCGCCCGGCGCCTCCGGCAATGGCGGGATGACCGCGCCGACCAGGTGGACGTGCTCGGGAAGGGGGATCGGGTAGTCCAGTCCTGGCACGGTGCAGCACACGATGCGCTCGGCGAAATCGGTTTTAGCCGTGGGGCGGAGGAGCTCCTTCGGGAGGTCCAGTTCCTTCGCGGTGGCCAGGACGTGCCGAACGATTCTCAGCATCCTCGGGTGCAGGAACATCAGCAGGGCCCGGGTCTTGAAGTAGGTGTTGTAGACCCGCTGCTGGAACGTCATGTTCAGGGGCAGCCCGGAGTGCAGCATCGGGTAGCCGCGTGGCGTCTCCATCGCGAGCAGGTTGCTCGGGAAGAAAGGCGAGATGAGGATGAACGGAATCTTCCGCTTGACGGCCACCGTCATCGCGATGGGGTTGACGGTGTCGAAGACCATGAGGGCGGGGTTGATCTCGTCGACCAGGGAGTCGACCATCGGGTAATTCTTCTGCGTCGGCACCACGCTGAATATCTGCCGTATCACCGCGTGGTGCGCCTTCCATCGGGAGCGCTGGGTGACCTTGCGGTACACCTCGTCGTCCCAGCAGTTGGGGGTGATTTCCGGGAGGGGGTCACCGAGGGAGACGAAGTTCAGGCCGTTTCCCTCTTTGATGTTCTCGATGTCCGCCTGGAACTCCTGCTCCGCCGCGAACCACAGGTCTTCCGTGCCACGCCGGGCGACTTCGGCGGCGATGACGCGCAACGGATTGAAAATTCCGTGCCCCGTGGAACTGACGAACAGCACCCGCTTGCGGCTCTCGCTCATCGTGCACACCTCCATGGCGGGAGCCGGACCGCCGGAAAGTGAGTGACACGCCGGCGTCTGCTCCGGTGGCGGATCCGTCATCGCCGCGAACGTCTCTAAGTGGCCGGACGTCGGCGTGCCCGCAAGGTACCGCGGCGAAATTAGGGGGATCACTAGTTTCTCCGGGAGCCGGCCTCGTGGGCGCTGCCGGCTGGGCGGGCCGTGCAAAGACTAGGCGTTTGCCGGGTCGCCACCGGGTTCACTTCTCCAACGGATGGCATGCTCGGCGACTTCTTCCTGCGAGGTACGGCCGGGGTCCCCCTCCCTCCCCTGGCCGCCCCGCTCGATGCACGGAGGTTGTGATGGATACGCCCAGTGAGCAGGTGGTTCAGGCGCTCCGGACGTCCATGAAGGAGGCGGAACGGCTGCGGCGCCAGTACCAGAAGCTGGTCGCGGTCACCACCGAGCCGATCGCCATCGTGGCGATGAGCTGCCGGTTCCCCGGAGGTCTTGCTTCGCCTGAGGATCTGTGGCGGCTCGTCGCCGAAGGCGGGGACGCCATTTCGGGCTTCCCGTCCGACCGCGACTGGGATCTGGACCTGCTGTCCGGTGGTGGTTCGGACGGCCGGGCTCGAAGCGACGCGCGCGAGGGTGGTTTCATCCACGATGTCGCGGGCTTCGATCCAGGGTTCTTCGGTATTTCGCCGCGTGAGGCGTTGGGGATGGATCCGCAGCAGCGGTTGCTGCTGGAGGTGTCGTGGGAGGCCGTCGAGCGGGCCGGGATCGACGCCGCCCGGCTGCGCGGCAGCCGTACCGGGGTCTTCGTCGGGATGAGCGGGCAGGACTACTCCTACCTGATGGTGAACTCGCTGGCCGACCTCGAGGGCAACGTCGGGACCGGCCTGGGCGCGGGCGCGGCCTCCGGCCGGCTTTCGTACACCCTGGGTTTGGAGGGCCCGGCGGTGACGGTGGACACGGCGTGTTCGTCGTCGCTGGTGGCGATGCACCTGGCGGTGCAGGCGCTGCGGGCCGGGGAGTGCTCGCTGGCGCTGGCGGGCGGGGCGACCGTGATGGCCACCCCAGGCGCGTTCGTGGAGTTCTCCCGCCAGGGTGGGCTGGCCCCGGACGGCCGGTGCAAGGCCTTCGCCGACGCGGCGGACGGCACGGGCTGGTCCGAGGGCGTGGGCATGCTCGTGCTGGAGCGGTTGTCGGACGCTCAGCGCAACGGCCGCCAGGTCCTCGCGGTCCTGCGCGGGTCGGCGGTGAATCAGGACGGCGCCTCCAACGGCTTCACGGCGCCGAACGGTCCGTCGCAGCAGCGGGTGATCCGGCAGGCACTGGGCAGCGCCGGGCTGACTCCCGCCGACGTGGACGTGGTGGAGGGTCACGGTACGGGTACCACGCTGGGTGACCCGATCGAGGCGCAGGCGCTGCTGGCCACCTATGGTCAGGATCGGGATCGGCCGCTGCTGCTGGGGTCGGTCAAGTCGAACATCGGGCATACCCAGGCCGCCGCCGGCATGGCGGGTGTGATCAAGATGGTCATGGCTCTCCGGCATGGGGTGCTGCCCAAGACGTTGCACGTGGACGGGCCGTCGTCGCATGTGGACTGGTCGGCGGGCGCGGTGGAACTGCTGGCCGAAGCCATGCCCTGGCCTCAGGTGGAGCGGCCGTGGCGGGCCGGGGTGTCCTCGTTCGGGCTGACCGGCACCAACGCGCACGTGATCATCGAGCAGGCGCCGGAGGCTCCGCAGATCGAGGTGCCGCCCGCGGCCTCTGGTGTGGTTCCGGTGCTGGTGTCGGGCCGTACGGAAGAGGCGTTGCGGGCGCAGGCTGACCGGCTGGCGTCGTTCGCCGACGGCGAGCCTGACCTGGCGCTGGCCGACATGGCTCTTTCTCTCGTCACGACGCGATCGGTCTTCGAGCACCGGGCGGCCGTGCTGGCCGGTGATCGCGAGGATGCCGTGGCCGGGCTACGGGCCCTGGCCGAGGGGCGGTCGGGCGCGGGCGTCGTGGTGGGGCAGAGCGGGCAGCGGGGCAAGCTCGCATTCCTGTTCACCGGTCAGGGGAGTCAGCGGGCGGGGATGGGCCGGGAGTTGTATGACCGGTTCCCGGTGTTCGCGGAGGCGTTGGATGAGGTGATCGGCGAGTTCGACCCGTTGCTGGATGGGTCGTTGCGTGAGGTCTTGTTCGCTGAGGCGGAGTTGCTGGATCAGACGGGGTGGGCGCAGCCGGCGCTGTTCGCGGTGGAGACGGCGTTGTTCCGGCTGGTGGAGTCGTGGGGTGTGCGGCCGGATGCGCTGGTCGGTCATTCGATCGGGGAGCTCACGGCGGCGCATGTGGCCGGGGTGTTGTCGCTGGCGGATGCGTGTGCGCTGGTGGCGGCTCGGGCGCGGTTGATGCAGGCGCTTCCTGCCGGTGGGGCGATGGTCGCGGTCCAGGCGTCCGAGGATCAGGTTGCCGACCTGCTGGCCGGGCGTGAGGGTGAGGTGTCGATCGCGGCGGTCAACGGTCCGGCCTCGCTGGTGGTCTCCGGGGTCGAGGAGGCGGTGCTCGAGGTGGCGGCCGCGCTGGAGTCCCAGGGGGTCAGGACGCGGCGGTTGCGGGTGTCGCATGCGTTCCATTCGCCGTTGATGGATCCGATGCTGGCGGATTTCCGCGCGCTGGCCGGGACGCTCAGCTACAACCCGCCGCGGATTCCGGTGGTGTCCACCCTGACCGGGGAGACGGCCACGGCCGAGCAGTTGTGCTCGCCGGATTACTGGGTGGATCAGGTCCGTGGCGCGGTCCGTTTCGGCGATGCGGTGGGCGCTCTGCACGCTCAAGGTGTGCGGGCCTACCTGGAACTCGGCCCCGATGGGGTGCTGACCGCCATGACTCAGGACGTCCTCGCCGCTCACCCGGATCAGTCCGTCGCGGACTTGGCGGCGGATGCGGTAGCGGTACCGGTGCTGCGCAGGGACCGCGACGAGGAGTCCGCGGTCATGGCGGCGCTGGCGCACCTGTATGTGCATGGCGTGGCGGTGGATTGGCGGGCGGTGCTGCCGGGCGGGCACCGGGTGGAGTTGCCGACATACGCCTTCCAGCGTCAACGACTCTGGCCTGATGGGGCAGGTTCACGGCTGGGGAATGTCGCCGCGGCGGGCCTTGCCGCCGCAGGGCACCCGCTACTGGGTGCGGCGGTGGGGCTGGCCGGTGCGGATGGGGTGTTGCTGACCGGCAGGTTGTCGCTCCGGTCGCATCCGTGGCTGGCGGATTACGCGGTGATGGGTTCGGCGGTGGTGCCGGGCTCGGCGTTCGTCGAGCTGGCTGTGCGGGCGGGCGATCAGGTCGGCTGCGATGTGGTGGAAGAGCTGACGCTCGTCGCGCCGCTGGTGCTGGGTGAGCGGGACGCGGTCGCGGTTCAGGTGTGGGTGGGGACGCCCGATGAATCCGGTCGGCGTGAGCTGGGCGTCTATGCCCGGCCGGCCGAGGCCGCCGATGAGGAGTCGTGGATTCGGCACGCCACTGGTGTGCTGACGGATGGCAGTCGGGTGGCCGAGACGTTCGACGCGACGGTGTGGCCGCCCGCGAACGCGTCCGCGATCGAGCTGGATGGGCTGTACGAGCGGCTGGACGCGAGCGGGTTGAGTTACGGTCCGGTGTTCCAGGGCCTGAAGGCGGCTTGGCGTGGTGCCAATGGTGAGGTGTTCGCCGAGGTCGTGTTACCGGGGCAGGTGGAGTCGAGCGCGGGTTCTTTCGGGGTGCATCCGGCGTTGCTCGACGCGGCGCTGCACGCGCTGCCGTTCGCCGGTCTGGGGGATTTCGAGGGTGGTTGGGCGCCGTTCTCCTGGGGTGGCGTGTGCCTGCACGCCAGTGGTGCGTCGCTGTTGCGGGTGCGGCTGGCCAGGACGGGCGGGGATTCGGTGTCGGTGCTCGCGGTGGACGCCGCCGGGGAACCGGTGCTGTCGGTGCGGTCGCTGGTGCTACGCGCGATCTCGTCCACCTGGTTCGCCGCTGCCGGTGGCAGCCGTGGGGTGGAGCGGAATGCGCTGTTCGAGGTGGAGTGGACGCCGCTGAAGGAGCTCCCGGCGGCCGAGCCAGTGCCAGTGCCGGTGGTGGCGCTGGGCCTGAACTTTCTGGGTGTGGCCGGGGTCGCACCCCCTGTGGTGGTGATGGAGGTGATCTCGGATCCGGCGGCCGGGGTGGTGGAGTCGGCGCATGAGCTGACCGCCCGGGTGCTGGAGGTCGTGCGGGAGTGGCTGGCGGATGAGCGGTTCGCCGATTCGCGGCTGGTGTTCCTCACCCGGGGTGCGGTTGCCGCGGATGGGGCCGCGGATCTGCCGGCTTCCGCGGTGTGGGGCCTTGTCCGCAGTGCCCAGTCGGAGAATCCGGGCCGGTTCGTGCTGGTCGATGTGGACGAGCCGGAGATCTCCGCGTCGGTGCTGGCCGGGGTGCTGGCGTCGGGTGAGCCGCAGGTGGCGGTGCGCGGTGGTGAGGTGCGGGTGGCCCGGCTGGCGCGGGTGGTGCCCGGCCCCGAGGTCGACCGGCCGTGGGATCCGGACGGGACGGTGTTGATCACCGGCGGTACGGGTGGTCTGGGCGCGCTGTTCGCCCGGTATGTGGTGGCCGAACGTGGGGTGCGGCATCTGCTGCTGGTCAGCCGCCGGGGGTTGGAGGCTCCGGGTGCGGTGGAGTTGCAGGCCGAGCTGATCGCGTACGGCGTCGAGGTGACGGTCGCGGCCTGCGATGTGGCCGATCGAGAGCAGGCGGCGGCGTTGCTGGCTCTGGTGCCGGCTGAGCATCCGTTGACCGCGGTGATTCACGCCGCCGGTGTGCTGGCCGATGGGACCATTCCGTCGCTGTCGGCGGAGCGGCTGGAGATCGTGTTGCGGCCGAAGGTGGACGCCGCCTGGCATTTGCACGAGCTCACCCGTGACGGCGACTTGGCCGCGTTCATCATGTTCTCGTCGGTGGCGGCGACGTTCGGTGGTGCGGGCCAGGCCAATTACGCGGCGGCGAACGCGTTCCTGGACGCGCTGGCCGAGTATCGGCGGGCCGAGGGACAAGCCGGGTTGTCGCTGGCGTGGGGCCCGTGGGCGCAGGACAGCGGGATGACCGGCGCGCTGGGCGAGGCCGATATGCGGCGGATCGCGCGAGCCGGGATGTTGTCGTTGCTGGCGGCGCAGGGGCTGGCCCTGTTCGACGCGGCGGGCGCGGTGGGTCGTGCGGTGGTCGTGGCGGCGCGGTTCGACGTGTCGGCGGTGCGAGCGCAGGGGTGGGTGCCGCATCTGCTGCAGGGGCTGGTGCGAGGCGTGCGCCGGTCGGCGGCGTCGGCGGGGGCCGACGGGGCGCTCCTTCAGCGATTGGCCGGCCTGGGCCAGGCCGATCGGACGCGGCTGCTGGTCGAGCTGGTACGCACCGAGGTGGCCATGGTCCTGGGCCATGTTTCGCCCGCCACCCTGGAGATGAGACGGGAGTTCCGCGAGCTGGGTTTCGACTCGCTGACCGCGGTGGAGTTGCGTAACCGGCTGAACAGTGCGACGGGGTTGCGGTTGCCGTCCACGCTGGTGTTCGACTATCCGACACCGGTCGTGCTGGCGGAGTTCCTGCTGGACGAACTGCTCGGCCGGCACGCCGACGTGATCAGTCCGCCCCCCCTCGCGTCGGTCGTGGACGACCCGATCGCCATCGTGTCGATGGCGTGCCGCTATCCGGGCGGAGTGAGCTCTCCAGAAGACATGTGGCGGCTGGTCGTCGAGGGCGGGGACGGGATCAGCGGGTTCCCGACCTCTCGTGGCTGGGATCTGGGGGAGTTGTACAGCCCCGATCGGTCGCGCCGGGGGACCAGTTATGTGCGTGAGGGCGGGTTCCTGCACCAGGCCGGGGAGTTCGATCCGGGGTTCTTCGGTATTTCGCCGCGTGAGGCGTTGGCGATGGATCCGCAGCAGCGGTTGCTGCTGGAGGTGTCGTGGGAGGCTTTCGAGCGGGCCGGGATCGACCCGGTCTCGCTGCGCGGCAGCCGTACCGGCGTGTTCGCCGGCGTCACGTATCACGACTACGCGTCCAGCGCGGAGTTCCCGCCGGATGTGATGAGCTTCTTCGGCACCGGCAACGCCGGAAGCGTCCTGTCGGGCCGGATCTCCTACACGCTGGGCCTGGAGGGTCCGGCGATGACGGTGGACACCGCCTGTTCGTCGTCTCTGGTCACCATGCATCTGGCCGCGCAGGCGCTGCGCTTGGGCGAGTGCGGTCTAGCTCTGGCCGGTGGTGTGACCGTGATGGCCACGCCGGGTGCGTTCATCGACTTCAGTGAGCAGGGCGGGCTGGCTCCTGACGGGCGGTGCAAGTCCTTCGCCGACGCGGCCGACGGCACGAGCTGGGCCGAGGGCGTGGGTGTGGTGGTGCTGGAGCGCTTGTCGGACGCGCGGCGAAACGGCCACCGGATCCTGGCCGTGCTGCGCGGGTCGGCGGTGAACCAGGACGGCGCGTCCAACGGGTTGACCGCGCCGAACGGCCCGTCGCAGCAGCGGGTCATCAGGCAGGCACTGGCCGACGCCGGTCTGTCGCCGTCCGAGGTGGACGTGGTCGAGGCGCACGGTACGGGTACGACGCTGGGTGACCCGATCGAGGCGCAGGCGCTGCTGGCCACCTATGGGCAGGACCGGCCGGAGGACCGTCCGCTGCTTCTTGGGTCGATCAAGTCGAACATCGGCCACACCCAGGCGGCGGCGGGCGTGGCAGGCGTGATCAAGATGGTCCTGGCCATGGACCATGGCGTGCTGCCCAAGACGTTGTATGTGGATGCGCCGTCCTCGCATGTGGACTGGTCGGCGGGCGCGGTGGAACTGCTGACCGAGCAGCGGGCCTGGCCGCAGGTGGAGCGGCCGTGGCGGGCCGGAGTGTCGTCGTTCGGGATCAGCGGCACCAACGCCCACGTGATCATCGAGCGGGGCGACCCCCAGGAGGCTCCGCGGATCGCGGCGGAGCCGGGTGTGCTGCCGGTGCTGGTGTCGGGCCGTACGGCAGGGGCGTTGCGGGCGCAGGCCGGGCAACTGGCCTCGCATGTGGAGGCCTATCCCGAGGTGGCGCTGGCCGATACGGCGTTCGCGCTGGCCACGACGCGGTCGGCGTTCGAGCATCGCGCGGTGGTGCTGGCGAGCGACCGCGAGGGTGTGCTGGCCGGTTTGGGCGCGCTGGCCGAGGACCGTCCGGGTGCGGGCGTGGTGCGCGGGGTGGCCGGGGCGGAGCCGCAGCTGGCGGTGTTGTTCACGGGTCAGGGCAGCCAGCGGGCGGGGATGGGCCGGGAGCTGTATGAGCGTTTCCCGGTGTTCGCCGAGGCTTTGGACGCGGTGATCGCGGAGCTGGATCCGCTGCTCGACCGGCCGCTGCGCGAGGTCATGTTCGCCGAGGCGGAGCTGTTGGATCAGACGGGGTGGGCGCAGCCGGCGCTGTTCGCGCTGGAGACGGCCCTGTTCCGGCTGGTGGAGTCCTGGGGTGTGGTGCCGGATGTGCTGGCGGGGCATTCGATCGGGGAGGTCACCGCCGCTCACGTGGCCGGGGTGCTGTCTCTGAGTGACGCGTGTGCGCTGGTGGCGGGCCGGGCGCGGTTGATGCAGGCGCTGCCCGCGGGTGGGGCGATGGTGGCGGTCCAGGCCTCGGAGGAGGAGGTCGCCGCGCTGCTGGCGGAGCGTGTGGGCGAGGTGTCGATCGCGGCGGTGAACGGTCCGAACGCCGTGGTGATCTCCGGGGTTGAGGGCCCGGTCCTCAGCGTCGCGGCCGTCCTGGAAGAACGGGGGGTCAGGACGCGGCGGTTGCGGGTCTCGCACGCGTTCCATTCGCCGTTGATGGATCCGATGCTGGCGGACTTCCGGGCGGTCGCCGAGAAGCTGACCTACCGTGCCCCAAAGATCCCGATCGTGTCGACGCTGACCGGACGACCGGCGGACGAGGAGCTGTGCTCGCCGGGTTACTGGGTGGACCAGGTCCGAGGCGCGGTCAGGTTCGCCGACGGCGTCCGCACCCTGCACGCCCGGGGCGTACGGGCCTATCTGGAACTGGGCCCCGACGGGGTGCTGACCGCGATGGCCGACGACACCCTCGTCGCGCTGGCCGACTCCGCGGCCGAATCGGACCCGGTGCTGGTGCCGGTGCTGCGGCGAGACCGCGACGAGCGGTCGGCGGCCATGACCGCGCTGGCGGAACTGCACGTACACGGCGTACCGCTCGACTGGCGGGCGGTCTTCCCCGGCGCCCGCCGGGTCGAGCTGCCCACCTATGCCTTCCAGCGGGAGCAGTACTGGCCGAACGGCAAGAAGATCGGGGATGCCCGCGGTCTGGGCCTGGCCGCGGCGGAGCATCCGCTCCTGGGCGCCGCCGTTCGCCTGGCCGACTCCGACGGCGTGCTGCTGACCGGGCGCCTGTCCGTACGGTCGCACCCCTGGCTGGCTGATCACGTGGTGGGCGGGATGGTGTTCTTCCCGGGCACCGGGTTCCTTGAGCTGGCGATCCGGGCCGGTGACCAGGTCGGCTGCGACCTGGTCGAGGAGCTGACGCTGGCCGCCCCGCTGGTGCTGGACGCGGATGACGCGGTCGCGGTGCAGGTGTCGGTGGGCGCCACGGAGGACTCCGGTCGTCGTGCCGTGAACATCTACGCCCGACCGGCGGAGGCCGAGGATCACCTGCCGTGGGTGCGGCACGCGGTCGGCTTCCTCGCCCCCGGCGATCGGCGCGCCGAGCGGCTCGACACCGAAGCCTGGCCGCCGCAGGGCGCGACCGCGATCGAGCTCGACGGGCTGTACGAGCGGCTGGCCGAGGACGGGCTCGCCTACGGGCCGGTGTTCCAGGGCCTGCGGGCGGCCTGGAAGGGCGCGGGCGGCGAGGTGTTCGCCGAGGTCGCCCTGCCGGAGCAGGTCGCCGACGCCGGTCTGTTCGCCCTGCATCCGGCGCTGCTCGACTCGGCCCTGCACTCGGTGCCGTTCGTCGGGATGGAGACGGCCGGCGGCAGGCTGCCGTTCTCGTGGAGTGAGGTGAGCCTCCGGGCCGTGGGCGCGTCGGCGTTGCGCGTACGGCTGGCCCAGGCCGGTGACGATTCCGTGTCGCTGATCGCGGTGGACGCCGCCGGGGAGCCGGTGCTGTCGGCGCGATCGCTGGTACTACGGCCGGTTTCGGCCGATCAGCTGGCTGCCCACGATCATGGCGTGGAACGCGACTCACTGTTCCGGTTGGACTGGGCTGCCGTACCGATGACGGTCTCCCCGGTGGACGCCGTGGTCGGGTTGGAGGTGGCCGAGCTCACCGGTGATCTCGACTCCCTGGACCTTCCGGTCGGCAGGGTGCCCGACCTGGTGACCGTCGAGATCGACGTCGCCGACTCCGCGAATATGGCGGAATCGGCGCACGAAGTGACCACACGTGTGCTGGGCCTGCTGCAGCAGTGGCTCGCCGATGAGCGGTTCGTCGATTCGCGCCTGGTGTTCGTCACCCGGGGCGCGGTCGCGACCGGCGCGGGCGAGACCGTGTCGAACCCGGCCGCGGCCACCGTGTGGGGGCTGGTCCGTAGCGCGGAGGCGGAGAATCCGGGCCGCTTCCTGCTGGCCGATGCGGAGGAGCAGGAGACCGCCCTGTCGGCGCTGCCCGTCCTGCTGGCCTGCGGTGAACAACAGGCGGCGGTGCGCGACTTCGAGGCGCGGGTTCCCCGCCTCGCCCGGCTGTCACCGGACGAACACGACGTCCGAGCCTGGAACCCCGAAGGCACGGTGTTGATCACCGGTGGGACCGGCGGCCTGGGCGCGCGACTGGCCCGGCACCTGGTGGCCGAACACGAGGTACGGCACCTACTGCTGGTGAGCCGCCGGGGCCTGAACGCCCCGGGAGCGGAGGAGCTACGGGCGGACCTGGTCGCCGACGGCGCCCAGGTGAGCGTGGTGGCGTGCGACGTCTCGGACCGGGACGCGGTGGCGGAGCTGCTGGCGAATGCCGACCGGCCGCTGACCGCGGTGATCCACACGGCCGGTGTCCTGGACGACGGGACGATTCCCCTGCTGACGCCTGAGCGCATCGCCAAGGTGTTGCGTCCCAAGGTGGACGCCGCCTGGCACCTGCACGAGCTCACGCGGGACATGGACCTGGCCGCCTTCATCATGTTCTCGTCGGTGTCCGGCACGTTTGGTGGGTCCGGGCAGGGCAACTACGCGGCGGGCAACGCTTTCCTGGACGCGCTGGTCCAGCACCGGAGAGCCGCGGGCCTGCCGGCGCTGTCGCTGGCATGGGGGCCGTGGTCGACGGAGGCCGGGATGACCAGCCGGTTGTCGCAGGTGGACGTCAACCGGTTGACCATGAGCGCGCTGCGGCTGATCTCACTCTCGCAGGGCATGGCGTTGTTCGACGCGGCCGTCGCCTCCGGCGAATCGGCGGTGGCCCCGGTACGGCTGAACATGCCGGCTTTGCGTGCTTACGAGGAGCTACCGCCGATGCTGAGCGGGTTGGTCCCCGCCGTACGCCGCACGAAGGCGGTCGCACCACAAGGCCAGAGCAAACTCCTGCGGCAACTTGCTCCCTTGGGTGCCGCGGAACGCATCGAGGTCCTGCTGGACGTTGTGCGGACCGAGGTGGCGCTCGTGCTGGGCCACGCCACGCGCGACACGGTGGAGGTGCGGCGGGAGTTCCGTGAGCTGGGCTTCGACTCGCTGACCGCGGTCGAGCTGCGCAACCGGCTGAACGCCGCGACGGGTCTGCGTCTGTCGGCCACGCTGGTGTTCGACTACCCGACCCCGACCGTGCTGGCCAGACATCTGCTCGACGAGCTGATGGGTACGCAGGCGGAAGTCCTGGACGGGGCGCCGCAGATGGTGCCGCCGGTGGCCGACGACCCGATCGTGATCGTGGGTATGGCGTGCCGGTATCCGGGTGGGGTCGCCTCGCCGGAGGATCTGTGGCGGCTGGTGGCCGAGGGTGGGGACGGGATCAGCGGGTTCCCGACGACCCGTGGTTGGGATCTGGGCGGGCTGTTCAACCCGGATCGGGAGAGTCGCGGGACCAGTTATGTGCGTGAGGGTGGGTTCCTGCACGAGGCCGGGGAGTTCGATCCGGGGTTCTTCGGGATTTCGCCGCGTGAGGCGTTGGCGATGGATCCGCAGCAGCGGTTGCTGCTGGAGGCGTCCTGGGAGGCGGTCGAGCGGGCGGGGATCGAGCCGGGTTCGCTGCGCGGCAGCCGTACCGGCGTGTTCGCCGGAGTGATGTATCACGACTACAACCCGGGCCGTCTGGAGTTCCCTCCAGAGGTGATGAGCTTCGTGGGGACCGGGACCGCCGGAAGTGTGCTGTCCGGCCGTCTCTCGTACACGCTGGGGTTGGAGGGCCCGGCGGTGACGGTGGACACCGCGTGCTCGTCGTCGCTGGTGGCGTTGCATCTGGCGGCGCAGTCACTGCGTGGCGGTGACTGCTCGCTGGCGCTGGCCGGTGGCGTGACCGTGATGGCCACCCCGACGCCGTTCATCGGCTTCAGCGCCCAGGGCGGGCTGGCCGGGGACGGCCGGTGCAAGTCCTACTCCGACGCGGCTGACGGGGTGAGCTGGTCCGAGGGTGTGGGCATCCTGGTGCTGGAGCGGTTGTCGGACGCTCAGCGCAACGGGCACCAGGTCCTGGCGATCGTGCGTGGTTCGGCGGTGAACCAGGACGGCGCGTCCAACGGGTTGACCGCGCCGAATGGTCCTTCGCAGCAGCGGGTGATCCGGCAGGCGCTGGCCGGTGCCGGTTTGTCGCCGTCCGAGGTGGACGCGATGGAAGGGCACGGTACGGGTACGACGCTGGGTGACCCGATCGAGGCGCAGGCGCTGCTGGCGACCTACGGGCAGGATCGGCCGGAGGATCGGCCGCTGCTTCTTGGGTCGATCAAGTCGAACATCGGTCACACGCAGGCGGCCGCTGGGGTCGCTGGTGTGATCAAGATGGTCATGGCCATGCGCCACGGGGTGCTGCCCAAGACGCTTCACGTGACGGAACCGTCCTCGCATGTGGACTGGTCGGCCGGTGCGGTGGAGCTGCTGACCGAGCCGGTGGAGTGGAAGCAGAACGGTCACCCGCGTCGGGCGGGTGTGTCGTCGTTCGGGATCAGCGGCACCAACGCGCACATCATCCTCGAACAAGGACCGGAAACACCGGAAGGGGAGGAGACTCCGCAGGACCGGGCGCCGGGTGTGGTGCCGTGGGTGGTGTCGGCGAAGACCGAGGAGTCGTTGCGCGGTCAGGCGCGTCGTCTGGTGGCGCATGTGGAGGCCGGCGAGCTGGACCCGGTGGACGTTGGATCCTCGCTGGTGGTGTCGCGGTCGGTGTTCGAGCACCGTGCGGTGGTGGTTGGACGTGACCGTCAGGAACTGTTCGCGGGCTTGGGCGTTGTCGCCTCGGGTGAGCCCGCGGCCGGTGGCGTGGTCGCGGGTGTGGCCGATGTGTCCGGGAAGTCGGTGTGGGTGTTCCCGGGTCAGGGGGCGCAGTGGGCGGGGATGGGTGTCGCCCTGCTTGAGGAGTCGCCGGTCTTCGCTGGTCGGATGGCGGAGTGCGCGGCGGCGTTGGAGCCGTTGGTGGACTGGTCGTTGCTGGATGTGGTCCGCCAGGCCGATGGGCTGGATCGGGTGGATGTGGTCCAGCCGGTGTCGTTCGCGGTGATGGTCTCTTTGGCGGCGGTCTGGGAGTCGCTGGGCGTCCGCCCCGACGCCGTGGTCGGCCATTCTCAAGGCGAGATCGCCGCCGCGGTGGTCGCGGGTGGCCTGTCTCTCCAGGACGGCGCCCGGGTGGTGGCCTTGCGCAGCCGCCTGATCGGGGAGCAGTTGGCTGGGCTCGGGGCGATGGCGTCGGTGGCGTTGCCGGTCGAGCAGGTGCGTGAGCGGCTGTCGTCCTGGGACGGCCGGGTGTCGGTCGCGGCGATCAACGGCCCTCGCTCGGTGGTGGTGGCCGGTGAGGTGCAGGCCGTCGATGAGCTGGTGGAGCAGCTAACCGCGGATGAGGTGCGGGTTCGCCGGATCGCGGTGGACTATGCCTCGCATTCGGCTCAGGTCGATCTGATCGGTGCGGAGCTGGCCCAGGTCCTGACCGGGGTGGTGCCGCAGCCGGTGCGGGTGCCGATGTTGTCGACGGTGACCGGCCTTTGGCTGGAGGGGCCGGAACTCGATGCGGCGTATTGGTGTGACAACCTGCGCAACACGGTCAACTTCGCTCCGGCGGTCGGGCAGCTGCTGGAGCAGTGGTATCGGGCGTTCGTGGAGGTGAGCCCGCATCCGGTGTTGACGGTCGGCATCGGCGAGTGCGTGGACGAGGCCGGGGTGGACGCGGTGATCGCCGGGACGCTGCGCCGCGATGAGGGCGGGCTGGACCGGGTGCTGGTCTCGGCCGCCGAGCTGTTCGTGCGCGGTGTGGCGGTGGACTGGCGGGCCGTGCTGGCTGGCGGTCGCCGGGTCGATCTGCCGACCTATGCCTTCCAGCACCAGCGGTTCTGGCCGAGCGCCAGGCAGGGCGGTGATGCCCGTGTGCTGGGCCTGTCCGCGACCAGGCACCCGCTGTTGGGGGCGGCCGTGGGCTTGGCCGATTCCGACGGGGTGGTGCTGACCGGACGCCTGTCGCTCGCTTCGCATCCGTGGCTGGCCGACCACACCGTGGCCGGGATGGTGTTCTTCCCCGGCACCGGGTTCCTTGAGCTGGCGATCCAGGCGGGTGACCAGGTCGGCTGCGAGGTGGTGGAGGAGCTGACGCTGGCCACGCCGCTGGTGCTGGGCGAGGGCGAGGCGGTCGTGGTCCAGATCGCGGTGGGTGCGCCGGAGGAGTCGGGCCACCGGAGCGTGAACATCTATGCCCGCTCGGCGGAGGCCGGCGGCGATGTGCCGTGGGTACGGCATGCCACCGGGACGCTCGCCACGGGTGGCCGGGCCGCGGTGCCGTTCGACGCGGCGGTGTGGCCTCCGGCCGGTGCCACCGCGATCGAGCTGGACGGGCTGTATGACGCTCTGGCCTCCGGAGGGCTGGGCTACGGTCCGTTGTTCCAGGGGCTGCGGGCGGCCTGGCATGGATCTGACGGTGGGATTTTCGCCGAGGTCGCGTTGCCCGAGCAGGCGCATTCGGAGGCGGGTGCGTTCGGGTTGCACCCGGCGTTGCTGGATGCGGCCTTGCACGCGGTGACTTTTGTTGGGCTGGAGCAGGTGGAGGGCGGCCGGCTGCCGTTCTCGTGGGGTGAGGTGTGCCTGCGCGCCGTTGGTGCGTCGATGTTGCGGGTGCGGCTGGCTCGGACGGGTCCGGATTCGGTGTCGCTGGCGGCGGTGGATACCGCTGGGGAGCCGGTGCTGTCGGCGCGGTCGCTGGTGCTGCGGCCGATCTCGTCCGGTCAGCTCGCGGGCGGTGGCGGTCGCGGGACGGAAGGGGAGGGGCTGTTCCGGCTGGAGTGGTCGGAGCTTTCTGGAGTCTCTCCGGCCGATCCGGTGCCGATGGCGGTGGTCGGTCTGGACACGCTGGGTCTTGCCGGGGAGCAGGTCGAGGTTCATCCGGATCTGTCGGCGTTGGCCGAGGCGGGTCCGGTGCCAGATGTGGTGCTGGTCGAGGTCGTCACCGAGCCGATGGCGGATGCGGTGGGTACGGCGCATGGGGTGACCGCTGGGGTGCTGGGTCTGCTGCAGGGGTGGCTGGCCGATGAGCGGTTCGGCGATTCGCGTTTGGTGTTCGTGACGTGGGGTGCGGTGTCCGCGGGTGAGGGCGAGGTGGTCACTGATCTGGCCGCGGCTGCCGCGTGCGGGCTGGTGCGGTCGGCGCAGTCGGAGAATCCGGGGCGGTTCGTCCTGGTAGATGTTGATGAGGAGCTGTCCGGGCCGATTCTGGCCGGGGTGCTGGCCAGCGATGAGCCGCAGGTAGCAGTGCGCGCCGGTGGGGTGCGGGTGCCGCGGTTGGCGTCGCTGGTGTCGGGGGCGGGTTTGGTGCCTCCGGCCGGCGGGGTGCCGTGGCGGCTGGGCAGCCAGGCCAAGGGCAGCCTGGACGCGCTGGAACTGCTCCCGATTCCGCAGGCGGCCGGACCGTTGGAGGCCGGGCAGGTGCGCCTGGAGGTCCACGCGGCGGGGGTGAACTTCCGTGACCTGCTGGACGGGTTGAACGCGCTGGGCTGGTTCCAGGACATGGTCGGTCTGATGGGTGGTGAGGCGGCCGGGGTAGTGCTGGAGGTCGGCCCAGGGGTGGACGACCTGCGCCCGGGGGACCGGGTGATGGGTCTGGCCTCCGGTTCGTTCGGCCCGGTGGCGTTGGCCCGCGCCCACTACCTGACCAAGATCCCCGATGGGATCACCTTTGAGCAGGCGGCGACGATTCCGGTGACGTTCCTGACCGCCTATTACGGGCTGATGGATCTGGCCGGGTTGCAGCCGGGCGAGTCGCTGCTGGTGCACGCCGGGACGGGCGGCGTGGGCATGGCGACGATTCAGCTGGCCCAGCGGCTGGGGGTCGAGGTGTACGCCACGGCCAGCCCGGCCAAGTGGGACGTGCTGCGCTCGCTGGGCATCCCGGATGATCACATCGCCTCCTCGCGGAGTCTGGAGTTCGAGGAGCGCTTCCGGGAGGTGTGCGGCGATCGGGGGATCGATGTGGTCCTCAACTCGCTGACCGGGGAGTTCATCGACGCCACCGCGCGGTTGCTGCGTCCGGGTGGCCGGTTTGTCGAGATGGGCAAGCTGGACATCCGTGACCAGGAGCAGTTCCCGGGGCTGGTGTATCACTGGTTCGATGTGATGGACGCCGGTCCGGAGCGGTTGCACGAGATCCTGGCCGAGCTGGCGGGTTTGCTCGCGGCTGGTGAGTTGCGGCCGCTACCGGTCACGGCGTGGGATGTGCGGCGGGGCCGTGAGGCGTTCCGGTTCATGAGCCAGGCCCGGCACACCGGCAAGATCGTGCTGACGATGCCCCGGCGGTGGGACCCGGAAGGCACCGTGCTTGTCACCGGTGGTACGGGTGGTCTGGGTGCGGAGGTGGCTCGGCATCTGGTGGCCGAGCATGGGGTGCGGCATCTGCTGCTGGTCAGCCGAAGGGGCCTGGAAGCGGCCGGCGCACGTGAGCTTGAGCAGGACCTGGCCGCGCAGGGCGCGCACGTGACCATCGCCGCCTGTGATGTGGCCGACCGGGAAGCGACGGCCGGTTTGCTGGCCGGTATCGGTGCCGAGCATCCGCTGACCGCGGTGATTCACACCGCGGGTGTGCTGGCTGACGGGACCATCGCTTCGTTGACGCCGGAGCGGCTGGAGTCGGTGCTACGGCCGAAGGTGGACGCCGCCTGGCACCTGCACGAGCTGACCCAGGACATGGATCTGGCCGGGTTCGTGGTGTTCTCCTCGCTGTCCGGGCTGATGGGTGCCCGTGGTCAGGGCAATTACGCGGCGGCCAACGCCTGGCTGGACGCGTTGATGGCTGCCCGCCGGGCCCAGGGACTGCCGGGCTTGTCCCTGGCGTGGGGGCTGTGGGAGCAGGCCACCGGAATGACCGGGGGCATGTCGCAGGCCGATGTAGAGCGGATGACCGCTGCCGGTCTGCCGCCCATCACCACCGAGCAGGGGCTGGCCCTGTTCGACACGGCCATCGGCTCGGATTCACCGTTCGTCGTCCCGGTCCTGCTGAACATGCCGGCGATGCCCGCTCAGCTGGTCCCGCCGCTGTTCCGCGGGCTGGTACGCGGCACCCGCCGCACGGCCGCGTCGGCGGCGGCGGGCGGTGGCGCGAGCGAGGCACTGTACCGGCAGCTGGCGGGTCTGGACAATCCCAAGCGGGTCCGCCTGCTGGCCGACCTGGTACGCGCTCAGGCCGCCGCCGTCCTCGGACACTCCGACCCCGCTGCGGTGGAAGTCCGGCGGGAGTTCCGCGAGCTGGGCTTCGACTCGCTGACCGCGATCGAACTGCGCAACCGGCTCAACGCCGCCACCGGGCTGCGCCTACCCGCAACCCTCATCTTCGACTACCCCACGCCCGTTGTCCTCGCCGAATATCTGCTCGGCGAGCTGATGGGCACGCAGGCGGAAGTCCTGGACGCGGCGCCGCGGGTGTTGCCGCCGGTGGCCGACGATCCGATCGTGATCGTGGGCATGGCGTGCCGGTATCCGGGCGGGGTCGCCTCGCCGGAGGACCTGTGGCGTCTGGTGGCCGAGGGCGGGGACGGGATCAGCGGGTTCCCGACCACTCGCGGCTGGAATCTGGACGGGCTGTACAACCCGGATCGGGAGAGTCGCGGGACCAGCTATGTGCGTGAGGGCGGGTTCCTGCACCAGGCCGGGGAGTTCGATCCGGGATTCTTCGGGATCTCGCCGCGTGAGGCGCTGGCGATGGACCCGCAGCAGCGGGTGCTGCTGGAGACGTCCTGGGAGGCGATCGAGCGGGCCGGGATCGAGCCGGGTTCGCTGCGCGGCAGCCGTACCGGCGTGTTCGCCGGAGTGATCAACCATGACTACACCTCGGGCCATCTGGAGTTCCCTCTGGAGGTAATGGCCTTCCTGGGGACCGGGACCGCCGGAAGCGTGCTGTCCGGCCGGATCTCGTACACGCTGGGGTTGGAGGGCCCGGCGGTGACGGTGGATACCGCCTGCTCGGCCTCCTTGGTGGCGGTGCATCTGGCTGCGCAGTCACTGCGTGGTGGTGACTGCTCGCTGGCGCTGGCCGGTGGCGTGACCGTGTTGGCCACCCCGGGAGCCTTCATCGATTTCAGCGCGCAGGGCGGACTGGCTCCTGATGGGCGGTGCAAGTCCTTCGCTGACGCGGCTGACGGGGTGAGCTGGTCTGAGGGTGTGGGTGTGCTGGTGTTGGAGCGGTTGTCGGACGCGCGCCGAAACGGGCATCAGGTGCTGGCGATCGTCCGTGGCTCGGCGATCAATCAGGACGGCGCGTCGAACGGGTTGACGGCGCCGAATGGTCCTTCGCAGCAGCGGGTGATCCGGCAGGCGCTGGCCGGTGCCGGTTTGTCGCCGTCCGAGGTGGACGCGATGGAGGCGCACGGCACCGGTACGACGCTGGGTGACCCGATCGAGGCGCAGGCGCTTTTGGCGACCTATGGGCAGGATCGGCCGGAGGACCGGCCGCTGCTTCTTGGGTCGATCAAGTCGAACATCGGTCACGCGCAGGCCGCCGCCGGTGTGGCGGGTGTGATCAAGATGGTGCTGGCCATGCGCCACGGCCTGCTGCCCAAGACGCTGCATGTGGACGCGCCGTCGTCGCACGTGGACTGGGACTCGGGGGCGGTCAAACTGCTCACCGAGCCGGTGGAATGGCAGCGGAACGGTCATCCGCGCCGGGCCGGTGTCTCCTCGTTCGGGCTCAGCGGCACCAACGCGCATGTGATCTTGGAGGAAGGGCCGGAGGTTCCGCAGGCCGAGCCGGATGCGGAGGAGCAGGTGCCGGCCGCTGGTGTGGTGCCGGTGCTGGTGTCGGCCAAGACGGGTCAGGCGTTGCGGGCGCAGGCCGGACGTCTGGCGTCGTATCTGGACGGTGAGTCTGACCTGCGGCTCAGCGATGTGGCGTTCGCGCTGGCCACGACGCGGTCGGCGTTCGAGCATCGTGCGGTGGTGCTGGCCGGGGACCGCGAGGGTGTGCTGGCCGGTTTGGGCGCGCTGGCCGAGGACCTGCCGGGTGCGGGCGTGGTGCGCGCGGTGGCCGGGGCGGAGCCGCAGCTGGCGGTGCTGTTCACCGGCCAGGGGAGTCAGCGGGCGGGGATGGGCCGCGAGCTGTACGACCGTTTCCCGGTGTTCGCCGAAGCCTTGGACGAGGTGATCGCCGAGCTGGAACCCTCGCTTGAGCCGGCCGGGCAGGGTCGTTCGCTGCGCGAGGTCCTGTTCGCCGAGCCGGGTACGCCCGAAGCGGACGCGCTGGATCAGACGGGGTGGGCGCAGCCGGCGCTGTTCGCGCTGGAGACCGCGTTGTTCCGGCTGGTGGAGTCGTGGGGTGTGGTGCCGGATGTGCTGGCCGGTCATTCGATCGGGGAGCTCACGGCGGCTCATGTGGCTGGGGTGCTCTCGCTGGCCGATGCGTGTGCGTTGGTGGCGGCCCGGGCGCGGTTGATGCAGGCGCTGCCCGCGGGCGGGGCGATGGTGGCGGTGCAGGCGTCCGAGGATCAGGTCGCCGTCCTGCTGGCCGGGCGTGAAGACCAGGTGTCGATCGCGGCGGTCAACGGTCCGGCCTCGCTGGTGGTCTCCGGTGTCGAGGAGGCGGTGCTCGAGGTGGCCGCCGCGCTGGAATCTCAGAAGGTCAAGACGCGGCGGCTGCGGGTGTCGCATGCGTTCCATTCGCCGTTGATGGACCCGATGCTGGAGGACTTCCGCACGGTGGCGAGCAGGCTCACCTACAACCCGCCGCGTATCCCGATCGTTTCCACCCTGACCGGAGAGGCGGTCACGGCCGAGCGGCTGTGCTCGCCGGGCTATTGGGTGGAGCAGGTCCGTGGCGCGGTCCGCTTCGCCGACGGCGTTCGCACGCTCCAGACCCAGGGCGTGCGGGCGTATTTGGAGTTGGGCCCCGACGGCGTCCTGACCGCCATGGCGCAGGACACTCTCGATGATGGCTCTGCCGTGGATGCGTTCGGCGCGGATGTGGTGCTGGTGCCGGTGCTGCGCAAGGACCGGGACGAGCATACGGCTGTGCTGACGGCGCTGGCCGAGTTGCACGTGCACGGGGTGCCGGTCGACTGGCGGGCGGTGCTGCCGGGCGGTCGCCGGGTCGATCTGCCGACCTATGCCTTCCAGCGTCAGTGGTTCTGGCCCAAGGGGCTGGCGTCTCGGGTGGGTAATGTGGCCGCGGCTGGGCTGGCGGTGGCCGGTCATCCTCTGCTGGGTGCGGCGGTAGGCCTGGCCGACTCCGACGGTGTGCTGCTGACCGGGCGCGTGTCGGTGCGGTCGCATCCGTGGCTGGCCGATCACGTGGTGTCCGGGACGGTGATCTTCCCGGGTACCGGGTTCCTGGAGCTGGCGATCCGGGCGGGTGACCAGGTCGGCTGCGACCAGATCGAGGAGCTGACCTTGACCGCGCCGCTGGTGCTGGGCGAGGGCGAGGCGGTCGCGGTGCAGGTGTCGGTGGGTGCGCCGGAGGAGCCGGGTCACCGGAGCGTGAACATCTATGCCCGTTCGGCGGAGGCCGGCGAGGATGTGCCGTGGGTGCGGCACGCGACCGGGACGCTCGGGACCGGTGCTTCGGAAGCCGGGTCGTTCGATGCGGCGGTGTGGCCGCCGCGTGGCGCGACCGCGATCGAGCTGGACGGCTTGTACGAGGACCTGGCCGCGGGCGGGTTCGGCTACGGTCCGGTGTTCCGGGGGCTGCGGGGGGCCTGGAGTGGATCTGACGGTGAGGTTTTCGCCGAGGTGGCGTTGCCCGAGGGGGCGGAGTCGGAGGCGGGTGCGTTTGGTTTGCATCCGGCGTTGCTGGATGCGGCGTTGCACGCGGTGAGTTTTGTTGGGCTGGAGCCGGTGCAGGGTGGCCGGTTGCCGTTCTCGTGGGATGGCGTGTGCCTGCGCGCCGTTGGTGCGTCGATGCTGCGGGTGCGGCTGGCCCTGACGGGTCTGGATTCGGTGTCGCTGGTGGCGGTGGATGCCGCTGGGGAGCCGGTGGTGTCGGCGCGGTCGCTGGTGCTGCGCCCGTTCTCGCCGGATCAGCTCGCGGGCGGTCGCGGGGCAGAGGGGGAAGGGCTGTTCCGGCTGGAGTGGACCGCGCTTTCCGATGTTCCGGTGGCCGATCCGGTGCCGGTGGTGGTGGTCGGTCTGGACACGCTGGGTCTTGCCGGGGAGCAGGTCGAGGTTTATCCGGATCTGTCGGCGCTGGCCGAGGCGGGGCCGGTGCCGGGTGTGGTGCTGGCCGGGATCGTGACCGAGCCGATGGCGGATGCGGTGGGCGCGGCGCATGGGGTGACCGCTGGGGTGCTGGGTCTGCTGCAGGGATGGCTGGCCGACGAGCGGCTGGAGGACTCGCGGCTGGTGTTCGTGACGCGGGGCGCGGTGGCGGCCGGTGAGGGCGAGGAGATCGCCGATCTGGCTGCAGCGGCGGTGTGGGGTCTGGTCCGTAGTGCGCAGTCGGAGAATCCGGGGCGGTTCGTCCTGGTGGATGTCGATGGGGAGCTGTCCGGGCCGGTTCTGGCCGGGGTGCTGGCCTGTGATGAGCCGCAGGTGGCGGTGCGTGCCGGTGGGGTGCGGGTGCCGAGGTTGGCGCCGCTGGCGTCGGGGTCGGGATTGGTGCCTCCGACAGGGGTGCCGTGGCGGCTGGGCAGCCAGGCCAAGGGCAGCCTGGACGCGCTGGAAGTGCTTCCCTTCCCGAGGGCGGCGGAACCACTGGGGGCCAGGCAGGTGCGCGTCGCGGTGCACGCCGCGGGAGTCAACTTCCGGGACCTGCTGGACGGGTTGAACGCGCTGGGCTGGCTCCAGGACAAGGTCGGCTTGATGGGAGGCGAGGCCGCCGGCGTGGTGCTGGAGATCGGCTCCGAGGTGGGGGATCTGCGCCCGGGCGACCGGGTGATGGGTCTGGCCGAGGGCGCGTTCGGTCCGGTGGTCGTCATGGAGGCCAGGGCCTTGGTGAAGGTCCCCGACAAGATCTCCTTCGAGCAGGCGGCGACGATCCCGGTGGTGTTCCAGACCGCCTATTACGGGCTGATGGATCTGGCCGGGTTGAAACCGGGCGAGTCGTTGCTGGTGCACGCCGGGACGGGCGGCGTGGGCATGGCGGCGATCCAGCTGGCCCAGCGGCTGGGCGTTGAGGTGTTCGCCACGGCGAGCCCGGCCAAGTGGGACGTCCTCCGCTCGCTGGGCATCCCCG
>NZ_BLAF01000006.1:0-123089 GCF_009687885.1 Acrocarpospora pleiomorpha
CTGACTGAGCCTGGATCCACAGGTCGCAATTTAATGGGAATGCCCTGAATGTGAGCGAGGTGCCCTCTGAGCTGGGATGATTGGAGTTCTCTACGCTTCAACCAGCCCGCCGGAAAGGACACCTCGTACGTGCGATTTTCTCATGCCGCTGCCAAGACCCACGCCATCTTCGACGATGAGCACATGATCGCGTACGCCGGGCTGGAACCGGTGATGCGCCTGGCCCAGCGGTGCGGCTTGGACGCCCTGGTCGGCGAGTACGTGCAGATCGCCGGTCCGGCCGGGGCCAACGCGCCCGCCAAGCTCGCCTCGGTCATCGCGGGGATGGCCTGCGGCGCCGACAGCATCGAGGACTTGGACGCGCTGCGGCACGGCGGGATGCGCAAGTTGTTTGACGGCGTGCGGGCCCCGTCCACGCTTGGTTCATTCCTGCGCGCACCCACCTGGGGCAATGTCCGCCAGTTGGAGAAGGTGAACCGGCGGATGCTGGCACGGCTCGCCTCCCACACCCCGATGCTGCCCGATGCGGGAACGGTCGCCTTCATCGACGTCGACTCGATGCAGCGGCGGACCTACGGCTACCGGAAACAGGGATCGGGGTTCGGGCACACCAAGATCCAGGGCAAAAGCGTGCTGGTCCGCGGCCTCAACGTGCTGCTGGCCACCGTGTCCACGCCGCAGGCTGTCCCGGTGATCTGCGCCACCCGGCTGCGTGGCGGGAAGACCGGCTCGGCGCGCGGTGCCGAGCCGTTCGTCCGCGAGAGCATCGCCGCCGCCAAGGAAGCCGGGGCGGGTTCTGGCGCCGGCGGCATCGTGGTGCTGCGCGGGGACTCGGCGTTCTACAGCGCGAGAGTGATCGCCGCCTGCCGGGACAACCACGTGTCCTTCTCGGTCACCGCGAAGATGGACAAGAAGATCAAAGCGGCGATCGTGGCGATGCCCGAGTCGGCTTGGGTGACGATCGAGTATCCGAACGCGGTCTTTGATGAGCGGGCCGGGCGCTGGGTGTCGGATGCTGAGATCGCCGAGATCACCTACACCGCGTTCGCGTCGAAGAAGAACCAGGCCGTGACCGCCCGGCTGATCGTGCGCCGGGTCAAGCGGCTCAATCCGCGGGGCAAGAACGGCCAGGAGGAGTTGTTCGCCACCTGGCGTTACCACGCGATCTTCACCGACAGTCCGTTCACCCTGGTCCAGGCTGAGGCCCAGCACCGGGACCACGCGGTGATGGAGCAGGTTAACGCTGACCTGATCGACGGCCCGCTGGCCCATCTGCCCTCCGGCGTGTTCACCGCGAACGCGGCCTGGCTCACCTTGGCCGCCCTCACCCACAATCTGCTCCGTGCGGCCGGATGCCTGGCCGGCGCGTTCCACGCCCGAGCACGCGGGGCGACGCTGCGTCGTCACTTGATCGCCGTCCCCGCCCGCATCGCCCGGCACGGCCGCGGCCACCTCACCCTCCATCTGCCTGAACATTGGCGCTGGCAGGACGCCTGGCTCAACGTCTTCGACGCGCTTGACGGTCCACCTCGCCGCTGTGTGGCCTGACCCGCCCCCAACCCCGGTCACCGCCTGCTTGTGACGACCGCGCACGGTCACCCGCGCCCCAGCGGCGCCGCCCCCGACCCGCAGGACTTCCTGGACAGGCCGCGACCCGCGCGCGGCGGTCCTTTCACGCCCGAAAATCCAGCCTTCACCAGCAGAAACGGCCCTCGTGGAGGGATTGGCCGAAAATGATCACAAGAAATCACGCGGTGGATTCAGGCTGAGAGGTGTTTAATCCAGAACGAATCACTGACCTGAACATACGCGTGAAGGGTTACAGGTGCAGCCCCGAAAGTGATCACCCCTGCTCTGCGGGCGCACGACGACGAGGGCACGAACGAAGCCGTGGCCCAGTGGGCTAATGGCACGGCGATCAAGGTTCGGAGCCGTGCCTCTCGACGGACTCGGCGATCGTGCGGAGCCTACGGATCTCCTTGAAGATCTCCTGGTCGGAGAGTACTGAGATGGTCGTCAACCCTTGCGGGCCTGGTTCCTTGTGGAACTTGCCCAGGATGTAGCAGAGCGCCGCGCGTAGTTCGCCAAGCTCTCGTTGGATGCCACGTGTCGCCAGCCCGATACCGACGGGTGTGCGGCTTCCTGCACGGCCCTCGTTCGTGGTGGTGATGTCTTCCACTTGTACGTACTCATCGCCTGGGCGGACGTCGATATCACTACGGGAGTGTCGTCGGGTAGACCTTCGAAGTAATCACGAAGCTGACCCACGGTGAGCACGACGGCAGAGTTCACCAGTGTGGCGCATCTGTGCAAGCCCCGCCGGGTCTGCTCATCCCGTCTGCCGAACGCGACGGCCAGTCTGATCGGGAGTACGTCCGTGTATCCAGCAGGCTGGCGGCACCGTACCTGAAGATCGCCGTTCGAACGGGGCAAGATTCGGCACAACAGGGACTACAGCAACGTGCGCGTCACGACCGGCAGCCGGGATGAGACGGAGAGGATCTGTGCTGTCAGTGCGTAGCAGGCCTGGCCTGCCCACTTGGTAGTCCTGGGGGATTAAGACGGAGGCTTTGAGCAGATGCGTAGGCGATTGTGTGAGCGGGTAGAGTCGGATTATCGGAGAATCTGAATGGTGTGATGGAGGTGGGTGGGTCATGGGGACGCTCACGGGCAAGGTGCAGCCGGAGCCGCGGTTGAGGGCCCGCGTGAAGGTTCGCGCGAAGTCGCAGCTCACCCTGCCAGAGGAGGTTCGTCAGGCACTCCATATCGGTGAAGGCGACGAGGTGGAGTTCGCGGTCCTGGACGATGGCACCATCACTGTGCGGGGTTACATCTCCATTCCCACTGACCAGGCCTGGTTCTTCGCTCCGGAGTGGCTGGCGGGAGAGCGGGAGGCTGATGAGGACATCAGGCTTGGGCGAGGGGCCAAGCACGAGTCCGCGGAGGATATGTTCGCTCACCTGGACAAGCTGGGGCCGGCGGACGACTGATGCCGACCTTCGAGACCACGCCGCGATTCGAGCGAGACTGGAAGAAACTTCCCGAGCCACGACAGGCTCTGTTCCGCAAGGTCGTGATGGAGGCGTTCGTTCCTGATCTGGCCGCTCCAGAGCGCCCCTTCCGTCCAGGGCTGCGGGTGAAGGGCGTCACCGCTCATCCCGGCGTGTTCGAGATGACTTGGGACGGTGACGGGCGGGCCACTTTCAGCTACGGAGAGGAACAGATCCCTGGTGAACCCCACGTGGTGTGGCGGCGGATCGGAACTCATTCGATATTCACGCCCCCACCCGGCCCTTAGGGTTGTCGCATATGCGCGGTTCGTTTCTGTGTCTAGGAACTGTCCCTTGGCCCAGGCCTGTTGGCTGTGATGCGATCATCGGTTTCTCCCGAAAACCCCTACCAGCATCGCGACCAACCGGGGAATCGCCGTTCAGCGCACCCTCGGCGACCTCCACGGACTGACCGAGCTGGCGATGGCCAGGCGGATCTCGCCCGGCCGCCCGGCCCGTCGGTCGCGAACTATCCGCTGGTGACCTATGTGACCGATGGGATCGAGAGCGTAATGGCACAGGCAAAGGCCGCCGCCGGGGACCGGGACGTGTTGGTGCATGGTGGGTACACAGCCCAGCGGGCGCTGAAAGCCGGGGTGCTGGACGAGTTGCAGATCCACCAGATCCCGGTGCTGTTCGGTGGTGGCCGCCGGCTGTTCGACGTATTGTCGTCCCGCGTCGGTTTGGACATCGTGCGGGTACTCGACACGCCAGAGGCGACCCACATCCGTTACCGAGTCCGCCGCTGAGGCAAGGATCTCCGCCCCAGGTGATCGGCGAGGAATGCCGCGATCGTCTCTCGGGAGGGGTGTCCCCAGCCGATGCAAAACGGGTGCCCGGCCGGGTCCGCGTACACCCGGTGTCCCTCGGCGGCATCGAGATCAGGAACTGGTTGGAGCAGCCGGGCGCCGAGGGAGATTGCTTCTTCGTGCGCGGCTCGCGGGTCGTCGACATGGAGGTCGAGATGTACTTGTTGGGGAGTCCCATGCGGCCAGTCGGGCGGAACATGGTTCGGCGCCAGTTGCACGCCGATCCGCCACTCTCCAGCGGCGTCGATGACGCTGTGCCAGTCGTCGTCTTCGAAGACGTGCCCGCCGAGAATGCCAGCCCAGAACGCGCTCTCGGCACGTAGGTCAGCCGCGTCGAACACGATCACCTGACGCACCATGTTCATAACACGCACCCTACGAGAGCGAGTGCTGTCGGCTAGGTCGTTTCGCACCAGCGGGGATTCTCGTGAGAGCGGGTGACGGGAATCGAACCCGCGTAATCACCCCTGGAGCCGTGGCTCCGGCGGAGGCGCTATTCGCTGTAGTTATGGGGCTGGCTCCAAATGCGATGAGTTTCCAGTGCGTCAGAAAGCTTCTGGGCCGCTTCCGGTGAGCTGGCGGAGAAGAATGCCTGCTCCAGGATCGCCGCAGGTGCCGGCCCTGTGATCCAGTTGTCCAGGAGCGCATACCACTCGGCGTTGTGGGCGACGCTGAGGGTGAAGTCGTGCATGAGCCATGCCATGTGGAGGGCCGCTGCCTCGGTGGCGTTCGACTCCCACTCGGCCAGGTACGGGGCCAAGGCCAACTCCAGGCGATCAGCGATGACTTCGATCATCGTCATGATGTTGATGTCGCGCGGATGGTGGTTCAGGGCGTGCCGCCACCAAGCGCCGACAACGGCGGTGATTGCTTCCTGTTCTGGCTGTCCCCAGTCCCTCCAATTGATGGCGATCCGGCTCATCAGGGACTCGGCGTGGAAGAGGCCGTCGAGTTCTTCGAGGATGAGCAATTCGAGGAGCCGGGGTAGGAAGTGCTGGAACTCGTCGAGGTCGCCCCATGTGGACATGGCATGACCGGCGTAGGGCCCCAGCGCGGATGCGGTGAGCATGCGCAGGGGCGCTGCGCGCGTCGCGCGAACCTGTTCCGCTGACACGCAGTGGTCACACACGTCTGTCTTGGCTGGAAGCTGAAACCGAGAGAAGGCCGCGTATAGAGCGTCCAACGCGCGGTTGAGATCAGACGGTGTGTCCATGGTCGGATGCTATTGCGTGGCTGCTGGGGGGTGGGTTTCCGATTATTGGACGGACCCGGGTGGAGGGTCGGTATGAGGCGGTGGGCTCACACGGCTTGTCGACCATCGTTCGCCGCGTAGCGTCGCGCTCACAAGGTCGATCATGCGCTGCTGGTCGCCGAGGGCCTTGTCCTTGCTGGTGGTCTCGTGGCCGCCGTGGAACCAGTCGAGCACGACGTCGCCGCCGGCCCGCTCCAGGGCGCGCGCGTAGTCGTAGGCCTGCCGCGGGGGGCACCGGGTGTCGTTGGTGGCGTGCCGGATCCACACCGGGCCGTGCACCTGCTCGACGTAGGTGATCGGCGAGGCCCGCTGGTAGGCTCCCGCCGCCTCGGCGGGGCTGCCGCCGAGGAAGGCGCGCCACGCGCTCTGCAGGGCGGGGTTCATCTCCTCGTACGCCGCCTCCCAGTCGGTCATCGGCACGAACGCCAGCGCGCCGGCGAACAGGCCCGGCATGCGGCCCATGGCCAGCAGCGAGAGGTAGCCACCGTAGGAGATGCCGGTGACGAACACCTTGTCCCGGTCCGCCACGCCTCGCGCCACGAGGTGGTCCACGGCGGCGCGTACGTCCTCCAGTTCCCGGTCGCCGATCGATCGCTGGAACTCCTCGCGGAAGGCCCGGCCGAAGGTGACCGAGCCGCGGTAGTTCAGCGCGGCGTACGCGATGCCGAGGTCGAGCCAGGCCTGGGCCTGCGGGTTGTAGCCGTCCACCGTGACCATGTTGGGCCCGCCGTGCAGGTACAGGACCAGCGGGGCGGGGCCGACGCCGGGCGGCGCGCACGTCCAGAGCTGGATGGCGGTGCCGTCGGCCGAGCGCACCGTTTCTGAGCGGGCGGGGACGCCCGGTGGGTGGGCGGCGGGCGTGCGGACCGGCATGGCCGTTCCGGTGGCCCGGTTGAGGCGCAGAACCGTCAGGGGCAGGTCGAAGCGCTGGCGCAGCAGCCGTACCCTGCCGTCCGCGCCGTAGTGCGAGGCCCACATGTACTGGTGCGCCACGGCGATGTCGGGTTCGAAGTAGGCGCCCGGCGGGTGGTCAAGCGGTGCCAGTTCTCCGGTGCGGATGTCCCATTCGTACAGCCGGTGCACGCCCGCGTCGACGTGCGCCGCCAGCACCCGGCACGCGTCGTCGGACCAGTCCAGCGGGACGAGGTCGCCCTCGATGCCCGGCGCGGTGACGTCGAGGCGGGCGCCGTCGAGCGGGTTCCACACGCAAGGCCGGGCGAATCCGGTCCGCTCGGTGCTGAGCAGCAGGCGCGGGTCGCCGGGCACGGCGGAGAACCGCAGGCCGCGCACCGGCGCCTCCGGGCCGTCGGACAGCATGGCCAGCGACTTCCCGGTCGCGGCGTCGATCACGGTCGCGGCGAAGCGGCGTACGCCGGGGTTGTGGTCGGTGGTGTCCAGGCAGGCCAGGGCCCCGTCGGCGGAGATCAGGCCGTTCCACGCCTCGTTCGGCGAGGAGAACAACCGGCGGGGGGCCTCGCTGCCGTCGTCGGCGACGAGCCAGAGGCTGAACCCGGCCGACCACACGGCCGTGATGACCGCCCGGTGGCCGGTCCGCGCGACGTCGAGCCCGCGCAGGGTGTAGGGCGGCAGTTCCGGCGTCAGGTCGCGGACGCCGTCGCCGTCGAGGGGCGTCACCATGACGTGGCCCATCTCCGAGCCGTCGTCGGCGTGGTGGCTCAGCACGGCGTCGCCGCCCGCGGTGAGCACGGCCTGGCTCGCGTCCCCGATCTTGCCGGTCACGGGCCGGGTCAGGTTCTCGCGTACGTCCCACACGGACAGGGCCTCCCGCGTGGGGGTGTCATCGAGCGACAGTTCGAGGTCGCGGCTCAGGCCGCGGCCACGCCGCAGCGACAGGCACTGCCGCGCGTCGAAGAATCGGTGCCAGCCTGGGGCCATCACTCGATCTCCTTTCAACTCTGGGGGAAGTGACAGGCCACCCGGTGCCCGTCGCCGGCGTCGGTCAGCGGAGGCACGTCGGTGGCGCACACGTCGCGGGCTTTCCAGCAGCGGGTGCGGAAGCGGCAGCCCGAGGGCGGGGACACCGGGCTGGGCGGGTCGCCGCCCAGCACGATGCGGGTACGGGCGCGCTCGGCCCGGGGGTCGGGGATCGGCACCGCGGACAGCAGCGCGTGGGTGTAGGGGTGACGCGGCGCGTCGTACAGGGCGTCGGCCGGTGCCTGCTCGACGATCCGGCCGAGGTACATCACCGCGACCTCGTCGCTGATGTGCCGCACCACCGACAGGTCATGGGCGATGAAGACGTAGGTCAGGCCGAACTCGTCCTGCAGGTCCCGCAGCAGGTTGAGCACGCCGGCCTGCACGCTGACGTCCAGCGCGCTGACCGGCTCGTCGAGCACCAGGATGCCGGGCTCGACGGCGAGTGCGCGGGCGATCCCGACCCGCTGCCGCTGCCCGCCGGAGAACTCTCCGGGGAAGCGTCCCGCGTGCGCGGGGTCGAGGCCGACCAGGTCGAGCAGTTCGCGCGCCCGCTCCTCCCGGCGTCCGGCGTGCAGGCCGTGGATGGCCAGCGGTTCGGTGAGCGCGGATCGTACGCTCAGGCGGGGGTTCAGCGAGGCGTAGGGGTCCTGGAAGACGAGCTGGATCTGGCGGCGCAGTTCCTGCAGTTCCCGGCCGCGCGCGGTGGCGATGTCCGCGCCGTTGACCAGGACCCGCCCGTGCGCGGGGGTCATCAGCCTGACCAGGCACCGTGCCAGGGTGCTCTTACCGCACCCGCTCTCGCCCACCAGGCCGAGCGTGCGTCCGCGCGGCACCGTGAAGCCGACCCCGGACACCGCCTGGACCGCGGGGGCGGGGGTACGGCGGCGACGGCCGCCAAGACGGTACTCCGCCACCAGGCCGGTGACGTCGACGGCGGGTGCGCTCACCGGCCCATCCCTTCGATCTCGTGGACCCGTACGCATGCCGTGGCGTGTCCCTCGCCCACCTCCAGGTAGCGCGGCTCGCCCACGCCGCACGCGGCCGGCTCGGCGTGCTCGCAACGGGGCAGGAACCGGCACCCGGCCATGCGCGCGGCAGGCGAGGGAGGCTGCCCCGGGATGTACGGAAGCCGGGCCATCCGCCGGTCGACGCGTGGCAGGGAGCCGAGCAGCCCGGCCGTGTAGGGGTGCGAGGGCCGGTAGAAGATCGACTCGACCGGCCCTTCCTCCGCCTTGCGGCCGGCGTACATCACCAGCACCCGGTCGGCCAGCCCGGCGACGACGCCGAGGTCGTGGGTGATCAGCACCACCGAGGTCCGGGTGCGGTCCTGCACGCGCCGGATAGTGTCCAGGACCTGGGCCTGCACGGTCACGTCCAGGGCTGTGGTGGGCTCGTCGGCGATCAGCACGTCCGGCTCGTTGGCGATGCCCATCGCGATCAGCACGCGCTGGCGCATCCCGCCGGAGAACTCGTGCGGGTACTGGCCCAGCCGCGTGGCAGGGGAGGGGATGCCGACCAGGTCCAGCAGCTCGGCCGCCCGCTCGCGCAGCGCCCTGGCGGGCGCGGCCCGGTCGTGCACGTCCATCGCCTCGACCAGTTGCGCGCCGATCGTCATCATCGGATTCAGCGCGGCGAGCGCGTCCTGGAAGATGATCGCGATGTCGCGCCCGCGTACGTCGCGCAGCTCGCGTTCGCCCAGCCCGAGCAGCTCCCTGCCGTTGAGCCGGACCGAGCCGGTGACCCGCGCGGAGCCGGGCAGCAGGCCCATGATCGCCGTCGAGGCGGCGCTCTTGCCCGAGCCCGACTCGCCCACGATGCCGAGCGTCTGCCCCGCGCCGAGGGTGAAGGTCAGCCCCTCCACGGCCGTGACGAAGCCGGCGTCGCCCTGGTAGCGGACGGTCAGGTCGTGGACGGTGAGCACGTCCGTCATCGTCGCCTCCTTTGCACGTCGAAGGCATCGCGGAGCCCGTCGCCCACGAAGTTCACCGCGAGCACGGTGAGCAGGATCGCCACCCCCGGCGCGTACAGCAGGTAAACCTTGGTGGTGCCGATGAGGCCCGCGGCCTGGCTGAGCATGTTGCCCCAGCTCGACTCGGGCGGCTGGACGCCGAAGCCGAGGAAGCTGAGCGTCGATTCGAGGATGATGGCGGCCGCGACCGCCAGGGACATGTTGACCACGATCACGCCGACCAGGTTCGGCAGCAGGTGCCGGACGATGATCCTCAGGTCGGAGGCGCCGAGGACCCGGGCGGCCTCGATGAACTCCTTCTCCCGCAGGCTGAGCACCTGCGAGCGGACGACGCGGGCGATCGTGGTCCAGCCGATGCCGGTCAGCACCAGGATGATCGTGAGCGGGGAGGAGCCGAGCCCCTGCAGCGCCATGGCCAGGACGGCGATGGCCGGCACGATCAGGAACAGGTCGGTCACCCGCATGATCAACTCATCCGCCCAGCCGCGGGCGTATCCGGCGATCGCGCCGAGCAGTGTGCCGATGGCGGTGGACAGCACGGCCACGGAAAGGCCGATCGCCAGGGAGAGCCGGCCGGCGTAAAGGATCTCGCTCAGGTAGTCGCGGCCCAGGTCGTCGGTGCCGAGCCAGTGCTCCGGCGCGGGAGGCGTGGCCCCGAGCAGCAGGTCCTGGGCGTTGCGCGGATGGGGCGCGACCCACTCGGCGCCGAAGCAGGCCACCAGCAGGGTCAGCAGCACGAGCAGCCCGAGCATGGCGACCCGGTGCCGGGCGAAGCGGCCGACGGTGAGGCGGGGCAGGCTCGGGTCGGCGGGTACGGCCATGGGTTCGGCGGTCATCGCAGCGCCACCCGGGGGTCGAGCGCGGCGTACCCGATGTCGGCCAGCAGGTTGAGCAGGATCATGGCCAGGGCGGTGATGAGCATCCACGGGAGCAGGACGAACACGTCGCCCGCGATCAAGGAGTCCAGGAACAGCCGTCCCATGCCGGGGATGGCGTAGATCTGCTCGGTCACCACCAGCCCGCCGACCAGGATCGCCGAGTCCAGGGCCACGACCGTGACGAACGGCGCCAGCGAGTTGCGCAGCGCGTGGCGGATGAACACCCGCCCGCGCGGCACCCCTTTCGCGCGGGCCGTGCGCACGTAGTCGCTGGACAGCGCCTCCAGCAGCGCGGCCCGGCTGAAGCGCGACCAGCTCGCGACCAGTCCCACGGTGAGCGTGAGGACCGGCAGGGCCAGGTGGCGGAAGTAGTCGGCGTCGAACCCGCTGTGCCCGGGGGAGTGCAGGCCGATGAAGAACAGCGGCGGCTCGGCCAGGCCGAACTGCTGGCGCGGCCACACCGACAGCGCCTGGATCAGGATGAGGCCGCACCAGAACGGCGGCAGGGCGACGCCCAGGTAGGACAGACCGGTGAACAGGTGGTCGCCCGCGGAGTACTGCCGCGCGGCGGAGTAGACGCCGATCGCCAGTGCCAGCAGCGCGGCGAACAGCACACCCCACACGATGAGCTGGATTGTCGTGCCCAAGGCCGAGGCGACCATCGGCAGGACGGCGCCGTCGGTCCTGGTGCTCATCCCCCAGTCGCCGGTGAGGAACGCCTTCATCCACAGGCCGTACTGCTCGACGATCGAGCGGTCAAGACCGAGGCGGGCCACCTGCTCCGCCACGACGGCAGGGTCGCGGCCCTGCCGCAGCTTGGCCAGGGGGTCGAACGTGGCGCGCACCCCGACGAACAGGATGAACGACGCGAGGACCACCACCGGCAGTGAGTACAGCAGGCGCCGCCCCGCGAAGGTCAGCACGACGGGCCTCCGGACGCTCCCGCGGGCGTCACTGCGTCAGGCCCCATTGCTCCAGGTTCCACCACGGTCCCTCAGCCGGGTTGATGCTGATGGGGCCGCCGACCTTGTCGCCCCACAGCAGGATGTTGGGCACGGCGCTGACCGGGATCGAGGGCACCTCGGCGGCGATGAGCTCGTCGGCCTTGACCGAGGCCGCCTTGCGGGCCTCGTCGTCGAGTTCCGTGGCCACCTCGTCGAGCAGGTCGTCCAGGCCGGTCACCTTGGCGCGCATGAAGTTGATGCCGGAGTTGCCGTTGGCCTCGGTGGGGATGGCGGCGGAGTCGAAGGAGGCATCCAGGCCGGGATCGGGGAAGTAGTCGACCAGGGTCCACAGGCCCATCTCGAAGTCCCCGGCCGGGGTCTTCTTGCCGAACAGGTCGGCCGCGGTGGTGTTCTTGATGTCCATCGCGAACCCGGCCTCCTTCAGCTGGGTCTGGAGCACCTGCTCGGTGAGCTCGCGGCGCTTGTTGCCGGCCAGCGAGACGATGGTGAAGGAGGCGGTGCGGCCGTCCTTGGCCCAGCTGCCCGAGGCGTCCTTCGCCCAGCCGTCGCCGGTCATGAGCTGGTCCACCTTGGCCAGGTCGCGCGTGTAGGCGGAGAAGGACGATCCGGCGTACTTCCCGACCAGCGGTGACAGGAAGCTCTGCGCGGGTTGGTCCACGCCCAGCGGGCCGTAGAGCCGCTTCACGATGGCGGCGCGGTCGATGGAGTGGGCGATGGCCTTGCGGACCGCGGCGGAGGTGAACGGGAACGCCTCATTGTTGATCCAGATCGCCTCCAGGTTGCCCGACTGGGGATCGACCTGGGAGTGGGCGCCCTGCAGGCCGGACTGGATCTGCTCGATCACATCCAGTTGCGGGGTCGGGTACAGCATGTCGATCTGCCCGCTCTTGAACGCCTGGAAGGCCGCCGCGGTGTCGGGGGTGAACTGGAAGGTGACCTGGTCCAGCGTGGGCTTGGTGCCCCAATAGCGGTCGTTGGGCACCAGGGTGACCGAGGTGCCCTTCGCCCATTCCTTGATCTTCCAGGGGCCGCCGCTGAAGTCGTATCCGTCCTTCATGATGGCGTGGCGGTCCTTGCCCTCCAGGAGGTGCGCGGGGAGTACGCCGATCCCGGAGCTGAGCAGGACCCGCCAGCCCGCGACCCGGGACTTGAGGGTGACGACGGCCGTCTGCAGGTCGGGGGTCTCGACGGACTCGATCCGGTCGTAGCCGGTCTTGTCGAGGATGTCCTTACCGTCGCGCACCTGGAGCGCCGTGTACTTCAGGTCCGCGGAGGTGATGGGCTCGCCGTCCGACCAGACGGCCTTGGGGTCGAGCCTGTAGGTGATCTTGGGGTGGTCCTCGTCGGTGATCGTGGGCTCGGCCGTCATGAGCTCCGAGGGGACCGGGGCCCAGTTCTCGCCTACCCGGCGCACGTCGAAGACCTTGGGGATGGTCGTGGTGTGCATCATGTAGTTGCCCCAGATGGATCCGCCGCAGGTCGCGATCCAGTCGGTGCAGTCGGGTTCCTGTTCGGCTCCGATGACGATGCCGCCGCCCTTGCTGACCGGCTTGTCGGCGGCCGGCTGGGTGGCGGGGGCGTTCTGCGCCGGTGCGGAACACCCGGCGGCGAGGACGGACAGGATGGCCAGACCGGCCAGTGTCACCCGCAGTGATGACGTCTTCGAGGGGGATGCGTGTGATTGCTTCATGAGCCGGGCCTTCTGTAGCACACCGCCGAATGGGCGGAAGGTGTCCCATATGGTAGGGAGCACGTGTTTCGATAGCAATACGCCTAGGCAAAGTCATAGTCAATGACGATGACTTGCGCTTAGGCCGGTGTTTGGGCATCGTCAGGACGAGTAGGTAGTGACGAGGAAGGAACCAAGTGGGGACCAGCTCACACCGCGAACCCAAGAGCGCCCCGACGGGGCGTACGCGCAGGGCCCGCGACAGCCTCAGCCGGCAGATCATCGTGGCCGCGGCGGAGAAGGTCGCGACGCGTGACGGCCTGGACGGCCTGACCTTCCAGGCCCTGGGCAAGGAGCTCGACGCGCATCCGACCTCGATCTACCGGCACTTCCGTGACAAGGACGAGCTCGTGCTGGAGCTCATCGACAACCTGCGGGCACGCTCGTACGGCGGCACGCTGAAGAAGACCGACTCCTGGCGTGACGACCTGCGGACGATCGCGCAACGCGTCCACGAGCACTTCATGCGCTACCCCGAGTTCGCCCTCCAGATGGCCGCGCGCACGACCCGCAGGCCCACCGAGTTCGCCAACGTCGAGTTCGCCCTGGACGCGCTGCTGCGCGCCGGCCTGCCCCCGGAGGAGGCGGCCCTGCACCTGCGGGTCTTCGGCAACGTCGTACGGTCGCTGTCGGCCATGGAGGCCGGCCTGATGGCCCTGGACCCGGAGAGCCGGGTCCGCGACGAGCTGGCCTGGCAGGTGGAATACCGCCAGCTCGCGGCCGAGGAGTTCCCGGTCATCTCCTCGATGGCCGAGCACCTCGCCCGCATCGGCGACCCGCGCATCTTCGACCTGGCGGTCGAGCTCTACCTCGACGCGATCGAACTGCGCGCGAACCGCGCGCGCGCCGAGCGCGACGCGGTCAGCCCGGCGGCGGAACCAGAGCGCTGATCACGCCTGCCACCAGCGCGACGCGCTCGCCGAACGCGCGGGCGTCAACCCACTCGTGCCGTGCGTGCGCGCCCCCGCCCAGAGGGCCCAGACCGTCCAGGGTGGGGACGCCGAGGGCCGCGGTGAAGTTGCCGTCGGAGGCCCCGCCGACCCGCGCCTCGGCCGGCGGCGGCAGTCCCGCCGTGCGTGCCACCCGCCTGGCCGTCTCCAGCAGGCCGGCCGACAGTTCGCGTTCCAGCGGCGGCCGGTTGATGCCGCCGGCACGCAGGATCGCGGCCTCGGGCAGGCGCGGGCGCAGCTCTCCCAGCGCCCTGTCCACCCGGCGCAGCTCCTCCAGGTGCCAGGACCGTACGTCCACGTCGATGCGCGCGCTCTCCGGGACGCTGTTCACGGTCGTTCCCGCCATGGCGACGGTCGGGGTGACCGTGGTGCCGCGCTCGGGGTCGCCCAGGGCCGCGATGGCCAGCACCTGGTGGGCGAGCTCCACCAGGGCGTTGACGCCGCGCTCGGGCTCCAGGCCCGCGTGGGCCGCGCGCCCCTCGATCGTGATCTGGTAGATCGCGCACCCCTTGCGGGCCGTCTTGACCGCGCCGTCGGCGCTCGGCTCCAGCACCAGCACCGCCGAGCACTCGCGCACCACCTCCTCCAGCAGCTCCCGGGAGGTGGGCGAGCCGACCTCCTCGTCCCCGGTCACCAGCATCCGTACGCCGCCGGCCACCCCGGCCATCGACTCCATCGCCACCACGAGCCCGGCCTTCATGTCGAACACCCCGGGTCCGGTGACCCGCCCGTCCCGCACCAGGCACGGCCAGCCGGCCAGCGTCCCGCGCGGCCACACGGTGTCGGCGTGTCCCAGGAGCAGCACCGGCTTTCCGGCGGCGGGGCGTCCCTCCCAGTACAGATGGGGAACGCCGTCGCGGAGCACGCGCACGGGCGTCCCCAGGCCGGGCGGCGCCCACTCGGTGAGCAGGTCGTAGCACGCCTCGAGCCCGGCACGGTCCCGGGAGGGCGACTCGATAGCGGCCAGTTCGGCGAGCCGGCGTACGGGCCGGTCGGTGGACGTCATCGCGCATCGCTCCCGCCGCAGAAGCCGGACAGGGCCTCGATCACCTCTGCCGGCGCTTCCTCGCAGACGTAGTGGTCCGCTGGCACGGCGACGCCCTCGACCTGCTCCGCGTACTCCCGCCAGACGGTGGTCACGTCGAAGTTGCGGCCCACGTAGCTGTGCGCGCCCCACAGCGCGAGCACGGGCACCCGTACCAGGTCGCGTCGGTCGCGGTCCGCGCGGTCGTGGTCCAGGTCGATCCCGGCGGCGGCGCGGTAGTCGGCGCACGACACCCGGATCGTGGCCTCGTCGAAGCAGCGCTCGTATTCGGCCATGGCGCGTTCGTCGAAGGGCCAGGCGCCCGCGTGCCGTCCCGCGAATCGGCTGCGCAGCCAGGCACGGTGGTCGGCCAGGATCATCCGCTCCGGCAGGCCGGACCCCTGGGACAGGAAGAACCAGTGGAAGTAGCTCGACGCCATCTCCCGGTCCACGTTCTCGAACATGTGCAGCGTCGGCACGATGTCCAGCACCGCGAGCGCGTGCACGCGCTCGGGGAAGTCGAGTGCCATCCGGTGCGCCACCCGCCCGCCCCGGTCGTGGCCGGCGACCGCGAAACGCGTGAAACCGAGCGAATGCATCAGGGTCACCTGGTCGGCGGCCATGGCTCGCTTGGCGTACGTCCCCGCTCCGGGCGTCTCCTCCGGCTTGTCGCTGTCACCGTATCCGCGCAGGTCGGCGACGATCACGGTGCGGTCCCGGGCGAGCGACGGCGCCACCCGGTGCCACATCGCCCGCGTCTGCGGGTAGCCGTGCAGCAGCAGGACGGGCGGTCCCGCCCCGCCCGCGAGCGCCCGGATACGTACGCCGCCGTGGCCGGACTCAACCGGCTCGAAGCCGGGGAACAGCGGCGTCATGCCGGCACGGCCGCGTGCCGCAGCCGCTCGACGATCGCGTCGCACACCTCATCGGTGGACAGGGCGCCGCCCAGGTCGGGCGTCACGTCGCCCGCGAGCACGGTCTGTTCGAGCACCTTGGTGAGCCGCGCCGCGGCGACGGTCTCGCCCAGATGCTCCAGCATCATCGCGGCGGACCAGATCTGCCCGATCGGGTTGGCGGTCCCGGTGCCGGCGATGTCCGGGGCCGACCCGTGGATCGGTTCGAACATGGACGGATGCCGCCGGGTCGGGTCGATGTTGCCGCAAGGCGCGATCCCGATGCCGCCGGCGAGCGCGGAGGTGAGGTCGCTGAGGATGTCGCCGAGCAGGTTCGAGGCGAGGATGACGTCGAAGCGCCGGGGGTTCAGGACGAGCAGCGCGGCCAGGGCGTCGGCGTGGTAGCGGGTCAGTTCGACGCCGGGGTGGTCCCGCGCGACCTCCTCCACCACCTCGTCCCAGAACGGCATGGTGTGCACGATGCCGTTGGACTTGGTCGCCGAGGCCACCTTGCCTGAGCGTCGCTCGGCCAACTCGAACGCGTACCTGGCGATGCGTTCCACGCCCCGGCGGGTGAAGACGGCTTCCTGCACCGCGAACTCCTCCGGCGTGCCGGTGAACATCCTGCCGCCGATCTGGCTGTACTCGCCCTCGGTGTTCTCGCGCACCACTACGACGTCGAAGGGCCGGTCATCGCGCAGCGGCAGGCGCGTACCCGGCAGCGGACGGGCCGGGCGCAGCGAGACGTACTGGTCAAAGCGCCGCCTGATCGGCACGAGCAGCCCCCACAGCGAGACATGGTCCGGCACATCCGGCGCGCCGACGGCGCCGAGCAGGATGGCGTCCGCCCCGGCCAGCCGCTCCAAGCCGTCCTCCGGCATCATTCGGCCGGTCTCGCCGTAGTACGCGCACCCCCAGGGGTAGTCGGTCCAGCGCAGCCGGAAACCGTGCGGGCCGGCCAGGGCGTCAAGCACCCGCCGGGCGGCAGGGACGGTCTCCTGGCCAATGCCGTCACCTGGAATAGCCGCGATGTCATATTCGCGCATACGTTTCTCCTGTCCCACTTAGCAAGGCGGTTAGTCTACGTAATTGACTACGATATGACTAGAGGGTGCCACCACTCGCCGTAGTGGTGGGAGCCGGTGAAACCGCCAGGTCAGAGGTGAAACCAGGCTGAAGCCGCGATGAAGCCGACAACGCAGAAGCTCTCTTCAGACGCCGGGAGGTACCCGGCGGAGAGAGGAGACGCGTCATGGCGGACCTCAGTGCCGTCCGGGCCGACAGTCTGGTCAAGAACTTCGGAGACTTCCGGGCCGTGGACGAAATCGACCTTCACGTACGGCAAGGCGAGATCTTCGGAGTCCTGGGCCCCAACGGAGCAGGTAAGACCACCATGCTCCGGATGCTCGCCACCCTGCTCGCGATCGACGGCGGCCATGCGGAGATCTTCGGCGTCGACGTCCGGCGGGAACCCCACCGCATCCGGCAGCTGGTAGGCGTCACCGGCCAGTACGCCTCGGTGGACGAGGACCTGACCGCCACGGAGAACCTGTGGCTGTTCGCCCGCCTCCAGGGCCTGACCAGCACCCGAGCCAAGACAATCGCCGGTGACCTGCTCGAACGCTTCGACCTCCAGGAGGCGGCCGACCGCCCCCTGTCCCAGTTCAGCGGCGGCATGCGCCGCCGCCTGGACCTGGCGTCAAGCCTCATCACCCGCCCACCCTTGATCTTCCTGGACGAGCCCACAACCGGCCTCGACCCAAGAACCCGAGGCCAGATGTGGGACACCATCCGTGAGCTGGTCACCGATGGTTCCACGATCCTCCTCACCACCCAATACCTGGACGAGGCCGACCAGCTGGCCGACCGCGTAGCCGTAATCGACCGAGGCCGGAAGGTCGCCGAAGACACTCCCGACGCCCTGAAGACCCAGGTCGGCGACTCAACCCTGCAGCTCAGCCTCGCGGACGCCGCCGACATCGCCCTGGCCGCGAACGTCGTCCGCCGGCTGCTGGGTGAGGACCCGATCCTGACCCCGGAATCAGGACGCATGAAGATCCCCCTCCCCGACGCCGACCGGGCCGCGGACGTCCTGATCGGCCTGCGAGAAGCAGGCCTCGGCATCTCCTCGGTAAGCGTCGCCAAGCCGACGTTGGACGAAGTCTTCCTGGCGCTGACCGGCCACGGCGCCGACACACCTCAGATGGAGGCGGCCCGATGACCACGAGAACCATGACCCCGACCACCATCAACCCCCAGCGCATCGACCCGTCCACCGTGGTCGCCCGTACCACGCCCCGCAACTCGCTTCAGGAAACCGGGGTTCAGGTCCTGGCGATGGCATGGCGAGCCCTGAAGAAGATGCGCCGCAAACCCGAGCAGTTCTTCGACGTCCTCATCCAGCCCTTGCTGTTCACGGCGATGTTCGCGTTCATCTTCGGCGGCGCGATCTCCGGCAGCGTGTCGAACTACCTCCCGGTGCTGATCCCCGGCATCCTCGCCCAGACGGCCCTGACCGTCTGCATGGCAACAGGCGTACAGCTGCGTGAGGACATGGACAAGGGGGTCTTCGACCGCTTCAAGTCCCTGCCGATCGCAAGGATCGCTCCCCTGGCCGGCCCGATGATCGCCGACCTGATCCGTTACGGCATCGCGTCGGTGCTGACGCTCGTCACCGGCCTGTTCATCGGTTACCGCCCCGGCGGCGGGGTGCTCGGCTGCATCGGCGGCGTCGCACTGACCGTGATCGCCGGCTGGTCGCTGGCGTGGATCTTCGCCTGGCTGGGCACGATGGCGCGTTCGGCGCAGAGTGTCCAGGGCATCTCGATGATGATCATGTTCCCGCTCACCTTCCTGTCCAACGCCTTCGTCCCCGCCGAGACGCTGCCCGGCTGGCTGGAGGCGTTCGTGAAGGTCAACCCGGTGTCGCACGTCGTCTCCGCGGTGCGGGACCTGCTCAACGACGGGGCCGTGACGGCCGAGGTCGGCTGGGCGGTCATCGGCTGCGTGATCGTCGTCTTGATCTTCGCTCCGCTGGCGGTCCGCTCCTACTCCCGCAAGATGTAGACGGTGTCAGACCACCCGCTCCAGGACGGTACGGGCCTCGGCCAGCAGGTCGGGGCCGCGTCGTTCGCCGTATTCCGCCTCGATCCGGGATATGACGCCGGGGGCGATCCGCTCGGCGTGCGCGGACAGCACCGACCACTGCATCGTCGGGGTGAATCGGTTGTAGGCGAACCGGTTGGCGAGCACGAGCAGCCGGACCGCCTCCTCGGCGGGCAGCGCCCCCTTTCGCAGGCCCCAGATGCCCAGCCCGGCGAGCACCATCCCCATCACCGGGTAATCCCTCGAGGTGCGGTCCGGGTCGAACACGATCAGGACTTTTGCCCGCACCGACTCGAAGAGGTCCGCGCCGTCGTCGCCCTCGCCGTACTGCGCGAACGCCGAGAGCGCGATGACCTCGCTCAGGTCGGCCCACGGTGTGAAAGCGCTCGGGACGCGCAGGTTCCGGAGCACCTCGGCGGTCTCGCGGTGCCGCCGCAGTCCCTCGGCGATGTCGCCGTCGACGAGGGCCAGTTGGGCTCGGCCGGTGGCGACCGACAGGACCTCGCTGTAGGTGCCCTGGGAAGCGAGCGCCTCCAGGTCGTCGATCATCCGTGCGGCCTCGTCGCGGCGCCCCTCAGCCAGCGCCGCCATGGCGAGGGTGGTGCGGATCTGGATGGCGTCGTCCATCGCCCCGAGGCGTTCGAGCATCGGCAGCGCCTCGGTGGCATGCCTGGCGGTCAACGCGGAGTCACCGAGCTGCGCGTACAGGCTGGCCAACTGGGTGTGCAGCACCGCCCGGTGCCAGGGACCGCCGTCATCGCCGACCAGTTCGAGGGCGGCCCGGGCCGCTTCGATCGCGCCGACCGGGTCGCCGGCGCTCTCCCTGCCATGGCTCAGCCAGTGCAGCGCGATCCGGCGGATCAGAGGGTCGGTATCGGCGACCAGCAGGTCCAAGCCGCGCTCGGGATCCGACGCCGTGGCGAGCAGGGCGGTCACCAGCGCCCGGACGGCCGGGTTCGCCGAGTCGGCGCCCAGCCCGGACAGCAGTCGCGCCAGCGTCCCTGACTCGTCGTGGGAGACGATCATGGTGTTGAACAGCGCGATGCCCAGGGCCAGCCGGGTCTGGTCGAGGAGCCGGGGCGGAGGCGCCCAGCCGCTCAGGGCGGCGGCGACGGCCGGGGCGACGACGATGCTGCGCGGGTGATCCCCGCAGATCGTCCAGTAGCCGGCGAGAGCGGAGAACAGCACCACGACCGCTTCCGGGTCGGGGTCGGCGAGGGCCTCGCGCAGGATGTCGGCGAGGTTCGTCTCCTCAGAACGGAGCCGGTCCATCGCGTCGACCTGCTCCGGCGAGTACAGCCGGGCGCCGTGCCGGCGGCCGTAACCGACGGCCCACTCGCGTACGGCGGCCCGCGCGTCGGTGGTCTCGCCGGCCGAGTCCAGCCGCATCCGGCCGAACTCGCGCACCGTCTCGAGCATGCGGTACCGAACGCCGTCGGCTGTCTCCACGACGGTGAGCAGGGACTGCTCCACGAGCTCCTCGACGTCGCCGAGAGCGTCGTCGCCGAGCACCTCCTCCGCCGCGTCGAGGACGAAGCCGTCCGGGAAAGCCGACAGGCGGCGGAGGGCCCGGCGCTGCCGCTCGCCGAGGAGGTTCCAGGACCAGTCGATCACCGCCAGCAGCGTCTGGTGACGGGAGGGGGCGCTCCGGTCGCCGCCGCGCAGCAGCGAGAACCTGTCCTCCAGCCGACGGGCGATCTCGACCGGTGACATCACCCTCACCTTCGCGGCGGCCAGCTCGATCGCGAGCGGCAGGCCGTCCAAGCGGGCCACGACGGCGCGCACGTCATCCTCGTCGAGGTGCACATTGGGCCGGGCCGCGGTCGCGCGGTCGCGGAACAGCTCGACGGCGTCACCGGTTCCCAGCTGGGGCAGCGGATAGACGCGTTCGGCGGCGATCGCCAGTGGCGAGCGGGTTGTGGTGAGGACGCGCAGCTCCCGTGTGGTTGCGGTCAGATAGGCGACCAAGTCGGCGACCGCGTCCACCAGATGCTCGCAGTTGTCGAGCACCAGCAGCGTCGGGGCCAGATCGAGCTGCTGGGCGATCCGGGCCCGGACGTCGGCGCGCTGCTGCGGGGTGAGCGTGCGGCGTCCGGTCACCGAGTCGCGGACGCCGAGCGCCGACCCGACCTCGCCGACCAGATCCTCGGGCGCGGTCACGCCGACCAGTTCGACGACGTGCACCACCGGCTGCGGGGCCTCGCGGGCGACGGCATGGGCGAGCCGGGTCTTGCCGAGGCCGCCCGGACCGAGGATCGAGACCACCCGGGAGGCGGAGAGCAGCGCCCGCACCCGTCGGAGATCGTCGTCGCGGCCGAGCAGCGGGGTCGTGTCGAAGCGCACGCCGGCGCGCACGGGGCTGTCGAGCGCCAGCAGCTCACGATGGACCCGTCGCAGCTCCGGGCCGACGTCGGCGCCGATCCGGTCGCGCAGGTCCGACCGGTAGCGCTCGAAGCGGTCCAGCGCGGCGCCCGTTCCGCGCACCGCCGCCTCGCTGTGCAGGAGGTCGGCGAGCAGCCCCTCGTCCTCGGGGTGGACGCGCACAGCCTCCTCGAGTTCGGGGAGGGCGGGGCCGTGGTCGCCGCTGCGGCTCCGGGCCCGGGCGAGCACGACCCGCGCGGACGCCAGGTCGTGTTCCGCGCGCCGGCGCACCTCGGCCAGCGGGCCGCCGCCCGCAGGCGGCAGCGCCCCGATGCCCAGCGCGAGCGCCTCCTTCGCCGCCGCGGCCGCCGCGGCCGGATTCTCGACGAGCAGCGCCCGCGCCCGGCCCGCCAGACCGTGCAGCCGACCGGCGTCGACCCGGTCGGGCGGAACCTCGAGCCGGTAGCCGGCCCCTTCCGTGACCAGCGCCTCCGACCCCACGACCGACCTGGTGCGGGACACCAGGACCTGCAGCGCCTTCGCCGGATTGGCCGGTTCGCTGTCCCCCCACACCTCCGCGACGAGCCGGTCCGCGTTCACGGTCCGGCAGGCGAGCGCGAGGGCCGCGAGCAGCGCCTGAGCCCTCTCGCCGACCACCGGCTGTCCCCGCCACCGCACACCGTCGAGCAGGCTCAGGTGGATCGGCATGCCGCAAGTCTAGGCTCCGCCAAGCCATCCGCTCGTTCTCCACCTTTGGGGTCCGGATGCACCCCAGACTCCCAGCGTGAGCGGAGTGGCTTGATGGACAGCACCGGCTCGCGGCACATGCGTACCAGCGAGGTTGCAAACGAACGGACCGCCAGACCCGTTGAGTGGTCTGGCGGCCCTGTTGGGTCGGTTCATGGTCAGGCCTTGTTGAAGATGTTCTTGGCCCAGAGGTAGGAGACGGTGGCGATGCCGGCGCACCAGGCGGTGGCGATGACCGCGCTGTTGCCGATCGGGGTGCCGAGGAGGAGGCCGCGGACGGTTTCCATGATCGGGGTGAAGGGCTGGTATTCGGCGAACCAGCGCAGGACGGTGGGCATGGAGTCGGTGGGGACGAAGCCGCTGCCGAGGAAGGGCAGCAGGATCAGGGGCATGGGGGCGTTGCTGGCGGCCTCGGGGGTCAGGGACTTCAGGCCGAGGGCGACCGACAGCCAGGTGATGGCCACGACGAACAGGGTGAGCAGGCCGGCGGCGGCCAGCCATTCGACGGCGGTGGCGTTCGGGCGGAAGCCGAGCGCGAAGGCGATGCCGATGACGGCGGCCATGCCGAGGAGCTGCTGGATGACGCTGCCGACGACGTGGCCGGTCAGGACGGAGGCGCGCGAGATCCGCATGGTGCGGAAGCGGGCGATGATGCCTTCGGTCATGTCGGTGGCGACCATGACGGCGGTTCCGGTCGCGGCGGTGGCCACCGCCATGAGCAGAATGCCGGGGACGACGTAGTTGACGTAGGCGTCGCGGCCGCCGCCGCCGAGTCCTTCGCCGAGGGTGCCGCCGAAGACGTAGACGAACACGATCAGGATGATGACGGGAGTGGCGACCAGCTGCACGGTCATGGACGGGTAGCGGAGCAGGCGCTTGAGCTGGCGCCGGACCATGGTGGAGTTGTCGCGCATGGCGAGGGACAGGGTGCTCATCGGGTGGCCTCCACTTTCTGCTGGCCGGTGAGGGTGAGGAAGACGTCGTCGAGGTCGGGGGTGTGCACGCTCATCTCGGCGATGTCGATCGAGCGTTCGTCCAGGAGGGTGAGCAGTTCGCGGATCGCGCGGACACTGCCGTCGCTCGGCACTTGCAGGGTGAGCGCCTCGGGGTCGGCGACTCCGGCCCCGACGAGGTGGCGAGCCGCGTCGAGCAGGTGCGCGTCGGCGAAGGTGAGCTCGATGTGGCCCCCGGGGATGCGCCGCTTGAGCTCTTCGGCGGTGCCTTCGGCGATCAGCCGTCCGTGGTCGAGGAGGGCGATGCGGTCGGCGAGTTCGTCGGCCTCCTCCAGGTACTGGGTGGTGAGGAAGATGGTGACGCCACTCGCGACGAGTTCACGGACGATCTGCCACATGGAGCGGCGGCTGCGCGGGTCGAGGCCGGTGGTGGGCTCGTCCAGGAAGATCAGGCGGGGGTCGCCGACCAGGGTCATCGCCAGGTCGAGGCGGCGTTGCATGCCGCCCGAGTAAGTGCTGGCCGGTTTGCGCGCCGCGTCGACCAGGTCGAAGCGGTCGAGCAGTTCGGCGGCCTTGCGCTTGCCGTCCCGGCGGGACAGGTGCTTGAGGTCGGCCATGAGGAGCAGGTTCTCCTCGCCGCTGAGCAGCTTGTCGACGGCCGAGTACTGCCCGGTGACGCCGATCGCGCCGCGCACGTCGTCCGGCTTGCGGGCCAGGTCTAATCCGGCGACCTGGACTGCGCCGCCGTCGGCGGGGATCAGGGTGGACAGGATCTGGACGGTGGTGGTCTTGCCTGCCCCGTTCGGCCCGAGCAGGGAGAAGATCGTTCCTTCGGGGACGGCCAGGTCGACGCCGTCGAGCACAACCTTGTCGCCGTAGGACTTGCGCAGCCCGTTCGCCGCGATGGCCAGGTTCGTCATGATGGTGCTCCTCAGAGGCTGCGGGCGACGATGTCGCCGTAGGCGGTGGTCGCGTGGATGCCGAGCTGAGCGGCGGCGCCTTCGGTGTTCTTGAGCGCGTTGTGGATCCGGCCGTAGCCGGTGCCGGCGTCCAGCGAGGCCGAGACGCCCGGCGCCACGGAGACCTCGATGTCGCCCATGTCCGTGCGCAGGGCGACCTGGCCGCGTACGGCCTCGGCGACGCGGATGTCGCCCTTGGCGGTGCTGATCTCCGCGGCGCCGGTGAGACGGCCGACCGAGACGTCACCGGCGACTGCGGTGATGCGGGCGCTCGCGGCCTCGTCGACCTTGATCTGGTCGTACGCGCCCTCGAAGGTCACATCGCCCAGCCGTCCGACGGCCCGGAACTCGGTGGCGGCGGCCTTGACCTCGACCCGGGAACCGGCGGGCAGCTGGACCGTCACCTCGATGGATCCGGAGGCTCCGAAAAGCTGGCTTTTCACCGGCACCTCGATCCGCAGGACGCCGTCGCCGTATTCGACCTTGGTCTGCTCCGCGGCCTGTACGTCGCGGCTCTTCGAGGCGTCCGCAGGGCGGATCTCGACTGCGGTGTCGGCCCGGTCAGCGGCGATGAACTGCACCCGCCCGGCGGGGACGTCCAGGACGGCGGAGATCGGGGCGGGGGTGTCGAACTTCTGCATCATGCTCTCCCAGTGCTGTGTCGTTCGTTGTTTCTAACAATGGAAAAGCTACGTTGCCTTCACGGATTCTTCAACTAACTCATTGCGTTGAAGATGCATTATCCCAGCTAGATGGCATAAAACTGTTGCAACAATCTGTCGGTTAATGCAACATGGGAAGCTGTGAATGTTGCAATGAATGGGAGCGAACGCTATGCTCGAGGCATCACGGAGCGCGAAGGAGAACGCGATGCCAGGGGGCAGGCTCACCCAGCAGGAACGCCAGCAGATCGCCCTGGGGCTGGGAGACGGGCTCGCCTACGCGGAGATAGCCAGACGCCTCGACCGCCCGACCTCGACGGTCACGCGTGAAGTGATGCGCAACGGCGGCCCCACCGGCTACCGCTCCGACCTGGCCCACCGCGCCACGGAACGCCGCGCCCGCCGGCGTGGGCCCGGCTCGTCCCAGGGGTCGCAGTCGGCCCTCCAGCCGTACGGGCGCGACGCCGAGGCCGTCCGTGAGTTCGAGGAGACGTTCACCACCGTCATGATGGCTTCGGGCCTGTCCAAGATGATGGCGCGGGTGCTGGTCTGCCTCCTCACCACCGACGCCGGCAGTCTCACCGCCTCTGAGCTCGCCCAGCGGCTCCAGGTCAGCCCGGCGTCCATCTCCAAAGCGATCACTTTCCTGGAGAGCCAGGACCTCGTCCGCCGGGAACGCGACGAACGCCGGCGCGAACGCTACGTCGTCGACGACGACCTCTGGCACCAATCGACGATCGCCAGCGCCCGGTCCCTCGTCCAGCTCGTCGATGTCGCCCGGCAGGGCGCCGGCGTGCTCGGCCCCCACTCCCCGGCCGCGGTCCGCCTCGAGAACATCGCCCGCTACCTCGCCTTCGTCGCCGAACAATTCACCCGCGCCGCCGAGCAGGCCCGCGAAATCCTCTACACCCACCCCAAGGAAACCCAGGACGGCGGGGCGAATAACCGCCCAGAGTGACAGACCCCACCTTGGTCAGCCGGGCCGCCGCACCCAAGTCGGACGCCGGTCGGCCCGTCCTCGCGCAGGGACGCGGGCCGACCTCCTATCAATATTCGGCACCGCCCCGCCAATGCTTCCTAGCGCGAGGGTCCCTCTGTCAGCTTGGGAATAGGCGACTGATCCCGCCACGCTGAGCTGGAAACGAGCGTGCGGCTCGGCAGTGGTTGAGTGCCCATGGGTTCCCGTTGATCGCCGTTCAATCTGGCACGCGCACGGCGATCAAGCTCACTGCAGGTTGGGTATTTCGGAGCGCTCGTCGGTCGCGGAACTAGCATGGCCCCCCATGACCGAGCCGGACTATCTCACCGCCACTCGTACCGCCTACGACGACGCCGCCGCCCGTTACGCCGAGTTCGTCGACGAACATTTTCCTGCCAACCCGCTCAATCGCGTGATGATCGCCCTCTTCGCCGAGCTGGTCCGGGCCGCCGGCGACGGCCTGGTGGCGGACGTGGGGTGCGGCCCCGGCCACATCACCGCGTATCTCCGCTCCCTCGGCGTCACCGCCTTCGGTATCGACCTGTCGCCGGAGATGATCGCGCTCGCCCGCGGCGCCCATCCGGAGCTCCGCTTCGAGGTGGGGCTGATCGGTGCCCTCGATGTGGAGGACGCCTCCCTCGCCGGGGTTCTCGCCAACTACTCGATCATCCACACCCCGCCTGAGCGGCTCCCCGAAACGCTCGCCGAGTTCCACCGCGTGCTCGGGCCCGGCGGCCACCTGCTGCTCTGCTTCCAGGGATACGACGACCCCGCCGAGCTTGCGGAGGCATTCGACCACAAGGTGTCCCTCGCCTACCGGTATTCGCCCGACCGCGTGGCCGAGCTGCTACTCAAGGCCCGGCTCGCCGAGGTGGCCCGGCTGATCGTCGCTCCTGGCGAGGACCCCCAGCGAGGCTTCCCACAGGCCCACCTCCTTGCCCGCCGTACGGCCTGATCGCTGATCCGTCACCGACGGTTCTGGCGCGCACAGTCCCGGCCGACCATGAGACCGGCGGGGACTGCGCGGCTCAGCTACACGCCGTCTTGAGGGCCGCTTTGGGGCGACCGGCCGCGATGTGGCCTGTAAGCAGAGCGCTCAGCTCTCGCCGGTGCGGTCCTCCCCGACGCGAGCAAGCGCTCGCGAAGTCGCAGGAGGATAAGAGGTAGGATAGGGAGCATGAGTGAGCCTACTGGCAAGTATTCGATCACCATGCCGCGCGACATCGCGGAGGCCGCCAGGTCCCGGAGCGGCCCTTCTGGCCTGTCCGCCTACGTCGCCGCCGCCGTCGCCCGCCAGATCGAGCGCGACAACCTCAGTGAGCTCATCCAGGTCGCCGAGGCCGAGCACGGCCCCATCACCGACGACGAGGTTCAGGCGCTGCGCGACCAGCTCCACCAGGCCCGGCAGGGACGGGCCCATGGTGGGGCGGGCGCCGCGTGACCCGTTCTCCCGCCACCCCCGGCGGCACCATGGTCCTCGACAGCGAGGGACTGGCCAAGGCGGTCCTGCGCGATCGCACGGTCACCGCATGGCTCGCCCTCGCCCGCGCTGACGATCTCCGCGTCATCACCTCCGCCGCCACCCTCGTCGAAGTGGTCCACCCCCGTATCAACCGGCCGGCCCTGGAGTGGACGCTGTCCCGCGTTGTCGTCGAGCCGGTCACCGAACCGATCGCCCGCCACGCCGCCACACTTCTGTCCGACGCCGCCTTGCACGGGCACAAGTACGCCATCGATGCCATGCTCAGCGCCACCGCCCTCGCTGCCCCTGGCCCGGTCACGGTTCTCACCTCCGACCCTGAGGACCTCGCCGCCCTGTGCGGCGGACGCGTCATCGTCATCAAGGTCTGAACTGCGCGCGATGACAACGAGCATGACGCAGCGGCGGGAGCGCTGATCCCAGCAGGTTGATCAACACCAATAGTCGGCTAATGGCCCGAAAAGATCGAACAGCTCCAGAAACGATCAAGGCCAGGATCGGGATCCGCATCCCGACCCGGGCCTTCACACGTGGAGCGGGTGACGGGAATAGAACCCGCGCTGTCAGCTTGGAATCAGATACTGATCTTGCCGTCCTGAGCTGGGAAACAGTGAAGCAGGTCAGCGCGGGTCGGTTGACGCGAGTCCCCGTGAGAGACCTTGGTCCCGGCCAGTTCTGGCACGGAAGCGCCAGTCGTGCACCGCTCGGAAGCAGTCCGGTTGCGATGCAGGCAGGGCACGCATGAGACAGGTGGCGTGGAAGGCGATGCCGGCTGGTTTCGCCGCAACCGCTTGGCGCCTACCCGCGTCCAAATGTAGGAGTACACTTTTAAGAACTGTGCTCCTAAAAACAGAGGTCAAAAATGTCGTTGCCGCGGCCATCGGACATGTTCGACCGTGACTGGGAGTGGGAACAGCTCTCGCGGTTTTTCGCCAACGACGCCCAGGGTGCAACGCTCGGCGTGGTCTCCGGGCGACGTCGGCAGGGCAAGACGTTCCTGCTGGAGGCCGTCTGCGAGGCGACCGGGGGCTTCTACTACGCCGCCACTGAGGCTGTGCCCAGGGCGGAGGCGCTGCGCCAAGTCGGGGAAGCCGTCTCCGCCTTCGCCGGGACGCCGGGGCGGGTCAGGTTCGAAAGCTGGGAGGAGGCGATCGACGGCCTGCTCTCCCTGGGTGCCGAGCGGACCGTCCCGGTCGTCCTGGACGAGTTTCCCTACCTGGTGCGCGACGCCAAGGACTTGCCGTCGGTCATCCAGAAGGCACTGTCGCCACGCCGCGAGCAGCGGGGGGCGTCCCGGTCACGTCTGCTGCTGTGCGGGTCGTCGATCTCCTTCATGGGGGGCCTGCTCTCCGGTCAAGCGCCGCTGCGCGGGCGGGCCGGGCTGGAACTGGTTGTGCCCACCTTCAACTTCCGGCTGGCCGCCGAGTTCTGGGGGCTGGCGGCTGAGCCTCGGTTGGCGGCCCTGGTCTACTTCGTCGTGGGCGGCACTCCCGCCTACCGCACCGAGTATCTGGCCGGGGTCGCCCCGGTGGGTCTGGCCGACTTCGACCGCTGGGTCGTGGAGTATGTTCTCAACCCGGCCAGTCCTCTTTTCCGTGAGGTGCGTTTCCTGCTCGCTGAGGACCCGGCGCTGCGCGACACCGGCCTGTATCACACGGTCCTGGCCGCGGTCGCCGAGGGCAACGCGACCCGCAGCGGCATCGCGGGCAGAATCGAGCGCAAAGCCGTCGACATCTCCCACCACCTGACCGTGCTGGAGGATGCCGGCCTCCTGGTGGCCGATCCTGACGCCTTCCGCCGCAACCGCTCTGAGTATCGGATCACTGAGCCTCTGGTCCGCTTCTATCACGCGATCATGCGTCCCTATTGGGCGCAGTTGGAGCGGGTGCGGCAGGGGCGTACCGAGCGGATCTGGCGTACCGCCCAGCCTCGCTTCCGTAGCAACGTGGCGGGGCCGGTGTACGAGCGAATGTGTCGGGTGTGGTGTGAGGACTTCGCCTCTGAGGAGACGCTGGGCGATATGGCCGGGAGCGTCCAGTCCGGGGTCGTGCACGACGCCGCCACCCGCACGGGTCATGAGGTGGACGTCGCGGTCCGTGGCGCTGACGGTGCGCTGTTGGCCATTGGGGAGGCCAAGTGGGGGGATGTTGTGGGGCTCGGGCACTTGGAGCGGCTGGAGCGGGTGGCGGCGCTACTCGCGGCCAGGGGCGAGGCGCCGGGGCGGCTGCTGCTGTTCAGCGGGATGGGGTTCATGCCGGCGCTGCAGGAAGCAGCGGCGCGTAGCGACGGGCGGGTGCAGCTGGTGGGACTGGAGCGGTTGTACTCAGGTTCGTGACCGCGATCGGGCCGGTTGAGATCCGAGGTGGACACACACATCAGCGGGGCTGGTGAAGAGGGCGACCCGCCTGGTCTTTTCGTTCCCTCCGGTTGATCACAACTCGCAGAAGGTCGGCAGTGTCACAGGCGCTCACCGGCGAGACGGGCGATCTCATCTATGGTTTCGATTGGCACGCTGATCCCCATGTCCCACGTCTCGTCGTCACGGCCGATGAGGATGGCCGCCTGGTCCTCACTCACTGTCCAGAAGACGGAAGAGCCGGCACAGGCGCCCACGGCGATGGAACGACGAGAATCCCAATCTGCCTGCCTGATGTCGCGGAGGCGTGCCAAGTCCGCTACAGGCGCCCAGATGTTGAGTTCCCATGTCTCAGCCTGGAGCTTCACCAGGACCACGGAGCCATCGGAATCGTCCAAGGTGACGTTAACCACCCGGCCATGATCGCACCCGGGCATCCCCTAGTTGTGAAGGCATGCGCGGCCTGCACGCAGGGTGTCTGAATCGGGCTAGGCCCGCTTGCGGTTCGTGGAAGGGCCGACTTGCTCACCGTGCTGATCTCTGGGGAGAGGGAAAGCATGGACGAGTTCGGCCAGCCGCTGGTCGGCACCCTCGACGATCTGGAGGTCGGCCTTCGTGTGGGCGATCGCCGCGTCGATGAGCAGTGCCACCAGGGGGTTATTCTCCTCTCTCCGCAGCCGGGTCAGCCCGGCCAGATCGGAGAGATAGGACTGGCGCTGAGCGGATACGAACGCGCTCAGCGTCTCCTTCCCGAGTCGGGTGGCGGCGAGCAGCTTGAGGAACAACTCGTCGCGGAAGCCGGACGAACGCACCCACGGCGTTGCGGCCCACTCGGTAAGAACTCCCACGCTGGCTTCGGTCAGCTGGTAGAGCGTCTTGTCCGGCCGGTCGCTTTGGGCGACGTGGCCATCTCGGACCAGCCGGTCGAGGATCTGGTACAGATGTCCGATGTTGAGGCCGCCCCATTGAGGGCCGACGGCTGCCTCGAACCGGGTCTTCAGTTCGTATCCGTGGCTTGGCCCGTCAGCGAGCAGGGCGAGTACGGCGTGGCTCAGCGGCATAGCTCGGGCTGACCCGCGTGCCGGGGCGGATGATCCTGGGCACGGCGGCGCCTACGGTGGCCGTGTTCGGACTGACCGTGCTGCTCGGCGTGACGTACGGCTTTCGCGGCCGTGTGGTCGGTTCCCTCCTGGGCGACGCGATCGTGGTACAGGCGCGGCCCGCGGATTACGCCGCGATCGCGCTGCTGTTCGTCCTGGCGGCGCTGGCCGTAGCGGATGTCCTCTACCTGGGCGTGCGAGAGAGGGACGCCGAACTGGCGGCCTTGCGCGCCGCCGGCTGGTCGAGCGGGTCGCTGTCCCCCTGGTCGTCACCGAAGGCGCGGCCATCGGTCTTCTCGGGGCTCTACTCGGGATGGCTGCGGGCGTGCTCGCGTCGCTGACACTCACCGGTCCACTCGCCTGGCTTGATTCCGCCGCGAGCCTCCCGGTGGTTGTCATCATCACGATCGCCGCCCTTGTGGCCGGACTTATCGCGGTCATCCTCGGGGTGCTGGCCTCCCTGGCGCCGGCCCTGATGATCCAGCGCCTCCCGCTGGCCCAAATCCTCGCTCAGGAATAAGTTCGGAGAGAGCGTTTTCGTGCGCCCGACGACCTGGCTTGCCGGTGCCGTGCGGTAGGTCGGGCGCGATGGTCGGGTAGTTCCTCGCTTCTTTGCGGCTTCGGGTCGCACGCGCGTGAGAGCGCTTTCGAAGTTGAGCCGGGCTACCGCCGCAGTTCACGATCTGCGTAACGCGGCCGCAGCAGACCGCCCCGACCGTCGCCGCCGCATCGAGAAACGGACACTTCATGATCAGACCTCTCGCCCGGCCCCCGGCTCGTCGACGCACGGTCGCGGTGCTGGCCGGCCTCGCGTTACTGGCAAGTGGTGCCGCCGGATTCCCCAGCGCCGACGCCGAGACCGCCGAAGGCGCCCACCAGCCGATGATCGCAAAGCCCGCCCTGGACTACGACGGCTGCGCTCGCATTGCGCGGAGCCTGCCCACGCTCGCCGACTGGCCGAAGGTCAAGAGCCAGGTCGAGCGGGACCGAGCCGGCGAGAAGCGGGTGGCGAAGATCCTCGCCGGCATGACGCTCGCCGAGAAGGTCGGGCAGATGACACAGCCCGAGATCGGCGCCATCACTCCAGAGGAGGTCAAGCAGTACCGCATCGGCTCGGTGCTCAACGGCGGCGGATCATGGCCAGGCGGCGACAAGCACGCCTCGCCCAAGGCCTGGCTCGACCTCGCCGACGCCTACTGGGCGGCGTCCGTCAGCACGAGGACGAAGATCCCGGTCATCTGGGGCATCGACGCTGTTCACGGCAACAACAACGTCTACGGCGCGACGATCTTCCCGCACAACATCGGCCTGGGAGCCGCGCAGGACCCCTGTCTCATCCGTGACATCGGGTCGGCGACCGCCGCGCAGATCCGCGCGACCGGGCAGGACTGGGCATTCGCGCCCTCTGTGGCCGTGGTCAGGGACGACCGGTGGGGACGCACGTACGAGGGCTTCTCCGAGGACCCGCGGATCACCCGCGCCTACGCATATGAGGCCGTCAAGGGTCTGCAGGGCAAGCTCGGGCACGGTGGCGGCATCATCGCGACCGCGAAGCACTTCATCGGTGACGGCGGCACCATCAAGGGGCAGGACCAGGGAGTCAACCCGTCCTCCGAGGCCCAGATGATCAACATCCACGGCCAGGGATACTACGGCGCACTGGCAGCAGGTGCGCAGACCGTGGTTGCGTCCTTCAACAGTTGGACCAACGCGGACCTCGGTATCAACGAGGGCAAGATCCACGGCAGCAAGCGCGTCATCACCGACATTCTCAAACAGAAGATGGGCTTCGACGGCGTCGTGGTCTCCGACTGGAACGCCATCGGCCAGGTCGCCGGATGCACCAACTCCAGTTGCGCGAAGGCCATCAACGCCGGAATCGACGTTGTGATGGCGCCGTACGCCTGGAAGGCGCTGATCGCCAACACCATCGCGCAGGTCAAGAGCGGCGAGATCCCGATGTCGCGCATCGACGACGCGGTGACGCGCATCCTGCGGGTGAAACTGCGCGCCGGCGTGTTCGACGCGCGGAAGCCCTCGGCGCGCGCCATGGCCGGGTCCGCCCGAGCGCTGCAGGCGAGGGAGCTTGCCCGCAAGGCCGTACGGCAGTCGCAGGTTCTGCTCAAGAACAACAGCAAGGTCGTGCCGCTCGCCCCCGGTTCCAAGGTCCTCGTCGTGGGCAAGAGCGCGGACAGCATGCAGAACCAGACCGGCGGCTGGACCCTCACCTGGCAAGGCACCGAAAACACCAACGCCGACTTCCCGAACGGCACGACGATCCTCGGCGGCCTCAAGGAGGTGCTGGGCGCCGCCAATGTCACGTTCAGCGAGACGGCTGACGGAGTCGACCCCTCGGCGTACGACGCTGTCATCGCGGTGATCGGCGAGACGCCGTACGCGGAGTTCCTCGGCGACCTCGGCCGGCGCTCGCTGGAGGCGTCCAAGCTCTATCCCGGTGACCTCGCCGTCCTGGACAAGGTCAGCGGCAAGGGGACGCCGGTCGTCACCGTGTACGTCACGGGCCGCCCGTTGTGGGTCAACAAGGAGCTCAACCGTTCCGACGCGTTCGTCGTCGCGTGGCTCCCGGGCACGGAGGGCGGCGGCGTGGCCGACCTGCTCGTGCGCGGCTCGCACAGAGGCGCCGGCTACACCGGCAAGCTGTCGTACTCCTGGCCGAAGGCCGCGTGTCAGCCCCCGCTCAACCCGGGTGATGCCGGTTACGACCCGCTCTTCCCGCTCGGGTACGGCCTGCGCTATGGGCAGACCGGTTCGGTCGGGACGCTCGACGAGACCACCCCGGAGTCCGGCTGCGGTCAGACGGGTGGCGGCACCGCCACGGAGGATCTCGAGATCTACAACAGCATGGACGTCGCGCCGTACAAGAGCTTCATCGGCTCCGCCGACACCGACACCGAGATCGGCGTCGATCGCCAGGCAACGCATTCAGAGATCAACGTGGTGCCGTCCGACGTGAACGCGCAGCAGGACGGCCTCAAGGTGACCTGGACGGGCGTCGGCCCTGGGCAGATCTTCCTGCGGGATCCGGCGGGCGGCAGCGACCTGCGCGGCTACCTGAACGCGGACGCCGCACTGGTCTTCGACACGATCGTCCACCAGCCCCCGGCGGCGCGGACCATGGTCGGCGTGCACTGCATTTTCCCGTGCTTCTCCGAGGTGGCCGCGACATCGCTGTTCCGGAACCTACCGGTTGGGAGCAAGGCGACCGTCAAGATCCCAATCGCCTGCTTCACGGCTGGCGTCGGTCTCGACATGGAGAACATAAACATGCCTTTCGTCGTCTACGCCGAAGGCGCGTTCTCCGCGTCGTTCGCGAACGTCCGCTGGGCGCCGAAGGCGGCCAAGGACGCGGACGCCCAGAGTTGCGCCAGTCTGACGTAGCCACAGGGAGATAACGGCAAGGACCTCCGGCGTAGTGCGAGCCGTCCGCGACTCCATCCGGAGGTCCTCGCCGGGGACCGCATGCGGGACGGCACGACATCCGGGCGCTGGTCGCGCTGGCAGGCCGCACAAGCCCTTAGAAGTGAGCAAAGCGCAGACTCCGAATTCATCGGATGATCTGGGCTTACACACGTGGAGCGGCTATTCCGCCCACCCTGTCGAGGAAGTCAAGGTCACGGCAGCTGTGCAGCGGCCGGGCGGGAGGGGAGTCGCCAGAGCGCGACGGCCAGCCAGATGCAGCCGGCCGCCACGAGGACACCGTGCGCCACCCGGCCCGCCGGCGGGGCGAAGAACTGTGGGATGAACAGGGCGAAGCCGACGGCGAAGAGGATCCCGCTGAATCGCGGCAGCGCCCCGGAGCGCCAGATCGCCATGGCCGCGAGCATCGGGCCGATGGCGAGCAACAGCAGGCCGATCAGGAAGGCCGTGACCGCCGCTGGGTGATAGCGGATGCTGTCAGCGAGGTCGAGCAGGTCGAGAGGCTGACCGTCGGCGACCTTCGCCGCGATCGTGTTCAGCGCGAAATCCTCAGCGCCGTAGTACGGCAGGGTCAGGCCGACGCCGATCCAGGTGGTGACGGCGGCGGTGACGGCGAGCCGTTCGGACCGCGTCGCGTCGACGACTCGGCGTACGGCCAGCAGCGCCGGCGGCACCAGGATGAAGCCGATCATCGCGAACAGGTGGGTCGCCACCCACCACGGCGAGGACATCGCCTGTAGCGCTCCGTCCAGTGTGGACTCCTCACGCCAGGGGCGTAGCGCGGGGTAGAGGAAGAAGAGGACTCCGGCCAAGGCCAGGCCGCCGGCGGCGAGGCGGACACGGGTAGGGGGCATCGGTCTTCTCCAGTCTCAGAGTTCGGGAAGGGTTGTGAGGAACATGCGGATCACGCGTTCGAAGGTCTCGTCGAGGCCGTGCGGCAGTCCGAAGCCGCCGGCCGCCTCCAGTGAGGCGAAGCCGTGGACGATCACCCTGGCCGTCCGGATGGCATGAATCAGGTTCGGCTCGTCGAGGTCCCAGGGGCGCAGGGCGGCCTGTATGACCTCCAGCATGCGCCGCCCGGCCTCGGCGAACTCCGGTTGGTGCAGCGGGTCGACCGGCATCGCCGCGTAGCGCGCCGGGTGCTCGGTCACATAGTCGCGGTAGGCCCACATCAGGGAGGCCACGGCGTCGGCGCCACTGCGGCCGGAAATGGCGGTGGCCAGTTCCCCCGTCATTTCCTGAATCACGCGTACGCCGACCAGGGTGCGCAAATCGGCGATGTTGCTGACGTGTTTGTAGAGGGATGGGGCGGCGACCCCACAGCGCTCGGCGACGGCGGCGAGGGTCAGGGCGGCCAGGCCGCGTTCGTCAACAAGGGCGATCGCCACATCGACGACCCGGGCCTGGGTCAGGCCCGCCCTAGGCATCACAGGCTCCAGGACTGAAGCTATCGCTCATAGCTTTTATGCTAATCACAATAGCTAACGCCTGCCTAGTGTCAGCGAGACCATCGATGACTCTTGTTGGCCCCGTGTGCCCCAGGGGCAGGATCTCCGCTGTCAGTGTGAAGCTGTGCCCACTTGGTCGTCCTGGGGGGATCAAGACGGTGGCTTTGAGCAGAGAACGCCCCGGAAGCGATCAAGCTCTTTGCTTGCAACGGGTTCGCCCCGAACAGCCCGTTGACTTTCCTCGTCGCTGGCCGAGACCTGAGGTGGGGGCGTCGAACATGCGGAACGTCGTCGCCGTCACGGCCCGATGCGTTGGTCCGGCGTCGTCGAGTTGGAGATCGAGTAGCGCAGGACCTACTTCGAGGTGTGGCCTCTCAGTGTGGTCATAAATCCACCCGGATCTCCCCGGACGAGCGACTGATTCACGAGAACCTCGTTCTTTGCCTGCTCAGAGCCTGTATGGAGATGCGCATGGCGAATTTCTCCTCCCGCGTTGCTCAGGCGGACGGTCCGTCGCGGTCGGGCGCTTTCGTGATCGTGCTCGCCTTCGCCGGGATCGTGGTGGCGGTGATGCAAACCCTGGTGATCCCGCTGATTCCCGAGTTCCCCAAGCTCCTGGGAGCCGCGGCCGCCGACGCCACCTGGGCGATCACGGCCACGCTGCTGGCAGGCTCGGTCGCCACGCCGGTGATGGGACGGCTGGGAGACATGCACGGCAAGCGGCGCATGCTTCTGATCAGCCTGATCCTGCTGGTCGCCGGGTCCGTCACGTGCGCTCTCAGTGACTCTCTGATCCCGATGGTCGTCGGACGGGCTCTGCAAGGCCTGGCAGCCGGCGTCATCCCGCTCGGCATCAGCATCATGCGCGACGAACTGCCCGCCGACAGGCTCGGCTCCGCGACCGCGCTGATGGGCGCCTCGCTCGGCGTGGGCGGTGCCATGGGTCTGCCGGGCGCCGCCCTCATCGCCGAGAACGCCGACTGGCACGCGCTGTTCTGGACCTCAGGGGGTCTCGGTGTCGTGGCCGCTGTGCTGGTGCTGACGTTCGTGCCCAGATCGGCGGTGCGCAGTGGCGGGCGTTTCGACCTGGTCGGCGCCGCCGGGCTGTCGGCCGCGCTGGTGTGCCTGCTCTTGGTGATCTCCAAGGGCGCCGACTGGGGCTGGAGCGACGCCCTCACCATCGGCCTGTTCGCCGCGGCGGTTGTCGTGCTGCTGCTGTGGGGCTGGTGGGAGCTGCGTACCAGGGAGCCGATGGTGGACCTGCGCACCAGCGCACGGCGTCAGGTGCTGTTCACCAACCTCGCCTCCCTCATGCTGGGCTTCTCGATGTTCGCGATGTCCCTGGTGCTGCCGCAACTGCTGCAACTGCCCGTGGCCACCGGCTACGGCCTGGGGCAGTCGATGCTGACCGTAGGCCTGGTCATGGCGCCGTTCGGCCTGGTGATGATGGTCCTGGCGCCCCTGTCGGCTCGCCTGTCCGCGGCCAAGGGGCCCAAGGTGACCTTGATGATCGGGGCCGTCATCGTGGCCGCCGGCTACGGCCTCAACATCGCGTTGATGTCCGAGGTCTGGCACCTCGTCCTGGTCTCCTGTGTCATTGGAGCCGGTATCGGATTCGCCTACGCCTCCATGCCCGCCCTCGTCATGGGCGCCGTGCCGGTGTCCGAGACGGCCGCCGCGAACAGCCTCAACACCCTCATGCGGGCCGTCGGCACCACCATCGCCAGCGCCGCGGCGGGTGTCGTCCTAGCCCAGATGACCACCACGTTCGGCTCGGTCGCTCTTCCCTCCGAGGACGGTTTCCGCGTCGTCATGGTCGTCGGCTCCGGCGCCGCCCTCCTCGCCTTCCTTCTCGCCGCCTGCCTTCCCGGCGGGAACGTGGCCGCCGCTCCGGTCGCGGCGAAGGTGACCGCCCTGGCGCCTGCCGACGCGGTGCGTGCCACCTGGGCGGACCGGCCGGAGGGCGGTGTCGAGATCCGCGGTTGCGTCAGTGGTGACGACGGACAACCGGTCGACGATGCCACACTGACTCTGATCGACGTGCGCGGCCACCAGCTCGGCCGGGCCCTGACCCGAGCCGATGGCGCCTACAGCGTCTGGACGCCTGGCACCGACACCTATGTCCTGATCACCTCGGCCGCTCATCATGATCCGCAGGTGGCCACCCTGGTGGTGGGAGACCAGCCGGTCGACTTCCACCTGATCCTCGCGAGCTCGAACAAGCTGACCGGTGTCGTACGCGACCTGGAGGGCAGGCGGGTGCCCAGCGCGGTGATCGTGCTGACCGACGTCCGCGGCGAGGTCGTCACCTCGGGCAGCACCGACGCAGCGGGCTGCTACAGCTTCTCCGGGGTGGACTCGGGCAGCTACACGCTCGCGGTCAGCGCGGTCTCCTATCGCCCCGCCGCCGTTCCGGTCGAGGTCAACGGCACCGGTCAGACCAGGCAGGACGTCGAGTTGCGGCCCGGCGTCCGGATCCGGGGCACCGTACGCGCGCGCGACGGCGTCCCGCTGAACGACGCGCGGGTGACCTTGCTGGACACGGCCGGGAACGTGGTCGGCACCACGACCACGGGTGCGGATGGCGCGTACACCTTCGCCGACCTGACCGGCGGCCAGTACACCCTCATCGCCACCGGATACCCGCCCGTCGCCGACACTGTGATCGTCGACGGCCGGGACGACGACCGCGACCTGTGGCTCGTTCACGCCGAGTAAACGACCCACCCTGGGAGCGCACTTGAAGTTACGTCCAAGTCGGCCTTAAACGCCCTCCAAGTACTGACACCGACGATCTCTCTGGTGAATCGGCCAGGAGTAGAGGGATCGACGTGAACAGGTGGAAACGGGCAGCGGCTGCCGCCCTGACGGTGACGACCATGGCGGTGGGACTGGTGGTCCCAGCGTCGCCGTCGTACGCCAACAGCAATACGTTATGGGTCGGCAAAATCGGCGAGACGCGCGGGACTTTCGGTGCGAACGCGGCGGTCCGGGTCTGGGGGGATCTGGCGTTCAAGAACTCCGGCTGCCCGGAGGACGGCGTGCCCGACTTCGTGTACCCGACCAGCGACGTCTACATCGTGGTGCCGGGCACAGCGCAGGGGCATCTGGTCGACGTGACCGGAGGCAGCCCGAACACGGTCGTGCAGTACGCGACGGTGTTCGACGACGAGATCATCGGCATCACCACGCCGGCCGGCGCTCTCGGTGAGGGCGAGTACGACGTGGTGTTCGACACCTGCCAGGACGGGGTCTTCCAGGCTGAGGACGACGCGGTGTTCTCCCGCGTGATCAAGGTCGAGACCCCGGGCGAGCTGCCACCGCCCGACGCCGCGCTGACGTCGCTCAAACAGTCGGCGTACGAAGAATACGAATCGTGGAAGACCACCCGGCAGGTCATGAACCGGGTGTGGAAGTTCGTCCAGAAGGCGCTGAAGAACGGGTGCAAGGCCGGTAACCCGACCGCCTGCGCGCTGAAGTACGGCAACTACTTCAGCCCGATCCAGGAGCAGTTCGACGGGTTGCTGCTCAACCAGGGCCAGCACTACCTGGGCATTTACGAGGACCCGCCGAACCCGGACTTCGACCAGCCGGTGGTGCCCAAGCCCGTGGCCGCGCCGACGGACGCCATCGCGGGTGAGGGCGCGCTGGTCGAGGCGTTGCTGCGCAGCGTGGAGGCCTACAAGGGCGCGCAGCAGGCGGGCAACCGGGAATGGGCGCTCGTGCACGCCCGCGAGACGCGCGACCTGCACCAGACCCTGGCGGGGCAGCTCGCCGCGACATCCCGCCAGTTGACCGGCCTGAGGGCGCTCTACACCGACGACGCCGACGAGGGGCTGGCCTTCGGCCACGGCTTCGCCGACCGGGTACGGCGGCAGAGTCTGACCCCTGACGAGCGGCGCACGCTGCGGGAGAACGGCATGACCGGCCCGCAGATCACGGACCTGGAGAGCGACGTCCGGAGCGCTTACGGGCCGCTCTACCGAGCAGCGGACATCCGTGCCGTCCTGGACGCGCAGATCGCCGCCCACGCCAGGACTGTGACCGCGGTCGGCCAGGGGCTCACCGCCTGGGGTGCCATCGTGGACGCGATGGCGGGCGACCCGCACGTGCCCGACCCGCACCCGACGGCGCACGCCGGTGGCCCGTACACCGCGACCGAGGGCGAGCCGGTCACGCTGGACGGGACCGCATCGGCCGCACGCGGCGGGGCGACGCCGGCGTCGTACGCCTGGGACCTGGACGGTGACCGTGACTTCGACGACGCCGACGGTGCGACGCCGACGGTCACCTTCGACGAGCCGGGCGCGCCGGTCGTCGGGCTACGGGTGACCGACAGCGCCGGCCGCATCGCGTACGCGTGGAGCGGCGCGACCGTGACCCGCAAGGGCGCCGACCCGCGGCTGTCGGGCGCGTCGCCGGACAACGTCCAACCGGTGGTGCGGACCGGCGCGACCGCGGTCTTCTCGGTCACCGCGACCGATGACGGCGGCGACCCCGCCGTGAGCTGGAGCGTCGACGGGAAGCCGACCGGCGACGGCAGGTCGCTGTCCTGGACCGCTCCGGACGCCCCGGGCGCGCACCAGGTCGTCGCGACCGCGACCGACGCCGACGGGCACCAGGCCACGAAGGCCTGGGACGTGCTGGTCCACCGGCCCGACGCGGACGGTGACAACTGGACTGCCACCACGGACTGCGACGACGCGGACGCGGCGATCCATCCCGGCCAGATCGAGTTCCTCGGCAACGGCGTCGACGACGACTGCGACAGCGGCTCGCCGGACGCGCCGCCGGGCGGCCTGACCGGTGAGGTCTTCGGCTGGGGCAGCAACACGCACGGCCAGATCGGCGACGGCAAGATGGGCACGAATTACACCAAGCCGACGAAGTCGGTACTCCCGGCGAACGTGGTCCAGGTCGAGATGGGCATGGGCACCGGCTACGCCGTGCTCGCCGACGGCACCGTACGCGCCTGGGGCAACCAGCTCTTCGGCGAGATAGGGGACGGATCTTCCAGCATCCGGCTCCAGCCGGTGCAGCCGCTGGGGCCAGGCGGGCAGGGTCTGCTGTCCGGCGTACGGCAACTGTCCGTCACGGACAATCACGTCGCTGCGGTCCGCACCGACGGGAAGGTGCTGACCTGGGGCCGCAACACCGCCGGCAACCTCGGCGGCGGGGAGGCCAGCGGCAACCGGCCGTACCCGGACTTCGTGGTCGCCGACGCCACGGGCACCCTGCTCACCGGCGTGCGCGACGTGCAGGCCGGCGTGTCGTCCGATTACGCGCTGATGGAGGACGGCACGGTCATGGCGTGGGGCCGGGTGAACTGCGACGGTTCGGGGGCCGCGGTGGACACGCTCTATCCCACGCGCATCCCGGACCTCACCAACGTACGGCAGATCGCCATTACCAAGTCGAGCGCGCTGTTCCTCACGAAGGACGGCACCGTGCTCTCCTGCGGCAGCACCGACCCGACACTGGGTCGCAAGTGGAACACCCAGGACCCGGCGCGCGACCCGTGGCTTCCGCGGCCGGTTGACACGCTCGGCCAGGGCAGCGGAGTCGTGGACGTCTCCGTAGCCGGCGACGCGGCGGTCGCGCTCAAGGAGGACGGCTCGATCTGGATGTGGGGCGAGAACTTCAACGCCGACCTCGCGCCGATCTGCGGCGACACGCGGTGCACGTTGTCGGCGCCCACGCGCGCACCGATGCCGGATGGTCCGCCGATCGTCGGCATCGACAACGAGAACTCCACGACCACGCTGACCATCCGCGCCGACGGCTCGATGATGGTCTGGGGCAGCAACACCAACGGCGCAGCCGGGACCGGCACGTCCAAAGTCCTCACACCGACCGTGGTCCCGATCGACGGCCAGGTGGTCCTGCAGGTCGCGGCCGACACGTGGAACGGTCTCGCGCTCACCCGCCCCAAGGCCGACCCGGAGCTGGAACTACCGGCGGCATGGGTGAACGCGACAGTGGAGGACGCGGCGCTGACCGAGGCGGACGGCGGCGCGTACACCGTCAAACTGGACCACGCGCTGGGCGGCGACGTCGCGCTGACCTGGTCGCTGCAGGGCGACACCGCCGGGGAGGACGACGCGGTGTTCGGCACCGGCACGGTGGTCGTGCCGGCCGGCCAGACGCAGGCCTCGATCCCGGTCAAGGTCACCGACGACGCGATCGACGAGGATGACGAGACGCTCACCCTCGCGCTCACCGGTGCCCGGCTGGGCCTGAAGATCGCCCGGGCGCAGGCTACCGGCATGATCGCCGACGACGACGCTCCGCCGACCGTCTCGGTGCAGTCGCGCACCGTGCCGGAAGGGGACACCAGCCTCACCGACACCGCGGTCACGTTCCGGCTGTCCAAGCCCAGCGGCAAGGAGGTCGTGGCGGAGTACGCCACCGCCGACGGTTCCGCGAAGGCGGGCGAGGACTACGTGAGCGCGGCGGCGACGATCCGGTTCGCCCCGGGCGAGACCCAGGACGTGCTCCACCTGGCCGTCAACGGCGACACGACCCCCGAACCGAACGAGACGTTCGCCATCTCGCTCGGTAAGGTCACCAACGGCACCGCCGCCGCGGGTGACACCGGCACGGTGACCGTCGCCGACGACGAGGTGCTCAACGTGTCGGTGACCGCGCCGACTCTGGTCGAGGGCGGCACAGGTGACTTCGTGATCGCCGTCCACCCCGCGCCGGTGGCAGGCACGACGGTCTCGGTGCCGTGGACCCTGGTCGAGCCCTCCGCGGGAGGCTCCGACGCTCCCGGCGACATCACGCCGGGCACCGGAACCCTGCAGCTCACCGCCGATCACCCGGTCGGCGTGGTCACCGCCGCGGCGGTGGACGATACGGTGGTGGAGTCGCCCGAGCCGTTCCAGCTCAAGCTGGGCGACCTGGCCGCCTCCGACGGCCGTACGGTGCTGCGCGGTGAGGTCGGCACGGCCTGGATCACCGACAACGACCGGGACAACCAGCCGCCCGTGGTGGACGCCGGAAACGGCGTGTCGACGGTGGAGGGTACCGGGATCGCCCTCACTGGCACGGTTACCGACGACACGGCCGGTGTCACATCGTCATGGGGGGTGGACGGGCCGTGCGCCGTCACCGGTCAAGGCGCTCAGGCGTCGGTGACCTGTGCCGACGAGGGCACGTTCACCGCGACGCTGACCGCGGTGGATGCCGCTGGCGCGACGGCTTCGGACAGCACCACGGTGACCGTCGCCAACGCACCGCCGGTGCTCGGCGCGGTGACCGTCGACGCCTCCGGCGCGCGGGTCGAGTTCACCGACGCCGGTGTGCAGGACCTGCACACCTGCACGGTGCAGTGGGGTGACGGGACGAGCCCCGGGGTGCTTGACGGAGCGGTGTCACCGTGCTTCCTGGCGCACGCCTACCGCCCGGGCACGTTCACCGCGACCGTGACCATCCGCGACAACGACGGCGGTTCGGCGTCGGCGCCGCGTACCGTCACGGTCCAGGCGCCCGCATGGCCGTTCCACGGCTTCCTCCGCCCGGTGTACAACCCGCCGGCGGTCAACGTGGTGGAACCCGGCCAGTCCATCCCGATCAAGTTCGGGCTCGGCGGCTACCGGGGCATGAACATTCTGGCGCAGGGTTCACCGGCCTCCGGCCAGTTCCCCTGTAGTGGCGGCGCACCCGGCGCCCTCAAGCCGACGGCCCCTTCCGGCAAATCGTCTCTGCACTACGACGACGGCCATTACACCTACGTCTGGAAGACCGACAAGGCGTGGGCCGGGCAGTGCCGGCGGCTGGTCATGACCCTCACCGACGGCACACAGCACTGGGCCGACTTCCGGTTCCGTGCGAAGGGCGGTCACGATGACGATGATTGCGACGATCACCGGCGGTACGTTCGGCTAACGTAACCCGGGCAAATGCGGCCCTGCACGCGCACGCGTGCAGGGCCGCGTCACGTGGCCGGGCGCCCCGCACGGAAACTCCACCTTCGGTGGGTACCAGCGCAGGGTGGCGGTGATTCGTGGTCTTTGGTTCCGTGCGGCCTCGGGGAGGGCGCGGCACTGGGCCGCATCGCCGCCACCACCACCTGGGACGGCCGGTCCCTGGGAGGCGGCTCGACCTGCAGGTCGTTCGATCCTCCTGACCTTCGATACGACCGCCACATCGTTGGAGAAGCGAAAGAGCCAAAAGGCGATATGGCTCGTGGCCGGGAGCAAGCTTGAGGGCTTGGTCTGTTTGTTTGAGCGGGTGACGGAACCGAACCCGCGCTGTCAGTTTGGGGATTGTAGGGAATATGCCTCGTAGGGCCGCTGGCCTGCGGTTGGGGCCGGTCCCGAGTGACCGTGAGTGTCCTTGTCTTACCGGGGGCCGGCGGTGCCAGGCGTTTTCACGCCCCCTGGGGCGGGTCATCCGCCTGCGGCGTCCTCGGTCTCCCAGCGCAGCAGGTCGCCCGGCTGGCACTTGAGTACCTCGCAGAGCGCGGCGAGCGTCGCGAAGCGCACCGCCTTGGCGCGGCCGTTCTTGAGTACCGCCAGGTTGGCGGGCGTGATCCCTACGCGGTCCGCGAGGTCGCCCACGGACATCTTCCGCTTGGCCAGCATTACGTCGATGTCGACGATGATCGGCATCAGATCACCTCGTCCAACTCGGCCTGCATCTGCGCCGCTTCGACGTCGCGCGCGACGGCCTGGGCGAGCAGCATCCGCAGCACGAGCACGATGAGCGCGACCCCCAGGATGGCCAGGCCAACCCCGGCCATGATGACAGTGACGCCCGGGTCGTCCCGCTGGTCCGGCGCATTGAGGGCCGTGACCGCGAACCACAGGAGGGCAGCCGCCACGATCGCGCCGATCACGGCGTCCACGTAGCGGAAGGCGGCGTGGGAGAACACGGTTCCGCGTCGCACCATCGTCACCAGCCGCCATACGCTGACCAGGGCGACCTGGCCCGACACCATGCCCAGGATCGTGATCACGCGCAGCGGGGTCAGCGGGAGCGACCCGTCCTCCGGGTCGCTCCCGCTGACCAACACCCACACCATCAATGCCTGTACGAACACGGTGCCGGCGAGCAGCACCACGAGCACGGCGCGAAGCGCACGCACTGTCAGCTTTCCCATGGCCCATCCTTCCATCGAGTTACGATGGGAATCTATCGAACATCGATAGGTGAAGCATAGGCCTGGGACGCTCGTGCCTGCCGGGTGATCCGGAACCCTATGGCACGCGAAGATCAACAAGTCCGCGAAAGATCAAAGCCCAGGTCCCGAATCCATCGGTTGACCTGGGCTTTCGTCACTGGAGCGGGTGACGGGAATCGAACCCGCGCTGTCAGCTTGGGAACCGGATGCTGATCTTACCGCTCTGAGCTGGGAAGACAGGGGTGCAGGTCAGGGCGGGTCGGCTGCCCGTACGTCCCCGTGAATGACCGTGGTTCCCCGTCTGTTCTGACACGGATCTGGCACGCGATCGATCGCCCTGACTGAGAGCGTCCAAGGCTTGGCACAAGGTGCGCGTCACGACCGGCAGTCGGGACGAGGTTGACTGGATCCGTGCTGTCAGTGCGGCGCTGGCCTGGCTTGCCCATCTGGTCGTCTTGGGATCAAGACGGAGGGTCCGAGCATAGGCGTAGCTGATTACCTGAGCGGGTAGAGTCGGATTATCGGAGAATCCGAATGTGTGATGGAGGTGGATCGTGGCAACGCTCACAGGCAAGGTACAGCCGGAGCCGCGGTTGAAGGCTCGCGCAAAGGTTCGCGCGAAGTCGCAGCTCACCTTGCCAGAGGAGGTCCGCCAGGCACTCCATATCGGTGAGGGCGACGAGGTGGAGTTCGCGGTCCTGGACGATGGGACCATCACTGTGCGGGGTTACATCTCCATTCCTACTGACCAGGCATGGTTCTTCACTCCGGAGTGGCTGGCGGGGGAGCGGGAGGCGGACGAGGACATCAGGCATGAGCGAGGAACCAAGCACGAGTCCGCGGAGGACATGTTCGCTCACCTGGACAAGCTGGGGCCGGCGGACGACTGATGCCGACCTTCGAGACCACGCCGCGATTCGAGCGAGACTGGAAGAAACTTCCCGAGCCACGACAGGCTCTGTTCCGCAAAGTCGTGATGGAGGCGTTCGTTCCCGATCTGGCCGCTCCAGAGCGTCCCTTCCGTCCAGGGCTGCGGGTGAAAGGCGTCACCGCCCATCCCGGCGTCTTCGAGATGACTTGGGACGGTGACGGGCGGGCCACTTTCAGCTATGGAGAAGAGCAGATCCCTGGTGAACCCCACGTAGTGTGGCGGCGGATCGGAACTCATTCGATATTCACGCCCCCACCCGGCCCATAGGGCTGTCGCATACGCGCGGAGCTGTTTCCGTGTTCAGGAACTGTCCCTTGGCCCAGGCCTGTCGCGGCAGGTGATGCGATCCGTGGGGCACACCCTCCCCACGACACGCAGGCAACCCGCGGACACGTGGGGACTTAAAACTGGCCATCAGTGGTGACCTCGAACCGGCCACCTGCGGCTACTTTGGCATGGCCACGGACATCCCGAATCCATCGGTTGACCTGGGCTTTCACATGCGGAGCGGGTGACGGGAATCGAACCCGCGCTGTCAGCTTGGGAATCATCTGCTGACCTTGCTGCCCTGAGCTGGGAAAACAGGGGTGCAGGTCAGGGTGGGTCGAGTGACTGTGAGTTCCCGTGAGTGACTGCGGTTCCCCGCCTGTTCTGGCACGCATCTGGCACGAGATCGGTTGGCATGGCCGCCGCTAAGAATCGGTGGAGACTTGATGTGCGCCGGGTTTGCTGGTGAATTCGGCCGATGTCTACTTCTCAAGCACCCACCCTCGCTCCAGGTTGCGGAGCAGCCGTCGTACCAGGCCCCGTGCTGACGTGTCATGTTCGCCGATGACACACATGATGTCGGGGGCCTGTTCTACCCGCTCGATGATGGCGGGGATGACCTTGACCCGATGTCCGTCCTGATCTATGTACGATTCGAAGCCTGGTTCGGGCTGGAAGCACCCCCACCAGTCCAGCAGGACCCACAGGGCCGCGTTCCTTGGTGGGCCTGGACAGGTCGCGATGATGTGCAGCAGCACGTCCGTGCCCGCGACAGCGGCGGGGTAGAGCGTCCCAGCGTGATCGTTTCCCACGACTGAGCGGATACCGCCGCCCTGATCGTCGTCAGCCTGGGTCGTCCGGATCAAGGCCTTGAACGCATCTGCGACCTCGTCCGGTTGATACCACCTGGGGCCAGGAATCCCAGTCCAATCGACGGATTCGGGGTTCACAAAGGACCAGCGTACGAGGAGAACTGAACCGCCCCGACTTTGACGGAGACCTCAACGGTTGATTCCGATGGGTTCGTTGGGCTGGTTCTGAGCGTAGTAGAGAGCTTCGAATTCCTCCGGCGGCATGTGCCCGATGGCTGAGTGCAGGCGGGTGGTGTTGAACCAGTCGACCCATTCGGCGGCGGCCAAGCGCCGCATGATCCAAGCCTCCCGCCGCCACGTCGTCCTGGCCGACTCCTCCAAACTGAACCGCGTCGGCCTCGCCCCCCGTCTGCGCCCTCTCCTAGGTGGACCTGCTGATCACCGGCACCGAGGCCGACCAGGGTTTCGTCGCCGCACTACGCGAGGACGGCCCCCGGTCGACCTGGCCGACTGACGACTCAGCCCGCTTCCAGCGGTCCCCAGTCGCTCCAGCCGCCGTTCTTTGCCGTCTGCCAGATGTGGTACGGCTGACCGTTCGCGCGGAGGGCGACCACCTCGAGCCGTCCGTCCTTGTTGCGGCCCGCCGCGAGACCCGCGCGGAGGAACCCGCTCATGGTGCCGAGCTTGGCCCAGCCGCTCCAGCCGCCGTTCACCGCCGTCTGCCACATCTGCTGGACGGAACCGTCGGTGCGAATGGAGTAGACCTCGATGCGCCCGTCCTCGTTGTTGGCCACCGCCGTCGGCCCCGACGTGTCGATCTGCCCGTTACCCCGGTTCTCGTAGGCGTGCCACCTGCCGTCGGGCTGCTGCCAGGTCGCGCAGAGATCCCCCTCGTACGCACCGCTGGTCGGCCTGATCTCGAAGAATTCGAGTCGCCCGTCCTTGTTCTGGGCGGTATTCACCGACGAGAGGGTGGTGTCGTTGCAGTGGCCCATCGGCTCCCATCCGCTCCAGTCGCCGCCCACGGCCTTCTGCCACTTGTGATAGACGCCCGGAATGCCGCACTGGTTCGTCGGCGTCGAGATGCCGCACCCCACGCCGAATATCTCCAGCCGCCCGTCGCCGTTGCGCGCCGAGGCCACCGGGCCGTTCATGAACCACGTGATGTGCGCCCGTCCGAGGTTGGCCTTCTCCCAGCCATATCCCGGACTGGTCTGGTAGACCGACCAGATGTCAGTGCCGTTCGCGACGAACACCTCAAGGCGCCCGTCCAAATTGGTGGCCACCGAGAGCCCCGTCATCATCGGCCATTTGTCGATCTGCGACCACCCGCTCCAGCCGCTGTTCTTCGCGAGCTGCCACATGTGGTACAGCCTGCCGTCGGCCGTCCCCGCGAAGATCTCCATCCGCCCGTCCTTGTTGGACCGGACGATCGGCCCACTAGTCACGAACGAATCGGGAATCTGCGCCCGCGCCTCCCAGCCGCTCCACCCGCCGCCGACCCGCTGGTAGTTCGTGTAGAGGACGTCGAAGTCGTTGAAGGCCACGACCTCCAGCCGCCCGTCCTCGTTCGCGCCGATGGCCGTACTCCAAAACCCCGACGTCGCCGCCGACGCCCCCGGAGCCATCGCTACGCCCAGCCCCGCCACCATGACCACGGCGATCGCCACCCTCATGAACCGCCGCACAAGCCGTCTCGGATCCATGTCCACCATCCAGCCTTCCATTGCGTCGGAATCTCCTCCCGGCGATTGTTTGGAGTGCTGGTATAGGTCCGGTATATGCCCTGGTCACACGCCTTTTGAGCCGCTCGGAAACAGAAGACCCCTGATCAGGGACGACCTGATCAGGGGTCTGAGAAGAGAGTCGCCTTGGGGAATCGAACCCCGGACCTCCGGTTACAAGGTCCCCAAACGATCTACAGGATCGTTCCGGACCGTTCGCTGGGCTGCTCACCTACGCGGCGATTGTTCAGGCCCGTCCGGCTCAGTTCGAGATCGTCTACTCAGGTGGCTCCCACGGTGGCTGCCGACCCTGGGTCGGCATCTCTCGTCGGCCAGCGCGGCTCACAGGGCTATGCCACCGCTACGCAGAAGGCTTCGGCGAACTGAGTCCGACGGGAGCTGGTCTTCGGCATGTCAGGAGGTGGGGGTGTCGCCAGCCGACATGCCCATCGGGCTCGCGCGGTCATACAGCTACGGGTTCATGATCGGCACCGCGACTGGAAGTGGGTGGCCCGCGGGGATGCTCGCCCACGTCTGCGACGGGTAGCAGGAGCGGCCGCGCATGCGCCTCGGCCGAGAGGCGGGCCCAGAACTGTGTGGTCCACGTAGGCAACGGCACCGAGTAACGAACTCCGAGGACGCGAGCGACGAGGACGACGATGGCTCAGCCGGGATCTGGGTCCCCGTGGGCTAATTGCACGTTAACGGAAGATCAAAAAGGCTCTAGAAACAATCAAGGCCCGGTCCGGAAACCATCCGTGACCTGGGCCTTTGTCGTTGGAGCGGGTGACGGGAATCGAACCCGCGCTGTCAGCTTGGGAACCGGATACTGATCTTGCTGGGCTGGGAGAACATGGGTGCAGGTTATGGTGTGTTGGCTGACGTGAGCCCCCGTGAGTGACCGTGGTTCCCCGCCTGTTCTGGCACGGTTCTGGCACGAAGACTCGTCGAGTGCCTTGGCTGCACGGCCCTGGTCGAACTGCTCCGTCAGGTTCGCGAGTCCTACCCTCCGTCTCAACGATGCCGCAAGATCTTCGACGACGCTGCGGCCGGGGGTTCCCTGTGCGGGGCGCTGGCACGCTGCGGTGGGTCAGAGCTGAGGGAACGAAAGTTACACGGGGAAGGATGCTCCTAGCCGAATAGCGGTTCTTGTTGCGTTCGGCGGTAGCGCACGTGGACACTTTTCGGACTGCTGCCGACGATCTCGACGGTGCCTTCGTCCCGCATGATCTTCAGCCATCGCCGTACGGTCTGATCGCCCAGACCAGTTCGGGCAACCAACTCGGCCCGAGACAGAGTCTGGTTGCCGAGGGCAGCCAGCAGTCCGGGTCTACGATCAGCGCGGGAGGATTCGACTGCAGCCGTCGAAGGGCGCTCAGGGAGCTGATACCTGGCCCAGCGGCGCGTCCCAGTTTGCGTGATGAGTTCGCGGGCGACTAGGTCTTGGAGTTCGCTGGTCGCAATGCGTGAGTCGACGCCGGTCGTGTTGCGGTAGACGCGGTTGTCGAGGATTCCTTCCTCGCGCAGCAGAGCGAGGGCGACGCATTGGCTGTCGGTCAGTCCTTTCTCGCCCAGGCTGTGGATCCAGGTGATGGTTTCCTCGCTCAGGAGGGTGTGGTTGGGGAAGCCGACCGTAAAAGATGAGATCTTGTCGTCGAATTGAGGCGGGCTCATTCCGGCGGTGAGCAGTGCGTTCAGCATGGCGCGGATGCCAGAGCCGCGATTCTCGCAGACGGTTCGGGTATCGCCGGGAAGAGGAACGTCTTCCAGGAGTTTGATGAGGGTGGCGTTGCGAGCGGAGGAGATGCCTTCTTGGCCGAGGCTGTCGATGGTGACGGGACCGAATAGACCGCCGGGGTTGCGGATGAGCAACCGGCCGGGATACATCTCGATCTGGACCTGGGTGCCCTGGGCAGCGCTGGACAGATCTCGGTGGACCAGGGCGTTGACTACCGCTTCCCGCAGGGCGGTCTCGGGGTACTCCCAGACATCCTGGCGGCCTGCTCCGGAGATGATCGCCCGGCGGGACATGTTCCTGCGGATGGCCGCGAGGGTGTCGCGGACCATGACCGGGATCGGGCCTTCCAACGTCACGTTGTCCAGGAACCGCTCGCTGGGGCTGGGGCCGCTGTCGGTGGGGTAATGGACGAAGGTGACCATTAGTTGGGGGAAGTGCTCCTGCGGATAATTGCCGAGGGCCAGCAGGCCGGCCAGCGAGACGACGTCTTCGCCGTCATCATCGGGCACCAGTACTCTGGCGCGGCGAAGTACCGATTGCGAGTCCAGGTCCTTGAACGCGTGGGGACGGCTGATCCTTAGTCGGGCGATCAACGCGGCGACGCTGGCGGGATCGAGTTGGTCCAGGCCGATGCCGTGGACGGCCTGTTCGTCGTCGCGGGGTTGTCCCCGGGATGACAGCATGACTTGGACCTCGTAGGCGGACAGCCGACGATCGCCATCACTGATTCTGATATGGCTGCCCTTGGTGATTCCAGCCCCGCGGGCGTAGCAGGGTTTCTGGGCGGGATCGAGTTCAGGGACCTCCGCGACCAGAATATGGACCCCCTCGAAGTTGTGGATCTTGATGAGAGGTCGGAGCGAAGGCTCCATGTCCTCGGCACACATTGCGCCGAGATTGGCGGCCAGCCGTGCCGGATCAGTCAACCCGGTCGCGGTGAAGGTCTGAGCTTCGTCCAGCCCAAGGATGATCACTCCTCCCTGGGTGTTGGCGAAGGCCGAGAGGGTCTCGCGTAGCGACTTCGGTAGCCCGCCATGTGCTTTCTTCACCTCGACATCGGCGATGTCCGCTCCGATGTCGCGCAGGTTGGCAATGATCTCGGCGAGTTCCGCGTCGAGCACCTCGTCACCCCTCCGCGAAGCATGTTAGTTAGCATGCTAGTTGATGTGGTCGGGTGAGCGGGCAGCTTCAAGGAATCCAGGCCACCTGGCGCGCGGATAGTCGCCCGCTTGCGTTGGCGTGGAGTTCGAACAAGTGTGAAAAGATCAGAGCCCAGGCTCCGAATCACCGGATGACCTGGGCTTCCCTAAGTGGAGCGGGTGACGGGAATCGAACCCGCGCTGTCAGCTTGGGAATCACCTGCTGACCTTGCTGCCCTGAGCTGGGAAAACAGGGGTGCAGGTCAGGGTGGGTCGAGTGACTGTGAGTTCCCGTGAGTGACTGCGGTTCCCCGCCTGTTCTGGCACGCATCTGGCACGGGAACTCGCTCGTCGTCCCCTTCAAGTTTTGGCGGGGATGGCTCGGGTTCGGCTTGTGTGGGCAGAGAGGGTGTCCCTCGTTGGCTCTGAGCCCTGATCGGTCAGCCGTGCCAGACTACTTGGATGATCTCTACCAACCGTCGGTACTCGACAATCAGGTACGTGATCATCCCCGCTCCGCCTTCGCCGAAGGTATGAGTCCTCATTGGGGCGTCAGGTCGTTCCCTCATGAATGGGTTGCCGTTCCAAGGGGCGACCTACAGAAATACGGTCGCCTCGTGGAATGGTACGAGTGCTTCGGCCGGTAGGGCCGCGATCTGCTCGTCTACCTGCTTGCTCTTGCCGACCGTATACATCTATAGGTCCAGCTTCACGCCGAGCTCAGCAGCCCGCTCGGCCAAGGCCTCACGTAGCGGCCGCCCTGGGACATACTCTCCGCTCTCGATCTGCTCTTGCACTCGAGTGGCATGCTCCAGAACCTCTTCGTATTCGCCCGTTGCCTTCATCCGGGCCATATGCCACCAGTGAGCGAGCAGATCATTTACAGGTGAGAGGTTCAGCTCCTCGGTGGCCTTGGCCATGGCCTGCTGGTAGTCCTTATCGAAGTCGCCGCGGTCGGCAGGAGGCAAGCACGCACGGATGTTACGAGGACTCCGATCACCGTTCAGCGACTCGACGACCTGATCAGGAGTCCGCGCTATGATCGGCTCGTACGGCTCAGCTGTCATGTCGCCACCTCCTGCTGAAAGCGCCCTAGCCGCTGATCAACTGGACGCGTGCGTACGCCTTCGAGCGTAGCGGCTTGCCCGCTCTCAATAGCGTGAAGTGCGGCTACGCATCCCCGGACGCCTCCTGACCGGAATGACGACCTCAGGTAGCGGGCCTGAAGCCCAAGAGTGATGGCGACTGACGACGGTCAGGCGGGCGCGATGGCTCCAGCCGACTAGGCCAAGATCAACCGTTCTGGCACGACGCTAGAAAACGCTCCACAAAAAGATCAAGGCCCGGGTCTCGAAACCATCGGTGACCTGGGCCTTAGCAATGAGAGCGGGTGACGGGAATCGAACCCGCGCTGTCAGCTTGGGAATCATCTGTTGACCTTGCTGCCCTGAGCTGGGAAAACAGGGGTGCAGGTCAGGGTGGGTCGAGTGACCGTGAGTTCCCGTGAGTGACTGCGGTTCCGCCTGTTCTGGCACGGGGAAACTCGCTCGTCGTCCATCGCTTGGCGGCAGCCGGTGGCGCTGCCTCCGATAACCGATCTTGTCGGTGGCGGCCAGTTGCACGGCGATCATGTGTTGGCCTCTCGCTTCGGCGTCCCCGGTCAAGCGCTCGGCAGCGCCGTCGACATGCCGCGAGGCCGTCAGGCAGCCCTCGATGCCATGCGGGCAAGTCAAGATCGACAGTGCAGTCATTGCGTTTATTTCGTTTGCTGCGGATAATGCGCCTACACCAGGGAAGGATAGACACATGGCAGGAACGCAGCTGGCAAGCTCGATCAAACCGGGCAGCCTTGACCAGAAGCAATCAGAGCGGGCGCTACGCCGCATCAAGGACTATCTGATGCGGCATCCAGAGGAGCAGAGCATCGAGGTTGCGGCGGAACTGGGCGGTGACGACGCCTTGGTCCTGCCGCGTGAAGCTGTGTCGATGCTGGCCTACATCCTTGCTCAAGTCGCTGAGGGGCGAGGCGTGCAGGTGATGCCGTCGCACGCGGAGCTGACGACGCAGCAGGCATCGGACATGCTAAATGTCTCGCGCCCGTATCTCATCGGCCTATTGGAGGCGGGCGCCATCCGGTACCGGTTGGTCGGCAGACATCGGCGAATCAGGCATGACGACCTTATGGAGTACAAGCGCCAAGACTCGGTCAAACGTAGAGCGGCAGCCGAGGAGCTGAGCGAACTGGGCCAGGAGTTGGGACTGTAGTCATGCCTTTTGTCGTGATCTACGATGCCAACGCCCTGTACGGCAACACGCAAAGGGATCTGTTGATCCGGCTGGCGCAATCGGGCTTGGTCCAGGCCAAGTGGACGCACGCGATTCTGGATGAGGTGCAGCGGAACCTCGCTGCAAACCTGCCAGACCTCGCTCCCGTCAAGCTGGAGCGGCTGCGCGAGCTGGTGATCGACGCCGTCCCCGACTGCATTGTCGAAGGGTACGAGCCGATCATTGAGGGTCTCAAACTGCCGGACTCTGATGACAGGCATGTGCTGGCCGCGGCCATAAAGGCGAATGCGCAGGTGATCGTGACGTCGAACCTGCGGGATTTCCCAGCCGAAACGCTGGCCACATGGGGCGTAGAAGCCAAAAGCCCGGACGACTTCGTGCTTGATCAGATCGGCATCGATGACCGTGTGGTTTGGGCTTGCGTGCAGCAGATCGCGGACTCGCGTACTCGCCCGCCACAGACCGTCTATGACGTGCTCGACGCCTTGGAGCGTGCCGGGCTCGTAGAAGCGGTTGCGGCCCTGCGCAGCTAAGCGAGGCGGCAGTCCCAGATGCTGCAGCCATTTTCCTTCGGGACTCCGTCCGTCGCCGCGCGGAGCCCCAATTCCGCCGAACGTCACCGACGGTTCCGAGGCTTCAGGCCCTGAGGCGTTTCGGCCCGTCCTCGGCACGACAATGGTCTGCGTGGAGCATGGCTTTGTGGACTGATAGCCCGTAGCCGGCCCGACGAAATCAACAAATCCGAATCCATCGGATGACCTGGGCCTTCGTAAGTGGAGCGGGTGACGGGAATCGAACCCGCGCTGTCAGCTTGGGAATCATCTACTGATCTGGGGGTCCTGAGCTGGGAAGACAGGGGTGCAGGCCAGGGCGGGTCGACTGCCCGTACGTCCCCGTGAATGATCTTGGTTCCCCCGCCTGTTCTGGCACGGATCTGGCACGCGATCGATTGCCCTGACTGAGGGCATCCAAGATTCGGCACGAGGTGCGCGTCACGACCGGCAGCCGGGACGAGGTTGACTGGATCTGTGCCCGTAGCGGGTACGACGATCAACCCCCGGCCTGATGGCGGGCACGGCCCGCCATCACCTCGCTAACCTGGCCTCTCGTGCAAGCGCAGCAGGTGGCGGATGTGGAATGCCTTCGGCGAGGGCGTTTCGACGCTCCTGTAGTGATGCAGCATTGTTTGCAGCATCCTTCGTTGCATCTATTGCTGTAAACTTGGCTGCATGAGTGTTCGCAAGAGTGTCCCGATGGGACCTGAGGATGTCACCACCCTCGAGCGCATGCACGCTCCCGTCAGCCCCGAGCGCCAGGCCCTGGCGCAGCTCATCGGTCAGGAGCTGGACGCCGACGCCTCAGACGCAGAGATCCTCGCCGCGTTGGTCCGTGCAGGACGGGATGCCGTCACTCAGCAGGTGGCAACCACCGGGTATGCGGCGTGGGCGGCCGAGATGGACGACGAGGATCGCGATTACCGCACCGCCCGCCGTGGCTGGGACCGCGGCAACGTGATGGATGGTGGAAAGCGAGCGTGAACGCTGCCCCAAACATCATCCCCGTCCGCGGCCGGGTCTATCGAGCTGATCTCGGTTTCGGGCCCAAGCCATGGCTCGTGGTCTCCAACAATGCCCGCAACAACGCCATCGATGATTGTCTGGTCGCGCGGATCACCACCACTCGCCGCGATCTGCCATCCTGGGCCGCCCTGCGCGCTGGTGACCCTCTCACCGGCTACGTCAACTGCGACGACCTCGGCCCTCTGTACCGAGACCAGATAGTCGCCGATCTAGGGGCGCTCTCGATGCCCACAATGGTGGACGTCGGCCGGGCGCTACAGCGCGCCTTGGCACTGTAACCTCGTTCATCAAGAGCCAGCCCGGCTCCTCCCAGGGAATCACGCAGATGAGGCTGCTCAGCGTCCTTACCTGCACTCCATGACCTGCACACACGGGTATCACCCTTGTCGCCGACCTAGGCATCTCGCCCCGGAACTTGGTGATGCGGATGGGCTGAACGCGCTCCTCCAGGAGGATGATGAGGGTGGCACTCTGACGCCAACCTCATGTGGCGTTCTGAGCCGAGAGCGACCAGGACCCATGTTCGGGATCATGTCCCGGACCTGGGCCTTTCAGCATGAGAGCGGGTGACGGGAATCGAACCCGCGCTGTCAGCTTGGGAATCACCTACTGGCCTTGCTGTCCTGAGCTGGGAAAACAGGGGTGCAGGTCAGGGCGGGTCGGCTGGCCGTACGTCTCCGCGAGTGACCGCGGTTCCCCGTCTGTTCTGGCACGCATCTGGCACGGGAACTCGCTCGTCGTCCATCGCTTGGCCGCAGCCGGTAGCGCTGCCTCTGCTGAGGCTCCTGTTGTGCACGTCAAGCGGATGGATGTGGAGGCGGACTACCACCAGGCCTATCTCGTGGACGAGGGGGTGTCGCATGGGCGGGTTTGACGAGGTGCCGAGCCGTCCTGTGGGGAGACAGGCAGTGCTCTCCTGATTGTGGGCCTTCAGTGGGGGACGGTGGAGTTCACGGTGGCTGTCGCCGATCGGGATCCGGGTGCTGACCTCGATGGCTATGAAGACATCGTCGAGATCGGCTACGAATCCCCGTCGGGCGTCAGACCCGGAGCGGTTCAGTTGCTGATCTAGGACAGCGACCAGGAGCGAGGCGCGAACGCGGGGTCAGGCTTGGAGTTCATCCCGCCACGAGTTACCATTGAGTGTATATATCATTGAGGGTATGTCTCAGTGGGAGATCGATCTAGAGCCGGAGGTGGAGTCTTGGCTGGACGGGCTCTCCTTTCCGCTCTACCAGCGGGTCATGCGGAACGTAGACGACTACCTCGTCACTGGCGGCATCCCCGATGGAGATCGCGTGAAGAAGCTGAAGGATGCCGAAGGTGTACACGAGCTGCGCGTTGCTCTCGACCGCACGACCTGGTGATTGACCTTCTGAAGCCATCCAACAAAGTGATCGTGGTCCTTACGGTCTTCCGCAAGACACAGGATGGGACGCAGGCCGCCGACATCAACCGAGCGATCGCTGCTAAGAAGCGATGCGAGGCAGAGCACGACCTCACCATCACGCACGTGTTCGAGAGGAGCGCATGATGGGTCACAGCCGTTGGGAAGCCTACAAGGCGAAGCGTCTGCGCCAGATGGAAGCGGATGCGCAGCCTCACCCTGAATACGAGCAGGCGGGCCGTGACCTGGAGCTCGGCGATCAGTTGCGTGAGATCCGTAGGCGCCGAGGCTTGTCTCAGAAGGTCGTAGCGGAGCGCGCCGGGATGTCTCAACCTGCTCTATCCCGCATCGAGGGCGGGGGCGGCATACCAGACATAGCCACGCTTGTGCGCCTCGGTGCAGCTATGGGGGTTCGGTTCCGCGTCGAACTCGTTGTCGACGATGACACCACTGAAATCGAGCCTCTAACGGTGCATCACCGACAGCTCGCGAACGCATAGCTTGAAGGCAGCCGCTTCGAGACTCGGTCCGTCAACTTCTACTGCTGTTCCGCAGCGGCGAGTTTCAGTAGGCGATGGATTCTGCTCCGAGATCCTCAGTGTCATGAGGACCATGGAACATATAGCTCGTATCTCCCCAAATTTCTGATGAACTTATCGATGCCTGGCTTATAGAGGCTTTCGAACTCCTGTTGCACGGCTGGAGCGTATTACTGAGCGGCTAGAGAACAGGAAGTCTCAACACCGAGGCTCTGGAAGGGTTGCGGCAGATCATCTCAGTGGCGAATGACCTTTTGGGATCATCGGCACGATCGCTGCATCTGGATCGTGGAGTGTCGTCGCAACTACGCTTAGCGCGTGGTCGACGTTAGTAGCCCTTTTTACGTTCCATTGAGATGTCCGGCGAGAGCTGCGACTCTAGCCCCAGGCGACGGTTCCATTAGCTGGGCCTTTTATCGGAAATCTGTGCAGGTGGCCAAAGTCTCTCGGCTCGCCCGAATTGAGTTCGCATTCTAATTTTCCGATTCGAGCTCCTTGTAGATCGTGTCACGAGCGAGCCCTGTGAGCTTTGATATTCTACGAATGTTGGTCTCGCCGTTGCGATACATATCTACGGCAATTCGCTTCCGGATTTTCGTTGAGGAATCTGCCAAACGTGCCTCGACGGCGGCAGCAGCGAGATTTCCGATGTTGACGGCTTTAGGGTCAGTGAAGTTGTCTCTTGGATCGCTCGGTATTACTATCCCCTGTAGTTCGAAGACGTCGGCGAACACATGTTTGAACACGTCCTCGGCTGTCAGGTGCCGTTCGTTCAAATCCACGTTCAGCTTTCGTCCCAAGTATGACCTGAGCACCTGCATGTAAGCAGCTAACGCTCGATCGGACTCTTCGTAGAACCATGACTTTCTCGCGGATCCACGAGTGCCGACTTCCCATAGTCGCCTTGTCTTCTTTATTTCTTTCTGAAGGAACTCCTCAACCGTGAGATCCTTTGTCTCGCCATTCATGTACCAAGACCGGGTGACGGCCATCTTCTCACCGGGTCTAACCTCCGTTTCTGTCGCTATTGAATATATGCGCAAAATAGCGCTACCTCGTTCGCCGCCTAGGACCATGCTGTCTATCGACACGGATCGGGCCCCACGAATTGCCTCGGCTAGATCTGTGGAGAGATCGTTATAGTTCCTTGCGCTCTGAACCCTTGCTCGAAGCAGATCCAGGTTGGACTCGGCATTGCCATGATGAACATCTGCGTTGGACATCTTGAAATCGTATCCCCATGTCGAGAACTCGACATGTCGTTTCTCGACACAATGACCGAGTCGGGTGGAAGAATAATGTAATTGGGATGGCAAGTTTCTACCGTAGGCCGACAAACACACAACCCTGCGCCTGGATGGAGGCTTTGGCGGATCCGCTTCTCCGCGGTGCTGCACATAGGGTGCTACCGACCACACCCAATCATCACAACGAAAGGAGGATGGCGTGTCCAGATACGTACCTGACTGGCGGTTTGAGGCGGTCAGGCAGACTGGGCGGACGGTGCAGATCACGATTCGAAGCACGAGCTACACCGTCCGCCTCTGCGTCCTGCTTCTAACTCTCGCGATGGTCGTCTCAGTACTGCCCGTCGCCTGCAGGACGATCACAGGGTAGTTCCTTTTGATAGACGTCGGAGGCTCATCCAGGGGTAGCCCGCCTGGGTGGGTCTCCGGCACCCATCGAGCATGAGTCCTGTCCGCGCCGGCCAGCGTCTATAGCGGCGGCAGCGGGCTGGCTTTATCACCTGACTGCCTGCAGAGCCGGCTACGGGCAGTGCGGCGAAGAGCGCACCCGCGAGTGGGACACCCGGGCGGGAATGATCGAGCTGGCGATCCCGAAGCTGCGGCAGATCTCGTATTTCCCAGGACCGGCTGCTGGAATGCCGCCGCCGCGCGGAGCAGGCGCTGATCAGCGTGGGCGCCGACAGTACCTGCTCGGGGTCTCAACCCGGCGGGTGGACGGATCTCGTCGGGCAACTCGGCATCACCGGCCCGGACCGTCAATGTCCGCTGCCTGGTCGTCACTGCGCAACGCGATCACGGTGCCGGTCTCAAGAACCTCATAGCTCGGATGAGGCATGACAACGTCCGTGTTGCGATGACCCTATCAGCATGCCGTACGACGTGCGGACAAGGTCATCACAGCGGCGATCGACAAGTACCATCGGCCACGATCAGCTTCGCGAGGTTGACGAGGACGATCCGCCCGGGATGCTGGTTCCCCCCGACTGATCCACAAGGCCAATGCCATGTTGATGGCACGCAGAGAGCAAGCAACCTAACAAGATCAAATCACAGGTCCCGAATCCATTGGTTGACCTGGGCGTACACACGTGGAGCGGGTGACGGGAATCGAACCCGCGCTGTCAGCTTGGGAATCGGATACTGATCTTGCCGTCCTGAGCTGGGAAAACAGGGACGCAGGTCAGCGCGGGTCGACTGCCCGTGTGTCCCCGTGAATGACCTTGGTGCCCCGCCTGTTCTGGCACGGATCTGGCACGCGATCAATCGTCCTGACTGTGGCGTCCAAGGTTCGGCACAAGGTGCGCGTCACGACCGCCCGCCGGGACGAGGTTGACTGGATCCGTGCTGTCAGTGCGTAGCAGGCCTGGCCTGCCCATCTGGTCGTCTTGGGATCAAGACGGAGGGTCCGAGCATATGCGTAGGTGATTACCTGAGCGGGTAGAGTCGGATTGTCGGAGAATCTGAATGTGTGATGGGGGCGGATCATGGCGACGCTCACAGGCAAGGTACAGCCGGAGCCGCGGTTGAAGGCTCGCGCAAAGGTTCGCGCGAAGTCGCAGCTCACCTTGCCAGAGGAGGTCCGCCAGGCACCACATCGGTGAGGGCGACGAAGTGGAGTTCGCGGTCCTGGACGATGGCACCATCACTGTGCGGGGTTACATCTCCATTCCCACTGACCAGGCCTGGTTCTTCGCTCCGGAGTGGCTGGCGGGGGAGCGGGAGGCGGACGAGGACATCAGGCTTGGGCGAGGGAGCAAGCACGAGTCCGCGGAGGATATGTTCGCTCACCTGGACAAGCTGGGGGCGGCGGACGACTGATGCCGACCTTCGAGACCACGCCGCGATTCGAGCGAGACTGGAAGAAACTTCCCGAGCCGCGACTGGCTCTGTTCCGCAAGGTCGTGATGGAGGCGTTCGTTCCTGATCTGGCCGCTCCAGAGCGTCCCTTCCGTCCAGGGCTGCGGGTGAAAGGCGTCACCGCCCATCCCGGCGTCTTCGAGATGACTTGGGACGGTGACGGGCGGGCCACTTTCAGCTACGGAGAGGAACAGATCCCTGGCGAACCCCACGTAGTGTGGCGGCGGATCGGAACTCATTCGATATTCACGCCCCCACCCGGCCCATAAGGTTGTCACTTATGCGCGAAGTCGCTTCCGTGTTCAGGAACTGTCCCTTGGCCCAGAATTGTTGCGGCAGGTGAGGCGATCGGTCTCATCGACCATCCCTATCAGCACCACGATCAACCGGCGTTAGCTGGCGTTCACTCGGCGGAACCTATCAGCACATCCGCGTTCCATCACCGGACCCGGCAACTGGTACCGGCGGACCGTATCGCTGGGCTTGAACGGGAGCTGGGAGTTCCCGATGACGGCGTCGGTGGTGATCGATCGCGCCGGGCTCGTCCGGCTCGCGGACGTGGCTCCCGACTGGCTTCGGCGCACCGAGCCGGAGCCGATCTTCGACGCGGTTCGCGAGGTGGTTGCGGGTCGACCGCCAGCCCGGGGCTGAACGGCTACCCCGTGCTCGGACTCCCGGCCGGGAGTCCGAGCGTCGCCAGCGCGGCGGCGGTGAGCTCGGCGGGGAAGATCGGGAAGCGCTGCAGGCGCTGGATGCGGGCGCAGTCGTCGATGACCGTCTTGGTGGTCTTGACCAGCGACGTCGCGACCGTGTCCGGCAGATCGGGCCGCGCGACCGACAGCCAGCGCTGCCACTCGGAGACGTAGTCGGCCTCGATCCGATCGAACCGCTCCCGCGCGGCGTCCGGCAGGTAGGGCCGTTCGGTGAGCCAGACGGCGAGCAGCTCGCTCGCTTCGATCGCGACGCGGACGTAGCCCCGCACGATCGACGGCAACACCTGCTCGTCGGGGCACGGGGTTCGCATCGCGCGGGTCATCTCCAGCGCGCGCCACTCGTGGAGGCGGTTCACGGCGGCCACGAGGAGATCGGCCTTGTTGTCGAAGTAGCGGTAGAGCGCCGGGCCGACGATCCCGAGCTGGCCGCCGACGTCGTCGTTGCCGACCCCGCCGAACCCCTTGTCGCGGAAGGCCCGTGCCGCGGCCCAGATGAGCTGCTCGCGGCGCGCGGCTGGCGTCCGGTCGACCTGTTCGGCCGCGGACGGGTCCGGCACGGGTACGTCCGCGGGTGGGCCGTCGATGACCCGCCGGGCCGCCGCGATGAGTTCGCCGGCCAGGCGCGCGCGAGGCAGCGGGCTGTCGTAGAGGCCGTGCCCGGAGATGATGCTGACGAGGACCCAGCTACGGATGTCGACGACGGTGGAGCTGAGGTCGGCGCGGTCGTGCTTGAGGAACAGCTCGCCGAGTGTCGCGGCGATCCACCGGGTCTGCCGCCTGACCAGCCGGTAGTCGTCCGTGGTGAGGTGGCGTGCGTCGCGCTGCCACAGCGGCGACAACCTGCGACTGTCGAGCGCGGCGTTGGTGACGGCCGTGAGGTCAGCGTCGGACTGGCGAGAGCCGACCGGTTGCTCGGCGAGGGCGGTGAGGACGTCGATGACGTGCTGCTGGTTCTCCCGCACGACGTGCGCGAGCAGGGCCTGCTTGTTCTCGTAGTGGCGGTATAGCGCCCGGGCGGTGATGCCGCTCGCCTCCGCGATGTCGTCCATGCGGACGGCGTGGAATCCGCGGACGCTGAAGAGCTCACCGGCGTGCCGGGCGATCTCGGCCCGCCGGTTGCTTGGACGGGACTTCCGGGTAGGCGATGACTCCGCGGCGACAGTATCCACCGGCCGTTCGCCTCCTCTCCGCCTACCCGGCCATCGTATCCACCGGAAGCCCGGGGGCGTTCACACGCCCGACGAACCCGGCGATCCGTTGCGTCCGACGACGGCGGCCGCAACGACCGCCTTCGACTGGCCCCGGACGAACTCCTCGACCGTGGTGATGTTGCAGCTCATGTAGAGCGTGCCGAGGTCGTCACCGCCGAACGCGCACGCGGTGGCCTGGGCTCCGGTGACCGGCACCTTGTCGGTGATCTCGCCGTCCTCGACGACCCGATAGAAGCCGCTGTCCTCGCCCATGGTGAGGGCGTTGCCGAACCAGACGCCGCCGTCGCTGTCGAGCGCGATGCCGTCGGGGTTGAATGACTCCGCGAGCTGTGCCCAGGTCCGCTGGTTCGCGGGCCGCCCGTCGGGCCCGATGTCGTAGGCGGTGATGCGATGGCGGAACGTCTCGGCCACGAGCAGCGTCCCGTCCCCGGTGACGGCCATGCCGTTGGGGAAGAGCACGTCGCCCTCGACGCGGTGGACCGTGCCGTCGGGGTCGATGTGGGCCAGCGCCGTCGGCTTCGGGTCCTCGGCGCCGATGGCGAACCCGAAGTTGCCCGCGTAGCCGTGCCCGTCGGCGGTGACGAGCAGGTCGTTGCCGAGGCCGCCGGCGATCGAGCTGAAGTCGGCGTAGGTGCTGAGCGCGCCGTCCGGGGCGATGTGCGTGACCGTCGCGTCGGCCTGCGAGACCACGAGCGTCGATCCGTCGGCGAGGAACCCGAGGCCCGACGGCGAGCCGGGGATCTCCGCGACCGTCGTCGCCGTCCCGTCGGCGGCGAAGGTCAGTACCTTCTTGCTGAAGAAGTCGCTGGCCCAGAGCGCGCCGTCGTGCCAGCGCAGGCCCTCCAAGAACTGGTGGCCCGAGGCGAACTCGGTGAGGGAGTGCAGCTTCATCGTCGAACTCCGATCGGTGGGGGTCAGTGGACGGCGGTCGCGTGGGTCAGTTCGCGGAGCCGGAACTTCTGGACCTTGCCGCTCGCGTTGCGCGGCATCTCGTCGAGCAGCAGGAGACGTTCGGGGAGCTTCTGGCGGGCCATCCGCCGGACGGTGAGCCACTCGATTACCTCGGGCAGCGTGATCGACGCGCCGGGTTCGGGGACGATGACCGCGCACACGAGCTCGCCGAGCACGGGGTCGGGTGTGGAGACGACGGCGGCGTCGGCGATCGCGGGGTGCTCGAACAGCTGGTCCTCGATCTCCTTGGCGCTGATGTTCTCCCCGCCGCGGATGATGATGTCCTTCTGCCTGCCGACGATCTCGACATAGCCGTCGTCGTCGATGCGGGCGAGGTCGCCGGTGTGCAGCCAGCCGTCGTCGGTGAACGCGTCGGCGTTGAGCGAGCTGTCGAGGTAGCCGAGGAACATCTCCGGCCCGCGGACCTGCAGCTCGCCGTCGGCTGCCACCCGTACTCGCGCGGCGCCGATGGTGCGCCCGTCGGTCTGCGCGCGCTTGGCCACGGCGTCGGCCGAGTTGGAGGCCGTCGCCGTGGGGTACTCGGTGGAGCCGTAGCCGCGGCTGACCGTGCAGCCCAGCGCCGCGGTCGCCGCCCTGATCAGCTCCGGTGGGACATCGGCGCCACCGCAGGCGAAGATGCGCATCGAGCTCGTGTCGAACTCCGATATCCGCGGATGGTGCACGATGCCGTGCAGGAACGGGGTCGCGGCCACCGTGAAGCTGCAGCGGTGTTGCTGGATGAGCTCCAGGGCCCGCTCCGGCTTCCAGATGTCGAGCAGCACCACCGACGTGCCGAGCATGAACGGCAGCTGCATGCCGTAGAGCACCCCGATGATGTGCCCGACGGGCGAGGGCATGAAGACGGTGCTGGACGTGGTGAGCCCGAAGAACTCGATGATGCTGCGGTTCTCGTAGTCGAGGGTGTTGTGGCTGTGCAGCGCGCCCTTGGGCGCCGAGGTCGTGCCCGAGGTGTAGAGCAGCAGCACGACATCGTCGGCGGTGCGCCCGCCGTGGTCGCCCGGCTCGCTGCTGCCGTCGTCGAGCAGATCGGCGAAACCGACGTGGCCGGCGCCGGCCGGCCCGTCCACCACGACGACGGTCTCCAGCGCGGGGAGCTCACCGCGGATGTCGTCGATCATCGACGGGTAGTCAAAGCCGCGGAACTCGTGCGGGACGACGACGACCTTCGATGCGGCCTGCCGCAGGATGAACGACGTCTCCTGGTGGCGGTAGATCGGGATGATCGGGTTGCTCACGGCCCCGAGCCGGATCGTCGCCAGGTGGACGATGATCGCCTCGGCCCAGTTCGGGAGCATCCATGACACCACGTCGCCGCGGCCGACCCCGCGCCCCCGCAGCGCGGAGGCAAGGCGGTTGACGTCGGCGTCGAGCTCGCGGTAAGTGCGCGACCCCGACCGGTCCACGACCGCGACGGCGTCCGGTGTCCGGGCGGTCGCGGTGGACAGGTAGCCGTCGACCAGGTTCCCCGCCCAGAAACCGGCCTCCCTGTTCCGCCGGATCTGCTCATCGTCGAGCCTCGTCGCTCTCACGTCTGCCTCTCAGACTCGGTTCAGGACGGCTGCGCCGATGCGCCGCCGGAGCTCGGTCGCGTCGCCATACCAGCTCCGCAGGGCCAGCGTGCGCAGGTAGTACGCGCTGACGTCGGTCTCCGTCGTGAAGCCCATGCCGCCGTGCAACTGGACCGCGTCCTCGCAGACGCGCACGGCGACGTCCGCGGCGTGCGCCTTCGCGGTCCACGCCAGGACCTCCAGCTCGGCCGCCGAGGCCTCGACCGCGTCGGAGAGCGCCGCGGTGCACAGGTTGCGCAGGCTCGTGGCCTGCGCATACATGTCGGCGGCGATGTGCTTGATCGCCTGGAAGCTTCCGATCGGACGCCCGAACTGCTCCCGCTGCCCGATGTGGGTGACGGTGCGGTCGACGGCGTGCCCGGCCAGGCCGCTGAGCTCGCAGGCGATGAGCAGCCGCGCCCACGAACGGATGCCGGCTACGAGCTCTCCGCTGTCGGCGGGGGTCGTGACGCTGGCGCGGACGTCGCCGAGCGTGACGCGCGCGAACGCGGTGGCCGGGTCGGAGCTGTCGACGTCCTCGACGCGGACGCCGGCCGCGGCCGGGTCGACGAGGCACACGACCTCGCCGTCGTCCGTCGCGGCGACGACTACGAGCAGGCTCGCCTGCCCGGCGAAGCGGACGGCTTCGACCGTGCCGGAGAGCCGCTGCTCGCGCAGCGTCACCGAACCGATGTCGGCGGCCCAGTCGTCGGTGACGCCGGGGTCGACGAGGGCGACTGGCACCCCCGTCTCGACGGCCGCCGCGAGTGCAGGTGCGCTCTCCCAGTGCTCGTGTAGCACCGCGGGGAGCAGGGTGTTCTCCAGCGTCGGCCCGACGACCAGGTGCCGCCCAAGCGCCATGAAGACTGGCCCCAGCGCTGGCAGCGGCGCGCCGAGGCCGCCGTGCTGCTCGGGCACCGCGAGGCCGTGCCAGCCGAGCCCGGCCAGCTCGGCGGCCAGACCCGCGTTCCAGCCTCCCGTGGTGAGGACCGCGCGGCGCCGGTCGCCGTCGTAGGCGCGGCTGAGGTATTCGTCGACGGCGCTGCCGTACTCCTCGTCGTCAGACACGGGGCAGCCCCAGCAGTCGCTCGGCGATGATTGTGCGTTGGATCTGCGACGAGCCGCCGTAGATGGAGGCCGCGCGGGAGTAGAGATGCTCGTGGGTCCACCGCTGCGCCGCGAGCCCCCGCGGCCGTGCACCCGGCACCGCGCGCAACGGTCCGAGCAGGCCGGCGATCTCGGCGAAGACGGTCTGTTCGGCGTCGGTGAGCAGCAGCTTGTCGACCGAGTCCATCGGGGTGGGGCCCGTGCCGGCTACCAGGCGGGCGGTGGTCTGCCGGGTCTGGGCGTCGAGGACCCGCATTGCGATGTGCGCGTGACCCACGGCGGCCGCAGCCCGGCTGTCGCTCGACGGCCCCGCCTTCGCCCGCAGCTGCTCGACTGCCTCGTCCAACGCCACCTCGCATTCCACGCGGCGGCGCAGCGTGGCGCCGGCGCGTTCGCTGCCCAGCGTGTGGGTGGCGATCGCCCAGCCCCCGTTGACCTCACCCAGCAGGTTGCGGCGGGGCACCCGGACGTCGTCGAAGAAGACCTCGCAGAACTCCCGGTCGCCGGTCATCTGCGTGATCGGCCGGGTGGTGATGCCCGGGCTCGTCATGTCGACGAGCAGGTAGCTGATGCCGGCCTGCTTGCGCACCGAGGTGTCGGTGCGTACCAGCAGGGCACACCGCTGCGACAGGTGCGCCCAACTCGTCCAGATCTTCTGGCCGGAGACGACGAACTCGTCGCCGTCGGCCACCGCCCGGGTCCGTAGCGACGCCAGGTCGGAGCCGGCGTTCGGCTCCGAGAACCCCTGGCACCAGATGTCGTCGCCGGACAGGAGCCGCGGCAGCAGCTCGCGCCGCTGCCAGTCGCTGCCGTATCGGTCGATCGACGGACCGACGACCTCCAGTCCGATCATCCCGATGGGCTGAGGCGCGCCCGCCCGCACGAGCTCCTCGACGAACACCAGGTGGTGGAGGTGGCTCAGCTCCTGGCCGCCGGCCTCCTTCGACCAGGCGATGCCGACCCAGCCCGCCTCGAAGAGCGTCCTCTGCCACTGCCGCAGGGTCGCGAAGCGGCCGTCGAGATCGAGCGGCACCGCCGGGATGTCGGTGGCGGCGAGCCAAGTCCTGGCCCGCGCGCGGAACGCGTCGAGCGATTCCATCGGCACGGTCACCGCCCCGTGTAGACGGGTGCGCGGCGCTCGAGGAACGCGTTGACCGCCTCTTTCGAGTCCGCGTACCCCGACAGCTCCCGGGTCAGGCTCTGCTCGAACTCGTAGCCGGGCTTGAGCTCCATGTACTCGATGCCGTTGAGGCTGCGCTTGGCGAGCTCGAGCGTCACCGGGCTGTGCCGGGCGATCGAGCGCGCCAGCGCGTGCGCCGAGTCGAGCAGCTGCTCCTCCGGGACGATCTCCACGATCCCGCCGTAGGGCAGCAGCTTCTCGGCCGGGTAGAGGTCGCCGGTGTAGTGCATCAACCGCACCACACCCTGCGGCACCAGCCGGGACAGGTGCTTCGCCCCGCCCAGCACCCCTACGTTGACCTCGGGCGTGGCGAACCGTGCGCCCTCGGCGGCCACGACCAGATCGCACGACGCCGCGATGGCCAGCCCGGACCCGACCGCGACGCCGTGCACCGCGGCGATGACCGGCAGCGGTGAGTCGTAGATGGCCCAGAACGCCTCGCGGGCGAGCTTCAGCCGCGTTGGGGCGTTGTCGGGGTCCATGGTCTGGAACTCACCGAGGTCGTTGCCCGCGCAGAAATGCTTGCCCCGGCCGGCCAGCACAACCACCCTCGCGTCGGGCAGGTAGTCGGTCACGTGGCCGAAGAACTGCCGGACCTCGCTGTAGAGCTGCTGATCTGTCGCGTTGACCGGCGGCCGGTTCAGCCACACCGTGGCCACCGGCCCGTCAACCTGCCACTCGATAAACGTCAGGTCTTCCATCGCCGTCGGCGATCCTTCCCTTCTGGTCCGATCAGCTGGCGTAGGCGGCCGCGAACGCCTCGAGCTCGCGGGGAATGGCGGGGCCGGCCGGCTGGTAGTGCACGTAGCCGAAGCCGCCTTCCTTGAGGGCGTCCAGCCTGGTACGCCACTCCTTCTGCGTGAGCGCCACGCCCGTGGCGGTCATCACCTCGGAGGTGATAAAGGGCCGGTCGACGTCGTTGACGCCGACGACGTGGCGGTCGTGCAGCGCGATGTGGCGGACGTTCTCGGGAATGTGGTCGTAGGCGGCGGCCCACACGTGGCCGCTTTCACCCAGCAGCTCGTCGATGACGCCGTGCTCCACCGCCCAGTGCAGGTACAGGCCTGCGGCGTGGCCTGCCGCGTCGACCACGCGTTCCGATCCTGGGTGCTCGCCGTCGTCGAGCACGGTGCCTGCGAACACAATCGACTGCGGTTCGAACCCCGGCTCGGGGACCGCGAGCCGGATGAGCTCGGCGCCGAGACCGCGCGCGACCTTGGTGCCCTTGGGGCCTTCGCCTGCCACGCCCCACGGCACTGTGATCGGAAGGGCGGGGCCGAAGCGCTCGTCGGGGTGGATCAGCTGCATGATCGCCCCCTCCCACTCGACCTGGTCACCGCGGAGGAGGGCCTGCACGGTGCGGGCGTAGTGCTCGACCTGCGCCCACGGAACCGGCGGGCGACCCATGGCCAACCTGCCGGTGAATCCGCTGCCGACACCGACGAACACCCGCTGCTCGCCGGCGGTGTGCACCAGCGTCGTGATCGCCGACGCCGTGACCATCGGATGCCGCAGGCTCGGGATCAGCACCCCGGGGCCGAGCACGATCCGTTCTGTCAGCTCCGCCGCGCGGTTCAGCACCATCCACACGTCGGGATAGAGCGCGGGGGAGTCGTAGCAGAGCGCTCGCTCGTAGCCGAGGGCTTCGGCGATGCGGATGTGCTCTGGGGTCTCCAGCGACGTTGCGAAGGCGCAACCCAGCTTCATCATCAGGCCTCTCCTCGTTGTGGTCGGCACGGCTCCCGGACCGGCGCGACACAGCACAAGCTAGGGTCGTCGGCCGAATTATGTCAATGGTCAATCACAAATATCCGGCTTGGGATCGATGGACTTGTCGGCCACCGGTAAGGCGATTGCTAGAGATCAACGTTGCAAATGCTGACGAGTTCGCGGGGAGGTCTACCGATCGGCGGCGCGTCATGTCTATCATCGATCACATACTTGAACGCAAGTGGCGGATTGCGGCAGAGCTGCCGCATGAGGAGGTCGCGATGCTGATCCACTGTGTGACGCTCAAATTCAGGGACTCGGCGAGCGCGGCCGATATCGAGACGTTCGCGCAGGCGGTCGCCGCCCTGCCCGGCCGACTCGACTTCCCGATCCGCACAAGGCAGGGGCGCGACCTCGGCGAACGTCCGGCGAACGCCGACTACGCCATCGTCACGGAGTTCGAGACCCTCGAGGACTTCAACGCCTACCTCGTCCATCCTGCGCATCTTGCGCTGCCCCGCGAGCCGGTCGAGTCCATGCAGAGCGTGCAGTTCAGGGTGAAGGTGCCGGATGCCTGACCCGACTGGCTCAGAGGTAGCCGCACAGGGGCGGCCGTCGAAGTCAACGGTGCCGGGGGAGACTTCCGAGATGGAACTCCGGCACTTGCGCGCGTTCGTCGCGTCGCCGAGGAGCTCGGCTCCGACGTGCGGCGGAGCGATTGCACATACATGGCGCAGCCGCCACTCTCGCAGTACATCAAGCGACTGGAGGGGGAGGTCGGCACCGCTGCTGGCACGCACCACAAGGGAGTGACATGCTCAGCTGCCGAGCAGCGCGGAGCCGATGCTCGCCCTCGATGCGTACTGACCGCGCGTCCCCAGCTTCACTCCCGATACCTGGGTGAACGCCACGCCGAGCATGTCGCGGACGTCGGGTTTGGCGCCGGCGCGTAGCAGGAGGAATTCCTGTTCGGTGAGGAAGACCATTTCCTCGTCGCCTTCGCCGTCGTCGAGGCGGGGCAGGCGGGTGCGGGCGGCAGGGTTGGAGGTGCGGATGAGCGGGACGGTCTCCACGGCGTTTCGCAGGATGGCGTAGAGCAGGCCGTGCAGGTTCTGGATGGTCTTTGGGGCCAGGGGGCGGCGTAGCCATTGGCGGGGGTGGTCGGGGTTGGGGATGCCGAGGTGGAGGGTGTTGACCCAGGCGGAGACTATGGCCCGGTCGAAATTCTCGGTTTCGTCGCGGAGGTCTAGGACGCCGAACGCGGGCAGGATGTGGTTCTTCAGGTCGCGCTGGTAGTCGTGGCGGGTGCGTTCTTCGATTCCGGACAGGGCGGCCACGAACCGCTGCGCGTACTCGGCGAAGAGGAGGGGGTCCTGCTTGGCGGGAGGCGTCGGCTCGTTGGCTGGAGCCCAGCCGGAGCCGCGGATCCAGTTGTCCGGCCATTGGTGGTCGCACGCTTCCACGGCGAGTTTGAAGGTGACGGCCGGTGCTTTCCGCTCGAAGGTCTCGGACTGCCAGGCGCCCGTTCGGCTGCCGCCGAGTCTCCAACTGACTCGGTAGGTCTTGGTCTTCCCGTCCTTGCGGATGCGGGTCTCGATGCGTGCCACCAAACCAGTTTCAGCTGGTCAGAGGTCATGCCAAAGGGAATCGGGAAGATCGTTCGCGGGTCCGTGAGCCCACGGTGAGTCCACAGAGATCACAAGCCTGACTGGTGATCAAGGGATCGCCTGGTCAGGCCGCGAATAGAGTAGAGCGGGTGACGGGAATCGAACCCGCGCTGTCAGCTTGGGAATCATCTGCTGATCTTGGTGCTCTGAGCTGGGAAAAGAAGGTGCAGGTCAGAGAAGGTCCGGTGACCGTGAGTCCCCGCGAGTGACCGTGGTTCTCCGTCCGTTCTGGCACGCATCTGGCACGAGATCGGGCCCGGCCGTCGCTAACCTGAGCTTGTGCTCGCGTCTCCTGGCGCGGTCGAGCAGGAGAATCGTCAGGTGTTCGACTTCGGGTGCCCCGCTACAGGCCAGAGTAGATGACCGGTCTGTCGGGTGGCCATGGCGGCGCAGGGAAGTAGGTCGGCTGGGCCTGTGGGTCGGCGACTGTCGCGCATGCAGGTGGTCTGGGACTTGGACGAGGATGAGTGGTTCCCGGATGGGCTGGTGCTGCTGGACTTCGACTGCAAGCAGGTCGAGATCGTTCATCAGAGGCTTCATGATGTGTCGACCACCTGGAACTTGGTTGATCGCTCAGCCTCATGTGGTTGCTTTGCCTCGGACGTGAACAATGCGATCAGGCGCTCCCAGGGTGGCGGTACGGGTTCTGCCTTCGACCAGACCTTGGCCTGTGTCCGCGAAAAGAAATCTATGCGCGTAGACCCGTCGAGACCGGAGCCACTCGTAGCGAACGACCGGACGCCTCCAGATGGTCCCGAACCAATCGCCCGTGATCGCTGCCAGCTCCGCAGGGCTACCAGACCCCGTGAAGGCGAGTGATGTGGGCTCTTCGGGGAAGGTCAGCAGCTGGTTATGGAGCTCGTCGCCGCGAATCTTGGACCCATCGAGGTAAGCGCCTACCGTCAAAAGGCTGAGCCCCAATCCAGGGGCAGGCAGATACGCGTACACCAGAAGCTTGCCGAACGATGTTTCGCCCGGCTGGGGGCGGTACCCGAACGCGTAATAGTTCGGGAGCAGTACCTCGACATCGTCAGCTATCAGAGACCATGCTGCATGCTCCCTCAACGCTTCGGTGAAGGCGACCTGCACGTCATCGGGCTGATCTTCATCATCGAAATGGAACCATCGCTCTTCGGCCATACGACACTCTAGATCGGGTCGATCAGGGTCAGGCCACCCCCACTCGACCTTGACCACGCTGAGAGCGTGCCCGAATCGGTGGCCGCCTGGCCGTGTTCGCCATCTTCACCGCGCGTACCTTTGGCGCCGTCCACATCTGTCGCCCGCGTCTAGCGCCGCACCTGCGCCGACCAAAGCTGCTGCACTGGCTGGAGATACGCTGTAAAAATCAAGGCCCGGGTCCCGAAACTATCGGTGACCTGGGCCTTTGCAATGAGAGCGGGTGACGGGAATCGAACCCGCGCTGTCAGCTTGGGAATCATCTACTGACCTTGCTGCCCTGAGCTGGGAAAACAGGGGTGCAGGTTAGGGTGGTCGAGTGACCGTGAGTCCCCGTGAGCGACCGCGGTTCCCGCCTGTTCTGGCACGCATCTGGCACGGGAAACTCGCTGATGTTGGCGCTCAGCGGCAGCCGGTAGCGCTGCCTCTGATAGCCGATCTTGTCGGTGGCGGAGTCTATGCTTCCCGCCCATGACCAGAGACGAGACTCCTGTTGCGCGCGTCAAGCAGATGGACGTGGAGGTAGCTTGAGAAGCGCTGGCGCGCGATCAACGTACCCTACCTGGTCGCCCTGGTCCGCGCCGGGGCTACCTTCGCAGGCGGAAAGCTTATCGAGCGACCCGAGCACGACGCCCAACCCGCCGTAGCCTGACGTCTTCCCAACACCGAAGGAGATGCTGATGAGCAGCGATGACGCCCTTCCACCCCAGCAGATCGCCGCGCGTTATTTCGAGATGTGGAACACCGGCGACGTCTCGATCGCCACCCAGATCCTCCATCCCGACTGGATCGACCACGCTCACCCCGAGGTGAGCGGACCCCACGCCGTGCAGCAGGCCGTCGAGCAGATCCGTGCAGCCCAGCCGGACCTACGATTCCAGGTGGACGCCCTCCTCGGCAACGACGACCTCATCGCCGTCGTCGGTGCCGTCAGCCAGACCGCACAACACTCAACCACGCGCCTGGTCTGGCTCATCGGCATGAAAGACGGCCAAATGGCCGAGATGCGGACCTACCGCGACACGAGCAAATAATCAAGATCAAACACATTTACAGCGTGAAAGGCCCGATCCCGAACACTTCGCCAGCCTGTGGAGAGGGCTCAGGAGTCCCGAGTATTGACTAGAGGTTCATGGTCGAGGCCGGACCGTTCGGAGTCATAGGGGATTGACACCGGCACATCAGCGGTGGCGATGACGAGGACGACGAGGGCACAGCCGTGGTCCTGGTCCCGATCGCCTAATTGCACGTTAATCGCACGGAAGATCGAAAAGGCTCCAGAAACAATCAGGGCCCGGGACCGGAAACATCCGTGACCTGGGCCTTCTAGGTTGGAGCGGGTGACGGGAATCGAACCCGCGCTGTCAGCTTGGGAATCATCTGCTGGCCCTGGCATCCTGAGCTGGGGAAACGAGGGTGCAGGTCAGGGTGGGTCGAGTGACCGTGAGTCCTGTGAGTGACCGTGGTTCCCCGCCTGTTCTGGCACGGATCTGGCACGTGATCATGGACATGACCCTTTCCTTATCGGCACCTGTCCCCGATCAGCGATCGGTCAAGAGAGACCGATTGCTCGGCAGGTTGTGTCGGTGGGCTCTGCCATGATCGCTGCATGATCACGCCCCCCGGCGGCTACGCCTGGTTCGCCGACTCCGGCTTCGCGGAGGCTTTCAGCTTCATCTTCGTCCGGGGGTTCACACCCGAGCAGCTCGTAGCCCGGATGGGTGGCCGAGCGGAAGACTTCTCCTGGATGACGCTCGATGAGTTGATGGACGCTGGCGCCCGCTACGACTACAAGACCGAGTTTGTCGCGGTGACGAGCGTCGGTGACTGGGCGTTCGTCGTGCAGTACAACAGTTGGCTTGGCGCCAACGACGAATTCATCGTGCCGCTGTCGGCGGACACCCGCCTGGTCTCTCTCTATCATCTCGACATCAAGGGCCTGGAGGAGTTCCGCTGGGTGGAGGACGGGGAGACCCGGTTCGCTTTCTGGGCCCAGGACGGCTTCTCCGAGGTTCCCGACGAACTAGTGGAGACCATGGAGCAGCTCGATCGCGACTGTGGGGAGCACAGGTGGGAGCTCTACCGGGGGCCAGGGCTCGTCCTGATCGAGAGACTCACCGGGATCAAGCTCACCCCCCAGATCCTGGAGGGGGCCGCCTACCTATCCGGAGTCATCTCCAAGCCACCGAACACCACGTGAGCGTACTCAGGCGTCCGCGGTGGTGGGGTCGAGTCGCGCTTTCAGACGTGTGAGCATGCTGATGTTCATAGCGGCCAAGCGTCCGCAACTTGATCGGCCACGATCTCGATCACGAAGACGATGCATGATCCACGCGGGGTCTGACTCCCTGGGTGATCCACGTGGCCAATAGCGCAGAGATCATAGCCCTTACAAGACCAAAGCCCAGGATCCGAATCCATCGGATCAGGATCCGAATCCATCGGATGGCCTGGGCTTTCGCATGTGGAGCGGGCGACGGGAATCGAACCCGCGCTGTCAGCTTGGGAATTGCATGGATCGCGGCCCGTGGATGCTCTGACCTGGGAGTTGCGCCGCTCGTAAGTGACCGTAGTTGACCCTTCGTCACCTTGGCTAATGGCATGTTAATGGCACGATGACGGGTCCACCACTGGGTGCCGGACACATAAGGGGTTGCCGCCTGCGTCGTGTCCGATGGGCTGGGGCTGAGAAACGAAGTCCCAGCCCGCCGATCGCCCCCAGCCACATACGGCGGTCGACCGGACTCAGGCGATCGTAGGGGCGGTGCTGGCTACGATCATCTCTGGATCTTCGATCGCCCCTGGCCATTCGCGGTGACCAACCCCAGCAAAGCGATCGTGAGTGCCGTAGCGGGGTCCCCGAGATTGCTTCAACCAAGCATCGGCGAAGACGAGGTCACCGCTTGGATCTGGCCACTCACCCGCGTAACCGTCTTGTTACTAAAAGTGTGCCAACCGCGTGGCCTGGTCGAACGACTCCTTGTATCAAACGCATAAAAGATCTCACACCCCATATGCGTACTACCTGATTCCAGCTACAGGAATGCCCGCTTTGGGTGCATTCGTCTACCTATCATGATCGCCAAATTGATGCGTGCATATGGGTAAACCATGTGAAAAGCTTGAACTGATGTCGGCCAGCTGGACCTACACAGCAGGACTCTAGAATAGAGGGCCTTACACGATGCAAGTAGCACTCCTGACGTCAGGTCTAATTGACTTCAATGTGCTACATGTACGGGCTGGTTCCAAAGATGGTGGACGGGCAACGTTTGAGAAGTTAGTTCAAGACGTGGTTGGTATCAAGTATCCAGATGTCTCAACTATTGAGGCAAACCCTGGCGATTGGGGAATAGATGCCTATGTCGGAAGTTTGGTTGAGGGTGCCGTGTCAGTATGGCAATCCAAATTCTTCATCGACGGGTTCGACAAGTCTCAGCAATCGCAGGTACGAGAGGCATTTGAGAGTGCTTGTAAAGCAGCGAAGGATGAAGGGTATGAACTCCTGACCTGGGCGCTCTGTATGCCCTGTAACTTCGACGGTCCAAATGAAAAATGGTGGCAGGGCTGGAAGAAGAGAAAAGAAAAGGAAACCGGTGTAGCGATAGACCTCTGGAATGAAATTCGCCTACGCCAGATGCTGCTAACTGACGAAGGCGCTGTAATTCGAGAGTACTACTTCAATCCCACAGCAGCAATCGCCGATTCTGTGAACAGGCCTACGGTTCGATTGGAAGACCTGGATCAATATGAAGGCGCGCTATTTGTAAAACAAATGCACGAGGCAGGGCTCATCGCATGCGACGAAGCCAAGGAAGAATTCTTCAACGCCGAAATCTTCACTCATGAAGTAAATGACAAGGCGATTCCCGACGAAGTTGCGGCGTTAAATGATTCAAGAGCCGTTCTGGCATCGCTATGGGCTCAGCGCTTCAACACAGCGGTTCAGTCAAACTCTGGACGGCTCCTTCCTGGACTCTATGAGCGAGTTATGGACGCTGTTCGAGATTACCATCCTTCGATGCCTTCGTTCTTGAAATGTGGCCTAATTCACGCTTACGGCGTAGTCCACCAGAGGGTTAATGATGGACGTGCTGGTTGGGTTCGAAATTATAAGGAGATCGCTAACTTGCACTTCTCAGGCCCTGCTTTGGACGCCAGCGAAGCCATATCAGATGGCGGGCTGGATGAGGATAAAGATGGATCAGCTCTTTCGGCAGAGGAGGCCATCTAGATGGCTCATCATAGGTCGGACGACAACCACGAAAAATTACTCAGAAGTACCGATTTCCGCGTCGAAGATGACATGGTCTTTCGCCTAGCGCAGTTGCTTCTACTGCTTGAGGTATCTGATCGCAGCGACTGGGCATTGGACCTAGACAGGCTTGGCGTGCTGGATTTCTTTTCAGCGAACCCATTTCTAGTTGTAGAGCCTGATGACGCTGCCTATAAGCGCTTGATTTTGGCCGGCTTCTCTGTAAGACCACTGATGTACGCATCTCCCGGTCAACGCTTCGTGACACGAGCATCGCGGATTAGACATGATCTGGCTTTTCTCGTCTCGTACTCCTTGGCGCATGTACAGACACAGCAAGGGCGAATCATATATTTGATATCCGAAAGAGGCCGAGTTCTTGCGGGCAACTTCAATAGTATCTACGCGCATTCATATCGCGAAAGTGCGGCGGTTATAGGTAGTAGAATACGCATCCTTTCGGACACTAAGCTCAGGGACAGTTGTCGTAGATGGCTTAAGGCAGACCCGTCGCTACTAGACCTCTACAACATATAGCCGAGGAGCGAATAACTATGGTAACTACGAGAGACTCTGGATTCCGGATCTCCGCCCTCAGGCTTCGCGGGTACAGAAAAGATTATGAGATAAGCTTTAAGGATGAATCGGGCACGCTTCGGCAGTTAGCTATATTGGCAGGAGAAATTAGCACTGGAAAAACCACAGTATTGGAATTTATTGACTTTTGCCTGGGTGCTAATAGGCACCCGGAGCACATCGAGATTTTACAAAGCGTCCGATCGGCACAGCTAGAGATCTCGGCCTTTGAGCCATTTCAAGGAGACCCTGCCCCAACCACCCATGATGTGGGAGGGGCCTCCGCTAGTGTTAGTACGGATGCGGCTCGCTGGGCGATAGAGGAAGTCAGCTATGTCATCGAGCGGACCATCGAGGGGTCATCGAGGTGGGCCAACGTATATCGGGGATCCTTGGACAACTACACCGGAATGCCGCGACGGCTTTCTACAGATTCCGGAGCTGAGGATAGCCTGTCCAAATTCTTTCTTCAGCTGTGCGGCTTGGATGGGCTCAAGCTTAGGCAGGCGCCAACAAAACCGGATTCACCAACTCAGACGCTCAGCTTTCGAGACCTATCAGAGCTCTGGTATCTTTCAAACTCGAGGCTTGATAATGGAAATCTGATACGAGAGCATCAGCCGCATATTGCTATTAAACTGCGACAAGTTGTGGACATCATTTTTGATGTCCATGACGAGACGGGAGCTGCTCTCGCAAGCCAGGTTGCTGAGCTTCGAACTGAGCTTGCCACGGAACGAACCGGAATAAAAGCTCTCCGTACCTTTCTTCGCGAACAGGGCGTGTCCGATCCGATCGAACTGCAAACGAAGGAAGATGAAGTCGAACGGTCGCTAAGGCTGGCTCGCCAGCAGATGAATGTGCTCGATGAACAGGCTACTCAGCGGACCTCTTTTGCGGCAGAACTTCGAAATGAGTACCTTCGGAAAGCTCAAGAGGCTCGCGAAGCTGGGTCGAAGCTTCGGGATCGAGAGACTCTTCTCCGGCGGTTGAAGCCTCTAAAGGCTCAATATTCAGAGGACCTAAAGAAGCTTGCATTGCTAGCCGAGGCTAGACGCATATTCGACCCACTTAGCATCTCCGTCTGTCCCGCCTGCTTTAACGAACTCAAATCGAGCCCGACTATTGCCGAGGGGCGTTGCTCTCTATGCCACGCGGCCTTACCTGAGGTAAGGGATTCGACGAGGCCAGCTTTGACGAATCCCTCCACTGGCCACGACATTCTTGAGGAACTCAGTGGTGGCGAACCAGTCAGCTCGCAAAATACCATGATTCCCATATCGATTGAATCCAGTCTTGTAGCAGGAGAAGAAGAACAGCAAGCCAACGACCACTCCATCGATATTTCACGGGAGCTCAAGAGTACGCAGAGGCGCCTAAAGGAACTTAAGGAATACATCGATAAGTTGCAGTACGAGGTCGATCAATCTCGTCGCGATTCTGTTGCAGCGGACGCTGCTGCCGCCGCTATACAGCAGCAGTTCGATTCAGTGACTCGTGATGCGGTAACACCCCTGCTGGCACAGCGGGATACTATTGCAAGAGCCATTAGCGACGCTGAAAGTGCACGCGCGGAACTTGCGCAACAGCAGCGAATGCTGGTCTCGGTGGAAGCCAAATCAGATCAGATTGCTCGACTTGTTGGTCGGATATCAGAAATAACGCAACGCATACGTGAGATCGAAGGGAATAGAAGAGCTCGCGACGCCGTTCTCGAGAGCTTCTCGGCCAGGTTCAATTCCATATTGCTCGATTTTGGATTCCCAAAGCTATCCAATGCTTACTTTGATCGGTGGCTAATACCTCATGTCCGAGGTCTTAGGTATGATCGCGTCGGCTCGTCGGGCGCTATGACTCTTCTTGCCCTGGCCTGGGAACTGACTCTATTCGAGCTTGCGTACGAATACCAAGGTCGTCATCCTGGGTTCCTAATGATTGATAGTCCTCAGAAGAATCTTGCTCCGGAGAGTAGAGGTGACTCTACGGATGAATTCATGGGGATTTCGGCTGGGGCAATCGTAAATGGCATATATCGTCATATCATCGATTGGCTCTTCCAGGATGGTGCGGGTGCGCAAATCATAATAGTGGACAACGTTCCGCCGGCGCTGGCGGTCCGGCATGTTATTCGTGAGTTCTCTGGAAATCCGAGTAATCCCCCATATGGACTCATTGATGATGCGACCAATATATAGGGGGGTTCGCTTACGGTAGGCCATCGATTCGATCTAATATTTGTTGTAGTGCGGCCGGGATTCATCGGCTCAAAAGCGCCGAGCACCTCATTGGAGATGCATTTGCGGGGGCAGCGCGCGGCGCACATAAACTTTAGATGCTGCGAGAGCGAGGGATCCGTCCGACCGGAGCCAAGATGTTCTGGCGGCGCACTGCCCACGCCCGTGTTCGTTACAGGTTCGGCGGGGGCGCAGGTCGGTGGACGGCCCGGACCGCGCCGGCCGGGACCGGCGTGCACGCCGCACGCCCGGTCGGCGTGCGGTAGAGGCCGGGTACGGCGGCACGCCGCGCCGCCGCTTGATCGCTAAAGCCCAATTCGGCAGATTTACGCGCCCAGTTCGGTGCGGGTCTGGTTGATCATCGCGAGTAGTTCAGTGGCGATTTTGGGTGTGGTTGCGATGGTGGCGGTGGCGGTCATGGAGTGTGGGGTGCCGTCGATGCCGAGGATGTGGGCTCCGGCTTCGCGGGCGATGGTGATGCCGGCGGCGGTGTCCCATGGGTTGTTGGAGAGCATGATGCAGGCGTCGGATTTGCCTTGGGCGACCCAGGCGAGGTCGATGGCGGCGGAGCCGTACATGCGGACGCGTTGGACGCGGGTCGCCAGCTGGTGGTTGAGCGGGATGCGGAGTCGGTTCTTGTGTTCCGCGTTGGGTCCGACGGCGTAGTCGCCGATGGACACGATGGCGGCGTTGAGGGTGTCGGTTGCGCTGGTGTGGATGGGTTTGCCGTCGCAGGTGGCTCCTGCTCCGTCTGCTGCGCTGTAGAGCGATCCCAGGAAGGGGAGGTCGATCACGCCCAGGATGGCCCGGTTGTTGTCGATGAGGCCGAGGGAAATGGCGAAGAGTGGGATGCCGTGGGTGAAGTTGGCGGTGCCGTCGATGGGGTCCAGTGCCCACATGAGGCCGTTGCGGTTGCCGGTGATTCCCTCCTCTTCTCCGAGGAAGCCGATCTCTGGTGTCTCGCCGGCGAGGAAGTCGCGGACGGCTTGTTCGATGGCGTAGTCGACTTCGGTGACCATGTCGCGGTCGCCCTTGGCGGTGACGGTTCGGGGAAGTTCGGTGAGGAATTCCCGGGCGATGCTGACGGCCTGCTCTGCCAGGGGCAGTAGCTCGCGGGCGTCGATGGTCATACGGGTGTGCTCCGCTCCCACAGTGAGGTGAAGACCTGGGCGAAGACGGGGAAGAGCCCGGCTTCGGTGGCGTCGTTGGTGATGACCAGGGTGGGGGAGTCGACTCTTCGGGCTGCGGGCAGGTAGGGCTGTACGACGCAGGTCGTTCCGTCCACGAGAAGGATATTGAAGCGGATCGTCTCGTCATAGACACGCAGTTCCAGGCGTTCCGCGGTGGTGGGATCGAGTCGCGCCTTCAGGCGGGTGAGCATGCTGATGTTCAAGGCGGTGAGCGTCTGCAAGGTGCCGTCGACCGTGGGATCAGCGGGCGCTCGTGGAGGAAACTCATGGAGCTGCTAGGAGCCGACTTCGATACGGTGGTCCTGCTCGCCGTTGTTGTCCACCCATTCGCGCGACCCAACTCTCGGATCCTTGGGAACAAGTGCCAGTCGCGGCTTTCGGTGGCGGGGCTCGAGCACGTGGTTGGGGGGTGGGTCGCGTCGTTCCAAGGATGTGTCCTCGGGGAACCACTGGTCGAAGGTGGTGGCTCTGGTGCCTTTGTGCTTGGTGTCATAGGCGTAGCCTCGGGAGCGGACCAGGCATAGCGCGTCCCAGGCCGCGTGCTTGGATAGGCCGTGCTCCCGTGCCAGTTCCGGGAATGTGGCGACGCGTGCGTGCGGGGCGATGTCTCCGCGGCGGATCTTCCTTACCAGCACGGCGGCGACGTGGACGACCTGTTCCCGCACCGGAGGACGCAGGGGTTCGGGTGGCGGGCCAGGAGGGCCAGCCACGTAGCCGTGGCCAGGAATCAGGCGGACCAGGCCCCGATCCCGCAGCGAATGCTGAATCCGCGACGCCGACCGTAGTGAGATCTCGTGCTCGTTCATCAGGGTGTGAATGGTGGGGATCGGCGTTCCTTGGGCGAGTTCACCGCTGGTGATCCGGTTCGCCAGGCTCTCCGCGATCTGTTCCCGTTGTGCTGCCTGCTCGCTCCGATGTGGCCTTCTTTGCTTGGCGGGAGGGGTAGGGCGCATGCCGGGAGGCAGGCTGATGAGTCCGGCGTCCACGTAGAGATCGAGCTGTTCGCCTGCGCGCTGGCACATCAGCTCGGTCCAGGTCAGACTCTGACCGCCTGCACTCTCGCCGTCTTGGGGTGGCGGGGCCAGATTGAACCACACCGCGCGTTTGCCTTCGTATTGGTAATCGTGTCCCCATTCGGAGGCGATGGAGTCCACCAGCTGTAGCCCGAATCCGCTGCATCGTTGTTCGGGGTCGGGGACCAGGTAGGGGACGCTGCGTGCTGACCCTTGGTCGGTCACTTGGATGTGGATGAATCCGTCGGTGTTGGTGACCTGGAGCGTTATCGTGCCGTTCGGGTCGCGGCCGGAGTCGGAGTGGAGGGAGGCGTTGGAGGCGAGTTCGGTAACCAGCAGGAGCGCGTCTTCGAGTCGGTCATCGGCCCACCCGGTGAGCAGGCTGTGAACGAAAGTGCGAGCGTTGGAAGCCGCGCTGAGGTTGCCGGGGAGTTCGATGGTGCCCAGCATCGTGCTTGTAGAGGGCAAGGTCAGCAGGGGTGGTTCGGTGGCTGGTGTTTCGGTGGTGTGGGTTTGATCGGGGGTGCTCAACATGTTCGGGCTCCTGATTGTTGATGCGTGTCGGGTCTTGGTTTCGAGCCATGCATTCGTGCGGAATCCGGGGCGGGGCTGTGGAGGTCACGCAGAGCGTTCGCACGGTCGGTCGCTGATCACCTCGTATGCCGTTGTCCACCCGGAGAGCAGCAGGCGAAGAGAGGAGCGAAGCCGAGCCTTAGGTGCGGCTTCTACGAGCGTCTTTCGTTTGCCTCGGGGAAGCCCAGATGCGCCGCAAGCCGATTTTCGAGGTCGGCTATGCCGTGGCAGTCAGAGAGATCCGGCTTTCCGGGGGAGATCCCATACGTGCTCTTGGCCGGCCACAGGTGCTCGGGCACGGAAAATGTGCCTCGGTAGGGAATCCGGTATGCCCAGCCGCTTTCGATCAGGGCGTTTATTGCCCTGCGGGCGGTCCAGATCGTTGTGCTGTACTCCTTCTGCACTGTTGTCAGGCTGGGAACCCGCTGGTGCGGGCCGATCGCCCCAGACTGGATCTTCTCGATGATGGCGGCGACGATAGGGGCGGCGTCCCTGGCCTTCGCGTGGAGGTTGACAACATAGGCGCGGCCATTCCAATGGCGGATGAGACCCTGCTTCTTGAGCTCCATGCAAACCAGCGCGGCTGTGCTGCTGTCGATGCTGTAGTTCCGCATTAATTCCCATTGGTACAGGAAGGGCGCGCCGGGTGCGAAGTCTCCGCTCTTGATCTGCCTGGCCAGCGTCTTAGCGATTTCCTGATAGCGAGCCCTGGTCTCGTCCACGGGCTGTACGGGTTCCCGTGAAAGGAACTTCGCTCTTCCTGGGCCGGTCGATCTTGGGTCGCCGGTTTTCCGCAGGGGAGTCGGCGACCCTCCGGCGCCGCTAATCCGTGACATAGGCCAGCCCTCACCCTCGAAATCCAGAGATTCGCTTTGATGATCACCTGTGCTCAGGTTTCATCGAGTTCTCATCTCATATTGGAGAGAACTGGCGGCGAATCTAAGGAATTGATGTGGGGAAGCGCGTGGCCCACATCAGCCACATAGAGGAGCGGACATGAGGCTGGTTTCAGGCCGGTCAGCCGAGTGTCAGTAGGTCCCTGAGTTCTCCCACACGGGCCTGGTCATGTTGGCTCAAGGGGACGGCTCGCAGGACCATGCGCCCGGTTGCCAGGATGTGACCGCTGCGGTAAGCCGGGGGCACGTCGGCGATGACCGGTGCGGCCTGCTGTGCGCCTTCGGTGGTCCCGCCGTTGACGACTGTGCTCAGCGCCCGGTGCAGCATGATATTCGCGCGATAGACGTAGTCGCGTGTTGAAGCCAGAACGGTTGTTCCCGGCTCGCTGGCCTGGCTCTCCTCGCCTGCGGCGGAGTAGACCCATGAGGCCGCGAAGCGGAGCTGATCGGGGCTCCAGAACCCGAGTGAGTCCCCCTTCATCGTTCCGGCCCGGGCCATCGCCTGGCCGATCACGCGGAGCGCTTCTCCGTGACGGCCCAGCATGCTGAGTGCTTTGGCCTCGGTGGTCATCAAGTCCACGCTCGGGCTCCCTGCGAGGTGCTGGGCTGAGTGGATCAGGCTGAGGACGGCCTCTGGGCTGCGCTGGTTGTACAGGCCGTGGCCGGCTTCTTCGCTGCGGACCAGGAGGCTCATCGAGCGGTCGCCGGATGCGTCGGCGGCTTGCTTGGCGGTTCTCCACCACCGGATGGCGGCTCCGTGATCCGAGAGGCGGGTGAGCGCGTTGGCGTGGATGGCGGAAAGCGCCGCTGTGGTGCGCTGCAATTCGGTGAGATCGGCAGGGGCCGCGATCTGCATTTGCTGGCGCAGGGCCACCAGGTCGACGACGAGATCGGCGACTACCTGAGTTGGAGGGAGGGTCCGCAGCGCGTGAAGGTGATCGGTGCAGCTGATCTCCCATTCTTCGGCGCTGCGGCCGCCGTCTCGGTCGAACACTTGCCGGATGGGTTCAGCCCCGCCAACGGCCCCCAGGGCAAGGCTGGTGGCCAGCTGTAACACGCGTCGGCGTTCCGTGGCGTTCTCCTCGGTCAGCGATGAATTCCCTTCCAGGGTACGCAACCGGTCGAGATCGGAGGCGGCAGCAAAGAGTGCCGTCAGGTGGCCTTTCGCGTTCAACGCCTCGTCGAGACGTTGAACGGTTCCGGGCTGTGGCCGTACCTGGCCCCGTTCCACTCTCGACAGGTCCGCAGCGTCGGAGTAGATCCGTTTGGCTGTCGCTCTCAGGCTGAGGCCGTGAACGTCTTCGCGCCAATGGCGGATGGCCGCGCCGAGAAGATGCCACGGCGATTCGGCTGGTTGCACCTGCTGGGAGGGTTTCGGCATTCTCAGTTCCCGAATGTTGGCGGCTGTTGAAATCTTCATTTCCAACGAAAACGGCTTGTTGTTGATCACCTTTGTCTGAGCCGGGTGTCTCGCCGCGGCCCGCACGGTTGAGCCCTGATCGCCTCGTGCGCCGTCGTCCCACCCCGGAGGGGCAGCGGGCCGGGGACGCAGGCGCAAGCCCGGCCTCGCGTGTACCTGTGCCCCGGTGACCTTCCTCGCGCGCTGGTTGCCCTACGTGCACGGGCCGGGCTTGAGCCGCAGGAGCCGGTCTGCTGGGCTTGCCTGGGGCGACGGCGGGCGGGGTGATCAGCCCCCGCCACCCCCTACGGTCCGCGCCTCTTGCAGCCGGGATCACCTCGGGGCCGGAATCCCCCGCCGGAGGCACCAAAAGCCCTGACCGGTTGGCAGGCCGCTCGCTCGGCTCCCCGCCGCGCTCCGCTCGGCGTTGTCGTTCGGCCTGGCCTATGTCCTGACGCGATCTGGTCGTCGTCCTGGTTGGGTGCGGTGAGCGGCGGCGCGGCCGGGACCGGCCCGAAGAGGCCGCATGCCCGGCCGCGACTGGCCGCGTCGCGCCGCCGTCGCCCGCAGGGCGGCGGCTTGAACCCGTAAAGGAGTTTGTAACCACCGCGCTAGTGGACAGGCACCACAGGGACCTGATGCGCCTCAGCGCAGGGATGCCGAAGAGAGTGTTCATGTCCGGCCTCCTCACGAACACGCAAGCGGTCATGGATGCGATCTCCATCGATACTTAAAGTATGGCTATACTATTTCTGGTACAAGCCACTTCGGGTACTTGTGCCGTACAACAAGTACTGATCTCTTGATGGGTGGCAGCCCTGTCAGCGCGGCGAGCGAGGAGGGACGATCATGTTCGGACTAGTCGTCCGTTTCACCTGTAAGGACGACGCGAGCGCGGACGCGTTCGATCAGCTGGTCAGCGAGACCATCGAGGGGATCCGCCAGCACGAACCGGGAACGCTGGTGTACGCCTCACACCGCGTGGATGGCCAGCCGCTACAGCGGATCTTCTACGAGCTGTACGCCGACCGCGCCGCCTTCGACGCCCACGAGGAACAGGAGCACACCCGACGGTTCCTGGCCGCCCGGGACGACCTGCTGTCCTCGGTTGAGGTCGACTGGCTGGAACTTCACACCGGCAAGGGCACAACCCCATGAGCGAGGAATACCAACGGGCGCTAGGCCGGCGAATCGCTCAGGAACGGAAACGGCGGGGCCTCTCGCAAGCGGAGCTGGCGCAACTCATCGATCGGTCGGTGGCCTGGGTCTCCCAGGTTGAGCGCGGGGTTCGCAAGGTCGACCGCATGTCAGTGCTGGAGAACGTCGCGACCGTGCTGGAACTGCCGCTGTCGGAGCTGGCCGCGGAGGCACCGGTGGTCGCGGCCACCACCGAGGAGGTTCCCGGCGCGGCGGGACTGCGCCTCGTGCTGTCGGGGGCGCACTCGTTGCGCGCGATGCTGCATGCCGCGCCCGTCCCGACAACGACGGAGATCCGGCCGCGCGTCGAACGGGCCTGGCATCTCACGCACGAGAGTCAGTACGTGGAGCTGGCCGACCTGCTCCGCGGCTTGGTCCCCGCATTGGAGGGGGCTGTCAGATCCGCGCCGGAGGAACAGCGACCCGAGCTGTTCGAGTTGCTGGCGACTCTCTATCAGGCATGTTCGGCAGCGCTCGCCAAGCTGGGCGAACCCGAGGCCGCGTGGATCGCCGCCGACCGGGCGATCGTCGCGGCGGAGCGGGCCAGCGACCCGCTGCTGATGGCGGCGGGGGCGTTCCGGCTCGGGTTCGTCTTCCTGGGCGCGCGACATTTCGACCAGGCGGAGGAGACGGCCCGGACAGCCGCGGAAGCGTTGTGGTTCCTGGCCGATCAGGGCAAGCCGGAAGCGATGTCGCTGTGGGGCGGCCTCACGTTGCAGCGCGCCGTGATCACCTCCCGGCTCAACCAGGCCGACGCCGCCTATGAGCACCTGGCGCGGGCGCGTGAGGTGGCCGCGCGACTGGGCGATGGGCGTAACGACTACAACACCGAGTTCGGCCCGGCGAACGTCGCGCTGTACGAAGTGGCCGTCGCCGTCGAAGTCGGGGATGCCGGGCTCGCCCTGCGCGTCGGGTCCGCGGTGGACACCTCGTCGCTGTCGAGTGAGCGACGCGCCCGGTTGAACATCGACCTTGCCCGCGCGCACGCGCAGCGACGCCAGGTGGCCGAGGCCACCGCCACGCTCCTGGAGGCCGAGGCGATCACTCCCGAGCAAATCCGTAACCATCGCATGGTCCGCCAGTTGGTGGCGGATCTGCTGACCATGCAAGATCCGCCCTCCTCTGAGCTTCGGGAGTTCGCCGAGAGGGTGGGCGCGTAGTAAAAGTACGTGGACTAGTACTTTGAGTACTAGCTAATACTCCCAGTGCGATGTAGCGTCTGTATTGGCGCTGAGGTCCTCACCAGCCAGGACACCAGCGCCAGCACAGACGCTTTTCGCATTCCCAGAGCATTGCTCACAACCACGACAAGAGGTGTCTTCAGCATGCGCAACATCCCCGTAGACCTGTCCGCCCTGGCCTTCATCGTCGCCGGTGAGCCCGAACCGAAGATCGTCGACCGCGCCACCGGCGAGGTCAAGAAAGACGCCGAAGGCCGAGACCTCTACACGATCCCGCTGCTTCCCAAGCCGAACGACGACCGCCGCAACCCGGTGATCGTCGTCACCTTCCCATCCGAGAACTTCCCGACCATCCCGGAAGGAGTTCAGGTCCGCCCTGTCGGGCTGGCGGCCTTCTACTGGCAGATGAACGGCCGCGCAGGACTCGGCTTTCGCGCCGAGGCGATCGTCCCGGCCCAGGCACGCGCCGCCGCCTGACCCACCCGAACCGCTGCGCCCCGGGAGCGGCCTCATCGCCTGCCAGCTCCGCCGCTTCCGGGGCCTTCCCTTCGCTCACGAAGAGAGACACCAGTATGACTCACCTGCTTCTCACGCTCGCCCCTTACCTGGGCATTCTCACCGCATTCACCGCTGCCCTGGCCGTATGGAACCGGCTTCACCCGGTCTCGTTCTGGCTTGCTGTCGGCTTCCCCTACAAGGCGCTGGCGGTCTACCTCACCTGGACCAACGTGTCAGCGGGCTGCGGCCTGGCCCGCAAGCGGCGCCGCTGGCGGCTCACCCTCGACGGAGTCCCCGTTCTCGGCCCGGCGCTGATCACCACGACGCATGTCATCCCGCCTACGCGCAAGCTGCGCCGCGTCACCGTGGACACCCCGCCCCGGCTCGGCCTGATCCGTCCGCTGGCGACGGGCTTTCGGGTGGCGGTCCGGCTCGACGACGGCCAGACCCCGGACCACTACGCCGCCAAGCTCGTCAACCTGTCCCACGCCTGGCGGGTCCACTCCGTCCGAGTCCTGGACTGGAAACCCGGCCGCCTCAGATTGCAGGCCACCGTCCGTGACCCGCTCACCCGCATCACCACGCCTGTCAAGGATGACGGGCTGCTGCGGGTCCAGGTGGGTCAGCTGGAGACGGCCGCGCCCTGGGTCATCGACTTCACCACCATCCCGCACTGGCTCATCACCGGCGCGACCCAGTCCGGCAAATCCACCCTCCTCAACGCGCTCATCACCGGCCTCGCGGCACAGCCGGTCGCGTTGATCGGGTTCGATCTCAAGGGCGGCGTTGAGCTGACCCCGTATGCGGCGCGGCTGACCGAGTTGGCCACCGAACGCGGTCACTGCGTGGCGGTGCTGAACAAGCTCATCGCCGAGATCAAACTCCGGATGGCGTTGTGCCGGGCCCACCACGTCCGCGACATCTGGAAGCTCCCGGACAACGCCCGCCCGATGCCGGTGGTGCTGCTGGTCGACGAGGTGGCCGAGCTGTTCCTGATGGCCGACAAGTCCGAGAAGGAGGAGATCTCCGCCACCGCCGTGCAGCTGATCCGGCTCGCGCAACTCGGCCGCGCGTTCGGGCTGTACCTGCTGGTGTGCGGGCAACGAGTCGGCTCCGACCTCGGCCCCGGCGTCACCGCCCTACGCGCCCAGCTCTCAGGCCGGATCTGCCACCGCGTCAACGACCCGGAAACCGCGAACATGACCCTCGGCGACATGGACCCCGCCGCCCTCCAAGCGGCCCGGCTGATCCCGGCCGACATGCCCGGCGTCGCCATCTTCGCCGCCTCCGACGGCCGCTGGTACCGGGCGCGCTCGGCGTACATCCCGGAAGCGCAGGCCGAGGCCGCCGCGACCGCGAATGCGCACCTGCGAGCCACCTGGGATCAGGTAACGACCGTCAGCGTCGAACCGGTCACCGACGCCGAGTTCGAGCAGTTCGAGCCCGACGTGTCCTGACCCCCCAAGTCCCGGGGCGGGCGTGAGCCCAAGATCACGTCACGCCCCTACCCCGTCATGTCCATCGACCCTCGAAAGGGGGAACCTGATGCGCCGTGAACGCCTCCGGCCGCTGGACTCCGGCCCGGTACTCGTCCTGGCCCTGATCGCCGCCGTCGGCTCCTTCACCCACATCAGCTCCCTGGCCGCCGACCACGGCCAAGACGGCTGGCAAGCCTGGGCCGTCGCGGTGTGCATCGACCTGATGTGCGTAATGGCCGCCCGCGAACTCCAACGCGACAAACGCACCGGCCGGGCCCGCCGCGGGCCGCTCTCCTGGCCCGCTCTGGTCCTGGCGGGCGGGATCGTCTTGACCCTGGCCGCCAACCTCGCCCAAGCCGAACCCTCCCCATGGGGCTGGATCACCGCCGCCACACCGGCCGTGGCCTTCCTCGTCGCCGTCTCGATGCTGGAACGCCGCGCCGGCCACACGCCCGTACCCACATCTGGGGAACCGGCCGCCGAACCGGCTCCGGCCAAACCCGCCGACCAGCCGACGTCCAGAAGCGATGACCCGCTCATCGCGTTCGCCCGGCACGTGGCCAACGAGCACGCGGCCACCCATGGCACGCCGATCACCCGCGAGGTCCTCAGCAAACGCCTACGCGTCGCGCCTGATCTCGCTGCCGATCTCCTCGCGCAACTCCACGTCTGATCAAGGAGAACGTCATGCCACGAACCAAGAAGGCTCCACCATCACGGCCGGTCTGCCCGACCTGCGCCGGTGATGGGCAGACCGAAGCCTTTCTGATCGTCGGTCGCGGCAAGAACGCCACCCACCTGGACACCTGGGCATTCTGCTTCGACTGCGACGGCACCGGCCACACGCCCGAGGGGAGGTGAACCCACCCGTGATCATCCGCTACCGGTGCTGTACCTGCGGCGGAACCGGCCTGGTCAACGACGAACAAGGCGAATCAGCCCGCTGCCCCGACTGCGACGGCACCGGCCACACCGCTTAACCCCATCAACTCAGCCCGTGCGAGGCGGTCTCACGCCTGCCAGCTCCCCGCCTCGCCCGAGCCGCATCCCATATCGCTCACCTGGAGAACAACCATGTCCACACCTGACTACGGCTATCCCTGCCCCGAATGCGACGGCTTCGCCGCCGTTGTTATCCGCGACACCCAACCCAGCGCGCTCGCTCTCGTCCAGTGCCCACTCTGCTGCGGCACGGGAACGGCGGGCCGATGACCAACACCGCTGAATTCCCGGTCCCGGTTGGGGACCTTCTCGGCCCGGTCATCCGCGACCTGGCCCGGCGCTCCGGCCGCGACCTGACCCGCTGGCTCGACCAAGTCCACCAGCTGGGCGGCTGCCGCGAACCGCTGCGGCTCACCGGTCACAGCACCACCATCGACGCCGCCACTGGTGAGGTCCTCGCCCGCTACAGCACCAGGGCCGAACCGCACGGGCAGTTGCTGATCCGGTGCGGCAACCGCCGCGCCTCCCGCTGCCCGGCCTGCGCCGAGATCTACCGGCGCGACACCTTCCACCTGATCCGCTCTGGCCTGCTCGGCGGAGACAAGGGCGTCCCCGACAGTGTGCGGACGCATCCGCGTGTGCTGGCCACCTTCACCGCGCCCTCCTTCGGGCCGGTCCACCGAGGCCCCGGCAAGGACGGCAAGACCATCGTCTGCCACCCCCGCCGAACCGGCCCATCCTGCTTCACCTGGCATAAGAACGGAGACCTCAACATCGGCCAGCCGCTGGACCCCGAGACATATGACTACACCGGGCATGTCCTGTGGAACGCCCATGCGGGCGACCTGTGGCGACGCTTCACCATCTACCTCCGGCGGCACATGGCCGCAGCCGCCGGACTCACCCGCAAGGAGTTCGGTAACCGCATCCGGCTGTCCTTCGCCAAGGTCGCCGAATACCAGGCGCGCGGAGTCGTCCACTTCCACGCCGTTATTCGCCTCGATGGCCGGACCAGCGGCGCACCACTCGCCGCCCCGCCTGCCTGGGCCACGGTCGAGTTGCTGAGCGATGCCATCAGGTCGGCGGTCGCCGCCGTGCGTATTGACGCGCCCGAGTACGGCTCACTCGCCTGGGGCCGGCAAGTCGACGTCGCCCCGATCAGCCCCGGCGTGCTCAACCACAAGACCATGCTCACCGAACGCGCCGTGGCCGGATATGTGGCCAAATACGCCACAAAGTCGGCTGAGACGTCGGGCACCCTCGACCGGGCCATCAAGACACACGAGATGCCCCGGCTCCACAAGATGGGCATCCCGGACCACACTGTCCGGCTGATACGTACGGCGTGGCAGCTCGGCAGCACCCGCAACCGGCCGGACCTGGCCCACCTCCGGCTCCGCGACTGGGCTCACATGCTCGGCTTCCGAGGCCACTTCTCGACCCGATCCCGCGCCTACTCCACGACCCTGGGCGCCCTCCGTCAAGCCCGCGTCGACTACCGCCAACGCCTTCAAATCGACCGGGGGCGGGCCTTCGACCCGGACACCACGCTCGTTCTCGCGCACTGGAAGTTCGCCGGTCAGGGCTACACCCCTGGCGAATCCGCGTTGGCTGCCCTGATCAACGGCGGCGCTGATGACCCTGTCCCACCAACGAGCATCGATGCGCTACCAGCTCTCGCCGATTCACGGACGGAGGCCGCCAAGTGAGCAAGAGGCCAATTCCTTCGGCCACTGATCGTCTGCTGACGGTCGCTCAAGCGGCCGAACGGCTGAACACCTCCGCGCGTTTCCCGCGCCGATTGATCGAAGAGCGCCGGATCACCTTCGTCCGTATCGGGCGCAACGTGCGCATACCTGGGTCAGCGTTGGAGGAGTTCATTCAAGCCGGGGTGGTCGCACCAATCCGCAAGGGAAGGATTGCCTGATGGGCGGCAACAACAAGGGATCTCGACGTCGATTCGGGGCCGTCCGCAAGCTACCCTCCGGCCGTTTCCAGGCGCGCTATCAGGGGCCTGACGGGCGCGAGTACAACGCTCCGCACACCTTCACGAGCAAGACCGACGCGGAGATCTGGCTGTCCAAGATGGAGACGGAAATCGTCGGACGGGACTGGGTGGACCCCGATGCAGGGGAGATCCCCTTTTGCGAGTACGCGGCCTCCTGGATGGAAGAGAGGACGCTACGCCCGAAAACGGCCCAGCTCTACGAAGGGCTCCTACGACTTCACATTAACCCCATTTTCGGAGAAAAGGAGCTGACGAAGATCACTTCGCGGAGTATCCGCATCTGGCACACCAAGCTTACGGAGGACGGTCCGGGAGCCTCGACGGTCGCCAAGTCCTATCGGCTCTTGCGTGGAATCTTGAACACGGCCGTTGACGACGAACTAATCAAGAAGAACCCGTGCAAGATCGCAAAGGCGGGTGTCGAACGTCCTGCGGAACGGCCGGTTCTCACGGTCAGTGAGGTCTTCACGCTCGCTGCGGCTGTACCCCCACGCTTTCGTGCGCTGGTGCTGCTGGCCACCTTCGCCAGCATGCGCTGGGGTGAGCTCGCGGCTCTTCGGCGCTGTCATCTCGACCTGGAGGCCCGGACGGTCCGGGTCGTGGCTTCGGTCTCCGAAATGAAGTCTGGGGAACTGGTCACGGGGCGTCCCAAGTCGGACGCTGGCCTTCGTACGGTCAACCTGCCAGAGGTCATCATCAGCGACCTGGAGTGGCACCTTCGGCGGTTCAGCGAAACCGAACCCGATGGGCTGGTGTTCGTGGGGGAGAAGGGCGCTCAGCTTCGCCGGAGTAACTTCTCCAAGGTCTGGGCTCGTGCGCTCAAGAAGGCGAACCTGCCGGACATCCATATTCATGATCTCCGGCACACGGGCAACTCGCTGGCCGCTCTTACCGGTGCCACGCTCAAGGAACTGATGGATCGGATGGGCCATGCGAGTACCAAGGCAGCGATCATCTACCTGCACGGATCCAAGGATCGTGACCGGAAGATCGCCGACGCTCTGGGGCAGATCGTCAAGGAGAGCATGAAGCCCGATGACGACGACGGCCAGGCGGGCGTGATGGCTCCAGCCGACTAGCCAAGATCAACTGTTCTGGCACGGATCTGGCACGACAGTCGAAAAGGCTTCAGAAAAAGATCAAGGCCCGGGTCCCGAAACCACCGGTGACCTGGGCCTTCATGATGAGAGCGGGTGACGGGAATCGAACCCGCGCTGTCAGCTTGGGAAGCTGATGTTCTGCCATTGAACTACACCCGCGTGGTGGTCCCTGGGGACGGCCGCGATCTAACTGTAGCGGATTCGGCGGGGGAGTGCTGCAGTCCAAGGGTGGGGATGAGGGGGCCGAACTTCCGCTTGCGGGAGCGGTGGCGGATAGAGTCGCACGGTGTTGCTTTCTGATCGTGATCTTCGTGGTGAGATTGAGTCGGGGCGGGTCAAGCTGGATCCGTACGACCCCGAGATGATCCAGCCGTCGAGTGTGGACGTCCGGCTTGATCGGTATTTCAGGGTGTTTGAGAACCATCGCTACCCGCACATCGACCCCGCGGTGGAGCAGCCGGATCTGACCCGGCAGGTGGAACCCGAAGGTGATGAGCCGTTCATCCTGCATCCGGGGGAGTTCGTCCTCGCGAGCACCTACGAGGTGATCAGTCTGCCGGACGACATCGCGAGCAGGCTGGAAGGTAAGAGCAGCCTCGGCAGGCTGGGGTTGCTGACTCATTCGACGGCGGGCTTCATCGACCCCGGCTTCGAAGGGCATGTCACCCTCGAGCTCTCCAACGTCGCAACCTTGCCGATCAAGCTCTGGCCGGGGATGAAGATCGGACAGTTGTGCATGTTCCGGTTGAGCTCCCCCGCTGACTTCCCGTACGGCAGCGCCAAGTACGGTTCGAGGTACCAAGGCCAGCGCGGCCCCACCCCCAGCCGCTCTTTTTTGGCCTTCCACCGAACCAAAATATGAACATCAGATGAACACTACGATGCCTGCTACCTCGTCCTATGCGCCTCACGTGTCAGCGCAAGGCCACCGGGCAACCCCAAAGGGAAGAGTTCGTGACATCTAGGCATGCGCACCCTTAAGTGCGCATTCCACCTGCTTACCCGTACTCTTCTCTGCGGACCGTCCCCGCACATCTGGAGATCCACCGTGCGCCTGCGTCTCACACCCCGTGAGGACAGCTACTACGACTTGTTCGCTGATTCGGCGAACAACCTCGTCACCGCATCCCGCCTGCTGGTCGAGATCATCAGCGACGGCTCGGACAGGGACGCCCTGGCTGAGAAGATGCGCGCCTGCGAGCACGCGGGCGACGAGCGCACTCACGCAATCATGAACCGGCTTAACGAGAGCTTCATCACGCCGTTCGATCGTGAGGACATCTACCGGCTCGCCTCGAATCTCGATGACGTGATGGACTTCATGGAGGCGGCGGCCGACCTGATCGTGCTGTATAAGATCGATCACCTCCCGAAGGAGGTCGTGCGACAGGTCGAGGTGCTGGAGCGGGCCGCCGAGCTGACCGCGGAGGCGATGCCGCGGCTGCGGTCGATGAGGAACCTGAACGAATACTGGATCGAGATCAACCGGCTGGAGAACCAGGCCGACCAGGTCTACCGGCGGTTGCTGGCCAAGCTCTTCGGCGGGGAGTACGACGCGCTCACCGTGCTGAAGATGAAAGAGGTCATCGATCAGCTGGAGTCGGCGGCGGACGCGTTCGAAAGTGTCGCGAACACGGTCGAGTCGATCGCGGTCAAGGAAAGCTAAGTGGAGCTCGCACTCGTCATCGGGGTCGTGGTCATCGCCCTGGTGTTCGATTATACGAACGGTTTCCATGACGCCGCGAACGCCATCGCGACGTCGGTTTCGACGCGGGCGCTGACGCCGCGGGTGGCGTTGCTGATGGCCGCGGTGATGAACTTCATCGGGGCGCATCTGGGTACGCAGGTGGCGTCGACCGTGGGCAAGGGGATCATCGATCCGCCCGAGGGCGCGCATGGGCTGGTGATCGTGGGCGCGGGGCTGGTCGGGGCGATCACCTGGAACCTCATCACCTGGTATTTCGGGTTACCGTCGTCGAGCAGTCACGCGCTGATAGGCGGCTTGGTCGGGTCGGCGCTGGCGGCCAGCGTCGGCGTGCACTGGGACGGAGTGCTGGACAAGGTCGTCATCCCGATGATCCTGTCGCCGCTGGTGGGGTTCACGCTGGCCGGGATTATCATGATCGCGATTTTGTGGATCTTCCGCAAGAGCAATCCGCACAAGACCGGCAAGGGCTTCCGATATGCGCAGACCGTGTCGGCCGCCGCCATGGCGCTCGGGCACGGGCTGCAGGACGCGCAGAAGACGATGGGCGTCATCTTCCTGGCGCTGGTCGTGGGCGGGTATGCCACCAATGGCGAGGAGATCCCGCAATGGGTGATCCTGTCCGCCGCGGGGGCGATCTCGCTCGGGACGTACGCCGGTGGGTGGCGCATCATGCGCACCTTGGGCCGCCGGATCATCGCGCTGGACCCGCCCCGGGGGTTCGCGGCCGAGTCGGCCGCCGCGACCGTGCTCTACACGGCGGCGATCGGGTTCGGCGCGCCGATCTCGACCACGCACACGATCACCAGCGCGATCATGGGGGTGGGCGCGACGAAGCGCCGGTCCGCGGTGCGGTGGGGGGTGGCGGGGAACATCGTGACCGCGTGGATTCTCACGATTCCAGCCTCGGGGCTCGTCGCGGCGGTGTGCTACTTCGCCCTGCATTGGGCGGTTGAGTAGCCGTCAGGCGCGCCAGGGTGCCGTGGAATAGTCCGCGTACATCACGTCGGTGTCCCAGCGGCTGAAGCCGAGTGATTCGTACAGGCGGATCGCGGCCTGGTTGTCCTCGTCAACATAAAGCATGACTTGGGAGAGGCCGTGGGCGCGGAGGTGGGTCAGGCCGGTGAGGGTGAGGGCCTTGCCGAGGCCGGTGCCCTGTTCCGCGGGGTCTACGCCGATCACGTAGACCTCGCCGATGGCGTCGTGCCCGTGGCCGTCGGCCCCGTGGATCTTCGTCCAGTGGAATCCGACTAGCCTCGAATCCCGAAATACTAGGAAAAATCCGGATGGGTCGAACCAGGGTTCCTTTTCTCGCTGGTCGAGGTCGCTGAGCGTCCAGGAACCCTGTTCGGGGTGGTGGGCGAAGGCGCGGGCGTTGAGGGCGATCCAGGCCGCCTCGTCGTCCCCAGGAACAAAAGCCCGCACTTGTACGCCTTCGGGGAACTCGGCCGAGGGCATCGGCGCGTACAATGACCGGCGCATCTGCCACAACGACCGTACCCGGGTGAATCCGGCGGAGGCCGCGAGCCGGGACGCGCCGGGGTGGTCGCCGTGCGCCCACAGGCGCAACCGTCCGCCGCCCGGAATGGCGGGAAGGGACCGTTCCGCCGCGAGCCGGATGCTCTCGGTCAGTACGGCGTCGAGCAGGCGATGTCCGAAGCCACGGCGCCGGTGGGACGGGGAGATCACCAGTTCGCCGCTGGGGCCTTCGACGGGGTCGGTCGGGTCGAGATGGGCGAATCCGGCCAGGGTGTCGTCCGCGTACAGAAGAAAGGATTTCGCCCCGGTGTCGCCGCCGTAGCGGAGGTGGAGCATCACGTGCTCGTTCAACGGGCGAACCCCGTCGGTTTCGGTGGCCGCCTCGACCAGAGCCAGCACTGAAGTTACCTCGTCGTCGCTCAACCGTTCCCTGATCACCACATGCGCGTTCATGAACGGCACTCTATGCGGCTGAAGTTGGCAAATCCCGCCAGGTGTGCCCTTGGGGAATCGTTACCTTTGGGACATTGGATGGCCAGATGGGTTCTCTACGCTCAGTAAGCATGACCCCTGCTTCTCTCAAACGACTCGCTGTGGCCGGCATCGCCGCGGCGGGCGCGTTAACGCTCGTGCTCAGCCCTGCGGGCGCCAGCGCCTCGAACCAGAGCAAGGCCAAGGACAAGGATGAGCTCATCCCGATCCGGATCCTTTCGATCAACGACCTGCACGGCAACCTGGAGCCCCCGACCGGCTCGAGCGGCCGCATCGCCGACGAGACCGGGACCGTCGTCGACGGCGTGGGCGGCGCCGCCTACCTTGCCACCTACGTCAAGCAGTTCAGGAACAGAGACACCGTGCTGGTCGCGGCGGGCGACTTGATCGGAGCCACCCCGCTCATCTCCGCCGCCTACCACGACGAGCCGACCATCCAGTTCATGGACAGCCTGGAACTCGCCACCTCCAGCGCCGGTAACCACGAGTTCGACGAGGGGTTTGACGAGCTCGAGCGCATCATGAAGGGCAAGTGCCACCCGGTCGACGGCTGTTCTCCCGCCGGTCGGTGGAAGGGCTCCGACTTCGAGTTCATCGCCGCCAACGTCATCGAGAAGAAGAAGAACAAGCCCGCGCTGGCGCCGTACTACGTCGAGCGGATCAACGGCGAGAAGGTCGGCTTCATCGGCCTGGTCACCCAGACCACCCCGTCGATCGTGACCGCCTCCGGCATCGCGGGCCTCGAGTTCACCGAGGAGGTGGCCGCCGCGAACGCGACCTCGGAGCTGCTCACCCAGAAGGGCATCAAGGCCCAGGTGATCCTGGTGCACGAGGGTGACCAGGTCACCCCGAACCAGAGCCCGGACGCCTGCCCGATCGTCCCCGGCCTCGGCTCGCGCATCGCGAGCGGCGTCGACTCCGAGATCGACCTGATCATCAGTGGCCACTCGCACCAGGCCTACATCTGCAAGGCCACCGCCCCCGACGGCCAGCAGCGCTACTACACGCAGGGTTCCTCGTTCGGCCGGGTGCTGACCCAGATCGACTTCCAGATCGACAAGAACACCGGCGACATCGTGCGCTCCTCGGTGACCGCGGACAACCACGTGGTGCGCCGCACGGTCACCCCCGACCCGGCGACCGTCGACTTCGTCAACCTCTGGAAGTCGCGCACTGCCACGGTGGCCAACAAGCCGATCGGCAACATCACCGGTGATCTGCCCAACGTGGCCTCTCCGTCCGGTGAGGTCCCGCTCGGCAACCTGATCGCGGACGCCCAGCTTGAGTCCACCAAGACCGGCGGCAACGCGCAGATCGCGCTGATGAACCCGGGTGGTATCCGGGCCGGTCTCACCTTCGCCGGTTCCGCGGCCGGGGAGGGCGACGGCGTGGTGACCTACGGCGAGGCGTTCACGGTGCAGCCGTTCAACAACCTCATGCAGGTGGTCACGCTGACCGGCGCCCAGCTGAAGACGCTGCTGGAGCAGCAGTGGGTGGGCGGCCCGAACAACCAGGCGTTCACCAAGATCCTGCAGCCGTCGTCGAACTTCACCTACACCTACAGCGCCAGTGGCGCGTGGGGTTCGCGGGTCTCCAACATCAAGATCGACGGTGTCCCGGTGACCGATACCCAGAGCATCCGGGTGGCGGCCAACAACTTCCTGGTCGGCGGCGGTGACGCCTTCCTCGCCTTCCGCGACGGCACCGACCTGTGGAGCGGCCCGCTCGACATCGACGCGTTCGCCGCCTACCTGGGCGCCCACTCGCCGGTGACGCCTCCGGTGGCCAACCACATCACCGTAATCCCGTAAAACCCCAACCCGTTTCCGGTACGGCCAAAGGCGCCCGCACCGGAAACGGGTCCTTTCCCAGCCCTTTTGTTTCCCCTCGGGCTCCGCCCGACCCCGCCGTCGCCGTGATCACCCGATAGTTCTCCCTAGGAACGCGCGGGCTACCGATCGGGTGGGAACTGGTTGCCGACGAGCTTCAGCAATGCCGCGTGCGTCTCCTGGTCGGCTGCCGCGATGAGGCCGCCCGCGCCGGTGTGCAGGGGCTGGCCGTGGATGCCGGTCACGACGCATCCGGCGGCCTGGCACAGCGCGATCCCGCTGGCGAAGTGCACACTGTCCCGCAGATGCCCGTCGGTGACGTACGCGGCTCGCCGGCCGGCGGCCACCCAGGCCACCGCCAGGGTGCTAGAGATGACGCGCGGGTCAAAACGCTCAATGAACCCTGGGTCGGCAAGCAGGCGGACCGCCCGGAAGCTCATCTCGTTCGGGAACGGTGGGTCGAGGTTGACATCCACCAGCCGCGAGTCGGGCGACGGCGTGAGTTTCTCATCCACGCCGTCGCGGCGCACGTACGCGTGATTTCCGTCTGTCCAGAACAACTCTCCGGCGAACGGGTCGGCTGAGGCCGCCACCCTGACATCCGAGCCCACGCGCAGCGCGACGTTCACCGCGACCAGCATGCTCCGAGCAGCGTAGTTCAGCGTGCCGCACAGAGGGTCGACCAGCCACATGCGCTCCGCGCTGCCCGAGCCGGTAAGTCCGCTCTCCTCACCCGTCACGGCATCCTCTGGCCGGGCGGCGCGGATGGCGTCAAGGATGGTGTTCTCCGCTTCAATGTCAGCGGCCGTGGCGAAGTCATTCGCGGATTTTTGAAAGCGCGCCAGCGGTGCGCCATACCTGGCGTACACGACAGCAGCTCCTGCTTCCGCTGCTGTACGGGCCAATTCCGCGTCTGTGATCAGCATGTACGCCGCCTAGAGGTAGTCCACCAGCAACCCACGCGGCGGCTTCGGTAGCGGTCAGTTCGGTAACGTCACGCAGGATCGCCATCCGTCAACTGTAGGGAAACGCGATCTGGCGGCGACGAAGAAGTCCCTGGAAACCAAGGAGATTCCAGGGACTTCTTCTGTGGTCGTATGTCCGCCAACCCGGAGGATCGGCTGCTATGTCACTACTAGCGGCGGGCTACTTCGGGGATTTCGGTGTGTTCGCCGCCTCGGTCCGGTACGAAGCGGTATCCCACGTTTCGTACGGTCCCGATCAGCGCCTCGTACTCCGCGCCCAGCTTCGCGCGAAGTCTGCGCACGTGTACGTCCACCGTACGAGTGCCGCCGAAGTAGTCATACCCCCACACCTCCTGCAGCAACTGCGCCCGGGTGAACACCCGGCCGGGGTGCTGGGCGAGGTACTTGAGCAGCTCGAACTCCTTGAACGTGAGGTCCAGGGCGCGGCCGCGCAGGCGAGCGGTGTAGGTGGCCTCGTCGATAGCCAGGTCGCCGCTGCGGATCTCGTCGGGGACCTCCTCGGCGGCGGCCAGGGAGAGACGGCCGATGGCCATCCGCAGGCGGGCCTCGACCTCGGCGGGGCCGGCGCTGTCGAGGATGACGTCGTCGGCGCCCCATTCGGCGGTCATCGCCGCCAGGCCGCCCTCGGTCACGATGACCATGAGGGGGCAGTCGACCCCGGTCGTCCTGAGCAGGCGGCACAGGCTCTTGGCCTGGACGAGTTCGCGGCGGGCGTCCACCAGGATCGCGTCGGCGGGCGGCGCGTCGATGAGAGCCGAGCCCTCGGCGGGGGCGACCCGGACCGAGTGGAGCAGCAATCCGAGCGCGGGAAGCACTTCAGCCGAAGGTTCCAGGGCGTTGGTCAACAGAAGCAGGTTACTCAAGGGGCCTCCTCAGCACACGGCAGAGCGCGCCAGCTGAGCACCGCGCTGTGCTTGATCACAGGCTCGCCTCCTCCATCCGCGTCGTTCACGGAGACCGCCGGTTGGCGAATCGCCGTACAAAACACGTAGGGACCTGGGGGGCTACATCGCCCAGGTCCCGTTGTCCGTAGATTAGCCCACAGCATGTTTGCGTCCAATGTGAGTCCACCGTGTGAACAACGCTTCACGTGGAGAATCACCGTAATCCTTTGCTCACATCGGGTGACGGATTCTGTGACGGGAGTGGCGTATGGCAACGGGAACCGTGCGTTTCTGGGCCGCGGCGAAGGAAGCGGCCGGGGTGGCCGAGGCAAGTTTTGACGCGGAAACTTTGGGGGAACTTGTAACCAAAATCACACAAAATCCGGATCTGGCTAAGGTCGTGGGGCGGTGTTCGTTCCTGGTTGATGGCAATCCGGCCGGGACGCGGGATCCGTACACAGTGGACCTGCCCGAAGGGGCTGTCGTGGAGGTTCTGCCCCCCTTTGCCGGGGGCTAGTCTGGATCACAACACGTCCCCCGGAGGATCACGGTGCGGAAGATATTGGTGTCGGTCCTCCTGCTGGCCATCGTGCTGGTCGTTCTCGACCGGGTCGCGGTCGTCGGGGTGCAACGCGAGGTGGCCCGCCAGATCGAGGCGGCCTACGACCTGTCCGCCACCCCCACGGTCACCGTCAACGGCATCCCCTTCCTCACCCAGGCCATCGCCGGCCGCTACGAGGAGGTCACCATCGAGATGGGCGACATCACCCAGGAGGGCGTCTCCCTGTCCAGCGTCAACGCCACGCTGTACGGCGTGCAGGCCCCCCTCATGGACCTCATCCAGAACGCCGAATCCGTAGACCTGCGCGCGGAGCGCGTCACCGGCTCGGTCGTCGTCTCGTACAAAACCCTGGACGCCCGCGCCCCCCGCGGCATCAAGGTCAAGGGCGGGAACAACAACACGGTCCAGATCTCCGGCAACCTCACCGTGCTCGGCCAGACCGTCCCCGTCACCGCCGACATGAAGGTCGAGCTCGTCAAGGACTCGATCCGCGTCACCCCGGAGAGCGTCAAGATCGCGGGTGGTGTGCCCGTGCCCAACGCGGAACGCCTGGTCTCCTTCAACATCCCGGTCAAGGACCTCCCGCTCAACCTCAAGCTCACCAAGGTCAGCCCCACCGCGGCCGGCCTGCTGCTCCAGGGCACGGCCAGCGATGTTCCCCTCCGGAGTTGAACCAGGCGACCGGCCGGTACGTCTTCAAGATGTGAGTCCAGCCGGCACCGCAGACGAGGAGCTCGTCCGGGCTCTGTTCGACGACCACGCCGGGCCACTTTACGGCTACGTGGTGCGACTGACGGGCGACCCAGGCAGGGCGGAGGACATCGTGCAGGAGACGATCCTCCGGGCCTGGCGGAATCCGGTGGCCGACCGCCCGGTCCGCGCGTGGCTGTTCACGGTCGCCCGCAACCTGGTGGTGGACCAGCACCGGGCCCGCAAGTCGCGCCCCCCGGAGACCGGCGACGACGCCCTGGCCGTGTTACCCGCCGACGATGAACTGGACAGGGCCGTCGAATCATGGGCGATTGCTGAGGCGCTCGCGTCGCTCCGTACCGAACATCGAGAGGTGTTACTGGCCGTGTACTACGGAGGCCAGTCCGTGAAGGAAGCGTCGGAGTCCCTGGGTATCCCGGCTGGAACGGTCAAATCACGCACGTACTACGCGCTGCGCGCGCTCAAGCTGGCCCTGGAAGAACGGGGGCTGGCGCCATGACCTGTGAGGAAGTCCGCTTGTCCCTCGGTGTGTACGTGCTCGGCGCGCTCGACCGTGAGGAGGCGGCGGCCGTTGAGGCGCACCTGGACGTGTGCCCGGAGTGCGCCCAGGAGATGGCCGAGCTGTCCGGCCTGCCCACCATGCTCGGCCGGGTCAGCGCGGGCGACATCACGCTGGCCGCGCGCCCGCCCCGGGCGGTCCTCGACCGGCTGCTCGCCGCCTCGGCGAAACGGCAGAAGCGGTCCCGGCTCCTGCTCTCGCTGGCCGCCTCGATCGTGGTGGTCGCGGTCGGCGGTGCGGTGCTGTCGGCGACGCTGAGCTCGAACTCGAACTCGGAGACGAGCGCGGCGGGAGCGGCGCCGGAGGCCGTCAGTTCGGCGGCCGCGGATCAGCGCGGGCCCGTCGCCAGAAAGGACGTGCCGGACGTCGCGTCGTTCGCGCCAGAAGTGCCCGCCTCGATCCCGCCTGAGGTGATGACTTCATCCGCGCCGGAGATCCTCAGCGAGCCGCAGGACGACCCGATCCGGTTTGAGGGCCAGGCGGGCAAGGTCAGGCTGACACTTGGCCTCATCGCCGAGGCGGGTGGCACCCGGGTGGACATCGAGCTGTCCGGCGTGCCGATCGGCACGGCCTGCCGCCTGGTCGCCGTCGATCGACGGGGGACCGTCTCGCCGGTCTCCAGCTGGACGGTGAAGAAGGCCGACTACAAGGGCGGGAAGGCGCATCTGCCACCCGGCTCCTCGGAGTACCAGATCGACCAGATCGACCGGTTCGAGCTGCTCACCCGGAGCGGGGAGCAAATCGTCACCGTGCCCATCCCGCAGGAGAGCATGCCGCAGACTCCCGCGTCGTGAGAGCCGTGTCTCACCTCGTGGTTAGGGAACCCCCGGGGAATTCCTCCCGGGGGTTCCTGGTTGCCGCTTGGGATGAACGGTTTGGTGCTGCTGGGCGTGACGCTGGTCGCCGGGACGCTGCTGGGCTTGGTCCTGCGGCGCCGCGACGGCCGGTGGCGTGCGGCGAGAACGAAAGAGGCCCGCGTGGACTTCGGTGAGCCGCTGGGGGAGCGGGCGACGCTGGTGCAGTTCTCGACCGCGTTCTGCGCGCCGTGCCGGGCCACCCGGCGGGTGCTCGGCGAGGTCGCCGGGATGGTCCCGGGCGTGCGGCACATCGAGATCGACGCCGAATCCCGGCTGGACCTGGTGCGCACCTTCGACGTGCTCCGCACTCCCACCACCCTCATCCTCGACAGCTCCGGAAATATCGTGAAAAAAGCGTCCGGGCTGCCCAGGAAAGCCGACGTCATCGCCGCCCTGGGCGTCGCCGTCCTTCCCAATGTGGACACAACGTCTCAACACCCGGACGGGAAGTGACAGATGGCGAGACGAAAGGTACTGTCGTGCACATGACTCCCACGACAGAGCTGCTCACGAAGCGGCGCGCGGTGGACTTCTGCCGCGTCGCCACCGCACTCTGTCGCTAGGCCTGAGGGTGATTCCCGCGGCGTCCGACACCACGCCGCAGTCGCGAAACCCCGTCAGGAGCATCCGACGATGCAGGTTGATCCCCGAGGCCCTCGCTTCGGCGCGGCCGTCACTACTCTGGTTCTCGCTCTCGTCCTGATCACGGGCAGCCCCTGGTTGCTCGCCGCTCAGGGAGTGGTCTTCGCCCTGGGTGCCTTTGGAGCCGGGCCATACGTGCTGTTCTTCAAGCACGTCATCCGGCCCAGGCTGGGGCCGCCGGGCGAGCTGGAGGACGCGGCGCCGCCCCGATTCGCGCAGGGCGTGGGCATGGCCTTCGCGTTGTTGGGCCTGATCGGTTTCGCGACCGGAGTCACTCCTCTGGCCCTGGGTGCGACAGCAGCGGCACTGCTGGCCGCCTTCCTGAACGCCGCCTTCGGCTTCTGCCTGGGCTGCGAAGTTTTCCTGATCATCCGCCGTCTACAACCTGGGAGAATTCAATGAGCCGCTCCGCCGCCCTGGTGGACGCCGACTGGGTGGAAGCCAACCTGGACACCCCGAACATCGTCCTGGTCGAGGTCGATGAGGACGCCAGCGCCTACGACAAGGGCCACATCCGTGGCGCGGTCAAGGTCGACTGGAAGCAGGACCTCCAGGACCCCGTCCGCCGTGACTTCGTCGACAAGGCGGGCTTCGAGGCCCTCCTCTCGGCCCGCGGCATCGGCAACGACGACACCGTGGTCCTCTACGGTGGCAACAACAACTGGTTCGCGGCCTACGCGTACTGGTACTTCAAGCTCTACGGCCACCAGGACGTCAAGCTCCTGGACGGCGGCCGCAAGAAGTGGGAGCTGGACTCCCGCGAGCTGGTCAAGGACGTGCCCGAGCGCGCGGCGACCAGCTACACCGCCACCGAGCAGGACCTGAGCATCCGCGCCTTCCGCGACGAGGCCGTGGCCGCCATCGGCAAGCTGAACCTGGTCGACGTGCGCTCGCCCGACGAGTTCACCGGCCGGCTGCTGGCTCCCGCGCACCTCCCGCAGGAGCAGGCGCAGCGCGCCGGGCACATCCCGACCGCCCGCAACATCCCGTGGTCCAAGGCCGCGAACGACGACGGCACCTTCCGCTCCGACGACGAGCTCAAGGCGCTGTACGGCGAGGCCGGCGTCGACTTCGGCAAGGACACCATCGCCTACTGCCGCATCGGCGAGCGCTCCGCGCACACCTGGTTCGTGCTGCACGAGCTGCTCGACCAGGCCAACGTGAAGAACTACGACGGTTCGTGGACCGAGTACGGGTCGCTGGTGGGCGTCCCCGTGGAACTGGGAGAAGCCCGATGACCGTTCAGGGTTGCGCCGCGCCCGAGCAGACCGCAGCTCTGCCGGCCGGCATCGATCTGGCCACGCAGACCGTGATCCAGGGCGTCGTCTCCGGCGCCGGCACCGCGTACGCGCGGCTGCTCGACCACTCCGGTGAGTTCACCGGCGAAGTCGTCGTCTCCGACGAGGGCGTCTTCCGCTTCTTCGCGGCCCCGGGCAACTGGACCGTCCGCATCATCGCGGGCGGCGGGGTCACCAAGGACATCGCGGTGGAGGCCAAGCTCGGCGAGGTCGCCCAGCTGGCCGTCGCCGTCTGATCCGCACGCCTAAGAGCCCGGCTTCCTGTCTCAGGGGGCCGGGCTTTTCGCGAGCTCGTCCAGGACGTCGATCAGCGCGTTCTCCGGCCCGGCCACGTGGAACACCTGCCGGTCGACACCGTCCACGATCTCGGCCGCGCGTTCGGCCAGCCGCCGCCCCTCGTCGGTGATGGCCAGCACCCGCCGCCGCTCCTCGGTGGGGTCGATCTCCCTGCTCAGCAGCCCCTTGACCTCCAGGACGCGGATCACCTGGCTGGTCATCATGTCGTCCACCGTGGCGTGCTCGGCCAGCTCGCGCGGGGTCGGCCGGCGCCCCTGATGGTCGAACCACCACAGGTCCACCAGCAGCGCGAACTGCAGGTGCGAGAGCCCCACCACCTGCAGGGCCGCGTTGATCTCCCGCTGCCACCGCTGCGTGGCCCGCCACAGCAGAAAGCCGGGACTACGCCCCGCGTCCGTGCCCACTCCGGCCCCCGATCCGTACGCCCTGCCGCGCATCATCGCATCAGCGACAGGCGAGACGAGAGCACCCCGATGGCCGGTTGTCGAAATTTGACCAACCCGGTAGGGCTCTTCGCTACCATAACGCGGATGTCCGAAACGTCCGTGATTGAGAGGGCGCCGTCAGCGTTCACGCTGCCGGTGCACACGTTCCGGCTGCTGGTGCGCTGCCTGCCCGGGCTGGTGTTGTGGTTCGCGCTCGGCCGTCTGGTGCGCTGGGGCCTGCTGTTCGCGGCGGCCAACCTCTCCTACGGTTCCTGGTACCAGGCCCGCCTGGTCGGCGTGCTCTTCCTGTTCACGCTGGTGGTCATGGTGTCGCTGGCCACCGTGGTCGGCATGCTCTACACGCTGCGCGAGGCGCTGCTGGAGACCTGGGCCCGCCGGGCCGCCGAGGAGGGCAAGGAGTCGATCTTCGGCGCGCTCAACCGGACCGCGCTGGTCTTCGCCGGCCTCTACATGACCTGGGGTTTCGTCGACCAGGACCTGCGCGACTTCGAGAACGTCGACCGCGGGCTGATGCCGGACCGCGAGTTCGCGGACCGGTTGGCCGGGCGGGAGAGCACGCTCGGGGAAGGCCTGACCGCGCTGGACGTGCGCGTCTCGCTGGCCGCCATGGTGGTCGCGTACCTGGTCAAGTGGTACTTCGGGCGGCGGCACGAGGCGAACGAGGGGCGCTTCTCCGGGATCTTCGCCACCTTCGGCGAGCTGGCCTTCGTCTTCTACGGCCTGAACGCCACCGTCGCCGTGGTCAAGCTGCGGGCCGACTGGATCGGCAGCCGCGCCGCCGTCACCACCTGGAACGGCTGGACGGAGGAAGCCGGGAAGATCGTCCCCGGCTGGGAGACCTTCTGGTCGGACATCTGGCCGCTCATCCTGAGCGGGCTCGCGTACCCGCTGGCCTGGCTCACCGTCGGCATCCTGGTGTACGGCGCGTACGCGGCGGACACCCAGACCACGATCAGGGGCACCCGGCTGGAGTCGGCGGCGGCCCGGGTGGAACGCACCCACAGCCTGACCAGGGCGGCCCTGGGCAAGTTGACCGGCGGTCTCACCTCCCGCTGGATCCCGCTGCTGAACTCGCTCCGGATGACCATCCGCGGCGGCGCGCCGCTGTTCGGCCTGTTCGCCCTCCTGTACGGGGGACTGCACATCGGGGGTGACTTCCTGGCCAGGGCGGGCGCCTACCTGACGGCGGGCGGCCCCTACCTCTGGATGGTCACCGACGTCCCGGTCTCCTTCGTGGTGGACTTGCTGGTGACCCTGGTCTCGATGGCACTGATCGCCGCCACTTTCGACCTGGCCGCCACCCGGGATCGCCTCAACGGAGGAAGCGCAGCACGTCCTGATCCGGCTCGTCCCGCTGCTCCGACTCCTTGAGCATGTCCTCCACCGACTGCCCGGGAACGCTCCGGTAGTTGCTCGGCCGCAGGTGCACCTCAACGGTGTCGGCCACGTCCGGCGGGACCACCGCGAGCAGTTCCATCCTGTACTGCTGTCCGATCCGGTTTTCGGTCGTGTCGGGCGGAGTCTCGTCGCTCAGGGACTCGGTGTGCCAGGAACGCCCGGCGCCGTCGCGCAGCTCCACCTTGGGGGTGCCGTGCCGGATCGCACCCTCGGCGTCCTGAGCGGTCCTGGTGATGACCAGCCGGACCCACTGCCTGTCCGGTAACTCGGGTTTGCCGGACGGATCGGGGATACGTTCCACGCTCGCCTGCCAGGCGACGTGGCGGAACTCGCCGGTGGCTCCGGGCTGCACGACATGGACGATGTCTGCTTCGCCGGGCCCATTGACGTATGCCCGGTATCCGACGTAGGTGGGAATGCCGACGGCGAGCAGCACCGCGAGGAGCGCGCCCGCACTGCGCAAGGCCACGCTCCTGCCCCGGCGCGGGGGCGCTGCGGGCTCGGGCGCGGGGGTCGGCGGGGTTTGCGGCGGCAGCGGACGCCGCTCGGCCGCGATGATCGGGAACGGCTGGGTCGAGTATCCTTCGTCGTCCTCCGGGGGCGGCGGGGGTGGCGGCCAGACCTGCCGGTCCTGCGGAGGGATCCGCCGCCCGCGTAACGGCGGCGCCAGCGACGGCAGCGCCCCCGCGTAGGTGATGTCCAGGTCCGACGGCTGGGTCGGTGGTGGCACGAACCAGCCCCGCGTGTCGTCGCCGGAGTCCCGTCCGTCCATCACCCCTCCGCTCACGAACCCGCGCCGACCAATGAATGAAACTCCTGCACCCCGGCGGCCGCGTCTCCGAGATCGATCTCCGCCTCTGGCGCGAACGAGTCCTCCACGAATGCGCTGCTCGGCGCCGTGATCACCAGCTTCGCCCCCGGCAGCGCCTCCTTCGGCACCTCGAAGACCAGTGGCCCGCTGATCCACCAGCCCGCCTGGAGCCATCTCCCGACCAGGGTCAAGCTCGGGTCCACCTTGTCGGTGGCCAGGTAGCGCCTGCCGTCACCGGAGTGCAGCCAGACGTCGAACGAGCCCAGCTTCAGGGGTTCCTTGTCCACGGTGCCCGACACGTCCAGGACCAGGAACACGTGGCTGGTCTGCACCTTGGCCGTCTTGCCGGTCGAGTCGCTGGTGTCCACCGACTTGGCGGCGGTCACCTTGTCCACCCGGGCGTTGAAACGGTCGGCGGAGACGATCTGGCCGACGCTCCCGTGGCGGGTCAGGAACGATCCCTTCTGCTCGAACGGCATGGCCAGGCTCTGCGCGTACACGGCCGCCGCGGCTAGGGCGACCCCGAGGACGAACCTGCCTGTCCTGGTCAGGAAGGGGGCCTTCGCGGGAGCGGATTCGACGGCCGCGGCGGGCCGGACCTCGGTGGTCACCATCAGCCCTCCTCCGGGCGGACCGGCAGGGTCACCTGGGCGATCACGGCCGGCTCGACCGGGTCGCCCTCCTGACCGGCGCCCTGCGGCAACTCGCGCTTGGGCTTGATCTGCCAGAGCTCGCGCTGGTCGCGGCGGCTGACCGTGTCCAGCACGAAGCCGCCCACGTCGATGGTGATCTGCGCGGGCGGCGCGGCGCCCGGCTTGAGGTCGTAGCGGACCACCACGGTGTGGGTGATGCCGGGATGTAGCTGGCCGCTCTGCACGCCGTACCCGAGGACGTAGGCCTGAGGCGAGTTGTCGGCCTCGATCGGCGGGGTGACCCGGAGCAGGGTGGTGGCGAAGCCGCCGTGCCTGTTGACCTTGGGGCCGGGCTCGGGGACGAGGCCGACGCTCTTGGTCTGCTCGCCCATGTTGCGTACCTTGAGGATGAGTTCCAGGGACCGGGCCCCGTTTTCGGTCTTATCGACGGCCTTGAGAAACTGGGTCCGGAACAGCTCCTGATCGACCACCGCGCCCTGCGCGACCGCCGGTGGTCGCTCCTTGGGCACCTCGGCTAAACCGCCGAAGCCCGCCGTCGCCCCCAGGCCGGACACCGAGATCAAGGCCGCGACCGGGACCAGGACCGGGCGTCGGCGTCGGGTGCCGCCACGAGGGGATGACGTCATGAGAATGGATGGTAGTACGCCCACATCAGAACCATCCGCCGCATTCGTCCCTATCTTTGGCTGGAAAGCCGTCCGAATAGCGAGAACCCTGCCCTGATAGGCGATCCAGCTCCTACGCTGTGACGCAGGGCGGACATGGAGGGCTCGTGGGCGACGCGCACCCGGAGCATGCCCAGCTTCAGGCGGATCGCATCTACCTGGGCTGGCAGTACGCTCTGCTGCACCCAGATCCCGGGCCGCCGCCCAAACGGCCCGCCAGGGATGACCTGGAACTCCCGGAGATCGATCCGGAATGGGTGCGCAAGGAGAAACTCCAGGAGGATCTGCTCAACCGCCCGGTCAAGCTCTTCCGCACCTTCATGACCAGCCTCGCCGTGGTCTTCGTCCTGCTCGGCCTGGTCAGCCTGCTCGACTGGTCGTTCGTCGCGATGGGCCTGGTCGCCGCCGGGGGCGTCGCCGGGATCTGCTCGTACGCGATCCGCCAGGGCAACCGCGCGGTCCAGATCCGGGTCCAGGAACGCCAGGCCCGCACCGACAAGGAACGGGCCCGCAAGGACCGGGAGAACCTCGCCGCCCAGCAGGAACACGCCGAGAAGTACCGCGAGTGGACCGAACGCAAGACCCTGTTCGACAAGCAGCTCAGCTGGTACGCGGTGGCCGTGCCCGACGAGATCGACCGGGTCGACGTGGCCGGCGGAACGCTCCCGGGCTGGTCCGCGCTGATCACCCTGATCGGCGCCACCCGCCTCTACAGCGGCGGCCACCTGACCGTGCTGGACCTGTCCGAGGGCGCGATCGCCAAGGACCTCATCGAGCTGGCCAAGCGCGGCGGCGACGACCCGCTCGTCTGGGTGCTCCCCTCCGACCTGCCCAAGCTGGACCTCGGCGCCACGCTCAAGCCGGAGGCGTTCGCGGATGTGCTCGCGCACGTGGTCAGCGTCAGCGAGGAGACCAGCCGCGACATCGGCTTCGACAACGCCATCCTGGAACGTGTCCTGGAAGTCCTCGGCGATACCGCCACGATCAGCCAGGTGACGGCCGCGCTGCGGGCGCTGGCCCAGGTCGGGGATCCGCGCGACGACCTCAAGTTCGGGCTGCTCACCGCCACCCAGCTGGAACGTATCGGCACTCTGTTCGGCCGGGGCGTGGCCGACCGGGTGGTGATCGAGCGCGCCTGGGCGCTGGAGTCCCAGTTACGCAAGCTGGAGACGCTCGGCACCGAGGCGGTCCGGCTGCCGCCCGCCCGGCTCCGGGTGGTCAGCATGGACCGGCAGGCGGGCGTGTTCGGCAACCGGGTGCTCGGCACGTACGTGGCGACCGCGCTCACCCACATCCTGCGGCAGTCCCCGGCCTCGGAGCGGCCCTGGTATCACACGATCATCGTGGCCGGGGCGGACAAGCTCCGCGGCGACGTGCTCGACCGGCTGATGGACGCCTGCGAGACCTCGCAGACCGGGCTCGTGCTGACCTATCGCAGCCTCACGGCGACGGTCAGGGAGCGGCTCGGGCGGGGGCACGCGGCGGTGGCGTTCATGCGGTTGGGCAACGCCGAGGACGCCCGGGTGGCGAGTGAGCATGTGGGGACCGAGCATCGGCTGGAGCTGGCCCAGCTCACCGAGTCGGTGAGTTCGGCGGTGAACGGGGGTAGCGGGGTCTACACCTCGACCGTGGGCGCTAGTCGTACCGAATCGGAACCGAAGGACCGGGGGGACCTGCGGGCCGGGATCACCGAATCCACTGAATGGGGGCGTAATGCGGGAACGGTCACGGAAGGGGTCATGCATCGTTCCAGGGAGTTCCTGGTCGAACCCCATCAATTGCAGCAGCTGCCGACGACGTCGGTGATCGTCACGCACGCGACCGCCGACGGACGGGAGGTCCGGCTCGCCGACGCGAACCCGGCGATCCTCACTTTTCCCAAGACCACATTGCAGGAGGTTCGGGCGATCCGGCCGTCCACCACCACGCTGCCGCCTGTGGAGGCACTGGACGAGGACGCACCCCCGCCCAATCTTGGGCCACCGCCTCCCCGGCTGGATTGGCGTAAGCCGGGGCGCTGAATCGTCTATAGCCACGGTAACGGGTTCGCCAACATGGACGTGGGACCATGATCAGCAAAGGACCTTGAGAGCCTGTGAGAGAGGGGTCTCATGCAACCGTTCCCCCTGAGCGGGCCGTGGTACCGAATTCAGGCGATCACCGCACCGTCGCGTACGTCGTCGGCGGAGTGGGACTTCGTCAACGTCCTGCCGGCGGTTCTCTCCGCCGCGCAGCGGGACCGGCCGTTCGTGATCGGCTGGCTGTCCCGGGGTTCCGGGGCGCCGCTGGAACTGATCACCAACGCCGGGCCGCTGACGCCGCCGCGCCCGCCGCGCCGGGCCGCCACCACGATCGAGGTCGTGCCCACCGGGCCGCAGCCGCTGCTGTTCCCCGGCGGCGCCCGCGGCGTGGAGATCGGCGACGACTGGCTGGCCGACCTCGCCGACCTGGTCTGGACGCCCTGCCCTGGCCGCCAGGCACCGCCGCTGGCCGGCCGCCGTGAGCCGGAGCCCGACGACTCCAAGCAGCCGACGCTGTTCGAGTCCACCCTGACCACGCTGATGTCCCGCCCGTTCGGCTGGGTGGTCGTGGCCGAGCCCACCGACCTGCTCGACGCCGAGGTCGCCCACCTGCGCACCCAGCTGAACGTGCTCCGCCAGTACGGCGACGCCTCCGAACGTTCCCGCTACGACGCCGAGCGCGCCGAACGCCGCATGCAGGAGCTGGACGCCTTCCGCGAGGCCGGGCTGTGGAACGTCCGGGTCCTCGCGGGTGCGGCAGGCCCGGAGGAGCTCCGGCAGATCGCCCCGGTTCTGGTGGGTTCGGTGGAGATGAGCCACCATCCATACCGGCTGCGCAGCGCCATGGCGGGTCCCGCCCGGCCGAACGCCGTCGAGCCCGTCTACGGCTTCAGCGAAGCGCTCAACGTCAACTTCGCCGACCCCACCGACAGCGCCGCCGCGCCCTTCGCCGCCACGGCGGGCGCGCTCGCCGCCCTGGCCGGGCTGCCCCGGCGGGAGGTCCCCGGCGTGCGGGTCCTGGACACCGGCTTCTTCGACGTCACCAGCGAAGCCGACAGCACCACCGGCGAGATGATCGACCTGGGCGCGATCATGGACGGCCAGGAACGCGCGGTCGGCACCTTCCGCGTCCCCCTGGCCACTCTGAACCGCCACGCCTTCGTCACCGGCGCGACCGGCTCCGGCAAATCCCAGACCGTCCGGCACCTCCTGGAACAGCTCACCAGGGCCGGAATCCCCTGGCTGGCCATCGAACCCGCCAAATCCGAATACTCCGCCATGGCCGGCCGCGTCGAGCAGTACGCCCCGCTGACCGTGATCAACCCCTCGTCCCCGGACAACGTGCCCTTCAGCGTCAATCCCCTCGCCCCCGAGCCCGGCTATCCCGTGCAGGCCCACATCGACATGGTCCGCGCCCTGTTCATGGCCGCCTTCGACGCCGAGGAGCCGTTCCCGCAGATCATGTCGCTGGCCCTGCAGCGCGTCTACGAGGCCAACGGCTGGGACGTCGTCACCGGCGGCGGCATCCCCGGCGCGGCCGTGCAGCCCGCCATCCCGACCCTGGAACAGCTCCAGCAGCACGCCCTGGAGGTCATCCAGGAGATCGGGTACGGCAACGAGGTCCAGGCCGACGTGGAAGGCTTCATCACCCTGCGGCTGCGCTCGCTGCGGGTCGGCTCCGCCGGGCGGTTCTTCGAGGGCGGCCACCCGGCAGACATCGGCGGCCTGCTCCAGCGCAACGTGGTGCTGGCCATCGAGGACGTCGCCAACGACGAGGACAAGGCGTTCCTGATGGGCACGCTGATCATCCGGATCGTGGAGCACCTGCGCATGCGGGCCAGGCAGGAGAAGTCCAGCGGCCTGCAGCACGTGATCGTGATCGAGGAGGCGCACCGGCTGCTCCGCGACCGGGGCGCCCAGCGCGCCTCCACCCACGCCGTCGAACTGCTGGCCGGCATGCTGGCCGAGAGTCGCGCGTACGGCGAGGGCATCATCGTGGCCGAGCAGATTCCCACCAAGCTGGTCTCCGACGTGGTCAAGAACACCGCGCTGAAGGTGATGCACCGGCTGCCCGCCGAGGACGACCGGCAGCTGGTGGGCGCGGCCATGAATCTGAGCGAGGAGCAGTCCCGGCAGGTCGTCTCGCTGCAGCCGGGGTTCGCCGCCGTGTTCGCCGACGGGATGGACCGGCCGCTGCGGGTCCAGGTGCCGCTGGGGGAGGACCGGGAGCAGGTGCTGCTCGGGCCCACCCCGCCGATCTGTGGGCGGCGGTCGGCGGCGTGCGGGCGCGAATGCCGTACGGGGAAGGCGTGCACGCTGTTCGAGGTGCGTGAGGCCGACCTGCTGGCCGGGGCGCCGGAATGGGCGTGGCTGCGGATCTGGACGGACACGGTGGTGTTGTCGTTCGTGGCCAACCGGTCGCTGCCGGGGGTGCCGCGGATCCTCGCCGACATCTGGGCGGAGCTGCCGCCGCGGCGGCGGGAGTGCCTGCTGGCCACGCTGGTGGAGCGGAGCGTGGCGCGGCGGGCGTGGTCGCTGCGCACCTGGTTCGATCCGACGTTGCTGACCGAGAAGGCCGCCGAGGTGGCCGCCGGGCTGCTCGGGGCGGTGGTCGAGACGCCGCCGATGGCCGCCGGAGATCGGCCGGGGCCCGCCTGGGTGATCCCGCAGATCCGGTGGCTGCACGAGGTCGACCGGCTGTTCCCGTTCGGGCATCCGGCGCCGAACCTGCGCAGCCCGGCTCCGACCATGGAGTACGCGCTGTTCGGGACGGACGCGTCGGGTCGGCCGTACGCGCATCAGGGGGTGAACGGCGCGGTGGAGACCTCGGGGCGGACCGAGTTGCTCGGGCATCGGGCCAAGGCGTTGCGGCACCATCCGCTGTCCATGGAGGTGGACCGGAACCGGGCGCTGGCCTGGCGGGTCATCCTCGGCGACGACGAGCACGAGGGCATCCAGAAGGACATCGTCACGGTCGCCATCGGGGTCGAGCCCCGGGAGCGGATCCGGCATGTCGCCCAGACGATGGGGGCGGGCTGGCTGGAGACCGTGCTGTCCTGGCCGCGCCGGTTCGTGCTGCCGTTCGACGGGGACACCCCCGCCGAGCTGTCCTTCGCCGAGGCACCCGTTTCTTGACCTTCTGGCGCGGCTAGGATCTCGGCATGAGCCAGCGCGATGAGGAGAGGGCCCTGTGAGCCAGTTGCCGCTGCGGGCGCAGCTCGCCAGTGCCCTCGGGCGGACGGCCGCGACCCTGTCCCGGGCCACCGGGCGCGGCGACGGATCGGTGATCGGGGGCCGGGTGGGGCTGCTGCTCGAACCCGACCTGCTGCGGAAGCTGGCCGCCGACCGGCGGCTGGCCCTGGTCAGCGCCACCAATGGGAAGACCACCACCACCCGGCTGATCACGGCCGCCCTGCGCGAGCTGGGCGACGTGGCCAGCAACGCCTTCGGGGCCAACATGCCCGCCGGGCACGTGTCCGCGTTGTCGTCGAACAAGGCGGCGCCGTATGCGGTGCTGGAGGTGGACGAGAAGTACCTGCCGGAGGTGCTCGACACGACCGAGGCCGGGGTCGTGGTGCTGATGAACCTGAGCCGGGACCAGATGGACCGGGCGGCCGAGATCTGGCTGCTGGCCCAAAAGTGGCGGCGGGCGCTGGACGGGAAACCGGCGCATGTGATCGCCAACTGCGACGATCCGCTGGTGACCTGGGGGGCGTCCACGGCGGCCCGGGTGACCTGGGTGGCCGGGGGGCAGCGCTGGCGGGAGGATTCCTGGTGCTGTCCCGAATGTGGCGGGCCGCTGGATCGTAAGGCGGCGGACTGGGCCTGCCGGGAGTGCACGTTCCATCGGCCGGAGCCCAACTGGGTGCTCGACGACGAGGACGTGATCGATCCCCGGGGGGAGCGCTGGCGGCTCAACCTGAAGCTGCCCGGGCTGGCCAACCGGTCCAACGCGGCCATCGCGCTGGCGACGGCTGAAGCCTTCGGGCTCGCGCCGCACCAGGCGCTGCCGCGGCTGCGGGAGGTCACCTCGGTGGCCGGGCGCTACACGACGGTGGAGCGGGACGGGCGGTCGTTGCGGCTGCTGCTGGCCAAGAATCCGGCCGGGTGGCTGGAGGCCTTCGACGTGTCCAGCGCGGCGCGGCCGATCATCCTGTCGGTCAACGCGCAGGGTCCGGACGGGCGGGACACGTCGTGGTTGTGGGATGTGGACTATCGCATCCTGAACGGGCGGCCGGTGCAGGTGACCGGGGAGCGGCGGCTGGATCTGGCGCTCCGGCTTGACGTGGCCGAGGTGCCGTTCACCCTGCGGGACTCCTTTACTCAGGCGGTCGACGCGTTGCCGCCGGGGGAGATCGACGTCATCGCCAACTACACCGCCTTCCAGGCGATCCGGACGGAGTTCGGCCGTGCAGAGTAGCTTGCGAATTGTCTGGATTTATCCGGATTTGTTGAGTACTTATGGGGATCAGGGGAATGTGCTGGTGCTGGAGCAGCGGGCTCGGCGGCGGGGGATCCCCGTTGAGACCGTGCACGTGCGTTCCTCCGACCAGGTGCCGGAGCAGGGAGACATCTACCTGATCGGCGGCGGCGAGGACCGGCCGCAGATCCTGGGCGCCGAACGCCTGCGCCGCGACGGCGGCCTGCACCGCGCCATCGAGCGCGGCGCCGCCCTGCTCGCCGTCTGCGCCGGCTACCAGATCATGGGATCGGTCTTCGGCGGCGAGGAAGGCCAGCCCGTCCCCGGCATCGGCCTCCTCGACATCAGCTCCAGCCGAGGCGAACGCCGCTCCGTCGGCGAACTCGCCGCCGACGTCGACCCCGAACTCGGCGTCCCCACCCTGACCGGCTTCGAGAACCACATGGGCGTCACCCACCTCGGCCCCGGCGTGAAACCCCTCTCCAAAACCATCGTCGGCACCGGCAACGGCGACGGCACCGAGGGCTGCCACGCCGGCAAAATCATCGGCACCTACCTCCACGGCCCAGCCCTAGCCCGCAACCCCGGCCTAGCCGACCTCCTCCTCCGCTGGGCCGTCGGCCCCCTCCCCACCATGGACGACACCTGGTACGACCGCCTCCGCCAGGAACGCCTAGCGGCGGTCTTGCCCTAGTACACGAGTGCTTGCGCACCTTCGTGGAGGACTTCTTCCACGAAGGTGGGTGCGCCCGCGATTCGGACGCCGGGAATGACGTCGTCCTGGGTGATGCCGCGGCGGGCGGCGCATTGGGTGCACAGGGTTACCTGGCCCCCGGCCAGGACCGCGTTCAGCAGGTCTTCGAGTGGGGCCGCTTCGGGTAGGTCGAACTCTTTGGCCCGGCCGGGCAGGGCGAACCAGGCTGACTCGCCCGTCAGCCAGAGCGATACCGGGACCCCGCTGACCAGGGCCGCGGTCGCGACCGTGAACGCCTGGTTGCACCGCTCGGGTGCGTCGGTGCCCGCTGTTACCTTGATCACCAGTTGGCGTGTCATGGGGAGAGCCTACGCCCGGGCACTACGCTTGACTTCCATGGACGTACATCCCGATCTCGAACCGATAGCCTTCCTGCTGGGCCGCTGGGAGGGCGCGGGCGTCATCGGCTATCCGACGATCGAGAGCGCGAACTTCGGGCAGGAAATCCTTTTTGGACACAACGGCAAGCCGTTCCTGACGTACGAGAGCCGGAGCTGGCTGCTCGACGCCGACGGCAACAAGGTTCGGCCGCTGTCTCGGGAGGCCGGGTTCTGGCGCATCCAGCCCGAACGGCAGCTCGAGGTCTGCCTGGCCCACCCGACCGGCATCGTCGAGATCTACGTCGGCGAGGTCGTCTTCCACAAGATCGAACTCCAGACGGACGTGGTCGCCAGAACCGCCTCCGCCAAGGAATATTCAGCTGGTCGCCGCATCTACGGCCTGGTCAACGGCAGTCTTATGTACGCATACGACATGGCCGCCGTCGGTCAGCCCCTCCAGTCCCACGCCTCGGCCGAACTCAAGAAGGCAGCCGAGTTCACCGGCGAGCCGTGACGGAAATTTTAGGATTGGCCATATGAGCAACCCATTCACCGACGAGGCCATCGCGGCGATCAAGCGGCACATGAACGACGACCACGCCGCCGACGCCCTACTGATCGTCCGCGCCCTGGGCGGCCGCCCGAACGCCACCAAAGCGATCACCACCAACGTGGATGGCGAAGCGATCTACTTCGAAGCGGACGGCGACGAGATCCGAGTCCCCTGGAGCACAACCCTGACCGAGCGCGCACAGGTCCGCGTCGAGGTGGTCAAACTCTACGAACAGGCCTGCGCCACCCTGGGCGTACCCACCCGGGGGGCTCACTGATCCGGTCCTGGCGGCCCTGATCAGTTCGGCTTTGGTTTTCTAGCGCCGCATCACCCAATGTTTGCCCTGATATGAGGTCCCACCTGTCGGCCGGTAGTCTCGGGTCGTTTCCGGGACTGGAGGTACTCGTGGGCGTTGAATGGGTTCGGCTCAAGCTTGACCTGGACGCGTTCGACGACGCTCGATTCGAGCCATGCCTTCGTAGCTGTCGGCAGGCCGGCGTCGAGTTCACGACCATGGCCGCTATCGGCGACACAGCTGAGCATCGGCGCGCACTCTATGAGTTGAACAGGACATGCTCCGCCGACATCCCGGGGCGAGGGGAGTTCTACACGTTCGACGAGTACCTCGCTCAGCGCATCGAGATTCCGACCTACGATCCCCGAGGTGTCGTTCTTGCCCTGGACGGCGGGTCGTGGGTAGGCATGGCGGCGACGTCGATCCACCCTGAGGGACACGCTTTCAGCGAGATGACAGGGGTGCTGGCCGGCCATCGCGGAAGGGGGATCTCGCTGGCCATGAAGCTCCTGGCCATCGGATACGCGCGTGCTGCCGGCGCGCGCCGGCTGCGGGCCCTCCATCACCCCGGCAACGCCTCGGCCATCGGCATGAACCGGCGACTGGGATTCGTCGACGATGGACCGCCAACCACAGCGGCGTGACGGCCTATTGCGTCCCACCACGTTCGCTTTGGCCACGACAGGATGCCGCCGCCGCTCATGGCGCCGGTGCGGTGAGGACCACCGGCAGCGTGAACGGTGCCAGGTAACGGCGAGCGACCCGGTGACCTGGCCATCTGTTGGGCGTGCTTAGTTGGATTTATCGGCTTTCTTGGCGTAGGTCAGTTGAGTGTGGGGACTTCGCCGCAGTCTGCTCGGTTGACGGTGACGCCGGGTAGGCCCTCGGTCCAGCGGGTTGTGATCTCGGTCAGGGTGGTGGCTTCTGGTGGCGTGTGGCCGAGGCCTATCGCGAAGCGGGTCAGGTTGGGGCCGGTTTCGAATGGGCGGGGCCAGGCGTGGACGTCTGAGGATCCCGCGCGTTCGAGGGCGGCGATGAGGGCTCTCATTCGGCCTCGGGCTTTGCCCGTCTCGCCGTTGATCGTCACGATTGCCCAGGCCGCGTGGCGTCGGTGCATGGGCGGTGGCGAGAGTAGCTCGTCGGTGCCGGTTGTTTCCCAGGCGCGATAGAGCTCTTGGGTCAGTAGGTCGCGTCCGTTCATGGTCACCTGATCGCTGCATGGGCGTACAGGGGCGGTTGGAGTCATGATCTGCACGGGAGCGTCGGAGAAAGCTGCTTGATCAAGGGTGATCGGCTCACGCCAGTCCCATGCGGCCCAGGTAGCGAAGAACGTGCGCAGCAGGTCGTCCGATGGGAGATCGGGCGTCTCGCGTACCGTCTGGGCCGCAAGGATGGTCCAGGCCAACCCGGAAAGCCCGCCGAACGGAGCTGAGTCCAGCCCTCTGGCCCGTGCCCACGCCTTCACCTGGCGAGCAAGCCCGACAAATCCGGATTGATTCTCACCGACCGCAGCAAGGATCGCGTCCGCGTCACTAACCGCACTCAACGCGATCGCGGAACCCTCATCCAACTCACCCCGACGAGAAACCGCCGCCTCAGGGGCGATATCCCCAACCCCGACAACAACCAGATCGATCTCCAAATCCGCCACTCGCATCCGCAGCCCCGGCACGCGCGCACCCACTACCCGCCGCATCCCCTTCACCTGCGGAAACGCCTCCACCACACGCGCCTCCACCCGCTCAAGATCGACCACCCCAGGCAGCGCCACGACCAGATCCAGATCCGCCCCAGCCAGCTCACACCCCAACCGCCGCGACCCGACAACATGAACCACCCCATCCCCCAGACAATCCCGAACCCGCGCCACGACCTCCTCAACCCGCAGTTCCCGATGAATGTCCGGCACGGGCGGCTCATTGATCCACCGCAGCTCACCGCTACCCAGAGCGATGGCCGCGCGGGGCCGCATGGGCTCGTCGGCCCGGCGAGAAAGCAGAACTATTTCGCCGACGTGGGCGGACATGGGGTTAAGGCGAGGATGGCGGTCGGGGTTGCGGGCTTTGGCCAAGGTCAGATGGGGGGTGAAGGTCTCGTGGTGGGCTTGGTGGGTGGGGAAGGCGCGTGCGAGGGCGTGGTGGAGGGCGGCCCATGATTCGGGGGCGCCTGGGTTGAGCCAGATTGTGGTGTTGTCGCGGTGGTGGAAGGTGCCGATGCCGTGGAGGAGGGCGGTGAAGGGGGCGGTTGTGGAGGCTGCGGTTGTGAGGAGGGGGGCGGCTGCTTCGAATGAGGATTCTGGGATAAATCCTGATATCAGGGTGACGTGGGGTGGCCAGCGGTCGATTTGTGGATCATGTTTGGTGCGGATTTCCTGGATGGGGGGCCAGAGTTCCTTCGGAGGGATCCAGACGATCGCCGTTCGGGCGGTTGATGGCGTAGCTGGGGTGTTCTGGCCAGGTGTCCATGTGTGCGCTCCAGTGGTGGCTTCTGCCCTTGTGTGTGCTCTGGAGGTGATGCCTGGCTGGGCGTGCGCTATGGAGGTGGTATCTAGCCGTCTGTGCGCTTCGGAGGGGGTGTTCTGGTCGATGGTGATGTCTACGGCGAGGCCGTAATGGTCGGAGATGAACAGGTTGTCGTTGGTTGCGGGGGAGTCGCCTAGGAGGGTGGCGGTGGTTGGGGTCAGGGCGGGGCTGCGGAGTAGTACGCGGTCTATTCGGGCGGGGCGGCCGCCGAGGGACTGGATGGCGGCCAGGGGGTTCTTGGTGGGGTCGAAGGTTGGGGTTTTGTCGGAAGGGCCGTGGACTTCGGTCCAGGCGTCGCGCATGGTGAGGGCTTTTTCGGGGTGGCCGTCGTCGTTGAAGTCGCCGATCAGGATCAGGTCGGCGTCCACGGGGAGCAGGCCTTCGGCGATGGTGGCGACTTCTGATTCGCGTTTGGCTGGGCCGTTCTGGGCGTAGTCGCTGGTCAGATGGGTGGTGGCCAGCACGACAGGGCCGGTGGCGAGTTCGAGGGTGATGGCGGAGAGGGCTTTGTAGGGGCCGTAGGCGTGGATGCCCGCTTCGCGGACCGGTAGGCGGCTGAGCAGGAGAAGTTTGTTCTTGGCGATGTTGTCGGCGCAGAGGGTGTAGCTGTCACGGATCCACGGGATGCTCTGGATGAGGTCGAGTAGTTCGGCTTCGACCTCCTGGAGCGCGATGATGTCGGCGTCGGCTTGCTCCAGGGCATCGACCAGGAGCGGTCTGCGGCGGGCCGTTTCGATCCGGTCGCTGAAATACCGATCCCAAAGGGTGTTCCAGGTCAGAACGCGCAGTGTCGTCGGTGGCCAGGCGACCGGGACGGGTTCCGCTGGAGTCCAGCCCGCATTCGCATCCCAGGAGAGCGACGTCGCCGCCGTGAAGAACGGCGCGTTCAGCTTGCGGGGATCCTGGGCCCGACCGGCCGACGAAGTATTGACCACATCCAGCCCGCTCGCCCGATCCCACACCGTTTCGCCGTCCGCTTCGACGAACATGACCCGATGCCACGGGATATCCCCACCCGGGACGAAAGCGGGCAACGGCACCCGTTTAGGGGCGGCTCCGCGCACATTCACCCCGAGCACGAAACGCGCCGGGTCGAACCGCGGATCCCACCGGATCTGGTGGTAGATCTCCTCGCTTGTGCGCATGGTCAATCCTCCCCGTCGAGGGTTCCGGCTGTGTCGAGTACGGTCCCCTCCTCCCCGATGTACCAGATCCGGTGTGCTTCGCCCGGAAATGGAGGCCCAAAGCGCCGAAGCTGGCTGGTGAGCACGTTCGCGGGGACGGGGTACGGGCGATTGGCGTTGCGCCGCACGACCACGTCATCGCGAACCAGCATGACCGCATAAGTCGTCAACGCGTCCCGGCGCTGGGCCGCTTTCAGAAGCACCGAACGCTGGCGGCGATTCAGCGCGGTGGCGTCCCAGATGACCGTTCCGCCACCGGCGAGGAGCGTGTCCAGCCGCCGCAGGGCGTCACGGTAAACAGCGGCGTTGGCCTGCTGATCCGAGCGTGACCCGCGGGCTTCGCGGAGATCGTCGAGTGAGACGATCGGGTCTCCGTGACCTGCGGCGAAGGTGCTCTTTCCACTGCCGGAAGGCCCGACGGTGACGATCAGCCGGGGGAAGTCGCCGGAAAGCCGGCGCCAGTTGCGCGCGATGCCTTCCTCGGCCGTGCTGACCCGTCCCATGGCGTACGCCTCCCGCGTCTCCGCCCAGCATCGGTCCGCGATGTCGCCCTTTCCGCCAAGCTTTTCGCGCAGACCCGTACGCAATGCCGCGAAGGGTGCTTCGCCGAGGAGGCCGGAGTCTTCGGTGTGGAGTTCTGACCATTCGACCTGTTCGCGGGCTTCCCGGGTGGTTGCGACTGTGGCGGCGATCGCGTGGAGGATTTCCAGGTCGGTGGCGAAGGCCAGCCGTACCAGGCCGGAGCGGCGGGATTCGTCCGGGAAAGGGTCGTGGAGTTTGGTGTGCAGGCCGACGAGGTCGGCGATGCGTCGGGCGAGGGGCATGCCGAGTGGTGCCACCAGGTGGGGGGCCAGCCAGGCTCGGCGGGTGGCGTGGAAGAGGGTCGCGAGGACTCCCGCCAGGCGGGCGTCGCCGGTGCGGCCCAGCAGGTCGAGCCGGGTGGAGATCTCGGTCAGGTCGACCGGTTCTGGGAGGTCTATCCCGGTCGCGGTGAGCAGGGCTTGGGCGTCCGGGGATGATCCTGATCGCAGGTCCCAGAGGGCGGCGGCCGGGCTCAGGCCGTTCTCGACGACGGGTGCGAGCATCCAGTGCGCGTCGGTTTGCACGTGGTTGGGGCGGACCCATTTGGCGACACGATCGGCGAATTCGTCGCGGGTGAAGGCGTCGGCGGTCCGTACGACATAGCCTTCCTGGCGAGTCTCGTCCAGGCGGAGAGCGTGCAGCGCCCGCTCGTCGAAGATGCCACGCCAGAGGACGCGAGGTACGGGGATGCCGAGCTTTCTGGTGAAACGTACGGTCTGGTCCCAGTCCAGGCATTGGTTGCCGTTCCAGACGGAGAAGGCGTAGAACCAGCTTTCCAGGTCCTGGTAGGGGATCGAATGGCGGGCGAAGAGGTTTTCTCCGCAGATGCGCCAGCCTGGTGGGATTGATCGGGCTATCCGGGCGTGGAGGCTTTTGATCCACGTTCGGGAGGGGTGGTGTGCCGAATCCAGTGAGCGGGCGTGCAAGCCGTCGGAGTACATCGTCGTGTTCTCGCCGTCGAGTTTCTCGGTGACGACGATCTCGCGGCCTTCGAAGGCTGTCAGGCGGGGGATTCGGATGTCGTCGGTGACGGCACCCGGGGACCAGGGGAGGTGAGGGGTCCGGGGGTAGGGGATTCGCATGACCATTCCTGCGCGTACCGTACGTGACTGGATACTGGGCGGGATGGGTGCGAGGCAGAGAAGAACCCCGGGCGCGCTCCGCGTCGCGGCTGGTTGCAACCTGTCGACGTGGGTCGGCTGGACCAATGGCGGAGGATCCTGTCCTCGGCCGCCGACTGCCCGGGGTTCCGGTGTCTGTCTGGATTTACGCTGGTTGGCGCAATCCGGAGCTGGTCCGGTTCGCCAGTCCTAGCGGACAGCCACCTCGCTAGCCCAACTATGATCAACCATTGTTCGGACCACCTCCTCTCTGCGTGATTCGCAGGCTATGCGAGCGCTCGCGAGTCGGGCAAGCGAATAAACTCGCTGCTATGACCGAGACGTGGCATGAAGAACTGCGGGCCAAGGGATACAGGGTTACGCCGCAGCGCCAGCTCGTTCTGGAGGCGGTGAGCGCCCTCGGTCACGCGACCCCAGAGGACATCTGTGCCAAGGTCCAGCAAACCGCCCGGGGCGTGAACATCTCCACCGTCTACCGGACGCTCGAGCTCCTCGAAGAACTCGGCCTGGTCACGCACACCCACCTGAGCCACGGCGCCCCCACCTACCACCTGGCCGCCGACGCCGACCACGTGCACCTGGTCTGCCGAGGCTGCGGCGAAATTGTCGAAGCACCCCCTGGCCTGGTTCAGGGCATGGTGGACGGCCTGCGCACCGAACTCGGCTTCGACACCGACGTCCACCACCTCACAATCTTCGGCCGCTGCCGCGACTGCCGCTGACCTTGGCCTATCCTCTTAATGGGCGGCCGCCCGCTCCGTAGCCTGTGCCTTCCGCGTCACTAAGGCCTCTTCGTGACCTGCGTTCCTCAGTCCAGACACAGGCGCGCCGAGCCGTAATTGGCTGCCCTCGGGCGCGGTCGGATGTCCGGTGGACATAGCCTTGGATGTATGCGCAGCCCGTTGCTGAACACTCCCGGAGCCGTTCCCGCTCTTGCCCCTGACGACTCGGTGGCCGCCCACTACGGCGACCCGTATGCGGAACAACGCGCCCTGCTTCAGGGCACGGCACTGGTTGACCGCAGCAACCGCGATGTCCTTCGTATCTCGGGCGTCGATCGGCTGTCGTGGCTCAATGACCTGAGCTCTCAGAAGGTCGACAATCTTGCGCCCGGCACGGCTACGCAGACCCTGATCCTCGACCTCCAAGGCCGGGTCGAACACCATTTGACGCTGATCGACGACGGCAACGCCACCTGGATCCACGTGGAACCGGGCACTGGCACCGAACTGGCGACTTATCTCGAAAAAATGCGCTTCATGCTGCGGGTCGAGATCACTGACCTGACCGCCGAATACGCGGTCGTCTCCACCGCACCAACGCCAGCGCCCTCTGCGGCACCAGCGGCCAGTTCTTCCACGGGACCGGCGGCTGGGCCTTCTGCGGGTCCAGCGGGTGGGTCCTCCGCAGGCACGGACGCGGCTTCGGACGCGTCCCCTGGAGTGATCGCCCTCCGCGCTCTCGCCGAGAACACCCCCAGTGCGGTCGTCATCGGCACCGACCTTCTCGTCCCCCGCCCCGCCCTCACCACTGTGATC
>NZ_BLAF01000006.1:123336-207005 GCF_009687885.1 Acrocarpospora pleiomorpha
TCCCCCGCCCCGCCCTCACCACTGTGATCACCCGCCCCGCCGGCCTCTGGGCGTACGACGCTCTCCGCATCGAAGCCCACCGTCCCCGCCTGGGCTTCGACACCGACCACAAGACCATTCCCCACGAGGTCGGCTGGATCGAATCCGCCGTCCACCTCAGCAAAGGCTGCTACCGAGGCCAGGAAACCGTCGCCCGCGTCCACAACCTCGGCCACCCACCCCGCCGCCTCGTCTTCCTCCACCTCGACGGCAGCGTCGACACCCTCCCCCCACACGGCACTCCCGTCACCCTCGGCGTCAGCACCCCCGCCGAAGGCGACCCCACCCGCTCCATCGAAGGCGCGACCGAAGGCACCGCCACCCCCGGCCAGATCGGCTTCATCGGCTCCTCAGCCCGTCACCACGAACTAGGCCCTATCGCCCTGGCCGTAGTGAAACGAACCGTCCCGGTAGACATCCCCCTCCTCGCCGGAAACGTCGCCGCCACCCAAGAGGTCATCGTCCCCCCTGACGCGGGCCGCAACGTCACCATCGACCCAGCCCTCCGTCGCCGCCTCCGCTAACCCCACCCAAAACGACGAGAACGACCAACTCGCCCGCCGTTGAGCAACGCGCGGGCGTGCCCGATCTGCTCGGGTGCCATCGCCGAGAGACGTCTCACCTGGTGGTGAAAAGGTGGTCCAGCCAGCCTTTCCAGGCGTCTTGCGTCATCCCAGCCGTAGTTGAGCGCAGGCGGACGTGGGCGAGTTCGTGCGCGAGCGTCTTCACCTGCGCGGCCGGGTCCATGTTCGTGCGCACCGCGACCGTGCGGGCGGAGCAGTCGGTCAGACCGTTCGCGCCGTGGATCATGCCCTCGTGCTCGACCCGCAGCACCGCGTAGTCCTCGGCCCCGACCAGCTCGGCCAGGCCGTCCCACAGCCCCTCGGGCGGCTTCACCCTCCAACAGCCTCGGCGTCGGACGCTACGTGTGATGCGCACGGGCTGGCCTGAGGGGTGTCGACTCGCGGTTGCCTGATGGCTGCACCGCGAGTTGACACGTTTTCAGGATTTTCAGGAATTGAGTGCTGCGGTCGGTGGGGTTCGTGCTGCGCGGATTGCCGGGTAGAGGCCGGCGATTGCTCCGATGATCAGTGTCGCTCCGACCGCGACTCCAATAGCGAGCGGTGGCAGCGCAAAAGGCCAGCCGTTGATCAGCGCCATGATCCCGGTCGCCGCCGTTCCCAGCACGCTGCCGAACACGCCGCCAAGAGCGGAGAGAAGGAGCGCCTCGGCCAGGAACTGGGCGAGGATGTGTCGACGTGTCGCGCCGAGAGCACGCCTCAGGCCGATCTCGCGGCGACGCTCCAGCACGGAGATGATCATCGTGTTCGCCACTCCGATCCCTCCAACGAGCAAGGCGATCGAGCCCAACCCGAGGAGCAGCCCAGTGAAGGCGTCGTTGGCCGCGCTCTGCGCGGCGAGCGCATCTGACGGTCGTGAGACGTCGACCTCGCCCGGCGCTTGCGGGGAGATCGTGGGCGCGAGGAGTGAGCGGACGTCTGCCACCGCATCGTCTGCGGAGCGCTCGTAGATTGTCGTGGGTGAGCCGTCATACCCGAAGAGATCCTCGGCGACGCCTGCACCGATCAGGGCTGCGGTGTCTAGTTCCGGGGCGAGCGCGGAAGGGTCCAGGATGCCGATGACGGTGAAGTATTGTCCGCCGAGCCAGATCTGTGTGCCTGGGGAGACGATACCCAGCCGCGAGGCGGCGGTGTTGCCCAGGACGACGCTCGGGAGATCAGCGGTTGCTGGGTTCAACCACGTACCGGAGCGAACGGTTGTCGAGGTCACGTTCAGCAGGTCGTGATCGGCGACCATCGTGGTGATCCCGCCGGTTGCGTCCGGGTCGGACAGTGAGCTGCGGTACACGCTCACCGGGAGCGCCGCGGTGCTGCTGGCGGACTCGACCCCATCGATCAAAGAAACCTTTCCGAGCGCATCGGGGAGCAGGCTTGCCTGTTGGCCCGTGATGCTTGTGCCGGCGCTCGCCGTGAGCAGGTTGGTGCCCAGTTTCGACAGCTCGTCGTTCAGCCGAGCTTGACTGGATGAGGAGATACCGACGACGGCGATCATCGCCGCGATGCCGATTGCGATCCCGAGGGCTGAGAGCACGGCACGGGTGGGCCGGGCGCGCAGTCCCGCCGTGCCCAGTCGCAGAATGTCGCGGCCGAGCAGGCGTGAGCGGTGCGGGGAGCGGCTGGTCGCGGAGGGGAGCTTCGCGTGTTCGATGAGCGTGGTCATGCGCCCATCTCCTGGGCGGAGTCGCTCACAACTCGTCCGTCGCGGATCGCGATGCGGCGGGGTAGCCTCGCGGCGAGGTCGTTGTCGTGGGTTATGACCACCACGGTGGCGCCTTGGGCGTTCAGTTCGTGCAGCAGTTCGACGATCGCAGCCCCTGCGGTGCTGTCGAGGTTCCCGGTTGGTTCATCGGCAAGTAGGAGCGGTGGGTTGCCAACCACTGCGCGTGCGATCGCGACGCGCTGGCGTTCCCCGCCGGAGAGCTGGTTGGGGCGATGGTCCAATCGGTGGCCGAGCCCGACTCGTTTCAGCGCGGTCACGGCCTGGCGGCGTCGTTCGCTGAGCGGTGTCCCGGTGTAGAGCAGCCCGTCCGCGACGTTGTCGATCGTGGTGACGCCCTCGGCGAGGTGGAACTGCTGGAATACGAAGCCGATCCGGTAGGCGCGTAGCGCCGAGAGGGACCGGTCGTCGAGGTCGTCGACGTTCAGGCCGTCGATGTGGGCGCTGCCCGCCGTGGGGCGATCGAGCGTACCGATGAGGTTGAGCAGCGTGGACTTGCCCGATCCGCTCGGGCCGACGATAGCCACGAACTCTCCGGGATAGACCTGGAACGACACCCCCGCGCAGGCGAGAACCGGGGGGTCGCCGTACGCGCGTTGGACGTTGTCGAGGGAGATGACAGGGTTCATCGTGTCGGCACCACCACTCGCATGCCTTCCGCCACGTCTGGGCCGGAGATCTCTACGCGTCCACCAGCGAACAGCCCCGTCTCGACGGGAACCTGACGGGTGGTGCCGTCGGCGTCCACCACTTCGACCCCGAACTGATCGGGTGTGATGGCCAGCAGTGCGCTGACCGGGACCGAGAGCACGTCCTCGCGACGCTCACTCGGTATGTCGACTGTGACGGCCGCTTCTTGGAACGCCGACGCGCTGTCGGGATCATCCAGCGCGATCACGAGAGGGATCACGGTCTGCTTCTGACCGGTGGCGCCCTCGGTCTCGGTCGGTGTCCCGACAGAGACGATCTTCCCGGTCGTCTCCCCGCCCCCGGGAAGGCGCACCACAACAGCTGCGTCCAAGACGGCGAGCTGCTGGTCGGAGAGATTCAGGTTCACGTCCACGATCTGGGTCGTGAACGAGGTGAGGAACAGTTCGGTCCCCGCACCAACCTGGTCACCTATGCTCGCGGTCACGGTCCCGACACGCAGGTCGCCCCGTGCGAAGACGATGGAGCCGAAGGGCAACTTGCCGGTGCGGGTGTGCCCCTGAGACTCCTGCCAGTCCATGATCGCCTCGACGGTCGCCCAACGGAACTGTTCGTCGGGCTCACCGGTGAACATGCCGAGTTCGCTCAGGGCCCGCTCCAGCTGTTTCACGTCCGGCCCGTCAGCCATCCCGCTGGCGAAGTCCCGCCAGGCGGGCATGGCGCCGCGGAGCAGGAAAACGGGAGAATCGTCGATCGCGTAAAGACGATCCTCGGGGGACACCGTGGCGCCTGAACTGGGTAGCGCGGTCACCGTTCCCGACGTTCCGGCCTGGACTCCGCGAGAACCGTTGTACCGAAGGGTGCCAGAAGCGGTGGTGTCTCCTTCCAGGTCTCCTCGGACCACGGGTTCGGTGGCGATCTGCGGTTGTTCCGCTTCCTGTGCTCCGGCACCTAATGTTCCGCTGGCGACGAGCCAGATCCCCACTCCGCCGCCGCCCGCGAGGATCATCCCCGCGACGAGCCCGATGAGGAGCCGACGCCGGGAACGCTTCCGCGGAACTCGAGGCTGTGTCGTGTCGGCAGACGCCGGATCTGTAACTGAGCTGATCGGCTGTTCTGCGGTGGTCACCGGGTGTCTCCCGCTCCGGCTGTCGCGCACTTCTCGAACAGCTCCTGCGGCGCGTCCAACGGGACGCTCAGCGACTCGCCGGGCGCGGGGTCCGGGACGTCGAGGCCGTTGTCGCGGAAGCACTGCGCCATCTGTAGGAAGATCTCGCGCTGTTCTGCGTCCGATGGGCGACCTCCACCGTCCTGACCGGACGGCGGCGCTCCCAACTTCGCCTGGCAAGTCTCGGCGGCTTCGAGGAACCCATCCCCGGAACCGGCCGCAACCTGCCCGCCGTCCTCGGGGTCGGGCATGTCGATCCCTTCCCCTCTCATACATTCGGCGAACGCGAGCTGGTACTCCTCGTTGCTGGAGAACGAGGGCGTCTGGTCAGGAACTGCGTCGGTGCTCGTGTCCGTGCCGCAACCGGCCAAAGCCGCGCCTGCGAAAGCAAGAGCTGCCAGTGTGGCGGCGATCTTGAAAGTTCGGCGTTTCATCAGGTCTCCATACGATGGGGCCGCGGCCTCTCCAGCGGCGCCTGACCAGTCGAACAGGAGGCACGTTCTCAGGGCGTTCAGGTTTTCCTTTACGTCTTCGCAACGCCTGGTGTGCTTCGCTATCGCAGTCCGCGACCACGGAGGAGGTGTGATGTGCGGGTCTTGATAGCCGAGGACGATCCGTACCTCGCCGATGCCATCCGGGCCGGCTTGCGTCGTGAGACGATCGCCGCTGACGTGGTCCATGACGGCGCCGCCGCCCTGGAGGCCGTCGTCGACGAGACCTACGAGGTCGTGCTGCTCGACCGTGATCTGCCCGGTGTGCACGGCGACGAGGTCTGCGCGCGACTGGCCCGTGAGCACCCGCATGTTCGTGTGCTGATGCTTACCGCTGCCCGCACGTTGGATGATCGGGTGACTGGCTTCGAACTCGGCGCCGACGACTACCTTCCCAAGCCGTTCGAGTTTCCCGAGCTGGTCGCGCGCCTACGCGCATTGGAGCGCCGCAGCCAGCCGGCCAGCCCGCCGGTGCTCGATGCGGATGGCATCCGGCTGGACCCGTTCCGCCGTGAGGTCTACCGCAACGGTCGCCTTGTGCGTCTCAGCCCGAAAGAGTTCGCCGTCCTTCACACCCTCATGAAGGCCGACGGCGGAGTCCTCGGGGCTCAAACCCTGTTGGAACAGGCGTGGGACGCCAACGCTGACCCCTTCAGCAACACCGTCCGCGTGACGGTCTCCAACCTCCGCAAACGCCTCGGGGAACCCTGGGCGATCCAGACAGTGCCCGGCATCGGGTACCGATTCGGCACCGCAGGATGACCCCGGAAGTGCGGCGACGGAGTCCGCGCAGGCACGTGCTGACGATCCGAGCACGCCTCTGCCTCAGCTACGCCGCTCTCGTCGCCGGATGCGGCGCCGTCCTCATCACACTGGTGTACCTCTACATGCGGTACGTGCCGAGCTACGAACTGCCGACCGCGCCCGCCACCGAGCTGGACCCCACCGATCTTGGCCTTGACCAGGTACAACCAGCCCACGCTCTCGAGATCAGAACTGTCGATGACTTCTTCGAGAACCTGGTGATCGCGTCACTGATCGCGCTGGGCATACTCATTATTCTCGGCGGCATCGTCGGGTGGGTCATGGCCGGACGCATCATCAGGCCACTCGCCGCGATCAACGCCGGGGCCAACCGCGCAGCCTCCGGTGACCTCGACCACCGCATCGGCCTGGAAGGCCCACACGACGAGATCCGAGACCTGTCCGCGACCTTCGATCGCATGCTCGCGTCGCTGGAGCACGCGTTCGAGTCGCAGCAACGGTTCGCCGCCAACGCCTCCCACGAGCTTCGCAGTCCCTTGACCACGGTCAAGACGATGATCGACGTCACGCTGTCCGACCCTGACGTCGATCCTGGCGAACTCCGCGCCCTCGCTGAACGCATACGCGACGTCAACCAGTCCAACATCGACACAGTGGAGGCCCTCCTCGACCTTGCCAGCGCGAGCAACGCCCGACTCGTACCGGAGCGCATCGACGTCACGGCACTCATCGACGAGGTCGCGGCAGAACTTACCGCCGAGCTGGAGGCGAGTGAGCTCACCCTGACGACCCGGACGGCCGAGGCGTGGGCGTTCGGCAGCCCGATCCTGCTCCGCCAAGCTCTCTCGAATCTGCTCCGCAACGCCAGCAGGCACAACCACCTCGGTGGACACATCATTGTCCGCACATTGATGAGTCCGACCGCGACCCATGTCACCGTGAGCAACACCGGCGCCACCATCTCGCAGGAGACCGTCGCGCAGCTCACCGAGCCCTTCGCCCGCGCGCATGGCCGCACATTGACCCGAGGAAGCGGACACGGGCTCGGCCTGGCAATCGTCGCCGCAATCGCCCGCGCACACGAGGGAGCACTGACCTTAACGCCCAATTCGGACGGCGGCTTGACCGCCCACCTCGACCTCCCAATCAGTCAAACGGATCCAGTCAGCCGGTGAGTCCAGACCCGCTACAGCAGACGCGACTTTGGCGATCAAGCGACCACACGAGAACGTACCGGGCCAGCAGGCGCGGTGCCCGCCTAGCGGGGTGAGGATTTCAGGCGAGGCAGCGGGCCAGTTCGTCGGCGTTGTGGCGCATCATCGGGATATATCCGGGGTCGTCGGGGTTGAAGGTGTCGCCGTACAGCATGCACACCTGAACGCTCAGATCGGCGGCCACCTGCCGGAGCACGGACGCGCGGCGGGCGAGGTTGGGTTCGACGAAGACGGCGGGCACCTTCAGGTCCCGGATCGTCTCGGTGATGGTAGCCGGAAACGTCGCCGCCACCCAGGAAGTGATCGTCCCCCCCGACGTGGGTCGCAACGTGACCATCGACCCCTCCGCCGCCGCCTCCGCTAGACCCGTCTGATCGTCCTGATCGCAGCTGAACGGCGAACACCGCAAGGGGCTGGCCACGCGAGGGAGAACCGTTGGCCGTAGACCAACCTGAACGTCGGCAGTCAGAAGGCTGGGCCACGCGAGGGAGGGCCGTGCGGGTCCGGCCCACCGATCACGGATCATTCTGGCGACGGGCGACGGGCGACGGGCGACGGGCGACGGGCGACGGGCGACGGGCGACGGGCGACGGGCGACGGGCGACGGGCGACGGGCGACGGGCGACGGGCGACGGGCGTCGTGCGCCGGTGCCAGCACGCCCGAGCGGCGCAGTCGTGACTACAGTGGACACGCGCGCTCATTCATCGCGCGCTCCGACGCCGACCAAGGACGTGCAGTCGAGGCTGGAAGGGCCGCGCTCGTCCAGCAGACGGGCGAGGACACGCCGGACCCGCTGGACGGCTTCGGTGTCCAGTTCGCGGAGCATGGCACGAAATCCGCTCCCTAGGACGATTTTCCAGGCCATGGTTTCGTTCAGGGCAAGGGCAAGCGGCACACGGGTCACACTCACCTTGTTCAAGCCGAGGGCCGACAGCCATCCGGCGAGCTTCTTCTCCGTGTCGATCCTGGTCACCGGGTGCCTGGTTTTCGGAGGTTCGGGCGTGGTCTCGCGTTCAGTCGCGACGGCTTCGCTGAAGAGACGTCCCAAATCCTCCACTGCCCCTTTCGCCCAGGTGGTGACGACCAGTCGTCCGCCTGGCCGTAGGATGGTGATCAGGCGGGCGACGGCGGTGTCCATATCAGGCAGGAAAAACACCCCGTGGACACACTGGATCACGTCGTACGGCCGGCTCTCGATTCCAGTCCAGAGCAGCGCGTCGGCTTGGGTGAACCGTACATTGCCCAGCCCTTCCGTAGTCGCCTTCGCACGGCCAAGGCCGATCAGCTTCCCGGCGAGGTCGATGGCGTCCACCTGGCCAGCCGGGCCAACGGCACGCGCGGCCGGTATGGCGGAGGCGCCGGTGCCGCAGCAGACATCCAGCACGCGCTCGCCTGGCCGGAACCTGGCCGTCTCGACGGTGGCGGTTCCGATCGGATCCCACAGGTGGGGAGAGAGTTCGCTGAACTCCTTGGCAGTCTCGTCGAATACGTCACCGATACCGGTCACGGCTATCTCCCAAGATCGATTTGTCTGGATTGCGTTGCTCTGGACGTCGGGCGATGGACCTGTGGCCTCCGCTGATAACGCTGTACGCATAACAGGGCATGAGACCAAGCCTAAACAACATGATAATCGTTGTCTAAATCGCTCTTAGTAGCAATAATGCTAGATAGCGTTTGCGAAGGCCCGGCAAGATCTGTGCGTATGGCGTACGCACAGAGCTAGGGAGATCCCATGACCACCGCATCCCTCAAGGAACCCCAGCCGCCACGGAGCGATCCTGAGGACGCTCCCGGCCGGGCACTCCTGCGCGTGCTCGACCCGGTGCGCGGTCGGCTGATCACCTCCATCGGTGTGGCGGCTCTGGCGGCGCTGGTGGGCGTGGCCGGGTTCGTGCTGTTAGCCCTGGCCCTGGGAGAGCTGCTGGCTCCCGCTCCGGATCGGAACCTGACGTTCCTGCTGCTCGGCGGTGCGCTCGCCGGGCTGCTCGCCAGGTTCGGGCTCAGGGCGCTGTCGTTCCACCTCTCCCATCTGACTTCCTTCGAGCTGGAAGTCATCCTGCGCGGGCAGCTGGCCGAGCATTTGGGCCGCGTTCCGCTCGGGGAGGCCCAGCGGCTCGGATCGGGGACGATCAAGAAGGTGGTGCAGGACGACGTCCGCTCCCTGCACATCGCCATCGCCGACTCGGTGCCGCTGGTCGGGTTCAGCGTGGCCCAGCCCGTGGCCGCGCTCGTCGCGCTCGGGGTGCTGGACTGGCGGCTCCTGCTCGCTGTGCTGGCCGTCGTCCCGATCGTGATGATCGGCATGCGGCTGGCCATGCGGGACTACGCCGAGAACCGGCGCCGCTACGACGAGGCCAACGAGGCCATCAACGCCGCGGTGGTGGAGTTCGTGCAGGGTATGCCGGTGGTGCGCACCTTCGACGACGGCACGTCGTCATTCCGCCGCTTCGCGCGGCGCGTCCAGGAGTTCACGGTCGCCACGGCGGCTTGGCAGGACACCAGCAGAGCATCGATGATCTTCTCCCGGGCCTTCATGGCGCCGCTTCCGACGCTGGTGGTCGTGCTCGCCACCGGAATCTGGCTCACCGCCTCCGGCGCGATGTCGCCCGCGACGCTGCTCGCCGCCCTGATCCTCGCCACCCTGCCGATCGAATCGATCATGCCGCTGATGTACCTGTCCCATCACATCAACGAGTCCAAGGCCGGGGCCTTCAGGATCGCGACGCTGCTGGACATCGCGGCCCTGCCCGAGCCATCCCAGCCCAGACACCCCGTCGGCGGTTCGATCGAGTTCCGGGGCGTGCGTTTCTCCTACCGGACGGAGCAGGAGGACGGGGACGAACGGACCGCGCTGGACAACGTCGATCTGACCATCCCGGCCGGTACGGTCTGCGCGCTCGTCGGCCCGTCCGGCTCGGGCAAGTCGACCGTCGCCCGATTGATCCCCCGCTTCTGGGATGTCCAGGACGGACAGGTCCTGGTCGGCGGGGTCGACGTCCGCCAGATCCCGTCCGAGGTTCTACTCCGACACGTGGCGCTGGTCTTCCAGGACCCGTTCCTGCTGGAGGACACGGTCGCCGAGAACATCCGCCTGGCCCGCCCCGATGCCGACGACCACGAGGTGGAGGCCGCGGCTCGCGCCGCGCGGGCGCACGATTTCATCGTCTCCGAGCTTCCTGAGGGCTATCTCACCCAGGTGGGCGAGCGAGGCACCCGGCTGTCCGGCGGCCAGCGCCAGCGGATCACGATCGCCCGGGCGCTGCTGTCGGACGCGCCGATCGTCATCCTGGACGAGGCGACGGCCTTCGCCGACCCCGAGAACGAGGCGGCGATCCAGGACGCGGTCGCCGAGCTGACCAGGGGCCGGACCGTGGTGGTGATCGCGCACCGGCTGTCCACGATCGTCGACGCCGACCAGATCGTCGTCCTGGACGAAGGCCGGGTCGCCGAACAGGGAACACACGAAGAACTACTCGCCGGTGGCGGGCGGTACGCGCGGCTGTGGCGACATCATCTGCAGGCCCGCTCCTGGGGGCTCGGTTCGAACACGAAGGCGGCCCGGCGATGAGAAGAATCCTGCGGCTCATGCTGCTCTCGGCCGGCGGCTACCGTCGGGAATACCTGCGCTGCCTGCAGTCCTCGGCGGCCGCATCCATCGCTCAGGCCGCGGCTTACGCCACCCTGATTCCGCTGCTGTACGAACTCACCCAGCCCACGGTCGACGCCGGCGCCGCCTGGCGGTGGTTCGGCGTCTTCGTGGCCTGCTACCTCGTCGAAACCGCGTTCCGCCTGTACGAGCTGCGCTTTCAATACACGCAGTGGGCCAACGTGCTCGCCGACGTCCGGTTGCGCCTGGGCGAGAAGTTGCGCACCATCCCCCAGCGGGATCTGGAGCAGCGCGCCGCCGGTGACCTGACCACCGTGGTGGGAGGCAATACGGCGAACGCCACCATGGGCGCGTCCACCATCGGCCTGCTCTTCGCGCAGCTGATCGCCGTGCCGATCGTTCTCGGCGTGATCATCCTGGTCGTGGACTGGCGGCTCGGGCTGGTCCTGGCGCTCGCGGTGCCGTTCGCGGTCTTCTTCGTCCGGCGGATCCAGCAGGCTTCGGGAAGCGGGTTCCGCCGTGTCGACGCGGCCGACGCACGGGCCGCCAACCGGATCGTCGAGTACGTGCAGGGGCTCCCCGTACTCAAGGCGAGCGGTCAGGCGGGTGCGCGGTCCCGCCGCCTGACCGATGCGCTGGCCGCGCAGGGCGAGACCCTCACCGGCACACAAAAGCGCATGGTCTGGCCAGGACTGCTGGCCTCCAGCATCGTGCAGTTGGCGCTGGTCGCCATGGCGGCGGCCGGTTCCGCTCTCGTTCTGGACGTGCGGCTGTCCGCGCCGCTGCTGCTGGCGATCATGGCGGGTGCGGTCCGGTTCGCCGAGCCGCTGGCCACCGCCTCGTCCATGACAGCGGTCTTCGAGTTGACCGACGCCGCGCTCGAACGCGTTGGAGAGGTGCTGGAGGCGCCAGCCCTTCCGGTCGGCGACCCGGGCGCCCGAATCGAACGCTTCGACCTGTCCCTGGAGGACGTCACCTTCGGTTACGGAGCCGAGCCTGTGCTGCGCGGGGTGTCCTTCACCGCCGCCGAGCGTAGCCTGACCGCGCTCGTCGGCCCGTCCGGCTCGGGCAAGACGACGATCGCCAAGCTGCTCACCCGCTACGCCGACCCGGCACAGGGCACCGTCCGTATCGGGGGGAGGGACCTGCGCGTGCTGGACCCGGCCGAGATCTATCGGCACATCTCCGTGGTGTTCCAGGACGTTTATCTCTTCGACGACACCATCCGCTCCAACATCGCCATGGCCAAACCGGACGCCACAGATGAGGAGATCGAGGCCGCGGCGCGCGCGGCCAACGTGCACACCTTCGTCTCCCGGCTGCCCCGCGGCTACGACACCCGGGTCGGCGAGATCGGGGGCTCGCTGTCCGGCGGCGAGCGGCAGCGCATCTCCATCGCCAGGGCCATACTCAAGAACGCCCCGATCGTGCTCCTGGACGAGCCGACCGCGGCCCTGGACACCGAGAGCGAGACCGCGGTGCAGGCGGCTGTCGACGCGCTGGTGGCCGACAGGACCGTCCTGGTCATCGCGCACCGCCTGTCCACCGTGGTCGCCGCGGATCAGATCCTCGTCCTGGAGGACGGCCGGATCACCGAGCGGGGAACCCACGGCGACCTGATCGAGGCGGGCGGCCGCTACACCGCGATGTGGGCGGCGCAGACCCGCGCACGCGGCTGGCGGGTGCGCTCCTCCAGCACACCCTGAACATGAGGGACAATGGTGCCGCCGTTCCGCCGCGGCGGTACCAACCTTCCCGTGACAAGGAGATCTTTCCCATCAGCAGGTCGTCGACCCCGTCACACCCGCGCCGCCGGCTGGGAACACCGGCGATCATCGCCGAAGCCCTGCGCCTGGTCCGCGAGGATGGCCTCGCCGCCGTCACCATGCGGCGGCTGGCCGACGAGCTCGGCACCGCGCCGATGTCGCTCTACCGTCACGTCGCCGACCGGCAGGCACTGCTGATCCTCATGCTGGACGAGGTCGCCGCCGGTATCCGCCTGCCGCCGCCGGTGGGCGACCCGCGCTCGGAGATCACCGTTGTCCTGACCGCTATCCATGACGCGTTGCGGTGTGACAGTTGGGCCGTGCGGCTCATCGTCACGGACAAGCTCGCCGGGCCTTCGATCGTGCCCGTGCTGGAGCGCCTCTTCTCGGCCCTACGCCGAGCGGGCCTGGCTCCGCGGGACTGCATGGTGGCCTACGCCCTGCTCTGGCACTACATCGCCGGAGAACTGCTGGACGCTCACCCCGGGGCTGCCAACGACGCCTTCTCCCGCGAGCTGGTCCGGGCAGCCGACCCCTTGACCTACCCGGCCCTCGCCGAAGCGGTGGCCGCGTTCCCACCCGGGCCACCGGGCGACTGGTTCACCGAGAATCTGCAACGACTGCTGGACGGTCTTCTGCCGCCGACCGTCGCGCGCTGAACGCGAGGATTTCAGGTTAGGCAGCGGGCCAGTTCGTCGGCGTTGTGGCGCATCATCGGGATATATCCGGGGTCGTCGGGGTTGAAGGTGTCGCCGTACAGCATGCACACCTGAACGCTCAGATCGGCGGCCACCTGCCGGAGCACGGACGCGCGGCGGGCGAGGTTGGGTTCGACGAAGACGGCGGGCACCTTCAGATCCCGGATCGTCTCGCTGAGCTTGGTGATCTGGGCGGCGCTCGGCTCCATGCCCGGGTTGGGGACCACGAACCCGGCGATCTTCATATTGTGGGCCTGGGCCAGGTAGCCGAAGGCGTCGTGGGTGGTGATCAGGTTGCGGTTCGGGGCGGGGATCGTGGCCAGCTTGGCGGTGACGTACTGGCGTAGGTCGTCCAGCGCGGTCAGATAGCGTTCGGCATTCTTCGCGTAGACGGCGGCGCCGTCCGGGTCGGAGCGGGTGAGTTCCTCGGCGACGACGCGGGCGTAGGCCAGGCCGTTGATCGGGTTTTCCCACAGGTGCGGGTCCTCCTCACCGTGGACGTGCTTGCCGAGCACCGCCTGGGGGAGCTGCCAGATCTTTCCGCCCTTGGGGCCGAGAAAGGTGTAGCGGGGGTCGTCGGGGATGTGGGTCCAGGCGAGGTCGGGTGCGACCAGGACGGAGCCCTCGGCGGCGACATGTGGCTCGTCATCCCGTTTTATGTAGAGGTCTGGGTTGTCCGTGTCCACCGCGAGATCGGTGTGGCCCAGGTCGAAGGCCCGGCCAGGCCCAGGTTTCTTGCCGACGGCGAAGGTGTAGTCGGCCTCGCCCAGCGGAGCGATGCTGCCGTCCTTGTTCACCCGGGTGGCGGCCAGCGTGAGCGTGTAGTCGCCGCGTTCGGTGAACGCCCAGTTCACGTGGGTATGAGCACCCGGTGGCAGGGTCACCGTGTCCTTGGTGTCGAACCCGTCGGAGGAGTCGAAGTACATCGTGGGCTCGCCGAAGGTGTCGGCGAGGTAGACGAACAGGTCACCGGGGCCCTTCAGCGCGGTGGCCGCGAGTTGTATCTCACCCTCGAAGCGCTTGCCGGTGACGGCCAGGCCGAGCCAGAGGACGTCCAGACCGAGATCTTCCGTCAGCGGCATCACCAGGCCACCGTGCTTGCTGGCCAACTCGGCCACCGCGACCTTCCTGGCTCCCTCGGGGAGGTTGCTGTCGATCATCTTGATGATGGACTGCTCTTCCAGGAGCAGACCGTTGGTCAGGGCCAGATCCGCGTCGACGACCTTCTTCGCGTCGCCCGGGCTGGGTTCGTAGGAGTGAACGTCGCCGTTCTCCGGGACGATCGTGGTGACGTCCACGCGGTCTCCGCCGATCTGGCGAGTCATGTCGGCGATGATCCCGATCGTGGTGACGACCTTGATTCCGTCGCCCTTGTCCGCGTCGGCCGAATCGGTACAGCCGCTGATCAGCATGACGGCCGCGAGGATGGCGGCCGTCGCCAATGGTCCGCTGCCTCGGAGCCTGTCTGACATTCGCCTTACCTCACTGTTGTCTTTGGTGGGAACGGGTCGTGGTGGCCAGAACCTGCCTGGCCACCACGACCCGTGGGTGTGGCGAGCGGTGCTCACTGGACTACCGGGCTCGCCACGGGTGCTTGGTGGGGGTGGGCTTGGGCGCCACGGGCTTGCACCACCAGGAAGTCGGTCCGTAGTCGTAGCGGGAGGACTGGGAGTACGGGCTGTATCGATGGTCTGGCTTGCAGCCCAGCCACGGGAACCACGGCCACTGCGGCGGGAGGGTCACCGTGGGTTTGGGGGTCGGCTTCGGGGAGGCGGTGGGCCTCGGTGAACTGGTCGGGCTTGGGGAGAACGTCGGGGTGGGGGAGGCGGTCGGGGTCGCGGTCACGGTGACGGTGGCCGTGGCGGTGACAGTCGCCGTGGCGGTGACGGTCGCGGTGACGGTGGCCGTGGCCGTGACGGTGGCGGTGGCGGTGACGGTCACCGTGGGAACGCTGGTCGGGCTTTCTGAAGGTGTGGGGGAAGGTGTGGGTGTCGGGCTGTCGCTGGGTGTAGGGGAGGGAGTAGTGGTGGGAGTCCCGCAGGTGCCGTCACCCGGCTTGACCGTCGCCGGGTCCGCGGCGCCGACCGAGAAGGCGACCGTCTTGGTGGTCTCCACCGGCGTGCCGTCCGCCAGCTCGCCGGTCAGGGCGAAGGTCGCCCGGTAGACGCCCTCCTTGGTGAACGCCCAGCTTCCGTGTACGTGTGAGCGCACCGCGAGTTCGTGGCTGTCCGGCAGGCCGTCCGCCGTGTTGAACCAGATCTCACCCACTCCGCCGAACTCGCCCGGGAGCCAGAGGAACAGCTGTCCGGGACCTTCCGCCTTGACGAGAGTCCAGGTGAGCCTGCCGTCCAGGGCCGTCTCCGGGATGCGCTCGGTACTCCAGCCGGGCCATAGCACTCCCGGCTTCTGCACCGTTGGCAGCAGCCAGAACGGCGTGCCCGGTTGGCCGAGGAAGGAGTACGCGGGGTCGCTGGGGACGGCGGCCTTGGAGTTCTCGTTGGCCACCAGGACGACGGCCTCGGGGTCCAGGTACCGGCGCGGGCTGACGGTGTCGTCGCCGATCTCGAACACGAGCTTGCCGTCATCGAGCTTCGGCGAGAGGTCCACGTGCACCCTGTCGAGGACCGTCGTGTCCGGGCACTCGGTCCCGGTGGGCGTGGGGGTGGGCGTGAGGGGCGGCGACGGGCTGCTGGTGGGCTCGCCCGCGCCTGGGATGACCGTGCTGGGGTCGATATCGCCGACCGCGACGGCGATGGTCTCGGTGTCGCTGACCGTCTGCCCGCCGGTGAGCTTCGCCGACATCGTGAAGTTGATCCGGTAGACGCCCTCGGCGCTGAAGGACCAGTTGGCGTGCGCGTGCGTGGCAGGAGGGATGGTCAGCGTGTCGGGGAGACCGTCGGCGGTGGTGACGTAGATCGGGACGTCGCCCGGCTGGTTGTAGTTCCAGATCGCGAATTCGCCCGGTCCGGTCACGGTATTGATCGTCCAGTCGACACCGCCGTCGACCTCGCCGGGAAGCCGCTGGGTGCTCCAGCCCGGCCAGAGCTGGCCCTCCTCCTGCACCTGCGGGAAGAGCCAGACGGGGTCGCCGGGGTCGCCCAGGAAGGCCAGGTCGGGGTCGTCGGGGATCTCAAGGACCGATTCCGGCTTGAGGTACAGGACCACCTGGGCCGGGTCGAGGTGGCGGCGCGGCTGGACGGAGTCGTCGCCGATCTCGATGACGAGCTGCCCCCCTTCCAGCTTCGGGGAGATGTCGATGTGATGCTCGGCCAGGACGATGGTCTCCGCGGCCGCGGCGGCGCGCGGAAGGGTGACGACGGCCGCCCACGCCGTCAGGGATAACCCGGTGACGAGGACGGCGGCTGCTGTCCGGGTACGGACTGACATTTCGGTTCCTTCGTGCAGGTGGCGCGGGTGCGTACGGAGGAGCGGGCGGGGAGCCGTGGCACGCTCCCCGCCCGCTTGCGTTCCGGGTCGGTCAGCCGACGTGGAAGGCGTAGTTGAACGGGCCGGCGCTGACGACCGTGCTGGTTCCGGCCAGGGTGCCGCGGACGGTGACGGCGATGACGTAGTCGCCGTCGTCCTCGAACACCCAGTTGGCGTGGACGTGCTTGTCCACGCCGACCGTGACGACGTCGGGGTTGGCATCCCCGGTGTCGACCAGCTTGCTGACCGCGCCGAGCGGGCTGACGGAGTAGATGTTGAAGTCCCCAGAGCCGCTGACCTTCGCGAACTCAAGGGTGATCTTGTTGTTCGCGAAGACCCCCGTGGTCAGTTCCTCGGTGTTCCAGCCGGGCCAGAGCTTGGTGGCGTCGCTGGTCTGCGGAAGCCGCCAGACTGTGCCGCCGGCGGGGCCGAGGAAGTCGTACGCGGAACCGGCCGGGCGGGTCTGCGCTGTCAGGTTGGTGGCGTGGAGCACCACGTCGGACGGATCGCGGAGGACGGGGGGCGCTGGGGCGGCGGTGTCGTCGTTGACCTTCACGACGAAGGCGCCGGACTGGTAGTCCACCCAGACCACGTCCACGTGGCCGGCGGTCAGATCGGTGGTGGCGTGGGCGACTCCGGTGGAGGTGATGCTAACGAGTCCCGCCAGCAGCGCCACCAGGAACGTGCGCTTCATGGAATTCCCTCTGGTTGGTTAGCCGACCTTGAACGTGTAGGTGACCAGGCCGGAGCTGACCGTCTGGTTGTCGGCGGCGAGCTTGCCGGTCACCTTGAAGACCAGGACGTGCCAACCGGCCTTGTTGAAGGCCCAGTTGGCGTGCAGGTGACCACCGGCGGACAGCTCGAGCTCGTTGGGGGCGGGATCGTCGGAGTCCATGACGACGTTGGGCGTCTCGTCGTTGGTGAACAGGGCGAAGTCGCCGGGGCCGAAGGCGGCGACGAACTTGACCTTGACCTTGTCGTCCTTGAACACACCGCCCGGCAGCTCCTCAGCGCCGAAGCCGGCGAAGAGCAGTCCTTCCTGCTCAACCTCGGGAAGGATCCAGACGGGCTGGCCCGCCGTGCCGAGGAAGGAGTACTCGGGGGCGCTGGGGATGGTCGCCTGGGCTTCGGGCTTGACTTTCAGGATGACCTGGTGGGGCTGGTACTCGGCTTCGTTCTCCTCGTCGTGGACGTGGACGTGCAGGTCTCCGTCCTCGTACGCGACGCCGACCACGTCTACGTGGCCCTCGGACAGGACAGTGAGAGTGGAGGCGCCGGCGGACAGAGGGACGGTGAGAGACAGCGCTGTGAGAACAGCGGCAACCGGCAGGGAACGGCGAAGGGACAGCGACATGTCGTGATTTCTCCAAATCTGTGGAGGGATTCAGAGCTTAGCGGAAATGATAATCGTTGTCATTGCCAATCTTTGGATCTTCCTACCTGTTCGCTAAGGAGTCGGGAGCAGCGGGTCGCCTGTCGGCAGGAGCGGTTCGAGCCACGGAAAGATCACGAACCACAGCAGGGCCACCGAGGTGGCCGCCAGCAGCAGCGCCAGCACGATCCTCAGCGGGCGCCGACCAGGCAGGCGGCGCCAGAGTGCTCCGTACAAACTCACTCCTTGAGTTCTCGCGGCCGTCCCGCTTCCTTGGGCGTCGCGCGGTCCAGTTCCGCGTGCACGATCAGGCGCTCGTAGTTGTTCAGCAGGGGATGGCAGGTGGTCAGGGTGAGGAGGCGCCGGGTCGCCGGGGCGCCCGGTTCGAAGGGGTCGTCGGCCAGTACGCCGTGATGGTCAGGCCGGACGATCCGGGTGCCGAGGACCCGGTAGACGTACCAGCGGCTCCGGGTCTCGACCACCACCGAATCGCCGGGGCGCAGCACGTCCAGGTCCCAGAAGATTGACGGGATGCGGTGCCCGGCCACGGCGAAGTTGCCCAGCTCGCCGGGTGCCGCCGAGGTGGGGTAGTGGCCGGGGCCCTTGCGCAGCGCGCGCTGCGAGACGCCCTCCACCACCACCCAACGCGCTTCCATGGCGGGAATGTGCAGGCGTGAGGCCGGTTGCCCGTCGGTGACCGCCGGCTCCGGTTGGGGTGCTGCCGGCTCGCCGGTTGGAGCGGGGATCGCGGCCCACTGGTGGTCCAGGGTCTCGCTGAGATGTGCTTGGGCTCGGCTGATCTCCATTGGCTTGCCGTACACCATGTAGGCGGCGAGCAGCATCGCGAGCAGGCCGAAGGTCAGGGACAGCTCGCCGAGCGCCAACACGCAGGACCGCCTGCGGCCAGGCCCGGCCCCGGCCGGGGGCAGCGCGGGGACCCACCGCTGCGGCGGTGGCGGGGCGTACACCGGCACCATCTGGTACGGAAGGTAGACCAGCATGGGCCCGTCCTCGGTGTGGGTGAGGACGGGTAGCAGAACCACCGGTGACTCGGTCATGCGCGGGCGGCCCGCAAGCGTTTGAGGACCAGGCCGTGCCGGGGGGCCAGCAGGTAGGCCGCTACGAAGAACAGTGTGAGCACGACGACGATCAGCCCGCCGGCTGCCAGGTCGAGGAGGTAGGAGAAGTACAGACCGACCAGCGCCCCGGTTGCCCCGATCCCCGACGCCGCGGCGATCATCGTTCCCAGCCGGTCGGTGAACAACCGGGCGGCCGCGGCGGGTGTGATGAGCATCCCCAGGACCAGGATGTTGCCGATGGCCTGGAGGGAGAACACGATGGCGGCCGTGACCATCACGTACAGGGCCAGATCCAGCCGGAACACGGGCAGTCCCGCGGCGGCGGCGGTCTCGCGGTCCAGGCTCACCGCCACCAGTTCCTTACGCAGGGCCAGGGCGACGGCCACCACCACCGCGCTCGCGATCGCCACCGTGACCACGTCGGTGTCGGAGACGGCGAGGATCTGCCCGAATAGGAACGAGGCCAGATCGCCGGTGTAGCCACTCTGGGTGCTGACGATCACGATGCCCAGCCCGAAGGCACAGGTGAAGAAGACGCCGATGACGGTGTCCTCCTTCAGTCTGCGATTCTGCGAGAACGCGGCGATGACGATCGTCGTGGCGACCCCGGCGACCGCCCCGCCCAGGATCAGGTCGGCGCCGAGCGCGTAGCTCACTGCCACGCCGGGGAAGACCGAGTGCGCCACCGCCTCACCGATGAACGCCATGCCACGCAGCACGATGAAGCTGCCGATCACCCCGCAGAGCACACCGCAGGTGATTCCGATCAGGAACGCGCGGCGCATGAACGGCAGCGACCACGGTTCCAGCAGGAGATCCCAGATGGCGGTCACCGGCCGTCTCCCGCCGCGGCGCGCAGCCCGCTGGACGCCCGTACGCCGAACGCGCGCAGCAGCACTTCCGGGTCGGCGAAGCTCTCGGGCGGCCCGTCCGCGACGATGGTCCGGTTCAGCACCACGATGCGCGAGCAGACGGCGGCGGCATGGGCCAGGTCGTGGGTGGTCATCAGCAGGGTCTTTCCTTCGCCCGCGAGATCGCGGAAAAGTTCGGTGAGTAGTTCCTGGGTGGGGACGTCCACTCCGGTGAAGGGTTCGTCCAGCAGGAGCAGGCGCGGCTCGGCGGCGAGCGTCCTGGCCACCAGGACCCGCTGGCGCTGGCCTCCGGACAGTTCGCCCACCGGCCGCCCACGCAGCTCACCGAGCCCGGCGCGGTCGATGGCCTCAGCCACCAGCTGACGGTCGGTCCGGCCGGGGCGGCGAAGCCAGCCGATCTTCTTGGTCCGCCCGGACAGCACCGCTCCGTGGACGGTGACGGGGAAGTCCCAGGCGAACTCGTGCCGCTGAGGCACGTACCCCACGAGGTCATGGGCCTGGTCGGGGGGACGCCCGGCCACCCTGACCGTGCCGGCGGCGAGCGGCTGCAGCCCGAGGACCGACCGCAGGAAGGTGGTCTTGCCCGCTCCGTTGGGGCCGATCAGAGCGGTGAACTCGCCTTCTGCCAAGGTCAGCGACGCCTCCGACAGGACGGGACGGCCGCCCAGGCTGACGGTGAGTCCTTCTGCGCGGAGCATCACAGGGCCTGCCTTCTCGCGCGCACCCGCACGATGAGGATGACTCCCGCGCAGGCCAGCAGGAGCCCTCCCAAGAGCAGCGGCACCACCAGGCCGTCCCCCGTCTTGGCGAGCTCGCGCCCACCAGAGGCGAGCGGCGGATCGGTGGGTGAGGTCGTGGATGCGGAGGTCGTCGACGGAGTGGGGCTGGAAGTCGGGGACGGCGTGGAGGTGGGGGTCGGCGATGCGCTGGGGGACGTCTCGGGCGTCGGGGTGGGTGAGGCGGTGGGAGAGACGCTCGCGCTGGGAGTCGCAGTGGGCGAAGGGCTGGTCGAAGTCGTGCCCTTGCCCGGTACGACCGTCGAGGTGTCCACGTCGCCGACGGCGAAGGCGATGGTCTCCGTATCCGAGACCTGCCCGCCTCCGGCCAGGGTTCCCTTCATCTCGAAGGTGACCCGGTAGACGCCTTCAGCCGAGAAGGCCCAGTTACCGTGCACATGGGACCGGTCGGCCATGGCGTGCGTGTCGGGCAGTCCGTCCTTGCTGTTGAACCACATCTCCCCGACCCCGCCGAAGTCGCCGCTCAACCAGACCCACAGGTCGCCGGGTCCGGTCACATCGGTGATGGTCCAGCTCAGCTGTCCGGTCAGCGTTCCGGTGGGGATACGTTCCGTACTCCACCCGGGCCATAGCACGTTGGCGTCCTGAACCATGGGGAGGAGCCAGAAGGGGCTGCCCGCGCTGCCGAGGAAGTTGTAGGCGGGATCGGCTGGAACGGACTTCTTGGACTGCGGGTTGGCGACCATGACGACCGTGGCCGGGTCCAGGAAGCGACGGGGGCTGGTGGTGTCATCACCGACCTCGATGACCAGCCGGCCGTTTTCGATCTTCGGTGATATGTCGACATGAACCTTGTCCAGCACGACGGTAGCCGTCTGGGCATAGGCGGGAAGGGCGGCGGCGGGGGTGGCCGCCGAACCGAGCAGGGCCGCGAGGAGGGCCGTGGCGGGGGCGATGCGCATAAACATTCCTTCAGGTCTGCCAGGGGCGTCGGCCGCAGGGGAGGTACGGCGGATCGGAAGCCGCGAATCCCCGTTGCGATGGACCTTTCGGGGGACCGGCGTTCTTGGTAACCCTGTAGGAAAATGAAAACCATTGTCAAGGCATAGTGCTCATGGGGGATGGGCAAAGCTCGGACCCCATAACGGAACGTAGTTCGCCATGTTCGGACTGTGTAGTTGAGATGTTCCGAAATCCGGAGTTAGCGTCCGTAGATACACCACCTTCAGGGGGAAAGATGAGCGTCCATACCGAGCACCGCCCGCACGCAGTCCACGACCACACACACGGAGAGGGCTGTGGTCACGTCGCCGTCCCACATGGCGACCACGTCGACTACGTTCACGACGGACACCTCCACCGCCCGCACGAGGACCACGTCGATGAATGCGCCTTGGCCACTCATGTCGTGCATGAGGGCCACGTCCACCAGCATCGGGAGGGTTGCGGTCACGTCGCCATCCCGCATGATGACCACGTCGACTACATTCACGACGGACACCGTCATGCCTCGCACGACGGACACTGGGACGATCACTGAGAGTCCCGTGGATAACCGACCAACAGGGCCAGGGTTGTCACAGGCAGTGATGGTCTCGCCGTAGAACACCCCGCTGGCACTGTCCGACCATCTATTAATTAGAAAGTCGTGATCTGGACAGCCGCAGCGGTGAATGGCCTGGTCGGTGGCTATGCGGCTGTCTATGGGACGGGTTTCTGGTTAATACACGCCGAGGTCTTTCGGATCAGCCTAGACGTCGATGATCAGGGTGATTGGGCCGTCGTTTACGAGGGAGACCTTCATGTCGGCGCCGAATTTGCCGGTTTCTACGTGGGCGCCGAGGGTGCGGAGGGTGGTGATGACGGTTTCGACCAGGGGTTCGGCGGTGGGGCCGGGGGCGGCGGCCTGCCAGGTGGGGCGGCGGCCTTTGTTGGTGTCGGCGTAGAGGGTGAACTGGCTGATGACGAGGAGGGGGGCGGCGGTGTCGGAGCAGGACTTTTCGCCGTCGAGGATGCGCAGGTGCCAGAGTTTGGTGGCGAGTTTGGCGGCCTGGGCGGGGGTGTCGGTGTGGGTGACGCCGACCAGGACGAGGAGGCCGGGTTCGTGGATGGCTCCGATGACGACACCGTCCACGGTTACCGAGGCTGAGCTGACTCGTTGGACCACCGCGCGCATGGGGTGGATTCTGCCATGAGGCGGGGAGGTCCATAGACTCGCGGCATGTCCGAATTGATCGTCGAGGTGGTTCGATCCGGGTTCGTCGAGTCGACGCACCGGGCCCGGATGATCGCCGTGGATGGCGATGGCAAGCCTGTCCGGGTGCACGGTGAAGTGCAGACCCCGGCGTCCCCTCGTTCCTCTATGAAACCCCTTCAGGCGCTTGGCATGCTCACCGCCGGGCTTGCCCTGGATCATGAACTGCTCGCGCTGGCCTGCGGGAGCCATGCCGGTGAGGCCTTCCACGTTGAGGGCGTGCGAGCCATCCTGGCGGGCGCGGGCCTGGACGAGAGCGTCCTGCGCTGCCCGGAGGACTTCCCCGCCGACCGGTCGGTTCAGCAGCGTGCCCGCGTCTACATGAACTGCTCCGGCAAGCACGCCGCCATGCTCGCGACCTGCGCGGCCAACGACTGGCCGCTGGACGACTACCGCGACCCGTCCCATCCACTCCAGAAGACGATCCGCTCCACCGTCGAGGAGTTCACCTCGGAGCGGGTGCCCGCCACGGGCGTGGACGGCTGTGGCGCGCCGCTGTTCTTCTGCTCGATGACCGGCCTGGTACGGGCATTCCGCCGCATCGTCCAAGCCACCCCCGGCAGCCTGGAACGCCGGGTCGCGGACGCGATGCGCGCCCACCCGGAGTTCACCAGCGGCACCCACTACCCGGAGGCGAAGCTGATGCGCGCCATCCCCGGCCTCATGCTCAAAGCCGGCGCCGAGGCGTTCGACGCGTTCGCACACGACGACGGCCGGGCCGCGGTCATCAAGATCGTGGACGGAAGCCAGCGGGCCCGGGTGCCGGTCACGATCGCCGCGCTGCGCGCGCTCGGATTCGACGCGCCGGAGCTGGACGAACTGGCCGTCCCGGTGCTCGGCGGCGGTCGGCCGGTGGGGGAGATCCGAGTCAGAACGTCCTGAACTGGCGGGAAGAGGAGATCGCTCCGGAGGTGGTCATCGTAAAGGTGCGCATCGAGTCGGCGAACTTGGACAGGTCCCATTCGGCGGGGCCGTGGTACCAGTACAGGTTGTCGCCCTCGCCCTTGATCGAGGCCACCACCCGGGCCCAGCGATCCACGCTGTCGAAGATCACCGCGTACGGCAGGTAGCGCGAGAACAGCTCGGCCCGTTGCCCGGCCGGAATGTCGCTGATATCGCCCGTGGCAAGGTATTCCCGGAAGCCGAGCGTGTGCGCCAGCGCCGTGGCCCCGCTGGCGGTCTTCGCCGGCATGAACTGCCCGCCCACGGTGACCGCCGCCCCCAAAATGATCACTGCGAGCCCCACCAGCCCGTACGTCGTGAACATCGCCAGCGCCACCGTCCCCGCCACCCCGAGCACGGTCACGACGATCCCGAGAACCGTCCACAGCGACCGCACCGAATCGGGCCGCCGGGTGAACCACCCCTGCTTGACGACATCACGGTAGAGCGCATCCCGTACCCGCCCAAGACCGGTCGTGAACCCCCCGTGCAGCTGCGACAGCAGCACTTCGTCCCGTAAATCGAAGATCGAGTCATACAGCGCCCGCTCGTACGGCAGCAGGCTCGCGACCGGCGCCTTCGGCAGTTTCACCAGCAGCCAGTCCGGCGCGTCATACGTCTCCCGGGGCTGCTCGTCGATCCGCATATATCCCCGCACGGCCAGATCCACGATCGTCGCGGTCACATCGATCACGTCGGCCTGCTCGTCGATGAGCGTCCCGATCTGCCCGGGACGCACCCCGTCCGGCGGCGCGAACTGCCCGTTCTCATGCCCCCCACGCACCCCGGACTCGGCCCCGATCACCCGCGCGTCCCGCCCCCGCGTCCAGTAGACCAGCCAGAACCCCCCGAGCAGCAGCACCAGCAGCAACGCCAGCGACCCCCCGGTGATCGCGTTCACCGTGAACGCGGCACCCAGGCTGAACCGATGTTCCAGCGTCGGCCCGGCCCCGGTGGTCCCGGCCGGATACCCGACCACGACGGTCAGCACCTGCCCAGCCGCGAGCCCTTGCTGCTCGAATTCAGCGGTTTCACCGGTCTCGTCCATGGCGGCGGTCGTGCACCCGAGCGCGGCCCCCACATCCCCGGCGAAACACGCCAGATTCTGCACCTGCCCCGGCCCGACCACCTTCACCGTGACCTGCTCCAAGGGTCCGGAAGCCGCGAACCACCGCAACTCCTCGCCGCCCGCGATGGGCGACACCGCGCCGATCACGTCGTACTCCACGGTCCCGCTGGCGGAGATCGTCAGCTCGGCCCCGTCGAAGGCGGCGCCCTTCACGTTGGCGATCCGGTAGACGCGATCGCTGGCGTCATCGTGACGCGTCCTGAGCACCGGTGCCCTCGTCACCGGTCCCCCGCTGAGGACGATCTCCTCCTTGACGTGCAGCACACCGTCCTTGCGCAACTCCATGGTGAGCGCGCTCTGATCGGCGTACGCGGGGGAGACGAAGACGAGGAGCGTCACCACAGCGGCGACCATCGGCCCGAGCCGACGAACGAGACTCACCATGAGCCGCCACGATAGCGGTCCGACTTGTCCTGTGCGCCCGGAGTACGCTGGTGCGATGGCCCAGCCCACCCCGGCGAACACACGCCTTTACCGGCACGGAAAGCTCGTCTCCGAAGGCTTTCCCATCGCCGACGTCTCCGATCACCTGGGCGAGGACGACGCGGTCATCTGGTTCGACCTGTGCACTCCGTCCGAGGAGGAGCTGGCCACCATCAGCGAGGAGCTCGGCCTGCACGAGCTCGCGATCCGGAGCGTGCTCACCCCCAACCAGCGCCCCAAGCTGGACATGTTCGACTCGCACATGTTCCTCAATGTCTTCACCGCGCACTACGACGGCGACACCGGCCGGCTCGACCTGACCGAGGCCTCGGCCTTCATCACCAGCAACGCCCTGGTCACCGTCCGCACCTCGGACCGTTTCGACCTCCAGGAGATCACCAGCCGCTGGGACTCCTCCTCCGGCCTGGCCGAGCACGGCGTTGCGTTCCTGCTGCACGGCGTGCTCGACTACGTGGTGGACACCCACTTCGAGGTCGTGCAGGCCATGGACGAGCAGATCGAGACCCTGGAGGACCGCCTGTTCGGCGAGGAGATCCCCGACCGCGCCGAGCAGCGCCGCACCTTCGAACTCCGGCAGAGCCTGGTCACCTTCCGCCGCGCAGTCTCCCCGATGCGGGACATCGTCAACGCCCTGTTCCGCCGCAACGACGTGATCAGGGACAGCTCCATAACCCCTTATTTCCAGGACGTGTACGACCACGTGCTCCGCGCGGCCGAATGGACGGATTCGCTCCGCGACCTGGTGGGCAACATTCGCGAAGCGCACATGACCATGGAGAGCAACCGGATGAACCTGATCATGAAGCGGGTGACCAGCTGGGCCGCCATCATCGCGGTCCCGACGGCGATCACCGGCTTCTACGGCCAGAACGTGCCCTACCCGGGATCCCAGCAGATGTGGGGATTCTGGACGTCCACCGCGATCTGGGCGATCGCCGCCCTAGTCCTCTACTGGCAGTTCCGCATACGTGACTGGCTGTAATCGATAGACTTCCCGCCTGCGCTTGGAGAGACCGGGGGGTGGGCATGCGCGCGCCATTGCTGGTGTTGTCGATCTGCGGGCTGATCACCGGATGCGCGAGCGCCGCAGGGGAGGCCGGCAGCACTCCGTCGCCGATCGTTCCGCTCCGCGCCCCCGTGGTGATGTTCATCGGCGACAGTTTCGCCGTGGGCTCGGGCCCGGTGCCCGCCTGGGAGAGTTACGCCGCGGAGACGGCCCGCCTGCTCGGCTGGCAGCTGATCACCGCGGGCGGCCGGGGCGCCGGATTCGTCGCGACGGGCAAGATCCACCGCACCTTCGGCCAGTCGTTCACGCGGGAGCTGTCCTGGCGGCCCGAGCCCGACCTGGTCGTGCTCGCGGGCGGCCACAACGACCACAAGGCGGCCAAGGAAGTCCAGCGCGCCGCGGTCACGCTGATCGGCCGGGTCAAACAACGCTGGCCGAGGGCCAAGGTGGTGCTGGTCGGCCCGATCTGGGTGAAATCACCGCCGAAGGCCGCCTACAAGGTCAGGGACGCGGTCGCGAAAGCCGCCTGGCTCACCGGGGTGCCGTTCGCCGACCCGCTCCCGCAGAAGTGGCGCAAAGGCGACGCGCTACCCGACGGCACCCACCCCACCCTGGCCGGTCACGACCGGCTGGCCCGCTGGCTGGTCGCGACCCTGCGATCGCGCGGCGTCGCCCCGGAACAGGGCGGGCCGAGGCCGCTGAGCGGCCCTTACCAGGGGCCGTAGGGACCCTGGCTGCTGCCGCCGCCGCGATACTCGTTGACGGCCGGCTTCACATCGGCCAGGTAGATCCCGGCGGCGATGACCGAGGCGATGGTGAAGATGTTCAGCATCGCGAAGCCGACGCCCAGGTAGCCGCTGGCCGAGGCCAGCGTGAAGATCGTGGCCAGGCCGGTGAAGACGAGCCAGAGGTTCTTGGACAGCTTGCCCGCGGCTGGAAACGCTTTGGCCGGTGTCTTGATCGCGTGGACCAGGGCCCACACGGACATGCCGAACGCCGCGATGGCGAGGCCCCAGAAGATGTAGTCCAGCAGGCCGTAGAGCATCGTCACTCCAGCGTGGTCTAGAACGGACGTCCTCCAGCCTAATGCGTGAGCGGGAGCCGTACAGAAGCAGAAAGCGGCCCACTGTGAACGTGGGCCGCTTTCTGGTGATTAGGCCTTGGTCTTGGCGCGCGGCGTGACCGGCTTCTTGGCCGGGGCACGGCGGGCGCCCGCGGACTCGGCGACCTCTTCCAGCTCGACGGCGGCGCCGCCGCTGACCTTGCGCACGACCTTGCGGCCGCGCTTGGCGAGGTCGTCGTAGAGCTCGTTCAGCCGCGAGCTGATCGTCTCCGCATACTCCCTGGTCTTGCCGGGGAGCTCGCGGGCGTAGCTCCCGGCCCGGTCCTGGACGCGCTCGGCGTATTTCTTCGCGTCGTCCTGGCGGTCCTGCAGTTTGGCCAGCTGCTCAGGCAGCTCGCGGAGCTTCTCCATCGCGAAGTCGCCGGCGCCGGTGATGGCGTAGAACGGCTTCGACTCGGTGAGCTTCTTCACCTCGGTGGCGAGGGTCATGATTGGCGTTACCCTTCTGGTGTGGCGTGACCGTTTTGCGAGTTGACCGCCCCCAGAGGCTCAGCCGGTGTCGTCGGCTGGGCCTCGTCGGTTGATGCCGCACGGTTCTCGCGCCGGAACGACTCGTAGATGTCGATCAGCACTTGACGCTGCCTTCCGCTGATCGTCACATCGGCCCGGATCGCGGTCAGGACGTCGCTGTCCGGCTCGCGCTCCTCGATCAGACCGGCCTGCACGTAGAGCGCCTGAGCGGAGATCTGCAGACCTTTGGCGATCTGGTTGAGGATCTCCGCGCTGGGCTTGCGCACCCCGCGCTCCACTTGGCTCAGGTAGGGGAAGGACACCCCCGCCTGAGCGGCGAGCTGGCGCAGGGAGATCTTCGCCTGCTGCCGCTGCTCGCGGATGTACGAGCCGATCTTGGGCAGTTCCATACCCCCAGTCTGCCAAAGGGTGTATGCAATTGCAAACGGGGTGGATAACGGCGGCTAACTCAGTTGGGAAGCAACCAGAGCATAGGGGCGGACGCGGTAAGAATCACCGATCCGGCCACGATAGCGAAGCGCACGTGGGCCGGGAGCTCGGCACGTGGCTTGACCAGGCGATTCACCCGCGCCATTACATTCTCACCCGTGGTCGCGCCGAGGGCGCCATGGGGGGTGGCGAAAGCGGCCGCCGTACCGAACCGGAGCAGGGCGGTGGCCAGGCGCTTGGGCGAGCACTGGCGGCGGGCGCGGTCGTCGGCGGCCATCTCGATCAGCAGGGCCACCGAAGCGTGCGCGTCATGCACAGTTTTGCACCAGGGCAGCACCCAGCGCAGCGCCGCGAACGGCAGCAGTACCAGATCGTGCCGCTCCCGGACATGAGCGGTCTCATGCGCCAGTACGGCCGTCAGCTCGTCGGGGCTGAGCAGGCGGAGCGTGCCCGCGCTGACCACCACCTGGGAACGCAGGCCGGGCAGGCAGTAGGCCGCGGCCCCCGGGTGATCGACGACCCGCACGCCCGGCACCCTGGGCTCGTCCCGCGCGATCAGCGCCAGCAGCAGCCGATGCCGCCGCCGCGCGCTCAACGTCTGCGCGCCCGCGGCCAGCAGGACCATCGACAGCACCGAGAACAGCGCCAGACCGGCCATCAGCGCGCCGATCCGCAGGAAGTCATGCGGTTCCCGCAAATGCAGCCCGATGTACGCCAGGCCGTGCACGACCCCGCGCCCGAACGGCTCCAGCGCGTACGCCAGCAGGGCGCCCGTGCTGGCCAGGCCCCACGTCACGCCGAGGGACTGCCACAGCAGGATGGCCGCGCGTGGGGCGCGCCAGGGCCAGCGCGCCGAGGTGAGCCGCCAGGCGCCGACGGCACAGACGGTGGCAAGCGCCGCGAGGGTCGCTGCCGCGATCATTACTCCTCCAGCTCGGTGAGCGCGCGGCGGAGTATCTCGGCTTCGGAGCCGGACACCGCCTGGGCGAAGCGTTGCAGGGCGGCGCTGCGGTCGCCGGTCATCTCCAGGGCTTCGAGCATGAGCTCGGCCACATAGGCGTCGCGGCTGGCGGCGGGCTCGTAGCGCCAGGCGCGGCCGTCACGGACGCGGGTCAGGAAACCCTTGCGGGTGAGCCGGTCCAGGACGGTCATGACCGTGGTGGGGGCCAGATCGCGGTCCGCGATCAACCGGCCCACCTCGCGCGCGGTCATCGAACCGCGCTCCGCCCAGAGAATGTCCATGATGCTGCGTTCAAGCTCGCCAAGACCCTTCACGACATCAGCCTACCTGGCGTAGTACTACGTCTTGTAGAGAGGTACCCAGCCCATACGCCAGGCCAGCACTTCAGCTTAGGCCACGGCTGACCAAGGGAGGGTAAGTTCGCCCAGCCGCCATCGGGTTGGTCCGCCGAAGGGGGGTGTGGTGTGGACTGGCCAGGTCTGGGAGAGCAGGTGGGCGGTGCGGATCCAGCGCTGGCGGATGCCGTACGCGGCGAAGGGGGCGCAGGTCGCCCAGGCGCGGTCCCAGTCGGCGAAGAGACGATTTATCGGGTGGCCGGGGATATTTCGGTGGATGAGGGTTTTTGGGAGGCGGGGGGCGAGGTCGGAGGGGCGGTCGAGGCCGCCGAACCGCGCGGCGAAGGTGATGATTTTTGGTGATTTTTCGTCCAATGTTGCCCAGACTGCGCGGTGGCCGGCTTCGGAGCAGGTGCCTTCGACGAGGATGCCCCTGGGGTGGAGGCTCTGGCGCAACATTTCCCAGTATCGCCAGGCCTCTGGCTCGCCGTATTGGCGCAGGACGTTGAAGGCCCGCACCAGCATCGGCGGGCGGGTGACGGGTAGCTCGAAACCGCCTCTGATAAAGGTCAGGCCGGGCCGTTCGAAGGGCTTCGCGGCGGCGACCCGGGCCGGGTCGATCTCCACGCCGACCACCTGAACGTCCCCGGCGACACGTCTCAGCCTGGTGAAAAGCTCATATGTCGTGATGTGGGAGGCGCCGTAGCCGAGATCCACCACGAGCGGTTCCGCCACCGAGCGCAACAACCCCCCATATCCGGCGGCGATCCAGCGGTCGGTGCGGCGCAGCCGGTTGTGGCCTGTGGTGCCGCGGGTGATCTCCCCGACCGGCCGCCTCACACCCGATGGACCTTGTGCTGCGCCGCCTGCGCCCGAGGCCGGATGACCAGCCGATCGATGTTCACATGCGCCGGCCGCGTCACCGCGAACGCGATCACGTCCGCCACGTCATCGGCGGTCAGCGGATCCGGCACCCCTTCATACACTTTCGCCGCCGCGCTCTCATTCCCCCGGAACCGGGTCAGCGAGAACCCCTCGGTTCGCACCATCCCGGGCGCGATCTCGATGATCCGCACCGGCTCGCCGCACAGTTCCAGCCGCAACGTCTCGGTCATGGACGTCTGCGCGTGCTTGGCGGCGCAGTAACCCCCGCCCCCCTCGTACGAGACGAGCCCCGCCACCGACGTCAACATCAGCAGCACCCCGTCCCCGGATTCGATGAGTTTGGGGAGCAGCGCCCGGGTCATCCGCAGCGAGCCGAGCACGTTCACCTCGTACATGCGCTGCCAGTCCTCGACCCGCCCGGCCGCCACCGGCTCAAGCCCGATCGCGCCGCCCGCGTTGTTGACCAGCACGTCACAGCGGTCGAGCGAGGCGGCCAGCGCGTCCACCGACTCCGCCGACGTCACGTCCAGCGTGGCCGGGCGGATCGACGGAACCTCGGCCGCCAGCCGGTCCAGCCGGTCCCGCCGCCGGGCCGCCGCGACCACGTCGTATCCTTCGGCCGCGAGCCGCCGCGCGGTGGCCTCGCCGATCCCGCTGCTCGCCCCTGTCACCACTGCTGTCCTCGCCATGGGGGTCATCTTAGGGGCGGGAATCTGTCGTAGTTATTCGTGGTTAATACCCGCTTGGAGGTGGTGTGGGTGACGCTCGGACGGCGCCGACTGAACCGGGTCGCGACGATCAGCATGCATACGTCCCCGTTGGATCAGCCGGGCACCGGCGACGCGGGCGGCATGAACGTCTACATCGTGGAGGTGGCCAAACGACTGGCCGAGCTCGGGGTCGAGGTGGAGATCTTCACCAGGCAGACCGCGCGCGATCTGCCTCCCGTGGCGGAGATCGTTCCGGGCGTGTCGGTGCGGCACGTGACCGCGGGGCCGTACGAGGAACTGGATCGGGGCGACCTCCCCGGCCAGATGTGCGCCTTCCTGTCGGGAGTGCTGCGCACGGAGGCCATGTACGACCCCGGCAGGTATGACGTCATCCACTCGCATTACTGGCTTTCCGGGCAGGTCGGCTGGCTGGCCAAGGAACGCTGGGGACTGCCGCTGATCCACACCATGCACACCATGGCCAAGGTCAAGAACCTGCTGCTGGCCGACGGCGACCGCCCGGAACCCCCCGTCCGGGTGATGGGCGAGGAGCAGGTCGTGGACATCGCCGACCGCCTGGTCGCCAACACCGTCGCCGAAGCGGATGAGCTCATGTCGCTCTATTCCGCACCGCCGGAGAAGGTCTCGGTGGTCAACCCCGGCGTGAACCTGACCGTCTTCCAACCGGCCTCCCAAGGCGCGGCCCGGCACCGGCTCGGCCTTCCCCAGCACGCGGTCGTGCTGCTCTTCGTCGGCCGGATCCAGCCCCTCAAAGCCCCCGACATCCTGCTCAAAGCCGCGGCCCGGATGATCGCCGCCGACCCCTCGCTCCGCGACCGCCTCGTCATCGCCTGCGTCGGCGGCCCCAGCGGCAACGGCCTGGCCCGCCCTTCCCTGCTCACCGACCTCGCCAGCGAACTCGGCATCACCGACGTGGTACGGCTCGCGCCTCCCGCTCCCCAGCACGAGCTGGCCGACTGGTATCGCGCCGCCGACCTGACCGTCGTGCCCTCCCACAACGAATCCTTCGGCCTCGTCGCCCTGGAGTCCCAGGCTTGTGGCACGCCCGTCGTCGCCGCCTCGGTCGGTGGCCTCAGAACCGCCGTCAAGGATGGTGTCTCCGGCGTGCTCGTCGACGGACACGACCCCCAGAACTGGGCGAACGCCCTGTCCAGCCTGATCAGGCAGCCCGCCTGGCGGGACTTACTGGCCGCCGGGGCACCCCGGCACGCGACCGCTTTCGGGTGGTCCGCCACGGCCGCGCGGCTGGTGGAGGTGTATACCGGAGCTATGGCCAAACTGCATCGTGTGCCCGTGGCGGTCAACCTGTGATCGCCGCGGTCGAGGAGGCTTTGAAGGCCGGGGATCTGTCGTACGAGCAGCCCCGGCCGGGCGCTTTTCTCGTCAAACTGCCCGGCCAGCGCAAGCTCGCCACCATGACCTGGCTGATCGTCGGCGACCAGGCGCTGCACGTGGAGGCGTTCTTCTGCCGCCGCCCCGACGAGAACCACGGCGACTTCTACCGCTGGCTCCTCACCAAGAACGGCTCGATGTACGGCGTGCACTTCGCCCTCGACCCGATCGGCGACGTCTACCTGGTGGGCCGCGTCCCGCTGCAGGCCATCTCCGAGGAGGAGATCGACCGCATCCTCGGCTGCGTCCTGACCTATGCCGACGAGTGGTTCGATCGCGCGCTGGAGCTGGGTTTCGCGTCGTCGATACGGCGCGAGTGGGAGTGGCGTCTCAAACGCGGCGAATCCACGGCGAACCTCGCCGCGTTCGCGCGTTTCGCGGATCCCGGACGGGAATCCGCATAGCGGCTACGTCCCGCAGGATTTCGCGGAGCGTTCGCCAGCGGTTCGCGGACCGGGCGGAAGTCGGCGGAGCCGTACCCCGTTAGGATTGCGGCCATGGCGACTTTGGTGCTGCTGCGGCACGGCGAGAGCGAATGGAACATCAAGGGCCTGTTCACCGGATGGGTGGATGTCACCCTCTCGGCGACCGGTGAGGCCGAGGCCCGCCGCGGCGGGCACCTGCTCATCGAGGCCGGAGTGCGCCCCGACGTGGTGCATACGTCCCTGCTGACCCGGGCGATTCGCACCGCCAACCTCACCCTCGAAGCGGCCGACCTGCTCTGGCTGCCGGTCCAGCGGTCCTGGCGGCTGAACGAGCGGCACTACGGCGCGTTGCAGGGCAAGGACAAGGCGCAGACGCGGGCCGAGTTCGGCGACGAGCAGTTCATGTTGTGGCGCCGTTCCTACGACACGCCGCCACCGCCCATCGCGGACGACGACGAGTTCTCCCAGGCGGGCGACGCACGCTACGGGCTGCTTCCGCCGGAGCTGCTGCCCAGGACCGAGTGCCTGAAGGACGTCGTCGACCGCATGTTGCCGTACTGGTATGACGCGATCGTCCCCGACCTGGCCGCGGGCAAGACCGTCCTCGTGGTCGCCCACGGCAACTCGCTCCGCGCCCTGGTCAAGCATCTGGACGGCATCAGCGACGCCGACATCGCCGCGCTGAACATCCCCACCGGCATCCCGCTCCGCTACGAGCTGGACGCCGACTACAAGCCGATCAGCTCCGGCTACCTGGACCCCGAAGCCGCCAAGGCCGCCATCGAAGCTGTGGCGAACCAGGGCAAGTAGGGATTTATCCCGCGAGATAGTCCTGTAATTCTCGGTGCCGGAACTGGTAGGCGATGCCGGAGATCCGCAGGAGCCGGCTTCATAACACCAGTGCAGGAATCCTCCTAGCCGCCAGGGCAGCAGCCCGCGCGCGGCCAGGAGGAACCCGAGATATCGCAAGCCCGCGGCCCCTCCCGTGTACAGCCCGCACGTCAATGAGTCCTAATCGCAGCCAAACCGGCCTTACGGCGGTGGCTTTCGCGTAGCCCCCCGACCCCCCGAGGACCGGGGGGTTACGCGTGTTCGGGTCAGCTCTCCTGGCGGGAGCCGGTCACCAGGTAGACGACGTCGTGGGCGACGCGGACCGCGTGGTCGGCGTAGCGCTCGTAGTAGCGGCCCGCGAGGGTGATGTCGATGGCGGCCTCGACGCCGTACTTCCAGTCGGGGGAGAGCAGGACGCGGAAGAGGCGGCGGTGGAGCTTGTCCATCGCGTCGTCGTCGGACTCCAGCTCCTTGGAGAGCTCGACGTCCCTGGTGGCGATGCAGGTGCCGGTCTTGGTGATCAAGCGTTCGGCGATCTGGCCCATTTCGACGATCGTGTCCCGGAGCGAGGGCGGGATCGCCGAGTCGGGGTGGCGCAGTCTGGCGATCTTGGCGATGTGTTCGGCCAGGTCGCCCATGCGCTCCAGGTCCGCGGCCATCCGCAAGGCGCTGATCACGGTGCGCAGGTCGACCGCGACCGGCTGCTGGGTGGCCATGACCTCGTAGATGGAGGTCTCCACCTCCGCGTACAGCCGGTTGACCTCCTCGTCCTGGGAGATCACGCTCTCCGCCAGGTGCAGGTCGGAGTCGAGGAGGGCAGTGGTCGCCCGCGACATGGCGGACCTGACCAGGCGGGTCATCTCGACCAGCCGGTCGGTGAGGGTATCCAGCTCTTCGTGATAAGCGTCGCGCATGCCGTTACCGTATGCGCGCGACTATGAACGAACCTCGACCGGCGAGTGAACTCTTTCGGAAAGGCCATGGTCATGCCCTATCAGGCAGTCGGGCGCACGGAGATTCCCACCTAGCATCTAAATCGTGAACGAGTTGCTGGCGAGTTTCGCGGCGATGGGTGGCTTCCTGGTGGGCACCCTCGTCATGATGGCGATCCGGCGGCAGTCGGAGCCGGTGCGGGAACCGGAACCCGTCGACGACAGCCTGTCTCCCGGGGTGGCGTCGGTGCTGGCCGTGCTGCCGTCCTCGGCGGTGGTGCTCGACCGGGAGGACCGCGTGTTGCGGGCCAGCTCGGCCGCGAGGGCGTACGGGCTGGTCCGGGGGGACGCCCTGATGGCGGCGGAGCTGCTCGCGCTGGCGCGCAAGGTGCGGCGGGACGGCGAGATCAGGGAAGGCGAGATCGAGGTGCCGGGCCGCAAGTTCGGCCAGGAGTCCACCACGTTCGCGGTCCGGGTGGCGCCGCTCGGCTCCACCGGCCAGGTGCTGGTCCTCGCCGAGGACCAGACCGAGCGGCTCAGGGTCGAGGCGGTACGGCGGGATTTCGTGGCCAATGTCAGCCACGAGCTGAAGACGCCCGTCGGCGCGCTCAGCCTGCTGGCCGAGACCATCCAGGACGCGGCCGAGGACCCCGAGGCCGTCAACCGGTTCGCCGGACGCATGCAGCATGAGGCGGCCCGGCTCACCTACCTGGTGCAGGATCTGATCACTTTGTCCAGGATTCAGGGGGCTGAGGCGATTCCCACCCCCGGGCCCGTGCCGGTGGACGAAGCCGTGCACGAGGCCATCGACCGGTGCAACACCAAGGCGGCGTCCAAGGACATCACCCTGGTCGCCGGGGGCACCGAAGGTTTGAACGTCTGGGGCGACGACGAGCTCCTCGTCACCGCGCTGCGCAATCTGATCGACAACGCGGTGGCGTACAGTCCCGAGCACACCAGGGTCGTGGTGAGCGCGCGCCCGGCTGGGGAAGCGGTCGAGGTCAGCGTCAGCGATCAGGGGATCGGCATCCCCGAAGGCGCGCAGGAGCGCATCTTCGAACGATTCTTCCGGGTCGACGCGGCCCGGTCGAGGGCGACAGGCGGCACCGGACTCGGGCTCGCCATCGTCAAGCACGTCGCCGTCGCGCATGGCGGCGAGGTCACGGTGTGGAGCAAAGAAGGCTCCGGATCGACCTTCACCCTCCGTCTCCCCGCCTTCGGCGGCGTGGCGGTGGCAGTACCACGCACCACGTCAACCCCCCTGGAGGCGGCCACATGACCCGGGTACTCGTCGTGGAGGACGAGGAGTCGTTCTCCGACGCCCTGTCCTACATGCTTCGCAAGGAAGGCTTCGAGGTTGCCGTCGCGGCCACCGGGCCCGAGGCGCTGGAGACCTTCGACCGTAACGGCGCCGACCTGGTGCTGCTCGACCTGATGTTGCCCGGGTTGCCTGGCACGGAGGTGTGCCGCTCGCTGCGGCAGCGCTCCAAGGTTCCGGTGATCATGCTGACCGCCAAGGACAGCGAGATAGACAAGGTGGTCGGGCTGGAGCTGGGCGCCGACGACTATGTCACCAAGCCGTTCTCCTCGCGGGAGCTGGTGGCCCGGATTCGTGCGGTGCTGCGCCGGCAGGGGGATGTCGAGGAGCTGGAGTCCGCCATACTCGCGGCGGGGCCGGTGCGGATGGACGTGGACCGGCACATCGTCGCGGTGCGCGGGCAGCAGGTTCAGCTGCCGCTCAAGGAGTTCGAGCTGCTGGAAGTACTGCTTCGCAACGCCGGCCGGGTTCTTACCCGAGGCCAGCTGATCGACCGGGTCTGGGGCGCCGACTATGTGGGCGACACGAAAACCCTCGATGTCCACGTCAAGCGCCTTCGCGCCAAGGTCGAATCCGACCCCGCCAATCCGCGCTGCATCCTCACGGTTCGCGGGCTCGGCTACAAGTTCGATCCCGTCGCGGAGGACTGAGCCTGATTCACGAAGACCCCTGTTCCAGCGTTCGGAACAGGGGTCTTCGTGCGTTCGGGACTTACCGGTCGATGGCGAGGCCGCGTAGTTGCGGTTGCCCCAGGTGTATGTAGCGGAAACCTTCGGCCTTGAGCCTCCGGCGCTGTTCGTGGCAGCGCCGGCACCGGTGTCGTGCGTCAGTGGCCGGTCGTCGCGGCGGGAGAGGCGGAGGCGACGGGGCTGGGGGCCGGGAGGGCGCCGGGGACCGGGGGCAGCGTGGCGTATTCGCGGCTGCGGGTGATCACGGGGACGTCCATGGTGATGTCGCCCGCGGTCTGGAACTTCAGGGTGAGCCGCAGGGTCTCGCCGCCGCGCAGAGCGTTCTTGAGGCCTTCGACGGCGAGCTGCGGCGACGGCTGGCCGGTGTTCACCAACGTGTTCGGGGGGACCTGGACGGGTGCGGTGACCTTCACCGAGGTGGCCTGGTCGGGGAGCGGGGTCACGCTGACCAGGCTGTCGGGGGCCGGGTTCTGGTTGGTGAGGACCAGGTAGAGCGGGGCCGCGCCGCCGGCGGGGATCTGGCCGCCGGAGTCGGGGCCGAGGACGAACGCCTGGCTGACCCGCATGCCACGCTCGCCGTACACACTGTCGCTGCTGTGGCTGATGAGGACCTGGGCGTCGGTCGGCGCGTAAGGCTGGTTGGTGTTGGCGTTGTCGCCGGCGCCGCACGCGGCCAGAACAGGGGCGGCGGCGAGGAGCGCGGCAACGGCGATCACCCTGCGGCGGCTGGTGCTGGTCACGGCTCGGGTCTCCTTGTTACGCGGCTAGATAGAGCTGGGGATCACCCTATCGATGGAGGGCACCACTCCCCGCACCGGGCTGGATTCCCCTGATTTGGCAGGTCACCCGGTATGCCGGAGTTGCTCATTCACAGAGTCGACTGCTTGTCAAGTCCCAAAATGAGGCTTTGACCTGCAGTTATGGTGATTTCACTGTTCCGGGAGGCTGTTGGCGCGTGGTACCCTGGAGTACAGCGGAAGGGGTACTTGTCACATGACTTTCCAGGTCGGCGACACGGTCGTCTACCCCCATCACGGGGCTGCTCGGATCGAAGCCATCACCACTCGGACCATAAAGGGTGAGGAAAAGACCTACCTGGTGCTCAAGGTCGACAAGGGCGACCTTACCGTCCAGGTGCCAGCGGAAAACGCCGAACTTGTCGGTGTGCGCGATGTTGTCGGCCAGGAAGGCCTTGAGCGCGTCTTCGACGTGCTCCGCATGCCGCACACCGAAGAACCAACCAACTGGTCCCGCCGCTACAAGGCCAACCTTGAGAAACTGGCGTCCGGTGACGTCAACAAGGTGGCCGAGGTCGTTCGTGACCTCTGGCGACGTGACCGGGAGCGCGGTCTCTCGGCGGGTGAGAAGCGGATGCTCGCCAAGGCTCGGCAGATTCTGGTCAGTGAGCTCGCTCTGGCGGAGAAGACCAACGAGGACAAGGCAGAAGCACTGCTCGACGAGGTGCTGAACTCCTGAACACGTTTTTTCCAAGGGTGGGCGTCGGAGTCGACGTCCACCCTTTTGCTACCGGCCGGGAGCTTCATCTGGCGGGCCTGCACTGGCCAGACCAAACCGGTCTGGCTGGGCATTCCGATGGTGACGCCGCCGCGCACGCGTGCTGCGACGCCTTACTTTCGGCCGCCGGTCTGGGTGACCTCGGCGGCCTGTTCGGCACCGCCGACCCGCGCTGGGCGGGCGCGTCCGGCACGACTCTGCTCGCAGAAACCGCCAGACGGGTACGCGAGGCGGGCTTCGAAATCGGTAACGTGGCTGTTCAGATCATTGGTAACCGGCCGAAGCTGGCGCCACGCCGTACCGAAGCGGAGAAGGTGCTGAGCGCGGCGATCGACGCGCCGGTGAGCGTGAGCGCGACCACCACCGACGGCCTGGGCCTTACCGGGCGCGGCGAAGGCGTCGCGGCGATGGCCACCGCGTTGGTCGTTGGCCCGTTCCAACGGAACACTTCGCCAACCTGAGCGCCCGGCGGCGCGTCTCATATGCAGGCGGCGGCAATCTGTGACCAGGCGCGGTAACAGATTGCCGCCTTCCGTGTTTATGGCGACAACTGTCCGTATGATCCGATTACGGGTTGCAACGATGTGTATGGGGTATTTCTCCCGTTAAGGGGGGAATATCATGATCGGATCCATCATCAGCGCCGTGATTATCGGGGCGATCATCGGGGGGTTGGCGCGGTTGATTCTGCCGGGGCGGCAGAACATCAGCTGGGGCCTGACGGTCATCGTCGGTATCGTCGCAGCTCTGATCGGGACGCTGATCGCGTACTGGTTGGGCTTCGCCAACACGCGCGGTATCGACTGGTGGGAGCACATCCTGCAACTCGTCCTCGCCATCATCGGCGTGGGGGCCGTCGCGTCCAGGCGCCCAAGCAGCCAATGACACGAAATTTCGGGTGCTGAGGACTAATTTTCCAGCACGGGGTATTTGCCGTCCCTTGAGGGTGCAAGTGACACCCTCAAGCGGAGGTCGATATGTCCATCGAGACCATTCTCGGCGCCATCGTCATCGGTGCGGTCGTCGGCGCGCTCGGACGGCTGCTCCTGCCCGGTCGCCAGCCGATCGGCTGGATCCTGACCGTCGTCGTCGGCATCATCGCCGCCCTGATCGGTACGGCGATCGCCCAGGCCTTCAACGTCGCCACCACCCCCGGCATCGACTGGATCGAAATCGTCATGCAGGTCGTGCTGGCGGTGGTCGGTGTGGGTGCCGTCGCCGCGCTGCGTGGCCGAACGCGCGTATAGCAGGATTCAGGGCGAGCGCACGGTTCCCGTGACCTCGCCAAGCCCGACTCCGAGGGCGGACTTCGCGGTGATCGTCACCGTGTCACCGTCCTCAAGGAAGACCCGCTCGGCATCCTTGGGAAGCCGCAGCGGGTTCTTCCCGTTCCAGGTCATCTCCAGGAGTGTGCCCGGATCCTCCGGGCCGGAAATCGGGCCTGATGTCAGCAGATCTCCCGTCCGTAGCTGGGCGCCGCTCACCGTCGTGTGGGTGAGCAGCTGCGGGCCGGTCCAGTAATGCAGGCCGTACGGCGGGCGGGAGATCACCTCGTCGTTCAGGCTCACTTCGAGCGCCAGATCCAGCCCCCAGGGTTCGGTCACCGTGAGGTAGCCGGGCGGCGAGGGGTTTTGCGGCGGCTGGGTCGTCCTGGCGTGCTCCAAGGCGTCCAGCGGCACCACCCAGGGCGAGATCGTGGTCGCGAACGCGCGCCCGGTGAACGGCCCCATGTCCTGATATTCCCAGGCCAGCAGGTCCTGCGCCCGCCAGGTGTTCACCAGCACCACGCCGAACACGTGATCGCGGAAGGCCTTGGTCCCGACCGGATGGTTGGCCGGCACCCCGACGACATATCCAATCTCGGGGCCGATATCCAACTTCATCGACGGCCCCACATCCGCCTCACCCCGCTGGCCGCTGGGCCGCACGATCGGCGTCCCCGACACGACGACACTCCCCGCCCGGCCATGATGCGCCACCGGCATCTGCCGCCAGTTCCGCCGGACGGGATTCATCGTCGGCGGGCGGAACATGCGTCCCATATTCGTGGTGTGATCCAAGGATCCCTGGAAACATGCCAGGTCGGCCACCGCGAACGGCAGATGGAGCAATATCTCGCTCATCGGTACGAGCGCGGGCATCACCGCCGGTCGATGTTGCTCATCACTCAGCAACTCGATCAGCCGTTCCCGAGTGGAACGCCACGCCTCCGGCCCCGCCGCCAGAAACCAGTTCAGTGTCCCCGCCGCGAACCAAGCCGAATTGGGCAGTACGCCTGTCGCGCGCAGAAGGTCCAGATCTACCACGTGATCGCCAATAGCGACCCCCACCCGAGGCAATTCCCCGCGCCTCGAAAACACCCCAAAGGGCAGGTTCCACCCAGGAAACCCGCTCCCACCAGGAACCCAAACCCAGGACGTGATCGCCATGCCTCCCCTGTTCCCCCGTTCGAGTCAGGAGGCGGCACGCCCGTGGTCATTTTTCTCAACGGTGCAGGTCAGCGAAGGGTTTAAGGGGTGGGCGGGCCGCCCGAGGTGGTGGGTAGTCGTCGGGTTGTGTGGAGAACCACGGTGATATGACCGTCGCTTGCTTCAGGCAGCTGCGGTGCTGGCGGGGGCGGGCGGAGCCCGAGGGGAACAAACGGGCTGGGTGGGTGGGAAACCCCCACGGCAATGCGATTTCAGGTGGGTGGGAGGGGTGTGCTTCGCATTCTTCCTGAAGGGGGGGCTGGGGGTTCTTCGCCGGACGGGAGGCGGCGGGCGGTGGTGTTCAGTTCTTCGGGGTCGGCGGCGTCGATGCCGTGCTCGGGGTCGGGGGAGTCGTGGAACTTGCGCATCGGCTGGGTGTCGATGCCTGACTCCTCGTTCTCGTCGAGTTCGCTCTGTGCCTGGCCGGAGTATCGTTCGGCGATCTGGGCGGCGGCTTGGTCGTAGCGACGGGAGAGAGCTTCGGATGCCGCGTCATCCGAGGCGACCAAGGGGACGATTGGCGGGATCGTCTGGGCGGAATTGTCGCCTTCGAGGGCCTCGGAGGTGTTGACCTTGTCTGATGCAGCGGGGCTCGGGGAGATCTCGTCCGTGGTTCCCGCCCAATAGGAGGCGTCCGGATCGTCCTGAGCCTGGGTTGACGCTTCGACGTTGTCAGCCCGGCTCGATGTCTCGATGCTCGGGGCTTGGTCAGACACATCCTCGGCCTGGTCTGACGTCTCGACGGTCTGTCCCGGCGTTTCCGACATGGGTTGGGTGTCGCTCTGGCCGGAATAGTCGGCGAAGGCCGGGTCGTCTGGAGTCGCCTCAGGGTCGTCGTCGAGTTCGGGGGTTGTACGCGATGGCTCGCCTGGGCGCGGATGGACGAGGACGTCGCCGACATTCGGGCGGATCAGGTCGCCCCAGCGGGTCGGGCGTTTCGGTCGTTCCGGGGCAGGGGCCGGTTCGTTGTCGCGGGGGAGCGGGGGCGCGAGTTCGGGTGGAGCGACGGTCTCGGTCACCGGGCTGACTGGGACTGGAGGCGTGTAGTCGGGTGGGGCCGCTGATTCGGCGGATTTATGGGGTTCCGGGAGCGCATGCCGTACCGACGGGAGAATGACCGGGTAGGGGTCGGTGGACACGCCGGTCGGGTCGATGGTTCTGGGCGCGGCCGAAACAGGGCGGGAATGTTCCTCGTCGAAGGGAACGAGTTCTTCCACATCATTGTCGCCGTTCAGGTCGGCGCGCTTGCTCTGAGTGTGTTTGACCAGGACCAACAGGAGCCAAAGACCGATCACCAGCATGACCCACGGAACCAGCGCGACCGTGATCGCGGCCCCCCGTGGCTCGAAGGTGGCACCGGTAGCGGTGGCCACAGCGGCGGCGGCCGCGGCGGCCAGGAGCAGCGCGAGAATGAGACCCACCTGCAGGCGCACCAATAATCGCCCCGACCGCAACAGCGGCACGCCGATCAGCGCGACGATCAGAAGCGCGTCGAACCCGGCCGGGTAGAGATACGCCAGACGCGGTTCGACCTGACCTTGAACGGCGAGTCCACGCAGGTCGTCGAAGGAGAGTACGCAGGCGGCACCCGCGAGGATGGCAAGCGCGAGCCCGGCCAGGCCAATGGCCAGCCGGCGCAGCACCAGCGGAATTCCGGCCGGGCGGGAAGCCGGGGCGGTACGGATGGCTGACGGGCGGGAGGTCGGACCTGCCGCCGCGGGGGGAGTCGCGTCCATGGCATTTCGAGCCTACCGACTCACCCGCCGCACATTGATTTATGACACGGGCGAAATGGCATGATCGACACATGGGGAATACACCATTGCCGGAACGGGTCCGCGACCTGTTCGACGGCGTCAACTTCGCCACCGTCTCCAGCGTGAACCAGGATGGCAGCCCGCAGACGTCGGTCGTGTGGGTGCGCACCGACGGCGACGACATCCTGTTCTCAACGGTCAAGGGCCGCCGCAAGCACCGCAACCTGGAACGCGACCCCCGCACCTCGATCTTGATCGTCGACCCGTCCGACCCCTATGTGTACGCCGAGATCCGCGGCCGGGTGACCCTCATCGACGACCCCACCGGCGCCCTGATCCAGGAACTTTCCCAGAAGTACTACAAAAGGCCCTTTGCCGAGGCAAACCCGGACAATGAACGAGTGATTGCCCGCATCACCCCGGAGAAGGTCTATCTCCGCGGTTAGTGTGGCGTGCACCACGATCGAAATGGCGGGGTTCACGCCCCGCCAAGTCGGCCTGTGCTGGCGTGGAAGGCGTTAGCCTTGCTTTCGTGAGCCTGAACCTCTATGACACCAGCACGCGGACGGTCCGCGAATTCGTGCCGATCGAGCCCGGACGAGTCTCGATCTACCTGTGTGGTGCGACCGTTCAAGCTCCGCCCCATATCGGACATATCCGCTCAGGCGTGAACTTCGACGTGCTCCGCCGCTGGCTGACCCGCCAGGGCTACGACGTCACGTTCTGCCGCAACGTCACCGACCTGGACGACAAGATCATCCGAGTCGCCGCCGACGAGGGCGTGCCCTGGTTCGTCGTCGCCGAGCGTAACCAGCGCGCCTTCACCTGGGCCTACGACCAGCTCGGCTGCCTCCCGCCCACGGTCGAACCGCGCGCGATGGGCCACGTGCCCGAGATGACCGAACTGATGCACCGCCTGATCGACAAGGGCCACGCCTACGCCTCGGGCGGCGACGTCTACTTCGACGTCCGCTCCTACGCCGACCATTACGGCAAGCTCTCCAACCAGAAACTGGAGAACATGCTCGCCGCGGGCGACACCGACATCGACTCCGCCAAACGCGACCCCCGCGACTTCGCCCTCTGGAAGGGCGAGAAGCCCGGCGAGCCCACCTGGCCGACCCCGTGGGGCCGCGGCCGCCCCGGCTGGCACCTGGAATGCTCCGCGATGGCCACCAAATACCTCGGCGGCACCTTCGACATCCACGGCGGCGGCGTCGACCTGATCTTCCCGCACCACGAGAACGAGATCGCCCAATCCCAGGCGGCCGGCGATGGCTTCGCCCGCTACTGGATGCACAACGGCATGCTCCAGCTCGGCGGCACCAAGATGAGCAAGTCCCTCGGCAACTCGCTCCTCATCCCCGAAATGCTGCGCAAGGTCCGCCCCGTCGAGCTGCGCTACTACCTGATCGCCGCCCACTACCGCTCCTCGATCGACTACTCCGACGAGTCCCTGCAGGAATCGGCCGCCGGCTACCGCCGCCTCGAAGGCTTCGTCTCCCGCGCCGCCGAGGTCATCCACGACGTCGACGCCACCGCCCCCCTGCCCCAGGCCTTCGTCGACGCCCTCAACGATGACCTCAACGTCTCCCAGGCCCTCGCGGTCATCCACGAGGTCGTCCGGGAAGGCAATGTCGCTCTCGCCCAGGGCAACAAGGAGCAGGTCGCCCGCCACCTCGCCGAAACGCAGACCATGCTCGGCGTGCTCGGCCTCGACCCCCGCTCCGAGCAGTGGCGCAACACCGGCGACTCCGGCCTCCGCGAGGTCGTCGACGCCCTCATCGCCGTCGCCCTCGAACAACGCCAGGCCGCCCGCGCCCGCAAGGACTACGCCGCCGCCGACGCCATCCGCGACCAGCTCGCCGCGGCGGGCGTCGTGGTCGAGGACACCCCGCAGGGACCTCGCTGGGAGCTCGCCCGCTAGGAACACCGACCGGACGCCGTCGGCGTACCGCTATTGGGGAGAGCGCCTCGTTCATGCCGATAGGCTTGTCGTTATGGGTGCTGGGGGACGGGCTTCGGGAAAGCCCGCAAAGAAGCAGGGCGCGACCAGAGGCACCGGCGGCAAGGTCCGGCGATCCCTTGAAGGCAGGGGCGCGACCCCGCCCGCCGAGATGCGCCACTGGTACAAGGACAAGGCACGCGCCGAACGACTCGCCCGCGAGGAGCGCGGCGGCACGTCCGGCCGCCGTCCCGCGCCCCGCCCCCGCAAGAGCGAGGACGCCCCCGAATACATCGGCGGCCGCAACCCCGTCGTCGAGGCCCTCCGCGCCGGCGTCCCCGCCTCCGCTCTGTACGTCGGCCAGCGCCTCGACAACGACGACCGCGTCAAAGAGGCCATCAAAATCGCTGCGGACAAGGGCATCGCCCTCCTCGAAGTCTCCCGCGAGAAACTGGACCGCCTCACCGACGGCGCCATCCACCAGGGCCTGGCCCTCCAGGTCCCGGCGTACGACTACCGTCACCCCAACGACCTGATCGGCTACGCCCAGGAAGCCGCCGAAGTCCCCCTCATCGTCGCCCTGGACAGCGTCACCGACCCCCGCAACCTCGGCGCCATCGCCCGCTCCGCCACCGCCTTCGGCGCCCACGGCCTCCTCATCCCATCCCGCCGCTCCGCGGGCGTCACCGCGGGCGCCTGGAAGACCTCCGCGGGCACCCTCGCCACCCTCCCGGTCGCCCGCGCCAGCAACCTCACCCAAACCCTCCAGGCGTACCGGGAATCCGGCCTGTTCATCATCGGCCTGGACGGCGACTCCCGCCAGGACATCGCCACCACCACCCTCGCCTCCGACCCCCTGGTCATCGTGGTCGGCTCCGAAGGCAAAGGCCTCTCCCGCCTGGTCCGCGAATCCTGCGACGAAACCGTCCGCATCCCGATGACCACCGCCACCGAATCCCTCAACGCCGGCGTAGCCGCAGGCATCGCCCTCTACGAAATCTCCCGCCTCCGCCGTCAGTGACGCCCCACCGCCAGGCCCGCTAGACTTGTCAGGCTTGACAAGCCGCCTTAGCTCAATCGGCAGAGCATCTGTCTTGTAAACAGAAGGTCTGGGGTTCGATTCCCCAAGGCGGCTCCCAGGTCAGGGCCCTATTCGGAGATCATCCGGATAGGGTCCGCTGCTTGTTTGGGAGGAAATTGGGAGATCGTTTTCTTGGCTCCCGACCGGAATGGTTCGAGCAGCCGGTCGAGAATCGGCACCCGTGAGCGCAGGGATATCCCAGCCCGCTGCGCGAGAGCCGTCTCCCAACGCGCCTGAAGCGCGCGCAGCAGCTCGGCCCGCATCGCCTCCGAGATGTGGGTGTAGACGCCGATCATCCCCCCCACGGCGTGGCCCATCCGGTTGGCCTGGAGGACCTCGGGGATGCCGTCCTCGGCCATCCATGTCTTGTGCCCGTGCCGCAGCCCGTGCGGCGTGAGGTCGGCCACCAAGGGCAGCCACGAGGAGACATGATGTTGGGCCGGATCGTAGGCCCACACTCCCTTCCCGCGGGGAACCACGAACTCCTGACCAACTGCGGCCATCGGCCACGCCGGCCGCGGCCGCCCGGGCCACAGCCCGTCTGCCACGTCGACCAGCACCGGCCGGGCCGGTCGCCGGTCACCGTCACGCGGGTAGGCGCCTTCCACGGCAGGCGCCCACACCCGGCGCTGGTAGTTGCTCGCCCGCGGATGCCCGGTCACCAGGGTCCGCTTCTTGCCGACCCACCGCACGTGCCCCTCGCCGAGCCACACGTACGGCCGGCGGCCCTCGCACGGGAGCTCGCCGCCGTCGGCCGCCTCCCCGCCGGTGCACTCGCAGCGCTGGCCCGGGCGCTGCTGCACCCACCACGAGAACAAGGAGGACAGGAACGGCGGGATGTCCACCGTGCGGCGTGAGTCGTCCTTCGGTGGCAACCGGTAGAACCGGCCCTTGTCCTCGACGAGCTGCCAGTCGATCCGGACCGCCGACAACTTCAGGAAGCCGCGTTCCAGGCCGACGAGTTCGGCCCACCGCATCCCGGTCCAGCCCAGCGCAATCGGCGGTAGGAGGTCCTCCTCGCGGCCGGAGATGATCGCCCCCCGCTCGCCCAGTAGCAGCACCTGCAGCGGGCTGGCCCAGACCTTCTCGACGCCGCGACCGCCGACCGCCCGCTGACGGCCACGCTTGCGAGCCCTCAGCGCCGGGTTGACCTTGATGATCCCGTTGGTCTGCGCGTCACCCAAGATCGTGATCAGCCGGGCCCGGGCGCCCTTGGCCACGTTGACCGCGTAACCGACTGAGGTGATGTGCCGCTCCCACGAGTCGATCTCGACATTCACACCGGGCTGCTCGAACCAAGCCATCTTCCAATGCGCGAACTTCGGCAAGATGTGCTTCTTGATCGAATACGAGTAATTCCGGCGAGACTTGAGCGCCAGGTCCTGCGCCGGCCACCAGATGTCGACCCATTCCTGGAACGTCGCTTCCCCGACGGTGGGGTCCCGCCAGACGCCGCGGCGTCCGTCCACCTCCTGAGCCACTCCGAAGTTGTAGGCGGTGTCCTCATCGAAGAACGGCTGGCCGTTCTCGTCCCGGGACGCCTTTGTCCACGTCCCGTCCGGGCGCTTGAAGTGGACTCGAAACCGCTCACCGCGCGGTTCGGTGTAGACCATGAAGAGACCTCCGCGCCTAGGCGGGCCGGAACCACCGCAGCTGCTCAGTAACGCACTCTGCGATATCGCGCGCCAGCTTCGGCGTGATCAACTTTTTAGGGACCGGGATATAGAAGCCGCTGTCGTCGAGAGTCCAGAACATCTCGTCAAGTCCAATGTCCTCGGGCACGAAGCGCAGCTCTCCGAATGGATCTTCGGTTGGCTCGTCGAGTCTGGTTAGTACTTCGATTGCGTCGGTGCCCAACTTGCCCAATGGATCAAGGAGGCGTTCCTTGACCTGAGTTCCGTCGAGGAGCCAGTCGATTCCGCCTGGGTGGTAGATCGCGATCGAATTGCCATCGGGTAATTGGGTGGGATGTACGGCGTGGTACTGCAGGTGCGGTCGTGCCATTGCGGTGGAGCCTTTCCCCGTTGGTGCAGATGCCCCATTGCATCCGTCACCCCGTAAAGGTCGCCATCTTGCCAGGTTTCGGTCCTTCCGCGCATTGGGAAATCCCTGTAATCGGACAGATTGGAGCTCCTGGTAAGAAGGGCATCGCGTCCCCGCTGGCTATTCGATCATGGCTTAGTCGCCATCCTCGTCCGGGCCGTCGTTCTTTACGAACTCTTCAGCCAGCTTCTCGGCCCACCGCCGTATTCGTTCGCGATCGTCCATGGAGACCCCTTTGGGGACCAGGAAGAACACCCGGCCATCGTCAATCTCGGATGAGTCGGCCTCCAGCTCTTCGGGTGGGTGCACAGCCGAAATCATTTTCGTCAGCACTTCGGCAGCATCTTCGCGGTCAACTTGCTCAAGATCCGCTGGAGTCACGCCGATAGCAAATGCTGCATGCGCCAAGATCTGCGCCGACGGCGCGAATTTGGTTGGGGGGCTTCCGTGGAGCCCAGGCTTGTAGCCGCGTTCCATGTGACCCCAGGTCTCCGCACTCATTGACGCCAGCTGGGCAGCGGCCGGGATGGTCAGCCGCGGCTTGATGCTCTGCCGTGTACGCCTGATAAGTGCGCCCTCTGGAGTCGACGGTAGGTCCCTCGCCATGGTCCTGTCGTCGCTCACCTTCGGAGTATAGGAACAAGCAGTTAAGTACAGGAACAGATTGGCCTAGTTGGGGTCGGCGGGCAACATCCATCTGGCCACGCCCAGCGATAAACATCAAGATGCATGAGACGACTTGTCTGTTCATGTCTGTAACTGTACGGTCATGCTCATGCAGACGACGAAACCGCGTCAGCGGCCCCTCATCCAGAACCCGGAGGCCGTCCGTCGGCGACGCTTGGCCGCTGGCCTTGGGCAGGTGGCACTTGGCGAGAAGGTCGGGATCACTCACGCCCACGTGTCCAAGATCGAGAATGGCAAGAGCTCGGCTGGCGCTGGGGTGTTGTTCCGGCTGGCGGGTGCCCTCAACTGCACGGTTGAGGACCTGCTGGCATGACCACTCCCGAGTACCGCCTGTACACCAGCAAAGAGGGAGCGGCCCGCATCGGGGGCGGCATCTCCGAGCACACGCTGGACCGGCTGGCGGCCTCGGGCCAGGTCGTCGCCACCTACATGGGCGGCAAGTTGTTGTGGACCGACGCTCAGCTCGCCGCCGCTGTCGACGCCCACGCGCGGCCAGCCAAGGCGAAGGCCGCGCAGCCAGAACGCTCTGCGGACCTGAACCCCAAGACCAGGAACAACATCGCGCCGCTGCGCCCCGAACCTGGCCGCCGGTACAGCAAGGCCACCAGATGACCACCCGGGCGGAAGACAGCCCATCAGGGCCATCGTCACCGCCCCCGAACGATCAACACGGAGATCATCGTGACCTTCCCCGCTACTTCCTCCGCGATCCTGGCCCGGGCTCGGGTCATCATCGAGGCCAACCCCTGGCCCGGACCGATGAGCCCGTTCTCGGACGTGGACTTCACCCTTCCCGCCGCGGTCTGGGCCGCCAGCGGTGAGATCGCCCCCGTCCGCGAGATCGCCGTCGCCGCGGACGACGTGCTCCGAGCCCTGGCCCAGCACCTGCGGTACAGCCCCGCGACCGCCGCGCGAGACCTTACGCGGTGGTCGCACATGCAGACCCGCGACGCGGCCCTGCAGGCGATCGACGCGGTGCTGGCCAAGACGACCTCGGCCGAGCCCGCAGCCGCCGCCCCCTGCGGAGCACCCGAATGACCGGAATCCCCACACCTGACGCCCTCGCGGCCGAGACCCCGGCCGAGACGTCGGCCGAGGAGTGCGACTGCGAGGACGGCGAGGCCTGCTACATCTGCGTGCCCTGCGACGTCTGCCGCGACGGGGAGGAGGAGTGCGGCTGCGACGGCGAGTTCGGCGAGGACTGCAGCTCCTGCTACGGCAGCGGCTACCACATTCCCGAGCACTGCTGCGAGTGCGGCGGCTCCCCCTACTGCGTGAAGTGCCACACGTGCGGCCACCCGTGCGCGGGCGACTGCAAGTGCCCCGTGACCGTCCAGCTTGAGGGCGGCCGCACCCTCACCCTCGCCTAGGAGCCTCAGCCATGTCGCTGCCCCCACCCCCTGACGCGGCCCCGGCCGACCCGCCGCGCTTCTACCAGCTGGTCCTGCCCTCCGGCGGCCGTGTCCAGGCCCGGTTCGTCGGCGAGGGCGACCCGGTCCAGATCCACCTCCCCGGCCTCGGCGACGGGCCCGCTCTTGAGGTGACGCGCGAGACCGCGTGGGGCTTGTGGGTGGTCCTATCCGACGCGCTCCTGCCGGATACCGACGCGGTCCCCGACTGGTGCCACCAGCTCATCACCCCCACCGACCAGGACGGCACGCCGCTGCCCGACCCCATCGTTCCCCGCCGCTCCTACTGACCGGCCACCCCCATACACCTCACCACCGACAGCAAGCCGAAGGCCCTCGGCGGTGCGCGCCAAGGGCCCTCTCCTCAAGATTCAAGGGACGTACCAGATGATGATCAATCGTAGTGGCCGCCGCCTCCGTGGCAGCCCGGCCGTGGAACGACCCGCTGTGGAACGGCCCGCTCTGCGCATGTGCGGCGGCCGCCCGGTCGCCTCGCTCCTGCTGCACGGCGAGGACGACCAGGACGCCGAGCTCGGCGTCACCGACATGGACGAGGCCGACGCCCTGGTCTCCGCCGCGGTCGCCATGCGCGCCCAGCTCGCCGTCGCCCTGAACGTCAACGCCCTGGCCGGTGACTGATGCCGATCTCCATGGCCCTCATCACGATCCGTGACCCGCGTGCCAAGGAGCTCGAGCTCTTCGTCGACGGCGAGCACGGGGCGATCGAGCTGCGTCTGTTCCTGTCCGAGGACGGCGGCCAGGGCATCTACGTGGCGCTGCGCGGCCACCGGTCCGACCGCGCCGCCGAGGCGGCCGCGATGGACCGGCTCGCCGAGCTCGCCACCGAGGCCGCCGTTCACCTGCGCGGCGGTGCCACCGCCACCGCTCCCACCCGGCCCGGGCCGACGCACGGCCCGGCCGCGGAGGGGACATGAGCACTCTCATCGACGACCGCGCGGTCCAATACATCCGGCGTGGAGCCGAACGGCTGCCCGCCGACGGTCCGCCGATCGTCGGCGACGCACGCCAGCGCGCGATGGACGCCGCCGAGACCGTCGCGGCCGCCGTCGCCGTCGACCCCACGCTGCCCGAGCACCAGAGGCGCAACCTGGACCTGCTGGTCGAACTGATGCGCCAGCTGACGCCGCTCGCCCGCCAGGCCGGGCTCGCGCTGGAACGCGAGCGACTCGTCGCGGCCGGGGCGCCCGCGCAGGAGATCGCCCGCCTGGGGCTCATCAACCAGATCGCCCCCGAAGAACTGGACGCCCTGTCGCTGCGCTGTCCCGCGCTGGCCGTCGAGATCGCCGCGGCGGCGATGCCGGACTGGAACACCCCCCAGCGCATCCGCGAACGGTCCGAGCAGCGGCTGCCCGCCGACTGGGAGCTGCAGGAGATCGCCGACCAGCTGCGCCGTGCGGTCACGGCCTCCCTGGATTTGCCCTACCCCGCCGCCGAAGCCGTCCGCCTGGCGGCCCTCGCCGACCAGATCAGCCCCACCGCCTGCCCACCCCGGGAGGAAACATGAGCCACCTCACTGAACAGATCAGAACCACACTCGGTGCCCCCTCCTTGGACCCGGAGCCGTGGCTGCCTGACGGCGCACCGCCGCGGGTGGGGATCCTGCTCGACCGCCGCCGCCTGACGGCCTGGTACGACGACCCCTCCCATCTGATCGCGCTCATCACGGCCGCCCAGGACGGGCTTGAGCTCCTGCTGCGGGCCAGGGAGCTGCACCACCGCGACGCGATGTCGCAGGTGTCTCCCGGACCGGAGCAGACCCCGAGGCCGGCCATCCCGCCGCTGACGGCCGACCCGGCCGCGCCCACGCTGTATGAGGCCCTCGGCGGTGACGACCAGACGGCGGGGAAGCACGCCAGCCTGGCCCGCCCGTACATCCCGGTGCCGACGGCGGGCGAGCCCGACCCTTTCCCGTCGGCCCGGCCGTAGCGCCGGGCCGCCGTCGACGTCGTACACGAACCCCTGGCTGGGCGGCTCGGCTGGCTGCGCGCTGGCGCAAGGCGCACGCCGACGGCCCCCGACGCCAGGGCGCGTGGGGCTGACCCCCCTGATCGTCTCGGGCCCGCTGTGGGGCCGGCCCGGGACCGGCCCGCCGCGCGCGAGCGGCCGGCCATCGCGGGGCCCGCGCCCGACCGGGGAACTCCCGGGCGCGGGCCCCGCCCCCCACCCCGACGGGCCGCCACTGCGCGGCGGCCCGCAGCCACGCATATAGAGGAGCGAGTCAGACATGACCACGCCGCAGAGCCGGAAGCGGGCCAGAGCCGCCCGCGAAACCCTGGCCACCGCCCCCGCCGAGCCGCCCGCCAGGAGTCTGCCCGTCGAGCTGCGCGTTGTGGGAACGCACGCCGAGCTGGACCAGGTGATCGCCCGCGTCGGCGAGGCGTTCTCCATCGCCACCACCTCCCGCCGCTTCCCGCGGCGGGAGGAGCCCGGCCGGGTGAGCGTCCACCTCACGCTGGACCCGCTGTAGGCCCGGGATGCTGCTCTACACCGCCTTCCTCGGGGGAACGGCCCTCGGCCTGGCCCTGGTGGGCCGCCCGCTGATGCGCCGCGGCCGCGCTGATATCGCCTTCGCGGCCGCCGTGGTCAGCGCCTTTTACGCGTTCTGGTTCTTCCGCACCGTCCTGCTGATCATGGCGGGCCGATGAATCGCACCACCCGGGAGGTCTGATACTGATGATCTTGACCGGGACCTTTGTCCTGTCCGTCGGCAGTTTCGACATCTGGCACGACGCCGTCCTGCATGTGCGTAACGCCGCGCTCAGCCTGCTGCAGAAGTACCTCACCCGACCGCCTCAGCCGGGCAGCGCCCGCGAGGACATCGCCGCAGAGTACGGCTTGTCCCGGTATGCGCTGCGGCGCGACAACCGCATGCTGGCCGCCGCCGGTCTGCTGAGGCAGCTGCGGCGGCAGGTCGGCAAAGGCCTGTGGCAACACCTGATCGTGGCCGTTGCGGAGCCCGCCCTGATGCCCGCCCCGCGTGAGGCGTGGGACCTGCTGGACGCATCACTGGCGTCCGGGCAGGCCGATGCCCGCCCGGACGCCGCCCCGGCTGCGTCTAGCGCCGAGCCCGAATCGTCGCAGGTCACAACACCTGGCGAAAAACGTCACATAGAACCAGTTAACAATCGTCCCCCCGGTCGCACGGATCACAAGCCCAGCGTGGTGCGGTCCGTCCCAGAGCTGATCGGCCTGTCCACCCTCCCGCCGTTACCGGCACCGACGGACATGGTCGAGCGGGGGGAGGACTGGCGGTGGCGGACCCCGGCACAGGTCCTGGGCCTGGCCCGGACGCACGGGGCCGCCAACCTGGAGCGCGCCCTGGCCCTGCTGGCGCGCAACGATCTGCCGTTCTACCTGGCTGATCTGGTCGTCGCGCTGATGGGCGGGGCCGACTACGGCACCGACGAGCTGCACCGGGTCCTGGCCGGCGTCCACGAAGCCGAGCACCCGTACGCCGTCGCCCGCTGGCGCCTGATGAAGCTCATCTGCATGCCGCGGTGGCAGGAGCGGCAGCGCGAACGGGAGCTGGCCGGCCGATGGCGGGCCCCCTCCACCACGTTCGTGAGCAAGGCCCCGCCCGATCCGGAGGCGACCCGCGCCCGCGGCCTCGCCGCCGCCCGGGCAGCCCTCCGACGAGCCAAGGAAACGAAGGTCGCATGAGACTCCCGCACGTCCCGCGCTGGGTGCCGGTCGAGCAGATCGGGAGGGTGGTCACCGAGCGGTGCGACCACACCCGCGTGACCTTCACCGACCAGCCGCCGCCGGACCCGAGCGAGGTCGCCCAGCTGGGTATCGCCACCGCGCTGGTCAAGGCCTGGCCCGGCCTGGCCGCCGACCCCGGCTACCTGGACGCGCTGGCCGGGATCGCACTTGACGCCATCACCGCCGAGCTCGGCGGCCTGGCGGGCTGAGGTGATCCCGCTCTTCGAGGTGACGATCCCGGCGCCGGATCCGCCGCCGGTCCGGCGCGGCCGCCGGTGGACCCGCCGGGATGACGGGCGGCCGCGCTGCCGTAGGTGCAGGCATCCGGTGCGGACCGAGATCTCGCTGAGCTACCGGCTCGGCCCCAAGTGCGCCAAACGCCTGGGGGTGCGGCGGCTGCGGTTCGGCCGCCGTACGCGGGCGTTCGCGGTGCGCAAGGTCGGCCATGTCAAAGGCCAGCTCGGTCTGGAAATCGAACAGATTTCCGTGCAGAGCGGGCATGATGTTGGTGAAAGGACTTCACAGTGCATTGAGGGGAGGTCCCCGCCATGATCCCCGGCCGACACGACCTGACGCCCTGCCCCCAGGGATGCGGCCGCCAGGTGCTGTGGACCAGGACCGAATACGGGGAGCGCATGGCCGTTGAGGCCCGCCCGGACCCCACCGGCAACCAAGCCGTCATGAAGGACGGCCTCGGCCGCTGGGTCTCCCGCAGCCTGGACGGCGCCGGCGCGCTCCCCAAGCACCCGGTCGAACACCTGTTCAGACCTCACCTGATCAAGACGGGGTGCCCGCGGCTGGCCGACGTCCAGCCCGAACTGCCCGGCCTGATCCCCTCCAACGTCGTCGCCCTCGGCACCGGCCGCGCCCGATCCGGGCGGCGCCGGGCCCGGCGCTGACAAACGCATACAGAAACGGACGGAACCCGTGACCCCCGACGAGATCGCCGACATCGAAGCCAGCCTGCTGTTCGGCGGCGCCACCATCCTGTCGCGCGAGCAGGCGCTGGGCATCATCACCGCCTGGAAGCTGCTGCAGCGTGAGCACCGCCAGGCCACTACCGAGCTCGGCCACGCGCGCACGCTGGTGCTCAACATTCGGAGCATGGCCGGCTGGAGTTTTGACGCCGCTCCGGGGCTACCGCCGGAGTGGGCCACCCCGTGGCGCCTGCGTGCAGAACGGGCAGAGGTCCGCGCCGGGCAGGCGGACGAGCGCCTGGCCCTGATCGTCGCGGCCTGTAAGAAGGAATGGGACGCGCGGCGCCTGTACCACCAGGAACGCCACCGGCTGCGCGGCAACGAGTGGGACCACAGGGTGGCCACCGCGTACGCCCGCGCCATGGACGACTTGGACAAGGCCGTCGCCGCGCACCCGATCGAGGAGGCCTCGGGGGGCGGCGCATGAACCTCCAGCCCTTCCGCGACGGGCTGCTCGCGTCCGTCCGCGCCCTGCGCTCCGGCCGACCGCCGTCGCTCGAGGTCGTACCACCGAGGCGCACCGTCTCACCCCCGGACCCGAAGCCCGACCCGGGACCCGACCCGGCGGCGACCTGGGCACGAATCCACGCGATCGACGCCGAGCTCGACGGCCTGGTCGACGAGCTCGGCCAGCTGCGCGTGCGCCACCCATGCCGGAGGCGGTGATGGCGATCGAACGGCCGCTCCCGCCCCAGCCGACCGGCGGCCGGCTGTCCTGCAGCTACAGCGACGGCCGGACCGCCAAGGGCTGGCGCTGGGTCAAAGCCGCGCGGGAGTGGCTTCCCGTGTGCGACTCCCACACCGGCGGCAGCGTGGTCGCCGCAGCCGGAAACTACGTCCCCGACTTCGCGACCAGCATGGAACGAGCCACCAGTGACTGACCAGCCGACATCGATCACGTGCCCCAGGTGCCGGCGCACCTCCTACAACCCGAACGACATCGCGGCCGGGTACTGCGGCGCCTGCCACGACTGGACCGGCCCCGGTACCGACACCGAGCAGCGGGTCACCCTGGTCCTCGGCGGATACCCGGAGGCGCTCAGCGTCCTGATCAACTCGGCCAAGGCGCTGGTGCAGGTCGCCGACTGGGTCGGCCTGGAGGCCATGAGCCACACGCTCATCCGGGTGGGCGATCTGCCCGTCCCGGCCGATGTCCACCAGGTCGCGCTCAGCATGGCCGACCAGCGCGCCTTCCTGGATGCGACCATCGCATACGTGGACAAGATCAAGTCTTTGGGCGGGGCCTGAGTGACCCATGCCGCCGACATCGCCGCCCTGGTCGAGGAGGTCAAGGAGCTCTTGCAGCAGCTGCTGGCGCTGCTCCCCGAGCAGACCGGCGATGCCAGCCAGGGCACGACCACCCACCACAAGGTCTCCGGCAGCCCGGCCCCCTGGCACCCGGAGGCCGGCATGGTGCTGCTCACCATCCACGAGGAAGCTCGCCGCCTGGAGGCCTCGCTGCGCGGCCTGGTCGTCGGCCACCCCGGCCGCCGCCGCGGCGGTAGCGACGCCAACACCGTGGAGGCGCTGAACGCGATCGCCAACCTGGTGCACGGCGTGCCGCCCGCGGCCGCGAACCGGGCCGCCCGGATCATCGAGCGGTGGCTGCGCGCGGGCCGACAGATCGGCGACATCGGCGAAGAAGAACCCTGGGTCCCCATCCCCGTGCCGTACGGGGCGCTGCCGCCGCTGTGCCCGTACTGCCAGACGTTCAGCCTGCGCATGCTGGTGCTGGCCCGGCAGGTCCGCTGCGTCAACCGGGCGTGCCGTGACCGCGACGGCCGCCCGCCAGAAGGCAGACTGGAAAACAGCCGCCTCAACGGGGACCCCCAGATCAGCTGGGCGGACGGGCGGGTGACCTACCGGAGGGACTGGGCGTGATGAGCGGAGCGGCCGAGGTGGTGGGGTGGACGATCGAGGAGGCCGCCGCCCTGCTCGACCCGCCCATGACCGCCGAGGAGATCCGCGCCCTGGTCCTCGTCTTCGCCCTGCACCCGACCGGACACCGCCGCGGCGGCCGCGGCCGCCCCGCCCCGACCTACGACCAGGCCGAGCTGCTGCGCGCGCACGCGGCCGCCGTCACCATCCGCGCCGGCCACCCGCTGGTACCCGCACCCCGCATAGATCCGATCTCTTGACGATCATTGAATTATCAGTTCTAATTCCGTCCTGACAGAGCTATGCCCGAACCCGGCCGATGCGCCGGGTTTTCGCGTTTCCAGGCTCGATCGCCGACAGCTCTGGTCCTACCTGTGTGCCGCGTGTGCGGCTTTCTTCCGCATACCTGGAGGTGTGCCATCGCCGACTTCTGGTTCAACGTGAGCAAGGGGAGAGCCGCCGAGTTCTACTGGCGGGTCAAGAACAACGACCCGTCGACGTCCGGTCTGGTCGTGGCAGTCCTGGCCACCGCCGGCCTGGAAAGCGACGCGACCCTGATCGACAAGGACACTTTCGCCGACGTCTTCTCGGGTGCCACCAACGAACCGACCAACTCGGGGTACGAGCGCAAGATCCTCACCGACGTCGACCTGGCGGCTTTCGCCGTTGACGACGTCAACGACAGGGTCGACATCGATCTCCCCGACCAGACCTGGCTAGACGTGCTGGCCGGCGACGACTGGTCCAAGGCCATCCTCGGCTACGACCCCGACACCACGGGCGGCGCCGACAGTGCGATCATCCCGATGGTCGCCTGGGATTTCGTGGTCGAGCCCGACGGCACCGAGATCCAGCTGCGGTTCAACGGGGCCGGCGGCTTCCGGGCCCAGGGCTGAGGAGGCCGCTATGTCCTCCCGCTACACCGTCGAGACCAACGGCGACATCGCCCTGACAGCGGCGACGGCCAAAACGGTCCTGTCCTACATCGCCGGCAGCAACGCCCCTATGCGCGTCATCGAGATGGAGCTCGGCTTCGACGGCGTCAACACCACCGGCGAGCCGGTCACCGTCGAGCTGTGCAAGTCGACCGAGGCCGGCGCCGGTACGGCGACCAGCCACACCATCCTCCAGTCGGGCGGCCCCACCCGTACCGCGCAGGGCACCGCGAAAAGGAACTTCACCGCGGAGCCGACCGTCCTGACGGTGATCAAACGCTGGCTGGTCCACCCGCAGACGGGCAGAACCTGGCAGTTCCCGCTCGGCCGCGAGCCGGAACAGAACACCGGTGCCCAGGCCCTGGTCCTGCGGTGCACCGCCCCGGCGAACGTGAACTGTCAGGGCTACATGGAAGTCGAGGAGGGCTAGATGGTCACCCTGCACTGGCGGTGGGCGGACTCCCCCCACCACACCGAACGCCGCGCCACCTACGCATCACTGGAGGACGCCCGCGCCCAGGCCGACCACGACCTGCAGCTCGCCCAGGCCTCCGGCGACTACACCTCAGCCCCCGTCCGGATCACCGAAGGCGCGGCCCAGGACGGCGCCGGCGAGGGTGCGATCCTGTGGACCGCGCCCGCGCCTGACGAGCCCGGCGCCGAGTAGCCCCGTGATCGAGCTCGACGCGTCCAGCCCGGCGCTGGCCACATCCAGCTCCGACCCGATCACCAGCGACAGCTTCGCCCCGCCGGCGGGGACGCTGCTGGCGGCCTGCCTGAGCATCCGCGACTCCACCGACACCGCCCAGTCCGTCACCGACTCGGCTGGGCTCACCTGGACCCAGCGCGTCACCCGCCTATCGGCCCAGGGTGGCCCAGCCGGACAGGTGGGGATCTGGACGGCGCCCTGCCCCATCGGCGTCCCCGCCGGCATGACCGTCTCGGCCGCCGTTGCCTCCGTCGTGACCCCCATGGGGTTAAAGGTCTACGTGTGGCGCGGAGTCGACCTGGCCAACCCCGTCGGCGCGACCGGCGGCTCGGGAACCAACGTCAGCGAAAACAACAACTTCACCTTCCAGGCCTACCTCAACACCGTGCGCGGGAGCCGCGGTATCGCTGCCTGCCATGACTGGAACAACCTCGGCCTGCCGTCCAGCACCGATGAGGAGAGCGCGGCCGTCATCTCCGGCGCCCAGGCCGTCTGCCACATCATCAAGGCGAACAACACTGACGCCGACCCTGGCGCCCAGGTCACCTTCAACGTCGACGCCGCCGGCAGCGGCGCCCCCTTCACCAAGTTGTGCTGGGCCGAGCTCCTGCCGGCGATCGCGCGGCCGCCCTACGGCCGTACCCATCTGCAGGCCGCCCAGCGCGCCTCGGCCTGGTAGGGAGGCAGATCGGATGCGCCACGGCCGCGGCTTCCCCTCTCGCGTCATCACCGCCCGCCCGCCCCGCCCCGGCCACGCGGTCGAGGTCGGCCAGGCCGTCGAGACCGACCTGGTGCTGCCGGTCACCGCCCGCAAGATCGTCGAGGTCGGCCAGGCGGTAGAGACCGACCTCGCCCTCCCGGTCATCGGCCGCAAGAGCCGCACGGTCGGCCAGGCCGTCGAGACCGACCTCGCCCTCCCGGTCGACGCGCTGCTCGGCTCGGCCCTCGGAATAGCCATCGAGACCGACCTGGCGTTGCCGGTCACCGGCCGCAAGAGCCGCACGGTCGGCCAGGCCGTCGAGACCGACCTCGCCCTCCCGGTCACCGCCCGCAAGATCGTCGAGGTCGGCCAGGCGGTCGAGACCGACCTGGTGCTGCCGGTCACCGCCCGCAAGGTCGTCGAGGTCGGCCAGGCGGTAGAGACCGACACGGCTCTGTTCGTCTACAAGACCCGGGTCGGGCTGGCGCGCGAGACCGACATCGCGCTGCCCGTCACCGCGGTCAAGAGCCGCAGCCGGGCCACCCACGCAGGCCCGCTGTACGTCGACTGGGCCGCCAGCAGCCTCTACATCTGAGGGAGGTCATCGTGACCCTGCGCGTCTCATCCCTGTCCCGCATCGACATCAAGTCCTTCATCAAGGGCGCCGACGGAACCGAGACCGTCGAGTGGGCCTTCCTGACCGACCTCGACGCCGAACCGGCAGAGGAAGACTGGACGGCCGGCGCCTGGGACGCACCGACCGCCAAAGGCGCACCCGCCCGCATCAAGATCGGCCCCGACACCACGGCGGAACTGACCAACGGCACCTACGGCGCCTGGGTGCGCGTCACCTCCACCCAGAGCCAGCCCGTGTTCGGCCCTCTCCTGCTCGACATCCTCTAATGCCGAACCGAGCAGCGCGCCGATGTACGGCCGCGGGCTGCCCGTCCGACGCCGCATTCGGGGGCCGCTGCGCCAAGCACCGCCACCCTGCCCGCAAGCCCAAGGCCTCGGCGCCGCGGCCGAGCTCGCACGCGCAGGGCTACACACGCAAGTGGCGTGAGCTGTCCGAGCGCATCCGGGCGCAGCGACCGTGGTGTGAGGTGCCCTCATGCGGCGCCCCGTCCGAGCACGTCGACCACATCGACGGGGACAAGACCAACTGGGCCGAGTCCAACCTGGCTGCGCTGTGTCACTCCCACCACAGCCAGAAAACGGCCAAACACGACGGTGGATTCGGCAATCCTCGCACCCCCCGGCCTTGATCAGGTCGACCCGGGGAGGGGGGATCGGATCACCAGGGGGCCAACGGCGAACGCGCGGGGGGGAGACCGCGGGGAGCGTGACAGGTTTCGGGACACGTTTTCCCCACTGATGTAAGGGGGTGGTGGCGGTGGGTAGTCGCGGTCCAGCGCCGAAACCGACGAATGTTCGGCTGCTGCACGGGGACCGGAAGGACCGGGTCAACGTCGACGAGCCGGTGCCGGCCGACGTCGAGATCAAGCCGCCGGCCTGGCTGGCCGCCGCGGCCCGCTCGGTGTGGCGGCAGTACGCGCCGGACCTGCAGCGGACCGGCGTGCTCACCGGCTGGGACGTCGAGGCGTTCGCGATCTTGTGCGACGCGGTGGTCCGCCGGCGGGCCGCGGTCAAGGCGCTGCGCGTCGAGGGCGAGATCCTGCGGGTGCCGCTGCTCACCAAGAGCGGCGAGTACGTGCGGCTGCCGCCGAGCGGCGACCCGGACGACGAACTGCAGAACGGGTTCGAGGGCGCGATCATCTGGCGCCGGTTCCGCAACCCGTGGCTGATGGTGCTGTCCGACGCCGACGCGCAGATCATGCGCTGGGGCGGCCGGTTCGGCATGACCCCCTCGGACCGCGCGCAGCTCAGCATCGGAAAGGGCGGAGGCCGTGACCCGGCGGAGGACCTCCTCAGCTGAGCGGCCGCCGCCCAACCACGACAAGCGGTGGCGGCCGGCGCTGCGCAAGGGCCCGGTGTGCGGGTTCACGCTGCGCGGCAAGACGTGCGAGAAGAAGGGCGCGCACTACTGCGAGCCCCGCGCCGACAAGTTCGTCCTGTTCTGCGCCGAGCTGCTCGTGCACACCAAAGGCCCCCACCGGCGTAAGCCGTTCCTGCTGCGCTGGTGGCAGGAGCACGAGATCGCCCGGCCGCTGTTCGGCGAGGTCATCTGGTCGGAGGAGTGGGAGCGGTACGTCCGCCGCTACCGCGTCGCCCACATCGTGGTCGCGCGCAAGAACGGGAAATCCGAGCTGGCCGCGGCCATCCAGCTGTACATGCTCGTCGGCGACGACGAAGAGTTCGCCGAGGTCTACAGCGCGGCCAAGGACAAGGACCAGGCCGCGAAAGTGTTCGAACCCGCTGTTCGAATGGTCCAGCTCTCGCCGCTGCTGCGCGGCCGGCTGCGCCACCTGAAGGACGCCGGCCGCCTGGTCGACGAGAAGTCCCACAGCCACTACGGGACCATCACCGCCGACGCCGAGGGCGAGCTGGGCCACAACCCGCACTCCTTCGGCTTGGACGAGGTCCTCTCGCAGCCGGATGGTTCGCTCTGGACGGCCATGACCACCGCGGCGGGTGCGCGCGAGCAGGAGCTCATGTTCAGCACGACCACCGAGACCAACGACAGCGCCAGTTTCGGCGCCGAGTTGATCGACGAGGCCGAGCGCGTCATGGAGGATCCCAAGCGCGCGCCGCACGTGTTCGCATTTGTTCGAAAGAGCCCGCGCACGCCGGAGGCGCTGGCCCGGGTGCGGCGCATCTTCGCCGGCCACCCGGACCTGCCGGTCAGCACCGACGCCTACGACGAGCGGAACTGGAAGTGGCCCAACCCGGCGCTGGACGACTTCAAGTCGCGCGAGGCCCTGCGCCGCCAGGCCCTGGAGGCGCGCGGGTCGAAGCTGAAGGAAAACGGGTTCCTTCAGTTCCAGATGAACGCCCGCGTTCAGCAGGTGACCCGGTACATCAACCTGGATCTGTGGGACGCCTGCGCCGGCGAGATCGCGCCGGGCCCGGACTGGGTGCTGCCGCTCATCGAGGGGCGCAAGTGCTGGGGCGGCCTGGACCTGTCCAGCAAACTGGACATGACCTCGCTGTGCTACGTGTTCGACAACGGCTGGGCGTGGTGGCGGTTCTGGGCGCCGGAGTCCATCGCGCCGATCCTGGATGAGCACACCGGCGGCCAGTTCTCCCAGTGGGTCGCCGACGGGTGGGTCGAGCTGACCGACGGCGACACGATCGACTACGAGGCGATCTACGCCGCCGCGGTCCAGGACAACGACCGGTTCCGGATCGCCGACATCACCTACGACAAGTGGTCGGGCGAGCCGGTGCGGCAGGAGATCGAGAAGCGCACCGGGCTGACGTTGCACGAGAGCAACACCACCTACGAGCGCATGACCGACCCGATGAAAGAGCTGGCCCGGATCCTGAAGGCGGCCGACGGCGAGCTGCTGCACGGCGGCAACCCGGTCGCGCGATGGATGGCCGACAACCTGGAGGCCAAAACCCCGGTCGACGATCCGGACCGCTGCCGGCCGGTCAAGCCCAACCGGGACAAGAGCGGCAAGCGCATCGACGGCATGGTCACCCTGCTGTACGGGATCGACGGCCGGCGCCGTAAGCCGAGTGAATCCATCTACGAGACGCGCGGCCTGACCGTGCTCGGAGGCAGGGAGGCGTGACGTGGAGCTAGCAGCAGACCCGGCGATCGAGCCGGAAGAGACGCCGCCGCGGCGGTCGTGGCCGGTGCGCGCGGCCGCCGCGCTGGGCCGGTGGGTGGACGGTCTGGAACTGGACCGATGGGACGACATCTGTCTGCTCGGCGTGGTCATCCTCGGCGCCGGGCTGTGGGTGTGGTTCGGGCTCGGCCCGGCTCTGACCGTCACGGGCGTACTGGTGCTCGCGCTCGGCGCGGCCGGCGCGCGCAGCGTCGGCGCCCAGGTTCTCGACCCGGTCCGCGAGTTGGAACCGCTCGACCCGCCGCGGCGGCCGCTGCGGGGGGCCTGACCGTGGGCCTGGTCCGCGCTGCCCTGGCGCCCGCCGCACGCGCGAGCGTGCTGCCTTCCTCCGACATCGCCACGCCCGAGAAGTGGATCGAGGACTGGTGGGCGGGCGGATCGGCCGCGGCCGGGGTGCACGTCTCGGAGGAGACCGCCCTCCACTACAGCCCGTTCTTCGCCGGCATCCGGGTGATCTCCGAGGACCTGGCCTCGCTGCCGCTCATCACCTACGAGCGGCTGCCGCGCGGCAAGCGGCGGGCGACCGAGCACGCCCTGTACGGGGTGCTGCACGACCAGCCCAACCCGTTCATGTCCAGCGTCGCGCTGCGGGAGACGCTGCAGGGGCACGCGATGACCTGGCGCGGCGGGTACGCCAACATCGTCCGCAACGGCGCCGGCAACGTGGTCGAGCTGTGGCCGCTGAGGCCCGAGCGGACCAAGCCGGAGATCAAGCGCACCAGCTCGGGCAAGTTCACCTTGATGTACCGCTACACCGACGACGTCAACGGCATCTACGCCATGCTGCACCCCGACGAGGTCCTGCACGTGCACGGCCTGGGCAGCAACGGCATCGAGGGCTACTCGCTGGTATCGCTCGCGCGGCAGTCCATCGGGCTGGGCCTGGCCACCGAGCGGTACGGCAGCGCCCTGTTCTCCAACGGCTCCCGCCCCTCCGGCGTGCTCAAGACGCCCAAGGTGCTCGGCCCGCCCGCCTCCAAGCGGCTGCGGGCCGACTGGGAGGAGATGCACCGCGGGCTCGACAACGCCCAGCGGATCGCGATCCTGGAAGAGGGCATGGAGTGGGAGTCGATCGGGATGAACCCCGAGGACGCCCAGTTCCTGGAGACCCGCAAGTTCAGCGTCGCCGACATGGCCCGCTGGCTGCGCCTGCCCCCGCACAAGATCGGCGACCTGGAGCACGCGACCTACACCAACATCGAGCACCAGGCGCTCGACTACGTCACCAGCGCGCTGCGGATCTGGCTGGTCCGCTGGGAGCAGGCGATCTACACCCGGCTGCTGACCGCTGGCGAGCGGCCGCGGTTCTTCGCCGAGCACCTGGTCGACGGGCTGCTGCGGGGCGACACCAAGAGCCGATACGAGGCCTACCGGATCGGCCGCAACTGGGGCTGGCTGAGCGCGGACGACGTGGCCGAGATGGAGAACCGCAACCCGCTGCCGGACGGGCGCGGCGAGGTGTACCTGATCCCGCTCAACATGGTCCCCGCGCCCAGCCCGAAAGAGCTGGAGGATGCCAAGAAGGCGCCGCCCGCCCCGGCGCCGCCACCGCCGGCGCCGCTGCCGGACGACCCGGAGGAGGATCCGCGCGGGCTCGGGCTGCGCGGCCGCGGCCTGCCGGTGCGGGAGAAGATCGCCGACCGGTACGCGGCGCTGATCGAGGCCGCCGACGTCGGCCTGGCCGAGCTGGAACAGGAGCGCGTGACCGCCCTGGTCGAGGAGCACCTGACCGGCGGGGTGATCAGCGAGCAGGCGTTCCTGGACGCGCTGCAGGAGCTCTACCGCGGCACGATCATGCAGCGCACCAGCGAGGTCTGGACGCCGCTGTTCGGGGAGTTCGCCGCAGCGATCGCCGAGGACGCCGCGGCCGATGTCGCCTACGACGCCGCGGTGGACCTGCAGCAGTGGGTGGCCTCCTACGTCGCCAGCCACGTCGGCTACCGGATCGCCTCCGAGCTCGGCCAGCTGACCGCCCAGCTCGGCGCGTCCAGCCCGGCGGCCGCCGTCCTGGCACGGCTGGCCAAGTGGGTCAACGAGCGGCCCGGGCGGATCGCCGCCTGGCAGCGCGTCCAGCTGGCCAACGCCAGCGCGCGGGAAGTCTGGCGGGCGGCCGGCGTGCGGTCGGTCCGCTGGGTGACCATCGGGTCCGAGGACTGCGCCTACTGCGGCGCGCTGGACGGCGCCATCGCCGACATCGAAAGCCCGTTCGTCGCGCAGGGCGCCCAGCTCGACGGCGCCGAGGGCCAGCAGCTGGCCGTCGACCGCAACATCCACCACCCGCCGCTGCATCCCGGCTGTGACTGCCAGCTGGTGCCCGCCTGACAGGGAGTGATCATGAATACTGCGAGTCCGCCCCCGGGTATCGAGGCGGGCCACTGCGCGCGGTGCCGCTGCGCCGCCGAACGCGGGGCCTCCGGCGCCTGGTGGCACCTTCGCCCGCCGTCGGCCGCGTGCGCCTCACCCCTCGCCGTCCAGCCGTTGGCGATCTTCGTGCCCGGCCCGGCCGACCCCTTCGGGAGGAACTGATGAGCGTGCGGCACCTGCGCGGGTACGGCTACGCCGACATCGCCCGCGCCGCCGAGGGCGGGCCCATCCCGTTCACCGCGGCCACCGCTGGCATCAAGGCCGACGGCCTGGACCTGCAGATGTCCGGCCTGGACCTGGCCCGCTACCGCAACAACCCGGTGATCATGTACGACCACGAGTACTGGGGGCGGGACGCGCTGCCGATCGGCCGCGCGGCCGAGGTCACGGTCGAGGGCGACAAGCTGCGGGCCCTGCTCGACTTCGACCTGGAGGACGACTTCGCCGCCAAGGTCGACCGGAAGATCCGCAAGGGCTACCTCAACGCGGTGTCGGTCGGGTTCGGCGTCCACGACATCGACGAGCACGGCGTGCCCGACATGTGGGAGCTGTATGAGATCTCCGTCGTGCCCTTGCCGCTGGACCCGGACGCGATCGCCGATCCGGACCGGGCCGGCGCGCTCGCGCTGGCCCGCGCCCTGACCGGCGGCCGCCGCGGTGCGCTCGACCCGGACGCGGTCCGCGCGGCGATCACCGCCCTGCAGGGCATGCTCCCCGACCAGCCGCCGGCCAAGGATCCGGCGGACGACGCCGCCCGAGCGCGGCGGCTGCGCCTCCTCGAGGCGACTGTTTAACGACTGTTTAACCCATCCGATCTCCGCCACAGGGCCGGTCCGGTCCTGCGCTGGCGGCTGTCCGCATCACGAATGGAGGCAGGCGTGGACATCAACGCCTTGCGGCAGAAGCGCGCCCAGCTGGCCAAGGACGCGCGCAGCATCATGGACGGCGCCCAGGCGCTGGGCCGCGCGATGAGCGGGGAGGAGGAGACCCGCTTCGACAAGCTCATGGACGAGGCCGACGGGCTGGACCGCACGATCGAACGGGAGGAGAAGCTCCGCGAGCGGGAGAAGCGCGACGCGGCGATCAACCCGCCCAAAGACGATCCGAACGGGCCCGGCACGGGCAGCGAGGAAGAGCGCAAGGCGCGCGCGTGGAGCGCCTTCCTGCGCGACGGCCGCGCCGCCATGAACGAGGAGCAGATCCGGGCGCTGAACATGGGCAGCGACCCGGAGGGCGGCTACCTGGTCGCCCCGCAGCAGTGGGTGCAGATGCTGCTGAAGAACCTGGACGACGCGGTGCCCATGCGCGAGCTGGCCACCGTCATGACCCTGACCGAGGGCGAGAGCCTCGGCGTGCCCACCCTGGACACCGACCTGAACGACGCGGACTGGACCGCGGAGGTGGCCACCGGCAGCCAGGACGACGCGCTGCGGTTCGGCGGCCGCGAGCTGCGCCCGCACCCCCTGGCCAAGCGCGTCAAGATCTCCCGCACCCTGCTGCGCCGCGCCTCGATGGACCCCGAGGCGATCGTGCGGGCCCGCCTGGAGTACAAGTTCGGGGTCACCCAGGAGAAGGCGTTCATGACCGGCAACGGCAACCAGAAGCCGCTGGGCCTGTTCACCGCCTCCAACCAGGGCATCTCCACCAACCGCGACGTCGCCGTGGGCAGCATCGCCAGCGATGAGTGGGACATCAGCGGTGAGGGGCTGATCGACGCCAAGTACACCCTCAAGGCGGCCTACCACGCCAAGGCGCGGTGGCTGTTTCACCGCAACTCCATCGCCCGGATCCGCAAGATCCGCACCGACTCCGGCGCGGCCGCCGGCACCGGCCAGTTCATCTGGCAGCCGGGCCTGGCCCAGGACCGGCCCGACACCATCCTGGACGTCCCCTACACCCTGTCGGAGTGGGTTCCCTCCACCTACACCGACGGCAGCTACGTCGGCATGATCGCCGACTTCTCCTTCTACTGGATCGTGGACGCCCTCGACATGGAACTGCAGCGCCTGGTCGAGCTGTACGCCGAGACCAACCAGGTGGGGTTCATCGGCCGCCTGGAAACCGACGCGATGCCGATCCTGGAGGAGCCGTTCGTCCGCCTGAAGGTCGTGGCCTGATGCTGCCCTTCACATCCCTGTCCGAAGCCACCGCGGCAGCGACCGGTGAGGCGAAGGACCTGGAGGCGATCAAGGGGCGCCACACCATGATCGTCACCGTGACCGGCGCTCCCACCAGCGCCACGGTCCTGCTGGAGGGCTCGCACGACGGGGTGAGGTGGGCGGTCCTGGATGAGCTCTCCGAGCAAGGTCAAGGCGGCCTTGTCACCCCGGCCACCGCCCACCTCGTCCGCTACGTCCGCGCCCGCCTGCAAACCCTGTCAGGCGGGTCGGATCCCACGGTTACCGCGACGATCGCCAGCGACTGAACCTGAAGGAGAAACATGTCCAGGCTGGACCTGAAGAACAACATCGGCGCCGTCATCTCGCTGCCGGCCGCCAACCGCTCCGACCCCGCGGTGCCGGTCAACGGCACCGGCGTCGACCTGACCGGCTACGACGGCGCACTGGTCATCATCCACGCCGGCACCATCGGCGGCACGGTGAACCCCTCCCAGACCTTCGAGGTCCAGGAGTCCGACGACAACGCCTCCTTCACCCCGGTGGCCGACGGCGACCTGGACGGAACCGAGCCGACGGTCGCGGCGGCCAACGACGAGCAGCTGCACATCATCGGCTACAAGGGCATCAAGCGCTACATCCGCGTCTCGGTGACCGCCAAGGCCGGAACCACGCCGGCGCTGGTATCGGACGCCATCGTGCTGCGCAACCGCGGCCGCAAGCTGCCCCTGTCCTAGATCACCCCCGTTCCCCTGTGGCCGGGTGTGTCCCCGTGCCCGGCCACAGGCACCACCCGAAGGAGAAGAGATCATGTGGGTCGAGATGCTGCGGTTGCACGCCGACGCGGAGCGAAGCGTCGGCCCGGGCCAGCGTGCCCAGTTTCCCAACGAGACCGCCGAAAAGCTGATCGCCGACGGCGCCGCCGTACAGTGCGAAGGCCCGGACGGCGAGATCCGAACCCGGCCCGTCGAACAGCCCGCCCGCGGCGGCCGCGGTAAGGCACCGGCCAAGAAGCCCGCCGCCAAGCAGCCGCCCGAGACCGGCGGCGGCCAGGGCCAGGGCGACGGCCAGGGCGACGGCACCCAGCAGCCGCCGGCCGAGTAATGGCCTACGCCACGGCTGAGGAGTTCGCCGTCCTGCTCGGCCGGGGCGAGGACGGCCTGACCGAGAACGAGCGCGCCCGGGCCGAGCTGAACCTGGAGCTGGCCACCGGCGAGATCGACAACGCCACCGGCCAGTCCCTGCAGCTGGCCAGCCAGACCGAAACCCTGGACGGGCCCGGCGGCCGCCACCTGATCCTGCCGCGCTGGCCGGTCACCGCGATCGACTCGGTCACCGTGCTGGACGAGGACGACGAGCCGACCGAGCTGGTCTACGGCACCGACTACCGGTGGAGCACGAACGGCATCCTGACCCGCCGCCGCTGCTACTGGCCCTGCCGGCAGCGATCGGTGATCGTGGCCTGGACCGCCGGGCACGCCCCGATCCCGGCCGTCGCCCGGTCGATCTGCCTGCGGCTGGCGCGCTCCGGCTGGGAGAACCCGGCCGGTAAGACCAGCGAAAGGCTCGCCGACTGGCAGGCGGCCTGGGCGGTGGCCGGCATCGCGCTGACCACCGAGGAGATCAACCGGCTCGGCCCCTACTCGGCGCGCACATGAGCATCGATCACCTGCTCAACACCACGGCGGCGGTCACCCGCAAGGACGACACCGACGACGGCGGCGGCGGCCGCGCCTCGGCCTGGGTGGCGGTCGGCATCCTGCCGTGCCGCCGCTCCCAGCCGACCGCGATCGAGCGTGAGGTGGCCGCGGCCGGCGGCGGCGACCTGAGCTGGCCGGTGTACTTCTCGGCCGGCGCCGACATCAAGCGCGGCGACCGGCTGCAGGTCGACGGCCTGGCCCTGGAGGTCCTGGCGGTCTACCCGCCCTCCCAGCACATCTACCTGCGCGCCGACTGCCGGCACCGGCAGGGAGAGGAGCCGCTGTAGTGGACATCGACATCGACGCGCGAGCCGTCCGCCGGCAGATCCACCGCATGTTCAACGACATCGACGGCGCCGGCGGGGACGTCGCCGCGGAGTGGGCCGAGCACGTGCAGGACCACGCCGTCGCCGACGTCGCGGTGGACACCGGGTTCCTGGGCGCGCACATCGACAAGCGGGTCAGCAAGAAGAGGATGACGGCTCAGGTCGGCGTGTTCGAGCCCGACGGCTACTACTCGATCTTCGTGGAGAAGGGCACCGAATCCATGGACGCCCAGCCGTTCCTGGAGCCCGCGGCCGAGGACGCCAACGCCCACCTGGAGGAGATCACCCGCCGGGCCATCGATCGGTGGCTGCCCGAGTGAGCGCACTCTGGCCGGTCCAACAGGCCATCCACGCCAAGGTCCACCCGGCCGCGCAGGCGGCCACCAGCGGCCCGCTGGCCGAGGTGAGCGGCCTGTGGGACGAGCCGCCCGAGGGCAGCACGGTGCCCTACCTGACGTTCGGCGAGATCACCGAGACGCCCATGGACGACCACACCTCGCGCGGCTACGAGGTGATCGTGATCATCAACGCGTGGTCGGACTACACGGGCAACCGGCAGGCCTCGCTGATCATCGCCGAGGTGGTCGCGCTGCTGCACCGCCAGCCCCTGGACATCGACGGCTGGGACCTGATCTCCATCGCCCACAAGGCCGACGGCGTCCGCAAGACCAGCGGCAACCAGAGCCCGAACCGCCGCCAGGCCCAGGCCCGATTCCGGGTCTGGGTCACCCAACCCCGACAGAACTAGGAGGCGCCGATGTCCGGCGTAGACGGGTACGGCTGCCAGCTGCAGCGATCCGACATGGGATCCCCGGCCACCTTCACCACCATCGCCGCGGTGACCAACATCGGCGGCCCCGAGATCGAGCGGGAGACCTACGAGAGCACGGCGCACGACACGCCCGACGCCTACCGCGAGTACATCGCGGGCCTGAAAGACGGTGGCGAGGTTTCGATCGAGCTCCGCTACAACCCGAACGAGCACGACTCGCTCCTGGAGGACCTGGACGACACCGAGGCCCGGGACTACCAGCTGGTCTGGCCACAGATCACCGGCGCGATGTGGTCGTTCAAGGCCTGGCTCACCGGCTTCTCGCCGGAAGGCCCGCACGACGATCTCCTGAGCGCGGAGGTCACGTTCAAGGTGACCGGCAAGCCGGTCATCAGCTGACCCGAGAGGAACCCCCGTGGCACTGGACACCAAGCTCACCCTGTCGCTGCTCGCGCTGCTGACCGGCGTCGCCGACCTGGAGAGCCCCAAGTCCCGCATCGACCGGCGGCACGTGGTCGAGCTGGAGTCCGGCACCGGCGCCGGCCGCGCCGACCGAGTCTTCAGCGACCACCGATCGATCGCGGCCAGCTCGTCGGAATCCCTGGACCTGGCCGGGACGCTGGAGACCGCGCTGGGCAGCACGGCCGCGATGGCCCGCGTAAAAATCATGATCATCATGGCGGCCGCCGCCAACGTCAACAACGTGCTGGTGGGCGGCGCCGAGTCGGCCGGCTGGCTCGGCCCGTTCGCCGACGTCAGCGACAAGCTCGTGGTGCGGCCCGGCGCCGGCATCGCGCTGTGGGCCGGGCCCGCCGACGCCACGGCGTACCCGGTCACCGCGACCACGGCCGACCTGCTGCAGGTCGCCAACAGCGGGTCGGGCAGCGCGGTCGAGTACGACATCTACCTGATCGGAGCAAGCGCGTGACCCACCCCACCCACAACCAGCCGTACGGCAACCAGCCCTACGGGAGCGCCGGCACCGAGGAAGCGGCACCGCCCGCGGCCGCGCCGGCGGAAGCGGCACCGCCCGCGGCGGCCGCGCGGCCGGCGCTGCTCACCGCCGGCCAGATCATGGCCACCGACGACCGCGCCTACGAGGACGTGCCGGTCCCCGAATGGGGCGGCACGGTGCGAGTGCGCTCGCTGACCGGCACCGAGCGCGACCGGTTCGAACAGTCGCTGGTCGGCAAGAACAACCAGCTGCGCAACGAGAACTTCCGCGCCAAGCTGGCCCAGCTCACTCTGGTCGACGAGCTCGGCCAGCTGCTGTTCAGCAAGGACCAGATCAGCGCGCTGGGCCGCAAGAGCTCGGCCGCGCTGGCCCGGGTGGTCGAGGTGGCCAGCAAGCTGTCCGGCCTGTCCGAGGATGACCTGGAGGAACTTGAGGGGGAATGAGGGCGCGCCCGGAGCGCGCCTTCTATTTCCGCCTGGCCTCCCACCTGCACATGACGGTCGGCCGGCTGCTGAACGAGATCGGCTCGCGCGAGCTCACCGAGTGGCAGGTCTATGAGCGGATGGCCGGCCCGCTCGGCCCGGTCCGCGACGACTACCTGGCCGCGCAGGTCGCCGCCACGGTGATCAACGTCAACCGCGGCAAGGGCAAGCGAGCCCGCGGGATCGAGGCCGTACGGCTGCGCTGGGACAGCCGCGAACCGGTCGACCCCGCCGAGCTCTACAGCCGGGTCCAGAAGATCAACGCCCGCCTGGGCGGGAACGACATCCGGCTCCAGCCCACCCCGCAGGACTAACCACAACGCAGCACAGGGCGGGGGTGGGTCATGGCCACGCTCAAGACCTTGATGGTCCGTCTGGGGATGGACACCAAGCGGTTCAAATCCGGCGTCACCCGCTCGCTCGGGCTGCTGGATTCGCTGATCGCCCGCTCGGCCAAGCTCAACGGACTGGCCAAGGTCAACGCGCTGGCCATCATGGCCAGCGGCGCCCTGCAGCTGACCTCCGCGCTGCTGCCGGCGCTCGGGGTGGTGGCCGCCTTACCGGCCGCGCTGGTCGCCGTGAAGGTGGCCACCTTGGTCACCAAGGTCGGAATGCAAGGCATGGGCGAAGCCATGTCGGCGGTGGCCAGCGGAGACGCCGCCGCCCTGGACGCCGCCCTGAAGAAGCTGTCTCCGGCGGCGCAGGGCGTGGTCAAGCAGCTGGCCGGCCTCAAGAAAAAGGCCTGGGACCCGCTACAGAAAGCCGTCCAGCAGAAGCTGTTCGAGAACGTCACCAAGCCGCTGGCGGCCGCCACCGCCAACGTGCTGCCGGCAGCGAAGAAAGGCATGGTCGGGGTAGCGGCCGAGATCAACGGCGTGGGGCGGGAGGGCCTGCGCGTCGCCGCCACGCCGTTCTTCCGCGGCGAGTTGACCAAGGTGTTCGCCGGCACCGCCGGCGTGGTCAAGACGCTCAAGGGCGGGGTGTCGCCCCTGGTGACCATCCTGCTGCGGCTGGCCACGCTCGGCCTGCCCCTGGTCAAGCAGTTCCTGGCCTGGGCGATCGGCGGCGCCAAGACGGCGGCGGCCTTCCTGGCGTCCGAGCGCGGCGCGGCCAAGATGACCGCGATCATCCAGCGCGCCGGCGCGACCCTGGCCACCCTCGGCCGGATCGCCGCCAACATCGGCGCCTTCCTGGCCGGCATCTTCAAGGGCGCCAACACCGACGGGGCCGGCCTGCTGGCCACCATCGAGTCGCTGACCGCGCGGATGGCGGCCTGGTCTTCCTCGGCCGCCGGTCAGCAGCAGCTGGCCACCGTCTTCGGGCTGATCGCCGACACCGCGCGCGAGCTGGGCCCGATCCTGAGCGTGGTGGTCGGGCCGCTCGGCGCGATCGCCGGCCTGATCCTGTCCCTGCCCGCGCCCGCCCAAGGCGTGGTCACGCAGGTGCTCGCGTTCGCCACGGTGGCGGGCCTGCTCGGCAGCAAACTCGCGCCGCTGGTGAGTGGGCTGCGCCTGCTGTACGGCGGGGCGCTCAAGCTGGGGCCCGCCCTGGTCACCGGCAGCGCCGCGGTGCAGCGGTTCGGTGTGACCGTGGCCACGACCGCGGCCGGGTTCGTGATCAACGCCGCCAAGATGGTGGTGGCCATGACCACCACCGCGGCGCGCGTGGTGGCCGGCTGGGTGCTCATGGGCGCCCAGGCACTGGCCCAGGCCGCCCGGGTGGCGCTGGCCTGGCTGATCGCCATGGGCCCGATCGGCCTCATCATCGCCGCCGTGGTCGCGGTGGTGGCGTTGATCATCGCCAACTGGGACAAGATCAAAGAAGTCATCGCCGCGGTCTGGGAGTGGATCAAGGACAAGACCGGTGCCGCCTGGGACTGGCTCAAATCCAAGATCCAAGCCGGGGTAAAAGCGGTCGTCGCAGCCGTGACCTGGCTAAAGGAACTTCCCGGGAAGGTCGCCGCCTGGTTCTCCCAGCTCGCGCAGTCGGCGATCAAGAAAGCCGGCGAAGTCGTCGACTGGCTGAAGGGCCTGCCCGGCAGGATCCTCAGCGCCCTAGGCAATCTCGGATCGCTGCTGCTCAACGCCGGTAAGGATCTGCTTACAGGCTTGTGGAACGGGATCTTGGGCCTGGCCGGCTGGCTCAAGGACAAGATCTTGGGCTTTTTCAGCGGGATCATGCCGGACTGGGTGCGCAAGGCCCTCGGCATCGCCTCGCCGTCCAAGGTCATGGCGCTCATCGGAAAGATGATCAGCTACGGCGTGGCCAAGGGCATGGACGACGGCCTGGCCAAGATCAAGGCCAGCGCGGCGAAGCTGACGGACCTGGTCAAGAAGGCCCTGGACGGACCGAAGGAAGACCGGCTGGTCGCCGTCATCAAGTCGGGCACCGCCAAGTTGCGCGACCTGGTGACCGAACGCAACGCGCTGCTGGAGGTCATGAAGGCGGCCCAGGACAAGGCCGCCGAGGTGACCGACGCCGCCCGCAGCTTCGCCGGCCTGACCAACCTGGGAGACAGCGCGACCAGCGCGGCCGGCATCCAGCAGGGCCTGCAGCAGCGGCTCAGCCAGTTGAGGCAGTTCGGGACGGCGATCAAGAAGCTGGCCAAGCGCGGCCTCAACAAGGCCCTGATGGGGCAGATCATCGCGGCCGGCCCGCAGGAGGGCCTGTCCCTGGCCAAGCTGTTCCTGGACGCCGACTCGGCCACGTTCGGCGCGATCAACTCCGCGCAGGCCGGCATCGACAAGGCCGCCAAGAACGTCGGCAACACCGCGGCGTCCGCCCTCTTCGACGCGGGCAAGCAGTCGGGCAAAGGCTTCCTGTCCGGCATAAAGTCCCAGATCAAGACCCTTGAGTCGCAGATGGTGGCTATCGGCAAGTCCATGGCCGAGGCGATCAAGAAGGCGTTGAAAATCAAGTCGCCGTCCAAGGTCATGTTCGGCGTCGGCGGCAACACCATGCTGGGCATCCTGCGCGGCGTGATGGCCCGGCGGGCCCGCCTGCTGAAGGCGGCCTCCAAGATCGCGATTGCTACCGGGGAGGCGCTCACCCCGCCGCCGCCGCGCTTCGGCGGCACGCCTGGGGGCGACGGGCCGGGCGGGCCCGGGCCCGGCGTGATGGGCAAGACGACCATCATCAACGTCACCACGCACAACCCGGTGGCCGAGCCCACCAGCAAGACGACCAACCGGACCCTGCAGTACGCCGGCGCCCTGGGGATGTGATGAGTACCTACAGCGTGGACGGCATCCCGCTCGACCACCCGAACGGACTGTGGACCCTGCAGCAGGGCACCGGCCGCCGCCCCTTCCCGGGGGCGCGCGGCGTGGAGATCCCCCTGGCCGGCCGCGCCGGGGAGATCCCCGTCGCCGGTGACACGATCGAACCGTTGGAGACCACCACGCTCGGCTTCACCTTCCTGGTCCGCGGCCGCGCACCCTGGGGTGGCGCGGGCAACGAGGAGGACCTGGAGCACAACCTTGAGGCCCTGGCCGCGGTGCTGTCCCCGCACGGACGGCTGGTCGACCTGCGCCACCACATCGGCGGGGACATGATCCGCCAGACCGACGCCAAGTTCATCAGCAGCAGCGAGCCCGAGCTGCTCGCCGGCGCGAACGCGGCCCGGGTCACGATGCTGGCCCGCATCCCCGGCGTCTACTGGCGGGACGTGCCCGAGCTCACCCACACCTGGAGCGCGGGCCTGCTGGACGAGACCGCCCGGGCGATCCCGGCGCTGTCCGGCTGCACCGCGCCCATCCCTGACGCGGTGCTGCGGGTGAAGGGCCCGGCCACCAACCCGGCCCTGTCCGACACGGCCAGCGGCGGCACCGTCGCCTACACCGGCACCATCAGCAGCGGCCAGTTCCTGCTGCTGGACTGCGCCGCGCTGACCGCCACCCGGGTCACCACCGACACCTGGTCGCCGACGGGCGGAACCGACGTCACCGGCAACGTGGACGCCACCGGCCCGGGCAGCGCCTACCGGTGGCTGCACCTGACCCCCCGCATCCACGCCGCCGACCCGCTGTCCCGGCTGATCCAGGTCTCCGGCACGGCCACCGGCACCAGCGACGCCAGCGGCCTGGCCGTGCGCGCCCGGAGGAGCTTCCGGTGATGCGCCGATGACTGCGTTCAATCTGCGGCTGAGGGCCTACCACCCGAACGGGGCCCGGCGCGGGCTGCTGGCCGCGCCCCTGTCCATCGAGGCCGGCATGCCGCTCGGCGACGTGCCCGCTCTATCCCTGGGCTACAGCGCCCACGCGCCCGGCTACCAATACCTCCTGCAGGCGGGCGAGATCGCGCTCGAGTACACCGCGCCCTGGACCAACGGGGCATGGGTCGAGCCGCCGGACGGCCGGTTCCTGCGGATCGCCCGATCCGGTGACGAGGTCGACCCGACCGGCGCCCGCGCCTACACCTGCCCCGGCTACGTGTGGCTGACCAAGAAGTGCATCCTGTACCCGCCCGCCGACTCAGCCGACCTGGTCGACGGGAAGAGGCCGTTCCTGGGGGTGAGCCCGGGCGCGATCCTGCGCACCTTCGTGCTGGAGGGCCAGGCGCGCGGGACGCTGGCCGGTCTGACGGTCGACTTCACCGCCAGCCACGACAGCGCCGGCCAGCCGTGGGCGTCGGTGATGACGGTCTACTACGAGATCGGCGTCGACCTGCTGACCGTCCTGATCAACCTGAGCGAGCAGGGCCTGATCGACTTCCGCACCTCCGGCCGGACGCTGCAGGTCTACAACGGCGACACCTTCCTCGGCCGGGACCTGGCCAGCGGCGGCGCACCGGTCGACCTGCGGATCGGCAGGGACATCACCGAGGCGCCCAGCGAGGGCACCTACGAGGAGGCCGCAGACGTGATCTTCGTGCAGGGCGAGGGCGTCCTGCAGCTGGAGGTCGACAATCCGACCGCGGACGCGCCCTGGGGGCGGTGGGAGCAGTATCTGGCCCAGGGCGGGGTGACCGACGCCGGCACCGCCCAGCTGCTGGCCGAGGAGGCGCTGGCGCGCGGCGGCCGCGAACGGGTGCAGATCACGCGCGGCATGACCCCGCACGAGGCGCGCTGGCTTCCGCTGGCCGACTACCGGCCGGGTGACCGCATCCTCGCGCCGGGCGACGCCGGGGTGATGGAGTCGCTGCGGGTCCGGCAGATCACGCTGACCAAGGACGAGGCCGGGGTGATCGGCGGAAACCTCGTCTTGAACGACAGATTCCTCGAGCGCGACATCAAGCTCACCAGGCGCTCGGCCGGGATCCTCGGCGGGTCGGCGGCCGACGGCGGAACCGGCGTCGACCCGGCGCCGGAGACGCCCGCCGGCCGGGTGCCCGCCGCGCCGGCCGGGCTGATCGTGGATCCGCTCGCCTATGTCGACGAGCACGGCTACTCGCGCGGCCAGATCACCGCGACCTGGGGATTCGTCACCCACGACGTCAACTCGGTGGCCATCGACATCGACTCCTACGAGCTGTACGCGCGGATCAACGAGGTCGGCCAGCCGTGGCAACTGCTGGTGGCCACCGACGCCGGCGACAACAACGCCACCTACAGCCCCTTGATCGTGGGAACCGAGTACGGGTTCAAAGTGCGTGCGGTCAGCGAGGGCACCAAGGGCGAGTTCAGCACTCCGTTCGCGATCGAGATCCCGGTCGACGTCACCCCGCCGCCCGTGCCCACCGCGCCTACCCTGTCCACCCGGCTCGGTGTCATCTACGTCACCTGGGACGGGCAGGGCCTGGACCCGTCCCTGGGGCCGATGCCGTCCGACTTCGACCGGGTGAAGATCTTCATGGGCGACGGGATCGACGCGGCCGTCGAGATCGGGACCTTCCGCGCGGCCGGCTCCTACGTGGTGGTCGGCGAGCCGTACAACGCCGACCGCACCTTCCACCTGGTGGCGGTCGACCGGGCCGGCAACGAGTCGGCCGCCAGCGAGGACGACACCATCGCCACCACCCCGCTGGTCGATACGGATCTGATCGGTGAAGTCATCGACGGCGCTCACATCCAGGACGGGACGCTGGTCGCCGCCGAGAAGATCGTCGCCGAGTCCATCACCGCGGCGCTGATCCAGGCGCTGGCGATCGAGACCGGCCACCTGGCCGCCAACGCGATCACGGCCGACAAGATCGACGCCGGGGCCATCACCGCCGCAGCGATCGCCGCCGACGCCATCGACGGCATGACCATCACCGGGGCCTGGATCCGCACCGCGGCGAGCGGCGCGCGGATCGAGCTCGCGCCGCCGGGCGCCAGCTATCCGGAGATCCGCCTCTACCCGACCAGCGGATCGAACTACACCAGCTTCACCTGCCGGGACGACATGTACACCGGCGAGGCCACGCTGCTGATCACCTCCGGGACCAACATCGGCGCGACGGCGGCCGCCGAGCTGCAGGTCGCCGCCGGGCTGGTCCGGATGCGCATCCGCAACGCCGGTCTGACCGGCGACAACGGCGGCATGATCGACGCCGCCGAGGGCTACTGCCAGGTGGGCTACAAGAACAACTCGTCGAACGAGCAGTACTTCTGGTTCGACTCCTCCGGCCGGACCCGCCACGTCGGCCGGTGGTGGGACTTCGCCGACCTCGGCCCGACCGCCGGCGTCCTGGCCGGCTCGATCACCTTCGCCGGGTCGGGCGGGTCACCCAACAGCCGCTTCCTGTCCTACGGCTCGACCATGAGCGGGAACATGGGGCCGGTCGCCCAGGTCCGCGACGGCGCCGCGGTCGGCAACGAGACCACCTTCGTACCCGTGCCCGCCGCGATCACCGAGTCCAACACCACCGGCTTCCGGATGAACAAGTCCGGCACGTCCGGGTTCGCCATGTACTGGTGGGTTCACCAGCACGCATAGAAGGGGGGCGGCGGTGGCGCAGCTGCTGCAGACCTGGGACGTCGAGCTCGGGTACACCGGACTGACCGGCCTGGAGGAGGGCCGGCCGGAGGACGTGCCGATCGGCGGGGAACCGATGTGGTGCATCTACCACGTGCACAAGGCCTCCGGCGCGCACGTCGACCACGCCTTCCCCCACTCGCTGTTTGAGTGGAGGTGCGCCGAATACGGCATCAAACCCGGCGACGTCGACACGCTGCTGGAGGTCGCCCAGTACGAGCCGTTCATCCCCGACCCCCGCGACACGCTGGTGTTCAACGACGAGGCGGCGAGGGCCATCCTGCAGGAGATCCACGGCCTGCCCGGCCCGCACACCCCCGGCGTGTCCGACGAGACCCGCCGCCAGGCCCACCTGCACCGCATCCAGGCCGTCAAGACCCACCGGATCAAGATCGCCGCCGCGCCGCGCAAGGAGCGCCAGGACGCCCTGATCTACGTCGGGTCCCGCCGCCAGGCCGACCCGCACCCGCTGGACCCCATCCGCCAGGGCCTGAGCCTGGACCCGCACCGCGTGGCCGCCCGCCAGCTCACCCTGGACCACCTGCGCGCCAGCAAGGAGCGCTTCGTGCTGCCGAGCCACACGCTCAAACCGCCGGGCGGGTTCGTCGGCATGCAGCTGCCCGCTCTGCTCGGGACAGCGTGATGACCGACCAGGACCTGGCGGGCGCCGTGGCCGAGCTGCGCCTGGTCGTCGTCCAAGGTCTGACCGAGATCCGGGGCCAGCTCGCCCTGGTGATTCAGCGCCTCGACCATGTGGACGCCCGGCACGCCGAGCTGGTGCGCCGGGTCGATGACGACCGCTCGGCGACCAACGCCCGGCTGGAGGAGCTCCACAAGGCGAACGAGCGATTCGTCACCAAAGAGGAGCACGCCGAGGCCCGCCGGCGCCTGATCGCCGTCGTGGGCGTGATGCTCACCGCCGCCGCCGTGGTGATCGCCCTGCTGTCACTCATCCGCGCGTAGTCGTACGCGCGCTGATCTCCTGGCCCGGGCTCCGCGGGGGTAGTCCGGGCCAGGAACCCCCGCACGGCCACCCCCTCCCGCCGACCCGCTCACCCGCACGGGTGTACGCGGCCAGGGAGCCCGCATGTCCCTCACCCATCACGTCCACCAGGGCGACGCGCTCGCCGTCCTGCCCACCCTGCCCGACGGGTCCGTCGACCTGGTCGTGGCCGACCCGCCGTACAACAGCGGCGGCCGAACCAACTCCGAGAGAAGCAACCAGTCCGCGCGGGACAAGTACGTCTCCGGCGACTCCGACGCCAGCGGCGAGCTGGCCGACTTCGCCGGCGGGGACAACCGCGACCAGCGGTCCTACACGTTGTGGTTGTCCCTGGTCCTGATCGAGTGCCTGCGGGTCAGCCGGGACGGCGCGTCCCTGCTGGTCTTCACCGACTTCAGGCAATTGCCCGCCACGTCCGACGCGCTGCAGATCGGCGGCTGGACCTGGCGCGGCATCGTGCCCTGGCGCAAGCCGATCAGCCGTCCGCAGCGGGACGGGTTCCGGCGCGAGTGCGAGTACATCCTGTGGGCCACCAACGGCCAGCCGCTGCGCCACGCCGAGCCCCTCTTTCTGCCCGGCCTGGTCGAGGGCTCGCAGCCCCGAGGCAAGACCCGGGTGCACATCACCCAGAAGCCCGTCCCGGTGCTGCGCCAGCTCATCCAGATCTGCCCGCCGGGCGGGTCCGTGCTGGACCCGTTCGTCGGGTCCGGCTCAACCGGTATCGCGGCCGCCGAGGAAGCCCGCTCGTTCGTCGGCATCGAGCTCGGCGCGCGGAACGCGGAGCTGGCTCGCCGGCGGGTCGCCGCGGCCTACGCCGCGGCCCCCGAGAAAGGAGAGAACAGCACATGAAGATCATCAGCAGGGAAGGGTGGAACGCCCGGCGCCCGGCCAGCACGGTGTACCGGATCACCTGGGCGCAACGCACCGAGTTTTACGTCCACCACACCGCAGGCCCTCGCGGCCAGTCGATCCGGTCCATCCAGGATTTCCACATCGACGACAACGGCTGGTCCGACGTCGGCTACAACTTCCTCGTCGACGAGGACGGCGTCATCTACGAGGGGCGCGGCTGGCTGGCGGTCGGGGCGCACTGCCCGAACCACAACCGCAGCGGCATCTCGGCCGCCTTCATCGGGAAGAACAACCCGACGCCGGCGGCGCTGCGGTCGATCCGCTGGCTGTATGAGGAGTCCTGCCGGCGGGCCGGGCGCAAGCTGCTGCGCCGCGGCCACGGCCAGTCCTTCCCGACCAGCTGCCCGGGGCCGCGCCTGCAGTCCTGGCTGAACGCGGGCATGCCGATCGACGACGAGCCCGCACCCAAGCCTGCGCCCCCGATCAAGATCATCATGAAGGGTGGCGTCCCGCAGTGGCCCGGGCGGCTGCTGATGGTGGACGAGCCCATGATGTTCGGCGAGGACATTCGGCTCTGGCAGGAGCGCCTCAAGACGCGCGGCTGGAACATCGACGTCGACAGCTGGTACGGGCCTGAGTCCCGCACGGTCTGCCGCGGTTACCAGCGTGCGACGGGTCTGCCGGAGAACGGCCGGGTGGACAAGGCGACCTGGGACATGACGTGGTCCTGGCGGCCGCCGCAGACCTCGCCCGAGGCCTCGGCCGACCGGTAAAGAAATATCACTGCACACCCCTGACCTGCCCACATGCGGCGGGTCTTCCTGTTTTCCGCCCTCATTCGAGGGCGGCATCCCGAGAAGGAGCACCATGAGTTTTGGTTTCGCAGCCGCCGGCACCCCCGCGGCGGTCATCAAGGCAGTCCGGGCTCAGCCCGGGTCCGGCGACACCAGTCAGCTGGATGCCGTCAAGGCGTTCGTCGTCTCGGAGCTGGAGTCCTGGCCCGAGGGCATGGCGGTGTCGGTGCAGGCCTCCGGCCACCACGGCCAATACGGCCGCCAGGTGACCCTGACCATCCAGGTCATCAACCTGGTCACCGACGACCCCGACGAGGAGGTCTAAGGGCCATGGGTGCCATCGTCAAACGTCAGCCGATCCTGATCAGGATGATCATCGTGATCGGGGTGGTCGCGCTCGGCCGCATTGCCGCGCTGCTCGGGTGGATCCCGCCGGACTGGGCGGTGTCCGAGGACCGCGTGCAGGACTGGATCGACGGCGGCCTGGTCCTGCTCGCCGCGTGGGAGGCGCGCCGGGTGGTCACCCCGGTTGCCGCCCCGCGCGACAACCAGGGTCGGGTCCTGGCGCCGACGGCGATCTACCCGCCCAAGCGGTCCGGCCTGTAACCTGGCCCGCGGACTCGTTATCAGGCCCCTCGGGGCCAGCCACGATAACCGGGCTCCGACCGCCCTCAGGGCGGCGACCCGAACAAGGCGCCCCCGCTCTCTTCGGAGAGCGGGGGCGTCCTTGTCGCGTTTCGAGATGGTCAGGCCCGGCGGCGGAACAGCGGGTAGGCCTCCGGCCGGCCCTTCGGGTCCGTGGAGACGCTCCAGTGGGCCATGCCCCAGCCGAGCGACTCGATCATCTCGATCATCTCGGCCCACCCGGATATGGACCCGGAGAAGTTGTGCTGCGTGGCTGGCGTGTTCAGCCGGGGGGCGAAGACCCATCGACCTTCCTGCAGGGCGCGCTCGGCCTCCTTGCGCAGGGCATCGAGCTTCGCGTCCTTGATGATCCCCATGGGGGCACCTCTTGTTCGTCAGCGTGGGGGACGGAGGTAAGGACGCTTCACGAGCCCCGGGAGTTCACCCTCGCCACGAAGCCGGATTTAGACGAGCGCCCATGATCACCTGCTCCGCAGTCCTCCGGAGAGCGGAAGGCGTCCTTTCGTGTTCCGGCCGGGCAGGGTCACCTCCCGCCGTGCGGCGTGCCGATCGCCTGCAGGACCCGCCGGGCGTCCAGCGCGTCGCCCCGGGCGCGGTGGCCACCGCCCAGCGCGAGCCAGTAGCCGACGCGCGCCCAGGTGGAGCGGGCGTCCATGATGCAGTCCCACCGATCACCGGCCGGCAGCCCGCCCGACCACAATCCGGCGTTGGCGTGGGTGGCCGCGATCGCCGCCCGGTCGAACGGCGCGTTATAGGCCAGCAGCCGGGCGCTGCCGACCGCAGCCAGGAACAGCGGGAACACCTGGTCCCAGGTGGGCGCCTGCCCCAGGGCCTCATCGCTGATCCCGTGCACCATCCGGGCGCCGTCCTCGACCGGCACACCGCCCGGGTTGACCAGGGTGTCCAGCAGCACGTCCCCGGTGCAGGCGTCCACGACGGCGATCTCCACGACGACGCCGGCAAGGCCGGTGGTCTCGGTGTCGATGACGACGGCGGCGCCGGGCTTGAGGCATTCGCGGGCCCAGCGGATCACCTGGCCCACCGCGGTGGACAGGGTGATGTGGTCGATGTGCTGGCGGGCGCCGCGGTGGGCCGACAGCGCGGCCGCGACTTCCGGCTTGGTGGGGTGGCCGTCCTCGTTGATCTCCCAGTCGATCTCCCACCGGTCGCCGGCGTTCCAGAAGTGCGGCCACACCTCCACCTTGTGGTCGGCGGCGAGCTGGGCGCAGAACGCGCGGATCACCTGGGCGCGGGCGGCCGGCAGCCGGGTGTGCTCGCGCAGCGGGCTGACCCCGCCGGGCTTCACCGCCCGGACGGCCTCCCAGTCGACGCCGGGCACCTCGGCCAGCGCGTCCTCCAGATCACCGACCTGGTACAGCGGGACCTCCACCGTTTTTCGTACGCCCACCTCGCGGGTCACCCACTGGACCGGCCGCACCCACCCGGCAGCTACGACGTAATCGAAGTCACGGCGCCGGATCTCCATGTGGACGGCGGCCTGCTCGGGGCCGAGCAGCTGCTCGCGCCGTACCCGCTCGATCAGCTCCTCATCCTCGGTCAGGGCCGCGACGTCGGTTCGCGCCCACCGGTCGAACCGGCCGGGCTTCATGCCTCGCTCACCCGCCACGCGTTGCAGGTCCTCCACGCGCCAGCCGAGCCAGTGCGCGGCGTCCTTGGCGGTGATCGAGGCGGCCATCCAGGCCTGCCGTTCGGTCACGATCTCGGTCAGGGTGGCCAGCCCGGCCTCATCGGCGATGAGGGCCAGGAGCGCGGCCACGTCGTACAGCGCCCACTTCTTGTACCAGTCCACCACGCTGGTCAGGTCGCGCCGGTTGAGTGTTGTGATGTCGGCGACGGCGACGTCCAGGCCCGTGCGCTCCGACAGCAGCGCGGCGCAGCGGTGCGCGCCCAGCGGGGCGGGCGGGATCGCGGCGCGGATCTCCTCGGCCCGGCCGGCGAGCTCCTCGGCCAGGCCCCGGGTCCACAAGAGGCCCCACGCGGAGGGGCGGTCGGGTCCGGGGATGACGCCGGCGTTGCGGCCGCGCTGGTAGTCGCCGTAGGTGATGCCCAGTAGGGTCATCAGCTCGTCGCCGTCCACGTCGTCCGGGATCGCGGTGGTGAGCTCCTCGCGCCGGGCTTCCAGCTGGTCGACCAGCGGGCCCGACCAGCGGGGCGTCTTCATGTCGTACGCCGGCAAGACGCCGGCGGCCAGGGCCCGGTTTACCTGGCCTGGGGTCCAGCTGAGGACCTCGGCGAGCTGGCGGTGGTCATGGGCTCTCTTGCGGGGCGCGGCGGCCGCCGCCGTGGTGGTGCTGTGGTCGGACACGTGCTCTCCTCATCAGCAGGGGATGCCCCCGAGCCAGACAGGCAGCGCTCATCTAAGCCGGGGGCAGTGACATTTCCGGGGAGATAGTTGAAATTTCAATCGGACTGCGGCGGTTCGGCCTCTTCCGCCGGCTGCGCCAGGGCGAGCCGCTCGGCCCGCTCGCTCTCGGCCAGCACCTCGGCCCGTTCGGCGCGCTGGCGCAGGTCGGTGGCGGCCTGGTCGGCCGCGGTGATGCGCTCCCGCAGCGCGGCCACCTGGTCGGCGTGCGCGGCGGCGAGCTGCTCGCGCGCCGCCGTGGCGTCGTCCCGTACGCGCACGGCCTCGGCCCGCGCGTCCTCGGCGACCTGCTCGGCCCGGGCCGCCCGCTGCTCGGC